>NZ_WHOH01000001.1:0-1200000 GCF_009741735.1 Lentibacillus sp. JNUCC-1
ATTTGACATTTCGTCTGTCTGATATCATGTGACGTGTCCAAAATGGTTTCAATATCGGTTCTCGTTAACTGATCGACTGACATAAAATGCTTCATATTTACATAACCTCCCGAATGTGTGTTTCTGAATCATTTTTGTTGTCATCTCCAAACATGGCACCATTGCCATAACCACTCTCTTTACCAGGCAGGAGCAGGTTCAGAAGGACGCCAATGATTGTTGCCAGTGCCATTCCTTCTACCTGAATAGCTTCATTTTGAATGTTGACTTTGATCAATGCGCCGCCAATTCCTATAACCAAAATAACTGATGCAATAATCAAATTCCGTTTATCATTTAAGTCAACTTGATTATCGATTAACATACGCAGACCATTCGAAGCTATAATGCCAAACAACAGAATGGATACCCCGCCCATAACTGCGGTTGGAATAGAAGCAATAAGCTCCGTGAAAATCCCGACAAAACCAAACATGATGGCCAGCACGGCTGCCCCCGCTACGACAAACACACTGAAGACACGTGTGATCGACAAAACGCCAATATTCTCTCCGTATGTTGTGTTTGGCGGCCCCCAAGCACGGAAGCAATCATCGTGGCTACACCATCACCGAGTATAGACCGGTGCAACCCAGGCCGCTTCAGAAAATTACGCCCCGCGATTTTAGACAAGACCATTTGATCTCCGATGTGTTCTGCGATGGTCACAAGTGCTACAGGTACCATAAGTAAAATGATGCTCGTGTTAAAAACACTTAAGGGAGAATAGTCAATGAAAGGTAATACAAAGTCAGGCTTTTTAAATACAGCTTGAACAAAACCGCCAAATGAACCTGAAGTGGTCAAATCATGCCACTGCTGAACGATTCCTGATGTATCAATGATTCCGGCGAATAAGCCATAGATATAGCCGCCAGTGATCCCAATCAAGATCGGTATCAGACCGAAAAATCCTTTGAAGAAAATAGTGGCTATGATTGCTATTGCCAGTGTGACCAAGGCAACACTTAAGTGCGTCCCGCTGTATACTTGTTCTGTGCCCGGCTTATACATTGCCATGTCTACAGCAGTTGCGGCAAGACTCAGTCCTATGACCATGATGACAGGACCAACCACAATGGGCGGTAAGATCCGCATCAGCCAATTGAGGCCAAGCAGCCGGATAAATAAAGCAACCAGACCGTATACTGCACCTGCCAGAAAGCTGCCGATCATAACGCCGCCTGGACCGGTCGCCCCCATGACACTGATGATGGGGACGATAAATGCAAAACTCGACCCTAGATAAGCTGGTATTTTTCCTCTCGTAATGACAAGATAAGCTAATGTACCAAGTCCACTCGAAACAAGAGCAACCGCAATTGATAAATCTGTTAAAAACGGGACAAGAATGGTTGAACCGAACATCGCAAATAAATGTTGAATACTTAATAACAGCCACTGTCTTGCTTTGGGTACCTCGTGTACATCCATTACCATTTCTGTTTGTTTCATTTTTCAGCCTCCATTCCTTTTTGTTTATCTGATCGATTAAACAAAAAACCTCTTTGCAAAAGCCGCAAAGAGGTTGTGCAGAAGGCATAAAGCGCCCATGCATATGCTCAATCGACTTTTTAAACCTCTCTGGATTT
This sequence comes from Lentibacillus sp. JNUCC-1, assembly GCF_009741735.1. Lineage (NCBI taxonomy): Bacteria > Bacillati > Bacillota > Bacilli > Caryophanales > Bacillaceae > Lentibacillus > Lentibacillus sp. JNUCC-1. The sequence continues at coordinate 1,632 of NZ_WHOH01000001.1, forward strand.
AATTAAAAGTCCTCATGTATTTATTTTTCAAAAATGGACACATGCTCTTTTTCATCTGTTTCATCTAAGTGAACAACAATCACTTCCTGATCAGATGTTGGAATATTTTTACCTACATAATCAGCACGAATCGGCAGTTCACGATGGCCGCGATCGATCAGTACGCCTAATTGAATCGAGGCTGGCCGACCAATATCCATAATAGCATCCATTGCCGCCCTTACTGTTCTGCCTGTAAACAACACATCATCTACAAGTATTACACGTTTGCTCGCAATGTCCACAGGGACCCAAGTGTTTTTTAGTTCTGGCTCGTCATTTTCAACTGCTTTTTCAAGGTCATCCCGGTATAATGTAATATCTAATTCCCCTATGGGAACGGTTATGCCTTCAATTTGCATAATTTTCTCCTGAAGACGTTTGGCTAGTGGGGCTCCGCGGGTTTTGATTCCCACAAGAATAATTGAAGCTCCACCTTCATTTTTTTCCAAAATTTCATGTGCAATTCGTGTTAGAGCTCTGTTGATGGCAGCTTGATCAAGTAATTCTGTTTTTTTTCGCAAGTCTTCACCTCTTTCTTTTAAACGGACAAAGTCATCTTACTTCTGCAAATAAAAACCCCTTTTGCCGAGTAAGCATAAAGGGGTTGTACATGATCTGTTCAGAATCATGAATCCGTTCCTTATTAGCCTCTCTGGACGTAATTAAAGGACTATATTAAACTGCTCTCATTATGACAAATGAGATCCTTCTTGTCAATACATATTAGGCAGTTTATCAAGTAATTCATTGAAATAGATTGGAAGCGGCGCTTCAAATTGCATCCATTCCTTTGTATGAGGATGCGTAAAACCGATGATTTTAGCATGTAGTGCCTGTCCGTTGATCTGGAGTGTTTTTCTCGGACCGTATTTCGGATCGCCTGCTACAGGATAGCCAATATATTTCATATGAACCCGGATTTGATGTGTTCTCCCTGTTTCAAGCTTAGCAGAAATATGTGTGAAAGAAGGAAATCTTTCAAGCACATGAAAATGAGTTGTGGCGTCTTTGCCGTGATCAACAACACCCATTTTTTGTCTGTTTTTTGGATCCCGGGCAATCGGGGCTTCTATCAGGCCTGATTCATGTTCAATAACGCCATGTACAATAGCCTCATACCTGCGATTAACAGTTTTATCCGCAAGCTGACGTGCCAAATCCTGGTGTGTCACATTATCCTTAGCGACAAGCAAAAGTCCGCTTGTGTCCTTGTCAATTCTGTGCACAATACCCCGGCGATGTTCACCATTCTCGTCTGACAGATGGTTTGTGTGATGAAGGAGTGCATGTACCAGGGTACCCGACATATGCCCTGCAGACGGGTGAACCACCATTCCTCGGGGTTTATTAACAACGAGCAACCAGTCATCTTCATATACAACATCAAGCGGTATTGCTTCTCCTTCAAACACTTGTTCTTCAACAACAGGTATTTCCCACTCGAGTTTATCTCCTGGTGCACATTTATGATTTCCTTTTATCTGCTGCTGATTCACATGTACATAACCGTGTTGAATCCACGATTGAATTTGTGAGCGTGAATAGTCGGGGTTAAGCTGAACCAGCAATTTATCTATACGTATACCGGCTTCCGGATTTGTTACGATATGTTTAAGTATTGTCAAGATGGGGTCTGTCCTTTCTTTTTTTCTTCTACAAATGTGGCGATGATTACAAAAGCAACACCTACAACCAAGGCTGAATCGGCCACATTAAAGATAGGATAATTGTAATTGAAAATCAAAAAGTCAAAGAAATCGACCACTTCTTTCCGAAACACCCGGTCTATTAAATTTCCGATTGCCCCACCAAGAATTAAGCTGAGCGCTATTCTCAAGAGCGGCTGATCAAGCGTGTATTTATGTAAGTAATAAATAATGCCAACGACTACAATGAGTGTCACAATATAAAAAAACCACATTTGTCCTTCAAGAATTCCCCAGGCCGCACCGGTATTTCGATGGGAAGTGATATAAAAGAAATCGTTAATGACCGTGATTTGCTCATATAGTTCCATTTCTTTAACAATGATCCATTTCGTCAGCTGGTCAACTCCGATTATAAAAGCCGCCAGTAAATAGTACCTAATCATACTCTGTCCTCCATAAGCCCTTAATACCCGCTGGAAAAAGATGCGAGGTGTCTTTTTATATTCTATATGTTTGCCATTTGCAAATCAATTAAAAATCCCCTCAGTCCAATTCGGACGAGAGGATTTAACCATGCTTAAATATGAAGCCAGTCTTATGTAGTTAATACTCGGCTTGTACCGGTTCAGACGCTTCATTCATATCTTCATCGAATAAATGATCCCAATCATCTGTATCGATCATATCCATTTGAGCTTCAATCAGCATTTTCAAACGCGTGCGGAATACTTTAGCCTGCTTTTTTAACTCTTCCACTTCTATCTCAATACTGCGTGATTTGTTCAATGATTCGTTAATGATCCGGTCGGCATTCTTCTCAGCCTCTTTGATGATTAACTTGGATTCTTTTTGAGCATTGCCTCTTAAGTCTTCAGCTGTTTCCTGAGCAATCAGAATGGACTTATTCAGCGTTTCTTCTATATTCGTGAAATGACTGAGTTTTTCGTTCATCTGATCGACTTTTTCCTGTAGATCTTTCTTTTCCCGAATAACCATTTCATAATCTTTTATGACCTGATCAAGAAATTCATTGACTTCATCTTCATCATAACCACGAAAACCTCTTGTAAATTCTTTATTATGAATATCCAGGGGTGATAATGTCATTTTGGTTCCTCCTCAATCAAAAAATCTGTTTAAGTATATCTATTATAGCGTATTTTCACCATAAGTCCTTATATTTCTGCAAAAAACTACAAATTTTATCACGATTGCAATATAGCTGTTTCGATCTTCAGATTCCCTTTTCTTGTTTCACCGTTGACGGACAGTAATTTACTTCTCCCTTACCGCGGACGGACAACAAATCCCCTTCCCGCAATTGAAACGCAACATCATCAACGCGTTTGAAATTCACTTTCACATATCCGCTTTTTATATATTGAACCGCTTTATTGCGTGATAAATGATAAATATCCCTTAAAATAACGTCCAGACGAAGTGAAGCAGCAATATGTTGCTTCTCAATCCAGTTTGATTTTTTATCGAGTAAATTCTTAAGCGGCTTTTCCTGAAGCTGAATTGAAGCATGTTTGACCTTATCCAAATGAACCATTGTATAGTCTGCAATCTCTCGAGCTAGGATCATTTGAAAGACACCTTCTCCGACAATAATATCTCCAAGTTTTTGTCGTTTGATCCCCAGTGACAAAAATGCGCCCAGCACGTCCCTGTGTGATATGGAAACAAACTGCTCAGGGAAAGATGTCTCCATTAACACGATATCAAAGTTTTCTTCTGAAATGGTTTCATAGTAAGGGGCAATGATTGCTCTCTTTTGCTCAGCATATTCACTGCCTCCAAAAAGCTCAAGGTTAAGATCATCATTCTCTGAACCCGCTAGTGTTCTTACAATATCTTGTTCTCTTGGATCTAAAAAGTCAGTCAGTTTGGGCTGATACTGACGCTCTACCATTTCCCGCCATGATAAAACCTGATCGATAAAAGGATGTTCGTCCTTACGGAAATGTTGATACACATCCATGTTATATCACGACAAACAACATGAATTGCAGACTCATAATACCTTCTCTAGCCAGAATCAGTACAAAAATGGCTACGATTGGTGAAATATCAATCATCCCAAGCGGCGGAATAAACTTTCTGAATATCTCCATGTAAGGCTCACATATCTTGGCCAAAAAAGTACCGAACGATGATTCCCGTGCCCCGGGGAACCATGACATAAATACATAAATGATAATTGCGAAACTGTAAATGTACAACGCAAAGTATACCAATTGAAATAATGAACTGATCAAACCCATTCTACGACCATCCTTTTATAAAGTCATCATTTTCGGCTATTGATTCTGAAATAGCTCCCGATACAGTAATGTTGTCAGGTGTGCAGAGAAACGTTTCCCTGCCGAGTTTTTGCATTTCACCCTCTAAAGCATAAACCGTACCGCTTAAAAAGTCGACAATGCGCCGCCCCTCTTTCTGGTCAACACGCTGCAAATTTACCACAACCGCACGTCTGTTGACAACATGGTCAGCAATTTCCTGTACTTCATTATATGTTCGCGGTTCGCACAACACAACTTTGGACGAGGGCTGCTGCATGCTTTTCAGGTTTACCACATTGCCTTTATTACTGCCTTCCTGTGAATCATACTCCGGCACTCTTTCATCTGATTCTACGTACTCATACTCGTCATCCAGGGTGAATAAATCTTTAAATTTATTCTTGAAACCCAAAGCAAATCACCTGCTTTCGTTGTTTTCTGGTGGCCCTACCAGTTCTGTTCCGATCCTGATATGTGTGGCACCCTCTTCAATGGCAATCTCGTAGTCATTACTCATCCCCATAGATAGATAATGACACGGTGCGTGATCCCATTGTTCATTCTCAATTTGTACTTTCAACTCAGCCAGTGTACGAAAATATTGTCGCAACAGATCTTCATCTTTAATGTGGGGTGCCATGGTCATCAATCCAACCACTCGGATCTTTTCATAATCCGCCAGTTGCTCAATAAAGTGGCTTGTTTCTTCAGGCGGCAGCCCCTGCTTTGTAGATTCTCCGCTGACGTTCACTTGCACAAAACAATCAACAGGTTTGTCGGCACGTTTATTAATCTCTTTTGCCAGCGATCGCCTGTCCAACGAGTGAATGGCAGCAACCTTTCCTACGACGTCACGAGCCTTCCGTGATTGAAGATTACCTATGAAATGCCAATTAACTTCGTGTTCAATAGCGTTATATTTTTCAGTTAGCCCTTCAAGTCGATTCTCACCGATATTTGTTATGCCAGCTTCAACGGCTTCTATGGTCCGTTCAGTCGAAGCATACTTTGTCACACCTATGACTGTCACATCCTCAGGATCGCGTCCGCCAGTCTGACATGCTTGTGAAATTTTTTGCTGTATATTGTTTAAATTATGTGCAACACTTAACAAGTCGACATCTTCCCCTGTCAATATATTAAACCGAATATCCGATGTAACCGAGCATTCGCCCCGTAGGTCCTTCTGCTCTTCTATGCGAAAAAAAGAGTTGATCATCGCGAAATGTGCAGTATTCGGTCACATCTATATTATGACGTAAAACGCCGTACTTTAAAAGGATTTCCACATTTAATTGCTTTAAATCCAATAACCCATGTCCTTTTTTTGTCTTTTGAACAGTTGTTTCATGCCATTTTGAAGGGATTTGTTTAAGCACAGTCTCATCTACTTCGTAAGCTTGTCGTGAAATCGACGGACCAATGGTGACTTTTATATTACGGAGAACCGAACCGTTTTTAACAAACCTTGTAATCATGCGGCCGGCGATTTCCTGAACGGTTCCCTTCCAGCCTGCATGTGCAATGCCAATCCGGTGATCGACAGGATCGAAAAAATAAAGCGGTACACAATCTGCATAAAATGCTGCGAGCATGATACCTGACACATCTGTTATCAAACCATCAACACCTTGCAGGGCTGTTTGAAGCTCAGCAGCTCCTTTTCCTTTATCGTCCGCTGTGACCGTCTTGATGAGACTGTCATGTACCTGCTCCCCCACCACCCATCTGTCAAGAGAGAAGCCGAGCTCCTCCCCAAGCAAACGTCGGTTTTTTAGAACACGGTCATCTTCATCACCGACATGGAGACCAAGATTGAATGTATCATATGGGGGATGTCCAAACCCGTTTTGTCTCGATGTGAATCCAGCTTTTAAGGATGTGTCTATCTCCTGCCACTTTGTTATTCTTAATAAATGACCAGAATGATGTTCAAAACAATCCGTCATGCGAACCCTCCATACACGTTTCTTTTCATTTTACCATATTTCGCCTTATTTATAACTATAATTATTCAAGTAACAGCTGATTAGGGTAAAGATCGGGATCATCTCTGTTATGCACAAGGATCACATCTGTTCCAATGGTCACAATATGTTTCCAAGGAATAATCAATTCATCCGCTTTGCCAAACATACCACCTTTTTTGTCGTACAAAATAATGGCCGTAATTCGTCCTGTTCTCTCATCAATTTCCAAGTCCGAGATATGGCCGAGCCGACTGCCGTTTTCAACAATAATAACTTCTTTAATCTGCAACTCTGATAATAAAACCATTCTATACACCTGCCTTTATACATATATATGCATCACGATGGTGCACTATTATGTAAGAGGGCAGAAAGGATTTGTAATTAAAAGCACAAAAAATCCGAACTGATCCATACTAATATGGACCATTGTTCGGATTGTTGATCTTGATTCAAATGCTTCCAACCTCATAAACAGCTGGTGATGTGGTCTATTCAAACATTTCTTTATTCATTTGTTCTATAGCTGCCTTCTCAAGACGTGATACTTGAGCTTGCGATATACCAATTTCGTCAGCGACCTCCATTTGTGTTTTCCCTTGAAAAAACCGTTTGCTTAAGATCATTTTTTCCCGGTCATTCAACCGAAGCATTCCTTCTTTAAGTGAAAGTTTATCTACCCAACTGGAATCTTTCTCTTTTTCATCACCTAATTGGTCCATTACATAAATCGGGTCTCCGCCGTCATTATAGATAGGCTCGTGCAATGAAACCGGATCTTGAATTGCATCCAGGGCAAATACAATTTCCGCATGCGATATTCCCATCTCTTCCGCAATCTCCATCGCAGTTGGTTCTTTGGAAGTTTTTCCGATTAACTTCTCCCTTACCTGCAGTGCTTTGTACGCAGTATCTCTTAATGATCTTGATACTCTGATTGGATTATTGTCTCTTAAATACCGTCTAATTTCACCGATGATCATCGGTACCGCATAAGTTGAAAATCTTACATTATGTCCTAAGTCGAAGTTATCAATGGATTTCATGAGCCCAATACATCCAACCTGAAACAGATCATCTACATACTCGCCCCGATTATTAAAACGCTGAATCACACTTAAAACAAGTCTTAAATTACCGTTAACCAATTCCTCTCTTGCTGAGAGGTCCCCGTTCTGCATTTTTACAAAAAGCTTTCTCATTTCATCATTTTTAAGTACAGGTAATTTGGATGTATCCACACCACATATTACAACCTTATGTCTCGACATGTTCTGCCCTCCCAGTTCCTCTTGCTGTTCATGGACAGTATCTCCGGGAGGGCATCGTTTTATGCAGATACATACGCGTACAAAATCATAAAAACAATATTAAACAAGCGCTGAACAGAGGGTTAGACCATTTTATTAAATTCTTTTTGAAGTCTAGAAATAATCTTCTTTTCAAGCCTCGATATATACGATTGGGAGATCCCCAGCATATCGGCGACAGCTTTTTGTGTTTGTTCTTCTTCACCAATCAGCCCAAACCTCAGCTCCATTATTTGCTTTTCTCGATCAGACAATGTAGATAAGGATTGTTTTAATAAATCCTTATCAACGTTAATGTCCAATTCGCGTGTGGTGATATCCTCCTCTGTACCAAGCACATCTGAAAGCAACAGTTCATTTCCATCCCAATCGATGTTAAGTGGTTCATCAAATGACACTTCAGATTTTGTTTTGTTATTACGACGCAAATACATTAAAATCTCATTTTCTATACAACGAGAAGCGTATGTTGCAAGTTTGATTTTCTTTTCTGGATCAAATGTGTTAACAGCTTTAATCAGCCCTATGGTTCCAATGCTGATCAGGTCTTCTATATTGATGCCGGTATTCTCAAATTTTCTTGCAATGTAGACAACCAGACGCAAATTATGCTCTATCAGCATTGACCGTGCGGTTTCGTCTCCCTTTGGCAATTGAATGAGTAATGTTTGTTCTTCCTCTTTCGATAATGGGGGTGGAAGAGCTTCCCTGCCGCCGATATAATAAATTTCTTTGGGTTTAAACCCAAATTTAATAAGCAGCTTATACCACCATAAACGCAAACGCAGCTTTAACTGTTTCAAATGTTATCGCTCCTTTTAGACTTTTATGCTGAATGTACAGTCGCCAGTTGAATAATTTGCGGATGTAATAGACAATGATAGCTTTCATCATGGGCGAGGTCAGCAAACTGAATACCAATAAAGACCTTTTTGGTGCGTAAAATCTGATCGTGATAATAAACCAGCAATTCATCAGGTTTAACAGCAATTAAGAACGCACTTCTGCCTTCAACCCCTTGATAAGGAATGACATTCAATTTCTCCTTCAAATCGATTGGAACTGCATCAAAATCAAGCGTTTTAGCAAGTTGTTTTAACATCTCCCACTCGGCTTCTGTAAACCATTTCCGCAGAAAAGTTTCATCACAAATAATGACCGGCTGCTTTGTAAGAGGGTCATACAGCTGATTGCCGCTATCAATATAACCTGAAGTAGAGAACTGTTTGCCACGAAATTCCACCGTAACGGGGACAAGCTGATCATAGCGGATTTTTTCACTTGCATGCCTGTCCATTCTCTGTTTAGTAAAGAGCCATACAAGAGGAAATCCGAGAACTACAAACACCCAGCTGATCGGTGTCCCAAACCCTTCGGATAAAGTTAAAACTCCGTTTGGCGAGAGACCAATTGGACTTTTTAATAGAAAATGCAGGGCAACCAAACCACCCCCAGTGGCAAATGTTGTAAAGTAAAACAAAACAAGTTTTTTGATTGTCTGATATATGTTCTTGTATTTGAAAGCAACCAGAACAATACATACAGAATAAATCAGCTTGCCAAATGAAGTGGCAATAAAAGATCCCGGGAAGAATAAGGTTATTGGGACAAGCATGGAAGCTACACCAGCACCTGCCATCACTCTGATTCTGCCGGTAGCATCTCTTGCCAGAGTTTGCGTCAACATGAGCAGCATCCAGTCTAACAAAAAATTCAGCAGCCAAACGGCATCCAGATAAATGGTCACATTAATCTCCCTTTGATGGTTTCCACTGCGAGTTAACAGTGTTATAGAGTAGTATATATGAGCAGATAAGCAAAGTCTGTCACAATTTGTAACCTTATCGATACTAATTTTAACGACTTATCAACAAACCTGTCGTTTTACCAAAAGAACTTTTTTTTCTTGTTTATTGTTGTTTTTAGAGGACACAAAAAAGGCAATTGACCTTAATGGCCAATTACCTTTTTTGAGATGCATTTACCGGGAACGATTCCGGTTTCTGAGGAAGGTTGGAATATCAAGTGTTTCCTCATCATGCCCTGTATTTTGTTGAGAAGATGAATGCCTTTCAGTGCTCTCAGTTGTCGCTGCGTGCTGCTGGTGTTGCTGATGCTGCTGGTACTGCTGATTTGGCATTGTTCTTTGTTTTGGTTGGGGTGCAGACTTCTTGGATTCGTCAAACCCTGTAGCGATCACAGTGACAATAATTTCATCTTTCAGGTTTTCATTAATTACTGAACCAAAGATCACGTTAACCTCTTCGTCTGCTGCAGATGTAACCAGATCTGCTGCCTCTTGTACTTCAAATAGACTTAGATTTGTGCCACCAGTGATATTCATCAATATGCCGTGAGCACCGTCGATAGATGTTTCTAAAAGTGGTGAAGAAATAGCCTTTTTTGCAGCTTCTGTGGCACGTGTTTCTCCTGTTGCAATTCCAATACCCATTAGTGCTGAACCTTTATCAAACATAATGGTTTTAACATCCGCAAAATCGACGTTTATTAAGCCCGGTTTAGCAATTAAATCTGAAATGCCCTGAACACCTTGACGCAGCACGTTATCCGCTTCACGGAACGCTTCCAGCATCGGGGTGTTTTTATCAACGATCTCGAGCAGACGATCGTTCGGAATAACAATCAGCGTATCAACACTGCTTTTTAATGATTCAATTCCTGAAACAGCTTGTGTGGAGCGTCTGCGTCCCTCAAAAGTAAAGGGGCGGGTCACCACACCTACTGTGAGTGCGCCTTGCTCCTTTGCAATTTCGGCAATGACAGGAGCAGCTCCAGTTCCAGTGCCACCGCCCATACCGGCAGTGACAAAAACCATATCTGCACCTTGCAAAGTGTCTTCTATCTGTTCACGGCTTTCCTCCGCTGCTTTTTTGCCTACTTCAGGATTCGCCCCTGCGCCTAAACCGCGTGTCAGCTTATCGCCCACCTGCAGTTTCACTTCTGCTTTTGATAGATTCAGGGCTTGGGAATCTGTGTTGACAGCAATAAAATCAACACCTTCCACACCGTGTTCGATCATACGGTTAACAGCATTGCTTCCGCCGCCACCAACTCCAATTACTTTTATCGTCGCCAATTGATCTGTATTTGTTTCAAACTCCAACATATCTTCTTTCCTCCTATTGTGGCAAAATCACAAGCTAAATGGTGATCTGAATTAATCAAAAAGTACTTAAACAAGTTCGCAAAACTCTTTTCCTTTGTTTTTGGCTTGTCTGCCTGTTTGGTTCTTTTTCGTTTTGATTGCTTTGTTTGTTGGTTTTCAGCAGCTGGCATAGCAACTGCCTCAGACAGTTCTTTTCCTTGTATTTTCGCATTATGATAGGCAAATTGCAAGATGCCGACCCCTGCAGTGTATTGAGGCTCTCTCACACCTATGTAATCTGGAATGGCAATTCGCACATTGGTTTGCAATACATCTTCAGCAAGTGATTGTACACCTGCCATTTTCATTGTGCCTCCTGTTAATACAAAACCTCCAGGAAGATGACGATAGCCCATACGCTGTATTTCCTGGGCAGCGAAAACATAGATCTCTTCAAGCCTTGCTTCAATCATGTCTGCAATTTCCAATTGATGATGGGTTTCTCTGTTGTTACTGCCAATAACCATGATTTCAAACGTCTCATCTTCGCGTGCTTCATCATAAAAAGCATGTCCATGGTTTAACTTAACATCTTCTGCCTCCTCGGTTGAAGTTCTGAGTCCGATGGAAACATCCTTTGTAATATTGTTGCCGCCAAGTGGTGTCACACTTGTAGCTGCAAGATGGTCATTTTCAAAAACAGAGACAGATGTACATCCGCCTCCAATATCAATTAAAGCCACTCCAAGATTTTTTTCATCTTTGGAAAGAGCGACTGTTCCTGCAGCAAGGGGCTGCAGACAGATATCGGTAATGCTGAGTCCGGCACGTTCGACACAACGCAATGTATTATGAAGAGCTGTTTTGGAACATGTAATGATGGTTCCTTCCATTTCCAGCCTGACACCAATCATACCCCTTGGGTCGTTGATCTCGTCCAGACCATCCACAATGAACTGTTTAGGCACAACATCAACAATTTCCCGTTCTGGGGAATTGAAATGACTTGTGCACCATCTATAACCCGCTGCACGTCCTCATCGCTAATTTCACGATTTTCACTCTGAACGGCAACAACACCGTGACAGGGCTGAAGCTGAATGTGATTCCCATTAATTCCTACAATCACACTTTCGATTTGGACACCAACCATTCTTTCTGCTTGTTCCACTGCATTTTTAATGGATTGAACTGTCTGGTCGATATCAACAATTGCCCCTTTTTTCATGCCGTTTGATTCAGAACTGCCAACCCCGATGATATTCAGGGAATCATTTAACACTTCTCCAATAATGACTTTTACTTTTGATGTACCAATATCAAGACTGACTAGTACTTCACCGTTGTTCACAAAAGGCACCTCCTGCATCTCCGTCTCATCGTAAATAATTTCAATTAATCTATTCTACTATTCATAACAAGCTATTCCATGCTTCATTCTACCATTGTAAAGGAAGTTGGATAAAAAGAAAATAAATATAAGGCAATCCGCTCAAATAAAAGAGAATTCCCATGAAAATTATAACTTATTCACCAGTTTCTGCCTCCTCTTCCATTTCTTGAGGAGCTTGGTCGAAACTTTCAAAATAAGCACCGACACCTATGTGTACAATTCCTTTTGCATCCGGATCAAGTTGAGCGACAATAGAAGGATAAACTTGCATTCGTTCTGAGAAATTACGAATGGTGCCATCTACAACAAAACCATCCGTCATATAGAGACGAAGCTTAGTAGTATTCCCTTCTGTGGGTTTCCAATGGATTTCCGAAATCAAATCACGAATATTTGAAGGAAGCGCCTTAAGTTCTTGAGCCATTTCCAGCAAAATCTTGGGATCATTAAATCCTAAAAGAAGTGGTGCATCTCCTCCCGGTCGTGTAATAGCTTGCTCTTTAAGAATGGTTCCTGACTCAAGAACAGGAACATAATTAGATTGCTCCGGCATATACCCGACACGATTAAATTCATGAACTTGTATAGCAACAGTTGAGGGAAGTTTACGGTCGACTTGAGCGGATTTTATTTCTGCATTTTTTTCAATAGATTGAGCCACGTCTTTCGGATCAATCGACCACATATTCATATCCGTAGTAACACCACTGAGTTGAACAATGGCTTCTTGCTCCAGTTGTTCATTGCCCTTAACGGTTATTGTTTTAACATGGCTAAGCGGTGTTTGTAGATATATAACGATTGAGATCAGCACAAAAAAGATTGTCAAATATGTAATAAGTCGTCTGTTGGCTTTCTTTTTTCGTGCTTCTTTTAATTTAGGTATGCGATCTTCAATTGAAACAATATTTTTCCCCATCGTTATACGTCCTTTATCTGATTTTAAACAGAACGAAACGGCATTAAAAATCAGCCGTTCCATCAGTGATTATTTAAATTATATCACAATATGAATCAATTACATATACCCTTGCCCTTTTGTTTGTTATAGTCTCGTAAATCGGCTGATATTCAATAAAATACCGACAGAACATAACGTTAATGTCAGTGAAGATCCGCCATAGCTCAGAAAAGGCAGCGTTATACCGGTAACAGGTATTAAACCAATGACAACACTAATGTTGATCATAACCTGAAGTGTAAGCATTGATACAATTCCAAGAGCAAGGAAGGAACCAAATGTATCAGGGGCTTCCAGAGCAATTTTAATTCCTCTCCAGAACATAACCGCAAACAGAAACAATACAAATGTGCCGCCGATAAACCCAAGCTCTTCTCCCAAAATGGAAAAAATGAAATCAGTTTGGGGTTCCGGCAAGTAAAAATACTTCTGGAGACTGTTCCCGATTCCGACCCCCAGTAAACTGCCTGGACCTATTGCATATAAGGACTGAATAATTTGGAACCCATCTCCCAGTGGGTCTTCCCAGGGATTAATGAAAGCTGTAATACGGCTAATTCGATAAGGTGCCGAAATAATCAATCCTAAAAAGCCAATAACACCTAAAATCGCCAGACCAAAAAAATGACCGAGTCTTGCTCCAGCGGCAAAAATCATGGTCATGCAGGTCAAAACAAGCACCACGCCTGTCCCAAGGTCGGGCTGCATCATGATTAAACCAAACGCAACAAACACAAGCAAAAGTGATGGGAGGAAACCTTTTTTTAATGACGTAATCTTCTTTTGATGCGTTGATAGATAACTTGCCAGAAAAATGATTAAACCAAGTTTCATAAATTCTGAAGGCTGAATACTAAAAGCGCCTACACCAATCCAGCTCTGAGCACCTCCGCGGATCATCCCGATCCCTGGAATCAGTACAATAATCAACAGCACAAAACATGCAGCTAAAATGATCTTAGCATACTGTTTGAACAGTGTGTATGGAATTTTCATAAGTATAAACATTGCCGCAACTCCCGCTCCAATAAAGAGGAGCTGCCGCTTCACGTAAAAAAAGGCATCATCATATTTATATTCTGCCCATACATAAGAGGCACTGAATATCATTATAATCCCAATCAGCAACAGGAATATAATCACGCTTAATAATGTGTAGTCCGGTGTGTAACGTTTATCTTTATAAGAATTCAAAAAAACACCCCTTTTCCGGATTGGAAGCGGGGCGTGTTATATAATAATCTGACCGTACTATGTTAAACAAGCCCCTACATTAATCTATGCACAGCTTGTATAAACATGTCACCTCTTTCTTCGAATGTCTTGTATTGGTCCCAGCTGGCACAAGCCGGAGACAGCAAAACGATATCCTCATGTGTGGCATAATCATAAGCCGTTGTCACGGCATCTGTTACATCTTCAGCCAAAGCGATGTTATCAATGCCCGCTTTCTTTGCTAAGTCAGCCAGTTTTTGCCGTGTTTCCCCGAAAGCTATTAAAGCTTTAACATTCTTTAGAGAAGGTAGGAGTTCATCAAATGTCTGCCCGCGATCAAGACCACCCGCTAGCCATATGGTTGGCTGTTTAAATGACGCAAGGGCTTTTTTGGCAGCAAGGATATTTGTTGCTTTGGAATCATTAAAGTATTTGCAGTGATTGACATTCCCAATAAATTGGAGTCGGTGAGGGATGCCCTTAAATGTCTTAAGAACATGTTTGATGGCCTCGTTGTTTACCCCGCTGATTTTGGCGACAGCCACAGCCGCCAAAATATTCTCCAGGTTATGAGATCCCACGAGAACCATTTCTTCAACAGGCATAATTTGTTCCTCTTTAAAATAGATATATACTTGATCTGTCCAAGCCCCTTCTCCTTGTCTGGTATGCATTGAGAACGGCACACAGGTCGCTTTGGCGTTTTGTATCGTATCTTTAACAATAGCTTGATCAGCATTATAAATGAGATAGTCATTTGAAGTCTGATTGGCAAAAATCCGTGATTTGGCCTCAACATAATGGGCAAATGTTTTATGGTAATCCAAGTGGGCCTCATATAAATTAAGCAACACCGCAATATCCGGCTTAAAAGTTGCTGTTCCGGCCAATTGAAAAGAAGATAACTCAAGCACCAGCTTATCGCCTGTTGTCATTTGCTGAACCATCTCTGTAGCGGCTACACCTATATTGCCGGCTACCTTGGGATGTTGATCAGCAGCTTGAAGCATCTCTCCAATCAGGGTTGTTGTGGTGGTTTTTCCATTCGATCCTGTAATGCCGATTATTGGACCTTCTGTCATATATCCAGCGAGTTCAACCTCGGTAATAATTGGAATACCGCGTATCAAAGCTTCTTTCAGCACTGGATTCTCGTAAGGAATTCCGGGGGTTTTAATAATAACTTCAACCTGATCAAGAACAGAAATAGGATGTGTGCCAATGACCAATTCAGCACCAAGCTTTTCGAGTTTGGAGATCGCCTCATGATTCTCTGCTTTTAAATCATTGATACGAACATTTTTATTCGCTTGTAATAAAAACTCAGCAGCTGCAGTGCCACTTCTGGCAAGACCTAAAATCAATATATGGTTATATGGAAAGTCTTCTTGAAATTTCATGTCAGCCACACCTCAATATAAAGAGCAAGTGCTGCAAAAATCAATCCTACAAGCCAGAAAGTTGTGACTACGCGCCATTCTGACCATCCAAGCAATTCATAATGATGGTGTAGAGGACTCATTTTGAACACACGTTTGCCAGTTGTTTTAAATGAAATAACTTGAATAATAACAGAGAGTGTTTCAATGACAAATACACCGCCGATCAAAATCAGCAGTATTTCCAGTTTGGTCAGAATTGCGATCGCGGCAATTGAAGCACCTAATGCAAGTGAGCCTGTATCCCCCATAAATACTTTGGCAGGATGGGCGTTGAATACGAGAAAACCGAGAAGCGCACCCACTACCGCCAAAGTGAATATTGTCGTTTCAGCCCCCGCCTGAGCATGCCACGCAAGGATCCCGAATGCCCCGAAAGCAATGGCTGCTGTGCCCGCTAGGAGACCATCAAGCCCATCTGTTAAGTTAACTGCATTTGAGCCGCCTACCAGCATCACAACCACAAGAAGTGCATATCCCCAGCCGAGATCCCATTGAAGGTCTGTTCCTGGAATGCTGACCACAGTGGAAAAGTCCCCGTTCAACAGGACTACATAAAATATAACGCCAATTAAAATTTGACCAAGCATTTTCTGCTTAGAGGTTAAACCAAGATTACGCTTCAAAGCAACTTTTATAAAGTCATCCATAAAACCTAGCGCACCGTAACCGAGCATGACAAATATCAGCAGCCAAAATTCATACCCGATTGAACCGCCCATAACTTTGATCGTCATTATAACAGTTGTTAAAATAGCACTGATCACAATCATGATTCCGCCCATTGTTGGGGTGCCTGTTTTTTTCAAATGAGATTTAGGGCCTTCTTCCCGTATACTCTGTCCGAATTTCAGTCTACGCAAAAACGGTATAAAAATCGGTGATATGAGGACGGTCATCAAAAATGCCATCGTTATTGTTATGATTAGTGTAAAGATGTTCACTGTTTCTCCTCCTTGTACAGCAACCGTCCAAATCGTTTAAGATGGATCGATCAATCGTTCAATCATTGTTTCAAATTGCATACCCCGAGACGCTTTGAATAAGATAAGGCTATCCTGATTCAAATATGGACTCAGAAGCTCAATCATATCATATTTCGATGCAGCATGGGACGTATGAATACTTGAATTATGCTGTTGAATATCTTCAATAATCTCCTTTGCATCTTCCCCGAGCGTAAATACAGCGCTAATCTGGGTTGGATCTATCGCATCTGTAACAGAACGATGCATGGCTTTGGAGTCTTCCCCCAGTTCGAACATATCTCCCAGGACAAGTACTTTTGAAGCGAAACCCTTCATATCGTTAACAACTTCAATTGCTGCTTTCATAGACGTTGGTGAGGCATTATAGGCATCATTAATCACAGAAACATCACCTTGCCCTTTTAGCAACTCAAATCGCATTGCTGTCCACTCCAAAGATTTAAGCGCTTTTTTAGCCACATCTCGCGGAATGGAGAGAGCTTCTCCTACACGGGCTGCAAAGGCAGCATTCAAGGCGTGATGTTTGCCTAAAAGAGGAATTGTATAATCAGACTCTTGACCAAGTGTGAACACTGTTTGATGATGTTGAACTTCAACGTCTGATACACCCCAATCGTTTGCTGAACCAAATCCGCAAGTTGCCGTATGTGAAGGAAGGTCAGCATGCGTCAAAAGAGGCTCATCCCCATCTATAACCAGCAATCCATTTTCTTTAAGCCCTATGATTATTTCCATTTTTGCTTGTGCAATGCCTTCGCGCGACCCCAGAAAAGCCATATGCGATTCCCCAATATTGGTAATGACGGCGATATCCGGCTGGGCAATCTTTGACAATTGTTCAATTTCACCGAAACGGTCCATTCCCATTTCCAGCACAAGTAACTCTGTCTCTGCAGGCATGGATAAAATAGTCAGTGGAAGACCAATGCCATTGTTATAATTGCCCAGTGTATGGTGTGTTTTGTATTTGGTTTTTCCAACTGCTGCGATCATATCCTTTGTTGTCGTCTTCCCGTTGGAACCTGTCACACCTACGACGACCGGATCCACAAGTATTCTATAAGCGGAAGCCAGTGTTTGCATAGCTTCTGTGGTATCCGTTGTTAAAAACAGCGGAAAATCATCAGGTAAAAATTCTGGTCTTTCTAAGTCTTCTTGCCAAACTGCTGCAACAGCTCCCTTATTAAAGGCTTCCTCCATAAATTGATGCCCGTCAAATCGCTCTCCAACAATAGGAATAAATAATGTATTAGCTGACGATTCCTTACTGTTTGTTGTTACGTGTTCAATTTGGGTTTGAGCATCCGGCTTACCAGAATACTGTTTTAATATAGTCGCTGCCCATTCTGTTGTAAATAGCATATTCATAGCTCCTTATTCTCAATAGCTTCTTTTGCTGCTTTTCTGTCGTCAAAAAGTAACTTTGTTAAACCGATTTGTTGGAATGTTTCATGCCCTTTGCCCGCAATCAGTACGACATCACCCTTTTCAGCTCGTGAAACGGCTGCCTTAATAGCTTCTTTTCGATCTTCAATGACCGAATAGTGCGTGTCCTTGAGTCCTGTTGTCATATCGGCTAGAATGTCTTTCGGGTTTTCTGTACGTGGATTATCTGAAGTGAAAAAACACCAATCTCCGTATTGAAGTGCTGTTTCAGCCATTAATGGCCGTTTTGTCCTATCTCGATCTCCACCACACCCGACCACAACATACGTATGCCCTTGACAAACTGTTTGATGGTTTGCAGAACGTTCAATAATGAATCCGGTGTATGGGCATAATCCACGATGACCGAAAACGACTGACCTGCTTCAACTTGCTCGAATCTTCCCACCACCCCTCGCATACCTTCCAACGCTTTCTTGATATACGCAATTGGGACCTGATGTGCGAGGGCAGCACTGCTGGCGGCCAACATGTTATACACATTGAAGTACCCGAGCATTCTGGTATGTATGTGTACAGATTGATTTTCAGTCTCCAGGGTAAATGAAGTACCCCCTGCCTCAACCTGTATATTCTTTGCTCTGACGTCACAAGGTGTATGGGTACCATAAGTCATAACAGGCTGGGCTGTACTTTTTCGCATCAAGTCAGCAGAAGAATCATCGTGATTTAAAATTGCATATTTGTGAGTGTTAACATCATATTGATTACCCATTTGAGAAAAAAGCAAACTTTTCGCATGAAGATATTCTGTCATTGTTTTATGATAATCCAAATGGTCCTGTGAGATATTTGTGTAAATGGTTGTCAGGAACTCAGTGCCGTAAACCCTTCCCATATCCAAAGCATGGGAGGACACTTCCATGATCACAACATCCACGCCTTCAAGAAGCATACGTCTGAACGTCTTCTGCAAAAACAAAGCGTTTGGTGTCGTATTTTCGATTGGTTCTGTTTGTGACCCGATTTTCAGCTGTATGGTGCCAATGACGCCCGTTTTCATCCCGTATTCCGAAAAGATGGCTTCTAATAAGTAGGTGACGGTTGTTTTTCCGTTTGTACCCGTAACCCCAATTACAGGCAAAGTTTTTGTAGGATAAGAGAAAAACTTAGCTGCAAGCATTGCAACAGCTTTCCTTGTATCCCTTACATAAACAACTGGAACAGAAGCCTCAAGTTGTCTTTCGGCAATGATGGCAACTGCTCCGTTTTTAACCGCTTCTTCAGCATAATCATGACCGTCTGTCACATGACCATCTACACACACAAAAAGGGTACCTGTGGAGACTTTTCGGGAATCATCTGTGACATCCATAATCTCGATAGCTTCTCCAGAAGACGCTGAACGCACGTTAGGAAGTGCTTTTAACAGCTTACTTAATTTCATATTCCCACACCCATAATTCCGACTTGGATTTCAACCAAAGCATATATCCAACTCCCCCTTGTAATCTTCATAATGTGAAGTACGTGCAGACAAGGTCTCAACATCAAATGTGCGTCGTCGGATATCAGGGTGTATGCTAAACGTATTGTTTTTATTGTGCACGCAACATTATTATAGCAAATTCAACGTTCATTCTCGATGTTTTTTTTCAGCTAAATAAATTCTTACTGTGCTGCCTTCTTCCAGTTTCACACCTGGCTTAGGATCCTGATCAATAATGTAATCCCCTTCACCACTTGTCTTCAATGATAAAGTTGTCATATATTCATTCAGTTTTTCTTTATTTAACCCGATGAGATCAGGCACTTCGACTTTTGGCTGGTCAGGCCACTGATAGTCTTTCTCAAGTCCTTCTTCCCGTCGTTCAACTCCAAGGGCCTGCAAGCTGTCTTCTATAACTCTTCCAACGATAGGAGCTGCGACAACACCGCCGAACTGAACCGTCCCTTTCGGATTATCAATTGCTGTATAAACGACGATCTCAGGATCATCAGCGGGTGCGAAACCTATGAACGATACGATATGATTATTTTGCATATAACGTCCATCTTTACCGACCTTTTGGGCTGTTCCGGTTTTCCCTCCGACGCGATAGCCCTCAACATAAGCTGGACGACCTGTTCCATTAGCGACCACACTTTCAAGGGCATGACGAACTTCTTTGGACGTTTCTTCTGATATGACTCTTTGCTTCATATTAGGTTCATATTTTTCCACGCTTTCTCCATTTTGCGGATCTAGCCATTCACTAGCAATATGCGGCTCATACAAATAACCGCCGTTGATCGCTGCTGATACTGCCATAACCTGTTGAATTGGTGTCACTGATACCCCTTGGCCAAAAGATGTGGTACCAAGTTCCACTGGCCCTACCTGGTCCTGTTTAAATAGAATGCCATTGCCTTCACCCTGAAGATCTATGCCTGTTTTCTTTCCGAAACCGAACTTTTTAATATACGAAAACAGTCTTTCTTTACCGAGATCCTGACCCATGCTGACGAATCCGGGTTACAGGAGTTTTCTACAACCTCCAGATAAGTCTGATCTCCATGCCCGCCGCTTTTCCAGCAACGAAGCTTGGCTCCTCCTACTTTAATCGAGCCATTATCATGGTAATGATCATGCTCAAGATCAACGGTGTTTTCTTCCAATGCGGATGCGAGCGTAATGATTTTAAATGTTGAGCCTGGTTCATATGTGCTCCAAATTGGGAGATTCCGATCGTAAATGTCAGAATCAACTTCCTGATAATTTTCCGGGTTAAAGTTCGGTCTTGAAGACATGCCAACGACCCCGCCTGTCTTCGGATTGACTGCAATCGCAAGGGCGCCATCAGGATTATACTTCTCCATAGCAAGATCCAGCTCCCGTTCAATAATGGACTGGACTTTAAAATTAATCGTTGTTTTGAGATTCAAACCGTCTGTCGGTGGGGTATATTCGTCGGCAAGCGTGTTCATCCGCCGTCCCTTGGCATCGGAATAATAAGAGAGACTTCCAGCATCACCGCTCAATTGTTCATCATAAAAGAGTTCAAGTCCCATCAATCCCTGATTATCTATCCCGGCAAAACCAAGTACATGTGACAAATCATCCCCATGCGGATAATGCCGCTTGGAATCTTTTGCAAGATAGACGCCAGGTAAATCCAGTTGCCTTAATGCTGATTCCTGTTCCTCATTAATTTTTCTTCCTTCCGGATGCAGGTTGACACTGGATGCATTTCGCGTCACATACTCTAAAGCATCTTCTTCTGATATATCCAAAATGCCTGCGAGTTTATGGGCTGTATCATCGGGGTTTTCAATTTGTCTTGGAATGACCACAACGGATGGAGCTGTGACATTCTCCGCAAGTATTTCGCCCTTTTCATCCAGAATTAATCCCCGTTCGGGTTCAAAAACGATATCTCTGGTCCACGACTCATTTGCTTTATCATACAATTCATCACCAATAACAAATTGTACATAACCGAGTCGCAAATCAATGACCAGAAAGATGATCAAACCAAAAAGAAAAGCAGTGACCACCCGTCTTCTTATCGTTACAGCAGATACATGTCGCATGATTCATCCCCTCTTCATAGGTAGGCTTGTATCCACTATATGATAAAAAATACGGAATAGAACACTGCTTACAGACAAGCTATTCGTTCGTGTTGTCTTCTGAATTGTCTCCGCCATCTTGTGTCGTTTCAAGAACGTCAAACGTTACGGACAGCGTCTTGTCGCCCTTGATTTTCTCTCCGGCAGAAATACTTTGCTTAACGGCGTAGCCTTCTCCTTCCAGCTTTATCTCCAGGTCCAGCATATCAGCCAATTGTAAAACGTCCCTTTTTGACCAACCGCTTATATCAGGCATGATGGGGTTTTCGGTAACAAATATTAATCGCTGACCAGGTAAAATGAGGTCATCCTTTTTCACATTAGCTGATATGATTGAGGACGCTTTGCCTATAAAGGTGGCCTTAAGACCGTGTTTTGAAGCAAATTGCTCCAGCTTATCTTTAGTTGCACCCTTCACCTTTGGCATTTGTATCGGGTTAACCGATGCGTCTGTCTCTTTATCGGGATCAATATTCAAATAATGGAGGCTGTTCTCCATAACGTTTTTAAATATAAACGAAACAGGCATAGACCCATATTCGGTGGGTTTTAATTCTGGCTGTTTTACTTGAACAAGCATCATTAGCTTTGGGTCGTCTTTTGGAGCCATACCAAGGAATGAAAATATATTATTCTCACGCCCGCGCAAATGTCCAGGAGCGTCAGGATTCGCAATTTGGGCTGTGCCCGTTTTCCCTGCTACGGAATAATCCTCTAATGCATAGATGTGCCCTGTTCCCCCTTCTTCTGTCACCACATCTTCAAGCAGATCGAGCACCCGATCAGCTGTTTCTTTTGAAATAGGCTGGCCAGCGGGTTTCGGGGCTTTTTCTTCGATCACCTTACCATTCGAGGAGTCAATGATCTTTGATTTGACGAAAGGCGTCATCATCTGGCCATCATTGGCAATAGCACTTGCCGCCTTCATAAGCTGAATGGGTGTATAAGTGCTCCCTTGTCCAAAAGAGGCCGTCAGTTTATCTGAAGGCCATCTGTATACGATTTTTCCAGTTACTTCACCCGGAAGGTCTATGCCGGTTTTCTTATCCATATCAAAGGCATGTAAATAATCCAGGAATGTATCTGGGCCCATTTTTTCCCAGACAAGTTTTGAAGCAGCAACGTTAGAGGAACGTCTAAACCCTTCATCATAGGTGATTTCCCCCCATCCTTTTCCGTTATTATGGTCATGAACGGGGGTTACAAGATCACTTACTTGGTATTTGCCGGATTCATATAATTCGTCTCCTTTATAATTTCCGGATTCAATTGCTGCTGCCCATGTCAGCATCTTCATGGTCGAACCAGGCTCTATTGGAGTTGAAACGGCATCATTATACCAGTTTTGAATATTGTCGGGATGGTTCGGGTTATAACTGGGCCGATTGCTCATAGCCACAATCTCACCTGTTTTTGGATCCATCACAATTGCGGTCATGCGTGATGGTTTGTATTCAGTTTCTACTTGCGTCATAACATCTTCTAGTAATGTTTGTACCTTTTGGTCGATCGTTAAAGCGATGTTATTTCCATCTTCAGGCTTTTTCACTACTTCATTAGGATTGAGCAGTTTTGTTCCGAATCGGTCACGTTCGTAAGAGATATGGCCAGGTTCCCCCTGGAGCATGTCATCCATTTGCTTTTCCATACCTGTGACACCTTTAATATTTCCAGATTCATTTTTCTGGGCAAAGCCAACAATTCTTGAAGCGAACAAGCCATTCGGATAGTAACGGATCGCATGTTTGGTGAAACCAATACCCGGCAATTCCAGATCCTCGATGTCGTCTTTTGTTTTTTGAGATAGTTCCTTACCTGAAGAACCGAATTCAACTTGAGTTTTTTCATTTTCAAGTCCCCATTCAATTCGTTCAAGAATATAACTTTCGTCCACATCCAAAAAAGGAGCAAGCTTCTCTGCCGTTTTTTGCGGATCAACGACATGCTGCGGCTCCTTTTCATTAACTGTGAAAGCATCGTCCACTGTAGCAAACAGGGTAAACGTTGGATGATCATAAGCAAGTTCTACGCCGTTTTTATCCAAAATTTTGCCCCGTTCTGCACTGATGGAATAGGATGTCGTCCTTTTATCTTTAGCCCATTCTTTCAAAGACACATCGTTGACTGTGCCAGAGGCCTGAATGTATAAAAAGCGCCCGGCCACTCCCAGAAATACAAAGGCAAAAATAACGATGAATATGCCTGCCATCAAATGTGTGTGCTTATGCTTATTTTTGTTCATGCCAATCACCTTGCATTGCTGTTCATCAGATTCGCTTGTTTCACTTCAGCATTTTGAATCGTCAGACCGTGTTCTCTTGCAATCTGGGTGATCCGTTCAGGACGGGTCAGTTCCTGTTTTTCAAATTGAAGATTCTCATTCGTCGTTTGTTGAACCGAAATTTTACGTTCCAGCGATTGCACGTCACGATTGAGTGAATCCATTGATGAAGAATATGACACGATAAATATACTTGCCACTATTAAGCATACACTTGCAAATCCGTAAATCAGTTTTTCCCCTTTAGTAATCCAACCTGATTCTTTAACTTTTACAACTGTTTTTGGTTGGGAGGCAGCAGGTATGTATGACTTTTCCCAACTCCGTGCATGGCTTGTATTCATAAGCAATTCATCCTCTCCTGGACAATTAGTGGATTATATTTTTTCTACGATTCTTAATTTAGCTGAACGTGAACGTCGATTTGCTTCCAATTCTGCTTCATCTGCTACAATTGGTTTTCTGGCAATTAATTTAAATGGTGCTTCGTGATCTTTTGGTAAAATCGGCAAATTTTTAGGGACAGGTTTTGGTGTGCTCCATCTTTTGAACAATTGCTTGCATATTCGATCTTCTAAGGAATGAAAAGTGATAACAGCAATTCTTCCGCCTGGAGAAATTACTTCTGCAGCCTGATTGAGGGCATCTTCAAATACATTCAGTTCATCGTTCACAGCAATTCTCAAAGCTTGAAAAACCCTTTTTGCCGGATGCCCACCCTTTCGTCTGGCTGCAGCAGGTATGCCTGCTTTAATGAGTTCCGTCAACTCATAAGTCGTATGAATCGGCCTTTGTTCTCTTTCTTGTTCAATTTTACGGGCTATCTGCTTTGAAAATTTCTCTTCCCCATATTTAAAGAAAATACGTACCAAGTCGTTATAGGACCATTGGTTGACAATGTCATAAGCTGTGAGCTCATTCGATTGGTCCATCCGCATATCGAGTTTGGCATCATGTTGATAACTGAATCCTCTTTCGCCTCGATCCAGCTGAGGAGATGATACACCCAGATCAAATAAAATACCATCCACTTCATGAATATCCTGCTTTTCCAATTCAGCTTTCAGATGCCTAAAATTCGCCCTGATATAGGTGATATCTGAATGATACTCTGAAAGTCTTTCTTGTGCAGCATCCAGAGCATCCTGGTCCTGATCAAAGGCGACCAATCGGCCATCTCCACTTAGCCTCTGTAAAATGGATTCTGAATGCCCCCACCTCCGAGGGTACAATCCACATAGAGCCCATTCGGTTTAACATTCAAGCCTTCAATTGTTTCGCTTTTCAATACACTGTAATGATCAAACACTCAAACACCCACTTTTGTTTATATATCGAAATCAAGCAAGTTTTCGGCTATATCATCAAAGGATGCTTCAGATTCATTAAAGTAATCATCCCAAATATCAGCGGACCAGAACTCTACTCGATTGGAAACACCAATGACGACACATTCTTTATCAAGCGCTGCGTATTTGCGCAGCGGTTGCGGAATGTTTATTCTGCCCTGTTTATCGACTTCACATTCCACTGCTCCGGAAAAGAAAAACCTTGTAAAAGCCCGAGCATCTTTTTTGGTGAGCGGGAGTTGCTTTAATTTCTCTTCAACTGTTTTCCATTCTTCCATGGGGTAGGCAAATAGACATTGATCAAGTCCACGGGTCACAACAAACTGTTCACCAAGCTCGTCACGGAACTTAGCTGGGACAATAATACGTCCCTTTGTATCAAAGTTATGTTGGAATTCTCCCATGAACATCTATTCCACCCCACTTTCGTAACACAATGTTACCACACCCCCCACTTTCTACCACCATTTTATTTGGATCACTATTAAATTAGGACTAAAGAACTGATTCAACAACAAAAAAACGACCTTTTCGCCGATAATACGAGCAAAAAGATCGTTTGAAAAAGTGGGGAGCGGTGGTACAAGAAATCTCCAACTACAAATATACGACATAGTGCCCCTGGTCGTCTGGCCATGGTTGATTCGCCAGTTTCTCAAACATTTCCATGCCACAATCATTTAAGAATGGGAGCGGCGTCCAAATACGTTCTTGTAAATTACTCAGAGGCCGAATTGCCTGTTCAATTAAATCAAATTCCGCTATTTCTTCCCTGTGTCGGGCTTTTATCCTCTTTGTAATATGCTTTTCAAGTTGTTCCAGTTCACGATGAAGGTGCAGTAAATTGGTTTGAGCCATATGACCGAGATCTGGTTGTATTTTTTCAGCTGCTTGGCTGAGTGGCTGATGTGCCGTCGTTATAGCGCGTTTCACCTCTGTCACCATCTCTTCAATTGGTGGATTGAACTGAGCTGAAAGCCAATTGCCCTTTTCTCCACTGGTGCCACTGCGAATGACATTTCCGACATGGATATGATGCTTCTGCAGTGCACGTTCTGTATCTCGTCCCACATATGTAAAGGACTTACGTGGTAATACAGGGGGCATTTTGAGACCACAAGCTGAGAAGGCTGGTTTCAACGCTGCCCAGTAACTTATTTCCCCGGGACCTCCCAGAAATGCGAGCGCTGGAAACAGCCATTCTTGCATTAAGGGTCTTGTCACCACATTATTGCTTAAACGTTCTGGAGTTCGGCTTGCAGTTTCCAGCAAATTTTCAGTCGTCAGTTCTATGTCATGCGCTTTACTTCTCCATAATCCTGTGTTTTCCTCCTTAAATAAAAGAAGCCGCTGGCCATTGACATGATAGAACAAATGACCTTCATCCGGTTCTGTTTCAAGAGATAGTGTGTAACCGTGCTGCTTAAGTGATTGCACTGATTGATGAACACCATTTGCAATCTCCGGTTGTCTGTTAATTAACTCCAAAAAGCAGTCCGTTTCAAGTTGGCGCAGTTCTCGATTATCAGAATCGACAAGCACAAGTCCAGAATTGGGAAAGAGCCGGTAAATAACGCGGGCAAAAAAATCAACATATGTTTTAGAATGCTTCAAACAAGAAGACAGAGTTTCATACAGATTTTTGGAATGTGCTGTTTCATTCATCAACATAAATAGATCATCAAGCCATTGAAGGGCCTTTTCGTGATCTATCGAGATTGAGGAAACCGGGACTTTATCAGGGGCATGCTGGCCGATGGGCTTTTTCTTCATACCACCTTCATCTGGCATATACACATGGTTGATTTCTGCAAAATCATGATCCTCCCCTGCCATCCAAAAAACGGGTATGACTGGTACGCCCTGTTTTTTCTCCTGCTCTTTTGCCATCTGAAGAACAGATAGTATCTTATTAATGGTATAAAGCGGACCTGTTAATAAACCAGCCTGTTGCCCGGCAATCACAACCACACTGTTGTCATCTTTAAGGCGTTCAATATTTTTATTTGATTCTTCAGGAGCAGCCCAATTTGCGTTCATTTTTTTTAACGCATCGGTAAGAGCATTACGATTATAAGTGTTGTTTTTCAAATCTTTAAGTCTGGTTTGGAAAGATGATTCATCAAAAGGATTATAATGAAAATGTGACATCATATATTCACTTTCATTATAATAGTCTTGCAATAAAGGCTGATGAACATCCAATGGTATTGAGTGAATTTGCATCTGGCTATACTCCTTTAATGTTAATAGTCGTATATGTATTCTACACGAATCATATGAGTCATTCATTTAATCTGTTTTGACCTCTATGGCATCTTCGTTTAATTATAGAGCAATTTATATTATAATAAAAGGTATACAGAATTTGTGTTTAAAGAAAGTAAAAATGAAATTGAGGGGGATGAATATGGATCGTGTTAAAGTTGAGAAACTCTTAATCAATTATAAGACACTCGAGCAATTTAAACGTTTTCGTGAATATGGCAACCAGGAGCTGTCCATGCTTGAGGATCTGCAGAACAACATTGTCGAAAATGACAGTGAGTCACCATTTTACGGCATTTATTATGGCGACACTCTCGTAGCAAGAATGAGCTTATATAAAGTACCAGCCAAATATGATGCTTATTTTGATCCGCCACAGGATTATCTGGAGCTGTGGAAACTAGAAGTGCTGCCAAGTTATCAGGGGAACGGATATGGGCGGAGACTTGTGGAATATGCAAAAAGCTATAATCTGCCTATCAAAACCAGCCCTCGCGTAAACTCAAAGGGTTTCTGGGAGAAAATGGGCTTTGTGAAAGCACACTATGAAATGGAAAGAGACCTTGGAGAAAACCCATTAATATGGATGGTCGAAGGGGTTCAAGAAAAAGTTTCAAAAACAGATTAATCAACACATAAAAGAAATCCGACCATCGATTCACGTTCCATTTTGAATCGATGGTCGGATTTTTATTTCCACAGTTTAACGCACTCTTTTTTCTGTCACCCATTCCCATAACTTACCCATTTCAGTCCAGGCTGCTTCATATCGTTTCAGCCTTCGCTTTAATGTTTCATTTTCTTCTTTAAGCGTCATTACGACATCATACTTTTCATCCATCAAGCCATCGAACTCAGCGGGCTGTTGTTTTTTCATATTCTCGAGTAAACGGATCGCTGAATCAATGGGGTCATGTTGGGATGAAGCGTGTGACTGGAGGTTAGGATTGTGTATCTGGTCCGTTATACCTGTTTTTCTGTCCTGCTTTGCCTGTTGAATCGCTTCTTCATAATGCCTGCGTATCGTAGCATTCCAGCGAAATCCACATGCAGCAGAGGTCCGGGACAATTGATTCGCAACGTCTTTAAAAGCTTCAAGCTGTGTTTTTCCCTCTCTTATATAGCGAAGCACAGTTTCTGCCAATATAATGTCTTCATCTCTGGACCATGCATCCTGTCTGGAATTACTCATGCCATCACTCCTTACCTTTTGCTATCAATGTATGCTAAAGATAGGTGTGATAGACTATTATTTTATTAAAGATTATGTTCATTCTTATTTCTAGCTGTAAATTCTTTCAATGCTTCACGGTGCCGCGGGTTCCCCACAGACTTGCAGCTGCGCGTACATCTTCATTCATTTGCGCAGATAAAGCAAGCATGGGGACTTTGTTACTGAACTGCCGTTTAAACATCAGCATTTGATCGATAGATCGTTCCAGATATGGCTCAATCAGCTGCTTATGTCCATCCACTTCTGTTTCTGTATACAAATGATGAATCCAGCCTTTTTCCAGTAATGCAGGGGCATTGTAAATGTTCGCTTCCACAAGCCAGCGGAAAGCAAAATTCGGGTGTACTTTTTCATACAGCAACGTACCGCCTCCCCAACCCGGGCTATCCCAAGACTGGATTGCACAAATCCAAAATCAGCGGTATTTTTTGCAATTCGAAAATCACATGCCGTGGCCAATTCACAACCGCCTCCAAGCGCATGGCCATTTAGTACAGCGATTGTCGGTACAGGAAACGAAGCCAATTCATATAAAACTTCTTTCATAGGATATAACATCGAAAAAGCTTCGTCAGGGCTCAAATCACTATGCAAATCAATTAAATCTCCCCCAGCACAAAACATATCATTGCCTGTATTCGTTATCACGAGGCACTTCATTGCATCTTGTTTTGCCTGAAGAAGGATTTTCTTCAATGCCACTGCCATTTCATTCGATATTGCATTTCGTTTTTCAGGACGATTAAGTTTAATTAAGCCATATTCTCCATTGAATAATTCATATTGCACTGTATGTTCCATCTATATCCTCCATTTATAGTCAGCGTATACCCTTTACTATACCACAACTCACAATAAAAGAGGTATTTGAGTTTGAAAGACAAAAACAGGTCATCCCTAGGGATGACCTGTTTTTACATGCTTGTATATTAATCGTTAACAACTTCTTTGCCGTCATAATGTCCGCATGATTTGCACACATGATGTGATTTGGTGAGTTCACCACAGTTAGGGCATTCCACCATGTTTGGCACATGCAGCTTTTTATGAGTACGACGTTGATTTTTAACCTTTTTTGAGGTTCTTCTCTTTGGTACTGCCATGACTTACACCTCCTTGACTACAGCGTATGGGTTAGCTTATTCGGACTTGTCCTTGAAATAGGATTCAAGTTTTTGCAGACGGGGATCAACAGTGTCTTCTTGTTGTTCTTCTGCAACAAATGCCCATCCTTCCCCTTCAACAGGCACATTATCCTGTGAATTCGCCTGATCGGAAAAGACTCGGAAAGGCACGTTCAATAAAATGTGCTCCTTTATATAAGGAGTCAGATCCAATGTTTCGCCCTCTACAGGATGAATCTCATTTTCTTCATCTTCATCACTGAAGTATTCGGAAGTTGAAAACACCTCATGGGCTCCAATATCAAACGAATAATTGACGTCTGTCAATGTTCGTGCACATGGTAAAATCATATCCCCTATTAGATTAAATGAAAAGATAATTTGCTCACCATGGTACTCACAAAACCCTTTGACTCTGACAGGTTCAATTTCTCTGATATCATTATTCATCGACTGCAGTTCTGAAACATCTACTAACTGATCAAATGTCATCGGTTCTTTAAAAGCTTTTTTCCTAATTTGACCCAATGTAAATTTCATTTCGATCACCTCAGGCACAAAGGTTATTTTAAATTGTATTCCGTGTTTTGTCAACATATTTTCTTTACATCATTGAACAAAACCAAAAGCTTATCATGCTCTTCTCTTCATCATACGCAATTTAAATTCAATTATCCAATGAAGCACCGTGTGGACAAGCACAAAATTTGATACAATAGCACCAATAGCCACTATTAGGAGCTGATGTTATGAAAACTTGCGGCCTGGTTGTCGAATATAATCCCTTTCACAATGGGCATGTCCACCATATAAATCAATCGCGTCAGACATCGGAGGCGGACTGTATAATCGCAGTGATGAGCGGATCCTTCCTGCAAAGAGGTGAGCCGGCTATAATTGACAAATTCCATCGGGCGAAAGCTGCTTTGCTGTCCGGCGCGGATATTATTCTGGAATTGCCTTATGTATATGCCGTACAGGGAAGCAACTTTTTCGCTGACGGCGCTGTCCGTGTATTGAATGAAATTGGTGTGGATAGCATTTGTTTCGGGAGCGAGTCAGGTGATATTTCCCGCTTTCTGTACGCGTACCACCAATTGGAAGCGCATCAAAATGTGTTTAGTAAGACCCTCACAGCCGGTTTGGACGAGGGGCTGTCGTATCCTTCAGCCAGTAAATACGCCTATTTGGCTGCTGGTATAGACCCTTCCAAACTGGATCTTTCAAAGCCAAACAATATACTTGGCTTTAGTTATGTGAAATCCATCATGGCGCTTAACAATGGCATTCGTCCATTGACGATTAAAAGAATTAAGAATGATTATCATGATGCAGATATCCGTCATGCTATTGCCAGTGCAACGAGCATAAGACAAGAACTTCTTAAACACGAGCATATATCAGACGCTGTGCAACATGCTTTACCAGATGCGATGTATGAAATGTTGCTTGATTATCAGATGAAAACCAACATATGGCATACATGGGAACACTATTTTCCTTATCTGAAATATAAAGTCATAACTATGAGTCCTATGGAGCTGGCAGAAATTCAAGGTGTGGATGAAGGGCTCGAGCATCGTATAAAGAAAACTGCCAAAACAGCTGTTTCATTCAACGATTGGGTTGCTCGGATCAAAACAAAACGCTACACTTGGACAAGATTGCAGCGCATGTTTGTTCATATATTAACGGGAACAAAGAAAAAAACAGCAGCACGATTCCTTCAAGACACGCAAGCCCCATACGTACGTTTGCTTGGCATGACCCCGACCGGACGTACATATTTAAGTAAGCAGAAAAAAAAGATGAGCATACCGCTCATCTCCAGAATGCCTGATTTAAACCATGAGATGTTGGATATTGAGGAAAGGGCTCAGGATGTTTATTATAGTATACTGGAACCTAACGTACATACAGCGTTATTTCAACAAGAATTAAAAGGACCAATTATGGTCGACCCTTAAAATGTCAAGACGCCGGTTTTAATTGCTGAATATAATCAAGAGCTTCATCGAACGTATCAATTGGGATAATCTTCATATCCGTGCCGATTTCTTCTGCCGTTTTCAAAGCTGTTTGGTAGTTGGAATCGGAGGCTCCTTCTTCATTAGGTGCAAAAAAGAAGTCACACCCTTCACGATCTGCAGCCACCACTTTCTTATCGATTCCGCCTATGCGTCCGACATTGCCGTCATAACCAATCTGCCCCGTCCCTGCAATTTGATAGCCTTTCGTCAAATCTTCTTCAGTGAGCTGATCATATATCTCAAGAGAGAACATAAGACCGGCACTCGGTCCTCCGATACGTCCGCTTGAAAAGTTCACTTCAGGATCAACCTCGACCTTCCTATCTGTTACAAGACCGACACCAATTCCAATTTTACCGTCATCCCGGTCCGGATACTCAATCAATTCAATTGACTTCGTATGTTCTTCCCCTTCACGATCAATCACGAGTTTAATCTCTTCACCTGCTTCCATTGTATCCACAACATCAATCATATCCTGTGCCTGAGAAACATTCGCACCGTTAATTTTTACAATTTGGTCGCCTGATTTAAGAGCGCCCTCTGCTGGCATTTTTTCAAATACCTGAGCTACGTAAACGCCGTCATATTGAATATTTATATCTGCTTTAGCTGCCTGATAAGCCACTACCGTAGATGCTTCCTGGGAATTTTCCATCATTTCGAGCTGAGCATGCATATATTCTTTTCTCGTAACATCTTCCGGAAAGACCGTATTAATATCTCTAATTTCATGATGGGGCAATATAGAGGACCATAAATATTGAATCGGCGTCGCCTGTCCGCCGCTTACGGTTACGAGATGCATATCCCCTTCACTTTGATAGCCTCCTTCAACTGCTACAATCGGATTCAACGCATCTGCTCCACCTGGCTTATATATGTAATAAGGCAATTTGTAATTTGCTAGAAAAAAAGCAAGCACAATGATGGCAACAAGTGCGATTAAATGCCGTTTGGTAAATTTCATGATGAGTCCCCTTCCTGATTTATTAATAACTACCATTCATATTTATGCACACTCATAGCGTATATTGTTAAAGACTTGTACGTGCAACACTATTTTACACGCAGATAAAACAACATGTACAGCGTGAGCTGAGTTTATTGGAGGGCCGATCGGTTGAGACAAATAATGATGACTCTATTGCTAGCTTCCCTTGCCGTTGGACTTGCCCTGGCTTTAATTACATTTCCTGAACAATCGCTGGACGCAAGTGTCCGAGGCTTAAACATGTGGTGGGAAGTGGTTTTCCCCTCACTTCTACCCTTTTTTATCGCAGCTGAACTGCTGATCGGTTTTGGTGTGGTTCAATTTATAGGGCTTCTATTTGAGCCTGTTATGCGCCCTCTTTTTAACGTCCCTGGCGCAGGAAGCTTTGCCTGGTTTATGGGAATGGCCAGTGGTTACCCATCTGGAGCAAAGATTTCTGCCAGACTCCGTGAAGAAAATCAATTAACGAAAGTAGAAGCAGAGCGGCTTGTATCGTTTACAAATGCTTCAAGCCCATTGTTTGTTTTCGGTGCTGTCGCTGTTGGTTTTTTTCATGATGCCCGCTTAGGGCTTTTACTTGCTCTTGCCCATTATGCCGGGAATACGCTTGTGGGCCTTAGTATGCGCTTCTATAAACGGCGTAATACCCACACAAAACCAACTGAACAAAAGGCTGCAGTAAGTATCAAAAAAGCGTTTCAGAGCATGCATCGTACCCGATTGAATGATCCGAGACCGCTCGGGGAAGTTATCGGAGACGCCGTTTTGAACGCGATTCAAACACTTGTAATGGTCGGTGGTTTCATTATTCTTTTTTCTGTTCTGACAAAATTGCTACACATTATCGGCATTTCTACAGCTGTCGGTAGTCTTATACAGTATTTTTTCCTAATGATTAAACTAGCCCCAGAACTATCAGTTCCTTTTATATCCGGATTATTTGAAATCACACTTGGTGCTCAACTGATTTCACAGTTATCGATCGATTCGTTGCTGCAGAAAATGGTGATCGTTAGCTTCATCTTGGGATTTAACGGTTTTTCTGTACAGGCACAAGTCGCCAGTATTCTGGCTAAGACAGATATCAGCTTTAAACCATACTTTTTTGCCAGAATACTGCACGGCATGTTGGCAGCACTTTTAACAATATTACTGTACAAACCCGTTTATTTAAATCGGTACCCTGCTGATGAAGCGGTAACGACTGTGGGTCAGGACTTCAATACATCCCTTTCTGCTGACATCCTAAACGTTTTAAGTGAATATGGACCTTTTTTGACCATTGCCAGCCTCGGTATTGCTGTTTTAATTCTTATTAACAAAAAGAATCAATAATAGGATTGAGGATACAACTCAATCAGTAAATTTTTCTATTAGTGCCCTCTCCACTGGTTCAGGTACCAATCCTGAAACATTTCCTTGGTATTTGGCAACTTCTTTAACAATACTGGAACTTAAAAATGAGTATTGATTGTTTGTCATCATAAAGAAAGTCTCAATGTTTTCATCAAGCTTTCGGTTCATTGATGTGATCTGCAATTCATACTCGAAGTCACTTACTGCTCTCAGACCGCGAAGGATCGCATGGGCCCCTTTTTTTCGAGCATAATCAATCAATAAGCCTTCTGAGACATCCACATGAACATTAGGTAAATCTGCGGTCACTTCTTTAAGCAAACTGATTCGTTCTTCTCCTGTGAATAGCGGTTGTTTGGAGTGATTGTTAAACACAGCAACAATCACCTCATCAAACACTCGAGCGCCACGCCTGATAATATCCAAATGGCCGTATGTTACGGGGTCAAAGCTGCCTGGACAGATTGCAAGTCTATTCATGATCTTGTGCTCCTTTATCTAGAAATTGATACAATGTTATAGCGGTTGTTTTGCCATATTGTGCTCGTTTTATGAGGGTAAGATTCATATTCTCCTGAGGCAATTCTTCATCGGGATCATGTTCGCAATAGATGATCGCTTCGTCATTAATGAGTTGTTGTTTAATAAGCGCCTCTATTACGGCTGTGTAATTCACCTTTTTATACGGCGGATCAATAAATATTAGATCAAACCTCTGTTTGCCCCTGCCCATTTTGTCGATGGCACGTAATGCGTTGGTTTTTAATATCTCTGCCCGTTGGCTGAGCCGGAGTGCGTTGATATTTGTTTGAATCGTATGTACAGCAGGCTTTGACTGGTCAATAAATATACAAGTGTCCATACCGCGGCTTAAAGCTTCGCACCCCAATGCACCGCTTCCGGCAAATAAGTCCAGACAAGCACCGCCATTAAAATAAGGCCCCATCATTTGAAACGCGGCTTCTTTTATTTTATCTGATGTCGGCCTTGTCATTTTGCCAGGCACAGCCTTGAGAGGGTGTCCTTTTAAATCACCTGAAATAATGCGCATGTCTCACACCTCAGTTATTAATCTTGATTATCGTACCACAAAACACGCTACAAATAAATTAGAGCTATGATATGTATAATATCGCAGCCTTTGTCAATAATAATATACTGAAACAGTCAAGACATGCAATTTGGCTGTTTAGAATTCGGAAGATGCTTAGACTTCCCCCTAAGTATTTCTTCCGGTTTCTCCTCTCCCTTTGCTTTTTTGTTTTCCGGAAGAAAACAAAAAAGAGCCTGCAGATCTATGTCTGCAGGTTTTTTTATTGCTTAGGAAATGATAAAATATCCGAGCTGTTAATAAAGATTGTCAAGGGACCACGTCCAGCTCCAACGCCTACCCCATCGAGTCATAAGCAAGAACGCTACGTGCCAAAGATCGCCACTACGCGTTCTTGCTTATGATTTTCGGGGTGACCAGGGCGTTTCCGCTTTTGTTCTTAAATGCCCATTTTATAGTCATATTCTTTTGCTTTGTCCACTTTAGCATTCTCATAATCGGTTTGAATAAATGGCTTATAAGATCGATCAACTTTTGAAATAAAGGATTGTTTTAACAGCTTTTGTTCAACTGAATCAATCTGCTCCATATCAACGTATAATACCGCATACTTCATTTTTTTCGAAACATGAACCAGATGTCCAAAACGTTTAATGTATTTTGTGTTACGCATTTGCTGAAACCAGACAATTAAACCTTGTCTTTCTTTCATGGAATCATTCCCACCATTTCTTTATACGATTCTATTTAGGAAGCACAACCGCATTTTCCGCCGCTGCCACAGCCACAACCACTGTCAGTAAGTGCTGCACCATCCCTGGGTGCTTTGATATTAGCACTTGCACTGCCTGCAATCAGTTCACTTACGTCATCAAGCAAAGTCTGTAAATGACGTTCAGCAATTTTAAACGATGCAATAGAATCATGCATATCCATAGCACGTTTAGCGGCGCGCACTTTTTTCATAATTTCATTATAATCCGGATGGTACCGACCAAAGCGCTGGATGTCATCGTAATCATCCTTTAACTTATTGAAGTCGTATATATATTTTTGAGCCTGTTTATCTTCGTTCATTGCTATTCTAGCTTGCTCGTAAGCTTTCACAACGTCGGATTGGGTAATGATCTTGGCAAGCTTTTCACTGCAATCCAGAATATCTACATATTCCATCGTCGCAAACATGTCTATCACCTCTAAAAACATGTTATCATGTTAACGGCTGAAAGAAAAGCACAGAACGCGGATTTACACTGTTAATCCGCCCAATAAAGGACAGGCTATTCTCTCATCATAGAGGCCATTTGAATAAGCATGTGAAGCATATCCAGACGCTGGCCGGCTCTCTCCACCTGCTGAGGCCATGTTTTGCCATAGAAAACCTTCGCGGCTTTTTCAAGCTCTGCCATCTTTTCCGGTTCTCTTGTCAGTAACCGATACCATTCTGGATGACGTCGCACAAACAAATGAAGGTCAGGACGACTTTGCAAATATTGATGAGTGGCTTCCTGCATGTTTTAACCTCCTTTAGTCCTTAAACCATTCAGGATGTTTGGAAGCATCTGGATCAACTGAGGCCTGTGGGTTTTTTGAACTCTGAAATTGACTGATTAATTCCTGGATTGTTCCAATTGTTCCGCTTAATTGCTGAGCATGACCTTGTATTTTGTTAAGGTCAACCGTTTCGGAAAACTTTTTTAGTTGTTCAATCATTTCTGTTTGTTTTCGAGGCTCATTTTTATCATCCTGATTTGTTGGAGATTTAAAAGCATCCCAATATGGATCATCTTCACCAAGCAGAATCCACTTTTCATAATATGGTTGCCACGCATGACCGCTTCTTCTAATGGATTCAATTAGTTTTGGGTGTTGATTGATAAATGTTTTAAATGCCTGCACATCGGGGTGCAGATTCCTTTGAGACACAATCATTCCCACCTTTCTGTTCCTTTTTCCATTATAGTGTATGCTGAAGGTGTCCTATCTGTGTTAAGCGCATTCGCACCTAAATAATTGCATCTTGATTTATTTAGTATTATGATAAGCATGTGTAAAGAATTATAGAGGGGTGAAAAGGTTGAGACTTGAAAATCTTGGCATCGAAGATATGATTTTAAACATAAAAACACTGGACCAATTAATGGGAAATCATGCATTTATTCGTGCTGGACAGTGGGATTATGAACGTGTGACCTATGACTATAAAATAGGTTCAACAGAAAAGAACATTACATATTATATTCGTGTTCAAGGGTATGCAGTTGAAGGTGATGTCGATCGAAAGACAGCAATCATTCAACTCAAGACTCCATTACTCGGGAAACATTATTATCCCCATGGTGTTGAATACGGGGAAGAAGAGAACTTCCCAGACAATCTGGTGGAACGAGCCAATAAAATATTGCAAGAGCTCAAAGCTGAATTGGCAGACTACCAGGCTGAATAAACTATTATAAAACCAGCGCATCTTGTTTAAGTGCGCCGGTTTTATTTTTGGAGAAAATCTCATTTGATAATGTTGCAAATAATTAAGAAAAACATCTGTTCAAATAGCCTATTTAATGCTATATTTCTATGTAGATACATAGTGAAAGGAGACTCACGTCAACTTGTTCCGTTTTCTCACAAAACGCCAATGGACCATCATATTACTTTTAGTTGTTACCGTTTTGACGCTTTACTTCATCCTGCCCATCTCCGTCCCGCTCGTTCTTGCCTTTATAACTGCTCTTATTCTAAACCCGGTTATAAGAATGCTTCAAAAGGCTTTAAAAGCCAGTCGGAAAATGGCTGTTCTGATTGTGTTCCTTCTTTTTGTTCTTGTTCTCGGCTTACTGGGCACTTTTTTTGTGACAAAGGCAATTTCACAGGTTGTAACTTTTGTTGAAGAAGTTCCAGCTTACTTTAACGAACTCACGGTAGTGTATGACGAATGGGAG
The DNA here is from genome assembly GCF_009741735.1 of Lentibacillus sp. JNUCC-1. Classification (NCBI taxonomy): domain Bacteria; kingdom Bacillati; phylum Bacillota; class Bacilli; order Caryophanales; family Bacillaceae; genus Lentibacillus; species Lentibacillus sp. JNUCC-1. Next base: position 39,618 of record NZ_WHOH01000001.1, read on the forward strand.
GCCCGTTTTGAGTCCTATGCTCAAAACCTGCCATCGGAATTTGTTCAACAGGTATCCACCAGTTTTGAAGAAAACGTTACCTCCCTCAGTCAGACAGCAAAGGAAAAAATAACGATTGATTCAATTGCTCAGGTGTTTACGAGTATTCCAAATTACTTAATAGCATTTCTTGTTTATTTAATTGCTCTGTTCTTATTTATGCTGGAACTCCCAATTTTAAAAGCTAAAGCATATAATCTGATGACAGATGCAACTAAAGAGAAAGTTTCATTCATGAGTAACCGCCTGGCAACGGTTATACTTGGATTTTTAAAAGCTCAATTTTTTGTAAGCATTTTTATTTTTTTAATCTCCCTAATCGGTCTCTTGTTCATTGCGCCTAAGGTGGCATTTTTAATGTCGCTGATCATTTGGGCGGTAGACATGATTCCAATCATTGGCTCCATCATTATTCTCGGGCCATGGGCGATATTTATGTTCTTGTCAGGGGATATAGAAATGGGTGTCCAGCTCTCTATTCTGACCATCATATTGCTTGGAGTGAGGCGGACAGTTGAACCAAAAGTTATGGGCCAGCAGATTGGCTTATCTCCTTTGGCTACATTAATTGCCATGTTTCTCGGTCTGAAATTAATCGGCCTTTTCGGCTTTATACTTGGACCGCTTCTTGTCATCGCGTTTACCTCAGCCAGAGAAGCTGGTATTATTAAGTGGAACATTAAGATTTAACAAAAACACCCGAACAACTCCATTTAGCAATTTGAAATGGATGATTGTTCGGGTGTTGTTCGTTCACTTTGTCTCAGACGCTTTTTATTCTTGTGGCGTATTTGAAGGCAATGGATCAATTTTGAGACTTTCTTTGCTAAACCATTTGAAGAAGATCCGTGCAATCATCGTGCCGTATACAATCTCCTGCACGATTTTCATAATAATGCCGCCTAGTTGTTGGTCTTCCATAATATCGATTGGCGAGAACATACTCGGACCAGAAATAGATGATTGCAAACCATCTAGTACATTAATAGGAACACACAAGCTCAAAGCTTGTATCCAAGACCCTTGTGCACTATACGCATCAAATAAAGGCACATCAGCAAATATGATGAGTACACAGGCTGGAGTAATCAAAACTGTGCCGCCTATTATATAAGCGATCTTTAACAATGGGGATATCGTATCTTCGTCTCTGATAGGCGCGACAATCGGGAACCACATGATAAAAGCTGCAAACAAAATAATCAGGGATGTCGCTGTATGGGCAAACTGTGAAGACTTGGCAAAATCAAAAACAGCCGGTAAATGATAAAGAGAGAACAGCACATTAAACATGAGTAACGAGATTAATGGCATGGTAAAAAGCTTGAAAAAGGGTTTAATAACCGGCTGATATAAGACTTTCCGCCACAGCCATTCAGGTATGCCTTGTAAAACAAGAATAGGAAATATCAGGTAGTAAACAGCCATTTGAATCATATGAGCTGTTAGCATAATGTGAGATAACAGATCAATAGGTGCACCTTTAACAGCATACAAAAGAATCATTGCAAGATAAAAGCTGATTTGTTCTTTTGTAGATGGCTGTTCAGCCAACGCATCAAACTTATGCCGATAAGGGCCTGTAATGAGAAAGTATGCCAACCCCATCGCAATGACGAATATCATGAAATAAGGACTCCAAAGTGCACGAAATCCAAATATTTGCAAGTCTAGCCACATATCATTGTCACTCCTTATAATACAGTACCCTTTTATTATATCGTAATTAATTAACCATGTCATTTAAACGTTTTATGACAATTTAGCAAAAAACAGAGTAAGTAGCATATTTTCACTGCATTAGAAAAGGACTGGAAGATCCAGTCCTTTTCTTGTCTTTACCACCAGCTGATGACCCCAAGTGCTGCGAGAGTTAAAAGCGCAGCCCAGATACCACCGTATATCATCGTGGCGGGCATCCCGTGTTCTTTGTCTTTCATATGCATGAAATAATAAAACTGAAAAGCTACTTGAATTGTGGCCAAAACGACAAGTACTGGAATAACAAAGATCTTATCCATGGCACCTGTTGCCACAACCGCAAAAGCAATAATAGTCAATACGATCATTAACCCAAAAGAAATCAAATGTTTTTGCATTTCTTCCTTGTTCTTTTGCTTTTGATAAGCACGCATCTTACTGGAATTGGTGTTATCCATTTCTTACGCCACCTTTCCCATTAAATAAACGACTGTGAATACGAACACCCAAATGACATCAATAAAGTGCCAATACAAGCTGAAAGTGTAAAACTTCGGTGCGTTATACAAGTTCAGTCCGCGTTTGGCATTGCGGATCATGATTGTAATCAGCCAGCAGATACCAAATGTCACGTGTCCGCCGTGGAAACCGACTAGTGTGTAGAAGGCTGATCCAAAGGCAGACGATCTGAATGTAAACCCATAATCAGATATATAATGAGAAAACTCATAGATCTCCAGTCCAAGAAAACCCAGACCAAGCAGTCCTGTAACGCCAAGCCAGATCTGCATTTTTTTGAAGTCATGGTTTTTCATGTGATACATGGCGTATACGCTTGTAAGTGAACTGGTCAGGAGGAGGACCGTCATAATAAAGACCAGTTCAAGCCCAAACATTTCTTGAGAAGTTGGTCCTCCTGCTGTTGAATTTCTTAAAGCAATAAACGTTCCGAATAGACTCGCAAACAATACCGTTTCGCCGCCGAGAAAGAACCAAAGACCCAGGAATTTATTTTTGCCTTCAAGGGTGGCCTTTTCGGGTTCATTCGGCATCGTTTCCGGATGCAGTGGATGAATATGACTCATTTATTTAGCCTCCCTTTCCAGCTCTTCTTTCTTAACATAATATCCCAGGTCATCTTTCAAGGAACGAACGACCATTGTGCCAAGTGCAAACGCCATACCGCCATATAAAGCGAGGAACCAGAGCTTGTGATCTGTCTGGTAAATAAAGCCGATTCCAGCAACAAAGAAGCCAAGTGACATTAAGAACGGCATGATGGAGCCGTTCGGCATATGGATATCATCAAGAGGTTCTCCTGGTGTCATTTGTCTATTTCCTTCTGTTTTCTCGATCCATAAGGCGTCTAGTCCACGTACAAGCGGAACCTGTTTAAAGTTATAGAATGGCGGTGGTGATGGTATGGACCATTCCAGCGTCCGGCCATCCCATGGATCTGCGGCTGCTTTTTCACCTTTAATCGCTGTAACAACAACGTTATAAAGGAATACAATTACACCCACACCCATCAAAAAGGCTCCGATGGTACTAATCAAGTTGCCGAGGTCAAGTTCCTGACCTTCGAGGAATACCCAGTAACGGCGCGGCATTCCCATGAGCCCAAGGAAATGCTGAATAAAGAAAGTCAAATGGAACCCGATAAAGAATACCCAGAAAGTAATTTGTCCCAAAGTTTCATTTAAGATGCGTCCAAACATCTTTGGCCACCAGTAATGAAGTCCCGCGAAAATACCAAATACGGTCCCACCGACAATTACATAGTGGAAGTGAGCAACAACGAAATACGTATCGTGATACTGATAGTCTGCAACTGCAGAGCCCAGCATAACGCCTGTCATGCCACCGATGGTAAACGTCGGAATAAATCCGAGTGACCATAGCATGGCTGAATTAATCTTAATGCTTCCGCCCCACATTGTGGCGAGCCAGTTAAATATTTTAATACCGGTTGGCACAGCGATTGCCATAGTTGCTACTGCGAAAATGGAGTTGGCCATAGGTCCCAGTCCCACTGTGAACATGTGGTGTGCCCAAACCATGAATCCTAGGAAAGCAATGAGCATCGTAGCAAACACCATTGCGGTATATCCAAATAAACGTTTTTTAGAAAATGTAGCAAACACTTCACTAAACACACCGAAAATCGGCAAAATCAAAATATAAACTTCTGGGTGCCCGAATATCCAGAATAAGTGCTCCCAGATAATAGCGTTACCGCCTAGAGCAGCATCGAAAAATGCTGACCCAAACATTCTATCAAACATCAGTAAGAACAACCCGATTGTCAATGCTGGAAATGCAAACAAAATAAGTGTACTTGTAATAAACGTTGTCCATGTAAACAATGGCATACGCATGTATGTCATCCCTGGGGCACGCATATTGACGATTGTTGCGAGAAAGTTAATCCCACTCATTAATGTACCTGCCCCTGCGATTTGCAGACCAAGTACATAGAAATCTACACCGTGTGAAGCGGAGTCGGTTGCAAGTGGCACATAAGAGGTCCACCCTGCATCAGGTGCTCCACCTAGGAACCAACTCAAATTTAGAAGGATTCCTCCAAAGATAAATAACCAAACCCCAAGGGCGTTTAGAAACGGAAATGCAACGTCACGCGCGCCGATTTGCAATGGCATCGCGGCGTTCATTAATGCCAGAATTAATGGCATGGCCGCCAAAAATATCATTGTCGTTCCGTGCATGGTAAACATTTCATTATAGAGACCTGCACTGACAACATCGTTCATTGGCTTGATCAGCTGAATTCTGATTATAAGCGCTTCAATACCACCAAGCAGGAAGAAGAAACCACCACCGAACAAATACAGATGCGCCACTTTTTTGTGGTCAACAGTAGTCAAGTAATCCCACAATACAGTACTAAAGCTTCTCTTTTGAGCAGCTGCAATACTCAATTTATTAACCTCCCTCTTTATCTTTCATCCCAGTTTTGTCTTTTAAATATTCATTTATTCTCCGGCACTATCAGGTGTAATCTCAGAATGCTTAAGTTGCATCAGATATTCTGCAATTTTTTCTGCATCTTCTTTGTTGACTTCAGGATAGTTGCCAGTCATTTTGTTGCCAGGCTTATACTGTTCAGGATCTTGAATCCAAGATGCCAGATTTTCTTTAGTGGGTTCCAGGAAGCCGGCTATTTTTGTACGGTTTCCAAAGTTTGTTAGGTTAGGTCCAACCTGTTTGCCGGAAGAACCAATCGCATGACAGGACATACAATTATTTGATTCAAACAAATCCTTACCTTCTACTGCAACAGTTTCTTGAGGTTGTTCTTCTGGATCGACAGCTTGCATATCTGATGCCCACTGTTCATATTCCTCAGGACTGACAGCAATCACTTTGAAGTCCATCAATGAGTGAGATGGGCCGCATAGTTCAGCACATTTGCCCCAGTAAACACCCTCGTCATAAGCTTCAATGTACATCCGATTCGTATTCTCTACGTTGACGTCCATCTTTCCGGTAATTGAAGGAACCCAGAATGAGTGGATGACATCGCTTGATATCATGTTGATATACACTTTCTCACCAGTCGGAATATACAAATCCTGGCTTGTTTGAAAATCTTGACCTTTGTAGTCAAAGTGCCACCAATACTGGTTACCGGTAATATCGACACTTATGGCTTCATCTTCTGCAGCACCAGAAACATCTGCAAGATCAAAAGTCGCGATGACTGTTGGCACAGCCAAGATAACCACGAGAATGATCGGAATAACTGTCCAGATCGTTTCTAGTGTTTTGTTGCCTTCAACTTGTTTAGGAATGAAATCCTCCTGGCCTTTCTTTTCTCTGAAACGAAAGAGAACAATTGTGTAGATAATCATAACGGCCAGAAACACAAATGTCATGACGACAACTGAAAGAATTATTAATTTCATGGAACTTTCAGCACCATATCCTTTTGGCACGAGAGCAGTGAGATTTTCCTTACCGCACCCGGCGAGAACAAGCGCCAATACCCCTAGCGTGAATAGTGCGCGAAGTTTCCCAAACAAACCTTTCATGAATGTATACCTCTCTTTCTCTTTTAACTTCCACTTTTAATAATATAATTGGTTTTTAACCAAATGGAAATCCAATCGTTAATAACACTATTACCTGAAACAAGATTGTAATCAGTAGTTAAGTAAATAAATGGAGATTCTGTTCCGTTCGTCTATTTGCGACATCACCTAAAATATATTGACCTTTTTGGCTATTGCCGAAAAAAGCAACGGCAATAAGCATATCATATATATAACGATTTGTCGCTCGAACATACTAAACTTCAAAGGCGGCAATATCGGTATATTGCCAATTGTCGCATGTGCGAATGGTGCTGGTATTGATGGCTCCTTTTGACTACATTGTATATAAAACAACGTACAGAAGCCAGTCCTGATATACGAAAGCCGTTATTGCTCACGTTATAAACAACAGCATAAAAGATCTATAGCGGTAAACACAATACCAATAATAAAAGCGGTTTGAAGTGAAACGCTCCCGTAAAGATCAACCTTCTTCTATCATGACCGACTCAATAACAACATCTTAACAAACGTTCAGTTCCATTTACTAATTGTAATCCCCCCTTTAATTCTTTACACAATAATGATCCCACATAGAGTCTCAATTAGCGTCTCGTCTGCTCCCATTATTAATCATTGTAACGTCGCTTAGAGCTGATTTATGTATCGGCACAGAGCGCGTGCTTAATTACTCTTAAAGATCAATTGTGACGTTTTTGTGAACATTGCATGCTGACTGGATTAATTGGGTATGAACTTGAATGAACACAACAAAATTGTGACGGTAAATCGACAGTTCGTTTATGCTTGGCAACATGTAACAATTCTCGCCAAACCCACAACCATCAAGGACCGGCATGCAGTTTATCCTATGGTTCAAGGAGGACGGCAACCCTTGGTGGAGCAACCGCCCTCTACATTATTTCTAGCAAATTCTGCCCAACAATGCAAGGATTTATCACTTACTCATAGTGAAAACAGGGTAAAAACGAGATACTTTAACAATTATGTGACAGATGAAGATTTTTGAGTAGAATTATTGCTTATTTATTATGGTCATCTTAGAATATACTAGGATACTTAAATATCAACAATGTGAAACGAGGCATATATATGATTCGACGACTAAAACGATTATCGGTTACCGCTGTAATAGGCATGATTTTTATACTACTGGGCGGCGCATTGGTAACCAAAACAGACTCAGGTGCAGGGTGCGGCAAAAGTTGGCCTCTCTGCAATGGAGAATTTATGCCTACAAACATTACGCCAGAACTTGTAATTGAGTTAAGCCACAGATTAGTTTCCTCTATAATGGGAATTGTCGTTTTGGCTTTGGCAATCTTAGCTTGGCGTCATCTAGGGCACATACGTGAAGTTAAATTCCTGTCATTTCTCTCCCTTTTCTTTTTGGTTTTGCAAGGATTGATCGGTGCTGCAGCTGTTATGTGGGGCCAATCTGACTTTGTACTTGCTATGCATTTTGGCATCTCGCTTATATCTTTTGCAGCTGTATTTCTTCTTATGTTACTTATTTTTGAGATCGATCAAAAGTTTGATACAAAAGCTCTCTTTATCGAAAAGAAACATCGGTTGGAAATATACGCACTTACGCTTTATACACTGATTGTTGTATATACTGGCGCTTTGGTCCGGCATGCCCAAGCCAATCTTGTATGTGCGGACTGGCCATTTTGCACCAATACCTCCCCGTTTGATATTTCAAGTTTCAGCAGTGCCCAATGGATACAAATGGGTCACAGACTCGCAGCTGGCATCTTGTTTATCTGGACGTTAGCATTTGTAATCAGAGCGATTAAAGCTTACCGGCACAGCAAGGTAATGGTTTATGGCTTTAGCATTTTGTTCGGCCTAATTCTTATGCAGGTGTTATTCGGAGCCTTAATTATTTTCACCATGTTAAACCTTGGAATTGCACTTATGCACGCACTTGTAATTTCTTGTTACTTCGCACTTCTCAGCTATTTCGTCATGCTGGCTACCAGACATGCCTCCATGGAGAAGAAAGCTCAAACTAATACTACCTACACGAAACCAGCAGATGTTAAATAAAAACGATAAACAAAAGGCAGTCCCGTTTATTCAGCGGACTGCCTTTTGTTTATTCATCCTTTGATTTAAATGCGAAGGTTTCGATTGTTTTTTGTTTGGTTCATCAGAATCTGATTCATCACTTTTTACCTGCTTGGCAATATTATTCAGTATTCCCACCGAGGCCATTAATACAAGTAGTGATGAACCTCCATAACTTACAAAAGGCAATGTAACACCGGTGATTGGAAGAATACCGCTAATTGATCCGAGGTTAATAAAAGCCTGAATGCCAATCATTGAAGATATTCCAATCGCCAGTAGAGCCCCAAAACTGTCCTTGCATCTGCTCGAAATGTATAATCCCCTTAATACAATCGTAGCCAGCAGACCAAGCACAATCACAACGCCCAGAAAGCCGAGTTCTTCTGCTATGACTGACATAATAAAATCGGTATGTGCACCAAATAAAAAACCAAGTTTCTGAACACTTTGTCCAAGTCCTTCGCCGGTTAACCCACCAACGCCAATTGCAAGATAGGATTGAATCAAATGATGTCCTGCTGTCTCAGGGGCTTCGAAAGGCTGATAGGCGCCAGTTACACGGTTCACACGGACGTCAGTGACCATATTCGGGATAGCAATTAATATAAGCGTTAAAGCACACATAACCAGAATCAGCAAGTGTTTAAAACGAATACCAGAACTTATAATAACTGAACCTGCAATCAATAAAATAATGAATGATGTTCCGATGTCCGGCTGAACAACTATTAATGTCAGTATGATACCTGTCATTACAAGTGGCGGCAGCACTGCTTTATAAAAATCATCAATGTATTTTTGCTTCTTGGAATAAACAGAGGCGAGATAAATAATGATCCCGATTTTAGCAAACTCTGCAGGCTGGATGCCAACAGACCCTATCCTGAACCAAGACTGAGCATTCCCGGCTGTCGTACCAAATAGCTTGACACCAATCAGCATTAAAATCACACTTACAATAATAATTTTAACCAAGCGCTGATAATACTGATAGGGAAATAAACTGAGCGTAATCATTGCCGTAAGACCAAGAAGAAACCATTGGGTCTGGCGAATAAGGTAGTGATTGCTTTCCAAGCCTTCTACAACAGCGGTTACCATGCTTGCACTGTAGATCATAACAATGCCAAACAAGGCCAGCAATATGGGTACTATCATTAATGTATAATCGTAATTTTTAAGTTTTTGCATCATCGCCTGATGTCTCCTATGGATAAAAGATAATTGAATCATTGATCTGGCGTGCGTTTAAAGTTTTGACTACACTAAAAAAACAAAAAACCTTGCCTGCTCCGGGGCAAAGTTTAAGTATGTGAGACATCGAAAGCCCGTTTACGTTGTTTTTTGTGCGGCTTCATGCAATATATTCAACTTGCGTTCAAGGTTTTCCAGCAGCAATTTGCCCTCTGCTTCTGCAACTAAATTCAGACGGACAGCAAAATCAATCTCTCGTGAGAGACCAAACATATGCGTATCCAAGACTTCTTCATAAAGAGGGCACTGTGGCATTGTTAAATTTTCTATTTGCACCTCAATTAAACGCAATATATGATCAGCATCTTCTTTAAGAAGTGCATATGCTCTTTCTCGGTCATTTAATGTCATCTCAGGAATCAAGATCAACCCTCCGTTAAGTAGCTTTTATTGCGATAATGCTCCCGTTCATATACCGTCTATTTTAACAGTATATTTGCATCCTCTCTTTATTTTAGCGTTATAAGAGCGTAATTGCAAATTTATTTTGATTTACATTGTATGAAATCTTTTTATCGTGAAAAACCCTGACTTCTCTGTTATTCTTTAAAGGTGCACATATTTTTCTAAAAGGTGGTTAAACATATGATAGTTCCAATTAAGGGAAATGTGGGGTTTACCATTACGCTTGACCCAACTGTTTGGATTTTTGACGATAGAAAAATCGAACTTGATCAAGCTTTCTCAAACAATAGCGAAACACAGACAGAAGAGGATGGGGTTAAAAATGCTTCTGAAAGATGGGATCGAGAACTCCATTCTGACATGCTCAAGCCACCTGTCAACAGAAGTATAAAGCGGTTTGAAAGAGAAAAAATATTAAAGAGTACATATGTCATGCCCATCAAATGGTTTCTGGAAACTGCTGAAGTTAACGCTGGTGCAACAGAGGTTGAATTAAAACTTATAGATGGCAGCATCATAATACCTTTGAAAACATTAACCGAAGCATATTTTTTATTTGCGGTGGAAGGAAAACCGCTCAAAGAGGATGGCCCTGTTCACCTTATATTTGGAGATGGATCAAATATAAACGACCCTATTAAAGGTGTAAAAGAAATTTATGTTAAATAATGCTGCATGAGCGGAAAAGAGTTGCTTACGTATGTTTAACAAACAGCGTAGTGCAGCTCTTTTTTTGTATAAAAGAACATATAGAGCACAAAATACACCTATATCAGATGCCTGAGAGGAGGTTGCCAATGATACGATTCATTATATTTACGCTCTTGAGTGCGGTTGTTTTGTCTGGATGTATGCAGAACAAAGATGAGGCGCTTCCGAGGGAAGACACTAAACAATCAGACCGTATTGTGCAGGTGAAGGACTCGAACCCGCACAAGCAAAAAAGACTATCCAATCAGGAGATTGCCGATCATTTATCCCATGTGGCAAGTGATGTGCCCAGTGTATCCGATGCCGCGTCTGTAGTAGCTGGTCCGTATGCCGTTGTAGCTATAGATGTGGATAAAGACTTGGACAGGTCGAGAGTTGGAACCATAAAATATTCTGTAATAGAGGCTCTTCAGCATGATCCGTATGGAAAGTCAGCTGTAGTTGTTGCAGATGGTGACATTCTTGAAAGGGTCAGAAGGATGGGTGACAAAATTGCTCAAGGATATCCCATCCAAGGTATTATAGATGAGCTTTCGGCAATTGTTGGACGCTACATGCCAGAATTGCCTCCTGCAGAAAACCGCCCAAAAGAGCGTGATCAAAATAAAGACGTTATTCCTAAAGAGGAGAAACAGGAACTGGATCAAAAAGAAAAAGATCAATCCAACGATCACAAACAAAAAGATTAAAAAATGTTGCCCTTTGTCGGGCAACATTTTTATTCCTTTGGCATGTTCTTAACATTATTGAAATACTGAACACCAAATTGTGAGCCTTCAGAAACCATTTTTGCGTTTTCCTTCTGGGCCCAATCCCTATGATTGGTCTGATCCGGCAAACCGGCTTCATTCAGCGTATCCTCAACTGTTTGCTCATTCTGCTTCTTTTTAGAACGCGCAACTGCAGTCCCTACAACGGTTGCAGCGGCAATACCAGCACCGACCGCGGAGAACATATATGTCTTATTCATTGAAACACCCTTTCGAATTACGATATGATATTACAGAACAGATACCCTTCCTATTTTGGTTTAAAACATCCCTTTTATACTAAAAATTCATAGGAAGTCAATTCGTTCACATTAATAGAGGTGATTGTATGCAAGTTAAATGTGTGATTTGCGATAAAGTAGAGTCATTGCAGGATGATTGCCTTAAGGCAAAACGTCTGCGTAACAGAAGAATAAATATGTATATGTGTCAAACTTGTCATGACCGGATTGAAGAGAACACAAAAAAACGGCATAACACAGGCAACTTCCACCTGTATGACCCAAAAAAGAAACAAGATAATTATATTTAAATACGGGCATGGCAGTGCCATGCCCGTATTAGCATGCTAAGTGTCTGTTCGATTTTTCCGTTCACGGTGAAGCCTAAACCGGTAAACGCCCATAACAAGGGCGACAATAATCAAAGACTCCGTAATCGGCATTCTGAACAACACACTGAAAAAAGTCATGATAATTGTTCCGATCGCTAATAAAATATAAACCACAACCGACTTGCCAACAGGAAGTTTCCGTGCAAAACCCAGCTTGTAGGAGATGATGCCGAAGATCAAATTCAACACATAGAAGATCTCCCATATATATTCTGCACCAAAATGATCGTATATGTAATTAAATAAGAAACTGAAATCTGCGTTCATTTTTTGCCTCCATCAAATAATAGACTATATATGTTATCATACTGGATTTCAGCTTATGATGCCATATAATCATGCAATTTCATACTAATAATCATATAGAGGTGTCACCATGAAGAAAATTGATATACCGATGTTATTATTGGCTTTTCTAGTCATTCTAATGTTCTTTTTAGTTGGTCTTGCCATTGCATTTCGAAGTATTCTGTTTATCATTTTATTTATTGTACTTGGATTTGGACTCATGGGATTAGGGCTTTATCTGAAACGAAAAAAGCGTACAAAATAGCGATTAAAACCTTTAATATAACAACACTTCTATAGTGTTGTTATATATTTTTTCTGCCCGGTTTAATAAATTGTTCGATTATCGATGTATGAATAGCAGGGTTGGCTACGAATATCGGGCTATTTGATAAGAGGTCAATCTGATTTCCATCAATGTCTGTTGTCACGCCGCCTACTTCGTTTACGATTACGATTCCGGCTGCAATATCCCAGCCAGACAGACCCAGGGCAAGATAGCCGTCCACGATGCCTTCAGCAACATAAGCAAACTCAAGAGCTGCAGATCCATATGTACGTGTGCCTCTGATTGTTTTAACCAGCTTCTGCATGGATTGAGCTTCAACCCGTCTGTTTTGACACAACCAAAAATGATTCATACCCAAAATTGAATCTTCCAAAGTCAAATTTTGATTCACCATGGGAAGTTTCTGCTCGTTTTTATATGCTCCCTCCCCACGTACAGCACTATATAGGACATCCCCCATCACGTCATATATTAGGCCAATTTCACCAACACCATCTTGATAAATGCCTACAGAAATACAAAAGTAACGCTGCTGATGAACAAAATTCATGGTCCCATCAATTGGGTCAATGATCCACACAGTCCCATCCAAAGATTCTATTTGATCCCCATATCCTTCTTCACCAATAATGTAGTGATCCGCGTAAAAACTTCTGACTTTACTTGCAAAAAACTGTTCAACTTCCTGGTCAGCTGATGTCACTAAATCGTTGCGATCAGATTTGGTGTCTATTGTCATAGGTTCCCGAATCAACTTGCGGATCAGTTCACCGGCCTCCAGGACCCACGTCTTTGCATTTGCATGTATGTTTGTAATGGTTTCTTTTTGCAATAAGATTGCCCCCTTCTTTTCACTTTGTCTTATATATCGTATCAGATACACCCTCTTCCGTCATGAAAAACATGTCCAGAAAACAGCCAGAAAGAACATAATCACGCAATATGAAGCGATTATGTTCTTTTTCCATATTATTATGTGTCTTTAAACGAGGTCAGCTGCCTGCAGAGCGTCTTCAGCCGCTCTTTGGATTTAATCATCTGTATTCGGTCGTCCACAATCATGGCATCGTGCAGTGTCGCCAATTCATAATCTATCTCTAATTTAATGACGGGTTCTTTTTCCTTTGCTTCTTGCTCACGGATGGCCTCCATTACGAATTTCATATCTTCAGCACCCCTTGATCAGCTTTAATATATCTATATGTCGCAAAGGAAAAATCCGTTCATCACGGATAAAAAACAAGCAGCTTGACGGTAAGATGCCAATCCATGATAATGTGTAATATCACCAAATATGAAAAGAGGGAACAACTATGGTCGAAGCATTTACGCAAAAAGATTTTGATACCTTCAAAATAGACGGGTTAGAGTCCCGCATGGAAGCGATCCAGCAGAGAATTCAACCTAAATTTCAGGAGATAGGTACAGAATTGGCTGATCATTTATCTCAAAAGCTCGGAAACGAAATGTACCTTCACATAGCTAAACATGCGAGACGCACGGTTAACCCGCCCAATGATACATGGCTTGCTGTTGCAGACAACAAACGCGGCTACAAAAAACACCCACATTTTCAAGTTGGTCTTTTTGACTCCCATCTATTTATATGGCTTGCCTTTATATATGAATTGGATGGTAAAAGCCGTATAGCAAGCGAATTTTTAAATAACCTTTCAAATCTGAAACAGCTGCCTGAAGATTATGTTGTGTCGTTGGATCATATGAAAAAAGATGCTTTTCCAATCGATTCATTGGAAACATCTCATTTAGAACGTTTCAGAGATGTCAAAAAAGCTGAATTCCTTATCGGACGTCATCTGCTCCGGGACGATGTGCGTTTGCAGGATAATGAGCAATTCATGGCTATCGTTATGGATACAGCCGATGATCTCGTTCCTTTTTATCAAAAAGCTATGCAGGCAAGATCTGTATAAAAAATGAATCAATCGTTGGCAGCTTGCATTCGCACCTTGTCAGCTTCGGTTTTACGTGCAGCTTGCACGGCGTGATAACTGGAATAACCTGAGGATTGCTGAAAGGTTTTAAAGTGTTGTTTTTCTTCTGATTTAGAAGGAACAATTTCCTTAAACCTGTTATAAGCTTGCAAAAGCCTTTCTTTGGAGACACCATGCTCATAAGCTTGCTCAATCAAATTAAAGAAATGGACGACATCAATCACTTCTTCTGTTGACCAGTCGGTGTCAATGGGGTAATTGTAATGCGTATTCATGATTGACCACTCCATTTCTTTCTAATGTCTTCTGCCTCTGTTATGATTTTCGTCATTAAGTCGGATACACTTGGCACATCATGAATTCTGGCAGCACCTTGCCCTGCCCATGCAAACCCTTCTTCTGTCAGCCCGTCATAAATAAATCTTTGATTGGCGCTTCCGCTAATATAGTCTTTTAAGCCTTCATATCCCAACTCTCGGGCTTCCAATTGTAGGATCCGATCTGTCCATGTGTTTTTAAGGGCTCGAGCTGGTGTCCCTAAGGATCGCTTAATCACCACTGTAGAGTCTTCATCCGCATCTAATAGCGCTTGTTTATAGTGTGAATGTGCTGCCTGGCATTCTTTTGTCGCTATAAATCGTGTGCCCATTTCAATTCCTTCAGCTCCAAATGCAAGTGCAGCCATTAATCCGCGACCATCGACAATTCCCCCTGATGCCACAACCGGAATATCTAAATGATCAACAATTTGGGGTGTAAGAACCATTGTCCCTGTATCACTTCTTCCAAGATGCCCGCCACCTTCCTGACCCACAACCATTACGGCGTCCGCACCCAATTCCTGTGCTTTTTCCGCCTGTCTTCTAGCAGCGACAAGCACCAGCGTCTTAATATTATGGCCTTTCACGAGATCAAGAACCCCTTTAGGATTTCCTCCTGTAACAGAAATAACGGGTACGCTTTCAGTCACAGCCACTTCCACCATATGTTCAAAAGCTCTGCCGTGCCCCCAATAGCAAAGTTAACACCAAAAGGCTTGTCGGTTTTACGGCGTATTTTGTTTATTTCCTCTCGCAGTGCCTCAGGACCTTCCAAGCTCATAGCTGTAATTTGACCTAGACCCCCTGCATTTGAAACAGCTGCTGCCAAATCTGCATAAGCAAGGTAAGCAAGTCCGCCTTGAATAATGGGATAACGAATATTAAGGAGATCTGAGACTCTTGTTTTCCAATCCATTCAAACATCCTCCATTCATTTCAATCTCTGCTTTTCATATTATCATGAATCGATGTCTTCACATAAAAAAAGACCACTCATATAGAGTGACCTTTTTAAAAATAATAGCTTTTATGATTCAGACTTACCGCAAGAGGGGCATTTACCGTAAAGTGTGGTTACTTTTTCTTCATCATAATGTTCGATTACATTATGACACTCCTTACAAATGATCGTTCCCATGCGAATGCCTCCTTAAGTTTAATGTAAGCGCTTTTTGATAACACAGTAAGAATAACACACTATTTAGTATAACACAATACATTTATATGACATACCGTTTAAAATGTGCATAAAAAAACTGCCATCTAATCGATAGCAGTTTTTTTAAGGCTATTTTATCGTTTTAATTAACTCCGGATCAACAATTTCGTAACCTTGGTCTCTGAGACCAACAACGATATCGTGTAAAGCTGCGTTTGTCCAGTCTCTATCATGCATCAGCAGGTTGGCCCCATTGCCTAAGAGCTCTGTGTTAAGCATAATATCGGTGAGTGCCTCCCTAGACATATATTCTTTATTCCAATCATAGCCGTATACCCAATTCATGAGCACCATATTTTCTTTATCAGCAATTTGTTTGGAGTAATCTGTGTTTTGACCGAATGGTGCTCTAAAGAAAGCCGGACGTTCGCCAATAATCTCTTCTACCATATCATTCACTTGAATGATCTCTTCCTTTTGAGTTTCTTTGTCAAGATCAGGCAATGATTTGTGACTGTAGGTATGATTGCCGATCAGGAAACCCATATCATGAATTTTTTTAACAATTTCTTTCTTTTCTTCTGTTTCCATGAAATGTCCATTCACAAAGAAGATCGCACCCGCGTCCAGTTCTTTTAATGTTTTTGCCATTTCCAGAGCATGCTCATCAGGAACATCATCAATCGTTAAAAGAACAATCTTTTCATTGGCGTCATCTGTGATAGGTTTGATATGCCAAGACTCTTGTGATACTTCATACATCGGTTCAATTTCTTCATTTGTCTGTTCATCTTCAACAGGTTGGTTATTTTCACTGTCCTCAGTGTTTTCATCCTCGGTCGCATCACCAGTATCTTCACTTTCATTGGTCTCATTATCGGTTGTTGCATTTTCAGTACTTTCTGCATTTGTATCGGTTTCGTTCTCATTGCCTGAAGTTTCACTGGTATCAGGTGAAGAACATGCCGAAACGACAAAGATTAAAGCTAGGATGAACACATATATTTTTCTCATTGTCTGCCCCTTGATGTTGTATATATACATACCATTATACAAAATGTGACAGGATTTGACTATGATTTGTCTTATATAAAATTAGTTGGAATACTGTTTATTATTTTTTTTAAAGGGAAACGATTTTGTAATGGTATTAGGCATGTTAAAATGCTTAATGGTTCATATTAACAATATGATATATAGAGAAAGGGGTTTGCCTGTGAAAAAAGTAACAAATGTATTCTACATTTCAGCTATAGTGGCTATTCTATTCATTATTTGGGGCATCATTCCTAAAGAGGTCCTCCCCCACGCGAATCTGGATGACGTAACAAGCGGCATTCAGAATTACCTGGTCAAAGAGTTTGGCTGGTTTTATTTAATCTCTACAACGGTATTTTTAGGATTTGCTGTGTACCTGATCTTTTCCAAGTACGGAAACATTAAACTTGGAAAGCCAGGTGATGAACCAGAATACTCCTACATCACATGGTTTGCCATGCTATTTAGTGCCGGTATGGGAATTGGACTCGTATTTTGGGGAGCAGCAGAACCATTGGAGCATTTTCACAA
Source organism: Lentibacillus sp. JNUCC-1 (assembly GCF_009741735.1). Taxonomy (NCBI): domain Bacteria; kingdom Bacillati; phylum Bacillota; class Bacilli; order Caryophanales; family Bacillaceae; genus Lentibacillus; species Lentibacillus sp. JNUCC-1. Next base: position 56,843 of record NZ_WHOH01000001.1, read on the forward strand.
TCCACCTTTTGGGGACAATGAAACAGGTGAAGCTGCTAAACGTTCACTTCAATACAGTTTCTTCCATTGGGGACTCCACCCATGGGCCACATACGCCACAATAGCATTGGCGCTTGCTTATTTTAAATTCCGTAAACAAGCACCAGGTGTCGTAAGTGCTATTTTGCATCCATTACTTGGAGATCGTGTTAAAGGACCACTCGGCACGTTTATTGACTTCATTGTCGTCTTTGCTACTGTTTTTGGAGTGGCTACTTCTCTAGGTTTCGGAGCAATTCAAATCAGCGGCGGATTATCGTATGTATTTGATTTTGAGGCTGGAACGGCGTTACAGCTTATCATCATTGCCATTGTAACAGTCTTATTTATGATTTCTGCAATGTCAGGACTTAACAGAGGCATCAAGATTTTAAGTAATACAAACATTATACTGGCGATCTTGTTAATGGTCTTTCTGCTCTTCTCAGGGCCAACCAGATTTATAATGGAACTGTTTACCAATACATTTGGGAGTTACATCCAAAACCTTCCAAACATGAGTTTCCGGATGACACCTTTTAGTGAAAACTCAGAGTGGCTAGGGAATTGGACACTGTTTTACTGGGCATGGTGGATTGCCTGGTCGCCTTTCGTTGGAACGTTTATAGCACGTGTTTCACGAGGTCGAACGATCCGCGAATTTGTGCTAGGTGTATTGCTGGTGCCAACCATTTTTGGAGCTTTATGGTTTTCTGTATTCGGCGGATCTGCCATCAACCTGGAGTTTTTCCATGACGCGAATATTATTTCACAGGTAAGAGAGCTGGGTTCGGAAGTTGCTCTGTTTGCAGTGCTTGAACACTTTCCGTTTGGTACAGTTATGTCTGTTATAGCGATTTTGCTGATCAGTACCTTCTTTATCACTTCAGCTGATTCAGCAACATTCGTACTTGGCATGCAAACAACTGGTGGCAGTTTATACCCACCGAACACTGTCAAGTTCATCTGGGGTGTTATTCAATCCGGCGCTGCTGCCGTATTGTTATGGCAAGGCGGATTAGGTGCTTTGCAAACGGCCTCGATTATTGTCGCATTTCCATTTGCAATCATTATGATCATGATTGTGATATCGATGCTTAAAGAGTTTAAACACGAGGAAAAAGTCCTGCGGTCAAAGAGAACCAAAAAGTAATAAAAAGCGGCCCGCCAAATAAGGCGGGCCGCTTTTTATTACTTATTTCATCATATGAACAGGGGTCCCGAGTGCGACCTCTGCTGTTTCCATTGTGATCTCACCCAGTGTAGGGTGTGCATGAATGGTCAGCGCAATGTCTTCAGCTGTCATACCTGCTTCAATGGCCAGACCGATTTCTGCTATCATATCACTGGCATTAGCACCAGCAATTTGTCCACCAATGACCAGACCGTCCTCTTCACGTGTCACAAGCTTAACAAAACCGTCTGTGTCATTCAGTGAAAGGGCACGACCATTTGCAGCAAATGGGAATTTTGCTACTTTGACATTATACCCTTCTTCCTTGGCCTCTTTTTCTGTATATCCAACAGAGGCAAGTTCAGGGTCGGAAAATACAACAGAAGGAATTCCCACATAATCAATTGCAGCGTTTTCTCCTGCAATAGCCTCAGCTGCAACTTTACCTTCATAAGAAGCTTTATGGGCAAGCGGAGGACCTGCTACGATATCACCAATGGCATAGATATTATCTATGTTGGTACGGCATTGTTTGTCAATTTTTATTAACCCTTTGTCGTCAACATCAATACCAACTTGTTCAAGACCGATTTCTTCAGTATTTGGTTTACGTCCAACTGTTACAAGTACATAATCGGCTTCTATGCTGTTTTCTTCACCTTTTGCTTCATAGGTGACTTTAACACCCTTGTCTGTTTCTTCAGCACTTTGCGCCATCGCTTGTGTAATAATTTTGACGCCTTTTTTCTTAAGCCGCTTTTTCACAGGTTGTGTCATCTGTTTCTCAAAGCTGCCTAGAATTTCCTTCGTACCTTCTAACACAGTCACCTCTGTGCCAAAGTTGGCGTATGCTGTGCCAAGTTCAATTCCGATATACCCGCCACCGATGATCACGAGCTTTTCGGGTATTTCGTTTAATGCCAGTGCGCCTGTGGAATCTAGAACCCGGTTCGAATATTTAAAGCCAGGTATTTCAATCGGAGTGGAACCAGTTGCAATGATACAATCATTGAAAGTGTACGTCTGAGAATTTTTTTCATCCATGACTTTAACTGTGTTTTTATCAACAAAATAGACTTCACCTTTTACAATATCAGCCTTGTTGCCTTTTAAAAGTCCTTCTACTCCGGAAGTCAGCTTTTTAACAACACCGGCTTTCCATTTTTGAACTTTAGAAAAATCAACTGATACGTTCTCTGTTGTGATGCCGATGTCTTCATGACCTTTAGCATGGTCAGCTAAGTGCCCTGCTTGGATTAAAGCTTTTGAAGGGATACAGCCAACGTTTAGGCACACCCCTCCAAGCTCACCTTTTTCCACAATGGTTACTTTCTTCCCCATTTGGGCAGCCCGGATAGCGGCTACGTAGCCGCCGGGGCCTGCTCCTACAATGAGTGTGTCTGTTTCAATCGGGAAATCTCCTACTACCATATATTACGCCTCCATCATAATAAGTTGTGGATCGTTCAATAGCCGCTTAATCTGATTTAAAGCATGCTGTGCTGTTGCACCATCTACAATGCGGTGGTCAAAGCTCAGTGAAAGGGCTAATACAGGTGCGGCCACAATTTCACCATCTCTTACAATTGGTTTCTCGGCAATTCTTCCGATACCAAGTATGGCTGCTTCAGGATAATTGAGAACAGGTGTGAACCACTGTCCTCCCGCTGAGCCAATGTTTGTAATCGTGTTTGAAGCGCCCTTCATTTCATCGGGGGCAAGCTTGCCGTCACGAGCTTTCACAGCCAATTCCCCAATCTCTTTGGAAATTTCAAAGATTGATTTGCGATCAGCATCTTTTACAACAGGAACGAGCAAGCCTTTATCAGTATCAGCTGCTATACCAACATTATAATAATGTTTGTGGATGATTTCATCTGTTTCATCATCTACAGCTGCATTAATAATTGGATATTTTCTGGATGCTGATACGAGTGCTTTTACAACATATGGCAAATAGGTAAGTTTAATATCCTGGTCTAGTGCCACCTGCTTAAACTTCTTGCGATGGGCAACAAGTTCAGTTACATCGACTTCATCATGCAACGTGACATGAGGGGCTTTTGTTTTCGAATTGACCATAGCTTTTGCGATGGATTTTCTGATACCGCTCATCTTCTCACGTGTTTCAGGATATGTTCCTTTAGCAGCCGCTGGTTCAGAAGCAGTTTTCGAAGTTTCGCTCACTTCAGCTTCTTGTTCGGTTTTTTCCGGTGCTTGCTCACCACTTATGAATTGATCTATATCTTCTTTTAAGATGCGGCCGTTCTTCCCTGAACCGTTTACGTCTTGTATATTGACATCGTGGTCACGTGCATATTTCCTTACAGATGGCATAGCGATTACTCGTTGTCCACTGTCTTGTTCTGTTTGTTCAGAAGGCTTTTCTTTCGCTTTAGATGTCTCTTCTGATGTATCTGCGGTCTTTTCTTCCTTCGTTTCTTCTTTTGCCTCTTGACTGTCTTCTTCCTCTTCATCTTCATCATCAGATTCATAGCCTTCAGCATCAAACGAAATAATGGTATCGCCCACTTCAGATACTGTACCTTCTTCAACATGTACTTTTTTGACTGTTCCATCAACAGGTGAAGGGATTTCCACTACTGCTTTGTCATTTTGAACCTCACAAAGCACGTCATCCTCTTTGACCTCATCGCCTTCTTTTACAAACCACTTAACGATTTCACCTTCGTGGATCCCTTCACCAATATCTGGCAGTTTGAAATTATATGCCATAAATGATGACCTCCATCCTTAGAAATTAATTGATGTCTTTACTGTTTCGATAATGTCTTTATAGTTTGGCAGCCATACTTCTTCAGCAGCTGAGAACGAATAAACAGTATCCGGCGCTGCGACACGCAGAACAGGTGCTTCAAGATGTAATATTGCACGCTCCTGAATCTCTGCTACCACGCTTGCAGCCACCCCGGCTTGTCTCTGAGCTTCTTGAACGACCACTGCACGGTTTGTTTTCTCAACAGACTTAATAATGGTTTCCACATCAATCGGAGAAACAGTTCTCAAATCAATGACTTCAGCTTGAATATCTTCTTTTTCAAGTTCATCAGCTGCTTTTAAACAAGCATGGACCATTGCCCCGTATGCGACCAAGGTCACGTCTTTCCCTTCGCGCTTCACTTCTGCTTTATCCAAATCAATCGTATATTCTTCCTCAGGCACTTCTTCACGGAATGAGCGGTATAACTTCATGTGTTCAAGGAACAATACCGGGTCATTGTTCTTAATGGATGAAATCAGCAAGCCTTTGGCATCATATGGACCAGATGGAATAACAACACGGATCCCAGGCTGCTGCGCAATAAGACCTTCCAGAGAGTCAGCGTGCAATTCAGGTGTATGGACGCCGCCACCAAATGGCGATCTGATTGTAATTGGCATTTGCTGTGTATTACCTGATCTATAGCGCATACGTGCCATCTGCCCTGAAATCTGATCCATTGTTTCATATACGAAGCCGAAGAATTGGATTTCAGGTACAGGACGAAATCCTTGTAAGGCTAAACCTACTGAAAGTCCATTAATGGCTGATTCAGCAAGTGGCGTGTCAAATACGCGATCTTCGCCAAACTCATCCTGTAACCCTTCTGTTGCGCGAAAAACGCCGCCGTTTTTGCCCACATCTTCACCGAACACAAGCACGTTTTCATCGTTTTTCAATTCTGTGCGCATTGCATCAGTGATTGCTTGGATCATTGTCATTTGTGCCATGATTTACTTCGACTCCTTTTCTTTATATTTTTCCATCTGTTCTTCTAAGTTAGGTGGTAAAACTTCATGCATGTTTGCAATGAAATCGGTCACTTTTTGCTTTTCATAGCCATCTGCTTTCTTAATGGCCTGTTTAATTTCCTCTTTTGCCTGATCTATAACTTCATTTTCTTGATCTTCTGACCACAAGCCTTTTTCTTCAAGATACTTACGGAAGCGTACAAGTGGGTCTTTCTTTTCCCATTCATTATCGAGATCCTCTGTTCTATAGCGTGTTGGATCATCACCTGCCATCGTATGTGGGCCATAACGGTATGTGACCGTCTCAATAAGCATTGGACCTTCATTGTTGATGGCGCGCTCTCTGGCATGTTTTGTAACCGCGTAAACAGCCAAGGGATCCATTCCGTCTACTTGAATGCCTTCTATACCTGCAGCAACAGCTTTTTGAGCCAGTGTTCTTGCGGCTGTCTGCTTATCTACAGGAACTGAAATGGCAAAGTGGTTGTTTTGCACAAAGAAAAGTGCTGGCGCATTATAAGCCCCTGCAAAGTTAATTCCTTCATAAAAATCACCTTGGGACGTTCCGCCATCACCTGTGTACGTTACAGCAACAGCTTTTTTGCCGCGCTTTTTAATACCTAAAGCCACACCGGCCGCTTGAATATATTGTGCACCAATGATAATCTGCGGACTAATTGCATTAACACCCTCAGGAAATTGGTTGCCATGGAAGTGTCCACGAGAAAACAAGAAAGCCTGATAGAGTGGCAAACCATGCCAAATAATCTGTGGCACATCTCTGTAAGCCGGGAGGATAAAGTCATCTGCTTCTAATGCGAATTGACTGGCTAACTGGGAAGCTTCCTGTCCTGCTGTTGGTGCATAAAAACCAAGCCTTCCCTGACGGTTTAGAGCGATGGAACGCTGATCAAGAACCCTTGTATACACCATTCGTTTCATGAGTTCCTTTAATTCATCATCAGATAAATTAGGGTCATCATCTTTATTGACAATCTTTCCATCTTCATTCAGAATCTGAAACATTTCGAACTGGTCTTCTACATTCTTCAACACATGTTTCAAGGTTGTCACCTCTTCCTTTCTTTATCTTCCTATTGTCTCGTTTAGACTGCCCAAATCCAGAGTAAATACTGTACTTTCTTTTGTCCTTTTCCCTTTACATGATGATCTTAATCTAAGATGCTGAATTTGAAAGTCTGTAACACTCCGGTTAAGGGAAATGACTGGTACAATGTTTAATCCAATTTAATTCTAAACTTATTTTTATATATGGTCAATCATATTGTCTTGCTGATATTTTTATTTGTTATACGCGCTGTCGTGAAGCGCTTGCCTACTCCTTTAAACTGTTATACTTTTTATTAAAACTGTACTACTAAAGATAAAAAAGAACAGAATCACATGGTGATTCCGTTCATCAGCTTACTCTATTTTTTTTCAGAGCTTTCAACTTCGATTCCTGCCGCATCATAAAATGCTTTTTTAAGTTCATTATATTTAACAGTATGTTCATTAAACGTTTCATTGGCTTCGAGAACAGCCTGGTAGCTTTCATTTACTTTGCTGATTTGTTCGGATAACTGTTCTTGTTCAAGATCTTTATCTTTCAGCATTGTATACATCTCTTCTTCTTTGTTGAGAGAATCTGTATAAGCGTTATACAACTGGTCATACGCTTCATATCTTTCATCCATGATGGTTGTCATTTCTTTAGCTTGTTCTTTTACTTTTTCATCTTCTATATCTTTCACCAATGACTCAATTTCACTGAATTCCTTTTTAGCCTTATTAATACTTTCTTTTTCAGTATCGAGTTTCTCCCGACGCTGTTCAATAATATCAAGCGCATCATCAGCCAAAGACTTTATTTTATCGAAATCGTCCATGCCAATCTCAATAATTTCTTTGTAAATAGCTTGTTCTTGTTTTTCCAATTCTACAATTGGTTTTTGCTGAGCTTCAAAGTCTTCTTCCAGTTCAATCGTTTTTTCCAGATGGTCATAAATCTTTTCACTCGTTGATGTACCTGTACATGCGGACAGAAAACTTATAATCATCATAAATGCAGTAATCAGTATTGTTCGTTTATACGGCACGATTTCTCCTCCTTCAATTGCAACTCAAAAAATTATATCACAAAAACAGTTCAAGTAGAATTAATGATATTCAAACAAAGCCTGTTCAAATAAAATAATAACCCTGCTTGTCATATATATGTTAAGATATTAACGTAAATGAATCATTTCAGCAAACAAAAATACACCAAACGTTTCCAATAACGCTTTAGGATTAAACATTTTTAAATAACATTTATATTATTGAAAATAGAATGAGGAGTGTTTTATTCATGATTTTGATGAAAGATATTGTAAGAGAAGGGCATTCTGCGTTGCGTGAAGTGGCAAGCAGTGTCGAGCTGCCTGTTTCGGAAGAAAACCAGGCCCTTCTGGACGACATGATGACATTTTTGAAAAACAGCCAGGACGAAGAAATAGCTGAAAAATACGAACTGCGCTCAGGTGTTGGTCTTGCGGCACCACAATTGGGGATCTGCAAACGTATGATTGTTGTTCATTTTACCGATGCAAAAAATAAGCAGCACAGCTATAAATTGGTTAACCCCAAAATAACAAGTCATTCCGTTGAGCAGGCTTACCTTGCGGGTGGAGAGGGTTGTTTATCTGTCGACAGAGCTGTAGAAGGTTATGTACCCCGCTATGCACGGATAACGGTTAAAGCCTATGACGAAACTGGCAATCCGCTGAAATTGCGTTTCCGTGATTATGCTGCGATCGTCATTCAGCATGAAATTGATCATTTAGATGGCGTTATGTTTTACGATCACATCAACCTGGACAATCCTTATCAAATTCCAGAAAACGCCAAGGAAGTTGATTAATCGTTACAAATGTAGGCAATACCTGTATAAGAAAAAACGTTCAGCTAAAAATAACCATTAGACACTGCGCTCATAAGTATGAAACGAGAGGATTCATAGTCATTTTAAAACATTTTTATTTTAAATTAATCCATTTCATATTATACTGGACGTAATAGGGATTGGATCGGTCGAATACTTTTAAGCTTTTCTAAATTCATGAAGGGAGCTGCTTGTCCCATGTTAAAACGCCTAAGAGAAAAGCTAAAAAAACGTTGGAAAGATTTTTGGGGTAAAGGTCGTGTACCAACAACTTTCGAAAAAGATTCACGGTGAAACCTATACGATACCATGTGCGGTTAAATATAAACATATTTTCAGCAGACTCGTCTGCAAATAAAACCATACAATTTCAAAGAAATTTCACAAAAAAGATAGGAGAGATGAAATGATTTATAAAGTATTATATCAGGACCTTCCTGATGAAATCCCCGTTCGTGAACGGACAAAAAGTCTGTATGTAGAGGCTGAATCCGAAAGGGAAGTACGCAAAAAATTAAGCGATCGCAATTACAATATTGAATTCATCCACCCATTGGACGACACCCACTTAAAGTTCGAGCAGCAATCCCCTAATTACAAGTTGGAGAACGTTTAAGATTATGAAATTCGTAAAAAATGATCAAACAGCTGTATTTGCATTGGGTGGATTAGGTGAAATTGGCAAAAATACGTATGGTGTCCAATTTCAGGATGAGATTATTTTAATTGATGCTGGTATTAAATTCCCGGAGGATGAACTTTTGGGAATTGATTATGTTATCCCTGACTACACGTATCTTGTTCAGAATCAAGATAAAATCAAGGGTCTTTTTATAACCCATGGTCATGAGGACCACATTGGGGGAATTCCTTATTTATTGCGTGAGGTCAATATTCCGATTTATGCAGGAAAACTTGCTGTCGGATTAATTAAAAACAAACTTGAAGAGCATGGTTTATTGAGAAGCACGAAATTGTATACAATTCAAGAAGATGATGTTTATAAATTCCGCAAAACATCTGTGTCATTTTTCCGTACAACACACAGTATTCCTGATTCATTTGGTATCGTAGTTAAAACCCCTCCTGGCAATATTGTTCAGACAGGGGACTTTAAATTTGATTTTACCCCTGTTGGCGAACCTGCCAATATTGCAAGAATGGCAGAAATAGGCAAAGAAGGCGTACTTTGTTTATTATCTGATAGTACAAACAGTGAAGTTCCTGGTTTTACAATGTCAGAACGGGTTGTCGGACAGAATATTGATGATATATTCAGCAGAATTGACGGCCGTTTGATCTTTGCAACCTTTGCGTCGAACATCTATCGACTGCAGCAAGTTGTTGAAGCTGCTGTGAAACACAATCGAAAAATTGCTGTCTTTGGACGCAGTATGGATTCTTCCATTTCTATCGGACAAGAACTCGGCTATATCAAGGCACCGAAAGATACGTTTATCGATGCCAATCAAATTAACCGCCTGCCTGCAAATGAAGTAACGATTTTGTGTACAGGTTCTCAGGGTGAACCGATGGCTGCATTGTCCAGGATCGCTAATGGAACCCATCGACAGATTCAAATCATACCCGGTGACACAGTTGTCTTTTCTTCTTCCCCAATACCTGGAAACACAGTCAGTGTAAGCCGGACAATTAATAAATTGTACAGAGCTGGAGCAGACGTTATTCATGGCAAATTGAGTGATATTCACACATCTGGACACGGCAGTCAGGAAGAGCAGAAATTGATGCTGCGGTTAATGAAGCCGAAATACTTTATGCCGATCCACGGTGAATATCGTATGCTTAAAGAACATATTAACCTGGCATCGTCATGCGATATCGACCCGGACGATTGTTATGTAATGGATAACGGTGATGTGCTTGCTCTCGGTAAAGACAGTGCCATGATTGCAGGCAAAATTCCATCTGGTTCCATCTATGTAGACGGAAGCGGTATTGGTGATATCGGTAATATTGTTCTTCGTGACCGTCGCATTTTATCTGAAGAAGGCCTTGTAATTGTCGTAGTCAGCATCGATATGAAATCCTTTAAGATTGCTTCAGGTCCTGACATCATTTCACGTGGATTTGTTTATATGCGTGAATCAGAAGACCTGATCAATGAAGCTCAAAAAATGGTTTCCAAACACTTAAACAAAGTCATGGAACGCCGAACAACACAATGGTCTGAGATTAAAAATGAAATTACAGATACCATTTCCCCGTTCTTGTACAGTAAAACAAAACGCCGGCCAATGGTATTGCCGATCATTATGGAAGTGTAATACAAAAAAAGGATGGCTGCAGCCATCCTTTTTTGTATATATTAGTCTATAACCAAATGCTTTTCAAAGCGCGAAATATCCTTATCAGCACCGATTACAATCATGATATCACCTTCCCTCAATTCCTCTTCCGCTAGCGGTGATACATTGATATCCGTCCCCCGCTTGATCGCAACAACGTTACATCCATAGTTGGCACGAATATCAAGATCCACAAGGGTTTTACCAATCATATGACGGCTTGCCTTAACTTCAACAATACTGTGATCATCTGATAGTTCAAGGTAATCAAGAATGTTATTAGATATAATACTGTGAGCGATGCGTTTACCCATATCCCGTTCAGGGTGCACAACATGATCTGCACCTATTTTATTCAATATTTTTTCGTGGTAATCATTCTGGGCCTTTACCGTAATCCTGTTAATCCCTAAATCATTCAAGATAACAGTTGTTAATATGCTCGCTTGGATGTTATCCCCTATCGCTACAATCACATGATCAATATTCTTAATACCTAATTCTTTTAACGATGCCTCATCTGTTGAATCTGCCACAACAGCATATGTAGCAATATTTTTAAACTCATTTATCTTATCTTCATCATTATCTATGGCCAGAACGTCCATACCTTCTCTGCTGAGTTCACGGCATATACTTCCCCCAAAGCGTCCAAGGCCAATAACAGCAAATTCACGTTTCATACTGCTTCCTCCAAACAACATCATTTAATTTCAATTTATCATATCACACAATGTTGCAGATGAGCGAGCCTTCCCTCCTCACTTTTAAAAATCACCCCGGTTACCCGGAGGTGATTTTTAAAATTTATATGGCATCCAGCATTTCAAATTGAGACTTAACAAGACCAAAGTACTCGCCTCTTTTGGCCATCAGTTGATCATGGTTGCCATTTTCAAGCACTTTTCCATTTTCCAGGACATAGATGTTGTCTGATTCCCGAATCGTAGACAGTCTATGGGCAATCATAATCGCTGTTCGCCCATGGAGCAGACGTTTCAATGCATTCTGTATCTTGACTTCTGTTTCGGTATCGATACTTGCGGTTGCTTCATCCAGAATTAAAATACGAGGGTCGGCAAGTAAAGCACGTGCAAAAGACATTAATTGCCTTTCTCCCGCTGATAGAATACTGCCGCGCTCTTCCACCTCAGTTTCATAGCCATCAGCCAAACGCTGAATAAAGTCATCTGCTCCCACAACTTTAGATGCTCTAATAACCTCCTCGTCTGTCGCATCCGGTTTTCCAAAGCGAATATTCTCCATAATGGTTCCTGAAAAAATAAATGTATCCTGAAGAACCACACTAATGTTTTGACGTAAACTATCGAGCTGAACATCCCTTAGGTCTTGACCATCGATTTTGACTGAACCTTGTGTGGGATCGTAAAAACGGCTGATTAAATTGGCGATGGTTGATTTACCGCTTCCTGTATGGCCAACAAGGGCTACAGTATCCCCAGCTTTAATATCAAGCGAAATTTCATGGAGTGCAATTCTGTCGCTGTCATATGAAAATTGAACATGATCAAATTCAATATGGCCTTTCATATCGTCAAACACTTTAGCATTCTCTTTTTCTTCCACATTTGGCTGTTCATCAAGAAATTCGAAAATACGTTCAGATGCTGACATCGCCATTAACAATTGATTGTACATCTGTCCAAGACGTGAGATTGGCTCCCAAAACATTCCCAGAAAGAAGGCAAATGTAACAAATGTACCAATGGCAATTCCTCCATTTGTCTCTCCTTGCAATATCAAATAGGCCCCATACGAAATTAATATTACCGTACCAGCCGCGTTGCTCATTTCCACAAATGGACGGAACATGGCACTTTTCTTACTTGCCACTTGCCAGCTTTTGTATGTGTCATGGTTCACACCTTCAAAGAATTCCTCGTTTTCTTTTTCCTGGGAAAACGACTGTGTAATTCTAATGCCTTGAATACTTTCATTCAGGTGCGAATTAAGTCGTGATTGCTGAATTCGCACGTCCTGCCATGAACGACGTATGTTTTTTCTCAACTTTGTAGAGATATAAAACATGACCGGAATAATAACCATTACCGCCAGTGCGAGCTTTGGACTCAGAACAAGCAATATAATAACAATCCCGGTGAGTGTTACAACGTCCATTAGCAGGTTAATGATTCCATTCGTAAACAATTCCTGAAGTGACGTAATGTCGTTCATTATCCGTACAATAATCGATCCGGCTGAACGCTGATCAAAGAAACGATGGGACAAACGCTGAACATGGCTGAATAAATGTTTGCGAAGATCATAGATCACGTTCTGACCTAAAATGTTAACCCATTTGATCCGATATATATTTCCTACATAACTCAGTAAATACAAGATACTGATTAACAGCACCAAGTACGTTAATAAATTGGTATCTTTTTGTTTAATCGCGACATCAATCGCAACTTTACCGATAATGATCGGGACAGCTAGGCGAACGATTGTCGAAACAAGCATGGCAATAATCGCACCTGGCAGGTATGTTTTAGAATACGGTTTTAAATAAATGAGCAACCGCCACATTTGCTGCCAGTTAAATGGTTTTTCCACCGCTTGGTCCACTGTGTAATAAAATCGTTTTAGATGGCGGTTGGATTTCGGTTTATCTGTTATTCCTGACACGCTTTCTCCCCCTTTCTAGTTTGCATGTTCCATAATCGCTTCCCGGTCCTGATATTGTATATTGAATATCCGTGTGTATGGTCCACTATTTTCAATTAACTCATCGTGTGTGCCCCGCTCAACGACTTCCCCTTCATCCAGTACAAGAATTTCGTCTGCGTGTTTTAAAGAGGAAATGCGGTGTGCAATTATAAATGTTGTTCTGCCTTTCATGACTTCTTTTAATGCTTGCTGAATTTTGAATTCTGTTTCCATGTCTACGGCTGAAGTTGCATCATCTAAAACCAATATACTTGGATCTATACAAATAGCCCGCGCAATGGCAATCCGTTGTTTTTGTCCTCCAGAAAGTCCCATGCCTCGTTCCCCAAGCAAAGTGGCATACCCGTCTGGCATTTCCATAATAAAGTCATGTGCTTGGGCCCGTTTAGCCGCATCAATAATTTGTTCATCCGTTAAATCCGGATTTCCATAGGCAATGTTTTCCCTTATCGTGGTAGAAAACAGAAATGGCTCCTGTAAAACAAAGCCAATCTGACGGCGCAATGCTTTTAAATCGTAATGCTCTACGGGCTTACCATCAATAAGGATGCGTCCTTCTTCAGGCTCATAAAAGCGAGTGATTAACTGAGTGATACTCGTTTTCCCCGCACCCGTTGCTCCTATTAATCCAATCGTTTTACCAGGCGGTGCATCTAGATTGATGTCTTTTAAAGCAGAGTCATCATCTACAGTATAGGTTAAGGACACGTCTTCAAAGGTAATGTGGCCTTTAATCGGTTTTACAATAGGACTGGAAACCTCTTGAATGTTCTCTGTTGCTTCCAGAATTTCCAGCAAACGTTCACCAGATGCTTTTGACTGGGAGAACATGTTAACAATAAATCCAAGATTCATCAGTGGCCCGAGTATATACCAAACAAGACTGAAAAAGGCAACGAGTTCGCCCAATGCAAGACCACCGTTAATGACAAGGTAACCGCCAAAAGCAAGCAATGCTACAGCACAAACGTTACCGATAAACTCCATTAGCGGAAAATATTTAGACCAGATCAGTGACGTGTTAATATAATTTTGTTTATATGTTTCGTTTTTATCTGAAAACCGTCCAATTTCAAATTCTTCCCGCGCTAAGGACTTAACCGTGTTAATTCCGCTGATATTCTCTTGCACGCGTGTATTCAAGTGTCCAAATGACTTCCGGATTCGTTTAAAAGCAGGGTGAACTTGCTGGTCAAATTTATAGACCACTACAGCAAGAAATGGCATGGCTGCCATTGTTACAAGCGCAAGCGGTATTGAATAATAGAACATTACCGCAAGACTGAACAAAATAAGTGTCGCAACCCTGAGTAATTCAGCAAAGCCGACGGACAAGAAAAAACGAAATCCGTCAACATCAGCTGTTAATCTTGACATCAAATCTCCTGTTTTTGCATTGTCATAATATTTAAATGACAAAACCTGTAATTTCTCATAAAGCGCTTCTCGTAATCTGTATACAGCAGTAATTCCGAACAGATCACCGAGATATTGATGAAAATACGTTGCAAGCCCTTTGATCAGCATCAGGCCTACAAACACCAATGAAATATAGGGTATAAGTGGATACCGGTCCTTTAAAACAACTTCATCAATGGTCATTTGAATAACGATTGGATAAACAACTGTAATTGCTGTTACAAATAGCAAAAAGAACAATGATAAAAAGAACAGTTTTTTATATGGCCAATAAAATTGTTTGAGTTTCTTAAATGTATCCATTCCCCCACCTCCTCTTTGTTGTTGAATTCATAATATATAATATAACGGATTCCGAAATAAAAAGCTACAACTAATGCTTATTTTTTATAAATTTTTTAAACGACTGTTATTTTTGACTTTAAAAAAGGCTGTAATGGAGATTGTCCATTTACAGCCTGTTACTGGTGTTTATTATTTAGTTGGCTTTCCGAGTACACGATTAACACGTTTCCGGAGCATTTTCATGCCGCCTCCGCCTGCCTGAAAGTGCCTTAACTGTCCTTCTGCATCGAAGACATAATAAGCAGGAACGTACTGGTTATCATAGGCATCTGTTAGTTTATGGTCATTATCAACAAAGATAGGTTGTGTGATATCATGCTCTTTGGCAACTTCTTCAATTTGCTCCAAATCAAGATCTTTTTCAGATCTGGGCATGTGCACGGCGATGACATTCAGCTCATCTTTATATTCATCCCGAAACTCATTTACATTCGGCATAGCTTCTTTACAAAGTCCGCAGCTCACAGACCAGTAATGAATTAATGTTGGCTTACCACCGAGCAAATCATCTTTTTTAATTGGATCGCTGTTCAACCACTTTGTAGCGCCTTCTAATTCTGGCATTTGATCTCTAAGTTTCATGCTGTGTCCTCCTGTTAAACAAATGTAGTAAAATGCATAACAAATGAAAAACCGGCTTGTATCTTTAAAAACAGCCGGTCTTTCATTTTAATACAAGCCCATTTTATAGCGTTTTTTGACCGGGTTTCCAGTTAGCCGGGCACAATCCACCGGTTTGCAAAGCTTGAAGCACACGTAATGTTTCATCGACATCACGGCCAATGTTGTTATGGAATACCGTTTGGTACTGCAGTTCACCTTCCGGATTGACGATGAAAAGACCGCGCAATGCAACGCCTTCTTCTTCAATCAGAACGCCGTAGTCTTTGGCTACTGCATGGTTTGTGTCTGCAGCAAGAGGATATTGAAGTTCACCAAGGCCGTTATCTTCACGTGACGTGTTGATCCATGCTTTGTGTGTATGAATGGTGTCTGTAGATACACCGATCACTTCTGCGTCCAAGTCTTCAAACTCATCGTAGCGGTCGGACATTGCAGTGATTTCTGTCGGACATACAAAAGTAAAGTCCATTGGATAGAAGAAAAGAACTGTCCACTTGTCTTCTTTCATGTTCTCTTCCAGACTGACTTTGCCAAATTCTTTGTTCGGCATGACAGCTTCCATTTCAAAACGAGGTGCTTGTTTACCTACCATTCTTTCTGCCATATGTAATCCCTCCGAAATAATAATTGGTTTAATTAACGTTCCGATTGAAATTATAACACAGTGGATAAATTAATCAATTATAATGACTCTAAATTAGCTTTATGGCTTTATTAACCATTTTAGCCGCTTGTTTAATGGAAAGATGTTTATATTTTTGTTATTATGGTAACTCATTAAGTGAGAATAAAGAAAGGAGAAATCACATGAACATATTCGAAGACGGGCTGGCACTTAACCTGAGTGGCATGTTAAATGACATACTGCCCATCGCAGGCAAAATCTTGTTACTTATTATTGCCTATTCAATTGTTAAACCAATTGGAAATAAAATGATACGCTCAAGTATCCATAATGCGGGGCGAACACGTAAAATATCAAATGGACGTGCCAAGACACTGGAAAAATTATTAATCAACCTCTTTTCCTATGTGCTTTTATTTATTTTCATTCTGATGCTGTTTGCTACATTTAATGCGCCTATAGGGCCATTGTTAGCAAGTGCCGGCGTAATTGGGTTGGCCATTGGTTTTGGAGCTCAAGGCCTTGTAAGCGATGTGGTCACAGGCTTTTTTATTTTATTGGAGCGCCAGTTGGAAATTGATGATTATGTCACAACAGCAGGCTATGACGGCGTTGTGGAGGAGGTTGGACTTCGCACAACAAAAATCCGCAGTTTTGACGGTACGCTCAACTATGTACCTAACAGGCTCATCGAGGGTGTTGCCAATCATACTCGCGGAAATATGCGTGCACTGGTCGATATTGGGATTAGCTATGACTCCAATATGGATGAAGCCATTACTGTGCTTGAAGAAGTTTGTAGACAGTACAGAGATGATGAACGGTTCAAAGAAGGGCCTGATGTTCTCGGGGTTCAGGCAATTGACTCATCCAGTGTTGTGCTGCGTGTTCTCGGACAAACTGAAAATGGAATGCAGTGGGCTTGCGAACGGGATATGCGTAAATCCATTAAAGAGGCACTGAATGCAGCCAATATCACCATTCCATATCCACACCAGGTTTTTATTGAAGAGAGTGCAAAATAGGTTCTATATTTTATTATTAAAACCCCCTTACGGATCCGTAAGGGGGTTTATTAGAACGCATATCAGAGTTACTTGTCTTGAAAGTAATTTCTTTGGACCGCTTTTAATATAGCGCGCCTAGTCAGTATACCAATAAAATAGTCTTCTTCATCCGTAACACAAACAAAAGGATGATTGATTACCTTTTTCAGAGCACTTATAAAATGTTCGCCAGCAGATAATGTCGGTATGTCGGTATGCATCACTTCACTGACACGCATTGTTGAAAGTTTATCGACTTCAAACTGTTCCATGCCCAGTGTCTGATTTAGAATCACGGTTTTGCCGATTATGCCAACAAACTTAAAAGACGTATCCAATACTGGAACGGCAGAATAGCCTGATTTCACCAAAACGAGTAGCGCGTGTTCCAGAGGATTATTTAACTGTACATGAGCTACTTTTTCAGAAGGAATCATCATATCTTCCACAACAATATCATTCAACGTTCTATCCTGTATGACTTCCATACATATCGCTCCTTTTTTTCACTTTTCTCGAGACCTGCTTTTGCCTGGCCCAAAAGGAGTAGCCATCCTCACTTTCCATACTACCATAGTTTATGCTGC
Organism: Lentibacillus sp. JNUCC-1; assembly: GCF_009741735.1. NCBI lineage: Bacteria > Bacillati > Bacillota > Bacilli > Caryophanales > Bacillaceae > Lentibacillus > Lentibacillus sp. JNUCC-1. Next base: position 74,357 of record NZ_WHOH01000001.1, read on the forward strand.
ATAAACATTTTTAGCTCCTTTTATTTGACCTCATAAACCATTTTATTTAAAGTATGAACATATGCTCATATAATAATGTAAGTGAGGCGATCTTATGACATACCAGCCTTTAGATGAAGAATTGATTATGGAGGTTTCGAACATTTTCAAGGCTTTATCTGACCCGACACGAATTAGAATTCTGCATTTGTTGTATCATCGTGAATGTTCAGTCAATGAAATCGCAGAACATCTCAGTCTGCAACAATCGACTGTCTCTCATCAACTGAAATATTTAAGACAGCTAAGGCTTGTTAAATACAGACGGAAAAAAACAATGTACTACTACGAAGCAGATGATGAACATGTTCGAAATCTATTGGAACAAACGATATTACATGTCAGACATATATAGGAGGTTGTTGTATGGGGCATAATCACAGTCACGAACACCATACAGACAATAAAAAGGTATTGTTTATCAGTTTTTTAATTATTTTCGGCTTCATGATTGTCGAGGCTATTGGAGGCTTCCTTACGAACAGTCTCGCTCTATTATCCGATGCCGGCCATATGCTGAGTGATGCTGCGTCATTGGGTCTCAGTCTCATCGCATTTAAAATCGGTACAAAAAAAGCAACTGAAAGCAAGACATACGGTTACAGTCGAATGGAAATTCTAGCGGCCTTTATTAACGGAATTACATTGATTGTAATTTCAGTCTATATCTTTTACGAAGCTTATAAACGCTTTTTAGAACCACCTGAAGTCAGCGCCAGCATGATGATCATTGCAGCAATTGGGTTGGTTGTGAATATCGTTGTTGCCTGGATGCTGATGCGCGGCGATTCAAAGGAAAACCTAAATATACGAAGCGCTCTGTTGCATGTTTTTGGAGACCTCCTCGGTTCAATAGGCGCACTTGTTGCAGGTGTGTTGATTCTTCTTTTCAGCTGGAATATCGCTGATCCAATTGCAAGTGTTGTTGTTGCTATTCTTATTATCAGTTCAGGGATTCGCATTACCAGGGATGCCGCTCACGTATTAATGGAGGGAAAACCTGATAATATTAATGTGGAAGACATTCATAATGAACTTGTAGGTATTACAGAAGTTAAAGACGCACACCATCTGCATGTGTGGTCTATTACTTCCGACTTTCCGGCCCTTACCTGTCATTTGGTCGTGGATTCTGACGTTGATCGAGACAAGATACTCGTTGCCGCACAAAAGATGTTAAAGAACAAGTTTGGCATCAGTCATAGCACAATTCAGATCGAGGGAAAAAATACTGCCACAAACACAGAGGGCGAATCATGCGATGAATAAGAGGGTTTTTTAAAGCGGAGAGTACAATCGCAAGATTTGCTCTCCGCTTTATAAATTCTTTCTTTTATATGTTCATTTCTAAGTGCTATTGATGCTATAATACAGAATCAGAGGCTACTTCACTCCACTTGAAAGGATATAGCATCTATGAATAGAAGAACGTTTATAAAGCGATTAATGGGATCAGCACTTGCCGTTCTCGGAATTGGGGGCGGAACATACTATTATGCCAGAGAAATTGAGCCTGCCATGCTTCACATTCAAGAAGAAATAATACTGTCGGGAAAACTCTCCCCTGACTTTGACGGGTTTAAAATTATCCAATTTTCAGATACACATATTGGATTTCATTATAACTTAGGCGCCTTTAAAAAGTTGGTTAAAACGATCAACGACCTTTCTCCTGACTTAATTGTGTTTACAGGAGACCTTGTGGATGACCCAGATACCTATAATTGGCGGGAGCCACTGGCAGATGCTTTGCAGTCTTTGCAAGCACCATACGGGAAGTTCTGGGTGTACGGCAATCATGACCACGGAGGATACGGCACTGAAATTCTCAATGAAGTTATGACAGACTCGGGATTTGAGTTATTAAAAAATGCACATGCTAAAATAGGATCCAATGATGAATCGATTGTCTTGGCGGGTATTGATGACACAATCTTAGGCCGGCCGGATCTCGAACAGGCTCTTTCTTCTGTCAATCCGGAATTATTTACGATACTGCTCGCTCATGAACCGGATTTCGCTGATACTGGTAAACGATCTCATGCCGATGTTCAGCTTTCCGGACATAGCCATGGCGGACAAGTACGACTTCCCTTCATCGGTCATCTCTATACGCCTGCAGATGCTAAAAAGTATATTCAAGGAAAGTATGAGTTTCCTGAGCAAAGTTATACACTTTATGTCAGCAAAGGAATTGGCACTACCAGGATGCCTTACCGATTTTTATGCCGCCCGGAAATCCATGTCTATACCCTGAAGGCTGAGTAAAAATACCTTTTCAGAACAGTGCCGATTTTTCTATTGAATCTGGACAAGCTTTGAGATAGGATAATAGTAACATTATGAAAGGAGGATGATGTATGTGTAGTAGAGACCCAATTCCAATAGAAGAACTGGCCCAAGCAATCTTTACTGTAAATCGCCATGCCAAAACAGCACCTGAACCTCAACATTTATACGCCATCAAAAAAACAGCCATCGAACAATTGCTGAAGGAAGAACGCGCTGAAAAACTTGGACTTCACTTTTCCAAAAACCCCAAACTTAGCAATCAGCATTCAACGCTGTTAGTAAGAGTTGGCAGTTATTATTTTCATGTGCCGCCTGAGAGAAAGGATTTTAAAGAACTGAACCATCTTGGTCACTTGAATGAAAACTATCGCAATCCCCAAACCAAAATGTCCTTGGCCAAAGCAAAGCGTATCATTTATCGCTACATCGATTGGTCCCCTCCAAACGAAAAAAAGACAAGCAGAAAAACATATTCATCACGTTATTATACACCTTCATCTCTTGGCAAAATGCAATGGCCGCCTGTAAGGTCAACGAGGCGCTGAAACTTGTATATACTTAACACAAAAAAAAGAGCCTTAACAGCTCTTTTTTGTTTGCTTCTTATACGTCCCCATATGTTAATCACCATTATAAACAGTCCAAACCCTGCCAGCCCTTGCAGTGTATGCTTCATAAGACCATTCTCGATATCAGTGGGCAAACTCAGCTCAAAAAAACCCTTGATTGAAAGTAGGACGACCATGAGCAAAAGACTCGTAATCATGTATGTCAACGCTCCTTGTGCGCCTATTTGTATAAACCACATAACAATAGGCTGAAGCAAAAAATAAGCTGCTGCCAACCCTAGTATTACCGCACATATATAAAGATGTTCTTCTTTCATACCTAAGATCAATAATTGCCGAATATTAATGATGCTTCCGAAACTTAGCACGTTATCAGCTCTTTCAAATAAGTTCTTACTATTTTTTCCACCTTTGTCATATAGTATTCACAAAGTGATTAATTTAAACATGATAAGTGATGCGCGTCACAGTGAGACTTTGCATAAACAGGTATGATAAAGTCAAATCCATTAAGGAGCATTCCTGTAATGAAGAAATTTGAGGTTTGAACAGAAAAGAGCCCTCTTGGTATAGTACAGGGTGTCATGATCATGACCCCGAATTAAATAAATACCAAGGAGGACTCGCAATGAATTATAACCAAAATCACAAAATCGCGCAAATCACAGAATCCACATTGATCGTGGGGATTGACATCGCAAAAGACAAACACGTAGCTCGCGCACAAGATTATCGAGGTATTGAATTTGGCAAACGATTGATCTTTGAAAATCGAATACACGATTATCAAAAGCTGCTTGATTGGGTAGCTAGGCTTCAAGAGAAAAACCAAAAGACACATGTCATGTTTGGCGTTGAACCGACTGGCCACTTTTGGAAGAGTCTAGCCTACTACCTGAACGCCAAAGGTTATGACTTTGTGTTAGTTAACCCGATGCATGTTAAAAAAAGCAAAGAGCTGGACGACAATTCGCCCACAAAAAATGATACGAAAGACGCACGTGTTATTGCACAGATGGTTAAGGATGGTCGATACTCTGTACCGAACCTTCTTGACGGTGTTTATGCCGAGTTAAGGGAAGGGATTAAATTACGAGATCAACTCACCAAACAGCTGATGATTGTCGAAGGACGCATCCAAAACGCCATACAACGGTATTTTCCGGAGTTTGATGATGTGTTTAATGACTGGAATGGTAAGACAGCTATTTGTACACTGCGTGAATTCCCATTTCCATCTGATATTCAGGATATGACCCCTGAAGACGTGCTTTCAACGTGGAAAACAGTCGTTAAAAGTGGTGTGGGCATCAAACGTGCCAATCAGCTTGTCCAAGCTGCCCAGAAAAGCATTGGTGTTCAGATAGGTTTGCGCTTTGCCAGGCAGGAATTACAGACTCTGCTTGATCAATATGAATTGTACAACCAACAACTTGTGTCATTGGATAAAGAGATCGAAACACTTATAACAGATCTACCTGGAGCTAAAGAAATGATGGCTATTAAAGGCATTGGTCCCACGACAGTGGCCACGTTTTTCGCCGAGGTCGGAGACCTCTCCAACTACAGTCATCCCCAGCAAATTGTAAGTATGGCTGGTCTATCCTTAAAAGAACACAGCTCGGGTAAATTCAAAGGGCAAACACGAATAGACAAGCGTGGACGCAAGCGATTGAGAAGAGCGATCTATTTAGCTGTGCGCCCACTGGTAGCACATAATTCGACGTTCAAGACATTGCATCATTATTACACCACGCGTCCCGATCGTCCTTTGAAAAAGCAACAATCTCTGATCGCTTTGTGCGGTAAGTTGATACGTGTCTTATTCGCCATTGGCACGAAGCAGTGTGAATTTGATGGAAGTAAACTACTACAAGGACTACCTGAATTACAAACAAGTCAGGTGGCATGAATATTGATGTTAACTACTCCACGTAGATAAGTGGTTCTGAATGAGCGATTAATAAACCTTTTTAATTCATTTGGGATGTTTCAACAAATGCATCTGATGGCCTTAGGATTGAACAAACACCAATAGTGCAGAGTCGGAGCTTATTTAACCCATTCGGGCAATAGACCCAGCTAAGGAGCATTTCCGACCTCCACCTTGTGGATACGCAGGACGAAGGAATGTATGGATAATAATCCCGTGATACATGGGAGGGTGAGCGACCATAAGTTGTGTGGAGATTTTCAGCACGGTTATCACGTCTCTTGTCACCAAATGTTCACAGTTTGGGCGTTAGGATGGCATAGACTACGTCCGAAATTTCCGAAATCAACACCTGATACTCAACCCGCATTCAATATGTCAATGAAGTGTTTGAGTAATTCTAAGAAAGTAAGAGCATTTTGGAGATATTTTAATTATATAGAGGGAGGACTTAATATGACAACATTTACTGCTGAACATAAACCTGCTGATATCGTGAAGGTATTTCCAAAAGCGAGCGACCTGTTTAAAGCACATCGGATCGATTTTTGCTGTGGCGGTGATCAGCCACTGAAAAATGTTTTCACGGAAAATCATCTCGACGAGGCAGATATATTATCAAAACTAAACAACCTTTATAAAGACTGGAGTGCGGAAGGTCATGCGGTGACAGATTGGGAATCAGTTCCCTTAAATGAATTAGTGGACCACATTATTCATACACATCATGCCTATTTGAATGACGAGCTTCCTGCATTAAATCAATTCGTAAGTAAAATCTTCCGTGCGCATGGGGCAAAGCATCCTCACCTTGTTGAGTTAAACCGTTTGTTCAACGCTTTTAAACTGGAAATGGAAGAACATATGGTTAAAGAAGAAGCAGACGTCTTCCCTCTAATTAAAGAATACGAATTAAATCCAAGTGAAGCGTTGCGCACGCAAATTCATCAGGCAAATGATGAATTAGAGGCAGAACATGATGAAGCTGGAAATCTTATTAAACAGATGCGGCATATCACCCATGATTTCCAACCGCCAGAAGACGCCTGCAACAGTTACCGCATCACTTATGCCCGTCTTGCTGAACTGGAAGATCAGACCTTTACCCACGTGCATCTGGAAAATAATATTTTATTCAAAAGAATATAAAACAGACGGGGACTGCTAGAAATGAGTCCCCGTCTTATATTAATCTTTTTATTGTTCTTTCATATATTCTTCTTGTCTTTTTTCCAGGCGTATTTCCAGCTTATCAAGTTCTTTATCATCGCGCATTAAAGCATTTTTATTTTCCTCAACAAGCTCTTCAAATGTCAGATGTTTAGGATGCATTTTGTTCACTCCTTTTCTTTTGTTATCTATATGATACCCTATTATCTGCTTCCTAAATCTAAATTATGTGAAAATTATATTACGGTTTGTTTTCAATGAACACATTCCAAATAAAAAATGAGCACCAAACTTGTACTCATTGGCGCTCCATTTTTTCTTTGTGCTTTCTATTAATTTCATATTCATTCATAAGCTCGTCCAATTGCTGACTGATTTGAATGGAGTTAGGTCCTGTTAAGCCTTCATTCTCCGCTGTTTTATGCATAACCCGACGCAAATGTTCTATTTTCTCGAGCAGCCTCTGTTCTTTCATCTTCATGTAACAACTCCTTTTTGGAAGTTTGTTTAACTTTACCACGTTCTATATGACAATATCAAGTATTATCAGAACGTACGTTTGTAAAGTGGTTGAGATTTTAAAATAGACGAGTGATTAAGCAATCATTTTATGCTATTATTGAGAATGGGCGTAAAATACATTTAGAGTTTATAATGAACTTTAACATTTGGCACAGAAAGGATGTCTTTCGTGACAGAAACGAATAAAAAAAAGAAAAGCGAATGGTTGGAATGGGCTAAAGCCATTCTTATCGCCATTGTGATTGGGTTGCTATTACAGAACTTTGTCATGGCCACTTCTGTTGTGGAAGGTGAGAGCATGGACCCCACGCTTGAAGATGGGGAGCGTGTTATTTTTAATAAATTTATTTATTTAATAGACAGTCCTGAACGTGGCGATATCGTTATCATTCAACACCCATCGAAAAATTATGTTAAACGAGTTATTGGTCTTCCAGGAGAAACGATAGAAATGCAAAACCATATTCTTTATATTGACGACCAGGAAGTTGCACAAGATTTCATTGGGAACGAAGCGATCAACAGTACTGGCAATTTTGGTCCCATTCATATACCTGAAGATAGTTATTTTGTGATGGGAGATAACCGTGCAAAAAGCAGAGACAGTAGAAATGGTTTGGGGCTGATTAAAGAAGAGGACATTATAGGCCGTTCTGAATTGATATACTATCCATTTGACCAATGGGGACTCACAAGATAACATTTCAAATAAATAATGAACGGGCCGTGCCAAAGGCAGGCCCGAATTTTTTATTTTTCATTATCAAAGAGACAATAACCTACATTTAGTACAATAATGCCGAGACAAACTACACCAAAAGCAACTTCCCACATATTGTCCGTCCTCCTTTATTATAGCTGAACATAAAAACTTTCCACTCTTATCATACCAATTTTCCTTACCTAAATAAAGTAAAGTTATGTTAAAATGAATAAAGCAACAGTCGAATTTTGTCAATTACGCTTAAATACATAGCTTATAAAACGAGGAGGTTGTACAATGGGGCATTGCCCATTTTGCGGCACACCTGTTAAAGATGAAGAATCATATTGTATCAATTGCGGTAAGCCTTTGCCAGATGATATGTCTACCCGATTAAACAAACCTCTTTTAAATAAATTCTGGTATGTGCCAGTTGGGGTTTTGTTGCTGATGTCTATCATTATCGGGACATCTTATTTAATTCTGTCCCACAAAACCACAACGGCAGAAGAACTATATAACAAGGGATCTGTCCAGCTTGAAAAGGCACATTATGCTCAGGCGAAAGATCTGTTTAATGATGCAGTGGCTTACCACCCGAATTTCAGCCAGGCAAAAACCGGCTTCTCATTTGCGAAAACTGCTGAACGTACAGAACAGGACTTAGAAAAAGCTCAAAAAGCTGCACAAGAGCATGATTTTCAAAAGGCGCTTACTCTCGTGAGCAAAGCTGAAAATAACTTAAAAAACTACTCTGGCGATGCGGTCGTCAGATTAATTGATCGACTTTCTGAACAACGAGATGCAGTGAAAACGATCCAGTTAAAAGAAGATCTTAACAAGGAATCCTCAATCAGCGATTTAAAAATGCTTTTGTGGGACGCCGAAGCTATAGCAACCGAAGAAGCAACCCAAATGGCAAACACGATACGGGAACGGATTGTCGATTATACACATGCTAAAGCAAGTGAACAGATTAATAACAATCATTTTAAGGATGCTCGTATTATTGTTGAAGACGGGCTGAAGTATGCCCCCGAATCGGAAAAACTTCTCAGCTTGGAGACGACAATTGAAAATGAGCAAGAAGCATTTGAAACAATGCAGCAGGAGCGCATTGAACAGGCAATCAACACTGCTAATGAAGAACAGGAAATTAATGAAAATGATGCAATTGAGTTGGTTAAAGTCACAGCCAAAGACGATGAACAAGGCAATCTACTTGTCACAGGTGAAGTGAAAAGTGTTGCCACCATTCCGATTAATACGATTTTAATTGAGTATTCACTGTCATCTGGAGACGGGGATCCGTTTGCCACGCACCATGCCTATGTTTTTCCTGACAAGCTCTATCCTGGAGAAATAGGTCAGTTTGAATTCACACATTATGATATAAAAGATAAGGGTGAAAATGTGCAAGTACAGGTAGATACAATTAAATGGTATACAAAATAACCATTTGGAGTTGACGCTATGCTTAAAAAACATCAAGGGCCGTTCATAACCTCATTGCTTATAATTTTGGGCGGTGCGTTTACAATATATGTCATATATCAATTTTGGAACAGCCAGGAGCTCGTTGTTGACTCACCAGCAGTCAGCCTTGTCAATGAGGAAAACGCGGGCCCTGACTTAACCTCAATCGTACACGAAGCAGAAAAAAATGTTATGTTGATCGAGGGTCGCTCTGAAGATGATACAATTACAGGATCAGGGTTTTTATATAATGAATCGGGGGATATTGTAACAAATGCCCATGTTGTCAGAGATGCTGATCTCATTTATGTAAGAACAGCAAATGCAAGAATTTATCCGGGAGCTCTGGTCGGAATTAGTGATGAAACAGATATCGCTGTGATTCGAGTGCCACAGCTAGCAGGACAAGTTCATCTCGACCTCGAGGAAGAAAAAGCTGAAATCGGGGATGAGGTTATTGCTCTAGGAAGTCCTCACGGTTTCCAGAACACTGTTACATTAGGAATCATCTCAGGAACAGAGCGCAACTTTTCCGTAGATGGCTATGACTACCAGAATGTCTACCAGATTTCCGCACAAATAACACATGGCAACAGCGGTGGTCCTCTGATCAGTCGTGAATCAGGAAAGGTGATGGGTATTAACTCAGTTGGCACTGAAGACGGAACCTTGGGGTTCAGTATCCCGATCGACGATGTGCTCCCACAATTGAAGCAGTGGTCAAATGAGGCAAAAAATGATCAGCTGGATTTCGCCAGTACAGATGACCTTTTACAAAAAGCAGACCCTGAACAGCTTATTACAGACACAGAATATTTACTGGATTACTTTTTTGACAGTTTGAGGATGCGCGATTACGTTGGGGCGTATACCATTCTGGGAAGTGATATTCAGAAAGAGACTTCGTACCCTGATTTTCGACAAGATTACATGCAGGCAGCTGAAATCTCGATCACCAACAAGCACTTTGAAGTGATTGGGAACAACAAGGTGAAGGCAAAAGCTGATGTTGATATTTCGAATAAACTGCCCAAAGAAGATGAATTGACAACGAATCGCTTCACATATGAGTTTGTTATAGGTTATGAGAATGAGCAATTGAAAATCCTGAAATTAAACAGAGAATCAAAATAACAAAAGGCCGCGGCGTTAATCTTGCCCGGCCTTTTATTGTTGGCACATCAATCAGTATGGTAGGACAACCGTTTTAAATATCGTTTGAACATCATTCGGCGGCAATGGTTTACTAAAATAAAAGCCTTGCATTTCATCGCATTTCTCAGACTTAAGAAAATGCAGCTGATCTTTTGTTTCCACTCCTTCTGCAATTACTTTCATGTTCATGGAGTGTGACATATTAATAATGGATTTAACGATCGCTTTATTTTGCTGCTGTTTGCCATTAATAAACATCTGATCGATTTTGAGCTTGGTAATTGGAAATAGACTTAGATACTTCAGAGATGAATAGCCCGTGCCAAAATCATCAATAGAAACGAAAACGCCCAGTTCCCGCAATTGTTTCATCGTATCCAGAATGTACTCTTCATTGCTCATTGCCATACTTTCTGTGATCTCAAGCTCTAGATATTCAGGGGCGAGGTCTGTTTCATCAAGTGCCTGTTTAACCTTTTCCACGAGCTCTCGCTGATGAAATTGTTTCGCGGATAAATTCACACTCACTATAATCGGTGAGTATCCCTCATCCTGCCATTGTTTATTTTGCCTGCAAGCTTCACGAATCACCCAATCCCCTATTTCAATAATCAGCCCGGTCTTTTCTGCAAGTGGTATGAAGTCACCTGGGGGAACCAGACCTTTTGTTGGGTGCTGCCAGCGCAAAAGAGCTTCCACCCCGACAATTTTTCCGCTGTCGAGGCTTTTCTGTGGCTGGTAATGCAATAGGAATTGCCCATCTTTTAAAGCTTTGCGCATTTCATTCTCCATCGTTAACATAATTTTAAAGTTTTCGGAGATAGAAGCTTCGAACAAATTATAGTTGTTCCTGTGTTTCTCTTTAATGACATACATCGCTGAATCTGCGTGTTTGATCAAATCATTCGCGTTACGCCCGTTTTTGGGATAAATGCTGATGCCTATACTGAGTGTAATAAAAATTTCATACCCTCTAATGTTAATGGGCTTTTCGAACTCTTTGATCAGTTCTTCAGCTAAACTGGTGGCATCTGATTCCTGTCGAATATTTCTCTGCAGCAATAGAAATTCATCACCGCCCATTCGGGCTATGAAGCGACCCGACTGCAAAAAAGTTTTTAGGCGGTTGCCGCAAGCTTGCAACAATGCATCACCAAAGGCGTATCCAAGTGTATCATTAATTTCTTTAAAGTAATCAAGATCAATAAAATAGATCGCAAGCATCTCACCATCTGTTTCTGCTTCTTCAATCATTCGTTTCAAAGTTTGGATGAAAAAATTCCTATTGGGAAGGCCTGTCAATTCATCATAATACGCCATGTATTCAATTTGTTTTTCGTTTTCAATCTGAGCAGTAACATCTGTAATTAACGCAACTCTTGTTGTCGTCCCATCTTCATGATTAATATAGGTTTTTTCATTGATCTCCACATTAAACGTAGACTGATCTTTTCTTATGCCGACCTGTTCACAGTCTCTGACGTGGTTGCCGATATATTGATCATAATGCGGGATTGTACATATATCTTGAACAAGTTCAGTCAGCTTCATATGTTTTAATTCTTGTAACGAATAGCCGAATAAATTGGAGAAGGTTTCATCAGCATCCACAATCTGATTCCCATTTAGGACAACCATCCCTTCTCCACCTATCTGCTCGAGTTCACCCAGGTATTCTTTCACCTCGGCTTTACGCTCTTCAAGGGATAGCTCATCCATGATCATGCAATATAGACCGTGCTCGATACTAACCACTTTAACATCAACAAGTTTATCAGGTTTGTTATATAACGGAACAAGCTGATGCGTATCGGTTATTCTGCTGAACCCTTCAAAATTCAAACAGGATAGAATGGATCGTTTTGTCAGGTCCTTCGATTCCAAAAGTGATCGTGCAGCGTCATTGCTTTGAAGTATAAGACCTTCCTCATCAATAAAGACAATTGCTTCTTTCAGAACATTAAAGATGTGCTCATGTATTGGCGAATTCATACTTTCTGGTGTCATAACCTGCACTCCCAACGTTTATCCTATAATAATCTTTTCTTTAGGGTAATGAAAATTACCTTGTTTTGTGTTGTTTTTAAATGTAAACAAAAATGTAATAATACCAATCCTGCCTATAAACATTAAGACCATTAATATCAACTTACTGGCTGTGGTCAATTCACTTGTTATTCCAAGTGACAATCCTACAGTTCCAAAGGCTGATGTGACCTCAAATAGTATTTGAATGACCGAAAATGGTTCGATCACAGAAATCGTTATGACAGACATAAACACAAATACAATGGCTACCAGCATGACAGTAACTGCTTTAAGTAAATCCTCTTGGTAGACTTCCCGGCGAAAGAGCCTGATGCTCTCCCCTCCACGCACATACGTAATGATAAAAATGACAACTAGTGCAAATGTAGTTGTACGAATACCACCGCCTGCACTGCTCGGTGACGCACCAATAAACATGAGGACAGACATAAACAGATGATTTTGCTCAGTGAGTAAACTAACATCCATTGTTGACAAACCACCGCTTCTTGTTGTTACAGACTGAAACAGCGCATAAAAAAACGTCTCGTGCCATGTTTTTCCTTCAAAGAATTGGACAGAATCAAACAGATAGATAAATAATGTCCCAAGAACAACCAAGACAAAGAAGGTTGTTGTCGTCAGTTTAGTAAATAGCGTAAACCTAAACGTTTTTCTATCACTAATTTTGGAAAATAAATACTCCTTCAGTTCAATCAATACTGGAAAACCTATTGCACCAAAAATAATCAGCAAGATGTTGATAAATTGCACAAAATAATCGTCCTTAAACGGTATGAGCGATGAGCCGGTAATGTCAAATCCGCCATTTGAAATAGCACTTACTGTTCCAAAAAAACCGTTTAAATAAGCTTCGCCAGTAGGGAAATATTGTAAGTAATAGGTACCCAGCACAAGAAAACCTGTTAATTCAATAACACCCAAAACGAGAAACAGTTGCTTAATAAGATTAACCATGCCCGCAAACCTAGTCTGATTTTGGTCTGTCATGATCAGCCTGCGTTCCCTCAGGCCAATCTTTTTTCCAAGCAAAAGCCATATAGAGGTACCAATGGCCATTACGCCTACTGCTCCAAGCTGGAGGACAATTGCAAGAAAAATGATGCCTGTTGTACTCAATGTATCTGCTACAGTAATGGTACTGAGTCCTGTAACACTGATGGCACTGACAGCCGTAAACAAAATATCAATAAACGAAATATCTACACCATCTTGATAGGCAATCGGCAAAGCTAGTAAGCACGTGGACATAACCACGGCAAGAAGATAAAAAACAAGAATAAGTTGTACCGCTGATAATTTATTGACCCAGCGCAATAATGGGTGAGCAAAAAACATATTATGGTCTCCTTACAGCACTACTTAGTATATCGGTCAATACGTGCATATGTTAACATTATTATAACAGGCTATCCGAATAAATGCGTGTTTTTTCGACATCATATCACACAAACAGCCGCGTCTCACGCGACACGGCTGTTTGTAAAGAACTTTTACTGAATATGTAGGGGGAAACACGGAGACTCCTGCGGGATGCAAAGCCTCGATGAGATCCCGGAGGTCGTCATAGGGGAAGGAAGGCTAAAACCGCGACGTCAATCGCCACTTCTTCATGGCCCACATCCTGTGGGCCCGAGGTTCAGTAGCGCCCGCGGAAGGCGTAGTGTTTCCCCCGAGCGGACGCATGAGCCAGTAATAAGTTAGTTCGCAGTTTATGGATACTCTGTTTCTCCGTAACGAGCAACGTTATAAACTATCGCAAGTTTTTACAGTGTTTCTTTGATTTTTTCGACAAGCGTGTCTCCCTGGTAACCTGCGTCAATTAATGCTTTCACCTGTTTTTCTACAGATGCTTTACGTTGGTCAATAATAGTGCCCATGAAAAGCACATTTACATTTTCCCCAATTTCGTTTGCACCAATTATCCTTGTGATAAATTGGGCTGGCGGATTATTTGGATTCGTTATTCTGGCTTCGACCATTAAATCCTCACCAGATTTACGCAATCGCTCAAACATCTCTTTATAATCAGCTGTTGTATATGCTTCTATAACCCATCGATTCTCTTCATCTTCACGATTGATGGTCAGACCATCAATCAATTCAATTTCATGGTGTTCAAAAGCCTCTCCAACCGGTTCCATTAACGTTAGACCCTTCAATTTAAATGTCTTCATATGCTCCCCCTTATCAACCGCCGATATAAGACATCTCAATTTTTTTCCGTTTATTGGGTTTTAATTCCATCCGTTCGTCAGAATATCTGTCTGTTCTTGTTGACCACAAGTTGATCAGAGTTTGTTCAAGTTCTTCATCTGTGATACCTTCACGCAGTTTTTCACGGATATCCAATCCAGAGGAAGCAAACAGGCAAGTAAATAATTTTCCGTCAGCTGATAACCGAAGTCGGGTGCAGCTGCTGCAAAACGAATCGGTTACAGAGGAAATAACACCGACCTCCCCTTCCCCGTCTTTATATTTGTATCGTGAAGCCACTTCCCCATAATAGTTTTCTTCAGCCGCTTCAAGTGGCATCTCTTCATGGATCCGGTCGACAATTTCTTTTTTGGATATGACATTATTTAAATCCCAGCCATTATGATTACCAACGTCCATAAATTCTATGAAACGCAGAATAACATTGCTGCCTTTGAAATGACGAGCCATCGGAAGAATCTGACTTTCATTCATACCTTTCTTAACAACCATATTAACTTTTACTTCAAGACCAGCATTCTGAGCTGCTTCAATTCCTTTTAACACAGGTAGGGTAACGACACCTTTACCATTAATTTCTTTAAAAACATCATCTTCTATTGCATCCAGGCTGATGTTGACCCGCTCAAGTCCTGCAGCTTTTAACTTTTTAGCCTGCCGCGGCAAAAAGAAGGCATTACTTGTCAATGCGATATCTTTGATCCCTGGAATATGTGTGATTCTCTCAATAAAGTCATCCAAATTCTTGCGCATCAGAGGCTCGCCCCCTGTGATGCGGATTTTGTCAACACCAAGATTAACAAAAGCACGTGTCACTCTGGTCATTTCATCAAAACTAAGCAGCTCGTGATCAGGCAGAAACACATGATCCTCGCCGAAAATTTCCTTAGGCATACAATAGGTGCATCTTAGGTTACATTGGTCAATAACAGATATCCTCAAATCTTTCAAAGGTCTCCCAAGAACATCGGTTATAGGTGTTTTGTTCTCTTGCATCTTATTATGCCTCCTTTAAAGATTTAAATTCAGACATCCCGTCTGTGTCTTCCAAAAGCAGTACTTCTGCCTCATCCCCAGCTTTATAGGCCTCAGTTCCGCCAGGGAGCACCATTAAGCTTGTCGTAAAGGGTAGTGAAGATACAACATTAGACTTATCTATGCCAGCAAGACGCACTGTAAGGGTGCTCTTTTCAATTTCTACATAAGTTCTGACAAACCGGGTAAAGGGATTGCTTTTTGGAAAATCATCTTTCAGGACAGCTTTTCCCCTGTTATGAAAGGGGGATTTCGAGTATAAACGGTGGCGAATCAGTGGTCGGGCAAAAAGCTCAAACCCTACGTAACAAGCAGATGGATTTCCTGACAGGCCGTATAGTATTTGGTTTCCCTTCACTGCAACGGTAGTGACACTTCCTGGCCGCATAGCAACTTTGTTAAATAACACGTCTGCACCAAGTTGCTCATAGATCGCAGGCATTAAGTCAAAGTCCCCTACTGAGACACCGCCTGTTGTCACTAAAATATCTACTTCTTCCAGTGCTTTGTCAATAATCTTCATACTCGGTTCGAGCTCATCAGGCAGCTGCCCATAATATTTAAATACCGCTCCTGCTCGTTTAACTTGTGCAGCTATCATATAAGCATTGGAATTCCGTATTTTACCGGGTTCAAGTGGTTCGTCCACTTCAAGCAGCTCTGTACCTGTTGCAATAACACCGACCAACGGCTGTTTAGCAACTTTGACTTGCTTATACCCAAAAGTAGCAAGAAGTGCTTTAACACCTGGGTTAATTATTGTACCTTCAGAAAGGAGTTGTTCTCCCTCAGATATTTCTGAACTTGTTTTAATGATATTATCACCAGGTTTCGTTTCACTGGTGACTGACATATATGTGTGGTTATTTTTTTCAAATGTGTCGCACCGCTCAAACATGGCAACGCAATCTGCACCATCAGGGATTTGCGCGCCGGTCATGATGCGTGTCGCCTGGCCTGATTGAAGGGTTGCTTCCGGCAAATGTCCGGCTCCAATGTGATCGACCACCTGAAAAGTAACGGGAGAATCAGGACTGGCACCTGACGTATCTGCTGCCTTAAAAGCAAAGCCATCATAAGGGGATTTGTCAAACGCAGGAATGGGATATGTCGCAACAATACCTTCTGCTAAGTGGCGATTGTCACATAGACTGATGTCAACGTATTCAAATTCCCCTTTTTGTTTGTGTGCCATAACTTTAGCAACAGCCTCTTCAACTTGTATCGGGTTTCGAATTTCAACCATTTCCTTCCATTCCGCCTTTCACAAATACTGTACTGAATAAAGTAACTATCACCAGTTTAACAAAGAAATACCAAAATTGATATGACACCAACCGAATGTTTGCTTGATTGACATAGAATTCAGCCGTCCTTTTACATAATTAGGCAATAAGAATGAAGTATATTTCCCCGCTAATAATAAACGATATAAAATGATTTATTTTAAAAAGGAGGGGCGTCACATGACAGTTGGATCTCAGATTAAGCAAACTGTTGCAGGACTGAAAAGTGCCCAGGCAAGTCTAGAGCAATTTGCACTGCAAACAGAGAACAAACAAGCTAAGCAAATGTACACACAAGCAGCTCAGCAAGCTCAAACGATTGTTGACACAGTTGAGCCAAGAATTCAGGAAATCGAGCAGGAAGAACCTCAGTATAAAGGATTTTAAACCACAGGGGATGTTCCACTCATCTGGTGGAACATCCTTATTTTAATGGGGGATTGCAGCATGAAACATTATATGATGATCGGATTTGTTTTCGCTCTGGTTCTAAGCTTTGCCGGGTGCAACCCAGGAGATCAAAACACTGAGACTGGTGAAGATGTTGAATATATTCCGATGAGAACGAATGATGGCACAGATCAGCATGTATCCAATGATGTAAAGAATATATTACGTGAATATGAGGAAATTAAGACAGTCAAGGCGGTTAACACCCCTAAGACAGTGATTGTTGCTGTAGAGATCAAACATTCAAAGCGGCTGAAGCTGGAAGAACATGAGAAATCCTATGAAGAAGCACTTCAAAAAGCTTTTCCCGATATGATCATTGAACTATCCACCGACAAAAAACTGGTGATTGAAATTGATCGTCTCGAGCATGCAATAAAAGAAAAAAGTATTTCCCGCAAAAAACTGGAAATCAAAATTCAAAAGCTCATTAAAATGATGAATAAAAAAACATAAAACGGGGTGATGCAGATGGCAGACAAGAAGAAAAAAAACCTGCCCCAGAAGCTCAAACATATCAGAGTTTCCAAAAAAAAGAGAAACAAAACGAACAGTACTCTTCAATTGTTTAAAAGCTTTTTTTGTAGGAGGGACAATCTGTCTTATTGGCCAGGTGATTTCAACCATGTATATATATTACTTTAATTTCACGGAAGAAACCGCCGGAAATCCCACGATCGCAACTCTAATATTTATAACAATGATTCTGACAGGTTTGGGATGGTATGACAAACTGGGACAATTTGCAGGTGCAGGGTCGGCCGTTCCCGTAACAGGCTTTGGCAACTCGGTAATCTCTTCTGCTATTGAATACCGTACTGAAGGTTTGGTCCTCGGTACCGGAAGCAATATGTTGAAAATGGCAGGGCCAGTGATTGTGTTTGGCGTGTTTTCTGCATTTGTAATCGTCTTAATCAAAACGATTCTTGTACAATGGGGTGGATTATAGTGATGAAAGGCACCAGAACATGGGTGTTTGACAGACAGCCGGTGATTGTTTCTACAGGCGTGGTGGGAGGACCATATGAAGCGAAAGGAAATATCCGCCAAGATTTTGACATTCTCCATGATGACATGTGGCTGAAGCAAGAGTCTTTCGAAAAAGCCCAACAGATGATGATGGAAGAGGCTTGTCAGCTTGCAGTGAAAAAGTCAGACATTCAAAAAGAACAAATTAATTTCTTGATCAGTGGTGATTTAATTAATCAGATTACCCCAACTAATTTTGCAGCAAAGACGCTTGATGCGCCATTTCTTGGGCTTTTCAGTGCATGTGCGACAACCACTGAAGGGCTTGCGCTCAGTGCGTTTTTAATCAATGGCGGTGGTGCAGATTATATCCTAACGGGTTGTTCCAGTCACCATTCCGCTACCGAAAGACAATATAGATACCCAACTCAATACGGCGGTCAAAAACCTCCAACCGCACAGTGGACTGTAACAGGAGCTGGTTGTGCACTTGTTGCTAAACATGGAAGCGGCCCCGTTGTTACTTCGGCCACAATTGGAAAAGTGGTTGATATGGGGTTAACAGATCCCTTCAATATGGGAGGTGCCATGGCGCCTGCTGCAGTGGATACCATCATCGCCCATTTGAAAGATCGTGATATTGATGCCTCATATTATGATTTGATTATCTCAGGAGATCTCGGAAAAATTGGGCATCGCACTTCCTTAGACTTGTTGAATGAGCGGGGCATTTCTATAACGGAAGATCAGTATGTTGACTGCGGCATGACCATTTATTCTAAAGACCAGCCAGTCAGAGCTGGTGCAAGCGGTGCTGCATGCGCGGCTGTGGGACTTATGGACACTTTCTCAACAAAATGAAAAATGGAGAAATCAAGAAGATGCTGATCGTTGCCACTGGAGCCCTCCACTCCCCTTTATCGGTCAATCAAAACGACTCCATCCCCTGCATTGCCCATGCTGTATCAATTGAAGCAGGACGTGATATCAAATGATATTTTTCTGGGCATTTGTTGTTGGAGGGCTAATATGTGTGATCGGGCAACTCATGTTTGATGTACTGAAGCTGCCACCTGCACAAACGTTAACAATTCTTGTAATCTCTGGAGCGATTCTTGATGGGTTTGGCCTGTACGACCCATTAATTAACTTTGCTGGTGCAGGCGTTACAGTACCAATTACAAGCTTTGGCAACGCACTTGTTCACGGTGCAATGGCCGAAGCGGACAAACACGGGCTGATTGGTGTGGTAACAGGGATGTTTGAGGTTACCAGCGCGGGTATTTCTGCAGCCATTATTTTCGGTGTTCTCGGGGCATTATTATTTAAACCGAAAGGATGAACAGGTTATGACAGTAGGTTCGCAAGTGAAGGGTTGTCTGTCCTCAATAAAAAGCGCTGAAGCAAATGTTGCCATATTGAGTGAGAAAACCCTATCCGATGAAGCGCATTTGGCTTTTAAGCAGGCTGAAGAGATTTTAACTTCCGTAAAAAACGATTTACATGAGCAAGCCATTAAACTTGCCAATGAAGAACCGCAATACAAATCATAGAGAGGATGTATGCAATGCCTGATTGGCTAATGGTAATATCAAGGTCGCTCATTCTACTCGTGATCTTGTTCTTTCTGACTAAATGGCTGGGCAAAAAACAGCTCTCAAATATGAGCATTTTTGAGTATATATCAGGAATTGTACTCGGCGGGATCGTGGCTATTCACTCATTTGATACTGATGCCAATATTATTCACGCTGTATTAGCCATGCTGGTTTGGTTTTTTGTCCCATTTACAGTCGATTATCTAGCACTGAAAAACAAACGTTTGAGGGATTTCACCCAAGGTAAAAGTACCATTCTGATTCAAGACGGTAAGATTATGGAAGACAACTTAAAGAAAGAAGGTTTTTCAGCAGACGACCTCCTCCAAAGCCTGCGAAGAAAAGATATGTTTAACGCAGCTGATGTTGAGTTTGCTTTACTTGAACCTTCAGGAACTGTCAGCGTACTGCCTAAGAAGGAAGCACAGGCGCCCACAACTAAAGATTTGCAAATGAACCTAGCTCCAGAAAAACAACCAGAAGCAGTCATCATGGACGGTGAGATGCTTTTAGAGCCTTTGGCGAATTTATCACTTAGTGTCAACTGGCTGGAAACTGAACTCGACAAAATGAATGTTAGTATTGAGAATGTGTATCTCGCACAGGCTGATACAGACGGTCAGTTAACTGTGGACTTGTATGATGATATGATTAGTGTCCCGCAGCCGACCGAAAAACCCTTGCTCCTCGCAACATTGAAAAAGTGTCAGGCAGACCTGGAACTTTTCGCACTTGAAACAAACAATCCTGATTCCAAACAATTATACGAAAGAAACAGCAAAAACGTCCAAACGGCCATTGACCTCCTTGAACCTTATTTACACTAAAATCGTTTTGGAGGAAAGAAGATTTAAAAAATAAAAACCACACCATAGCCTGACGGCTGTAAAGGTGTGGTTTTAAAAGGGAAACTATTAACGCCCATCCCTTTCAGGAATTGAAGGATCAAGGTAACGCTCCGATTGATTTCGGGGTTTTTCAGTGCTTTAACTAAATCCATATATGTGGTGTGGTGTTTATGAGTTGTTGCTGCAGCTTCCGACACACCAGAGTTCACTCGGGAAATCATGTCCCGCATGTCCTCAACATCCAATTCCCCTGCAAGAAATAGGAGCTGTCCGAGGTTTTCCAGTATCCCGGTATATTGCTCCTTATTAAGTTCTGTTACAAACTGTTCAATGGCTGTGTCTTTTTGCTTTACAAGGGCGGTCAGCATATCCAGCAATCCGCTTTCGTGTAAAGCATCAAGTAACTCTATACCGCTGACAATCGCATCTTTGTGATCGCCTAATGTGTTTAGAATATCCTGTGTATTCTGTTCACGTCTTTCTTCAATACTTGGCGGTTCCATATATTTAATTGTTTTAATGGGTTCAGCCATATTATTTCACCACCTTACTGCCTGGTTTAACATAATCAGAACGTGCCCATTTCTTTTCGACCTGAACACCAATCTGCGGCTGCCTGTTGCCTTTTCGGTGGTTGTGATCCGGAATCGGGCTTTTACCTTTCTTTTTTAGAACCTTCATTTTGACAGCGACTTCTTTAAATGCAGGTGTATTTGTATCCTTATCTACATCACTGCTGGTCAGAAAGTTAATCGCCGATTCGCCGCTGTCGTTTAACGGCAGATACAACTCATTATTCTGTACCCGGTTTGTGATATGAACATATACGGTTACCTCTCCGTATCGGGAAATGAGCTTAACGTGGGCACCTTCTTCAATATTCCGCTCTTTCGCTAATTCTGGGGATACTTCCAAGAACGTGTTTGGCAATTCATATGTGAGCTTATCAGACTTATAAGTCATATTCCCCTCATGGAAATGTTCAAGGACACGACCGTTATTGACATGCAGGTCATATTCCTCATCTGTGTCATAGTCCAGTTCGAATTCGAGTGTATACAGCCGCGCTTTATTGTCTTCAAACGGAAAACCTTCTGTGAATAACAGCGGTGTATCTGTTCCATCTGCATCGACTGGCCACTGTAAACTCTTATAACCTTCCATTCGTTCATAATTAACACCCGCAAATAAAGGTGCAAGAGATGCGGCTTCATCCATAATTTCAGATGGATGCTCATATGACCATTCATACCCCATACGACGGGCAAGATCTCTCAGTATGACCCAGTCTGCCTTGGATTCTCCAACCGGTTCCAGTGCTTTATACAGACGCTGGATACGACGTTCGGTATTTGTAAACGTCCCATCCTTTTCAAGACTCGCGACGGCAGGCAGGATTACATCAGCATATGAAGCGGTTTCGGTAAAAAACAAATCCTGCACGACAAAGAAATCAAGTTTTTCAAAAGCAGCACGTACATAATTAATGTTTGCATCCACAACACCCGTGTCTTCGCCTTTAACATATAGTGCGTCAAGGCTTCCATCGTGTATGGCGTCAATCATTTCATGGTTATCCATACCTGGTTCAGCCGGAATAGGCTGTCCCCATGCTTCTTCATAGCGTTTTCGTACATCATCATTTGCAACTGCTTCATACCCCGGGAAGAAGTTAGGCATGCTGCCGAAATCACTGCAACCTTGCACATTGTTATGTCCTCGAAGTGGGTATGCTCCTGTACCGGGACGCATGTAATTGCCGGTTATGAGCAATAGGTTTGAAATCGCTGTACTTGTATCACTGCCGCGCTGATGTTGAGTTACTCCCATAGCCCAGCAGATTGCTACTTTTTCTGCTTCTGCTATTTCTCTGGCCACTTCCTTTAACTCTATCTCAGAGATGCCTGTTAACTTTTCAGCATACCCCATTGTAAACGGTTCAAGACTCTTTTTGTAATCTCCAAAGTTATTGACCCACTGATCGATAAATGTATGGTCTTCCCAACCCTGATCGAGTATATACTTCGCTACTGCAGACAGCCATACAATATCAGTTCCGCTTTTAGGTGAGAAAAACTTATCCGCCCGTTGTCCCATTTCATGTTTACGCAGATCGAACACATACAATTTCTGCCCAAATAATTTTTGCGACCGTTTGATTCGGGAAGCAATAACAGGATGCGACTCTGCAGTATTGGATCCGATTGTAATCACCAGATCTGATTCGGCAATATCATCAATTGAGCCTGAATCTCCACCATGCCCAACTGTCCTGAATAGTCCTTTTGTAGCCGGTGATTGACAATAACGGGAACAGTTGTCAACATTGTTCGTACCTATAACTTGTCTGGAAAATTTCTGCATTAAATAAGACTCTTCATTGGTAGCTTTAGATGAAGCAATAAACCCGAGACTGTCGGCTCCATTTTGCGTCTTAATATCGCTGAAACGCTTGGCAACATATGAAAGCGCCTCGTCCCATTCCACTTCTTCAAATGCGTCGCCTTTTCGTATAAGAGGTTTCTCCAGCCGTTCTTCAGAATTTACATAGTCCCAGCCAAATTTCCCTTTTACACATGTGGATATACCGTTCGCAGGCGAATCATGCTGGGGCTGAACCTTAATAATTTTACGATCCTTAGTCCATACATCAAATGAACACCCGACACCACAATAAGTGCATACAGTTTTTGTTTTTTCTATTCGCTCTTCACGCATCGCAGCTTCAGTATTCGAAACCGCCATGAGGGCACCATAGCCTGTTTCAGCTTTTTTCGTCACATCAATCATTGATCTGAGCAAACCGGGCTTTTGATCTGTCATAAACCCTGCTTCACCGAGCATATCCGTTTCCATTAATGCATTACATGGGCAGACTGTCACACATTGCCCGCAACTGACACAGGATGACTGATCAATCGGCACATCATTATCCCAAATGACTCTTGGCTGTTTCCGATCCCAGTCAATCAAAAGCGTTTCATTTACCTGAACATCTTGGCAAACTTCAACACAGCGACCACATAAAATACATTGATCAGGGTCGTAACGGTAAAATGTGCCATGGTCTGCTTCGTATGGTTTTGGTTTAAAGGGTCTGGTTTGCTCTTCTATTCCAAAGGCTTCGACCGTGTTATGTATTTCGCAATCACCGTTGTTAAAATCACAAACTGTGCAATACAATTCATGGTTTTCGAGTATCCGGTCAAGCCCTTCTCTTTGAGCATCATAAGCCCGACCGCTATCTGTTTTAACCTCCATCCCTGCTTTTACGGGTGTGCCGCAAGCTCTTGTAATGACACCATCCACCGTAACCATGCATGTGTCACAGGTCTGAACAGGCCCAAGAGATTCGTTATAACAAATCTGAGGCACAAAACGATCGGTGGTATTGATTAAATCGAGTAAGTTTTGACCTGGTTTTGCCAAAAATTCCTCTCCATCAATCGTTACTATGAGATGATCTTCCATCCCACTCCTCCCCCTTTGTAAAATAATTTAAACACTAAATTAACTTCCTCTTCCCTCCTATATATATTATTAAACTCTTTTAATTTGACTTTTTCCAGCAAAACAAATTATTCATTAAAAATAGGAATTTAAAATGGAGCTGATTTTCCGTCAGCTCCATATTTGTTAAAACAATACTACAGCGGCGATTGTAGCAGTAATGAGACCGATTACCACCGGCAGAAAATTTTTCCTGACAAGATCCATGACTGATACACCACAAAACCCAGCAATAGCAATTAACGATGACCATGCGACAATGGTACCGCCGCCAGTCCAAACTGACCCCATTTGTCCAATAGCTGCAAGAGTTTCTATATCCATGCCGCCGCTCTCAAGAGAAGCAGAGAGAGCGCCAGTTAAAGGCAGCCCGGAAAAGCCTGAACCGTCAAGCCCTGTAATCATTCCAATGATCAAAATGCTAAATGCAGCGAGAAATGCATTCTGTGGCAAGAAATCTTGTGTGGATTGCACAAGGTCAAACAAAAACGCTGGTGCATCATTTTCGATTCCCAAAATATCTCCTGAGAAGTCTGAACTTCCAAGAAAGAAAAACCCTGCAATTGGTATAACGGGACCCATTGCTTTAAAAGCAAAAACAAAACCATTAGTGATGTGTGTTGTAATATAATCAAGTGCATGTTGTTTACCGAATACAGTTGTAGCCATCAAAAGAAGGACAACAGCAACGCCGCCAACAAACGCAGCCCCATCTCCCCCTTCTAATCCACCCATGCGTCCAGAAGTTAGTTTTGTGGACATCATATAAACAACTACTATAAGGAGCGCGAGTGGCACAATAAACGCAAACGCTTTGCTCCAGAAGTCCCTGTGCTTCGTTCGCGTTGTATGGGTTTCAGAATCCGCCGCCTGCAAGTTTTCGATTTCCTGATCATTGAGCGGATCTCCCGATTGCCGCATATGTTTTCGGTGCAACATATATGCTAAACTGATGGCAACGCCCCCGACAATAAGAGACATCATGAGCGCCTGATCTGCTACTTGTGAGGTTTCAACGCCTGCTGAACTGGCAGAAATCCCAGGAGCCACTTGCATAATGTAGTCAGACGACAAAGCCATTCCCTGACCAGACAATGCAACAACTACTGCCGCTGTCATAATCGGCAAGCCCGCCCTGACCGCGGCCGGAACAAGCAAAGCACAAATGAGTGGTACAGCTGGTGTCGGCCAGAAAAATAATGAAATCACATAGGTAACTCCTGCAAGAATGAAGTAAGATACATGCGCATTGACCATAAATCTTTCAATAGGCTGAATCATTCGTTTATCTGCCCCTAAATCCCGCATCGCATGCAGCAATGCTAGCATAAACGTAATGATCAAAAATATATTAAACAATTCTTTTGCAGCTACAAGGTTGGCGTTAAAAATCGCTGTTAACCCGTCAACCATATTTCCTTTGGATACCCAAGCAATAATAAATGTGCCAAGCAGCGTTGGAAAGACCACGCCTTTACGCCATATCATTGTTAAAATTATGGCAAGTGTAAACAAACCATACAACCAATGGGATAAGGTTAATTCCACCTTTCACCGCTCCCTTTCTGTGCAAGTATGTTAACAGCCTATGCAAACAAAGAAAAAGCGGTGCAATAAAAAAGCAGCCTGGATTCTGCCAGACTGCCCGTGTGTGAGCGGATTTTGGTTATGCTGCCTTCAACAGCGTTTTAGGCTGTGTTCTGAATAAGAAATACACGACCAAAACTGATAAGATCGCAGTTGGAACCATGTATGAGACATTATACAAGAAAGAATACAACCATGCAGATTGTGATTCGATTGCCGAACCGAAAAAGATAACGCCAGCAAAATAATGCGCTAAAAAACGAAGGGCGCTTCCAAGAGCAACACCTAAAGTGATTGCAGTCAAGTATCCTTTCTGGTTACCGGATTTCACTGCCTCCTTGACCTTGCCGGCAAAGAGACCGGCAAAACCAATCACCGTAAATGCTAAACCGTATTCTATAAGTGCTTGGGCCCAGTGAACGATAAATGCCTGACCAACCGCCACCTGAAGCACTCCCCAAAGAAAACCCGACAGCAATCCGCCTTTAATGCCCCAGCGGAAAGCAGCAATAAATACAGGTACCATAGCCAGAGAAACAGATCCTCCCATTGCCCATACTTTGAAATTAAGAAAAGGTATGACATCAAGCGCCAACGCCAATGCTGTCAGCATAGAAATTTCAATCAAAAATAATATACGTGTCGATTGCAAAACATTTCCTCCCCTAATAATAGCTCTATTCTAAAATATCAGAGCACAAAAAAAGCAGTGCCAAGGGGAAGCTTCTTGATGAGTTTCCGCCCACACTGCTTTAAAGTCCATCAAAAAAGCCGCCATCCCTACGCTAGTACTAACTAACAGGTTCTAAGGGTCTGAACATATTGTGTCCACTCTCAGCCATACGGCTCCCCCTGAAGGCTTAACTATTCGCTTTTTTTGTTAATTTCAGTATAACATATCCTCTTTAGGCAAACAACTTACTGGCAAGTTCTGTTTATAAAGCGAGAAACTCCTCTACATCTGCGACACACAACTTGATCGCATTCTCCCAGAAATCCGGTTTTGTTAAATCCACATTAAGATGTTTCATCGCTAACTCTTCCACAGTCATGCGGCCCGTATCTCTAAGAAGTGCTATATAATCTTCTTCAAAACTGCCTCCCTTATTTTTTGCATGTGCATACAGACCCAAGCTGAATAAATAGCCGAATGTATAAGGGAAATTATAGAATGGCACACCTGTTATATGAAAATGCAGCTTGGAAGCCCAGAAGTTTTGATCATAATCTGTGATGGCCTCACAATACGCTTCTTTCTGTGCTTCGATCATTAGTTCATTTAACCTGTAAACAGAGACCATACCTCGCTTTCTTTCTTCGTAGAATCGTGTTTCAAACAAAAACCTTGCATGTATGTTCATAAAGAACGCGACACTGCGCTGGATCTTATCTTCGAGCAAAGTTTTCTTTTCTTCTGGTGTCTCAGCACTGTTGACAGATGCATCAGCCACAATCATTTCAGCAAACGTAGAAGCTGTCTCAGCCACATTCATAGCATAGCGCTGATTTAAACCGTGTATATCATTCATGACATGCTGATGGTAGGCATGCCCAAGTTCATGTGCAAGCGTTGCAATATTTGATGCTGTACCAGAGTACGTCATGAAAATACGTGTTTGTTCACTATCAGGAAAGCTCGTGCAAAAGCCTCCAGGACGCTTTCCTGCCCGATCTTCAGCCTCAATCCACCGTTTTTCAAAAGCCATTCGAGCAAAATCCGCCATTTTGGGACTGAAATTCCGGAAGTGGTTAACGATAAAGTCTGCCCCTTCAGAATAAGAATACGTTTTTTCTGATTTGGAAATCGGGGCTCCAATATCATACATACTTAACTCTTTTTGGCCCAATAACGCTGCTTTTCTTTTAAGAAAATCCACAAATGGCTGTTTGTGATCTGTGATTGCCTGCCACATGGCATCAAGCGTTTCTTGCTTCATACGATTGATTTCAAGCGGTTCCTTTAATACATTATCCCAACCGCGATGTTTATACTTCTGGAGCCGGAACCCGGCAAGGTGATTAAGGGTTTGTCCGAATAAATCAGCATGACCTGACCATGCTTCATTCAATTGTTCAGCAGCATGTTTCCGCATTGAACGGTCCGGATGACTTAATTTATTGGACGCCTGACCTACAGAATAGGATTCTTTTTTTCCGTCTTCTTCGAGCTCTACAGACATTGTTCCAACAATTGCATCATACATCTGTCCCCACCCATTATAACCGTCAACAGACAAATCATTGATCAACATTTCTTGAGCAGCAGGTAATTGCTCTTTTGCCTTTGAGCGATTTTCATTCAGCACAAAGCTCAGAGGTTTTAGATCCGGGTGTTCAAGCATCTTTTCCCAGTCTGTCCCAGGAATTTTAACCATTTTTTGGTCAAGTGATGTTGTTATCGTACCTAGTCGAGCGCTGAGATCACTCCGCTTACCAACAAGAATGGTCGCCTTTTTATCGGTTACATCCTGAGCGCTCAAACAACTGATAAATGCAGAAGCTTCACGCAGTTGTTTCGTCGTTTTTTCAAGATGGGCAATCGTTTCTGCCAGCTGAACACTGCTGGCAGAAACCGGGTCAAATGAGTCCACATAACCTTTAAGTTTATCAATATTGGATTCCAATTTAGTGAGATATGTACGGAGTTCTTCTGAATCACTTCCTCCAGAAAACACAGTATCCAAATCCCATGTTGGCTGATAAGTTTCAGTCATTAAATGAATTCCTCCTCTTTTAAATTAACTTACTTTTTCAGTATAACGGGACTTTTTATTTTTTTCATTTCATATGACTCGACGACATATGTTATATCGGTTTGAACATTACTCATAAGAGGTACATATATATATAGAAGTGTCTTTTACACATATAATTAAAAGGAGGATATACATTGGCTTTTAATGTTACGGAAAAGTTAATACATTCCCATCTTGTGTCTGGGGAAATGAAAAAAGGAGAGGAAATCGGTTTAAAGATCGATCAAACCTTAACACAAGATGCGACAGGAACTATGGTCATGCTTGAATTAGAAGCGATGGGTCTTGACTATGCAAAAACAGAGGCCTCTGCACAGTATGTCGACCATAATTTAATTCAGGTTGACAACAAGAATCCTGACGATCACTTATTTCTAGAAAGTGCGTCAAAACGCTTCGGGCTTTATTACAGTCGTCCCGGTAACGGTGTAAGCCATCCTGTCCACATGCAACGTCTCGCACGACCCGGTAAAACCCTGCTTGGCTCGGACAGTCATACATGTGCAAATGGTGCCATGGGCATGCTTGCTATGGGAGCAGGCGGCATTGACGTTGCACTTGCCATCACTGGAGAACCGATTTATATCAAAATGCCGGAAATCATGGGTGTCAAGCTTACTGGGAAACTGCCTGACTGGGTCAGTGCTAAAGACGTAGCACTGGAAATGCTTAGACGATATGATGTCAAAGGTGGCGTCGGGAAGATTATTGAATATTACGGACCGGGCGTTAAAGAACTTTCTGCCATGGACCGTCATGTGATCGCAAACAAGGGTGCAGAGCTCGGTGCGACGACTACGGTATTTCCTTCAGATGAGGAAATCAAGCGTTTTATGGCGACGCAGGACCGTGAAGAGGAATGGGAGGAATTGGTTGCAGATGAAGACGCTTCGTATGATCTCCATGACGAGATCAACTTGTCTGAATTGGTTCCTTTAATTGCAAAGCCTTCTAGTCCTGGCAATGTCGTTCCTGTCAGCGAAATCGCCGGAACTCCTATCTATCAATCATACATCGGCTCCTCAGCAAACCCGGGCTTCAGGGACTTTGCAATTGCAGCTGAAATTGTGAAAGGCAACAAAATTGCTGATACATTGTCTTTTGACATAAACCCGACCTCAAGACAAATGCTGACCAGCTTGGTGAAAGAGTTTCATATTGCAAGTTTGCTGCAATCAGGGGCACGGCTGCATCAGGCAGGGTGTAACGGGTGTATTGGCATGGGGCAGGCACCTGCAACTGGGAAAAACAGTCTGAGAACAACGCCCAGAAACTTTCCGGGGCGCTCCGGAACAGTTGAAGACAGTGTGTATTTGTCGAGCCCTGAAACAGCAGCTGTTTCAGCGTTAAAAGGAGAAATCACTGATCCGCGCACATTTGATAAGCCATACCCGAAAGTCAATGTCCCGAATGAAAAATATGTGGATGACCATTTATTTGAACCGCCTTTGCCAGTTGAAGAAGCAAAGAATGTAGAAATCGTAAAAGGCCCTAATATCGTTTCTATACCAGAAATGAATGAACTCCCTGATGAGCTGGAAATTCCTGTCCTGTTGAAAGTAGGAGACAATATATCTACAGATGAAATTTTGGCTGGCGGAGCGCGTGTCCTTCCATATCGGAGTAATTTACCCGAAATTGCCAAATTCACTTATGAAGCTGTAGATCCTTCATACGTTAAGAAAGCGATGCAAACAAAAGATAGCGGCGGGCACGCTATCGTAGGCGGATATAATTATGGCCAGGGATCCAGTCGTGAGCATGCTGCACTGGCCCCACGCTATTTAGGGCTTCAAGTTGTTATTGCGAAAGACTATGCCAGAATCCATTGGCAAAATCTCGTCAACTTTGGGATTCTCCCCTTAACGTTTGTAAACGAAGAAGATTATGAAAAACTCGAAACCGGAGATACACTGCATTTAGCAGACATACGAAAAACAATACAAAAACAAAATAAATTGACAGCCTTGCTTAAAGGAAAAGAAGGCACCATTGAGCTTGAGCACAGCTTATCAGAAAGACAAATCGACACAATCCTGCACGGCGGTCTGATCAATTGGATTAAAGCAAAAATATAAAAAATAAATAGGGGCGCAGCGCCCCTATTTATTTTTTATATTTTCTGATGACATGATCCGAATATACAAATTACCTTGATGAGCTTCTGCCAAAATCAATATGGGCTGGCTATATTTGTTCTTAAATACGAAATCCGGCCCCCACCAACTCACTGCTGCATCCCTTCCAGAAGGCACATAAGGCACTTGCCTGCTATGAGAGTACCGTTCCACAATTTGTACTCCCCTTAGGTCTACTGCATTAAATAAAGTTGATGAGACTTGACAAATCCCACCGCCAATACCTTCTGTTAATTCCCCTTTTACAATAACAGGGGCTCGCTTATACCCTTTCTCTTCAGTTCGCTCTCCGACAATGCGATTAAAAGAGAATGTTTCTCCAGGAAAAACAACATAATTGTTGATCGCTTGGGCCGCAAGCTCAATATTATGGCTGCGCTCAGTATGGCTTTGTTCGAAATGGGTGCGATATTCACCAAGTTGTATGGTTCGGATTTGATTCAAGAGTTCACTATCTACACGAGGGTAAATCCTTTCTGTCGGGATCTCGAATGATGATGCGTCTTTTTGCAGCAAGTGGCTCATCAGCATTTGTCGGAAGTTGAGCTCATGAACTTGTATCCCTGGAATTTCTGATGAAATTTCATCATCTGATGTAATTCTGGCGTTCTTAGGCGAGGTATATATACGCTTCTGTATCTTCTTATAAAGCGCATACATACGCTTCTGATCAAAAATCAAACCGCCTGAACCTTCTAGGAAGAAATAGTCCCGATGTATTGTCTCAACTGGTTCATCTTCGTATATAAGATCTATTTCTTCTGCTGCAACAGACATCGCAGGAAATATCATAATAATGATTATCACAGCTAAACACTGCTTCATTTCACATAACCCCTTAACCATATTATCTGTTTTTTAGTATGGGGTTATATACATATAACATGCAGAAGCTGTTACATTTTTTCTACTCTCTATTTTCACATGATAAACCATAGAAAAGCCACAACACTTAAAACAATAGCAATGATATAGATCGCTATTTGCAATGGTATATTCGACCTGAGTGATTCTTCTTCGTAGTCAAGGGATCGTTTCAGTTCTTCTTCAGGGGTATCGCCTTCTTCCTCATATTGTTTCATTTTCTTTTCTTCTTGTTTAAAGGCGTACAATGTACCAACAACAGCAACCGCAAAAAGAATAACAAGAAAAATTATTAATCCAGTACTCATCAAGACACCCCCTTTTTAACTGTTTTGTATCTAAAATGACAAAAAGGCTGTCCCGTCCCTATGACGTGAACAGCCTGCATATATTCATTATCTAAAGTCTCTGGTGTCCTCAAATTTGCGACTGGCATAAACATAACCTACAACAGACGCAAGTACCATTAAAAATGTATATAACGTTCCCTTTTTCATGGTCGATTCCTCCTCATTCCATTTTCAACAATTTAACCGTTTCAAATGATTAGAACGGACGGAACTTGCCTTTTCTCAATACAAGTTTCGGTCCGCCGAGCAAGAATAGGTAACGATTATCCACGACTTTCTTCATTGTTGCGGCGGACTTTCCGTATAGCTTCGTTCCGGAAAATACGGTCCCCATGCCATCTGTTACACCCAATGATGCGACTGTACCTTTATCGTCAAACACAAAAGATTCCAGCGGTTCATTATGGAGCAGAGCACGGAGGTTGGCAGCACAAGTATCAGCATGCTGCATAGCAGACTGGGCAGTTGGTGGGTATGGCCGACCTTCTTCTTTATTCATAACCCATGCACAGTCACCCAGAATAAAGATATTTTCTTCACCTGGTGCGCGGAGATCGCCATCGACAGTAACCTTACCTTTTGTCAATTCAAACCCTGACTCAGTCAGGATAGAGCTGCCTTTCACACCACCTGTCCATACAACGGTTCCAGCTTTGACCTTCTCATGATCATCACCGACAACAAAACCATCTTCAGTACATTCCTGAATCTTAGCATTTTCCATAAATTCAACACCGCGGCTCTGAAGTGAATCTTTTGCATAGGCCACCAGATCTTTATCAAATCCTGGCATAATCGATGGTGCCGCTTCAACGTTGATGATTCGGACCTTACTGCGGTCAACATCATACTTTTTGCAAAGCTCGGGAACTTTTTCCACAAGCTCTCCAACAAACTCAATACCTGTAAAACCGCCCCCGCCGACAAGGATGGCAAGGCTGTCATCATCTGGGTTTTCCTGAGTGTTATATTTTGCGAACTGATACTCTATGTGACTGTAGATCTCACGGCACGTATCGATATCATTGATAAAGAAGGCATGATCTTCCATACCTTTTATGCCAAATGTGTTGGTTTCAAATCCAAGAGAGATGACAAGATAATCATAGCTCAATTCACTGTTTTCCAATTCAACCACTTGATCCTCTTTGTTCACCTTAGCAACCGTATCATAAATCAATCTGACACGATTAGGGTTGATCACATCACTGATCATAATGCGGACCTGGTTAGGATTAATCGTCCCAGCAGCTACCTCATGCAGCCAGGTCGTCTGGTAGTGATAATTATGCTTATTGACAAGTACAATTTCTGCTTCTTCCGGTGCAAGGTTTTGACACAACCGCTTAGTGGTCATCATGCCTGCATATCCGGCACCGAGAACGACAATCCTTGGTTTTTTAGAATTCATTCGTACAAGCTCCTTCCTTGATAATCTGTTTGCCAGCACATATTTGATGTGCGCCATTCAGATTGACTGCTATTCTTAGTGTTTATATAACCTACATCCTATATCATAGCAAAAAATAATCCTCAGGGCTATTAATCCACCATCATATGGTGCAAGTTTAACGCCGTCTTGTTAAAATAGACTTAAAAGTTCTATGGGGGGCGGCATAATGACAATTTGGCATGTGAATCAAAACGATAAGATAGTGAAACAACTTTCTAAAAAGGACCCTAAATTAGGAGAGCTGATTGGATTAATTGGCAATGTTGATTTCCAAACACGGCCTGATCGATTTCGTTCCCTCGTTCGTTCAATTACAGGACAGCTTATATCTGTTGCGGCAGCAGAAGCCATATTCAATCGTTTGGACCGTGCATTAGATGGGGACATTACCGCAGAATCTGTGAAGCGCCTTCCGGATGAAACAATCCGTGAATGTGGATTTTCAAGAAGTAAATTGCAATATCTTCGGGATCTTCAAGAAAAAGTCTGTTCCGGTTCGCTGAATTTAAATGAGCTGGATAACTTTGACGATCAGACTGTTATCAAATGTTTAACGGATATTAAGGGGATTGGTGCTTGGACGGCACATATGTTTTTAATATTCTCGTTAAAAAGACAAAACATACTTGCGATCGGAGACATTGGTCTTCAGCGTGCTGCGAGATGGCTTTACCAGGTCGAACAGTCCAAAAGAAAGGAAGCACTCCTGGTGGAAGGTGAAAAATGGTCACCCCACTGCACCATTGCATCTATCTATTTATGGGAGGCAGTTCAAAGAGGATGGCTGTCCTATGATTCAATTGAAGACCTAAAATAAAGCGTGTGCTTAAAAAGCGCACACGCTTCATTCAGAGCGTCTTAAGTTTATACAGGACGCACGGTGATTTCATTTACGTTAACATAATCCGGCTGAGTCAGAGCATAAATCACAGCATGTGCGATATCATCTGTCTCAAGCGGTTTTCGGTCTTTATTGGTGTTCTCTCTTGTGTTTACCTGTCCGGGGGATATGTTTGTGACCCTGACTCCGGTACGGGCAAGCTCTTTCTCGAGTCCAATGGAAATTGCGCGAACAGCAGACTTTGTGGCACTGTATACGGTACTCACTTTTGTCACTTCAAATCCCGAGACCGAGGCAATATTGATAATGTGCCCTGATTTTTGTGTGATCATATCTGGGAGAACCCCGTTTACCCCGTACAAAACGCCTTTGATATTTGTATCAACCATTTGCTCCCACTCATCCACTGCACCATCAGTTATGCGTGCTGACAACATGGCGCCAGCATTATTAATATAGATGTCTACTTTGCCGAATGTCTCTTTTGCCTGTTCAATAAGTGACGTGACTTCAGGGGCATTCGATACATCAGCCTGAACCGCAACAGCCTTTCCATTGTTATTTGCATTGATTGAGGCAGCAAGATCTTCTAATTTATGCACGCTTCGGGCGGCAAGCACCACGTTTGCACCTTCATAGGCCAGGTGAGTTGCAATTCCCGAACCTATTCCACTGCTTGCACCCGTTACAATGGCTGTTTTACCTGTTAATTGTCCCATTTAATCGAACTCCTCTCCATGTTATACAAGATCTTATTTTTCTATTCTAGCATACATTAAGAATGATCACGTTCTTCGTCCCTTAATTCATACATTCTATCCCGCCATTCGCTAACACGGTTTTTAATGTCATCTGCTTGCTTGTTGATATCTTCTTTCTTCTCATCGGTCAAATTTTTAATGAGCGTTCGGATCTCATCGTCTCTTTCATCCAGAAGAGCCTTAAGATCTTCACGTGCTTCGCTGGATAATAAGTCATGGTCACGAATCAAGCGATAAACAGTATTTAAGCGTTCTGTTTCCAATTGTCTTACTTCAGTAAGTTTATTCGTGTGTTTCTCCAGCTCTTCAAGCTTCCCCAGAACTTCCCAAGGTCCGGGAGCTTTTGTATGGGCCCATGCCAAATCGGCTAAAGATGGAAGCCATCTCTTCTGAATGGTATCCTGAAGTTCCTCTTCGTTGTCAGCCGGATAATAAGTGCCGTTTCCTGCATCAGATACTTTCTTCAATTCATTTTCAGCTGTTTCATCAACATGAAAACCGATAATATGAACCTTTCTTTCTTTTGAATCTTTTGTAAAAGCTTCGGCAGCAGCAACTGGATCACCGCCACAAGTTTCCACCCCATCACTTACAACATAAACCGTCACGTCTTCTGTGAAATCCCGGCTCATATTTGCCGCTTCTTTAATAGCCCCTGCAAGTGGTGTCCAGCCTTTACTTTCAAAAGAATTAAGCGATGCCTGGAAAGTTTCTTCATCGTATGGGCTCATTTCATAAACTTCTTCAATTCCTTCACAAGAAAGCTGTTTATCTTCTGAGGACTCAGACCCTAAGTGACCGTATACAAGAAGAGATAGGTCGCTGTCCTGTCCAATTACTTCACCAAATCTTTGGACAGCGTTCTTAGCGATATCCATTTTTATTTTTCCATTCACCCTGAGAAGCATACTTGAACTTGCATCAAGTAAAATAAACGCTTTTTTTGGAGAGGCTTTTTTTCCTTCTTTTTTCTCAATTTCCGGATCAGGCAGATATGGCTCCTCAAAGTCAGGGTCGTACGTGCTGGCCTTTTCAAAATATGTTTGATAATACGAGCTAGCTAATAGATCAACTGCTCCCCTATATATCTGTTCAGGATCATTTGTTTCATCTGTCAATGCTGTTATTTCTTTTTCCAGAGTTTCAACCAGTTGATCACTCATCTTTTCATCAACGTCAAGATTTGCCGTTAATTTGCCTTCTTCTTGATTGACTAAGTGCTCCCACGTCATTTCTGGTAATGGCTTCGTTTTAGGCTTCGAGCTCTCGGAAGGAGTTGTTCGAACTTCGGGTTTTTCATGTTCCTCCTGGTCACTTGACACGTGCTCATTTGTCTCCTCATCATTACAAGCTAACAATATGAATAAAAGAAACATTAAGAGAAAGAGCGCCCACTTTTTCATATGTATCACCTCATTTAGTCATTTTGCTCATTTGCGATAGCCTCTACCAGCCGATCTTCTATATCCGGTCCATCTTCGTCATCCAAAAGATTGTTTAATAAAATCGAGAAGATCAGCGTTTCCTTGTTATGCGTATTAACATACCCTGACAAAGTACTGACACCATAAATTGTTCCCGTTTTGGCTTTAACATCTAGGTGTGACATACGTTCTCTTAGCGTTCCACCATTCATACGGTCCGGTGCACCAGCAACCGGGAGCGATCGCAAGAAAGAAGGAAACCATGTTTCTTCCTGAACGTTAAACAACAACTTTGTCAATTCATTCGCAGGGATTGAATTAATATGAGAAATTCCTGAACCATCTCTGATCAGAATCGTGCCTGTGTTCATACCAAGCTCTAGCAGCTTAGTCTCCAGAACCTGCAAGCCTTTTTCCCATGACCCTCACTGTGTTCCAATTGTCCCATTTCTTTGATCAACATTTCACCGATTGTATTGTTGGAAAGCTTCATAAATGGTACGAGCAAATCCTTCAAAGGCATTGAGGCATGTGTGTGTATGAGTTGAGCTCCATCAGGGGTTTTATGAGTGCTTATTTCCCCTGAAACAGTAATGCCTTTTTCTGTTAATGCGCTTTGAAATAAACTTAGTGCGTATTGAGTCGGGTCCCATACCGAAATCCATTCATATACCGAATTCGCTGCTGTCGGGAGTGATCCCGAAACCTTAATTATATTTGTACCATGTTCTCTTTCAACTGTTAATTCGGCCTCAGCATTACCTGATTCAGTGGTTATTGCAGTATTTTTCACTTGCACATAATTTGTTTCCGGCATAAGGCTAACCGTCGGCGTTTCCCCTGCTTCACCAGTCTTAACGCCAACAATAACACTTCCAGCATCATAATCCGTGTTCGGTGAAGCAGTCAGAGCTGAAATTTGAGCTCCGTAATAATATGTTTCATCGCTCCAATTCAAATCCCGTGACAGGCGTTCATCATCATACCAGGTATCGTCACCTACTACGTTCCCCTCAATATGGGTGATCCCTTTTTCTTTCAGCAGCAGCGCCATCTTCTGGAAAGTTTGCTGCGTTAAGGTCGGGTCACCTTTCCCCTTTATGTATAAATCACCGTTGAGCGTTCCGGCTTCAATTTGACCGTCGATTAATAATTGGGTTGACATGGTGTAATCCGGCCCTAGTACTGATAATGCAGCCGCACCGGTTAGTAATTTCATATTAGATGCAGGGTGAAGACGAATATCACCATGCTGCTCATATATCAATGTGCCGGATTCGGCAGATCTCACACTAATACCTGCGATTGCACCTTGCAGATCCGGTTCTTGATCCAGTACTGAATCAATACGGCGTTTTAATTGACTGGTGAAACTGCTTGTTTCAGTTATGTCATTATTATGGATCATATCTTCCTCCTCTTTCATCGATTGTTTCAATTGGTTTTCTTTTTCAAATTGAAAGGTCAAGACGATGATTACAAGCACGAGTATTGTGATCCCAGCATAAAGTAATCTATAACGGATCAAAACGTGCACTCCTTTGATTTGGTTTATTTCATTTCATATTAGCTTCTTCATTGGAACATGTCCAATTACTGTATATACGGGTGGGAAATTAACCCTTGAATACCTAAAACCAATCCACCCAAACTAAAGTATATAATGGGGGTCACTAGCGTCGCATTAATATAAACGAAATATTCAGATTAACACCTTCGGTGTAAAACGAAAAAAGTTAAAACACCGAATTAAAGGTAGTAAACATCCATTTTTTTACTATGGCTAACGGCAGAAACAACAAGGACAAAGACGTTTTACGGGATACCTTTCCCTTCGATTTTTTTCAACCATATATAAGCTGGCTTCCACAGGGATGCTTTTAAATAGCGACTTATCTGCAAGTAGCTTCGATGGCTGCCTGTGTACAATTGAACCAATACGTTCAAGCAATACACAATCATTGCGATATAGACCTGGTTGTGGACAGCTTGTTCACTGTATCCGTAAAACTTTTTGATGCTCAAATGCTGCTTCATCCATTTGAAGAATAGTTCAATGGCCCATCTTGATCGATAGATGTCGGCGATTTCATCGGCATCCAAATCAAAGCGGTTCGTCAGTAGTGTAAGCTCATTGCCTTTTGTGTCAAACAATTTTAGTCTGCGAAACACGTTTTCCGAACGGTTTTGGGGTGATCCAATGACAACCATTTCATCCGATAACACATTCGATTCCTCTGGTAGTGAAAACGTCTCAAGTACACGTACGACGGCATTCTTACGCAAGCGAGAAACAAAGAAAAAGCCTTCGTCAGTCATACGATCGAAACGTTCATAATCCAGGTAACCGCGGTCAAATACGTACATGCAGGCCTTGTCGTCGACAAGAACTTCCAGTTGCCCACGATCATGGTGGACCGCATTGGTGATTACAGCTTGATCTGGATAAGAATGCCCTTCTTCCATAAACACCAGCCGTAAGTGAAGTTTGACACCTGACTTTGTTTGCCGGAATTCAGCCCAGTTATGGTTCGTCAGATTAAGCGGCAATGTGCTAGAATCAATGATTTTTAACGGCGTTGTAACTTGTCTTCGCTGTTGAAACTGTGTTTTCGCATGGATTTGGGAAATCAAATCCAGAAAAATGGTTTGAAAGAAAGCCGTAGGCACTTGGTTAAGCCGGCGACCCAGTTGTGAAAAACTGATTGTGTCCAAACCTGCCGATCGTTGAAGTTCTTCTGAGAAAACAGCGTCGCTCAGAGCCCGTAAACTCTCTATTTCATGGAGTTGGGCGTACAACAGTAATGACATAAACGAATCCATGTAGAGCTTTTTCGTATAATGGTCCAGTCGATGCAGACTTACTTGTTCTTCAAATAAAGCTTGATTAATTGGTGCTAACCATTGTTTGAATGATGTTTTTCGTGTAGACTTATCCATGTGTATGTCCTTTGTAATGGATTTGGATAGGTTACTACCACACCAACCATTATAAAGGATTTTTTTATGTCCGTACACGGATTCAAGAAGATTCCGTTTTTTGAATGACATTGTTGCATTTTAATGCGACGCTAGTGAATGGGGGTGATTAAAATAACAGATCAAGATCAAATACTTCAGCATGCCGCCCAAGCAGTTAAACAAGTGCAACAAGCTGTTCAAGAAGCTCAGGCTACGGCAGATCCACAACAGCTTCAACACGCCCAGATGCAAATTCAAGCAGCCCAGCAGCAAATTAGCATGATTCAGGCACATATTACCCAACATCCTGAGCTCCATCAGACCCAGAACCAACTCAATCACATACAAAAGATCTTTCAACATACAGAATAAAATCGAGTAGGAGGGGGTGACTAACCCCCGACCTCTCACACCACCGTACGTACGGTTCCGTATACGGCGGTTTCATTTAAGTCCAACGCAACGTTTGATATCGTTTAAGCAGACTCTTAAGCCCTTGGGTTGACCAGTATTGGTCACCAAGGGCTTTATGCAAGATAGGGCTTTTGGCAATCCGCCAATAAGCCTTTCTTGTGTTGGCCCATTCCCACGCTTTCTCTTTCTTCACGCCGTATTTCACAAGATTCTTGTACTTCGTTTTGACTAGCTTCCATTCTTTCCACCTAATCATTCGCAGTCTTCTTCGAATCCAGGCATCCAGTTTGTTGAATGTGGTTGGCGTTTCTGCCAGTTGATAATAACCAAGCCAGCCCACCAAATATCGATTGAGTTTCTCGATTCTATCTGTCATATTCATGGATTTTCTTCTGGATGTAAGAGCCCGGACACGTTGTTTGAAGCGTTTGATACTCTCTTTGGGTATCCGGATTTTCGGGTGATCTTTGTGAAACGTGAAGGAAAACCCCAGAAATTTACGTCTCCATGGGCGATCCACCGCACTTTTCTCTACGTTGACCTTCAGCTTGAGTTTATTTTCAATAAATTGTGTAATATTTTCCATTACACGCAACCCTGCACGTCTTGATTTGACGTATATATTACAGTCGTCCGCATAGCGGACGAAACGGAGTCCTCTTTTCTCCAATTCCTTGTCCAACTCATCTAAGACGATATTGGAAAGTAGTGGACTGAGCGGACCACCTTGCGGAGCTCCTTCTGTATTAGGACGCACTAAACCCTCTTCCATAATACCTGCCTGCAGGTATCTTCGAATCAGCTTCAATAGATGTGGGTCCTCAATACGTTTGTTCAATGTGCGCATCAAACGATCGTGGTTGACTTTATCGAAGAATTTCTCTAGGTCCATGTCAACGACCCAACGGTAGCCTTCTTTCATGTATTGCCTTGCTTCTCTTACGGCATCATGTCCTCGCTTGTTTGGTCTAAATCCATAACTGTGTTTCGAGAACGTTGAGTCGTATTCTTCAGTGAGAACTTGTGCAATTGCTTGTTGGATGAATCT
Organism: Lentibacillus sp. JNUCC-1; assembly: GCF_009741735.1. Classification (NCBI taxonomy): domain Bacteria; kingdom Bacillati; phylum Bacillota; class Bacilli; order Caryophanales; family Bacillaceae; genus Lentibacillus; species Lentibacillus sp. JNUCC-1. The sequence continues at coordinate 114,775 of NZ_WHOH01000001.1, forward strand.
ATCCAACACGGTTGGGATGCCTAACTTCCTCTTCCCGCCGTTTGGTTTCGGGATTTCGACACGACGGACAGGTTGAGGACGATAAGACCCCTCTTGGATTTCTTTTCGCAGGCTTGTCCAATGTTTCATGACATGCGCTCGTAGGTTTTGTACGGGCATTCCATCTACACCATGACTGCCTTTATTGCGTTCAACGCGTTTTAGTGCGTTTATTAAGTTTTCCCGTGATAGAATTCGATCCAACATGATATCCAACTCCTGCGTGAATTGTTCTCTCCTCTTGTGTGGCAATCACTTTCAGCCCTTCTAATGTCCCCCACGGAATTCACCGTTTCCTCCATTAGGAAGGATATATGTTTCTGCTTCATCAAGTGTTGCGTACGCGAAGCGACAATTCTCCTTAAATGATTCAGCCCTTCATGGGAACTCTAGATATCCCCATTACTATGGCGTCTGCTGACTTCTGACAGTTCAGTGAGTACTTACGTACTCAGTTACACAATGGGTTGTGCATTTCTGCCAGACCTCCCAGGGTAAGCACACACCCTTCCTCCCCATGTCCCCGCTTCATCTACTTTATGCACCCTTTGGCAGTATGGGTTTTGGCTTGTTGCGCAGCCTCGTCCAAGTACATCTAGCCCTATGAAGTTCGTGTTCCTCGGGCGGAGATTTGCCGCAGACTTCCTTCAGATTCCAGATTTCTCTGGACACCCTTGTCCTTGGCTAATCGCTACTACTGCCTTCACGATTCGGGACTTTAACCCTATAGAGTGTGTGCATGCCTGGCACACGCAAAAAAGGGACATCCCTAAAGGAAGTCCCCTTTTTTCATATTTATATTTGTTTTTCTTGACCTTTTTTCGAAATGATTAAAAGTGCTGTGACCACGATAATCATGGTACCCGCACTCGACAAAAATGGTTTGCCAAACACTTCTGCAGTAGCACCCGAAACGAACGATCCTGCAATAACACCCAAGGAAAAAAACGCGTAAAAGATTCCATAAGCCTTCCCACGGTCAATAGCTGATGAACTATCAGCAATTATTTTATTCATCGATGGGAATACAAGTGCAAATCCGACACCATACACCACCATCAGTAAGACAACGGCCCAGCTGATGCTAATGATATTGAGCATCACATGTACAAAACCAATCGTAGCAATCCCTGCCACCACAAGCATAACTGGTGAATAACGGTCATACATCCGATTCAATGGTGTTAGGAAAACAATTAATGCTACAACACCATATGTACTTAATAGCATTCCAGTTGCGGCACTTGTAAGTCCCATTTCCGTTACTTTAATCGGCAAAGCAAATGCCAATGTACCATTAGAAATCATAAGTGCCAAAGCTGCCAGCGAAGCCTGCAGAATCGGACGTTTTTTTAATAGTGGTAAAAAATGAGCAAGAGAAGCCTTGCCTCGGTCCGTAGAAACAAGACTTTCTTTGACAAAAATTGTAATTAAGATGCCAGTAATGATAAACAGCACCGCTACAAACCAGAACACATAATTGATTCTGCCAAGTGAAGAAAGTCCTCCGCCGAGTGCCGGTCCGACAATGGCTGCCGTGCCAATACTCGCTCCGGTAAGCGCCATGACTTTGCCTCGTTTTTCAGATTTTGACTGATCCCCCACGTAGGCAAAAGCCCCCGGTATGAGAACACCACCTGCCAAACCATGGAAAAAACGCACCCAAAATAGTTGCGCACCTGTTTGGGGAAGCGGATAAAACAATAGGACGAACGCAACAGCGAACATGCCACTGTAGAGCATTTTTTTACGGCCGAACCGATCGATCCAGTGGCCGCCAAAAATATTGCCAATCATATTAGCGAGCGAGTAGACAGCGACAATAGCACCTGTCAGCAAATAAGATGCCCCGAGTTCCCTGGCATAGGGCGTAATAATGGGTAATTGGATAAAAGTATCCAGAAACGATACAACAATAATAAAGTATAATATACGATTCATCTTCCACCCTCACATTCATTTGTATTATACATGAATGAGCAATCAGGAAATACAAAAACCTTAGTACAAGTCCTAGTTCATCAAGAAATTGTGATCAATTGGTGAATTGTGTCATCCATTTCTAAGAACGGTCAGCTGTTGTTTCAGGTTCAGGTCTTTGAAATTTAATAAAGAATGAGAGCACGAGACCAACTAAAGAAAAGATCCCTGCTACCACAAACGAAATGTTTACACCGTGCACCGCACCGGCTACACCATTATCCGGGTTCGCCTGTGTCACCATAACCGTAACAAGCAAAGCCGTTCCAATCGCTCCTGAAACTTGGCGCATTGTGTTGTTCATGGCAGTACCGTGTGGTATCAGTTCCGGTGTCAGCTGATTCAATCCTGCTGTGGTTACAGGCATCATCACCATAGCAATACCAAACATACGAACAGCATTTACGACAGCAAGATAAGTAAATGTCGTTTCAGGTGTCAAGAAGGCAAACATAAACGTGGTAATTGTCATGATCGATAGACCGATAGCGGTTAGCCATCTGGCACCAAATTTATCAAACAGCCGTCCGGTGATTGGGTTCATAATACCCATTACAATCGCACCTGGCATCAGCACAAGACCAGATTCAAGGGGAGAGAAGCCCAGCATGTTCTGCATAAGTAACGGAAGAACAACAGCTGCACCAATCATGGCTACAAAGGATACCATTCCAAGCGCGGTTGTTAAGGTGAAAATCGTATTTTTAAATACCCTGAATTCAAGAATGGGCGTTTCAAGTTTAAGCTGTCTTAAAATAAACAACACAAGGGTAATCATACCAACTAAGATGGAGACAATAACATACCAGCTGCCCCAGCCAGAATTACCCGCAGTACTAAATCCGTATAATATGCCCCCAAACCCGAGTGTGGACAATGTAATCGACAAAACATCCACTCTCGGAAAGGTTTGTTTTGTCACGTTTTTGAGAATGAAATAAGCAACGATTAAATCGATCACTACAATCGGCAAGATGACATAAAACAAACTTCTCCAAGGATATTGTTGGACAAGCCAGCCCGACAGTGTTGGTCCAATTGCCGGAGCAAACGCAATAACCATTCCGAAAAGCCCCATGGCTGTGCCACGCTTATTCACGGGGAATATCAAGAATAAAATGGTTTGCATCAGCGGCATCATAATCCCTGCCCCCGCTGCCTGCAAAACACGTCCAGCCATTAAAAAAGTAAAATCAGGAGCAACAGCTGCCACAAGCGTGCCAAGACCAAAAATGCCCATTGCACTCATAAAAAGTTTTCGTGTGGTAAAGCGCTCAATTAAAAATGCGGTAACCGGAATCATAATCCCGTTCACCAGCATAAATACCGACTGCAGCCATTGAACAGTACTTTCACTGATATTGAGATCTTCCATAATCGGCGGCAATGCTGTGCCAAGAAGCGTTTGGTTTAGTATGGCAACAAACGCCCCTGATATTAGAACAATCATAATTGGTATTTTGTTAATTGGTTGTGTACCTGAGTCAGCCATAATGTCTGTTCCTTCCAAAATTTTATTTCTGTTTACGAAACAGTTACGGACAATTCCTTTATTCTACCACACTTCGATCTCAAACAAAACAATTGATTCATAAACGTCAATTCCTCACTTTTCATTTCAGTAACCATTGAATTTATAAGATGGTTACATTATAATAGGTATCGCGACTCTAAAACGGGATGTAGCTCAGCTTGGTAGAGCACTAGCATGGGGTGCTAGGGGTCGCAGGTTCAATTCCTGTCATCCCGACTTTTAAGACGCTTTCCGGTCCAATAGGATCTGAAAGTGTCTTTTTTAGTCCAGCTCCAACGCCTACCCCTACCTCTCGAGTCATAAGCAATAACGTTTCGTGGCAAAGGCCGCCACTACACGTTCTTGCTTATGATTTTCGAGGGTGTCCAAGGCGTTTCCGTTTTTGTTCTTGTGGCATGGGGATCACTTTGGTTAAACTGGAGACAGAAGTATAGTTTGAGGAGGGTGTCTATTGGCAAAGATTAACGATCATCTCGGACGCACAATCGAATACGATGATCCCCCACAACGCATTGTTTCACTCGTGCCTGCCATCACGGAAACAATGTATCATTTAGGATTGGAGAAACAGATCGTTGGCCGAACACGTTTCTGTAAATTTCCGAAAGACAAAGTCAAACATGCAGTAAACGTTGGTGGCACTAAAGATATGAAATTGGAACGCATCAAAGACTTGAATCCTGATTTAATCATTGCAGAAAAAGAAGAAAACACGAAAGAAATGGTTGAGATCCTTGAACAATATTTCCCAGTGTTTGTTTTTGAAATCCAAAAGATTCATGATGTTTACCAGATTGTAGAAGACCTTGGTACTGTAACAGATCGCAAACAAAAAGCATCAGAACTCAATGCGGAGATCCACACAGCTTTTCAGTCTCTCCCCCGCATGGATGGAAGCAGAGTGGCTTACGTTATTTGGCAAAATCCTTATATGGTTGTGGGTGGCAATACATACATTCAGTCCACTCTTGATGCCATGGGTTTGATTAATCCATTTATAAACAGAGACTCCCGTTACCCCGAAGTTACAATTGATGAATTGAATGATGCCGAACTCAATTATATTTTACTCGCCACAGAGCCTTTTCCGTTTCGTGAGAAGCATCTTCATGAATTTAAGGCTCTGGTACCGAAAGCAATACCCGTCATAATCGATGGTGAAATGCTGTGGTACGGCCCTAAAATGCTCGAGGCTCCACACTATTTTGAACGTCTATTTAATACAGTATAACCCATAAGGGGAGCTGCATTGCGCAGCTCCCCTTACTCCAGTATTTCCCGTGTTTTTTCAAGGATTTCTTCGTCTTTCAAGCGGAATTTAAATTCTACACGCCTTGATGCTGCTGCACTATACTTTCCGCTTTCATCAGTTCGAAAATCCGTATAAGATTTACTGTTAACGGTTAATTTTTCTTTCACATGTTCCTGTATGTGCTGATAAGGAAATTGATCACTGAGTACATATTCCGCAACACTGTATGCCCGGTCCTGAGCAAGTTCCAGGTTGTATAAATAGGACCCGTTCTGGTCGGTGTGACCTTCTATAATAATCTCTGCAATATAGTCTTCATAACCGCTATCAAGTAGGGTGTCCAAGTATCTGGGTACAAACTCATCCAGGAAATCGAGAGATGCAGGCTTTAAATCTGATTTACTGTATTCAAATAAAATTTCCGTATTAAAAATAATCGCACCCGTCTTCTCATCCACTTCAATTCCCAGATCAGATTCACTGAACTCTCCCTTCAAGTCACTGACAAGCTTGGCTCTGACCCCCATGATCTGGTCAATTGTCCGTTTCATCTCTTCTATTTGCAGGGATTTAATGATCATCATACTAATGAAAATCAAGATGAAACAGAGTAGAATAGTCGTTAATAAATCAGTGAAAGACGGCCAGAAATGTCCTTCGTTTTGTTCTTCTTTGAATAACCGGTTGTATTTATTCCTCATACAAACTCATCCCCGTCACAGCCCTGTTTCGTGCCGGTTCCTGCCTCACTGTATTTAACCGTTGATTCAACATATTGATCTCATCTGTAAGCGCCTGGAGGAGTTGTTCTATCTTACGCGAGTTGGCTTGCTGTATATCCTGTGACGCACGGGTTAATTCTTTTAAATCTTTGCGAATCCCATCATTCAACGTATCCGTAGTTTGAATCAAGCTGCGCACCCCTTTATCCAAGCGATCACCCACTGTTGATTCCAGTGCATTGGAAAAAGATGTCAATGAATTCTTAAGATCATCCAAAGAGCCTTCGATCCTGTTCTCACGATTTTCCTGCCCCTGCCTGATATCTGAGAGAAGATGGTTCATATCTTTAATCACCTGATGGTTATGCCTGGTCATCTGCTCATAAGTCTGATTTGCAGTTTGCATATTCTGTTCAAATGTCCGTGACGATTCATTATGAGACCGTAAATGATCACTGAAGGTTTGCTCGAAGGCCCTGATTTCCTCAAATCGACCTGACAGCAAATGTCTATATTCATCCTGCGTGCGATTAATAGCATCGAGCGTTTCAGGCAGCTTGAGGAAGACATGCCGCATGTGTTCAAAACCCTTACTGAAATCTGCCAACTGGTTGATTATACTCCCCAACTGATGACTGACATTGTGACCAAATATATCTTTAAAATTCTTATTCTGTGCTTCCATCTGTTTGACAAGTGTCTCAGTATGGGTGTGAATACGTTCAAAAGACGATTGGATCACTGATTGCTGATTAACGGCATTGTTCATGAATGATTCCAAGTTACCTACTGAACTTTGCACATGTTCCAAAGATTCTTTTTGTGTATCTGCTGCTGCACTTATTTTTTCATGAATGTTTTCAAATGTATGGACAAGACGTTCTTGTTTGGCATCGTTCTTTTTAAAATAGGCAAACAAGGAAGCAAAATTATCGTTTAACTGACTAGTCCCTTCCTGAAATCCTTCCGTCACTTGTTTCATGTTGTGGAATAGGGCTTCAAATTCCTCAAGATTGTGGCTTAAGCCTTCATTAAATTGAGCCAGATCTTTAGCAGATTGTTCAAGGCTGGCTGTATATGCCTGAAAGCCATCAAATGCGTTCACAACCTGACCAAGAGACTGGGCATTGGATTCGCGCAGCTGATCTACGGCATCCCGGATTTGTTCCGATACGCTAATCAGCTGTGTTTCTCCATTTCCCTTCTGACCTTCCAGCTCGGATTCGACTTTAAGCATGATATCAGTCAACATATATTCGGTATTCATCGCTTTCGTTAAAACGGTCATAATCAGGGAGAAACCCATTCCGGCAATGCTTGTATAAAACGCTACATCTATTCCTGCCAATACACTTGCAACATTTTCAACCAGTTGATCGCCACCCGCATTGATGCTGCCAAGAGAAAGAGCAAGACCGATAAAGGTTCCCAGAACACCGATTAAAATAAATACAGATACGGTCATTTGAACAAGTTTAATCAAATTAATAACCGGCATACCGAACATACGCCACTCGGAAAACTTCTCTTGAACAAATGTCTCAACATGACCAGCCTCGATTGTTCCACGGTTTTCAAAATCCTTTTTCACTGTGCTGAGCGGTTCTTTAAGCATGCGATCGCGGTCCTGTTTAATCTGTTTCAGTTTAAAGTAAATGATCATATGAATGAAAACCGCAGCAGCAAATAAAATAAATAAAATGGTGAAGATCAGCTCAATCAATGGATTGGCTAGAACGGCTGCGGCTTTATCTTCACCAGTGAACATACGTAATATCGCTTCTACCATGAAATTTCCCTCCCAATAAAGAGTATTCATAAGAAGGTCAAATCATGTGTACAAGTATGTTTTGACTAATCTGCAACATTTCCGGAGAGTCCATGGGTTTTCTTTCCTAAGTATGCTACCATGTTATTAAAGTACCTTTTGGGGCTGCGGTTGGAGGGGTGTCATTTGAAAACAGAGCAATTGTGGTCGGGACTAAATGTGTTGTTTGATCAGGCAGAGGCGTTTGAAACATTTGAAAAAGATGCCTACTTGTTTCGTGAAGGTGATGAAAGCGAAAAGCTTTTCCTGCTTAAAGCCGGACAAGTTAAAATCAGCAAATTATCCAACGATGGCAATGAGTTGACACTTCGGCACAGTGTTCCGGGGGATCTGGTTGGTGAACTTTCTTTGATTGAAGATGACGTCACTCATATTTTAAATGCACAAATGTTAACTGATGGTAACGTTGCCGTTATTTCCAAAAACGTTTTAAAAGAAAACCTCTTGCAAAATGGCACACTCGCTCTAGAGTTCATCCAGCTTATGAGTGAGTATGCCAGGCGTGATCAAACACGTTTTCGTGATCTTGTCATGTTTGGGAAGAAAGGGGCACTATACTCCACTCTAATCAGACTTGCCAACAGCTACGGATATTTTGACGGTAGGACAATTAAAATTACCAATCGCATGACCGACCAAAACCTCGCTGATTTTTGTGGGACATCGCGGGAAAGCATTAATCGCTTGATGAGCGAACTCAAGCGAAAAAAAGTCATATCAGCTGCAAGAGGCTATATCACGATTCACGACCTCGATTATCTCAAAACGGCCATTAATTGTGGGGATTGCCCGCTCGATATCTGCAACATCCATTAAAACAGCCAGAGCTTTGGTCAATCAAGCTCTGGCTGTTTTATTATGACTGTTTCGTTTCGTTGTGTTCGTCCTGCTGATCGTCATTCATGACTTCGTTGGTTGCTTTTTTGAACTCTTTTAAAGTGCTGCCTGCTGCCTTTCCGATCTCAGGCAGTTTTGACGGTCCAAATATAATCAGTGCCAACACAAGAATCAAAATCAACCCTGGTATACCAATGCTTGCTAAGCCGCCCATTTAAATCACTCCTTAGTAGATTTTAACATCTGGATTATTTGGCTATATCTTCCATACTCTGTTGATAAAAAGTGAGAAAAGCTTTGAAAAAAGGATCTGACACTCTATTTTCGCACTGAGTCATCATACTTGCAATACCTTTCTGCAAATAAGTTGTGTAAATATGATGTCGAAAGTTGTGTAACTGGCTTGCCAATTCAGCATCACCTTCTTCGTGTGCTTTTATTTCTGATTTTAATGCAGCTGTGATGAAAGCTGTCACACTCCCGAAATGATCAGGGAATTCATTTTGCTCAAGTGGATAATAAAAGCCAAATTTATCATAATCCCCCACTAGACAAAGAACTTCTTGCCGTGCACGTTCCTGCTCTTTTTCATCTTTCCCGAAATAACTTGATAAATAAGGCGGAATAAAATATTCTCCAGGTATCTGGAAGTAATTATCACGCCATAGTGCTGTTTCTTCTCTAATATAATGGTCTGTAAAGGGTAATTCCATTACAAGTTCCTCCGGGATTTGTTCAATAGCGGTTTCATACGCCTCCCAATCGCCAAACCAGATATGCGTAAACAAGTCACTTAACAGTAATTTCCCATATGCTTCTTCAAGTGTTGTTTCAACCATACACAACACCTCCCAATATTGATAGACCTATACTTTCTTTATATCAACAAACATGTCGAGTTGTCCAGGAGCACCGCCTATTTCATCATAAATCGCTCCGTCTTTTAAGGAGTGATCCATTGCTGTCAGCTTATTAACCGGAAACCCGTCACTTCGACTGCCAGGGTAGCCGTCATCTTCATGAAAGGGCTGTTTAAAGTTAAATGGCGTATGATTGTATTCAGGCAGTTTCGCTTGCTTTTGTCCATTAATTGTTTGTCGATTTACGCCGTAGCCCTGTTGCCCCATATTATACGCACTGCCCACAACACCTGGGGCAATACCTCCTGTTACATAAACTGTTCCTTCAAGGGTTATGCTGTCATTCATTATTTTAACAGTATCACCGGTTTTAATGCCTCTGATAGATGCATCGACTTTATTCATCCATATATAATTGTCAGAGCGCACTTCTCTTAACCATGCCGAACTAACATTTCTGTATGTGCCCATGTTCCTGGCTTTCCAGTTTATAAATTGGAGCGGTTGTTTGGGCTTAATCGGCTTTCTATCAAACGTTTTAATTTCTTCATAAAAAGGCATCCCCTCAAAAGATTGACCATCGTATGAGTTTTTGCCTGCTGCCACACCTTCATCATAAAAGTTGGCCTGCCCGCTGAAACCGTATTTAATATGATTATTTATATACTCATTGCCGGCTTCTTCAAAACGTCCGCCCCGATTCAACACATATACAACTTTTTTCCACTCCTCTGGTTTAACGGCTTGCCGCCATCGTGCTTCGTCAAAATAGTTACCCAATGCTTTAGTTCGAGCTCTGGTAAAGATTTCAAGTTCTCTTGCATCAGCATCTGGTACGGGGGTTTCGTCAAACGCTATATTGGCTACGCGTTTAATATAATAGTCCTCTTCAATATCAAGCGAACTTCCATCTGTAAAAGCATTTTTCCCATAGCCTGGCAAATCCATCCGTTTGGCTATTTCGATAATGCTGTTTTCAAACGACCGCACATTCGGATAGACTCTTGTTACAGGCTGGTAAATGCTCGCTAATTTGGTTGTAATGTTGGGATAAATAGCCTCTCTTCCCCACCGTTCTAAATAAACAGTATCCGGCAGAATAAAATCGGCATATTTACTCGTATCTCCAATTTGCACGTCAGATGCTACGAATAGTGGCAGGACATCTGGATCCTTCAGAGCGAGCTCCTGGATCTGGCCGTTTGGTGCAGATAAAACAGGTGACATCCTATGCGTGATCAATGCCTTGATCGGATAAGGATATTTATTCACCGCACTTGGAAGCACATCACCGACTGTTTGCGGACTGTATGGAAACCATGGCCGCTTAGCAGGATAGCCGTCTTTTTCAAATAAACTTGTTGTTTCATATTTGACTCCGTTCCGGCCTGTTGGAATCCCCCAAGGTTGTTTCCCATTTGGAACTGTATTTAGATCATAGCGCCCTTCAAATTCCTGATAAAAGACACCTGTTGTAATGTTGCCGCCTTTCCAGTCATAAGAGCCGATCAGATGGTTTAAACTTGCGATCAAACGTTGAGTATAATATCCATTTACGTGCATGGCTGGGCCACGATAAGCAAGAATTGATGCACGTTTACCGTATGAAGTAAATTGTCTAGCAATCTGGATAATTTGAGCTTTGGGTATCGTTGTGATTTTACTGTAAGCTTCGACTGACTTTTCCATCGTGCGTTCTTTATACAACTGAAAAGCTGATTTCACCTTGATTCCTTTAAGGGTTGTATCAACCTCAAGCGTACCCTCGGAAGCTTTGTCATGTGGAACAGGACTGCCGTTTTCAATTACGACAAATTGTTCTTCACTGCCTATGCCTAAATCGCTCGCCCGTACTTTCGGCCGTTTAGGATCACTTAAGTTAACCAAATGGCTGGCATCACTCCAGGTCGGCTCATTGTCGGCTTGAGCAGCCTCTCCGTTCGGGTTTGTGAGATAAACTGTATCATGCCAGTTGTTCTCAATTATGGTGCGTCCAATTGCTAAAGCAAGCGCTGCATCCGTACCTGGTTTAACGGGAGCCCAGATGTGAGCCTTTTCGGCAGTTTTACTGAAGCGCGGGTCTACCACAGCCATTTGCATGCCGTCCTTAATGGCGTTTGTTAACTTTGGTGCCAGCCATGTCGGTCCTTTGTTTGCCACCATGGGGTTGGTCCCCCAAACAAGTAAAAAGAGCGTGTTTTCTATGTCAGCATACTGACGTTTCTTCTTTTTCTCACCTGAATAAGATCGGACATTACCAATAACAGAGCTGATACCACAGACACCACCGTGATGATAGTAGTTTTTACTGCCAAGACTGTTAGAGATAAACCGTTGCACAAAATCACGACGATCTCCAACCATGAAGGTCACTTGATTTACTTTTGGTCCAAAATCCGGATGTTTTGTATCTACAAGAACCTCTTGATATTTCGAGTCAAAAGTCTCTTGCGTCATCGTGCCTGATTTTACTTTATCCCAATCAGCCATGACACCTTCTTCAGATACATATGCAGAGAGTTCTTTTAAACCAGGTGACCCTAGATCTTCGCTGCCATTGACAATCTCATCATAAGCTTCATCCCAGCTGACCACTTTCCATTTACCGCTGCCTCTTGGTCCAACGCGTTTAAGTGGATCTTTCACCCGGTAAGGATCATAAGCGGTCTGGATTCCGGCCTGTCCTTTCAAACAAATGCGTCCACCGCGGGCGCCACGTCCACCGCGCTTCACATCGCCATTCCCTTTGACAGCTTCATCCACCGGCGTTGCGTATGCAATTGCGCCAAATGGCACCATATTTAACGGGCTATACTGATTTCCTGCAAGTTTACGAATGACTGTGGAATAAGGACCTTCTTTCTTTCCTGCAGTGATATAAGCTTTAATGGTACAATACGTGTTGCATTGTTCACATGTTGAAAAAATAACATCTTCAGCGCCGTAATCCTGATAATCTGTCCCAGAGCCGTGACCCTCATCATACCAAACGCCATTAAATACCTGTTTTACCGGACCAATAAAGGCCGGACCCACAGCCGCCACTGCTCCAAACGCTCCCAATGCTTTTATGAATTTACGTCTTGACATGGATTTATCTTCCACAGCTATCCCTCCCTTTCCATATTTTCAGGGGATTCTTCGAGGGGCAACAATCTGTCGCCTATGGTGAAAATTAACAGTCCCATGGCACCAATACCGACACTGACCATCCACTCATTAATTGTCGGATAGTAATTCCCAGCAGGCATCCCTTCAAATACCGGAACAATCTGGGATGGAACCACAATATTGAAACGAACACCAATGATTCCAATTACCACAAGAACAGCAGCTGTCAGAATGGCATTAATATTAGCGGCTGTCTTCTTATAAAAAATAATGAAGATCGGAACAGCTGCCCCAAGAAACATCTGTACACCCCAGAATGACCAACTGTATGGTCCACCCATCTGGATCGCCATATTCTGTAAGTGTTCAGGTTCAAGACCGTATACACCAACGAGATACTCGTAGAACTGGAGAAGTAAATCGATAAACAGAAATGCGATCATCATTTTCCCGAGTGATATCACCATCGATTTGTCTATCGGCTGTTTGCTGACTTTTGTCTTAATAATGTAGGCTGCCAACAATAGCGCTGTGCCAGAGACCATGGCGGATACAACGAATATGATCGGAAATAATCCTGTATTCCAAGCAGAACGAGCGCCAACTACAGCGAACAGTGCTCCTGTGCCTCCGTGTACACCAAGAATTGCAAGCGGTATGCCGATAATGCCTAGTATCTTCATCCAACGGTGATCTCTTTTTTAGTCTGATCGCTAATGGTACTGTTTCTAAATGTCAGCATGCGGGCAACCTTTCCGCGAATGTTCTGAGCAGGTCGCAGCCGAACAAGGTCTTCTCGCATGGCGATATACAATTCAACAACCAGTAACGTAATGTATACGACGTAAAAGTGAATTTCCCATGCCAGGACACTAATCACGTTCCAGAACACCATGGCATTAATAAAACGTTCAGGGCGTCCTAGGTCCATCAAGACAAATGTTAAAGCAACGATCATACAGACGACTGCTGTAAATAATGCCATTTTACCGATGCGCTCGTACTGGTACATGCCAAAAACATAGATCAGCGATGATAACAGAAACGATCCGGCACTAAGACCAACGAAGAAAATGTAAAAGGCAATCCATGCACCCCACGGGGTAATGGAAGATAAATTGGTCGTATCGAGTCCCAGCACAAGTCGTTCAATGATAAAATAACCACCTATTGCAAGCAGCACCAACAAACTGCCAACCCACCACTTAAACGCTGGACTCATTTTTGACTCGCTTGATATATCAGGTTTCGTTAACGTGGCCATACTGCTACACCTCCTCTTATTTTAGATAAATAACGTTAGGGCCAGCACCGAGCTCGCTCTTTAGTCGAAATGCGCGTGGGCTGTTTGCAAGTTTTGAAACGGTTGAGTTCGGATCATTAAGGTCACCGAAAAATCTTGCATCCCCGATACACGTTTCCACACAGGCAGGCTCTTCACCACGTTCAAGTCTATGCAAGCAGAAATTGCATTTTCGAACTGTACCAATTGGACTTTTACGTTTACCGCGCTCTCCCCGTTCAATGCCATATTCAGGGCTTGTTACATCATTAAAACTGAGCATTTCATCTTCATAGCTTTCACCAAAATCAAATGAACGTGCACCATAGGGGCAGGCGATGATGCAGTATCGACATCCGATACAGCGGTCATTGTCGATTGTGACAATCCCATTATCCAGTTTGAAGGTCGCTTTAACCGGGCAGACCTGAACACATGGTGGCTTATCACAATGCATACAAGGCATAGGTAAGTTCACCTTTGCCAAGTTAGGGAATTCTCCAATTTCCTCTTCTAGGACCACATTATAGGAAATGCCTGGTGGGGTTCTATTTTCTGATTTACATGCGACTGTACAGGAATCACACCCGACACATTTCTGCAGGTCAATCACCATTCCCCATTTAACGCCTTTCTTTGTGTTTCCCTCTTCATCGATCGGTTCCTGGGTGAATAAATCACCAAATTCCCCGAGCAGAGATGAGTGATATTTTTTATGGAATGCTTTAATATCCAGGTTCCCTGCAACAACCCTGCGAGCATCATCAGCCATATCCATTCCAAGCTGCGTGCTGTATGGGGATTGATCCAGTTCTGTTTTAGCATCAGGAACTCTAGTCTCTGCCAGCTGATTCCAGTCTTTTTCAAGCATTTGCTTAAGCATTAACTTCACCTCTTTACTGATGTGTTAACTCAAGTATAGGTTACCCCCTAACGTGCAATATGTGACTTTTGTTACACTTGAAAGAGTGTTCATGAATTCGTCATACACACAATTGATCACCCCAAAAACACAAGGACGTGTAATGACGTTTGCTAGATAAAAAAGCTGCTGAATCTCTAATTAGAGTTTCAGCAGCTTTTAATCTAATGTTTTGCTAAAATATATACCTCACATACACAACCAGCAGAATACCAATCCAAACGATATCAACAAAATGCCAGTAATAGGAAAATATTTTATACTTTTCGATATATAAGCTGTGCGGAATATGCCGTTTCAGCTGTATGAATAAAACAATCATCCATCCACATCCGAACGCTACGTGAGCCGCATGCAGGCCAACCAGCACATAATATGAACTCAAAAACGAACTGGTGCTTAACGTGTAACCTTCCTGTACATACGTATAAAACTCACTAATCTCCAGACCAAGAAACACAAGCGCAAACAATAATGTGACCCCAAGCCAGGGTATAAGTTTTTTAAGTTGTTTTCCTTCTAGGCCTCGTTCAGACATTATCAATGTTCCGCTTGAAGATAGCAGGAATATGGAAGACAAGATAACACTTTTCGTCTCAAATACGTCTGACGGATGCGGCCCTTCTGAGGAAGGGGTGAAGATCAGATATGTGGCAAACAACGTTAAAAACATAATAGCTTCAACGAAAAGATATATGAGAAAACCAAACTTTTTATCGTTGAAGAGAGCTGCTTCATACTGATTCATGGCCATCTTCCCCCTTTCCGTAGTATTGTTCCCGCTCATCACGAAAGGCTCTAATGATAAAGCACATGAACACACCTGCACCTGCAAGTACAGCAAGCCAGATCCAGCCATACATTAAACCGAATGAAAGGACCGCTAGCAGGTTGGCCATAATAAACGGAATAATTGAGTCTCTGGAAATAGGGGATGCCAATTTTTCATCAGTTGTTTCCAAGTCCTCTCCCCGTTGTTTCGCGTACCAATAGGGGTCCATCTCTTTTACAATCGGCATGGGCTGAAAAGAATCTTCTGGTGCTGGTGAAGCAACAGTCCATTCCAGTGTCCTTCCGTCCCACGGATCAGAACCGACACGTTCTTTTTTTCGTATGGTTATAAACAGATTGTAGAACATCACTGCGACCCCGATTCCCATGAGAAATGCACCGATTGTACTGATGAAGTTAGTGGCCGTTAAACCTTCCCCAACGTCATATGTGAATGTTCTCCGTGGCATCCCATTCATGCCGGTAATATGCATTGGGAAAAATGTCAGATGATATCCAATTAAAAACAGCCAGAAATGCCATTTCCCAAGTTTTTCATTTAATTGGTATCCCGTAATCTTAGGGAAGTAGTAATAAATCCCTGCAAATATCCCTAATATCGTTGACGCTAAAATAACGTAATGAAAGTGAGCCACCACAAAGTGTGAATCATGGAACTGGAAATCGGCAGCTGATACCGAAAGCATAACGCCGGTCACACCTCCCATGACGAATGAAGGTATAAACCCGAGTGAAAATAACATCGGGGTTGTCATTCGCAATACCCCGCCTCGCATTGTAAACAACCAGTTAAATACTTTTACGCCTGTCGGGACAGCGATGGCCATCGTCGTTAAGGCAAATACTGTATTAACCAGCGGGCCGAGACCGACTGTAAACATATGGTGTACCCAAACTGTAAACGCGAGAAATGCGATTGTGCCAATTGAGATTACCATAGCCGGATAGCCGAATATTCTTTTCTTGGAAAATGTGGTTATAATATCAGAGAATAGTCCGAATGCCGGCAGTGCCAGGATGTATACTTCCGGATGCCCGAAAATCCAGAATAAATGCTGCCAGAATATCGGATCACCATCAGGGCCGTTGAAAAACTTCGTGTCGAACATTCGATCAAACATTAACAGATATAAACCGATAGCAAGCACTGTAAAAGCCACAAGGATTAAAAACGATGTAATCAGACTTGCCCACGTAAACAGTGGCATTCTCATTAGTTTCATGCCTGGAGCCCGGTGTCTGAATATCGTTACAATTATATTCAATGCTGTGAATATCGTACCAAGCCCCGATATCTGTACCCCAAATACATAGTAGTCAGAATTGACATCTGGTGTAAATAACGATGTAGACAACGGCGCATAGCCTGTCCAGCCAATCGCCGGAGCACTATCAAAAAAGAAAGCTAGATTAAAGAGCATTCCCCCGGCGAAAAACAGCCAAAACCCGACCGCATTCAGAAATGGAAACGCTAGATCTCTCGCTCCGATTTGTAATGGGACAGCGACGTTCATCAGGCCTAACAGCATAGGAGTTGCTGCAAAAAAAATCATCATGGTGCCATGTGTGGTGAACACCTCATTATATTTCTGGAATTGAAATAACCAAAATTCGTTTTGCGGCAAAGCAAGCTGTGAGCGAATTAATAACGCATCTACACCTGCCCTGAGAAAAAACAGAAAACCAAAAATCATATAGAGTGTTCCCACTTTACGGTGGTGAGTTGTGCGCATATATTCCCAAATGACAGACCACTTATTTTGCTTAATGACGTATGTAGCCAAGACAATGCCAATAATAATCACAGATACCCAGGCGGCTATAACGTCAGATGGGACATGTTTTTCAAAAAAGGGTATATACATTTTCACTGCTCCTTCCTACAAATTTTAAGATTAGTCGTCCTGGTTATCTGGTTTTTTTAAGTAGTCCTCATAATCAGATTTTGAAACCACTTCTGTGTTAAAAACCATATTGGTATGCTGTATCCCACAATACTCTGCACATTTACCTCTATAAGTGCCTCTTTCTGCATCCTTAATTTCATAGGTGTAGACCCTGCCCGGGACAGCGTCAACTTTGCCAGCCAATTCTGGAATCCAAAAAGAATGAATCACGTCTTTTGAGGTTATATGAAAAACAATTGTTTCGTCTTCGGGGATAATCAATTCATCATGAACCGTTTTTCCATTCTCATATTCAAATGTCCAAGTGAATTGTTGACCTGTTACATTAATATGAGTACCTTCTTTATCTGCACCTTCACGATTATCAGCTTGCAATTCAGGTGAATGATCATATGTCGTCATAATCGTAGGCACGGCTAAAATAGCAAGTAAAACAAACGGAATAATCGTCCAAGTCAATTCTAGTTTTAAATTCCCTTTTACATCAGTCGGGACAAAACCGTCTTTGTTTTTAGTGTAGCGATATTTAAACGTAAACCATGCAAATAAAACAAATACGACGAGTATGACCAAGGTCATAATCCCAAGGCTTAACCAGATTAAATAAGCTTGTTCCTGTCCAGTTACACTTTTCGGATTTAACACAGCGATATCGCTACATCCCGAGAGCAAAAAAACAAATGACAATAACATCAAGCGCTTCAATGTTTGCTTCCCTCCCTATCTTCTCTATCTATTACAATTTCATCTACCCATGCACAATTTAAAATAAACATTCGTTTTTCAATATGATTTTCTGGGTATAGAAAATTAATAGATTGATATAAGGGAGGAATACCATGTTTCTGACGAAGGAGCGTTATGTGTGGCTTATATTTATAAGTTTGTCCGTTATAGCCGCCTGCTCCAATATGGCCAGTGGCGAAGATGAAATGTACGATGCCAGAGATATTCGAGAAGAGCTCGATGCATTGGATGAAGATAACGATATTCTATATGGCAAAAAGTATTCGACGACACCAAAGCTATTGTCCCTGAAAACGTTGGCAATGAGCTGTCTTGTATGAGTTGCCACGGTGATGGCGGTCTTGCTCCGAATTCTCCAATGGTCGGCATTACCAAAAAGTTTCCGATTATGCGCAGGGGCGAGTTTACAACTATAGAAGACCGAATTAACGGCTGTTTTGTTAGAAGCATGAATGGGGAAAAGCTTGATAAGGACAGCCGTGAGATGAAAGCAATGGTCGCTTATTTTGAATTTATATCCAAAGATGTCGAATCAGAGGATGATATAACATGGCGTATGAGCAATGATAAGAAAAAGGTTCCAGAGCCTGACGTTGCAAACGGGGCAGAGTTATTCACAAAAAAGAATTGCATCGCATGTCATGCTACAGATGGTTCGGGTACAAGTGACCATACGGGCCCGCAATTATGGGGAGATGGATCCTTTAATGAAGCTGCTGGGATGACGAAGATTGAGAAAGCATCCGGGTTTATCCAAAATAACATGCCTAAAGGAAAGGAAGGAAGCTTAACAGATCAAGAAGCAGCGGACCTTGCAGCATTTGTTTTATCACACGAACGGCCGCTGGGTGGAGATAAAGTTGGTGATTACCACCTTAAATCCAAACGCACATACATTACAAAAGAACGTCGCGAACAAATTAGGAACGGCACCTTCGACTGGACCCAACTCGACGTGATCATTCCTAAAGATCAGAACAAAGACGATAAAAAAGGTAAAGCTAAAAACCAAAATAACTAAACACCAAAAAAGTAGAAAGGAAGCTGCCAACGCAGCTCCCTTTTAAAATCCCCAACCCACAAACTTCGAACCAACAAAGAGTTAAATTCCCCGGGCGGTTACCAGAAGCAGTCATAAGTTATTTCACAGTCTTCTTAGATTGTTAACTAAGGGGGGGTGGAGATTTTATTTACTTATTGGTGAAAGAGATTATAATGGATGTATTACATATGGAAGGAAGTTTTAGAATGGTCAGGTATCAGTTGAGAATTTGTAAGGGGATTTTGATTTTGGGGGCCTTGCTTTTATTATTAGCAGCTTGTGGGACCTCTGAAAATGAAGAAGAACAACAGGATCAGGGTGAAAATGAATCAACCTCAGGCGAGAAACCCACGGCATTGATTGAGATGGGCAACGGGGAAACAATTAAGATCGAACTCTATCCAGACATTGCTCCTAACACGGTAGCCAATTTCGTGTCACTTGCGGAGGATGGCTTTTACGATGGCTTGATTTTTCACAGGGTTATTCCCGGATTCATGATCCAAGGAGGTGATCCGGAAGGGAACGGCACTGGGGGACCAGGCCATTCAATTAAAGGTGAATTCAGTTCCAATGGTTTTGAGAATGATCTTTCTCACGAGCGTGGTGTGCTGTCAATGGCCCGGTCGGGCGACCCAGACTCTGCTGGGTCACAATTTTTCATCATGACCGAAACTTCTACACATCTTGACGGTGACTATGCTGCTTTCGGGAAAGTTGTTGAAGGTATGGATACAGTTGACCAGATTGTTTCTGCTGAACGCGATGAACGGGACAAACCTCTGGAAGATCAACGTATGAAAAAAGTCACCATCAATAAGAATGGAAATGATATTCCGAAACCCGATGTCAAATAGCTTTCGTTTAATTTCATTCCAAACGGGTAGACAAAAAACAAACCATTTTTTTAAAGAATGGAGTGTTTTTATGTTGACAACTATCTCTTGGATTGCGCTTGGAATTGGCATCGGCAGCGCTATTATAATAGCGATCGATGTATTTAATCACCCCAAATGATGGGGATTATGAATGCTGTCTGGATCATTAATGGATGGTTCTTTGGACCGTTTGCCATATGGTCTTATTTTAAATGGGGCCGTTTGAAAGCAAAAGACTTTCAAGGCGACGATACACGTGGATTTGGTTCTAAAGTGTTCATGTCGACCTCTCATTGTTCAGCAGGATGCACTTTCGGGGATGCAGTCGGAGTGCCAATCGTTGCGATCACACGGCTTACGATCTTCGGCATGACTTTATTCGCCCATTATGTGGTAGAATTTATTCTTGCATATTTATTCGGGATCTTATTCCAATTTTTCGCCGTTTACCCCATGAATAAGAAAAATGGTAAAATTGCTACCTTAAAAAATGCCATCAAAGCTGATACCTTGTCACTGATAGCATTTGAAATCGGGATGTTTGGCTGGATGGCTATTGTTCATTTTCTGTTATTCACCGAACCACCTAAACCCAATGAAGCAACGTATTGGTTTATGATGCAAATCGCTATGATTTTAGGATTCCTCACCAGCTATCCAGCAAATTGGTGGCTCGTAAGGCGTGGGATTAAGGAAGCGATGTAACATTTTATCAGAATGTCCGCCCACTCTGATTCTCCAAATGTGCATACATTAACAGTATGCTAGATTCTTGGTTGAAGAGGAGTGGGCGATTAATGAAATGGAAAAAAGATCCTTTTCCAAACGGATTTGACGTTGACTTAACCCCTTTTCGCGAATTCATGAATCGAGTGGATCATGTGTTTCAAGGTTCATTTAAACAAATGAGTTCCATGTTTGACTTAAAACCTTTCTGGGTTGATGTTGAAGAAAAGAAAGACGTTTTTGTCATTACGGCATATCTGGAGAAGATAAAACAGGAACAAATTCATCTCGAAATCATAGGTCACAATCTAAATATAATAGTGAATACAAAAACGAATCATGAAGTTTATAATGAAGAAGAAAATATGTTTGAACAAAAAACAAATACGCATCAAATGAGCCGTGTTGTGCGTTTACCCTTCCCAATCCCTCGATCAAAAACAAAGGCCCGATTGAAGGCAGAACAGCTCGTCATCACAATCCCTAAACCAACTTCAGAGAAAATTACAATTGAGGAAGATGGATAATGTTTAAAACCGCATGGCCTGAATGAAATTCACACAGGCAATGCGGTTTTATGGTTTGGAAACAGACTCTTTTATTTTCGAAACCATCCTTTTTCTTTATAGAGAGAAACAGCTTCAATACGTGTATCCACTTCCAGTTTATCAAGAATGGTTGATACATAGTTTCTCACTGTTCCATTCGTTAAATGAAGGGAATGAGCTATGTTTTTTGTTTTTTTTCCTTCTGCAATTAAATATAAAACTTCTTCCTCGCGTTCGGTTAAGGGTGTCTTTGGGTCAAAGGCCATATCAATCAGTTCGGGTGCATACACACGCCTGCCACTCATAATCTTTCTTATGGATTCTGCTAATTCATCACTTGAACTGTCTTTCAATAAATATCCATTCACTCCAGCTTGCCGAGCCCGTTCAAAATAGCCGCCACGTGCAAAAGTGGTCAACACAACAATTTTGCACGGGTGGTCTTTTAATTCCTCCGCTGCATCCAAACCGCTTTTGATGGGCATTTCAATATCCATGATACAAACATCCGGCTCATACTGTTTGACCAGTTTCAGTGCATCCTCTCCATTACCAGCTTTCCCGACTACCTCAATGTCTTCTTCAAGATCAAGTAAAGCAGCCAACGCCCCCAGCAGCATGCGCTGATCTTCAGCAATTACAATCCGAATCACGGCCATCTCTCCTATGTTATGTGTTTGACCACATTCGGAATTCGAATACTCAAGGTGGTCCCTTTTTCTGTCGTAATATCAAGTGTACCATTCACAAACTCAAGTCTTTCTCTCATGCCTCTGAGCCCATTATGTTTGATAGAAGCATCTTCATACTTAAAACTTTTGCCATCATCGGTAATGAGAAGCTTTACCTCATCAATGGTCTGATAAATCGCGATCTGGCAGTGACTGGCTTCGCTGTGTTTAACAACGTTTGTTACAGCTTCCTTCAAACACATGGTAAGAACATTTTCTGCAAGCATCGGTGTATGCCTCAACTCTGTTTCTCCTTGAATCTCCCATGTAATCTCTGCGGCTTTCAGCATCGCTTGTACCCGAAGTATTTCTTCGTGCAGTCTGACGTTTCTCATGTCAGAAACCATCTCTCGTACCTCTTTAAGTGCAATCCGAGCTGTTTCATTAATGTCTGTTAACTCTTCTTGAGCCCGTTCGGGATTCGAATGAATCGTTTTATCTGCAAGCTCGCTTTTTAATCTGATGAGTGACAGTTTCTGACCCAATGTATCATGAAGGTCTCTAGCGATCCGGTGTCTCTCCTCCAGTACGACCAAGTCAGATAGTTTTTCCTTTGCAGACCGCAACTCATTTTCCAGCTCTTCACGTTTTGCACGGCTATATAAATTAACCGGCAAAAATATAACACCGATGAGACTAATCACAATAAACGGCAGTTGTGACAAAAAAACATCAGTCTGTGTGAAGAAACCGAGGCTTGCTGCTGCAAGTGTTGTCGTCAGATGGATCACATACAAAGAAATAAAAGCTGATTTCTTAGGAAGATTACCAATGTAAAACGCCAACAACAAAGCAAAATAAACATACCCCAGTATTACAGTCATTAATATATTAATAAACATTTCAATCGCTACAGACGTATAAACAGGCCAACCAGTGGAAACAAATGACAACCGATAAGCAGTGAAAAACAACATAATCATGGTCAACCCAAAAATAATCCCTGGTACTGAGGCAGTCTTAAATACAAAATAAAAAGGCAAAATACAAAACGCAACCCATGCATAAATACTGAGACCTGTGTTTTTCGGAACAATATGATACCATCTCTGTTTTTGCATGGGTCTGGCCTCCGGGTTTACGTAGGTTTATTTCTCTTGCAGCGCAGTTATTCTTTTTTGCAATTTTAATTGCAGTTGTTTCTGTTTCATAATTGCTTTAACTTCTTGAAAACTGACAAACGTTTTATGGGCTTCATCATACAATCTAAAGCGAAGAGCTTTAAGGCTTGAGAGCAGCGTGATGGTCGTCGCCTGCTGTAATGGCGGGGTTGATTCATGCACCTTCTCAAGATTGTAATTCGGTACACGCGGGCTCAGATGATGAACATGATGGAAACCAATGCTCCCAGTCAGCCATTGCAGTATTTTTGGCAGTTTATAATAAGAGCTTCCGTCTACCGCAGCCTTTACAAAACTCCACTCATCCTCATTCTCAAAATAGGAATCTTCAAACTGATGTTGAACATAAAACAGCCAAATTCCAAGTGCTCCAGCTATAAACATGATGGGAAGCTGGATCATTAAGAATGCCTGCCAGCCGATCAACAACATTAACCCCGAATAAATCAATATGACAGACAGATTAATCACATACGTATTGATCCGTTCTTTGCGTTTTGCACCCACCCGGTTAAATCGATTAGATATGAGATACAGGTACAATGGACCAAAACCGAACATGATGATCGGATTTCTGTATAACCTGTATGCCATCCGTCCCCAAAACGATGCATTTAAGTATTCATCTACTGTCATGACCCAAACGTCACCCGTACCCCGCTTATCGAGGTTTCCGCTCGTTGCATGGTGAATGGCATGATTTCTCTTCCACTTTTCAAAGGGAAACAACGTTATAATCCCTGTAATTGTACCAACAATTCGGTTGGCTTGGCTACCTTTAAAGAAAGATTGATGTGTACAATCATGAAATATAATGAAAATCCGCACGACAAATCCCGAAGCGAGAAGTATGAAGGGGATTGCAAGCATAAATGATATGGACAAACTTTGATAAGCGAGGAACCAAATGAACAGGAAAGGCAAAATCGTATTGATTAATTGGTATACACTTGCTCTTGTATCGGATTTTGCAAATGGAGCAGCCATTTTTTTTAATTCAACTTGTTTTTTACGGCTCAACAGAAGCCCTCCTTCAGCATCATAAATTCTCTACTTATATTATAGAAAATCGGCGTCACGTCTGGTAGTCACATCTGTCAGTTTGTTCATATGACATTTGTCATATACCTGTTCTGAATCGAGATAAACAAAGCCGGCAATAGATAATTGCCGGCTTTTCAATAAGTTTTTTGATTTATTTTCTGTTCTTCAAAAATCCAGAAATCATTGGACTGACATCATTGTATATTTTGTTAATGCTCTGAGCAGTTGTTGCAATCTTTTCAATATCAAACTGGCCATCTGGTGTTTGGAACATCGCTGTCAGATTGGCAACACTCTTTTTGCCGGGAAACTGACCTGTTTCACCGCCACCATAACTTTGGCTTCCTGGGAATGGCGGATTTTGAACAGGCGGTCTGGCAAATGGGTTGGCTGGGTACGGTGGTTGTGCTGGAGGTTTTGCAAAGGGCCTGCGGGGAGCGCCACTGGGATTGTTTTGGGGAAATCCAGGCCGAATAGGCATCGGTCTGTTTCGCTCCATACGTCTCTGCTGAACGGGAAACATCATAACATCTCCTTTCTTAAATCTTGCTATTTTAAGCACCTCAATTCACATACATTAATAGTATATTCATAAACGGGGCAAATCGATCATGACTTTGTCCCAGTTCATCAATTAAATCGTGATTGATGGGGGTGAATTTATGGGAGTTATAAGAACAGATTTATGGTTGGAGAAAAGTGAGGATGTAATGTACTGGTGCAAACGGTTGGAAAAATATTTCCCTGAGGCCAGTGCTGTAGACATCTATAAACACTTGCATGCCCATGGATTATATGCACCATCTTCCCGTAACCCGGAAACGCCTGTACCGCAACTGGATAAACGGATATGGTATACCGTCAAAGCTGAGAAATTGAAATTAAAAAAGTCATGGCAAGTGCCGAAAGTCCCCGTTTTCATTTTACCGGCTGATACAGAAAACCATCAGCTTCAAAGGGATTACAACGGTAAAGCAGGGCTTTCATTTTATGACAAACTGTTTTTATTTGTCTCTGCACATCATGATGAACATGAGATCAGGTCCGTATTCATTCATGAATATAACCATGTGGCCCGACTCAATCATTATCATAAGACAGAGGACGAAATAAGTTTTATTGATAGTGTAATCATGGAGGGGCTTGCGGAATACGCTGTTTATGATCTTTTGGGAAAGGAAAACACTGCAAATTGGACAAATTATTACAATGCCAAAGAAATCAGCTATATTATCGAAAAGTTTATTAGACCTTATCAAACTTTAAAACGGAGCCACCCTTTACATGACCGCATCTTATATGGACAACAACGGTATCCGGCTATGGCAGGCTATGCAGCTGGTTATCATATGGTCAAATCTTATGTTAAGCAAACAGCAACAACTTGGCCGGAACTTCTCGAGACGCCATCAGAAAACATCGCCAGTCTGGCACAAAACTGAAGACACTTTTCTATAAGAGTATTACTCTTACGCCTAAAAAACCCCAAACGAATAGTAGACACAAACTCCGAACTAATGAAAATTCAAAAAACAGCTCCCTGACCTGGGTAGTTTTAAGTTACTAATCGTATGGTGATCTCACGTGGTTTTCCGATTTATGTCTTGAAAACGCCGAATAACTAAGTCAATGTTTGTATGAGCATCGTGATTTCCGCTACGGGAAGTCGCTTTCCGCGGGCACGGCCTTAGCCTCCTCGAGGAAGATCACCTCTGCGGGGTCTTCGGACTCGTGCTGTTCCCGCAGGAGTCGACTTCCCTCCGCTCCTATCACTTTATGTTAGTCAGTGCTTGAGCCGTTCTATTCCTAAAGAAGCGGGGAGGGTAAATCCTTATCACCCAGCTCGGGGGAAACACGGAGACTCCTGCGGGATGCAAAGCCTCGATGAGACCCCGGAGGTCGTCAGACCGAGGCTCAGCAGCGCCCGCGGAAAGAGCAGTGTTTCCCCCGAGCGGTTGCCAGTGGCAGTCATAAGTTAGTTCACAGTTTACTTATAATGTACATGAATTGTTACGGATTAAAGTGGCGTATTTAAACATATATAAAGCCAGCCTGGTGAGACTGGCTTTTGTATGACATGGCTTTACCAAAAGAAAAGGGGAAGTAAAGTGAGTCCTGCTATGGCTCCAAGGGCAATTCCGAATCCAAATCCGCCTCTGTTGTAGTAACCTCCTTGAGAATAACCATAACCAGGGCGGTAAAAACCGTACCCAAAGCCTCCGAGATTCTTGTTAGCACCGATAGGCCTTAAAAACACCTGTCGATCATCCACATTCATAATAATCCCCCTGTGAATTTGTCCACGCTTTGTCCGCACCTCTACCGCCCTTCCTTTATAACGCCGACACATCTGATGATAATGTTGAACTGACAACATGCCACCTCCTCTGTACAATTTACAAAGTGCGTTAATTAACGCACCCTATGCCAGTCTATGTATGTCGATATGTTTTGAATGGGATATCCAACCAGTCGTATCGTATGAACGCCCTTTTTTATCCAAAATGGGTTTTTGTCCCGGGCAATTGCATAGGGGTCGCATAACATGTGGTATCCCTACAAAAAGAAGGAAAACCAATGAGTCATTATCACAAATGCCACAACACTTCTATTGTTTTGCTCGTTGTTTATTCTTTCTGCTGATCATCGTAGCTGCAGCGCATGTGGGGATTGAATGGTATTAAGGACGAACGCCCATATTACGCCCAAATGGGTTAAAGTCCATTGCAAGAACCGGACAATTGCATATATTAATTAACAAATGCTCATGGAGGTGTTTTTATGAGTGAAGCACATGGAGGTTATGGCGGAGGTTTCGCCTTGATTGTAGTGTTGTTCATTTTACTGATCATCGTAGGCACGGCTTACGTTGGCGGTTATGGTTACTAAACCGATTAATAACAAAGAGGAGGTAATTTCATGGGTTATGGAATGAATTGCGGATACGGCTATGGCTATGGCGCACCAAATTATGGTGGTGGCGGCTATGCAGGAGGCGGCTTTGCTCTGATCGTCGTCCTCTTTATCCTGCTGATAATCGTCGGCGCAGCCTGGCTGTAAATCAACCTAAGACAACAATACTGGCTGTCTTCACGACAGTCAGTATTGTTTTTTATTGGATGGATCATGGCAGTTTGCCAAATGGTTTAATCGACCATACAACCTCACCCTTGATACGGTTTTCGGGAATTGACCCAATAGAAGGATCGCGGCTGTCAAGGCTTTCACCTGGATCACGGTTGTCACCAATGACGAAATAGGCGTTTTCCTGAACAGTTACAGACAACATATCTTTAGGGATGCCCTTCGTGGAGGAGACATCCATTGGGGTTCCATTTACATAAATCGTTCCAGAAGTGATTTCCACTGTCTCACCAGGAAGTGCGATCACTCTCTTAATGACATCAAACCCCTTCTCATCTTGAAAAACAATGACGTCATGGCGATCAAGGTCATACAGTACGTTGTTCGATAAAAACACATCTCCACTACCGATCGTCGGAGCCATTGAATCCCCTTCAACAATAATGATCCCTATGGCAAATCGAACTGTGAAAAATAGAATAGCCAGAAATAGGATAAAGCCAAGCCAATTAAATAAACTTTTTATAGTTTGTTTGGAAGCAGCTTGTGAATTTGTGGTTTCGGTTATTGTGTTTTCCATATATTTCTCATCCTTTTATTCAGGTTCAGATTCTTTTTTCTGTTTATCGTCTTTTTTATCATTTGAATCATCTTTGGGCTGAGAATCAGTTTCTTCTTTTATTATTTCTTTTTTAGGGTTATCTTCTTTATCTGCTTCCTTTTCTGGTTCTTGTTCTGTTGATTCCGGGGGATTGTAAGGGACATTGTTCATTTCTGCTAGTGCTGAAGCAACGATTTGATCTAGCTTTGCCTGATAAGCCGATCGCTCTTGACTTGTATCGGTACTAACTTCTTCTGCAAGGGTATCTGCGTATTGTCTGATTTCATTTATAGCTGATTCTTTTACATCGTTCTTATAAGCAACAAGCTCTGCTTCCGCTTCGTTAATGCGGTTCTGAACCTCTGACTTCAGCCGTTGTGTCTGCTTGTGCTGCTCTTTTGTCACGGATTCATCGAGATCTGCGATTGCACTTGTTGTTTCTCTGTCAAACCATTGCATAAACAACCCTTTCATGTCCTGGTGAGCAAATGCCACCCGCATTCCACCTGTGGTCAGCATAATGATCATGACGATTGCAGCAAGACTGGTTAACCCCCATTTGATCCATTTGGCTCGCCTCACTTGTATCCCCCTCCCCGTTATATGTAAGGCCGAGGATTTCATGCCTCGGCCGCCTTGATCTTAAATGCCTGAAACAACATCATCCAAAGCGTTTTTTGCTTCCTGTTCGAGATCAGCAGCGTGTTCAGAGATGATTGTTTTTTGCTCTTCCTGCAGTCTTTGTAAAATTTCATTGGTTTTATTTTCTATACGTGTTAACTGGTGATTGATTTGTGTTCTAAAGTTTCCTTCCAAATTTTCACCCCGTGCTTCGACTTCAGCGCTCACTTCTTGTTTAGCTGCTTCTATAGCTTCTTCAAGGTCTGTAACAGCTTCTTCTTTTGCAGCTGTTAAATCATTAGTGACTTGTTCGAGCATTCTTGATTCCTGTTCTATTCCAAACGCTTCAAGGTCATCTTTAACCCACTGTTCCGCTGCATCACCACGTGCAACGATTTCAGCTGTACCTGCTACAAAAGCGTCGTAGAACTCCACTTCCATTTGCCCCATAATCTCCTGCTTAGTTGCTCCCAAATCCTCAAGGTGACTTTGTTTAGCAGCGGCAATTCCATCTATAGCATTATTGGTTTGTTTATTTCTATGCCGGTCTACAATACCACCCTGATGGTCCTTTCTGTCGGCATAATAACCTTCAAACTCCTGCTCCTTCGATTCCGCATAAGCATCTGCCTCTTCCTCAGCAGCTGCAACTCTGTCGTTAAACACACCTTCATACCAGTTTTTCAAGTTCTCTCCTGCGTCAGTATTGGCAAGAGCAAATCCTGAACCTGAAATAACACCTACAGCGAGCGTTCCTGCAATTAATTTTCCTTTAACTGTTCCAAGCATTTTCATAGTCAATTTCCCCTTTTCGTTTTTTTTAGCTGGTCAGTCGTTTAAGATCCCTTCCAAAAACGACATCATATCCTCCTCAATCTCCTGTTCAATCTGTGCTTTCTTTTTTTCTTCATAAATCTTAAGCTTGTCCACCGGGCTAATGTTCTCTTCGACCTTTTGTAAGTTTGTCATGTATGTATGGTGATAGGTCGCCACTTCAGAATCAGCTGTTTGTATACTTGTCCGGTTCCACTCGGACATGTCCTTAAAAAAGTCTTCTTTACCTGCATTCATTTTCATATTACGGATGGTGATTATCTCCCGTTCTCCGTATTTGACTTGCTCATCCAGTTGTTTATCCCACACTGCCATCATGTCGTTGTATGTCTGCTCCAGTCTGAATCCTGCCGACTGATTTCCGGCATATAACGTTGTTGAACCTAACAGAATGAGTATCACGCCAAGCCATAAAGTTGTCTTCTTCATGTTTTATTGTCCTAATGTCCAATGAAATCGGAACCCGGACTTTTCACCCCCTCCTTCTCTTGTCGAATTCATCATCTTGCTTTGTGATTGATCTGTGCTGAACTTTTGTGAATCATTTGGCGAGAGTATAGAACAACAAATCAAAAATTCAAAATCGTGAAATAAGCGAAATATACTTTATAAAGAACATTTTACTTTCATTTAATCGCATATGCTTTGTTTATCTCACAAACTGTATTTTCTAAAAATTGAGTCTTAACGACTAGTAAAAGAGCCTATTTAAAAGTGGTCATTATAGACTTTATAGCTATGCTAATTCGTTAGTCCCAAGTGTGTTTTTGTTTAAGAAAGTAATGTAGATCATGTATAAATTTGTCAAATTATCGTTCTTCTTGAAGAACTCTTTTTCGCCGGGTTTTTCTTCATGAAAAAGCATGAATGGTAAACACTAATCATAAGAAGGAGTGATGTTTCATGGAAGACCAGCCTATGCTTTCTGGAGAAGATTTAGGGGTTATCATTGTGGCTGTTTTGGCGGGGACAATGGCTAGAATTTGGGTTTTAAAAGAAGATTACCGACAATATCCCAGCTATCCCAATGGGTACCTGATTCATATTATTACCGGTTTTGTGGCAGCAGCACTTGGTGCCGTGGCTGTCCCTGCCTTAATGAGCATGAACTTCGTTGCGGTAATATTTCTGACGCTTGCCCTTCAGCAATTCAGAGATGTCCGTAAAATGGAGAAAGACAGTCTCAGCGATTTGGAAAACACAGAATATACATACCGAGGTGATGCTTATATTGACGGGATCGCCAAAACATTCGAGGCGCGTAATTACATCGCTTTTATAACTGCCTTGGCTGCTTCAATCGTCATAAGCTCTTTGCATTTCAATATGTGGCTGAATAATGTCATCGGTATTGTTGCTGCGATTTGTGTGGCAGGCGGATTGAAATACTTCACCAAAGGAAAGACCATTGGAGATATTGCAGTAGTTCGTGAAGGCGGAATTGAAATCAAGGGGGCAAGCTTGTATGTGGATGGGATTTTCGTCAGTAATTTATTAGGCACAGAGAATGCCAAAGATTTGTTTCAAGCTGAAGGCATGGCCGTAGTTATTGAACCCAATGAAAATCACTTTAGAATTAATCTGGATAACTTTGGACAGCGTCAGGCAGCCTTGTTTGAGGTAACTCGGGCACTTGGAAATAAACGGTATAATTTCACACGTAAGGATTATGTTGATGGGCGAATTGTTATTGCTCTTATCCCGATCAAGCAAGATATTGATGCATTTATTGAAGCAGTTAAACAGTGCCCATTGCTTGAAAGCGCCAAAAAAGCCCATAGTGTGATGAATAAAGCAAAAGGAGGTCGCGCCTGATGGGAAGAGAGTCATCCATGAGACCTGAATATACGATTCTTGCCTATATTACATCTGTGAAGGAGCGGATACTTGCCAGCAACTGCCTTTCTTTGTTGGCTGAAAATGAACAAGATGCTGCCGACATGACCAAGGATATTGCCAAAGCCATGAAAGCAGACGTCGTCCAGTTAACAAACGGTGACTATATGGTGATACGAGTATGACTGCTAAAAAACAAAAGCCGAAACGCCTTGGTGCCCCTGAAAATCATAAGCAAGAACGTGGAGTGGCATTTGTGTCACAACTCGTTCTTGCTTATAACGCTGCCTTTCCCCTCCGAAGACACGTTTTAGCTGTGGGAATGGCGTTTGCGTTCATATAGCCGATAACCGAGATGATCACCAGCACCAGATTATAATTTAATGGATTGAAAGGATATGTCAGTATGGTAGGATCTGCAACGATTGCTGCTATCATTAACCCTGAAAACATACCAATTTGGACGAAAAACAGATGACGTTTCTGGGAGTAGAAGAGCCAAAGAAGTCCCACCACAATTTCAAATATCCCAGCTACTATCACAGTGCCTTCCATCTGATTCTGACTTAATTCTAGGAAACTGGGTATCATAGCAATTTCAAGCGGATGCATAAATAACAGTTTCGGCACAAGGCCGTGATAAACCCACACAAAGGCAAACATCCACACGAGCATCCAGTGAGTGAAAAAGCGCCGGTATTGGGTAGCAGGCTCTTCCCCTATCTCAACCCATCTTTTCAAAACATCAAAACTAAGAGCGGTTCCCCACTTCATCAACGGACGAAATAATAACCCGTCAAATAAATGCCCAACATTACCATAATGTGTTTCATAATCATATTGTGTCGAAAACTGGATCGAGTCCCCTTCAGACTTGCATTTCCAAACCCCTCGCCCCTCTTTAATTGGGGATGTTTTTTGTTCTGTTCCGAAATGCAATGAGGATGTGCGTGATCCATCTTCAGAATGATGATGACTAACAGAGTCACCCCAACCTTTCACAGAAATTCCCGGGATAATTGTCCTGCGATATGTAAATCGTTGCGGTTCGTTCGGCTGCTTTGGTAAGTACGTAATCGATGTAAACCGCAAATCCCATTGCTCATGCATCTTTGGATTTTGTGTCTTCTCCCACACTTCATCCATATCACCATTAATAGACGTTTCCACACAAATCGGCTGCCGCTTCATGCTGCCCCCACCCCTTTTAACCTGTAACATACTTCAAACCAACATACACAACCTAAAAGCACTTTTCAAATTAAGAATAATAGACACAAACTGCGAACCAGAGAAAACTTTATAAACCTACATAAAAGTTTTCGGGGAAGTTTTAAGTTACGACTTATATGGCAATTTTATGTGATTTTCCGATATATGAGTTGAAAACGTCGATATACTCTTCAAAAATTCCGATATAACCCTCAGAATTTCCGATATCGCATGCAAAATTTCCGATATATCCAAATTGAACCATATATGTTTGTTAGAGCGTCGTGATTTCCGCTGTGGGGTCTTCGGACTCGTGCTGTTCCCGCAGGAGTCGACTTCCCTCCGCTCCAATCACTCTATGTAATTCAGTGGCTAGGACGGTTCTACTCACATAAGAGTTAGAGAATAACCTCTCATACCAAGCTCGGGGAAAACACGGAGACTCCTGTGGGATGAAAAGCCTCGGTGAGACCCCACAGCGCGCATTTGGGGAAGGAAGGCTAAAACCCGCGACGTCCTGTCGCAACGCCTTCATGACCCACGTCCTGTGGGCCCGAGGCTCATCAGCGCCCACTGGACGCGGAGTGTTTTCCCCGAGCGGTTGCAAGGAGTAGTCATAAAATCCCGAATTAAATCTAACTAGTAACTAGTTAGTTCGCAGTTTACTTAAATTGTGTTGTTCTAATTATAATAATACTTAAAACAAAAGTCGCAGCGTTTCTTTTTTTAACTGAAACGCCATGCGACTTTGTCTGCAACTTCTTATGAACTTGTGACTTTCTGAAATCGGTCAAATCTAAGCGGATCCACTGGGATTATGGTTTCTTCTTCACTGATCATTTGCTGAATAAGTTTTCCTGTAACGGTGGCAAGACTGATTCCGTCACCTTCATGGCCTGCTGCTATATAAAAACCTGGTATCTCTTCTACTTCAGAAACAATCGGCAAATGGTCTTCTGTCCAAGGTCTGAAACCGGTATATGCCCGGATCATTGTAAAATCATCCATTTTCGGGTAAAAGCGCATCGCCCGTCTCGCCATTGTTCGAATCACGTTAATATCCACGCGCCCGTCATAACCGACAAATTCACGGCTTGATCCAAGAAGGAAATTCTGGCTCTCGGTGGGCTCAAGTACTAAGGCTACGCCGTGCTTTTGTGTTTCCTCATCAGCTATGCGTTCACGTTCGAATTTATTCATCAGATACCCGAACTCCATCACATTTCGCATCATGACAGGTTCTTGGCGTGCTCCAACCATAATATGGCCTTTTCTAGGTTTGATTGGAATATCAACATCCAGCATTTCACCAAGAAACGGCGCCCACACGCCAGCAGCATTAATTACTTTCTTTGCAGTAAATTCACCGTTTGAAGTGGAGATTTCAAATGCATCCTTTTTTGCCAGTCCGGTAACCTCTCTCTGGGTAAACAGTTTTAATCCGTACTGTTTTGCTTTGTCGATCAGTGCATAACAAAATAAATAAGGATTTATTAGGGAGTCTGTTTCACATTCAAGCCCGCCAGGAATATCATCTGCAAAAAAAGGTGATTCTTGCTTGATATCAGAACGATCCAACACATTGAATTTTAATCCGGCTTCATTTTGAATTTTAACCCAATCAATAGCCGCTTCCATTTCTTGATCATTATCACATACGAGGATACTCCCCAGTGGGCGGTATTCGAATGGAATCTCAAGTTCCTTGGCAAGATCAACTGTTAATTCCTGGCTCACCATTGACATCTTGCTGTCAAATCCAGGATCTTTGTCCACAATCGTAATGTTGCCGTCACAACGGGAAGATGTCCCGCTTGCGATATCCCCTTTTTCGATGAGCATGCAATCAAAACCAGCTTTTGAAACATAGTAAGCTATCGCACACCCCATAATACCTCCTCCGATGATCGCAACTTCTGCATGGTGTTTTGCTGCCATGTAGCACATCCTCCCCGCTCTTTTATGTATTTCAAAATTTGTTTTTTATTTTAGGTAAAATGCTAATACCATAGTAACATATATGTTAGAATAGCTGTAAATAAGATGTCAATCTTTGTGTAATTCTTAATGTAAGCCATTTCATTGTATGGTAGTCGGGAGGTATATTGTATGGATGATATGATTATTTGCAGATGTGAGGAAGTTTCATTGAAGGATATTAAAGAAACTGCAGACCAATACGAAGCATCAGCTCGCGAGGTTAAACTCAGAACGCGAGCAGGCATGGGATATTGTGGCGGCCGAACGTGCAGGCCAGCTGTAGATAAAGTGCTTGAAGATATTACCGGAGAAAAACCAAGTGATCAAATACCATTAAAAGTACAGCCGCCGGTGCGACCGGTAACTTTGGCGACGCTTGGAGGGCAGACTGAAGATGAATAAACAAAAGAGAATTACAGAGCACCCTGTTCTGGGACGCATGCAAGACCGTGAAGAGGTGACTTTTACATTTGACGGTCATACATATAAAGGGTTTAAAGGTGATACGATTGCTTCCGCTCTTTTGGCAAATGGGGTAAGAAGGTTACGTGTTCATGAGGAGACCGGCACCCCTCGGGGAATTTACTGTAATATCGGACATTGTTTTGAGTGTCGGACAACGGTTGACGGTGCTGATGGTGTTCGTGCGTGTCTGACGCCGATAAGAGAGGGCATGGAGGTTAAAAGTGGACAAAAAGAGGCGCTCCCTCTTGACTCTCAGCATCATGACGCGCATAAACTTCCAAAAACATATGCTGATTTCGCCAAGCAAGAGGCTGGTGATCCACATGTATGATGTTTTAGTTGTCGGAGCAGGACCTGCGGGTTTATCAGCTGCTATAGCGTGTCGCGAATGGGACTTAAGTGTCGCTGTCATAGATGAATTTCCAAAGCCGGGTGGACGTCTGCTTGGCCAATTGCATCAAGAGCCAAGCGGCGAATGGTGGAATGGTATATACGAAACAGATCAATTGCTCGATAAGGCAGAAACACTTGAAACAGACATTCGCTGTGGCGTATCCGCTCACCATATCGAAAAAACAGATGCCGGCTACACAGTTCATACAAATAAAGGCTTGTTGCACAGTAAAAAACTGCTTATTGCAACGGGTGCTGCAGAATCTGCTGCACCTGTTCCCGGATGGACACTCCCTGGGGTCATGTCGATCGGCGCAGCCCAAGTGATGACGAACGTTCATAGGGTGAAAGTCGGCCAAAAAGGTATAGTCGTAGGTATTAATGTGCTGTCTGCAGCTATTGCACGCGAAATGCAGTTGGCTGGAGT
Organism: Lentibacillus sp. JNUCC-1; assembly: GCF_009741735.1. Classification (NCBI taxonomy): domain Bacteria; kingdom Bacillati; phylum Bacillota; class Bacilli; order Caryophanales; family Bacillaceae; genus Lentibacillus; species Lentibacillus sp. JNUCC-1. Next base: position 150,131 of record NZ_WHOH01000001.1, read on the forward strand.
TGACCTGGACAGCATGGTTCTTCCTGCTTATAACTCAGTCACTGCAGATCATGCACACCCCAAAAAGGTCATGGACGGTCTTATGCGAATTGCCCATTTGGCTCCTTCTGCTTTTCTGCGTTTTGGAAGCAAGTTTGCAAAAGCAAAATGGATCAGGGATCTGGCCGTGTCATTTTACCCGTCGGGTGGTGTGAAAATGTGGGGCATGCCCATTCATGTCCGAAAGGCTGTAACAGAAATCCATGGTACAGACCAGGTCGAGGCTGTCACCATATGCAAAGTTACACCTGAAGGCGCACCTATTAAGGGCACCGAGGAAAAAATTGCAGTTGATTTTGTCTGTATTGCAGGAGGACTTTACCCACTTGCAGAGCTTGCAGCGGTAGCTGGGTGCCCTTTTCAGTATGTAGAAGAACTAGGAGGGCACGTGCCTGTTCACAATGAGAGAATGGAAACACCACTTGAAGGATTATATGTAGCTGGAAATATCACCGGTATCGAAAGTGCCAAAGTAGCAAGAGCTCAAGGGACTGTCGCAGGTCTTTCCATTGTCAGAGATTCGATGGACGCTGTCGATCTCATTGAGCATGGTATTGAAAGTGCCATACAAAATGTGATACAAACACGCGAAAATGCCTCAATTCAATTTCATCCAGGCATTCATGAAGGCAGAGAAAAAGTAGCCCAGAGCTTTACTGCATATAACAGCCACACATAATTCGTTGTCAAAAGATCCTGTTTCTCCTATAAGAAACAGGATCTTTTTTATCCAACCTATGCTTGCATATTGACGCCTGTATCCGCCCCATGCTATGTTTTAACAGTGCTAAAATGAAAACACAACAATTAATCAAGATATTAAAATAGAAGAAGGGATTTATATGCAACTGAAAGACCATGTTGACAACCGACGTACATTCGCCATTATTTCACACCCTGATGCTGGTAAGACAACGATGACTGAAAAGCTACTATTTTTCGGTAACCTGATTCGTTCAGCAGGGACTGTAAAAGGAAAAAAATCAGGAAAATATGCCACATCAGATTGGATGGATATTGAAAAACAACGTGGCATATCCGTTACCTCCAGCGTGATGAACTTCCCCTACAAAGGTTATCACATCAATATTCTGGATACACCAGGCCACGAGGACTTCAGTGAAGATACTTACAGAACACTTACAGCTGTTGACAGTGTAGTCATGATGATTGATGCCACAAAAGGCATTGAGGCACAAACGATCAAGCTGTTTAAAGTATGTCGTATGCGCGGGATACCCATTTTTACATTCATCAACAAACTTGACCGTGAAGGTCGTGAACCGCTTGAATTATTGGAACAAATTGAAGAGGTATTAGACATTGAAACCTATCCAATGAACTGGCCTGTTGGAATGGGAAAAAGATTTCTCGGTATTTTTGACCGTCATAATGAGCAATTCGTTCAATATACGGGTAATGAACAGGAAATAGGCATCCCCTACAACGAATTGGATCATGAAAAACACCGAGAATTAACGGCTAATGCAACATTTGAAGCAAGCCGAAATGAATTGGCGCTTGTTGAGGAAGCAGGCGAAACCTTTTCCATGGATGCCATATTAGCAGGTGAACAAACACCGGTATTCTTTGGCAGTGCCCTTGCGCCGTTTGGTGTTCAAACGTTTTTTGACACTTTTATTTCTATGGCTCCGCCTCCCGCACCGCGAAAGTCGACCGCGGGTTTGGTTCAACCGGATTACGAGGCTTTTTCAGGATTTATTTTTAAAATTCAAGCCAACATGAATCCCGCCCATCGGGACCGAGTCGCCTTTTTACGGGTTTGTTCCGGTGTTTTTCATAGAGGCATGACGGTGAAATTGTCACGTACCGGTAAAGCAATTAAACTGGCTCAGTCTCAGCAATTTATTGCCTCCTCCAGAGATACAATCGAAGAAGCTTATGCCGGTGATATCATTGGTATCTATGATCCGAATGTGTATCAAATAGGAGACACTTTGTATGATGGCCGTAGTGCTTTTGAATATGATGAACTCCCTCAATTTCCACCAGAACTGTTTCAGAGCGTGGCACCGAAAAACGCTATGAAATCCAAACAGTATACCAAGGGGATTGAACAGCTCGTTCAAGAAGGCGCTATACAACTTTATAAAAAACGAAGCACGGATGCACACATACTGGGAGCAGTCGGCGAGCTGCAATATGAAGTCTTTCGTCATAGAATGAAAAATGAATACAATGTGGACGTTATGATGGAACCGATTGGAGAACGATTGCCTCGGTGGATCCAGCCTGAAGATGCAGACCCCTCTCTATTTGACGAACGCAACATGCTTGTCAGAAACAGAAATGGAAATGACGTCGTTTTGTTTAAAAATGCGTTTTCCTTGAATTGGTTCAAAGATAAACATCCTGACATTGAACTGATTGATCTATTCGAAGTCAATCAATATGATCAGTCTCATTAAAAAAATCACCGGTCATGCAATCTAATGCATGACCGGTGATTTTTGTTTACTTAATGAATTGAATAACAGTTGGTATTTTGTAATATTTACCGTCGTAAGCTTTGATAGCAGCAATAATTGTAAAAACAAAAGCCATAATACCGAGTGCGATTAGTGCAACGATACCTATGATTACAAAAATTAATATGGTGCCTACAAATGAATAAATCGCATACGAGATCAGAAAGTTCAAATACTGCTTACCATGGAAGTCCACCAATGATGATTCCTCTCGCTTTATAATCCAAATAACAAGCGGACCTATGAAGGTTGTAAAAAAACTAGTCAAATAAATCAGCATGGCATATAGTCTTTCATCCTTCTCTGTCATGTCGATGTTGATCCCCCTTTGTTCAATCATATTATGCAGAATTTTATTATAGCATATCTTGAAAAAAATGACCTCGTACAATCGTAACGAGGTCATTTTTGTTACTCCTATAGCGATGGATTACTTACCCAACCACTCATCAACTGTATCCTGGTGTTCTTCAATCCAGGCTTCAGCCAGGTCTCTTGGTTTTTCACCCTCATCAAGCGAAATAAGCCATTCTTCAACCATATCAAGATCAAGTTCCATATTGGAAAACAACGTATACGCCGTCGGAGCCTCTTCTTCAAGTTGAGGCGTTACGCCAACTTCAACGTCATCAAGCTTCCACGAATTTCTCGGGTCTTCCAAAAATTTGATGTCATAGTTAACAAACATTGGGTGTGGGCGCCAAGCATTAAATGCGATCGGCTCTTCTTTTTCTATTAACTTTTTCATCTGGGCCATCATGCCGGCAACACTGCTGTTGCTAATTTCAAAGTCATCCATTTCATAATCCTCAACCATTACTTCTGTGGTCTTTCCCATACCACTGCCTGGCTCAATGGAGTAAATCGTATGATCAAACTCATCTGCATGTTCCCTCAGGTCTTCGATACTGTTGATGTCTTCCATGTAAGTCGGAACGCCCATTCCCAGTGGCATGTCAGAGAATAACTTTCCAGCTGTTTCAAACGAATCATCGTATTCCTCTATATATTCGCTGTGCAAATTGGGTCTCCAAATATCGATAAAGGCATCAATATCCTGACTTGATAAGGCCTGATACAAAATACCAACCTCTGCTTCTTTAATATCAACTTCAAAACCTTCATTTTCGAGAATGACAGCTGACAAATAGGCTGGAACGGTGGCATAGTCATAAGGGTCCAAACCAATTTTGATTGTTGACTTTTCCTCCGATCCCTTATCACCCGCTTCTTCTCCACTATTTTCATTGTTGTCGCTGCATCCTGTAAACAGAATCGCAATTCCAACCACCATCATCATCTTTACGAGGTTACTGTATACAGCTTGTCTCTTAATAATAGTTTACCCTTCTTTCTCTTATTTTTGTATGATTCAAGGGATTACGCATACTTGAACCGTACAAAGATAAATACTAACACAACCTAAAGCAAACATTAATTAAAATCCCTTAAAAGTTTTTCTTATTCATATTCAAACGAAAACAGGACATCCTAAACCTAACCAAGTAAAAGAGGAGTGTTGTAATGTCAGAGCAAAATAAAAACCGCAACAAGGATAAAGGCAAACAGAATAACCGTAACAAATTCAATAAACAACATGAAGGCTATGAAGTAGAAATGTCTGAAGACACCGAGTTCCTGAATCTCGACAATAAGAAAAACAAACGTCATGGACGTTCGTAAAAGAAAAAAGACTGGAAAGCAGATTCCAGTCTTTACTTAACTAAAAATGCTGTACGGCTTGACCCTTCTTTAGTCTTCTTTACTTCAAGGACAGCTGGGAAGATGGTTTTGAGTTCTTGCACGTGTGATATAACGCCTATCATACGGCCTGACTGCTGCAATTCAATAAGCGTATCTATTGCTTTATGCAAAGCTTCCTCATCAAGTGTCCCAAAGCCCTCATCAATAAACATTGTCTCAATCGAAACGCCACCTTGAAAACTCTGAATCACATCAGACATGCCAAGTGCGAGACATAGAGAGGCGTTGAATTTTTCACCGCCTGATAAGGTTTTAACATCTCTGTTTTGTCCTGTATAGGCGTCGTAAATATCAAGTCCAAGACCGCTCTGGCGCCCATGAGCCTCTTGACGATCACTCCGGATTAAATAAAATTGTCCGTTTGACAGATGTCTCAGCCGTTCGTTAGCAGCTTCAATAATCTGTTCTAAGTATTCAATTTGCAGATACCGTTCAAACGAAACTTTTTGAGCATTCTGCCCGCGGATCACATCATGTAAATGCGTTAAGCGTCCTAATTGACGATCTGCTGCCACAACTTCCTCGTGAGCTTTCTCGATTTGAACTTGCAGATTTTTCGCTTCCCTGTAGTAATCCTCTGATTGTTTCCACATTTTGAAAGCAGTCTCATACGCAGTCTTAAGTGTCTCTTTTTCTTTCTCTAAAGCTGTGATGTCCTTTTTCCTTTTACCTTCAAGTTTTTTGGCAAGCTCGGTGGTTTGTTCCATTAGAAGTATGCGCTGCTGTTTAAATGATTCGATAGATTCCTTAAGTGTTTGAATTGATGCTGCATCCATTTTCGCTTCCTGATAAGCCTGTTGCGATGTAAACCCCGCCTGCTTCAGCTGCTCGTCGAACTGCTTTTCGTGTTCTTTCCTGTTGTTTTCTGCTTCCAGAAGTTGTTTCTGTACATGTTCATAGCTGGTTTCAGTTTGTGTGAATGTCTGTTTAGCGTGTTGTAGTTGCGTTTGCGCTTGGTCCCAGGCTGATTCAAGCTGCTGTTTATAGCGCTCTGCTTGTTTAACCGTTTGCTTTAATTTCTCCAAGTCGCGATAGATTTCCGGTATCGTTGTGACACGGTCCTCATACACAGCTTTTGCTTTATCGACATTCGTCTTAGCTTCTTGTACCGCATGCTCTTTTTCCTTTAGCTGTTTTTCGAGCGTGTTAAACTGTTCTTCAAAAGTTTCTACTTCTTTTTTCAGAGCTGTACGTTGTTTGTCTTGATTTGTTAACGATTGAATCTGCGCTTTGAGTTCTTGGCCGCGTGGAACGAGATCGTCATAAAGCTCTTTTACTTTGTCCAGATTATCCACGTATGTTCGAACTGCCTCCGATTGAGTGGTTAAGGTGCTTTCTGATGTATGCAAATGGGCTTTTGCTTCCCGGTAAGATTGGTCTTCTCGGTCAAGTTCATACTTAGCGTTATCAAGCGATTGTTTCGTTACACCATCGGAATGGGTGTTTGCTTTCATAGGGTGTGACGTACTTCCGCAAACTGGACATGCTTCTCCATCGTGAAGCCTAGTGGCGAGCAGTTCAGCATGGTTATTAAGCCAGGCTGTTTCCGCCTGATCATAAGCTTTTTTGGCTTTTTCATAGCTTTTTTGTTTTGTTTGAACATCTCGCCTAAATTCTTCAACATTCTTTTGAGCTGTTAAGAATTCGCGGAGAACTCGTGCCTCTTCACGCATTTTTTCCAGTTGAATCGTTTTCTCAGAGAGTAATGATGGAATTGAATCAATCTTGTCTAATGTTTGCTTTTTGACTAATGTCTCTTTTTTCACAGCATCGGCCTTGTTCTGCAGTTGCGCCAACTCTGTTTCAACCTGTTCTTTTGTTTTGTGCAGTGAAGTGAGCCGTTTTTCAATGTCCCTAAAGGCTTCTACAGCAGGAACATACTCTTTTAACTTGTCCAGATTTCGCCTTGCCTCATCCCGCTCTGCCTGTTTTTCTTGTTCTATTTTATGATGTGCTTCAGCATTTTCGTATGCTTTTTCAGCATTTTTCTTAGCCGTTTCAGCATTCTTCAATTGATTCACTTTTACTTTTTCTGTTTGCCGGCTTGCTTCAGTTTGTTTTTCATAAGGCTCAATGTTCCCTGCCCGCTGTGCTGTTTCAAGCTTTCTCTCTTTGATTTTGTAGTCAGGAACTTGTTGGTTCAAAGTGTCTAGCTTGTCTTTTTTAACAGCAAGATCTTCAAACGATTCATTAAGTGCTTTTGCCTGGTGCCATTCTGCCTGTTTTTCATTATGGGCATGATAAGCTGCGTGGTACTCCTTTTCATCAGCTTCAATCCGATCACGATAGAAAAGAAGTTCTTCATCAAATCCGGACAGTATATGATTCACATTCATATGTTCACTTTCAACGACTTCAAATAAAACAGAGTCTTCCCTTTTTGGTAAGACCGCCTCTATAGTACCAACGTAATGATCAAATGTCTGTTTTTTTCGATTGTAAGCTTGTTCTGATGCCTCTTTGCGGGTGCGCAACCGTTCACTGATTTGTTTATAGGCATCTGTTTTAAACAACCGCCGCAAAATTTCTTCCTTGTTCTCTGTTTTGGATGTAAGCAGTTTACGGAATTCTCCTTGCGGAAGCATGACAATTTGTTTGAATTGGTCCTGTGTCAGTCCGATCAAGGCTTCAACTTTACGATCAATTTCAGACACCATTTGCCGGTCTACACACGGGATTTCATCACCGGATTCGAGCCGCTCAAAAAATTCATATCGTTCTCCTGTTTTTGATTTATTGCCTGCTTTCACATGCCCAAGCTGGCGTAAGATCCGGTATGTTCTTCCGTGAATGGTAAATAACAACTCTACAGATGTATGTACATCATCATCAGCAAAATCACTTCTCAACATAAGGCTTTTATCTCGGTCTTGTCCACTCGCCTCGCCATACAAAGCAAAGCTAATCCCATCAAATATGGTTGTTTTTCCTGCACCGGTATTCCCCGCTATGACAAACAAACGGTTATCTTCCAGTTCAGTAAAATCGATCGTTTCTTTGTCTTTATACGGACCAAATGCCGTCATCGTTAATACCAATGGTTTCATTTGCAGATCACCTCCCCTTAAGAATGTGTGGTTAAATTAATATGATCTGTTTCGGTTTCTTTTTCTTCCTGAAGCAACTCATCGAGAACATCTTTAAAAATTGATTCGGTTTCTTCGGACGGCTTCTGGCCTTCCACTTCTTTATAAAAGGCTGAGAATAGCTCAATGGCATCCATCTCAGTCCGTGGTTTTCCCTTTTCGCCAGAAGTTTGAGCGAACGGCGTAACTGATGTCCGCTCTACATGCATAGCGTTCGGATAAACGGAGCGCACTTTTTCCATTGGTGAGAGTACAGGGGTTTCGTCGGTTAGACGTACAAATACATAATCTTCATTGACTTCCTGATCCATGAGTTCCTCAATAGATGACTCGATGACACGCATATCCCTCATTGGTGTGAATAAGCGTTTTTCCACCTCTACTTGTCCTTCTGCGTTCATGTCGATGATCAGATAACCCTTTTGATGAGCAACTTCCGAACTGGAATATTTCAAGAGAGAGCCGGCATAACGAACGGTGTCATTCAGTACATAATGCGCCTGGTGCAAGTGACCGAGCGCTGTATAATGAAACGGGACAAAGTGGCGGGCATTCACATACTCTGCACCCCCAACAGATAATGGTCGTTCTGAGTCGCTCGTATTATCTTCTGCCTCTCCATGCGGCGTTACAAATGCATGTCCAACAAAGACATGTCGAGCATCAGGGTCCATTGTTTCTTCAATGTGGGATACGATTGTTTTCATAGCATCATCATGGCTTTTAACTGTATCATCTTCAAAAACATGTCTGACAACGCTTGGATCACAATATGGAACCTGATGGAAATGGACCTCTCCATAGTTATCATGAAGAATAACCGGCTTTAATTCTTGGCTTAATTGTCCAGTCATATGTAACCCATTGTGCTGCATAATGCGACTCCCGAAATGCAGACGTCCTGGACTGTCATGATTTCCGGCTATGGCTATAACAGGTGTGCCTTTTTTAAGCACAATATCCTCTAAAACTTCATCCAGTAAGTGAACGGCATCCGTTGGGGGAACTGCCCGATCATATAAGTCACCCGCGATAATCACAACATCCGGTTTTTCCTGGTCAATTGCTGTTTTGAATTGCTCCAGTACAAAGCGCTGGTCTTCAGTCATATATACCCCTTGCACAAGCTTCCCCAAATGCCAATCCGCCGTATGAAATATCTTCATAATCGATCTCCTCCCCATCTTTCGATTGTTAAAAAAATCATTCAAGTTTTCACAACGTCTCACTTTGTCTCTGTTTTCAGGTAAGCGTAATCGTCTTCTTCCAGTATAACGTATTTTTGAAGGTTTTGTCGTTATGGTAATGTGTTTTGACATCATCTGCCATGTATTACTTTGTAGATGTGGTGTCAAAATAAAACAGGTTATTTATAAAAAATGGAGTGATTACCGCATGGAAAATGAGCACCAACAAAATGAAGCTATCAATTATTTTGAGCAATCCATATTGGATTACAAGCAAGGATCCAGCCGGATCGAAATGTCTTTGCCTAATATGGCAGAAGGGTATTTTAAATTTACCGAAGCCTGTTTTAAAGAGGGCGCACTTAGTCGAAAGCAAAAACAGCTTACTGCCCTTGCCATCAGTATTTATGCCAAAGATGATTATTGCATTATTTATCATGCAAAAGGGGCTGCCGTAAACGGGGCAACAGAAGAGGAAATCGCAGAAACAATCGCAGTCAGTGCAGCACTCGGAGGCGGTGCCGCGTTTTCCCAAGGAGTGACACTGGCACTGGATACTTTTGATCATTTTCAGGAGACATTACATTAAGCGAGCACACAAAGCCGGCGTACGCATCCATTCAAATGGATCATATGCCGGCTCTTTTTAAACAAGTTTGCTTTTATAACCGTTTATAGAATAGCTTGCTGACATTTCAGCATTAAGAGAATGAGACACCGTACAATACTTATCCATAGACAATTGAATCGCTCTTGCCACCTTGTCTTCAGGTAGATTACCCGTCAACACATATTCAATATGGATTTTCGTAAATCGTTTTGGATGCTCTTCCGCGCGTTCACTTGTTAAATCCATGTGAAATGCTTCAGGTTCGATCCGCATTTTCTTTAAGATCGATAAGGTATCAATACCTGTACAGCCTGCAACAGCATTTAACAGGAATTCGGTCGGACGGGCCCCTGTGTTTTGTCCTCCAACAGCTTCGTTCGCGTCCATCCTCAAGCGATGGCCTGATGGGGTTTCGCTGGAAAAAGCCATTCCTTGTTCCCACTTGACTCTCAATTCCATTTAGACGCCTCCTTTTATTAACACTTTGTCTTTCCTTTGTATCATTTACAATCTAGATTAAATTATATATGAGCTGAATCCTTGGATGGTGTAAGCTTTTTAAATACAAAAAAGAAATAAAGTGACCCTGTTAAATAAAGCAGCGCAGTAATAGAGAACACGTTGGCATATCCCCAATACGACCCGTACTTTATTACAATTCCCGTTGAGACCGGTCCCATAAACGCCCATCCCAACTGAAACACCATTTGGTTTATTGAATTTGCCAAGCCCCTTACAGAATCATTGACCTTGGACATCATCAACGACATTTGAATCGGGTTACCTGCATTCATAAGTGCTTGTCTAAACAAGAAGCCTAACGTCGCCCAAAGCAGATTTTGTGTATAGGCAGTCAGCAGTAAAAAAGGAAGTGATGCAAGCTGCAGAAAGACAACAGCTCGCACCTCCCCAATTTCCCTGACAACTGCAGGGCCAATAAACATGGCAACAGCCGTTGCTGCTTGACCAAGTGAGATAATCATTCCAACCATGGAATTAGACGCTGCAAAACGATCTGCAAAATACAAATTTAAATAGGGGATGACCAAGCCGCTTCCGAATCCAATCAACAACTGGGCAAAAGCAAACAAAGCAATGATCTTGAAACCATTTAAATTTGCTTTAAAAAACAGTAATGGCCTTACCTTCACAGAAGGATCCGGCTTTTTTTTCGGTGCCTCTGTCATTTTAACTATAGGGAAAAAAGCCAATAAATAAAACACGCTTCCAACAATCAATGTGTATCGAATACTGGCTAAGTCATGAGTCACATAGGCAAAGATATCTGTCAAAAAACCGCCCAGAAGACTGCCAGCTACCTGTGCAACCGTTACAAGTGCTGCGTGCAAACTAAATAAATGGACCCGCTGTTTGGCGGTGGAGTTTTCTGCGAGCCATGGAATCGTTGAGACTTGCAAAAAAGCTGTAAACAACCCAGTGCCAAAACCAGTGAGCAGCAGCAATGATTCGAGTTCAATGATACTTCTAGTGACCAGAACCAGACCTGAAGCAACCGCCCCATACATCATTACACGCCTACGTCCCAATCGATCGCTCATAATGCCTGCAGGAACAAGTATAATCGCCATAGCAAGTGCTTGAAGAGCAATAATCTCTCCGTTCACATCCTGGCTGTATCCAAGCTCCCGTATGTAGAAATTATAAATCACCATAAACATGCCAAGCCCTATTTGTGAAAAAATGTTGGCAATCAGGGCCAGCTTGACATTTTGATTATAAGTTTTAAACTGTTCGATCCATTCTTGAAAAAATCGCATCAGTGCCGCCGCCCTCTTTGTTTCGTGTCCCTAAATATATTACCCTCATTTTTCCAAAAAGTAAATACCCCTTGCCCCGTTCTCATGTTTATCCAGTTTCAAACCGGGTAAACACAGACCAAGATAGATGATCCAGCACCTGTTAAACGAGTGAAATTCATTAAACAAGGAGGATTCATCATGGATGAAAATCGGGATGTAGAAGTTGAGCGAAAAGAAAAGAAAAGCGATCCATCCAAAGTGGGCGTCGCTATTATCAAATATGCCACCTACCTCATTATTTTCTTCGGAATCCTATGGTTTCTCATTAACTATGTATTTCCGATGTTCTAATGCATTTAAAAACGGCAGCTCCTATCGATGAAGGGAGCTGCCGTTTTGGTTATAAAGCATCGGTCACGCCGAGGAGAATGATTCCGGTCATGACAATGATGATCATAATATAATGTCGTGTTGATAGAACCTCTTTAAGAAAAATGCGTGATAAAATAACTGAAAATATACCATGTGCGGCTATGAGCGGCGCTGCAATGATGGCATTGCCGGCCATCGCAAATACATAGAAAAATTGCCCCACCGTTTCAAGAATGGCTGCATATCCTTTATCCCGCTCAACAAAAAAGTTAAACTGTGCCTTTTTGATGCCTTTTACATATATAAAAGCCAGTACAGCACACATGAAAAATGTTAATTCGTAGGCAATCAGGGCTGAACTTTCACTGATTAATTTCAGTTCGTCAAGGTAAATTCCATCCGCAAATGTACCTAAACCATCAATCAGACTGTAAAGGATTGGAAAGGTGATCGCCAATACACCGATTTGATACTTTTTATCGACTGACCCACTAACCTTTTGCATAGCTTCAACTTCGTCCTGTTTTTCAAGCGCAGCTAGTCCAATGACCCCTGCAGTGACAATGATCACTCCAGCAATGTCAAGCATATGCAGCTCTCTTGGAAAGAAAATGAATAGTAGAATGGCGCTGACGGCCCCAGAAGAGTTCTGCACAGGCGCAGCAATCGACAATTCAATATATCTTAAACCGATATACCCGATGGTCATCGACAAAATATATAAGAATGAAACTGGGAAATAACGTACAATATCAAATGGGTCAAACGCCACATCCTTGATTAGCATATACAATACAGCATGGATACCCATTACAAGGCCGACCATGACAACAATCTTTAAGTGACTGAGTTTGTCGTCAGGGTCAGACCCTTTCTTATAAAATAGATTGGCGCCGCCCCAAGCAAACGCTGTTAAAAGTGAAAATACAAACCACATGCATAAAAACCTCCATCATATCTGCCAAACTTAAAGCTAGTCAAACGCACAGAAGGTTATTATACCATGGGCGGGGTCATCCGTGAACACCCGAATCCATTGCATACAATGTTCGATAATAGTCACTGGTCTCCATGAGTTCGTCATGGCTTCCAGCCATCTTAATACCACCTTTATCTATAAACAGAATATTATCCATTAATTCTGCACCTGCAAGGTGATGGGTGACTAAGACCACCGTTTTATTGCGAGCAGCGTGCAACATTGTTTCTAATAACGATTGTTCAGTTAAAGGGTCAAGCCCAGTTGTCGGTTCATCCAATAATATGATGGGCGTGTCCTGAAGAAGCAAACGTGCAAAAGCAATACGATGACGTTCGCCACCTGAAAAGCGCTTGCCCATTTCCTCCATCTTCGTATGAATACCTTCAGGCAAGGTCTCAATCATGTCCATCATTTGAGCATCCCTCAAAACATTGATTATTTCTTCTTCTTCTGTGGCATCAGGCTGGCCAATACGGACATTGTTTGCGACGGTTGTATTAAACAAATGTGGATGCTGATTCAATACAGCAACTTGCTTTGATAAGAAACTGGCATCCATCTTGGCGTCATCTAGCAGGAGCTGTCCTTCTGCAGGCTCAAGGACACCTGACATCAGTTTCAGTAAAGTTGATTTACCTGCCCCGCTTTTGCCCAATAGAGCGACTTTTTCCCCAGAATTGATTGAAAGGTTCAATTGATCAATGACTGGTGGCTGAACATGATCATATCCGAAAGTAACATTTTTTAAATGTATGGATGGATGAGCGGAAATACGGGCAGCAGCCCTTTCATTAATGGGACCATTGTTGTTTTCCCGCGCAGCCAGTTGATTCATTCGGTGAATGGAATCCCTGTAAGACGGAAGCTCCTCTACAGCATCACTTGTCGGCATCAAGGCGTCAGTAACTGAGAACATCATCAGGGCAAAAGCTGCAATTACTGTAGCTGACATGGCACCTTCATCTGTTTGACCAGAAACCCATACCATCGTCAGGATGATCATAATGCCTGAAACGAGCCTCAGAAGCGCATCTCTTAAATGATGCCATTGATGCACACGATTTTCCCTGTCAATCAGACTGTTATTTTCCATTTCCACTCGTTTAAATAATTCAGAAACACGCCCACTGACAAGCCAGTCCAATTGTCCAAATAAGGCATCTGTTACATGCTGATACAGCTTTCTCCGTTTCTGTTTAATAGACACATGATGACGACGCATGATGAAATAGGAAAACATCGGTACAAGCCAAACCGCAACCCCCATAACTGCAAATGCGAGGAGCATAAATAACGGATCAAATACGCCAAAAACAATGATGACTGCTGTATAAATAAATACACTGGATACAGCTGGAAAAAGCGTCCGTATATAAAAGTCCTGGAGTTTTTCGATGTCTTCAGCAATGACACCCAGGATATCCCCGTCTGGAAACGGCTCCTGAGCATAAGGGCTTGAGGTTCAATGATGTCATAAAGTTTATTTCGGTAGTACGCCAAAATTCTTAACACAACATTATGCCCTGTCAGTTTCTCCAAATAGGGAAAAACCGCTTGTGAGATACTGAGAGCTCGTACGGCTACAATTGGCACATACACAAGCATAATGTTTTCCGGCCGAAGTGCAGACTTGGAAATTAAATAGCCTGAAATAAACAGCAACATCGCTCCGGAACCGACACCCAGAACAGAGAAAAGGACATTTAGTGCAATGCGGCCTTTATAAAATCTGATATAAGGTAAGATCCATGTTTTCATAGGCCGGTTTCACCTCTTCGCTGAATAAATTGAGTATAGGCACCATCTCTTGCAGCCAGTTCGTTGTGTGTCCCCTCTTCTGCAATCATACCTTCCTTCAGCATATAAATATAATCCATATCATTCATCCAATGCAGCCGGTGGGTCGCAAGTATGACTTGCCGGTCGCGGAACACCTCTCGCATCACCTGTTTAATTTCATATTCTGTTTCAATATCAAGATGAGCTGTTGGCTCATCCAACAAAATAACAGGTTTATCAGACAAAAGCGCACGGGCAATGGCAATACGTTGTTCCTGTCCTCCGCTTAACATTCTCCCGCCCTCACCGATTGGTTCATCAATCCCGTGAGGCAGTGTATTAACAAATTGTCTTAACCCAATGTGATCAATCACTTGTTTAATGTCATCATCAGATGCTTCCGGCGCATAAAACCGAACATTATCGGCTAAAGACAGTGGAAAAATGTAAGGTGTCTGGGGGATGTAGGCCATCAGATCATACCATTCTCTGATATTCAAGCCTGATACATGCTCATCATCCAACTTAATCGCTCCAGATACAGGCAGGAGTCTCCCTGCCAGAACGTTAATGAAACTGGATTTCCCGGATCCGCTGGGTCCAACCAACCCTATCCACCCTTTTGGCATGGCAAACGTTAGTCTGCTTAAAACAGGCTTATCGTTGAGCCTTAGTGACACATTGTCAAAAGACAATGCAGGAAATGTCCGGTTATTTTGAACAACCAAAACCCTTTCCTGGTTGTTTTCATTTTCTTGTTCTGCAAGCACAGCATTAATTTCTCCCATAGCAACTTGTCCGTCAAGTGTTGCATGATAATCTTTCCCCACCTGTTTTATAGGAGAGTAATACTCCGGTGCCAAAACAAGGATCGTCAAAGCAGGCAGCAAGTCTATATGTCCATCAATCAATCGAAGTCCAAGACCTACTGCAACAAATGCGATTGATAAACTTGTGAAAAAATCCAGAGCAAATGAGGAAAGAAAGGCAACTTTTAACGTCCGCATAGTGGCTTTCCGGTAATCTGTATTGACTTGATCAATTCTTTCTGCATGCTTCTTGCTCTGCCCTAGATACACAAGTGTTTCCAGTCCTTTTAGTGAGTCAATAAAGTGATTGCTCAACCGCTTGTATGTGTCATATTGTTTATCCGCCATAGCCTGTGCTGCCTTGCCAAGTAGAATCATAAACATAATGACAACAGGAACAGTCACCACCAAAATTACAGCAGAAGATACATCTATGGTCCATACATAGACCACAATAACAGCAGGCACAATCATTGTTTTTATCATGCGCATACTGATTATTTCCAAGTACGCTTTTACGTGATCAACACCGTCCATCATTAAGGTCGTAAGATGGCCAACACCTTTTTGCTGAATAAAATAGAGCTCTCTTGTAAAATAGCGTTGCACAAGCTGAGTGCGCAGTCTTCGGGCTGTGTCAGCAGCATAGCGCTGGGCAAGCATTGTTTGAGCATGTGTCGTCATGTAACGAGAAATAAAAGCGACCAAAAATAACCCAATCTCTGACCAAATGTCTGAAACGGGCGTACCTTGAAACAAGAAGGTGACTGCCCGGGCCAGGAAAATAGCCTGGGCAATAATGGCAGCCACCTCAATGAGCGTCAGCAGAGTTAAAGATCCGTGCAGCAGCCTGGACCCTTTATAACGAGGTAATCCTCTTGTACGTGTTTGTGTCATTAGTATTCCAACTCATCTTCTTTTTTCAGTCGTTTCCTGAAAATATAATAACTCCAAGCCTGATACCCGAGAACAAACGGTGATAATGCAATCGAGAAATAACTCATGATCTTCAATGTGTAGGGACCTGATGACGCATTTTCAACGGTCAAACTATACGCATCCGAGATTGAGCTGATCATAATTCTCGGAAACATCCCCAGAAAGATACTGCCTGTTAAAAGAATAATGGATACGGTTGTAAGAGCAAAACGCGTCCGTTCTCCAGCTTGTGCCTTGCTGCTCAGCCCCCAGTACAAAGCAATGAAGGCGAGTATTGGAATCGTCATAAAGGTTTGCCCATGGTAAGTAAAGACGTCTGAGACAAAATACCCAACCACGATAAAGGCCAGGAACAGAATCAATGCAACAGGGGCAACTTTTCTGCTAAACGCTTTCGCCCTGTCGTTCAATTCTCCTTCTGTTCGAATAGAAATAAACTGCAGCCCATGCACAAGAAAAAGCATCAGCAGCATCACACCGCCTAGAAGAGCAAATGGATGTAGAAATTGCAGAAAGCCACCGACCATTTCCTTGTTTTCGTCAATCGGCATACCGGTCATAAAGTTGGCCAGGACTACACCCCATAATATAGGGGGAAGAAAGCTTCCAATTGTCAGTGCCCAATCCCAAGTATGCTTCCACTTCGGATTTTCAACTTTGCCCCGGAATTCAAATGATACTCCGCGAACGATCAGCGCGAGTAGCATAAACACCAACGGTATATAGAACCCGCTGAACATTGTCGCATACCAGTGAGGAAATGCTGCAAACATAGCACCGCCAGCTGTAATTAGCCAAACTTCATTTGCATCCCAAAACGGTCCAATCGTGTTAATATAAACGCGTTTTTCTGTATCATCTTTCCCCAAAAAGCGGGCGATCATGCCAACACCAAAGTCAAATCCTTCTAAAACAAAGAACCCGACAAATAAGATTGTGATTACCAGGAACCAAAACTCAGGAAGAGACATGACTTTTACCTCCTTCATCAGTACCAAATGGGTCTTGATTACTTTCTGCTTCTTCTTCTACAAACACTGGCTTTTTAATATGACGGCTGAACAAGTAAACCGTCAACGCTGCAAGAATCGCATAAATTAAGGTAAATGTAACCAACGAGAACAACATTTCATTCGCTGTTACAGAAGGTGAAACAGCATCTTCTGTCTTCATCATGCCAAAGACAACCCAAGGCTGACGCCCCATTTCTGTCATAATCCACCCTGCAGTGTTAGCTACAAATGGAAGAGCCATAGCAAAAGGCATGATTTTCAAATAAAGGCTCGCTTTTGGTGTTTTGTTTCTTCGTGATACATAACCTCCATATAAACCAAGGAGCAGCAGCAGACCGCCAGACCCTGTCATTATGCGAAAAGCCCAGAAAACCGTCGGAACAGAGGGGATATAGTCACCAGGACCATACTTCTCTTCATAATCTGCTTGCAGCTGATTTAGCCCCTCGAGAGATCCACTAAATTTATTGTAAGACAAAAAGCTCAGCATGTAGGGAATTTGCAGCTCATAATCGTTCATGTTTTCTTCAGTGTTAATGGATGCATATACAGTAAAAGGTGCAGGATCTCCACTGTTTTCCCATAAAGCTTCAGCAGCAGCCATTTTCATAGGTTGAGATTCTACGAGATACTGAGCTTGCCAGTGTCCTGTAAACATCATTAAAAATGCTGCTGAAGTGGCAACGATAATCGAAACACGGAAAGAACGCTTAAACATTTCCACATCCTGTTTCCTCAGCAGTTTCCATGCACTGATACTCGCAATGACAAAACCGCCTGTAACGAGCGAAGTAACAAGTACGTGCGGGAACTGCGCCCATAGATGGGGGTTCGTTAAAATAGCTGCAAAGTTGTTCATCTGTGCTCTCTCTCCAGCAATTTCAAACCCAACCGGATTCTGCATAAACGAGTTCGCCGATAAAATCCAGAAGGCTGACAAGATTGTTCCGATAGCCACGAGCCAAATCGAGGCCAAGTGTACTTTCTTAGGCAGTCGATTCCAGCCAAAGACCCATACAGCAATAAAGGTTGATTCAAGAAAGAAAGCCAATAACCCTTCAATAGCGAGTGATGGTCCAAACACATCCCCGACAAAACGGGAATACGTTGACCAGTTCATGCCAAACTGGAACTCTTGAAAAATACCAGTGACAACCCCAACCGCGAAGTTAATCAGAAATAAAACAGACCAGAATTTTGTCATCTTGCGGTAAACATCTTTCTTTTTAAACACATACAACGTCTGCATAATTGCAATCGTGAACGCCAAGCCAATCGAAACTGGCACAAAGAAATAGTGAAAGATCGTCGTCGATGCAAATTGTAACCGAGCAATAACCAAAGGATCCATACAAAAAGCCCCCTTATATAAAATGAAATCTATACCATACCGAATCTTCCATAAACAGCGAACCAACTTAAGACTTCCTCATACAGCCACTCGGGGAAAACACTGCGTTTTCCGCGGGCGCTGCTGAGTCTCGAACCATCAGGATGTGGGTCGTGAAGAAGTGGCGATTGAACCCCACAACGTTATATTAAGGAGGGGGCGACTAAAACCTCCCCTTGCGGGCAACGGCGACATACCCCTTGCCGGAGCAAGGAGGCGTCAGGGGATGTTCGATTAAAACCGGCGCGTCCTGCGCCAACATCGAACGACCTGCGTCCTGCAGGCTCCTTGACAAAGAAGACACTGTGAAAGTGGGCTTCTTGAACAGATGTCGCACTTGAGCTGTGATAAAGTTAAAGCGACTTCCCAGTACGCAAATCACGGTTCTCTCATCTTGAGTATGAGTTAAGTTTTACTGATTTGCAGTTTGTGTCAACGTTACGGGGTTGGTGTTTATTTTTGACTTGGGTGTGATTTAAGTCACATCTAGCATACAACATAAACCACTTGAATAAAGTGTTAACCGTTACAAAGATGGGACAGTTTAGTGACAAATCTATGTACATTGTGCACCAATTCACATAAAAGGTCAAACAGAACGGGAAATACCCGTTCTGTCGTGTTTATGATTGTTTTCTGTTGTACTGTCTTTGGCGTGATGAGCTTCTTTTATGATCGCGAACTTGTGTGATCCAAGCTTTGTCTTCATCCATCATTTTTTTAGCAGCATAAATTGTCAGAAATTGAACGACGATAATCGGGATACCCATGAGTCCCGACAGCACCTCAAGTGGGGCCAGACCTCCAATCCGCATTAGTACGAGTGCAAGTGCTGTAATAACGCCTGCTACAAGGATGCGCAAGTACTTTGAGGGTTCTGCTTTACTCATATTTTCGGTACCTGTATAGGATGCGATTGTATATGTCGTCGAATCAAGTGTTGTTGTTAAAAAGATGGTTGCAATAATTACAAACACAATAATCACAAAGGTTGATAGCGGCAGTGTTGACAGGATATCGGGAATAGCTTGCATTCTATCTTGATTTTTAACAATATCAAGAACGTCTAGTTCGCCTGTCAAATAACGGTTAACTCCAAGTCCTCCAAGCACGCCGGTCGCTACCCAGGATATCATAGTCGGAGCCAGCAAATAGGTCAAAATCATTTCCTTGATCGTACGGCCACGGGAAATTTTAGCGGCGAACACACTATGAAGCATTGCCCAAGTTGCACTATAAGCAAACCAAAAAACGATATGGCTTTCAATATGAGTCGAACCTTTTAAATCAAGCGAGTTCGTATAGAAAGCAAGATCTGTATAGTTAGAAAACAGAAAGCCGACCGTGTCAGTAAAATAGTCCAGTATGAAAATTCCCGGGCCAATTACCATCACGAACAAGGCAAAGGCCGCTGCTAAATACATATTAAGCGTACTCAGTCGTTTAATACCTTTTTCAATACCAAGGTACGCACTAACTGAGAAAAGACCAACCCAGACAAGTGTCACAATCAACGTAAGAGTAAATGTGATTTCTGTATTGAGTAACTCAGCTACGTTGTAAGTGACAATCGGTGCTCCCAGACCAAGGGTAACTGCAGCGCCGGTTAAAATACTAATAAGAAAGATAATATCAAGTACTTTACCGCCAATTCCATCCGTGAATTTATCTCCGAAGAGAACACGGCATGCTTCAGAAATCCGCATAAAAGGTTTTTTTCGAACATGCAATACATATCCCATTGCTGGTGCGGCCATCACAAATATGGCGAACACCTGAAAACTCCACATAAACATGCCGTAAGCGTTTCCCCACATCAAGGCTTGAGTTGACCCTGCCTCCACTCCAAATGGAGGGTCATTTGCTACAGATGCCCATTGAAGCATTCCAGTTCGCATGATTGTAGAACCCAAACCCATGGCAATTAATATAGAAGCATATTCAAATAAGGTAAATCTGGGTTTCTCGGTAGGGTCACCGAGAACGACATTTCCATATTTAGAAAAAGAAAGGTAAAGTCCTGCTGCCACCAGAATGATCGTATACCAGATATAACCCCATTTGAAGTGATTAACAATAGAATCGAATACATTGTTCAACAATTCAAGAGAGGTATCTTCGTACATCGCAAATAACATACTGATCGCTACAACTACAACCAGTGAGGGCAAAAAGATTCTGTGATCAATTAGTCGTCGTTTTGCTGTATTTGACTGCTTATTTGCCATCAGTGAATCCTCCTGTTTGTTTAAGTTTTCATCATCTCAATACCCTCTCTGTTTTGAATTAAACTCACGGGCGACTACTAAAAAAACAAGCTGCCGTATTCACATTTGGCAGCTTGTTTTTAAATCAATTATTTAAAGATATTCAATAACGCAACGAGATATAGTTTATACTTCGGGTAACGTTTAGGCAGTTTGAACTTTATCCTTCCATCCTCATAGTAAAGTTGACTCGAATCTTCATTTATTAGCGAGGGCAGTCGAACACGTACATTGATCATCTGTGAATTTCCGTTAGGAGTAGATTGTGTGTATTGTTCAGCTGGTAAACTGACTTGGAGCGTTTTGTGATTGACACTGTAGGCGATGAATTCTTTCCGCGTCTCCCCCGGCACAAATCCTTCTACAATGACATCATGATCTGTTTCAAACACATCCAAATGAACGTTCTGGTTATTCAAAGGGGTTATATGAGATTCGCTGGTATATTCAGGTTGCCCACCGTAAATAGCGCTTATCGGCCTATACATCCTTCTCACTCCTTTATAATAAACTGTCTTACAGTCACTTTATCCAAATAGAGAAGGTTCTAAACCTGATTGCATTTTAAATGAAAACAGTTTCTCTTCCACGTATAATAGCTGTATGAGCAACTTAGAACTTGAGGTGATTAACTATGACACAATATATTCGCACATTGAATGAAAAAGACTATTCACACATCGCAAACATGCAAACAGGGATCAATGACGATTACGTTCTGCGAGTGTTTCCAGAGTTGCTTGAACGAGGGGATACTATATACGGCCTGTTTGCCGACGACCAATTAGCCTGTATCGGCGGATTTTCTGTTATTGCAGGATCGTACGCCATGCTCGGACGATTGCGTAGTGATACGCGTTTTAGAGGATATGGCTATGCGACAACTTTAATGAAATATATCACCACGGAAGCTTTTAAAAACCCGCGAATTAATTGGGTCGGTGCTAACACAGAAGAAAATAATTTACCTGCAAGACGCGTGCTGGAAAAGATCGGATTAACACCGATCATCAGTCTTTACGGAGCGACAACAAAAGAGCCCGGCTTACTGAAGGGAAAATGTGACATATGGACAAAAATCGACGATACAAATCGGAAGCAGGCCTG
Organism: Lentibacillus sp. JNUCC-1; assembly: GCF_009741735.1. NCBI lineage: Bacteria > Bacillati > Bacillota > Bacilli > Caryophanales > Bacillaceae > Lentibacillus > Lentibacillus sp. JNUCC-1. The sequence continues at coordinate 171,724 of NZ_WHOH01000001.1, forward strand.
GCTTGAAAGTGTGTTCACTCAACCTAAAACAGTGTTTCCCTACGAATGCTATTATCCCCTGCCGGCAACCCCACATCTTTTTGAACCAGACACCATAAAGGATTGGGTGTTTTATGAGAATGCAGCACAAACACGTATGGTGATTTTAAAACCGGACAGAAAGAAGCATCAATATCTACATGTCGTCTATCCTTGGTCTGACTTTTCAATTCAGGAAGGACTTTGGGAAACAATTGAAAGTGAATATAAGACACTGAAGCACAAAACATCCGAGAGGGAAACACTGGTGTGGATTGATTTGACTGAATATGATGTCAGTTTATTGCCATGGGCACATCCTTTCACCCTTAAATCACCATGGATTCTACATGGAATTACCCGAGATTCACAAAAATATTTAACTGAGTTAACGGAGGCATCGACGCATGCTGAACAAACAAGTTCTTATTGAGGGTGTGCCATTGGATTATCAATATCCAGACTTGCCCACCGGATGTGAGGCAACCGCAACCTCAATGCTGTTAAGATGGGCAAAAATTGATGCTGATAAGTTTGCGGTGGCAGATCAACTTATAAAAGGCGATAAAGTACATGAAATAGATGGTAAATGGTATGGTGCGAATCCCGATGAAACTTTTGTGGGAGACCCTTATTCTGACGAAGGAAGTTATGGTGTCTTCCAAAAGCCCATACTCCGTATTATTGAGCATTTCTTGCCCGAATGCAGCCTGGATTTGAGCGGGAGAGATTTCACAGAAGTCCTCTCTGTTTTAGACAAAGGAACACCTGTTGTAGCTTGGACGACACTCAAGCAAAGGGAAACCTATTACCATAAATCATGGGAGGACCCGCTCGGGCAAATGATTGATTGGTACAACAACGAACACGCTGTCACGGTAGTTGGATATGACCAGGACTTCATCATCGTCCATGACCCGGATACAGGAAAACGTGAATTTTATGACAGGGATACATTCATTCATAACTGGGGGTCACTCGGCAAACGTGCTGTCACACTTCATGTTAAATAACACATCAGCCGTACACATATAAGTGTGTACGGCTGATTGTGCTTCTCTATTTTTCCCTGTGTGTCAGATTTAATAAGGACGGCATGAGGAATCCACGCACGATAAACGTATCGAGCAATATACCGAATGCCATCGCAAAACCGAATAAGAACAATTCCTGAATCGGCTGTGACATCAAGACAGCAAAAGTTGCCGCGAGTATAAGCCCTGCTGAAGATATAACCCCACCTGTCATTTTAACGCCTTCTTCAACAGCATCTTTCCAAACTTTCGTTTTCGCGTACTCCCGGATTCTTGACACAAGCATGATATTGTAGTCGACACCAAGCGCCACCATAAATACAAATGTATATACCGGCAGTCTATAACTGATTGAATCGTATCCCATCAAGTGTTCAAACATCCACCAACTGAATCCAAGTGTCGCTCCAAAGGACAAAAGAATCGTCCCTACCATCAATCCTGCCATAAGCAAGGATCGCGTCTGGAATGCAAGAACTAAGACAATTAATACAATTACAATGGCAAACAATACAATGGTATCCCGTTCATTCATGTGTCGAACATCGAGCTGCTGAGCAGTTTGTCCGCTGTAATGCAGACTCGTACTCTTTGTAGAGAAACCTGAGGAGGTTAGCAATTGCCCTTCATTTTCCCTCAAATCCTCAATTGCATCTAATGCTTCAGGTTCATACGGATTGCCACTAAGAGTTAATTGAAGTTTCACCGCCCGCTTACTTTCAGCGAGAAAGTCCCGCGGAAGTTCTTCGTCTCCTTTAACCATAGCATCTGATAATCCTGGCGATACGGAATCTACTTGTTCTGCAGATTCTAATTGCTGGATTAAGGATGATATATGGTCTCTGAAGTCCGTATCATTGTCAAATGTATCGTCCGATTGCACAATGACGTTAACCGGAGCAAGCTCCCCTGCTGGATAATGTTCCTCAAGCAATTCAAATCCTTTTCTTGAAGACATATCTTCCGGGAATGACTTCAGCTGATTAAACGAATAATCGATTTGTGTTACGTTGTAAATTCCGATCCCCATAATAACAACCAACACGGCCGCTATAACACCTGAACGTTTTTTAACCAAATGTCCGACCCCGCCCCAAAATTTATGGCGGCTTTTTTTAGATGTTTCATTGGCTTTAGGAATCGAAGGCCAAAATGCTTTCCGTCCCATAATGGCAAATACACTTGGAATTAATGTCAAACCTGCGATAAGAATGACGGCTACACTGACCGAAAACACTGATGCAAATGCATGATAAGGTTCAAATACCGTTGCAAACAAGGTCAACATGGCTAAGAAAATAGTACCGCCACTGAAGAAAATCGGTTCAGAAACATGATAGATTGCTTTCGACATTGATTCGTATTTTGATTCTGTCTTCTCCAGTTCTTCACGATACCTGGAAAATATAAACAAGCTGTAATCGGTAACGACTGCAAAGAGAAGAACCAGCATAATTGAAACTGCTGAACTATTGACTTCAAACAGTTCATACTTCCCGGCTATACCCAAAAGTCGATCCACAACACCATATACCAAACCTGCAATAATTAATGGTGTGATGGCCAAAATAGGTGAACGATAAATGAGTATGAGGATGATAAAGATCAGCACAATCGTGCCAATCATCAACACGAAGTCACCATTTTTAAACATGGCAATTGTATCAGCCGCAATCCCTGCTGGCCCTGTTATTTCAAATTGGACGTCCCCCATATCAAGACTGTCCACCTTGTTTGATATTTTATCCAGTGTATTGTGAACGAGATCACTGTCTACACCTTCTTTGAAAGTTGCATTAAATAAAAGGGTCGTGCCATCTTCCGAAATCATTTTATCCTGTACTTCCTCAGGAACCTCATGAAATGGAAGTGCGCTCGCTATGTCCTCTGGCCGATCATCTGAAGCCAGCCATTCGCTAAGCTTGGTTAATTTTTCTTTATCCTGATCATTCAAGCCCCCGTCACGATGAAACACCATCAACGCGGTAAGGCCGTCATCTGAGGGGAATTCCTGATCTTTTAAATGTGAGGCTATTTCTGAAGGGCGATCTCCTGAAATGCTGGCCTCTTCACTGTTTTGTTCATAATCACCAGCTGATGGAGCAAATACAGTCAAAGCAATGAGTGCGATCACCCATACCGCCAGTGTGATTTTCACACCTTTTTTGCTGCTAACCCGCTTAACCAACTCTCGTACATAAGCTAACATACCATTCATCACCTTTATTTTTATGATAAATCCAGCTTAAATGATGAATATGAACAGAGAATGAACGATACATTTCATTAAAAATCTCCCATAACCCCTTATCAAAAAGTAGACACAAACTATGAACCAAAGAAAACTTGAAATGACTGCTTCTTGCAACCGCTCGGGGAAAACACTCCGCGTCCAGTGGGCGCTGCTGAGCCTCCTCGGTCTATCGACCTCCGGGGTCTCACCGAGGCTTTTCCTCCCACAGGAGTCTCCGTGTTTTCCCCGAGCTTGGTTAGAGCGTGTTAATGTCCCAGATTAATACGTGTGCAGAACCATCCAAGCCACTGAATTACATAGAGTGATTGGAGCGGAGGGAAGTCGACTCCTGCGGGAACAGCACGAGTCCGAAGACCCCACAGCGATTACATTAAGGAGGGTCGACTAAAATCGCCCTTTGCGGGCAACGTCGACATACCCCTTGCCGGGGCAAGGAGGCTGAGGCCGTGCCCGCGGCTAGAAGACACTGTGAAAGTGGGTTTCTTGAACAGATGTCGCACTGGAGCTGTGATAAAGTTAAAGGGACTTCCCGGAGCGCAAATCACGGTGCTCTTATATACATTGATGGGTGTTGACCTACTATGCTTTTTAGTTCGCAGTTTACTTATACTTTGCTTTTTTATTTCGGCTATCTCTAGGAAGACAATATTAAAAAAGAACGTTTGGGTATCAATGATTGAAAAATATTTAAATCCTTGCTATAATAAGTTGCTAACATTTTTGAGGAGGAACTTTTTTGTCAATAGAAATCGGCAGTAAGGTACAAGGAAAAGTAACTGGTATTACCAATTTTGGTGCATTTGTGGAATTGCCTGATGGAAAAACAGGTTTGGTCCATATCAGCGAGGTCGCTGACAGCTTTGTTAAAGATGTGAACGATCACTTGACGGTCGGAGATGAGATCGAAGTTAAAGTCTTAAGTGAAAAAGAAGGTAAGATTGCCCTTTCTATCAAGAAAACCGTTGAGCGCCCTGAACGCCCAAGAAAACAGAGCCAAAACTTCCGCTCCAAAGGATCATATAAACCTAAAGAGAGCTTTGAAGATAAAATGGCAAAGTTTTTAAAATCAAGCGAAGAGAACTTATCATCCCTTAAACGCAACACTGAAGGAAAACGTGGCGGCCGCGGCGGCAGACGAGGTTAAATATATAATAAAAAAGCGTGCTCTGTGCGAGCGCGCCTTTTTTTGTTGTTAAGGAAATTATAAAATATCCGAGCTGTTAATAAACATTGTCAAACGCCACGTCCAGCTCCAACGCCTCCCCCCCTCGAGTCATAAGCAATAATGTTTCGTGGCTAAGACCCCCACTACATGCTCTTGTTTATGATTTTCAGGGGGTGACCGAGGCGTTTCCGCTTTTGTTCTTAATCACAGCCTTCTAAATCAATTACCGTAAATTGGCTTTGATTCATAAAACGAACTGGGATGTGAGTTGTTCCCAGACCGCTGTCGATATACATATAACCACCATTTTCAAGCGGATAAATACCTTTAGCCCTATGTGGAAACAAACCTTGGCCCGGAGCTACCATAGCACCGATCAAAGGAAATCGGATTTGTCCTCCGTGTGTATGGCCACAGAGCATGAGATCAACAGATGTTTCACTAATATCCAGGCCATCGGGCATGTGAGCCAGCACTAAATTAAAATCATCTGTGCTGTAACAAAGATCATATGAATCATATTCTTCGGCATTTTCAACAGCATAACCCGCACCAATCAGGCGTAGACTGTTGCCTTCTTTACCCAACTTGGCATATTCTCCGTCGAGTATCATGACCCCACGGCTTTTTAATCCTTGGATAAATATTTGGGTTGCCGGATGTTCCCATTCATGATTACCTGAAACAAAATAGACATGCTTGCACATGACCGTCAAGACATCGATTAGCTGATAAACATTTCTAAAACCCCGTGTTTTGCGATCAATTAAATCCCCAGTAATGACAACCACATCTGGATTCTGATCTTTAATTGCTTTGAGCAGCCGGTTGTTCTTTTTCCCAAAGGTTCTATTATGCAAATCACTTAGTTGTACAACTCTCATTTTGGTTCCATTCGTCCACTTATTGGTTTTAAAACTGATTTGATTAACTTTGAATAAGAACGTATCATGAAAAATTTTGATGCCACATCCAATTAGACATGATGCAAAAAACCCAGTGCAGTACTTCAATTTGTTGTTCATTCCATCTACCTCTTTACTCCATATACATAAGACCTATTATACACGAATGACCTTGTAGGTGATATTCTTATTACTACCTCTTGCAATCTTTGTAACGCTATGTTAATTTAAGATTACAAGATAATTAAATAACGCTATCATGTAACTGACTAGATCAGGCATGGTGAATCAACTACGATAACATCGTCAGTGGTTTACCATGCCTTTTTTAATGGTCATTTTAATGTTGGCTATCATTTCACAGGAGGCTTCATCATGTTTAAAAACCTTTTTCAGAAATCAACTCAATCACATCCCGGACATATATACACTCCTGTTAACGGCGAAATTATTCCCATTACTGAGGTACCCGACCCTGTCTTCTCCGAAAAAATGATGGGAGACGGTATCGCCATTATTCCATCAGACGGGCGTTTCACAGCACCGGCGGACGGCGAAATTGTTCAAATCCCTGAAACGAAACACGCTTATGGCATCCGCACAACTGACAATGTAGAAATACTTGTCCATATCGGTCTCGAAACCGTGGGGTTAAAAGGACAAGGGTTTAAAACTCACGTTGAAGTTGGGGATACAGTGAAAATGGGAGATCTCGTTATCACATGTGATCTGGAATACATTAAGGAACATGCTGAACATATTATAACACCAGTCGTTATTACAAATACTAACGATCTAAAAGGAAACATTACACCTAAAACAACAAAAAACGCTAAAATAAAAGACACAGTGATTATGACGATTACCTGATCGAGTATCTTAAACGTACACATTAAGGATGTGTTTAAAATGAAAATCAGAAAAATATTAAACAATAATGCTGTTATTGTTATGGACAACGATCAAGAGAAAATCGCCATGGGACCAGGTGTCGGATTTAATAAACACAAAAACGACATCCTCCCGCAAAGTACAGTAGAAAAATTATTTGTGCTAAAAGAGCATGAGAAATTACAGCAGTTGCTCGAACGTATCCCTGAGGAGCATTTGATCCTGGCCGAAGATATTATTAAGCATGCAGAGCAAGAACTCGGTATGAAAATCAATGAACACATCCTTATTATGCTGACAGACCACGTTTCATTTGCTATTGAGCGACTAAAAGAAGGCATCCGCGTCAATAATAAGCTACTCCAGGAGATTAAGATTTTATATAAAGAAGAATTTAACATTGCTCTATGGGCAATCAGACACATCGAAGAAAAAACAGGCGTCAAAATGCCTCTCGACGAAGCAGGATTCATTGCCCTCCACATCCATACGATGAAACTTAAAGGAGGTGATGTGCGCAAGGCTGTAAGACAGACCACCATCGTCAGAGAGATGGTCGACAGCATTGAATCATGTCTAAGCATAACAATCGAGGAAAACGACATAGCCTATGAAAGGCTTATCATGCATCTCCATTTTGCACTTACCCGGACAAACCAATACAATAACCACACCATGGATCCGGAGATGCTGGAGATGATTAAGTCGAAATATCAGATTTCCTTCCAATGTGCTCAGACAATTGCTGAAAATATTGCTCTTGACCATAACATTTATTTGCCTGAAGAAGAACTTGGCTATATCACGCTTCATATTGAGCGGTTGAGACAGAATTAACTTTATCATTTATACCCTTATTGAAACCGAATACACCAGCCTTGTTCTTATTTAAAAAAGGAGGTTATTAACATGATGAAAGCTTTACAAAATTTGGGCCGTGCATTAATGCTCCCTGTTGCAGTTCTGCCAGCAGCGGCTATTCTTGCCGGTCTAGGAAACTGGATCCTTGGTTTCTGGGAAGGAAATGTCATTGGATCATTTCTACTTAATGCCGGAACAGCAATTCTCGGCCACCTTGGTATTCTGTTTGCTGTAGGTGTAGCGATTGGACTTTCCAAAGATAAACATGGTGCTGCGGGATTAAGTGGACTTGTAGGGTTTCTAGTTGTCTCAAGCTTAATGTCCACAGATACAGTATCAGCTTTAAAAGGAATTGATGTCTCAGCTGTTAACGACGCATTCCTTCAAAACGAAAACGTCTTTATCGGTATTATTTCCGGAATTGTTTCTGCCATGATGTATAACAGATTTAGTGATGTTCGACTTCCGGATGCCTTGGCGTTCTTTAGTGGTAAACGACTTGCCCCCATTATGTCAGCTGCTGCAATGGCAGTTGTTGCCGCTATCTTATTCGTCCTATGGCCAATTATTTATTCATGGCTCGTTACATTCGGTACGTTTATCAGTGACCTCGGTGCAATTGGTGCCGGTTTATATGGTTTCTTAAATCGTTTGCTCATTCCGACAGGTCTGCACCATGCTCTAAACTCTGTATTCTGGTTTGACACAATCGGCATTAATGACATTGGAAAGTTCCTTGCTGGCGAAGGTACACAAGGTATTACCGGACGCTATCAAGCAGGTTTCTTCCCGATTATGATGTTTGGTTTGCCAGCAGCAGCACTTGCTATGTATCATACTGCTAAGTCAACACGGAAAAAACAAGCAGCGTCTCTTATGCTTGCTGCAGCTGTTGCATCATTCTTTACAGGTGTAACTGAACCACTTGAATTCTCATTTATGTTCTTGGCACCTGCTCTTTATGTAGTACACGCGCTGCTTACAGGACTTTCACTGTTTATTGCAGCCTTATTCCAGTGGACATCAGGGTTTGGTTTTAGTGCTGGGTTTGTGGATTATTTCCTAAGCTTTACCAATCCAATTGCCAACCAACCTTATATGCTCATTCTGCAGGGGCTCGCATTTGCAGTGATCTATTACTTCCTGTTCCGCTTCCTGATTGTGAAGTTTAACTTTAAAACACCAGGACGTGATGAAGGAGACGCTGAAGATGATGATGTTGCTGTAGCAGATGCTGAAGGTGCAGCTACACCACCTAAAACTGGTGGATCAAAGAGTGGCAAGAATGACTTTTCTCAAATGGCCGCTGAAATATACGCTGGTCTTGGCGGCGACGAAAACGTCACCTCTGTAGACAACTGTGTATCACGACTGCGCCTGGAAGTCAAAGACATGGATGCAGTTGACGAGCAACGCATCAAAGCAACAGGCGTTCCGGGTGTCAACATCGTCGGCAAGCATAGCATTCAAGTCATTGTAGGCACACAGGTAGAATTTGTTGCAGATGAAATTATGAAAATCCGTAACGTTTAGGTAAGTATCAAACCCCAGCCCATTTCTTTTTGGGACTGGGGTTTTAACTATGCTCTTTTCCCCACTGCTGAATTACATACTTCATCTTTTCTTTTTGTTGAAGAAATTGCTTTTTTCGATGTCCATTAGCCCCCGATGGATGCGGAAACCCATATACATATGTATGTTCAGGCAGCATACGACCGTTTTGTAATTGCTTTAAAACCTTCTCGACAATTTTGCCTAGCGTATAATTAACCCGCCCCTTCTATAAGCTGCAACTCGGTTGGGAATACTTTTTGTACATATGTGTGAAGCATTGAAGATTGATTAAAATTCGGCTGATGACCTGTATAATTCTTACCGTTATAAAATACTGGATATTTAATTACAGATGTGGTGTGCAAGAGGTTCGTTTTGTTCGAGAATAACTCTGCGGAAGATGCTAATCCAAGGTGATCAGGCAAGCCACATTCATCTAACATATTGATAAGATTGCGCCGCATACTTCCGGAAAAACGAGCTGCCCATTTTGCTTGTTTTAAGACATCTTCATCCTCTGTCTGTTCATTATCCACACACTGGAGCACTTGCTCGTAGGCTTTTTTCATCTGCTGCCAGCCGGGTGTGATGCCAACAATCACAATTCGTGCATTCTGGTTAAGATATTCATTATGAGGCGCATAATACATACGCAAATTGTTTTCTTTAGACAGAAGAAACGTTTCATTCAGTAAATCATCTTTTTCAAGCGGCCGATTTACTGGTAGCTGTTTGATAGCTGGCAGATAATCCTTCGTATGGTCCCCAATGATCATGGTGTCTCCTCCTTACTCTACAATTTAATAACGTTTTAAGAATAGGCGAAAATACATTTATTTTAAAGTTTAAAGCTACTTGGTATTGCAAGTTAGTTATGTTTCATTTATACTATATGTTATTACAAGGTAGCAAATACTTTTTTGGTTGGTATCTTGTTATACAAGGCAGGTGGGTTAATGTCTATTAAAAGCCAGTTGTTAAAAGGAATTTTAGAAGGCTGTATTCTGGCAATTATTGCCCGGCAAACTGTGTATGGATATGAGTTATCGATGAAACTTCAGGATTACGGGTTATCTGTCAGTGAAGGATCCATTTATCCTGTTTTGCTGCGCATGCAAAAAGAGGAATTAATTACAGGAAGCTTGCAGCCTTCACCAAGCGGCCCCAACCGCAAATATTACAACCTCACTGACAAAGGGTCTGAAGCACTTGAAGCTTTTAAGATCCATTGGGAGAGTGTCAAACAGCCAGTCGACCAATTATTACAGGGGGAGGATCAAATATGACAACGGAAAAAGAATTAATTAAAGAGAACAATGAGAAAAGGAAAGAACTTACGCCGGAAAACTTGCAGTACTACGAGGATATGCTTGTATATATCAGATTGTCATTCAGTAAATCAGATATTGCTACCGAAGAGATTCTTTCAGAACTGCTTGAGCATCTACTTGAAGCGCAAGCAGGAGGCAAAACAGCCCATGATGTCTTCGGTGATGACCCCAAGGGGTATGCTGATGATATCATCGGTGCTCTCCCGCAAAAAATGCCCAAGAACTTCGTAAAATACTTTCTAATGGGGATATTGTATTTCCTTGGATCCGGGGCAATGCTTACAGGCCTGATCAATATTGTGATGTATCATATCTTTTCAAAAGGAGCAGCACATGAAACGATACACCTCGGAGGGTTTACAATCAAAACCCTGATCTCCATACCCGCTGCTTTTTTCCTGACGTATATATTGATTCAATATTTGCGTTGGAGCACTTTTAAGAATATCGGTAAAAAACTCGAGTTTTTCATTTTATGGCTGTATGGGGTGTTCTCTATCGGATTGTTTATGCTGATTATCTATTTTACACCCGATATTGGTCCAGAATTTCATTTTCCGCACTGGGGAACACTCATTCTTGGTGCTGGTTTGTTTGTTTCTGGGTGGATCACAATGAAAAAAGTTTAGACAAAAAGAGCTTCTTTCAAACGGAAGCTCTCTTCATTCTTGTTTAGGAAATTTAAAAATATCCGAGCTGTTAATAAACATTATCAAAGGCCATGTCCAGCTCCAACGCCTACCCCCTCGAGTCATAAGCAATAACGCTTCGTGCCAAAGATCGCCACTACGCGTTCTTGCTTATGATTTTCGGGGGTGAGCAAGGCGCTTCCGCTTTTGTATCGTCCAGCTCCAACGCCTACCCCTCGAGTCATAAGCAATAACGCTTCGTGCCAAAGATCGCCACTACGCGTTCTTGCTTATGATTTTCGGGGTGAGCAAGGCGCTTCCGCTTTTGTATCGTCCAGCTCCAACGCCTACCCCTCGAGTCATAAGCAATAACGCTTCGTGGCAAAAATCTCCACTACGCGTTATTGCTTATGATTTTCGGGGTGAGCAAGGCGTTTCCGCTTTTGTTCTTATTCGTCCCATTTCTTTGGGCTCCAAAGCGTGCCGTCCAATTCCCCTTCCATTTGCCAAATGCGTTTATCCTGCTCTCCGATAATTTCTCGAGCAGCTTTAATCAAAGCTAAACGCCTGAAATCCTTTTCCTCTGCAAATAGACGATCGAGTTCTCCTAGAATCCATTCATTTTGTTCCACGTTTCAACGCCTGCCTTTTATCCGTCTTCAGTCTGTAAACTCTTACCACATCTGATCAAGTACGACTTGTAATTCATCGATTGTGGTACGGTTTGTTTCCATTAAGTCTGCGGCATGATTTAAAATATCTTCAGCACCCGGCTCCAGATCGTTTGTATTTAATTGACGCAACTGCTCAGAAACCCATCTTTCGCGGGAAGCAAGGCTCTCAGAGTTTTCATTGGTCAATTTTTGCTGATAACGTATGTAAAGATCCATCTTTTCCTCGTCCGTCATATATGCAAATTGATACACAGTTAATGGGCGTAGATAGGTCATTCCGGTTTTATGGGCCATCGCCTGGAACGGCCGTGTCAGTTCGCTGATCGAAAAGAGTTCTCTCCCTCCTGCCTGGTATTCGCGTTCATGCACGCCAAGCATAAAGACAAGTCCAAATTCTTTACCAGCCAATCTACCATCTGCTTTGCCATGAGCATACCCGTTGGTCAGGACGTCATCCTGCCACTGTTTTAGCGGAGCAGGTGACGAATACCAATAAAAAGGAAATTGAAATATAATCCGGTCATGGGCATCTAAAAGTTCTTGCTCTTTTTGCACGTCAATCTTTCCACTAGGATAAGTGCTTTCTAAATGGTGTATCGTTACCCCTTCACTAGGAACTGCATTGAGCAAAAATTGCTGACTTCCTGATTCCAAAATATCCGGGTGCGATATAATTACTAATGTCTTCATATATATACACACTTTCCATAATAATTTAATTAGCCATTTACAATCTCTTCTATCATAAAACAACTTCATAATCTCTAGCAAGCAAACGAATTATCGTTTATCGCGCCTCATGCCCGTTTCACCTTCAGCTTCCCGGACTCCCAGTATACGCTGCACCTTTTCGGGATAATCCGTAATAATCCCATCAATATCATAAGAAAGGACCTCTTTAATGTTTCGCTCATAGTTAACAGTCCATACCCAGATCTTTCGGTTCTCTCTTTTCGCATGCTTAATGAATCGTTTGGTCAGCATACTTTCGCGAACAGTATAAAAATCCACATCCATGTTAGACAGATTGCCAGCTGAAAGATAAAGTATTTGTCCGATATCAATCTCTTCATTTTGTTTGCGAATCATTTTCAGGAATTGACGGTTGAACGATTGCACAGAGGCCAATTCTGCTGCACCATGCTTTTCTACGAGTCTCACAATTTCACTCGCATAAATGTCTTCGTCGATATTGGTTTTTACATCGATGATCACGCGCGTGTTGGTCTCTGTTGTCAAAGACAGCACTTCATCAAGTTTTGGTATGGTTTCTCCCGCAAAGGCTTCATCAAACGGGGTCCCTATGTCAATTTTAGACAACTCTTCATATGTGAGATCTTTGATTTCGGCGGGGATACCCGCAGTTCTTCTTAGATCCTGATCGTGACTGAGCACAAGCACATTGTCTTTTGTCAGTGTGACGTCGATTTCCACGGCGTCAACCCCTTTTTGAATCCCCGATTTAATGCTTGAAATTGAATTTTCAGGTGCGCTGAACCCATCCCCTTTATGCCCGGCAACTTCCACATCCCACGGTAAATAAACAATGGAATCATTAATGAAATAGTTCATGGCAAACCCACCAGTTAGGACGAGCACAAGTATGGATATTAAGATGATCTTACCACGCTTGATCAGTGCGCCAATCCTATCCTCCAAACGTCTCAGGAACGAGGCCTTTTTCAGATTCAATTGATCAAGAACAGGCATCCCCATTTCGTCAAGAGACTTGTAAAATAAGCGTGTCAGTATAATCATGTTAACCGGTATGAAAAAAAGAGACATGATCAAAGCTATATAACTGGATGCCGTCAACAGATAGTTTCCAATAAAATCGCCGACCACTTTGGAGTCAAGAATCATTGAAAGCCGCGATATCAAGCTCACAATCCCAAAACCTGATACAACAATAATGGCATTCCACAAGATCAATGTGAATACGAGTCGGAACTTGCCATGCCGTGTCAAACCCCAGCTTGCGCGAATTGCTTTACGAATGGATTGATTCTCTATAAATATGAAATGCAAGGTGTATATCCAACGCATGTACACATAGGCAATTCCGGCAATAATTGCTGCATAAAACACCTTAGCCGTTAACGATTCTCTGAACAAATCCCGAATCAGAATCGTTATATTTACATCCAATATCGGTGGAAGTGTAGAGGCATCTAAAAACGGAATAACCAGCAGCAGTAAAAAGATTAAATGAAATATGCCCAAACCTATGAGCTTAGGGATTCGGGTCATAGCCGTCACAAATGCTTCAGAAACCGTCACAGCTTCTTTAAAATAACTTTTTTCTGCGATGATAATAATTACGCCAAATTCTACAAACAAGACAGCTACTGCTAAAAAACTGATCCCAAATAAGCCTAAAACACCTTTGTAACTGAGACCCACCATATAAATATCTTTGTTTAAAAGGGCTTCTCCCCGCCCGACCATCATAAACAATTTGTTAAACAAATATGATAAAAATGGTGTGAAAATCAAACTCGCCAGAAACGAATAAATCACTTCAAACGAGAGATATTTTGGATATGCTCGTTTGAAGTCATCTAAACTGTTTCTGAACATATGAAACATGACCACCCTTCCTTTCTGTTTAAATTCTAAATACGATACATCTACGTGTTCATTTGATCATTTAAAGCCTGTTGATATGTGGTATAGTCCCCTTCAGAAAATAGCACCATTACAACTTCCCCAAACTGGTGATCTTTTAAAAAAGAAATAATCGTTTCGAGGGCAATTTGAGCTGCAAGGTCTATGGGAAATCGATAGACCCCTGTTGATATAGATGGAAAAGCAATACTTGAGAGATTTTTAGCTTGCGCGATTTTCAATGCATTTTGGTAACAGTTTGCCAGCTGCTCTTTTTTTGATTGTAAATTTCCACTCCATACAGGCCCAACGGTATGAATGACCCAGTCAGCCGGCAATTCAAATCCTTTCGTCATAACCTCCTGTCCTGTTGCCAGTTTTTCACCGTTTAATTCCTTTTCACGGACTTGTTTACAGGCCTCCAGCAATTGTTTGCCCGCCGCCCGATGAATTGCACCGTCAACACCACCACCGCCCATTAGTGTCCCGTTAGCAGCATTGACAATAGCATCAGCATTTTGCTTTGTAATATCTCCGGTAATAAGTGTCAAGCGATTATTGTTAATCTCTGTATGCATCATGCACACCTCCATTATCTTATGTCAAACAGAATTCTTTTTCCAGTCTTTCAAAGACAATACCCTAAAGCACCCAGGCTATATACATATATGTCAGATTCTCTTGCTTGGCGGGTTGTCTAAACCTGATACTATTTAAATATAAATGAGCTATTGGGCGAAGGCTATGGGAATGGTTAATGAAAAGCTGGGATCACAGTCCGCAGCTAAAAGTTTTTTTCAATATTTTATTCCGACTTTAATCGGTATGATGCTAATGTCCGTTAACATTGTAATTGATGGAATTTTCGTTGGAAACGGCATTGGATCAGTCGCACTTGCCAGTGTCAACATCGCTGTGCCGGTTTGGTCGATTATCATCTCACTCGCCCTTCTTATTGGGCTTGGGGCGGTACGCTTTACTCCATTGCGATCGGGGAAGAAAATGAAGAAAAAGCCAAGCAAATCTTTACGTTATCTATGGTATTGACAATTGGAATCACAATTGTAACATCCGTTTTGTGCATTTTGTTTATCGAGCCGTTAGCTTCTTTGTTCGGGGCTAATGCAGAAACAATGCCATATGTTCTTGATTATATGAGCATCTTATTTTACGCCGCCTTGATTATTGCCCTTGAAGCAGTGATCAGTATATTTATCAGAAATGACGGAGATCCACAGCTCGCCATGACGGGTCTGGTGGCAACAGCTCTCATCAATATTGCCCTGAACTATTGGATGATTTTTATTCTAGGGCTTGAAGTGAAAGGTGCGGCACTTGCAACCGTCATCGCCACAGCTATAGGGCTTTTAATCTATTGCATCCATTTTTTCAAGAAAGGATCAGGTCTCAAGCTGGTCAAACTTTCGTTTCAAAAAAGCACAACCTGGGCAATTATGAGAATTGGCTTTCCGGGGTTTCTTTCGGAAGTTGGGATGGGTGTATTTGTGATGGGTTACAATGTGGCCATGGCCTATTATATCGGCACAAATGGGCTTGCTGCTTTTTCAGTCATCAATTATTTACACGCCTTCATGTTTTTGGCCTTTCTCGGAATTGGATCAACCATACAGCCCATGATCAGCTACTATTACGGCGCCAGAAAACCAGAGATGATCAAGTCCACCATTCGGATTTCTGAATTGACGGTTCTGTCTCTGGGTGCCCTCTTTATTCTGATTGGGTTTTTCGGAGCTGATTTTCTTGTTTCCATTTTTGGTGTGGCTTCTGATACTATTGCTGATATGGCTGCAACCGGCATCCATTTGTTCTTTCTTGGCTATGTATTTATGGGGATCAATTTCATTTATATGACCTATTACCAGTCCATTGGATATATCAAACCATCTGTTGGGATTACAGTATTCAGGGGGTTTATACTGTTAATTCTCATGTTGTTAATTCTGCCCTATTTCTTTGGAATTAATGGGATTTGGCTATCACTGCCCGTGGCTGAAAGCATTGTTGCCGTTGTTTTGATGGTATATGCCCGAAAAGGCGTTATGGAGCAAGGGACATTTGAGCGGAGGTTTTAAGCTTCGAGGTTGCAGGACATTTTCATCGGTGATGCATAGGATAATTCCAAACGATTAAAAAGGATGATTCTAATGACTTCACCAGCTTTACCTGCAGTTGTTCAGGCACGGGTTATGTCCCAGCCGGGCTTGACCGTATATGTTCCGTACATCAGTGGTTTGCAAAATGCTCCTGTTCAGAATGCAATTAATGAGAGCATCTACCACAATGTTATGAACCTTATTCAAACCCAGTATCATCAGCAGCAAGTTCAGCAATTTGCTGAGATGACCGGCACATTTGAAATTAAAACAAACGAACGCAACATACTGAGTCTGGTTTTGACCAACTATGCCATTGCCCCTCAGCACGCTAACGGGCTTACAGTATTACAAGCACTGACTTTTGATACGACAACAGGAGAGATTATTTCGTTCCATGACTTATTTGCACGGGGAAGTGATTATAAACGACTCATATCTTCTCTTATTCAAAAACAAATCAAAGAACGTGATATTACCCTCCTAGACACTTACCCGAGTGTTAAACGTAACCAATCTTATTATATTGCAGATCAAACACTTGTCGTATTTTACCAGCCATTGGAAATAACCCCCCATTATGTGGGTGCCCCCATGTTCCCGATCCCGATTTATCAGTTACAGAGCGTGATTGCTCCAAACAGCATTCTTGAAAAAATGAGTTAACAACAAACAGGCACTTTTCTATTTAAAGTGCCTGTTTTGATTTAATGTGGTCAACGCCAATTAATCGCCATATTAGGCTTGCAGCAATCAACACCTGAAACGTGTGAGGACATTTCAAAATGAATGCCATCCGGATTATACCGCACGTCAACCTTTCCTTTAACCCCAGTTGATTGAACCAATTCTTCAACGCGTTGTAAATTATTTTCTTGGGCGTTTGCCATAATGTCATGTGCTAAATTTGTATTATCAGCCAATGCATTTGTTAATTGACTGGCGTCTTCCATAAGTGCTTGAAATGTTAATGCCGCCTGCTGAAAATATTGGGTATCGACCTCAGGGTAAGGAATTCTCCAAAAAGGGGAATGATTAAATATGTTACAGCCATAATTCGGATAGTTTGATCCGTACAAGACGTTCCCTCCCCATTAAGCTTTTATACAATATATGTACTCTGGATAGGGGTGTGCTTTACAAGAACAAAAGCGGAAACGCCTTGGTCACTCATAAGCAAAAAACAAAAAAGTGAAGGTCCATAGATTTGAACCTTCACTTTTTTAAGTGGATTTAAAACCTTTTTTCATCTGTAACTTTATGGTACTTGTCCAAAATTTGAACCATACTTGGACTATTGGCCTGAGCCATTTCTTCTGCTGCAGCAACAGCTTTATCTTCAGATTCATATTCTTTTTCTGGCGCAACATCCTCAAGCTTTACAATCCAAGCGGTTGCATCTACATTTGGCACAACTGTGTACGTATTCATCTGACAAAACTCCTTTTTCGAATGGTTGTCCTTGTAATTTAAGTTTTCCCGCCATACAGATTCTAAAACCCGTAATTATCAAAGCGAAATATGTTCCTCAGAAGGCGCTTCTTTTTGCTTAGAAGGTTTGTTTTTCCAATGAATCACAAGCCAGCCAACAATTAAACTGTAAATGAAGTGAGCCAGCGTCCAATAAAACCAAGCTGTCATGTCTCCCAGTTGTGGGGGCGTTCGGTTAAGCCTGTTAAAGAATACAGAAGACCACTGCCTCCAGTATAAATAAAAACATAGGCCCATAGGCTGTCTTCAAGAGAAACATAATTCAAAATCGGGTAGAGCAGCGCAACACTTGCAATGCAAAACACGAAATGAAAGAGGATTCCTACAAGTACCTCATTATCCGTCTCCTTCAATATAGGGATGTAATCCACATTATATAATAATATATATGCGTTACTGCCGGTTATCCAATGAATCACTTGTAGAAAGAGCGCCAGGACTACACCGCCAGCAACGCCGATGATGACATGTTTAAGATGTTTTTGCATAATGTGTTCCGCCTTCCCAGTGTGTGGGGTTATATATGTTTCTATTTTCCACACGAGAAGAATCGTAAACATGCGTTCAGGCACTTTAACCCATTACTAACGTCCATCATTCCGAACTGAATATGTTTTATTCCCAGGCAACTCTAAACAATTAAGCTGGCCTCCATACACCGCCCCACCGTCAATGCCAACGATGTTATTTTCGCCTACGAACACATCGTATCGGTTTTGTTTTTGATGAAGGATTGGTGTTGGTGTATGTCCAAATACGACGATTTTATCGCCCTTGTATTTCTGAAAGAAAGACTCGCGTATCCATACAAGATCAAATGGATCTGTTTCTTCTAAGGGGAGACCTGGAACCACACCTGCATGGACAAAGATATGTGTGTCAGTTTCATAGTAATAGTCAAGCTGCTTAAGGAATGCGACATGTTTTTTAAACAGTTCTGAATCTGGTAAATGCAGTTGATCCATATCTGGTTCATAACTTAACAACGTTTCTTTGGCGCCGTTTCTGCTCCACCTTTCCCATGCACCAGGCTCTTCCTCAACTGTTGTGACAAGCATGTCATCATGGTTCCCCCTGAGAACAATGGCCCCTTCCTCTTTCAACGACATAACTTTATTGATAACACCACACGCATTAGGGCCGCGATCTACATAATCTCCCAATAAAATCAACTGATCCTGAGCAGGGTCATAGGACACCTTCTCCAAAAGGACCTCAAACATGTCAAGTGCACCATGTATATCACTAATTGCCAGTATTCTATTATGAGTCACGTTATAACCCTCTCTTCTCTATTTGGAAGTCTTTGTTCTTATTCTATCGTATCATTTTAGAAATGAAATACAATTGGTAATCCGGTCTCATAGACGAGTCTTTTAACTAAAAAGTTGCTAAAAAATATTGTTTTACTGATAATGGAACAGGGTGATGATTTTTGAACGCACGTGATAAATGGAATGTAAAGCATGAAGAGATACTGAAGGATGGCACCAAGTTGTCCCCGAACGAGCGGCTTGTCAGTTGGAAGGATTATTTAACCGGCGGGACTGCACTTGATTTGGCAGCAGGATTGGGAGCTAACAGTACATTTTTAACTGGATTAGGGTATGAGGTTGAAGCGTGGGATCTATCTGACGTTGCTGTTCGTCATATGCAACTGCTAAAATCCCAACAAAATTTGTCTGTGTATCCAATCATAACTGATTTGGAAAACATAAATGCGCTTCCTTCCAGAGAGAACAACTACGATCTGGTTATATCAACATATTACCTCGATCGGTCCCTCTTCCCTTTTATGACAATGAGCCTTAAATCAGGTGGATATTTATTTTTTGAAACGTATTATAAGACGCATGATGAGTCCTCACAAACGCCCATTAATGAAAAATTCTTGCTCAAGCCGAATGAGTTGCTCGAAATCTTTCGTGGCTGGGATATTTTATATTTTCAGATGAATGAACAAACAACTCAGCAAACCATTTTCTGCCGCAAACCATAATATGAATTTAGTATGCAAAACGAGAACCATCGCCTATATAGACGATGGTTCTTCCTCCATTTAAAACGGAAATTGGTTGAGCCATTGTCCGCCGTCCATTGTGACAACTTCCCCATTGATATAGGCAGCGTCTTTTGACATTAGAAAATGGGCCAAGCCGGCTATTTCTTCAGGTGTGCCATAACGTTTTAATGGCACAGAGAGACGCGTACGTTCGGCCATTTCTTCTGAAAGAGCAAGTTTTTCGGCACCGCCTGTCCGTTCAATCGGTCCAGGTGCGATGGCGTTAACACGAATGCCATATTTACTTCCCCATTCTACCGCTAGTGTTCGGGTCATGCTCAGAACACCTGCTTTGGCAGCAGCATTATGGACAACACCCGCACCGGCGTCCCACGCATAAGTTGCAACCATATTTAGAATATGACCTTGCTTTTGTTCTTTAATCCAGTAATTAGCGACAGCTCTACTGCAATAAAATGTACCGTTCAGCACAATATCAATGACAGAATTCCATCCATTCACAGAAAGATCTTCAGCCGCAACGACAAAATTGCCTGCTGCATTATTCACCAGATGGTCAATTGTGCCAAACTTCTCGACTGCCGTTTGTACCATGCGGTCAACATCATCTGAACGGCGCACATCCATTTGTACGATTGCAACTTCTCCAATGGCAACCTCATCCATTTCAGCTTTGGCTTCCTGAAGCTTTTCGTGATTGCGGCCAGTAATCACAACATTCGCGCCTTCTTCAGCACACCGCTTCGCCATCGCCTTCCCCATACCACTGGAACCTCCAGTGATAATAACCACTTCTCCCTTCAAATCAAACATCTCCCTCATTTTTAGAATGAATGATCATTCATTCCAGATTATACCATAAATCTTCCTTTTATTAAAAAGCCAGTTCAAATCATTGAATATATTATGAAATTATTTTATATTGAAAGGAAAGATGAAGAGAGATGCTTTAATGTCTGAATGGTTGCCTAGCTTATTAACCGAGACGCCACAGGAAGGTTTTGAACTTGCCATTAAACTAGCTCGAAAAGGCGTGGGGTACACCCAGCCTTCAGCTGAAACCCGATAAAAACTTCGTCCTGTATATGCAGACAATGCCGACAGTCTTACAATGGCCTCACAGGTTATTGCCGTTCATTTCCAAACTGTAGCTGCAGCTAATAATTATTGGAAATAACATTACTTATAAACATGCTGGCAACTATTGAAAGCCAGCATGTTTATTTTATTCGTTTTCACGCATTTACGGCTTTTTAATGCGTAGATTATGAACAACCAGCCCATTAATGATACAATATAATATGCAGCACGTACTTAGGGATAATAAAAGATGATTGAATATCAATAAGGAGTGAGATCATGGAGCAAAAACAATTTGACAAAATTAAAAATGGAAATGGATTTATAGCAGCGTTGGACCAAAGCGGTGGCAGTACACCGAAAGCACTCGCCGCATATGGTGTTCCGGAAAGTTCTTATTCAAGTGAAGATGAAATGTTTGATCTTGTCCACGAGATGCGAACACGAATCATCACCTCCCCTGCATTCAATCCAGACCACATCCTCGGAGCTATTTTATTTGAACAAACGATGGATAGTAAGATTGAAGGTAAATACACAGGAGACTACCTTTGGGATGAGAAAGGCATTGTTCCTTTCATCAAAGTGGACAAAGGTCTTGCTGATGAAGAAAAAGGGGTTCAGCTCATGAAACCGAACCCTGGTCTTGATGATCTTCTGAAACGTGCCAATGAACGCAATATGTTTGGCACGAAAATGCGGTCGGTCATTAAGGAACCTAACAAAGATGGCATAAAAGATGTCGTGGATCAGCAATTTGACGTCGGCAAACAAATCATTGAAGCTGGACTCGTACCGATCATTGAACCAGAAGTGGACATTAATAGTGATCTCAAAGAATCGATTGAAGAAATGCTTAGAGATGAGATTCTCAAGCATCTGAATACGTTAAAAGAGGATCAGCTTGTTATGCTGAAGTTAACCATTCCATCAAAAGCAAATCTTTATAAAACACTTATCGACCACCCAAATGTTGTGCGAGTTGTCGCGCTATCAGGCGGCTACAGCCGTGACGAAGCGAATGAAATGCTCAAAAAGAATGATGGCCTGATTGCCAGCTTTTCAAGAGCATTGAGCCAGGACCTGAACGCGGACCAGTCTGATGAAGCATTTAACGCTGAACTAGAAAAGGCTGTTCTTTCCATTTATAATGCATCAATTTAAAGTCGTTTAAATTATGAAGCGGATCGTCATTTATGGTGGTCCGCCTTTTGATTGGTCTTATATACTGAATTCCTTCCTTTTATCAGTTATACTGAAGCTGGAAACAAATTTTCATAAAGGGGATGTTAATGTGATTAGCGAAAAATTAGGGAACGCACTCAACGATCAAGTCAACAATGAACTCGATGCCGCACAAGCATACCTGGCCATGGCAGCTTATTGCGAACATCATAGCTATTCTGGATTTGCCAACTTCTATCTTCAACAGGCTGAAGAAGAACGTTTTCACGCTATGAAGCTATATGACTATTTAAATGATCGTGGCATTCAAGTTAAAATCGTCGGGACAAAAAGCCCAAAGACAGACTTCAATTCGATATTAGATACGTTTGAAACGTCCTTAAAACAGGAAAAAGGCGTCACGAAAAACTTCTATGATTTAACAGACTTAGCTTGGGCAGAAAAAGAACACGCTACCATCTCCTTCTTAAACTGGTTCTTGGATGAACAAGTTGAAGAAGAAGCGATGTTCGAGACGCATATTGACTACTTAAACCGCATCAGCGAAGACCAAAATGCTCTTTTCCTTTATGAAAAAGAACTTGGCGAACGGAAATTTTCACCAGAAAATGATTAATACCCCTCTAATAAGTGGTAAGAAAGCGGACAGTTAACAATAACTGTTCGCTTTTTTTATGTAATGAACGCTTTTAAAAGCTTTAATCATTTTTTTGTTCCTCCTTCATATGAATTACTATAACTGTTGGCCTGTCACTTAGACATAATTCATTATTCCAAGGGAGGGTCTTATTTTGAGTAAAAAGCTTGAACAATTTGGTTATCAGCAAGAGCTTCACCGCACGTTGTCATTTCGCGATCTGCTGGTGTACGGTCTTATTTTCATGGTGCCCATTGCCCCATTCGGCATCTACGGTGAAGTTATGGTGGAAGCCCACGGTATGGTTGCTCTCGCCTACCTCATTGGAATGGTAGGAATGATTTTCACTGCTTGGAGTTATGCCAGAATGTCAGAAGCGTTTCCAATGGCTGGTTCGGTCTATTCATATGCTGGCCGTGGCATTAATCAGTATGTAGGCTTCATTGCTGGTTGGGCAATTCTTCTGGATTATATTTTAGTTCCTGCATTGCTTTATGTTGTAAGTGCCACAGCCCTGACAGGAATGTGGCCAGCTGTTCCAGGATGGTTCTGGCTTATTTTTTTCATACTAATTAACACGGTTATTAACTACTTCGGAATTAAATTTACAGCCCGAACAAATATGATCTTTCTTGTGTTTGAATTAATGGTTTTGATTATTTTCCTTGTGGTAGGAATACATGCAATTGCAACTGGTGTTAATGGAGCTACGTTCTCATTTGACCCATTATACAACCCTGACACATTCAGTATGAGTGTCGTTATGGGCGCTGTATCAATCGCTGTTCTCAGTTTTCTTGGATTTGATGCGATATCAACATTATCCGAGGAGTCTGCTGGGGGACCAAAAGCCATAGGAAAGGCAACGGTTTATTCTTTATTGATCGTTGGTGTGCTTTTCATGGTACAAACTTGGGTTGCGGCCCTCATTTATCCAGATTTTAATAGTTTTGAAGATATTGGAACCGCATTCTATGAAACAGCCACTATTGCGGGCGGTGAATGGCTTGGTGTTCTCACCGCCATTGCAACTGCGCTTGCATGGGGAATAGCGGACGCCCTCGTTGCTCAAGTAGCCATTTCTCGTGTACTGTTCAGCATGGGGCGCGATCGAAAACTACCCAAGTTTTTATCTAAGGTGCACCCTAAGCATAAAACACCATATGCAAGTATTCTTGTTGTTGCTGTGATTTCAGTAGTGATTGGTTTGATTTTCATGGGAGATATTGGTATATTAACGTCATTCATCAACTTTGGTGCACTTACAGCATTCATGTTCTTACATGTAAGTGTTTTTGTTCACTATGTGCTGAAGAATGGCAGCCGTAACTATTTTGCTCACATGGTATTACCTTTAATTGGGTTTATCATTATTGCGTACGTCTGGATTAACCTTGCCACGCAAGCGAAGATGCTCGGATTGGCTTGGGTCGCGGTGGGCTGTATTGTTGCTATCTATTTTGCAATTAAGAAAAAGAATCCTTCACTAGATTAATATTATCCTAAGGAGTGTGTTGTATTTGTCAATTCACAGTCATAACCATATGCACATGACCATTCACGACTTTAATTCTCATAAACATTATGGATGGGACAAAGACTTCAAGCCAATTGCCGAGGTTGATTCCGGCCAAACCGTCACTTACGAAATTACCGAATCTTCCGGTGGACAGTTTAACCGTCGATCAACAGCCGAAGATGTCGCAAATATTGATTTTGGTAAAGTCAATCCTGTGGCCGGGCCGGTATATGTAAAAGGGGCACAACCAGGTGATACACTTGAAATTGAAATGCTCGACTTCAAGCAGCTTGACTGGGGTTGGACAGCAATTATTCCTGGATTCGGACTGCTTGCAGATGACTTCCAAAAGCCTGCGATTAAAACTTTTGATTTGGCTAGCCGAAACACTGCAGAATTTTTACCCGGCATCAATCTTGCCATTAAGCCTTTTCCAGGTACGATAGGCGTAGCCCTGCCTGAGGAAGGCAATTTCAGTGTTGTTCCTCCGCGGCAGAATGGTGGGAATATGGATATTCGTCATTTAACCCGAGGGACAAAGCTTTATTTGCCTGTCTGGGTAGGAGGAGCTTTGTTTTCCATTGGAGATACCCATGCTGCTCAAGGCGATGGTGAAGTATGCGGCACTGCCATTGAAGCATCTATGGAAACCACCATTCGTTTTAAACTGCATAAAGGAAAATCCATTGCAGAACCGCGCTATGAAATTCCAGGTCCGCCCACACCAGAAGCAGACAGTCAAGGCTATTACGTCACAACTGGCCATGGTCCTGATCTCTATGCCGCTTCTCAGAACGCGATTCGATATATGATTGAACATATTGTGGATACCTATCGCGTGACAGATGAAGAGGCGTATATGCTCTGCAGTGTTGCAGTTGATTTACGCATAAATGAAATAGTAGACGCACCTAACTGGCTCGTATCAGCATTCTTACCCAACTCGATTTTTAAATGACCCTTACCTTTAATAAACACCAGAACGATCCATGAAGAATACTTTGACACTCCCACAGCTAAAGCAGTGGGATTCTCGAGTGCTAAGACGTTCGCAGTCCCTTTCGGTTTTGAACTAGCCTCAAGTTAAGGGGGCTGCCATGGCCCCGTCCAACTGCGTTATGAATTGTACCGCAATTGGCGGTATACCTGTTACCGGTACACGAGTTATATAACTTGTTTATGTTTGGAGATGCCTGACAGGGCTTTTGCGATATTGATGCTTGCATTTAAATCCGCGTGGTTTTTATAGCTGCACTTTTTACATTTGAACCTCAAACCATTGCGGTTTTTCTTGTCACAATTTCCGCATTTACATGTTTGCGATGTATAATTTGGCACGACATATTCAACCGTGATGCCTGCCATTTCTGCTTTATACTGAATGAATGTCTGAAGCTGATGGAAACTCCAATTGTTTAGGTTTCTGCCTGCTTCTTTTTTTGATTTAGCCATGCGAATACCTGTCAAATCTTCCATTCTGATCATTCCAACACCGTTGGACCTGGCAAACCGTATGATTCGACGGGATATGGTATGATTCATTTCTCTCATCCAAAGGGACTCTTTATCTTTTGATTTTTTGATAGCTTGAAGTTTTTTCAGCTTGCCCAGCTTGCGTCTTCTTGAAGAAAATCTTCTTCTTTTGAAGGCTATTTGATTGCCTTTAAAAAATAAACTTTTCGTGCCGACACTGCATGTGGCGATGTTTTTCAACCCAAGGTCAATACCCAATACCTTCTCATTGGTCGTTTTTTCTACGTCATAGGAAATGGCAATTGTCACAAACCAGCGTCCTCTCTTTTTAAAAAGGTCAACCGTACCTTGTTTGGCTTCACCGTTTAAAATCTTATCGAGCCATTTTTGCTGAAACGGTCGGACGACCAAAGGCACGCCGATACGTTTTTCAAGTGTCGGGAAGCTGATTTTATAAAGCCTGTCATATTCTATTTTGGCGTTTTGGTTATTGAAAGCACACCAGAGCCGTTTATATTTTTTCGCTTTTTGGTGTCTCTTTTGACTTTTCACGTCCCGAATCGTTTGATTAACAACTGCTGAGGGCAGTTGTTTGTTGGATGAGAACAGCTTGAAAACTTTGGATGTCGCTTTGTTTAGATCGTCATAAGTTAAAAGCCAATTAGCGAAATCCGTGTTTGTTTGTGTCATTGTTTGATACACATTTTGTTTTTCTATTGTCGGCTTTAGCAATTCTACTTTCAGAGAAATTGTTGGCACCATTTCACCTCCTCAACTGTATTATATCAAATCAAGAACATATGTTCCAGTTTTGTTTTAATTGTTTTGAACCTTTTATTTTTAAGATCATGTCTTAATATATTCGCTCTCATCCCACACCTGAAGGAATGGGCTTTCCCGCTCATTAGTACGGTAATCACAAATTGCTCAAATGAACAGTAGACACAAACTACGAACCAAAGAAAGCCTGAAATGACTGCCCCTGGCAACCGCTCGGGGAAAACACTCCGCGTCCTGTGGGCGCTGATGAGCCTCCTCGCGCTGCGCGCTCCGGGGTCTCATCCAGGCTTTTGTTCCTGCTGGAGTCTCCGCGTTTTCCCCGAGCTAGGTGAGTGGTGTTCATCTTCTTGCTTTATTGGGCGGAAAGGTTGAAGCGCATATAGGAACTGAAATCATTCATAAATGGAAATAAATGCATATAAGTAAGCCGTGGTTGCACATAAATCGGATTTAATATGCATAAGTGGACCTAATACTAACTGCTGAAGAAGTATTTACGTTCTTACTTGTTTTTTGAACAGCACCGTCCAAGCATTCAATTAACATAAAGTGATTTCCGTTGCGGGGTCTTCGGACTCGTGCTGTTCCCGCAGGAATCGACTTCCCTCCGCTCCAATCACTTTATGTTATGAACCGGCTTGGACGGTTCTACACATATATTCATCTGGGGCATTTATCTAACCAAGCTCGGGGGAAACACGGAGACTCCAGCAGGAGGACAAGCCTCGGTGAAACCCCGCAAGCGCGATATAGGGGAAGGAAGGCTAAAACCGCGACGTCCTGTCGCAACGCCGTCATGACCCACATCCTGTGGGCCCGAGGCTCAGCAGCGCCCGCGGAAAGTGGACCGCACCCTGTCAAGTAGACAGCGTAAAAATAAAATTGTATCAGTTCAGGTGGGAAAACACTTTGGTTTTCTCGAAAGGTGTTAGCCCACCTAGTGCTAATTGAAAACGTTCGTTATTATAGTAATGAATATATTTATCGATAGCTTTAGAAAGGTCATTGAATGAGGCGTTTCTCCATGCTTGAAGGTAATACTTTTCAGATTTTATTGTGCCCCAGAAACCTTCCATTGGCCCATTATCAATACATTTGCCTGGTCGTGACATACTATGACGCAGTTCCGCTTTTTCTAGGATGCGCTTATAGCCGTAAGATGTGTACTGCACACCCCTGTCAGTATGCAATAAAGGGCGTTCTTGATCATCCAAGCTTTCGATTGCTCTATTGATGGTGTCAAATGCCAATTCATTATTGTTAGCTCGGGTGACGGTGTATCGAACAATACGGTTATCATACAAGTCGAGAATAGCACTTAAATAGGCTTTTTTATCTTCACCATACTTAAACTCCGTTACATCTGTTAACCACTTTTCATTTGGCTTGGAGGCGGTAAAATCACGATCTAAGAGGTTCTCAGCCGTATGCGCAGCTGTCGAAGGCGTATACACTTTTCTTTTTCGCCGTATAACGGCTTCGATATCCAGAAAACCCATTAAACGGTAAATGCGTTTTTCATTGACTACCCGATCTCCTCTATTCTCTTCATGTCTTCGATTTATGAATAGCGCCATGCGCCGGTAGCCGAGTGTTTTATCGTGTTCTTGATAGAGCTCCTGAATCTCTTCCAACAGCTCTTTGTTAAAAGTGTCTTCAGGCGTGTCTTCTCGGTTTCGCCATTTATAATAAGCACTCCTACCGACACCCGCAACTTCACACAATAATTCAATCGAATAGTTCCCTTTTAGGCATTCAATGGCACGATAATCCTTTTCATGCCGCACACGCGTTATTGTTGCGAATCTCCCCTTTCCAAGCTCCTCGACTTTTTTAAGAAATCAACCCTCGCCTGCAGGCGTTCATTTTCCTTTTCTTTGTCTCGTAATTGACGCTTCAGTTTCTCTTCGGTCGTTAACGCCGTCTCAGGTTTTGGTTTACCACGACGATCTTCAAGAGCATCGAATCCACCTTTTTCAAACTCTTGAACCCATCTATATACTTGTTGATACGACACCCCAAAGGTGGTCGCTATAAGGTTATAATCCCTGTTGTTTTTAAGTACCTCTTCAACAATTTGCAAACGCTCGTTTTTAGTGGTTTTTCGTCCTTTTGTCGCCATAGAAACCTTTTCCTCCCTTAAACGCTCTAATAAGTCTCTATGACGATTGTAATCTTTTAACCACTTTCTTAAAACCGATGGACTTGAAATGTTGTATTTCTTCGTTATTTCTCGCAGAGAATAGCCCCCGGAGCGATAGTCATCAATAGCTGCCTGCTTTATCTTTTTAGAATAAGCTTTCTCATGGGGGCGATGCTTGAGCCCGGCTTTTCCCTCTTTATCTACAATTTCAGTCCATCTTTTAACACTATTTCGATGTACTCCATATTTGCGGGTCATCTTGGCCAAGATGCGCCCCTCTTTTTTATATTCTTGTACAACCTTCCACTTGAACTCGGCAGAATAATGTGGATGTCCCAAGATGTATGCCTCCCTTAGAGTAGTTGTTTTTTATTCTTTAACTGTCTACTCTAATGGGAGCGTATCAAAGCGCAGTGTTTCCCCCGAGCGGCCGCATGAAGCAGTCATAAATTCTGCCTAGTTACTTCGCAGTTTACTTAAATTACGTCTTAATTAATGATATCAGGTGTCTTTTTGAGTATGTAAAAAAGAGGACGGCGGTTTGCCTGTCCTCTTTTGTGTGGGTTATTATTTCTTTTTATCTTGAGAAATCGATTTTTTCTTCAGTTTCAAGTGTCACTGTTGTTTGAGCTGGCTTTGTTTCTGCAATGATGGTACCTTCCCGAATTGAATGGGTAACGATTGCTTGCTTTCTGATGGCTTCATACTCATTTTCCGCATTCAGCACAATCATGTTAGCAGGCTTCCCTGTTTCAATTCCATATTCGTCTTCAATATGCATTGTTTTGGCGCTGTTGGAAGTAATTAGATCAATTGAATTAACGATTTGTTCGTAACCCATTAATTGAGATGCATGAATTCCCATGTGAAGAACTTGAAGCATGTTGCCTGTGCCAAGTGGATACCATGGGTCAAAGATGTCATCATGTCCAAAGCTTACGTTCATGCCTGCTTCAAGCAACTCCTTTACACGCGTCAGACCGCGCCGTTTCGGATAGGTGTCAAACCGACCCTGCAAGTGGATGTTGACCAACGGGTTTGCCACAAAGTTAATTTCAGACATCCCCAGCAAACGAAACAATTTGTAAGTATAGGCATCATTGTATGACCCCATAGCGGTTGTATGGCTGGCAGTCACTTTTGAGCCGAGTCCGCGTTCAAATGCTTCCTTTGCCACAATTTCAACAAATCGGGATTGCTCATCATCTATCTCGTCACAATGAATATCAATCAACTTGTCATATTTCTCTGCAAGGTCAAATGCAATTTCCATCGACTTGACACCATATTCGCGGGTGAATTCAAAATGCGGGATGCCTCCGACCACATCGGCTCCAAGTTTCAAAGCCTCCTCCAGAAGTTCTTTCCCATTTGGATACGATAAAATACCTTCTTGCGGAAAAGCAACGATCTGTAAGTCCAAATACGGTGCGACTTCTTGTTTAACCTCAAGCATGGCCCTCAACGCTGTGAGCTTTGGATCTGTTACATCAACATGAGTCCGGACGTGCTGGATGCCCTGCGCGATTTGCCAAGTGAGAGCTTTTTTTGCGCGCAGTTTCACATCTTCATGTGTGAGTGATGCTTTTCGTTCACCCCACCGTTCAATGCCTTCGAATAATGTGCCGCTCTGGTTCCATTTAGGCTCCCCTGCTGTCAGCGTTGTATCAAGATGAATATGAGGCTCAATGAAGGGGGCCAGTACCAAAGAACCCTTTACATCAAGCACATTTTCACCATCAACCGTTTGACTGTCAGCTTCTTTTATTGCTGTGATTTTCCCATTTTCAGTTTCAATGTTCCATAACCCAGTTTTTCCGCGTAAAGCAGCATTCATGATTTTCATTTATTGACTCACCTTTTCTGTTTGAGTTAAAGCAAATTCTTTCGTGCTGAGAACAGCAACGAGTTTCGTAACACCTACGTGGACAGCGCCTGCGCCCAACAATGCATTAATTGTCGGAATACCTGGCAGGAATAATGCAGATGCAATCCCTGCTCCCCATGCAACAAGTGCAATCCAATTAACCGCTTTGAAACGCATATCACTGAATGCTCGGTAACTTCCACGGTTTAAAATGAAGAAGTCAGCAAGAATGATCGCACCAATAGGCGGCAATGCTGAACCCAGGACTGTTAAGAACCCTACAAAGTTGTTGTACAGCCACATAGCAGCAATTGTACCAATAATGCCGTTGAAAATAACAACCTTATGCTTTGAAATTTTTGTAATGTTGGACAAGCCGAGTCCGGATGCATACAGGGCGTTGTCATTTGTGGTCCAGATGTTCAGTCCAAGAACAATAATAGCAGGTAAAATTAATTTTTGCGTGAACATCACTTCTGAAATGTCAGCAAACCCAGTTGCAATCGAACCGACAGCCCCGAACAAAAACATCAGCGTGTTCCCGATGAAGAATGCGCCAACAGTTGCGATAACAGCTGAACGCTTTTTCCGGGCAAAGCGTGTGAAGTCTGGTGTTAATGTACCGGCACTGATAAACGACCCGATACAAATCGTAAGCGCCGCAGCCAATCCGATTGCCTCAGTTGGTTCATATCCCATCAGACCTTCCATGCCGCCGAGTGTTTCAGTTGCCTTAAAAACTGAAACACTGCCTAGAACAGTGATCAGCGGTACGGCTACAAAACTGATGATTGCCAGTGCTTTCATTCCGAAAAAAGCTGTAAATGTCATGAGCACCCCTGCAATCGCAATCAGTACATACACATTGATGTCTGTCATCTTGGCTACCGGCACAGCAAACATTGCTGTTCCTACACCGAACCACCCAATTTGTGTAAAAGCAAGCATAAAGGATGATAAGTAAGACCCTTTTTCACCAAAAGCATAACGAGCAAGCAGATGCGTCGACAGCCCTGTCTTGGATGCCATATAAGCAAGTGCTCCCGTATATGCGCCTAATATTAAATTTCCGATAAGCACAATTCCCATAAATTGCATAAACGTTAACCCTTGGCCAAGTTCGCCCCCTGACCACATGCTCGCTGAGAAAAACGTTAACCCAAGCATAACGACGAGCATTTTTCCAAATCCGCTGCGATGCGATGCCGGTACTGCTGATAACGCAAATTCTGTATCCATTTTTTTCATGGTGATTCCTCCTGGTTTTCGGTACCGGACCAAGAGCGAATGGCAAGCATAAAAAAACAGGCTTCCCGTCGCAAATGACAAGAAACCTGCTGGCTCACAGAAATACATGCATGAACACAACCATACACGGCGTTCTGTTACCATATCCGCTGTCCTTGTCAGCCTCACAGGACTGAATTAAAGGTACCTTATTTGATTAAGACAATTATCACAGATACGCCTTGTAAAGTCAAGTCCTTTCCGCATATGAATGAAGGATGGGCTGCTTGGCATACTACTCATAACGATTATTAAAGGAGGCGTTGCAGTTGGGTGAACAAACAGAATTTCGTGAAGGTGACAAAGCGCCCAATAACGGCATTTATATTGAAGTTGGGGAAACCGGGAGTAATGTTGAATTCCCAGAACAAGTTGAACTTAAGGCAGGAGAATCTTTTCCGGAACCATCGAATCAAGACCGCATCTGGAAAAATAAACGCGACCTGTCACGCCAAAGACCACAAAAATAGAAGCCAGATAAAAAAAGCTGACTCCATGAGTAAGTCAGCTTTTTTTCATTCAATACTTATTCACCGTTTAAGATCTATGAAAAACAAAAGACAGTCTGTACGCTCAGCCCGTCTTTTAGTTTAAATGCCTAACGCTTCTCTTGCAAGTTGGTCGGCCAGCTCATTGCCTTCAATTCCAGTATGACCGGCAACTTTATTAAACGAAACAAAAGACGTGTAGTCTTTCATAAATGTTTGATAAGCTTGGGTCATATGGTTTTTGGCCCGCCATGAACCATCAACCCAGCTGGAAATGCCTTGATAATCATGATGAATGACAATTATTTTACCGCTATCTTTTGCCCACTTTGCCGCCCGCATCGCTGCAGCCAATTCACCTGCAACATTATTCATCGAAGACGCCTCTTTGTTTGTACCAACACCTGCATCACTGTGTATCAATGAACCTTGATCATACACCGCAAATGCCCAGCTGTAGCGGCCATCTGTATAACTGCCATCAACAAACACATCCAGACCCCCATGGTTGGTTTCCGATGTTTTGGTTTTTCCCCCATTAACATACGCTTCCGCCTCTTCTCGTGTAGGAAAACTTTTAAACTGGGCCCCTTTAAACCCTGTTACCTGTTTCTGACACGTCGGCCAGCTTGTAAAGACACCCGTTTCCCTTCCTGCACGGACACCGTAAAACTTTGCCATTTGCTTCATCTCCTCGTTCAAGTTTGCTCTGTATATTATAGTTCCACTTCATCTTTATGACCAGTCACTTCCCTTAAGAACGTGGATCCTAGAATGCAAATCCCTCCAACAATTTGCAGCACACTCATACTTTCACTCAATATAATGGCTGCCATAAGCACCGCCGAAATCGGGTCTATATAGCTATAGATGCCAATCGTTTGTCCATCAAGTTTCTGCAAGGCGGGAAAATACAATAGATATGCAACACCCGTGTGAATGACTCCGAGAATTGAGACCAACACGAGCGACTGCGTATCAAGTCCGGAATAGTTCATTGTTTCTGTAAAAACTACATAGGGCAACAGGACCAACGAAGCAATGGACAGTTGCATGACAGTCGTTTCAAAATCCGACAACCCTTTAAGAAACTTATTCATTAAAATTACACTTGCGTAAAAGCCCGCTGCCAACAAGCCGTAACCAATACCGATCGGATGATTTAAGGCTTCGGAGCCCATCCCCGAATCAGGCTGTACGACCAAAAACAGACCGAGGAGCGCAACCACAATACTGAGCCCCTTCTTCCATGTCCAATTTTCTTTTAATAAGAAGGGAGCCAGCACCATGACAAAGACCGGCGCAAAATAATAACTGAGCGTTGCATTGGAAACCGTCGTATACTGGTAGGCTTCAAACAGAAAAATCCAGTTGAACCCCAATGCCGTTCCGGATGTAAGCAAAAGCACCAGATTTTGTTTACTTGTTTTAAAGTTAAATCTCTGTTTTACCAGAAAACTGGCTCCGATTAGAAACACGCTGCCAATCACACCTCTGAAGAGCGCAATTTCACTAGATAAAAGATTAATGTTTTTTACAAACAATCCGATGCTCCCGAACAATAACATCACAATAATAAACGCAAACTTCGCTTTCACCCTGAATCCCCCGCATCCATCCAAAATATGAACCAATATTATCTCATGGGGGCATAAGAAAAAACAACATAAATTAACACAGTTATAAACCCTAATGAATAGTAGACACAAACTGCGAACCAATCAAAACTTGAATGACTGCTTCTGGCAACTAACCACCACAATAAGAGAATCGTGATTTGCGCTGCGGGAAGTCGCTTTCCGCGGGCACGGCCTCAGCCTCCTCGCTCGCAAAAACCGCTCGCTGTGGGGTCTTCGGACTCGTGCTGTTCCTGCAGGAGTCGACTTCCCTCCGCTCCAATCACTATATGTTAAAGTGGTGTTTGGACGGTTCTGCTCAAAATTCAAGTAAGAACGTAAACACTTCTTTAGCAGTTAGTACTAGGTCCACTTATGCATATTAATTCCGATTTATGCGTAACCACGGCTTGCTTATGAGCATTTATTTCCTTTTATAAGTGATCCCAGCTCCTATATGCGCATTCACACCTCCAACCGTTCTGCTTACGCAAGAGAAAGAAGGTGAGCATTCCACACCTAGCTCGGGGGAAACACGGAGACTCCTGCGGGATGCAAAGCCTCGGTGAGACCCCGGAGGTCGGCAGACCGAGGAGGCTCAGCAGCGCCCGCGGAAAGCGCAGTGTTTCCCCCGAGCGGCTGCACGAGGCAGTCATAGGTTAGTTCGCAGTTTACTTAAGCTATGAATTTAAGATCTTAAAAAAGAGCATTTTAAAACAGGGCACCTACATATAGGGATGCCCTGCCTTAATGCTATTTCTATAACGCCTCTCTAATCACACGTTTGTAATAAAGGACCGATAACATACCGAAGATGGAATACAACCCTGTATAGATCAGCATGACAATGATCATAGGCGTCACCATTTCTGTTCCGAAGAAAAACCAACCAGATTTGACTGCAAAGTAACTGTGGCTTAACCCAATGATCAGCGGAATACCGAAGTTAAAAATTTGTTTAATAGAAATCCCTTTAATCAAATCCGCCTGTGTAAAGCCAAGTTTTCTAAGAATCGTGTAGTTCGGCTTTTCATCTTCACTTTCATCCATTTGTTTAAAGTAGAGAATACAGCCGGAAGTGATCAGAAAAGCAAGACCCAGAAAACCGACAATGAACATTGTCAGACCGACATTCATTTTTTGGTCTTGTATTGCCGCATATTGTGATTCATAGCCAGCCCATTTGGCAAAACCCATATCATGGAACATCTCATCTGCTTGTTCTATATGACGGTTATCTTTAATGTTCACGCCTGTATACTTGGAAAACTCACTGCTGATATCTGGATTTGTGTCAGCCGCAAGCTGTTCATAAATCAATTGGTCGACAACAGCAACGGGAAAAGCGCCGTTTAGCCGTGCTGGCAGAATATTTATATCTTTAAACCCTTTAAACTCAAGGTCATGAGTAGTACTCTCACCTGACAGACTGAGTTCTCCTTGGTCTTTGAAACGGATGATTTTATCCAAGATTTCAGCCTTGTTTACAAACCACACTTCAGACTCTTCTGCGTCAAGTTCCTCAATCCCCTCATCACTGATGACGATCATAGGCGTTTCCTCGGAATTGAACATTGATGTTGAAGCATCTTCATCGCCCGACAATGCAATAACATCCGAGAGGTTTGCCATACTTTGCTGTAAATCCAGATGATGTGACGTATATTCGATTCCTGCTTCATCCAAAGCTTTCATAAACATATCCGGTTGCGGAGCCTCCTCTGCACTCACCGGATTCGGAATGCCAAAATCATCAGGAATATTCTCCTCGGCCGTCTTTTCCGCAGAGTAATAAGAAATATAACTGAGCGACAACAACCCGATCGCAAGCGCTGACGCAGTCGTTATGACGGTTAATAAAAATGAATTGGACTTCATGCGGAACATGATTGATGAAAGTGACAACACATCATTAACGTTCAAATACCCGCCCTTACGCTTACGGAGAAGATTGAAAATAAAGCTGACCGACCCTTTATAAAAGAAATATGTCCCCAGAATGGTTGAGAAAAGTATGGTAATCATAACCAGGAACAACTGAGTGCCCAGTACGTCACTGCTGAACAATTTCGACGATAGATAATACCCAAATAAAATCATGGCAATCCCCAAGATACCGATAACGGCTTGCCATATTGACATACGCTTAATCTTCAGCTGGGCAGTAGATGTCACTCGAAACAAGGCTAAAATGGTTTGCCGTTTAATAAACACAGCATTCATGATCATGAGCAGCACATAAATCACTGTAAAAACAAGTACTGTCTGGACTAAAGCTTCTGGTGAGAAATGAAGCGAGGCCACATCTTCCACACCTGTAAGCCTGAATAACATCATCATTAACAGTTTTGACACTGAAAAACCCAGAAACACGCCAATTACAACAGAGCCGAAGTATAATATAATGTTTTCGACACTCAGAATCCTAAAGATCGCACCTTTTGTCATGCCGATCAACTGGAACAATCCGATCTCTTTTCCTCGACGTTTAATAAACAGTGTATTAGCGTAAAGAAGAAAAACTGAAACAATTGCAATGAGCAAAACCGATGCTGCTTTTAAGCCCGCTGCACCTCTGACTGTTCCAGCCGCATCATCCATTGCAGGGTCGTATTGCAAAGTTACAAAGGCAAAATAGAGTGCCACACTGAAAATCAGGGCAAATATATACAGAAAATAATGCTGAATATTTTTCTTCAAGTTGCGATAAATCAGTTGTTTAATGTTCATATTGAACCCCGCCTAACACGCCCTGAGTCTGAATGATGTCTTTGAAGAATTCCTGGCGTGTCTGATCACCTTTGTATAGCTGTGAATAGATTTGTCCGTCTTTGATAAAAACAACACGTTCACTAAAACTTGCTGCAAGAGGGTCGTGCGTCACCATGACAATCGATGCCTCGTGCTTGTCATTCAGATCGCTCAATTTGTTTAGTAGATCAGACGCTGCCTTGGAATCAAGAGCACCTGTTGGTTCATCAGCAAATATGATGCTTGGATTGTGAACAAATGCACGTGCCGCTGATGTCCGCTGCTTTTGCCCTCCGGAAATTTCATTTGGATATTTACTGGCAATATCCTGAATTCCCAAATCCTTAGCCACCGCATCGAATGCTTTATTTGCTTCTTTTTTGGATGCTTTTTTTATAGATAAAGGAAGCAGAATATTTTCCTTTACCGTTAATGTGTCCAATAAATTATATTCCTGAAAAATAAACCCCAAATGATGCTTGCGAAATTCAGCAAGTTCCCTATCTTTCATGCAGCTGATGTCTTTTCCTTTTACTGTGATCTCTCCTTGACTCACCCGGTCAATGGAGGATAGCACATTTAGAAGGGTTGTTTTGCCGGATCCGGATGCTCCCATAATGGTCAGAAATTCACCTTCCTGAACCTGCAAGTCAAGTGCGTGAAGCACTTCTTGTTTATTAAATTTGTTCCCGTATGTTTTATAAATTTTAGCTGCTTCAAGAATAGCCATATCTCACTCACTCCTTCTGCTTTTATCATACCCACATTCATTTTTTCTTGCCTTCGCTTTACCTTACAATCACGAACAGGCATGTGACAATATCGTCACATGCCTGTTATATCGACAAAGTCATTTTTATTTGGAAATGTTAATGTAAACCGGGTGCCTTCCATCAGTTTGGATGTTACATGGATGTCAATATGCAACGCATCTGCTGCTTGCTTAGCCAGGTAGAGCCCCATACCAGTTGCCCGTTCATCATAGTGTGCGGTTGTATTTGTGAATCCACGGTCAAATATTCGCGGAAGATCTTGTTTACCGATGCCTCTGCCGAAGTCTTGGATCACCAGTATGCGCTGCTCATCCTTAGTGTCACTTTTGATTAATACATCTGTTTTTTCACTGTACTTTACAGCATTGGTCAGCAATTGACGTATGATAAACGCAAACCACTTAGGATCGGTCAAAGCATAAGTTATCTGTAAATCGACTTCAAACCCAGTACCCTTTTGCATGCACCACGGTTTCAGAGCTTTTATTTCTTCAAACAACACTGGCTCCAATTCCGTTTCTTCTATGAATAGATCATTACTGATGAACGGGATGCGCTTTTGATGCAATTGGCGGTCCAACAACAGGTGGATACGCAGCCATTCATACATAAGTTGTGACCTCAAGGCAGCATCCTCAACGCGGTCAATCATCAGCTGCATGGTGGTTAGAGGGGTTTTGACCTCATGAATCCAACTGAGCATATCCTCCCTTTCTCCTTCAACATCTGTCGACAAAATGCTCAGCTCACGATTGTGCTGATCATTCTGCTGATTCATCGCTTCAGAGATGATATGTTCAAATGGGGATTGGTTGAGCGGCATCTGATCTTGGTCTTTTACTGCTTTATAAAAGCGCGTTTCTTTAAAATACCTGACAACAACAAACACAAGAAAAAACAGAGAAACCAGGAAAACTGTGTACAAGATGGCGTTCAGCGGTATACTTCTGTCGAGATAACCAATAAGGATCATGAGCATCTGTGAGAAGATCACAAACATGATCCAGCTTTTCCGTTCTTTTAGGTATGTTTTAATCATAGGCTTTCCTCTTCCCTGGCAACATATCCCTGCCCGACTTTCGTTTCAATTGTCTCACCGAGCCCGATCTCACCCAGTTTCTTTCGCAAACGGTTCACATTGACCGTTAATGTATTATCACTCACAAACCGCTCATCATCCCAGAGACTTGTGATCAGGTCCTCTCTTGTGACAATTTCATTCTTGCGTTCTATCAATACTTTTAATATGTACATTTCATTTTTTGTTAGGTCAACGACACCCTGCGTACTGGATACAGTTCCCTTTAGAAAGTCTACTGTTGCACCATTCCATGTCTTCAGGTCAAGCTGTGTATCCACATTGTAATTATAAACACGTCTTAAAGTGGCTTGAATCTTTGCGATCAAAACGTCAAAGTGAAAAGGCTTTTGGATAAAATCATCTGCTCCAAGTTGCATGGACATCACCATATCTGTCGGATGATCCCGTGACGACAGGAAAATGATTGGGACATTAGAATGTGACCGGATCAATCGGCACCAATGAAATCCGTCAAATTTCGGCAGTTGAATATCGATAACCACCAAGTCTGGTTTGATCGATGTAAACGACTCAAGAACACGGCCAAAATCGGCAACACCTAAGACTTCATAGGTCCATTGGGACAATCTTTCCTTCACTTCCTGAAATAATGTTTCATCATCTTCAATCAGCATAATCTTAAACATCAATTCCACCACTCTTCCGCATGACAATCTCCTTTAATAGTAATACTTAAGAGGAGTTGAGGCAATACAGAGAGAGACTTATAATACCTTTTCATTTCTAGATTGTTTTTTGGGTGCTTATGATTGATTTTGATCGTTTATGGTTGTATACTGTTTATAGAATCATATTGAAAGCGTTTAAAGGAGGTTTAACAGGTTGCTGGAATCTGAACGACATCAGCTGATTATTGACAGCTTAGACAACAAACAGGTGGTGAAATTACAAGAGTTAGTGGATTTAACGAATGCTTCTGAGTCAACTATACGACGTGATCTCACACATCTTGAAAATAAAAAACACCTCAAACGCATCCATGGGGGTGCTGCTCGACTTCAAGGGAAATTGCAGGAAGCCAGCATGACCGAAAAATCCTCCAAAAACCGTCATAATAAACAACTTATTGCGAGCTATGCTGTTCAACTTGTTAAACCAGGTGACAGTATATTCCTCGATGCGGGGTCGACCGTTTATGAAATGATTGATCAGCTTCCCAAGGACATCGTTGTGGTCACCAATGGTTTGATGCATATTCAAGCCTTGCTGGAGCACGAAATCCCAACATACATTACTGGTGGGTATGCAAAATCTAAAACAAACGCTTTAATTGGTCGAGGCGCATTGGAAAGCTTGCACAACTATCGATTTGATAAGTGCTTCATGGGGGTCAATGGTATTCATCCGGATTCTGGACTTACAACTCCAGACCAAGAAGAATCACAGGTTAAGCATCTTGCCATGTCGCTTTCACGTGAAGCTTATGTACTCGCTGACGAATCGAAGTTCTCCGAGATCACATTCTCAAAAATAGCCAATCTCGATGCAGCAACGATCATTACTGATCAATTGGCGTCAGAAACAAGATCTCTCTACCCTGATCAAATTCATATAAAGGCAGTGATGTCATGATCTACACCCTTACACTCAATCCGTCACTGGATTATATTTTACAGTTGGATGACCTTCAGACAGGCAGATTAAACCGGGTTGATAAAACTTTTAAATTTCCCGGTGGCAAAGGAATTAACGTCTCCCAGGTTT
Source organism: Lentibacillus sp. JNUCC-1 (assembly GCF_009741735.1). Taxonomy (NCBI): domain Bacteria; kingdom Bacillati; phylum Bacillota; class Bacilli; order Caryophanales; family Bacillaceae; genus Lentibacillus; species Lentibacillus sp. JNUCC-1. The sequence continues at coordinate 211,680 of NZ_WHOH01000001.1, forward strand.
TAAAGACACTTGGTATTGACAGCGTGACACTTGGCTTAATTGGTGGCTTTACCGGGGACCGCCTGTGCCAGCTTCTGCACAAGAAAGACATTCGAACGGATTTCATACAAGTCGAGGAAGACACACGCATTAATGTCAAAATTAAAGCTCAGGAAGAAACAGAACTGAACGCCAAAGGACCTACCTGCTCACAAGAAAAATACCAAGCGCTGACAGACCAGATTAAGAAACTCACAACGAATGATATGTTGATCCTATCCGGCAGTATTCCTTCAACTTTACCCGACACAACGTATGAGCAGCTGGCAGGTATCTGTTATGAGCAGGGCACGCCATTTGTGGTTGATGCTGAAGGAGATTTGCTGAAACGTGTTCTTCCATACAAACCATTTTTAATTAAGCCCAATCACCACGAACTCGGTGAACTTTTTGATACTAAAGTCACAACTGCAGAAGAGGCAATTCCATATGGAAGAAAACTGATCCAAGATGGGGCCCAGCATGTTCTTGTTTCACTTGCAGGAAACGGCGCAGTTCTGATCAGCAAAGACAAGACGTTCATCACCTCAGCTCCGAGGGGAAATATTGTCGGTTCAGTCGGTGCTGGCGATTCCATGGTAGCAGGCTTTATTGCAGGATACCATGCGTCTCATTCCACATATGAAGCGTTCAAGTTAAGTGTTGCTGCAGGAAGTGCCACAGCTTTTTCCAACGGTTTAGCCACTGAAAAAATGATTCACAGCTTATTATCTGATATCAAACCTGTTTCGAGAGGAGACTCATTATGAAAATTACGGAATTGTTGTCAAGAGACCTTATCCAATTGAATCTCACAAGCACTTACAAAGAAGACACCATTGACCAATTGATTCATGTACTGGACAGAGCCGGAAAACTTTCTGACACCCATGAATTCAAAAAGCAAATTCTTAACCGCGAAAGTCAAAGTACGACCGGGATTGGCGATGGCATTGCCATACCACACGCCAAAACAAAAGCAGTTAAAGAGCCTGCGATCGCATTTGGTCGTTCGATTGAGGGTATTGAATATGAAGCTCTTGATGGGCAGCCTTCTCACCTCTTTTTCATGATTGCAGCTCCAGAAGGCGCGAACGATACACATTTGCAGGCACTTGCCAGATTATCTGGCATGTTGATGAAACCGGAAGTACGGAAAGCTTTTATGGAAGCTTCTACTGAAGATGAGGTCCTAGCAATCATTGATTTGCATGATGAAAATGATGATGCTGAAGAAGAAGCTGAGACGTCAGCTACCGCCGGAGACAAACCATTTATTGTTGCCGTAACGGCCTGTCCGACAGGTATTGCGCACACATATATGGCAGCCGATTCATTGAAGACCACTGCCCAAGAAAAAGGCATTGATATTAAAGTTGAGACAAATGGTTCTGGTGGTGCCAAAAACATATTAACTCAAGAAGATATTGAACAGGCAATAGCTGTCATTATTGCTGCAGATACAAATGTAGCAATGGATCGATTCAGTGGCAAGACTGTCATAGAAGTACCAGTTGCTGACGGGATTTCAAAATCTGATGACTTGATACAGAGAGCCTTGAAACAGCAAGGTAAAGTTTATCAGGCTAAAGGCAGTTCCCAATCCCAAAGTGAGGAAAACAATGAACAAGGTCGCGGGATTGGGGCCACAATATACAAACATTTGATGAGCGGTGTTTCTAATATGCTCCCGTTTGTCATTGGCGGCGGTATTCTTATTGCTCTTGGTTTTCTGTTTGGCATCAATGCGCACAATCCAGATGATGCATCCTATAACGTTATTGCAGAAGCTTTGAACACGATTGGCGGCGGCAATGCCTTTGCTCTTATGATCCCTGTGCTTGCTGGGTTTATTGCCATGAGTATTGCTGATCGTCCCGGCTTTGCGGCTGGTATGGTCGGGGGACTGATGGCCTCAACAAGCGGGGCTGGTTTCCTTGGCGGTATTGTTGCGGGTTTTCTCGGTGGTTATATTGTCGTCGGTTTGAAAAAAGTTCTTGCCGGGTTGCCCTCCTCACTTGAAGGGATTAAAACCATTTTACTTTATCCTTTATTTGGTATTGCCATTACTGGATTTCTGATGTTTTTCGTAGTCAATAAACCTTTTACAATGCTGAATACGGCCATTTCCGACTGGCTGACAGGTTTGGGTACAGGAAACGCCGTATTTCTCGGAATTGTACTCGGTCTGATGATGGCATTCGATATGGGTGGACCTGTTAACAAAGCAGCTTATCTGTTTGGCACCGGATTGATTGCAAGCGGAGTTTATGAACCAATGGCTGCGATCATGGCCGCTGGTATGGTTCCTCCACTTGGAATTGCCATTGCTACCACCCTCTTCCCTAACAAGTTCAACCAGCAACAACGAGAAGCAGGGAAAGTCAATTACATTATGGGACTCTCCTTTATTACTGAAGGGGCAATCCCGTTCGCTGCAGCAGATCCGCTTCGAGTGATTCCATCTCTTATGGTTGGTTCTGCAGCAGCTGGTGGTTTGTCCATGATGTTTAACATTGGTCTTCAAGCACCACATGGCGGTATTTTTGTCTTCCCCCTCGTCCAAGGTGGATGGTTGCTGTACTTGCTTGCCGTTGTTATCGGATCCATCATAACCGCCCTTCTTTTAGGCGTACTCAAGAAAAAGTAACGCAAAAGGGCCAGCCCCCAGGGTCATAAGACCTGGGAGGCTGGCCCCCTTACTTTTTTAAGATTCTTTTTCTGTGGTTTGTTCTCGATCCCAGAATTCGATGCCGTTTTGATTATCTAAAGTGTCCTTGTAGAATGTTGGATCCTTTCCAGCTTTGCGTTGCTCCACATAGTCATCCAAGACCCTTTTGGCTATTTTAAACAGTCGGGTGATCGCATACAGGTTGATCAGCGCCATAATCCCCATAGTCAGATCTGCCAACGCCCAGACAAGATCAAACGTTGCAATAGACCCAAATACGACCATCGCAAGCACAGCAAGTCTGTAAATAAACAAACCCCATTTACTATTTTTAATATAACCGATATTATTTTCGCCGTAATAATAGTTGCCAAGGATTGAACTATAAGCAAAGAAAAATATGGCAATCGCAATAAATATCGCTGCCCAATCTCCCATATGGAATTCAAATGCTTTTTGTGTCAGCTGAATGCCGTCTGCTTTGCTGTCTGCATAGCCACCTGCCGAAATTAATATAAATCCTGTTGCACTACAAATAAGAATTGTATCAAAAAACACACCCAATGCTTGAATTAATCCCTGTTTAGCCGGATGTGTAACCTCAGCCGTGGCAGCCGCATTGGGGGCACTACCCATACCTGCTTCGTTTGAGAACAAGCCCCGTTTAATTCCCATCATGATCGCAGCGCCAAACCCGCCGCTCACAACTTCTCTAAAACCAAACGCATTAGCAAATATAATGGAAATCATATCAGGCACCACATCAAGATTAATCGCTAAAATATATACGGCTAACGCAATATACAACACAGCCATCACTGGGACCACGTATTGGGCTACCTGTGCAATACTCTTTAGACCGCCAAAAATAACAATAGCCGTCAAAATCGTTAACACAACCGCCATCCAGCCTTTACTGAAGTCAAATTGTCCTCCAAAAGCCAGACTGATCGTATTGGATTGTACTGAATTAAACACCAGGCCGTATGTAAAGGCAATTGTTACCGCAAAAACAATCCCAAGCCAGCGCATATTCAAGCCTTTTTCAATATAATAAGCTGGTCCTCCACGATATTGGTTCTTTTCAGGCACCTTATACACTTGTGCCAGAGTACTTTCCACAAAAGCTGTAGCCGAACCAAGCATTGCAATAAGCCACATCCAGAACACAGCGCCCGGCCCACCTACTGCAATCGCAGAGGCAACACCCGCCATATTCCCCGTACCAACGCGGGAAGCTGCACTGATCGCAAATGCCTGAAACGAAGACGTTCCTTTTTTCCCAGCTGCCGAAATGGACCTCTTATCAAAAAGAACACGGAACATTTCTGGAAATAAACGAAACTGAACAAAATCTGTCTTCACCGTAAACCAGAGCCCCAAACCGAGTAATACAACAATCAGAATCGTTCCCCACATGGCATCGTTCGCCTCGGTGATTCCTTTTTCCAAGATAGACATTAAGCTCTCCCAAGCTGTTTCCTTCCCATCCATAACACTCATCCTCCTCTTCTTCTTAGAGAATCCTCAATAAAGACTTACCCTTTCTTAACAATTCGTATTCCCAAAATTCCTTAATAAAAAATAAAGCTTCCCATTTGAACAGGAAGCCTTATTTCGTTTAAAATTTATTCTGCTTCTTCAATTTCCACATTGCGTTCATCGGCTAAATCTTGGAGAGCTGTTTGGTATTCTTGCATCCCCTGAAACCCTTCAGTTAAAACCTGATTAGCCCCTTCAATCATTGAGGGATCCTGTTTTTCCAATGCTTCAACAATCGAATGGAAGCCCTCAAGCTGGTTATTAGCCGCGGTCAGATAAATGTCATGCACCTCAGCAATTTCCTCGTCGTCAATTTCAATTGCTTCAGCCTTTTTAACAAGGTCTTCGTATTTCGGCACAATCGATTCTGTCAATGCATCATATAGTGTCTGATCATCTGTAAAATTAGGCCCTGTGACACTCTCATACTCTGCAACAACTTCCTCTTCCTGTGGTGCAAGCGGCTGGATGTCATCATTAAAATAGCTCACCAGATTATCCTGTTCTTCACTCGAACAGCCTGCTGCAACAATAAGTAAAAATAAAAAACCCCAAAAAATTTTCTTCATGTCAAATCTCCCTCTGTTTTTTGTTCAATTACCATCATATGGCACTTGACCAAAAAAATCTACAAAAGTATGTATAAATCCAATAATTTAGGACAAAAGCACCAAAAAAGCCTCTTGCCCTAAAAGTTGTCTTCAATCTTGAACTTTCAATACAATTTTGCCTTTTGCGTGGCCCGTTTCACTAATCCGATGACCTTCCTGCACTTCAGACAACTCCAGAACTTTTTCTACAACCGGTTTAATCTTTTCCTGTTCAAACAAGTCAGCGATTTTCGCCAAGACTTTTCCGTCTCTCCCCATAGAAACCTGATATGTTTTTACATTATATTTTTCAGCCAATTGGTCATCTGGAGCCGTTGTTGTGGAAGCGAGACGCCCGCCTTCTTTAAGGACTTTGAAACTCCGGTCTTGAACTTCCCCGCCTAGTGTATCAAGAACAACGTCCACCGGTGAAAGTACATCTTCAAAAGCTTCTTCCTCATAATTGATCACTTGATCTGCTCCAAGCTCCTTAAGGAAGTCTACGTTTTTGCCGCTCCCGGTAGTTGCAACCCAGCAGCCATATGCTTTTGCCAACTGAATGGCGAAACTTCCGACACCGCCTGCTCCTGCTTGAATTAATACCCTTTCGCCTTCTTTAATATCAGTAATATCTATCAAGCTTGTCCAGGCGGTTAACCCGACGAGCGGCCCTGAAGCGGCTTCTTCAAACGATAGATTGCTTGGCTTTTTCGCAACCATATTTTCATCCACATGTATATGGTAACTTAAAAGTGAGCCACCATCGCAGTTGAAAATTGAGCCACTCTAATAGAAAATATACCCCTAATGAAATATCAGGGGTTGAACTCGGAGTGATCACATTGATGGAAAAACAAAAAATAATAAAATCATACTTGGAAGGAGTAAGTCAGAGAAAGATTGCCGAACAAACGGGAAAATCTAGAAATACGGTGAAAAGTTACATTGACGATTATGAGAAGAGCAGAAAGGAAGATGTAAGGGATCTTCCAATAGCTGAGAATATTGTAAAGGCGCCTGCATATAAAAAGCGGATTGGTAAAAAGAGAGTATTAACAGATGATATAAAGCGAATTTTGCGCGGCTATATAAAGGAAAATGAATGGAAGAGAAACCACTACATGGCCAAGCAGCAAATGAAAATGATAGATATGCATGAGGCGTTGTTGGATGCCGGACACGCCATTAGTTACACAACGGTGCGAAACTTTGTTAATAAAGAAGTGGCTAAATCAAGGGAGGTGTTTATCCGGCGGAATTGTGTACCTGGTTATGAGGCGGAATTTGATTGGGGCGAAATTAAGCTTGAGATTGATGGAGAAATCAAAAGTTATTCATTAGCAGTTTTCACATTAGCTCACAGCAATTATCGCTTCGCGAAGATTTATCAATCTGAGTCTCAGGTTTGTGTACTGGATGTTCATTCGGAGTTCATTCATCATATCGGTTTTATTCCTAAGGTCTTTACCTATGATAACATGCGGACCGTTGTAAAATCTTTTGTAGGGACAGAGAAAACGGTCACAGATAGCATGATTAATCTTTCCAATTACTATCAGTTTAAAATTCGTTTGTGTGAGCCACGGAAAGGCAATGAGAAAGGACATGTGGAACGGAGTGTAGAGTTTATACGGAGAAAAGCATTCTCAGCAATCTATTCATTTACGAGTTTACAAGAGGCGGAAGATCACCTCTCCTGTACACTTAAAAAGATCAATGAACGGTATCATCATGAACATCAAGTAAAGCATATAACGCTATTGGAAGATGAAAAGAAAGTCGCAAGACCTGCTGTTATGGCACCATTTGATAGCGCGGAGTTGGTTGAATGTCAGGTGAATAAATATAGCACAGTGATGATTAAGCAAAATCATTATTCTGTGCCGGAGGGGCACGTTGGGAAATACATCAAGGCAAAGGCCGGTGCCACGTATATTAAGTTGTTTATTGATGGAGAGCTTGTAGCTGAGCATCAACGAAAATGGGGTGTGCATGAATGGCAAATGAATATTTATCACTATCTGAGTACCTTCCAAAAGAAAAAAGGTGCCATATCCCAAAGTGAATGTTTGAGACAGGCACCAACCCAAATAAAAGATATCTACAACAATTATTATATAGGAAAAGAGAAAGAATTCATAGAGCTGCTTCTTTACGTGAAAGAAAACAATAATCTGAAACGGGTCCTTGAAGCCGTAGAAGAACTAAGTGCCATCCGATTTGATCTCGTCACGACGGACAGCATCCTGTTTATTTGCGGACAATCCACGTCTACGACCAAAGCGTTCTCCGGTGGAGATGAAACCATGAATCAGTCTGTGAGCAACATGGAGGCATACGCAGACATGTTTAATCAAGTCGGATAAGGAGCAGTGACCAATGGATAAACAACAACGAATTATTGATCTATGTAAAGATTTGCGCTTACCAAGCATACGAAAAATCGTTCAGAATGAAGCTTTGGAACAACCAGCTCAAGCATTTGAAGTGTTACTTCAAGTGCTTGAACAAGAAAAAGCCGACCGGCAGGTGCGGGCAAAGCAAAATCGTATCCGTACGGCTAATTTCCCACAGAAGAAGCTATTGGAGGAATTGAGAGTAGAAGAATTACCGGAACAAGCCAGTCAAAAATTACCTCATTTAAAAACACTGGATTTCATAGAGGAAGGGCAAAATGTCATTCTGACAGGTTCATCGGGCACGGGGAAGACCCATATTGCGATTGGGCTTGGAATGGAAGCATGCTTGGCAGGATACCGGGTATTCTACGCTACGGTCCCTTCCTTGATAAACCAGCTAAAGGAACATCGTTCAGAAAGAACCTTGCGCTCATTTGAGTTGAAGTTTGGGAAATATGACGTTGTTATCCTGGATGAATTAGGTTACATTTCTTTCGACAAGGAAGGTGCGGAGTTACTGTTTTCTCACCTCTCGCTACGGGCAGGTAGGAAATCAACAATTATCACCAGCAACCTGCCATTTACGAAATGGCAAGACATGTTTCATGACCCGGTATTGACGGCTGCGTTAACCGATCGTCTTACACATAAATCTCATGTCGTAAACATGATAGGGCCTTCTTACCGAATGAAGGAAACAGAAGCTTGGATCAAAATGAGTGGAAACAAAGTGGCTCAAAATTAAATTGCGAAATGGCTCACTTTTCACTTGCGAAATACATCCACAGCGACATATTCAGCGTATGTCCCGTTCCGCATCATGTCCGGACTGGAAAACACCTCATCACCAACAGAGAACTTAGTCACATCCGATCCAACCTTCTTCACAACGCCCGCGGCATCCCAGCCAATAATCAAAGGGAATTCATATGGTATCGCCTGCTGTAAATAGCCAGCCCGGATCTGCCAGTCCACTGGATTAACCGACGTTGCTTTAATTTCAATCAAAACATCATTTGCCTTTAGTTCCGGCTCTTTGATATCTGTATAATTGAGTACATCCTTATCACCGTATTCTTCCATCACAATTGCTTTCATAGCTTTACCATCCTTTCATTATCTTTATATTTTAACAAAGTGTTATAATATACCAGTATAGAGATCGACGTATTCTCATTCAAGCAAACAAGATTAATGTCTGCTGTTTTAGGCTATGTTACTTATGGGAGGGATAATTGTTAATTTCCATTCATACCCCGTTCATATTTACAAGGTATTATAAGAATAAACAAACGCCATAAGCGTTGTTGACCAAATCAATCATGCAAAAGGAGAGGTTATAATGGTTTACGAAAACAAGCAGGACTGGCCTGAAAAATATGACATCAACAAACTTGTCTCAAAAGAAGAGCACATCAACATGATTATCAACGGTGAAAAAACGTCCGAACGACGTAATGATCGTTATGCTGATCCAGGGATGAGCTGGTGTTAAAAGGACAGGCTTTCGTTATAGAAGATGTCTATCCCCAAAAACTTAAAGACGTCACAGAAGAGGATGTCAAAGAGGAAGGCTACAGTAGCCTCGAACAATATAAGGAAGCCCTAACATCCATTCACCAAAGCGCTGTATGGGACCCTGAGATAGTGGTATGGGCGCATAAATTTAAGAAGAAGTAGGTCTTAAATAAAAACCGGGCAAATGCCCGGTTTTTTCGTTTAAACCTCTTAACTACTGGTATACCTTTTTTGGAATTGTTATAAAGCCCATTTCATTCTGTTGACCAATTGATTCCTCGTTAGTTCTCCATTGATGTTAAAATATTTAAAGTAGCTCCCCTATTAAATCTAGGGAAGCTGTTTTAGTAAAACCTACTCAGCTGTAATCCCTCGTGTCCATTCTTCAACGAGTTCTGGATTGTTATCGATAAATTCACGTGCCACTTTTTCCGGATCTTCGTCATCGGCAAAGACCTTGGGCATGAGTTCCTCAATCATGTCGTAGGTTTCCGTATATTGTGTGATGAGTTGATAAGCTGCCGGAGCATACTCTTTCATTTCATCGTTAGCAACGATGCTAATGTGACCCCCATCTCCACCGTATGTGCCTTTAGGGTCTTCAAGCATTTTCAAGTCCATAACACCGAATGTCCAGTGGGGTTTCCATAATGTGACAACTATAGGTTCTTTCTTATCCATAGCCGTTTGCAGTTCGGTGATCATCGCAGCTTCAGAACTTGTTAATAGTTCCCAGTTATCAAGTTCATAATCTTCCAGAGCCTGCTCTGTCAATGACATGATCCCTGCACCTGCATCGATTCCGGTAATGGTCCAATCAACTTGTTCACCAAGTTCTTCATTGCCTTTTAAGTCTTCTACTGAATTCACGTCTTCCATATAAGTTGGAACTGTCAATGCAAGTGGCGCCTCATCGAGGGTTTGATTGACTTCCTCAACCTCGTCCTTGTATTTGTCCCAATAGGCTTTTTGGCTTTCAGGCAGCCACGCTGATGCTGTGAAGTCAGCAGAGCCATCCGCAACACTTGCCCACATTGGTCCTGTTTCGACCTGCTTAACATCTACGTCATAGCCTATATCTTCCAGTACTTCTCCCAGTAAATAACTTACAACCGTTTCACGTGCCCAGGCAACGTACGGGATGGTCAGCTCCTTCTTTCCAAGTTCGGGCCCTTCATTGTTTTCGTTGGTTGCCTCTTGGTCCCCATTATTTTCTGCCGATGATTGATTGTCAGTGTTGTCATTGTTACCACCACATGCCACCAATAACATCGACAAAACTAAGATCATAATAAATCCTATGAAATGCTGCTTCTTCATCATATCTCTTCAGATCACTCCTTTTTAAGTATCCGTTTTATTTTAATGGATTTCATAATACATTACCAAGAGCAAAAAAACCTGAATTTAAGCAAAAACAAGCTCATGAGAGAATGAATACCACTATACAAACACTCTCTTAGATTTAAGCCGTTTTCGTACAAATTCGTTACCATATACTAAGGCACAGTATAAGTAAACTGCGAACTAACTAGTTAGATCTAATTTGGGATTTTATGACTGCCACTGGCAACCGCTCGGGGAAAACACTCCGCGTCCAGCGGGCGCTGCTGAGCCTCCTCGGTCTAACGACCTCCGGGGTCTCACCGAGGATTTGCATCCCGCAGGAGTCTCCGCGTTTTCCCCGAGCTAGATATGAGAGGTTATTCTCTAACTCTTATGTGAGTAAAACCGTCCAAGCCACTTAATAACATAAAGTGATTGGAGCGGAGGGAAATCGACTCCTGCGGGAACAGCACGAGTCCGAAGACCCCGCAGCGTTACATTAAGGAGCATTCCTGTAATGAAGAAATTTGAGGTTTGAACAGAAAAGAGCCCTCTTGGTATAGTACAGGGTGTCATGATCATGACCCCGAATTAAATAAATACCAAGGAGGACTCGCAATGAATTATAACCAAAATCACAAAATCGCGCAAATCACAGAATCCACATTGATCGTGGGGATTGACATCGCAAAAGACAAACACGTAGCTCGCGCACAAGATTATCGAGGTATTGAATTTGGCAAACGATTGATCTTTGAAAATCGAATACACGGTTATCAAAAGCTGCTTGATTGGGTAGCTAGGCTTCAAGAGAAAAACCAAAAGACACATGTCATGTTTGGCGTTGAACCGACTGGCCACTTTTGGAAGAGTCTAGCCTACTACCTGAACGCCAAAGGTTATGACTTTGTGTTAGTTAACCCGATGCATGTTAAAAAAAGCAAAGAGCTGGACGACAATTCGCCCACAAAAAATGATACGAAAGACGCACGTGTTATTGCACAGATGGTTAAGGATGGTCGATACTCTGTACCGAACCTTCTTGACGGTGTTTATGCCGAGTTAAGGGAAGGGATTAAATTACGAGATCAACTCACCAAACAGCTGATGATTGTCGAAGGACGCATCCAAAACGCCATACAACGGTATTTTCCGGAGTTTGATGATGTGTTTAATGACTGGAATGGTAAGACAGCTATTTGTACACTGCGTGAATTCCCATTTCCATCTGATATTCAGGATATGACCCCTGAAGACGTGCTTTCAACGTGGAAAACAGTCGTTAAAAGTGGTGTGGGCATCAAACGTGCCAATCAGCTTGTCCAAGCTGCCCAGAAAAGCATTGGTGTTCAGATAGGTTTGCGCTTTGCCAGGCAGGAATTACAGACTCTGCTTGATCAATATGAATTGTACAACCAACAACTTGTGTCATTGGATAAAGAGATCGAAACACTTATAACAGATCTACCTGGAGCTAAAGAAATGATGGCTATTAAAGGCATTGGTCCCACGACAGTGGCCACGTTTTTCGCCGAGGTCGGAGACCTCTCCAACTACAGTCATCCCCAGCAAATTGTAAGTATGGCTGGTCTATCCTTAAAAGAACACAGCTCGGGTAAATTCAAAGGGCAAACACGAATAGACAAGCGTGGACGCAAGCGATTGAGAAGAGCGATCTATTTAGCTGTGCGCCCACTGGTAGCACATAATTCGACGTTCAAGACATTGCATCATTATTACACCACGCGTCCCGATCGTCCTTTGAAAAAGCAACAATCTCTGATCGCTTTGTGCGGTAAGTTGATACGTGTCTTATTCGCCATTGGCACGAAGCAGTGTGAATTTGATGGAAGTAAACTACTACAAGGACTACCTGAATTACAAACAAGTCAGGTGGCATGAATATTGATGTTAACTACTCCACGTAGATAAGTGGTTCTGAATGAGCGATTAATAAACCTTTTTAATTCATTTGGGATGTTTCAACAAATGCATCTGATGGCCTTAGGATTGAACAAACACCAATAGTGCAGAGTCGGAGCTTATTTAACCCATTCGGGCAATAGACCCAGCTAAGGAGCATTTCCGACCTCCACCTTGTGGATACGCAGGACGAAGGAATGTATGGATAATAATCCCGTGATACATGGGAGGGTGAGCGACCATAAGTTGTGTGGAGATTTTCAGCACGGTTATCACGTCTCTTGTCACCAAATGTTCACAATTTGGGCGTTAGGATGGCATAGACTACGTCCGAAATTTCCGAAATCAACACCTGATACTCAACCCGCATTCAATATGTCAATGAAGTGTTTGAGTAATTCTAAGAAAGTAAGAGCATTTTGGAGATATTTTAATTATATAGAGGGAGGGTCGACTAAAACCGCCCTTTGCGGGCAACGTCGACATACCCCTTGCCGGGGCAAGGAGGCTAAGGCCGTGCCCGCGGCTAGAAGACACTGTGAAAGTGTTCTTCTTGAACAGATGTCGCACTTGAGCTGTGATAAAGTTAAAGCGACTTCCCGCAGCGGAAATCACGATACTCTAACAAACATATATGGTTCAATTTGGATATATCGGAAATTCTGAGGGTTATATCGGAATTTTTGAAGTGTATATCGGCGTTTTCAACTCATATATCGGAAAATCACATGAAATTGCCATATAAGTCGTAACTTAAAACTTCCCCGAGAATTTTTATGTAGGTTTATAAAGTTTTCTCTGGTTCGCAGTTTGTGTCGACTATGATTTTAACTGTAAAGATGACAATCATTTTGATAGGGAGCTAGTTTTTTACCTAACTGGGTAAATACGGGGGCAAAATCTTTAGGATTGCAATATTTACTAGATACAAGCAGAATAGGAATAATCAATGCACGCTTAATAACAAAGGGAGGGTGAAGTAATGAAAATAACCGCAATTGAAGCTTTTGTAATTGAGTTACCTCTTATTGAACCATTTATCATCAGTTATGCTTCGTTTGACAGTATGCCGTCTGTGATTGTCAAAATCACAACTGACGATGGACGAACCGGCTATGGAGAAGGCGTTGCAGATGAACATGTAACAGGTGAATCCGTGGAAAGTGTCTATCATATGGTCACGAAAACGCTTGCCCCTAAGCTCATTGGTAGGAATCCAATGAATTCAGAAAAGATTCATGACGTTATGAACCGAGCAGTTCTCGGGGCTCCAACGGCAAAAGCTGCACTGGACACCGCCTGTTTTGATCTTGCTGGGAAGGCACTGAAGGTCCCGGCTTATGTATTGCTTGGAGGCAGGTATCATGACAAATTTCCGATCACACATGTTTTGAGCATCGATACCCCAAAACAAATGGCTGATAATGCCCAGAAGCATGTGGAAAAAGGGTATACGTCATTTAAGTTGAAAGTCGGGTACGATGTAACAGAAGATGTTGAACGGATAAAAGCTGTTCATGATCAGGTGGGTCACCAAGCTTCCATTCGGGTGGATGTCAACCAAGGCTGGGAATCCGCCCCACAAACCCTGCAAGCACTTCATGCTCTTCAGAATGTACATCTTGATTGGCTCGAGCAACCCGTGATTGCGGACGATATTGATGCGCTTGGCGAGGTAAAAACAAAAGCTGCATTACCGATTATGGCTGACGAGGCGCTTACAGGGTTTAAATCTATGCGTGAGATTATTGCTAAACGTGCTGCTGACAAAATAAATATCAAATTGATGAAATGCGGCGGCATGTATCCAGCTGCAAAACTAGCTGCTATGGCGGAAATGGCTGGAATGGACTGCCAGGTCGGTTCAATGGTGGAGTCGTCAATCGGCTCTGCAGCTGGTTTGCATGTTGCTTTTTCTAAAAAAGTGATTTCCAGCGTTGAACTGACCGGGCCCCTGATGTTTTCCAAAGACATTGGTGATCTACATTATGACGTCCCATTTATCCAATTGAGTGAACGACCAGGACTGGGTGTGGATGTTGACGAGGACATTCTTGATGAATTAACCGTCTATTCCGAGGAGGTCCGATAGTATGAAAGGTGCGCTGACTGCAGAAGGGGTGCTTAAAACAACAGGAGAAACATTTAAAATTCAGCAGCTACACATGGAAGATTGCGATGATGTGTTGTTGTTACAAAAAAGCGCACAATACGTACTTGACCAGCCTGAGCAGCTTGAAATCCTCTCTCGTGAAGAGGTTAAACATATCTTATCTGGAAATGGTTATATGGCAGGAGCATTTCTGGAGGAGCGACTGATCGCATTCAGAGCCATGCTGACTCCAGAAGTAAATGATCCTGAGCACCTAGGTACTGATGCGGGTCTTCCCTACTCAGCACTTCCGCATGTCATATATTCCGAGATTACCATCGTCCATCCCAATTATCGTGGAAATGGTTTGCAGACTTACATGGGACGGATCGTCTTAAACCATATCGACAGGAACCAGTATCGCTATGTTGCATCTACTGTCGCGCCATTCAATATTCCCAGCCTCAAGGATAAGTTGGTCCTTGGTATGGAAATCATCGTTCTGAAAGAAAAATACGGTGGCAAACTTCGCTATGTATTGTTCCGCGACCTTGATGCAACACACGATCATAGACAGGTCCTCGACAGTCAAACTGTCTCAATGGAAGAAACACATACCCAGGTTCAGTTGCTCGACAAAGGTTACAAAGGCACGTCTTTCAAAAGATCAGATCGTGGATACGATGTAACCTATCAAAAATATGATACGAGTTCCTTGCAGCAATAAGCAGGCTGAGAATAAATTACTAAAAACTAAAACATGCAGTTGTGCATCTGCATGTTTTAAACACTATCAATCTCAAGAAATTTTTCATTAATGTTCATTTTTGCTCGAAAGTTGGTTACAGTCGATTGTAGAGGAGTGAACCCAATGAAACAAGCCGTTTTGAAGCACATCAAAAACACTTGGATGTTAATGCGGTTCATTGCAGTCGCATCTTCCAGTGTCACAACAATCGTTTCTGCCATGCTGCCGCTTTTTTTGTACGGGCATATTTCTAATGAAAAGCTGTTAATCATCTTTTTACTGTTGCTGTTCGGTGGGGTATTTATTCATGGCGTGTTAACACATATTTTAAACGACCACACCGATCACCTCTCAGGAACAGATCAGAACAGTCCAGCAATACTGTCTGGCGGGAGTCGGGTGATCCAAGATGGTATCATTTCTGCTGAAAACCTGTGGCGACTGGGCAAGTTGCTTATTGCTGCAATTTCCATTGGGATTGTTTTCCTTTCGGTTTTTGGATTTTACAAAGTAGCCCTTTTACTCGCCATTGGATTATGGAGCGCCTGGTCGTACTCCCTTCCTCCCTTGCAATTGAGTTATAAGCCATTTGTTGGGGAATGGCTCTCCATGTTTCCAGCGGTGTTTGCGCTTGGGATTGGTGGGCCATGGATAGCACTTGGCACAATTCCTGAATGGGCACTGCAAAATGCGGCAATTAATGCGTTTTTCTGCAATGCTTGGGTGATGGTGCACCACATTCCCGATCGTGATGCAGACAGAGCAGCTTCCCCAAAAAAGTTTACGAGTGTTGTGTGGGCTGCAGATCGCTTTGGTCTGTCTTTTGCCAAATTTCCTGCCTTGCTTTATTTTGGCATGATGGCCTGCTGTGTACTTTGGCTTGGGACAGATCGATTCTGGGCAGCGATTGGTTTAATAACTATCAGTATAATTGCCATAGGTATGCTCTTCAAAATGAAGGTGGACGACCATGAACAGGTTTCCAACTATGAGAAACTCCTATTACTAATGGCAATGGTTACGGGAATTGGACTTGGTATATTTATTTAAACCAGCTTTTCGGGCCTAGGCCCCTAGGTATAAAGACCCAGGGCCTGGGCCCGAATGTTTAGGATGGGTCTTTCAACATGTCCGGAATGTCAGTTAAGTTTAACCCAAACACATATGGCATAAGGAAGTAAATGGCTAATGTGACGATGATAACGCCTATAATATTTAACGCAATTCCAGCTTTAGCCATATCTGGTATTCTGAGATAGCCCGAACCGAACACAACCGCGTTTGGCGGTGTTGCTACTGGGAGCATGAAGGCACTGGAAGCAGCAACTCCCGCAGCGATCAACAAGGCAAAAGGATGCACACCCAATGCCACTGCAAGTGATGCCATGATAGGATACATCATTGAAGCTGTTGCTGTATTAGACGTGATCTCGGTCAGGAAGATCACGAGACCTGCTACAGCTGCAATAATAAGAATTATGTTAACGCCTTCCAGCACACTTAGCTGATTCCCGATCCATTCCGATAAACCCGATTCTTTAAAACCTGCCGCAATAGAGAGACCGCCCCAAACAGGAGTAAAATCCCCCAAGGCAGCTTGACAGCTGTGTTCCAGTCGAGGAGATAATCACGTTTTTCGGTTCTGGAGGGGATAATAAATAGCACGAGGGCTGCTGACATCGCAATAATTGCATCGTTGATATTTTCATTAATGTTAGTCAGAACAAAGGACCGACTAATCCAGGATAATGCTGCTAGGACGAACACTACTAAAACGGCTTTCTCTTCAAACGAGGCTTTTCCCAATTTATTTTTTTCTTCATTAATAACCTTTTTGCCACCGGGAAGCTGATTTAATTTTAAGGGGTAAGCCACTTTTACCAAGTAAATCCAGGCAATGAAAATAAAGATCCATGCAACCGGCACACCAAACAGCATCCATTTAGCGAAGGACAATTCAATACCATATAATTTCTCAATACTTCCTGCCAAAATGGTATTCGGTGGTGTACCTATTATTGTTGCAATACCACCAATTGAAGCTGAGTAGGCAATACTCAACATTAACGCTTTACCAAAGCCGAAGTTCTCTTTAGATGTATCGATTTCACTGTCTTCTTTCAATTGATCGGATACTTGATAGATAATAGCTAGACCAATCGGTACCATCATCATGGATGTGGCGGTATTCGAGATCCACATGGACAAAAACCCTGTTGCAACCATAAATCCAAGAATAATGCGTTCTGTATTGGTGCCTATAATAGAAATAATGTTTAGCGCAATCCGCTCATGCAAGTTCCACTTCTCCATAGCAAGGGCAATCATAAACCCACCCATAAACAGAAAAATGGTGTCATCGCCGTATGCCGAAGTGGTCGCATCTATGTCGAGTCCCTTTGTCAGTGGGAATAGAATAATAGGCAAAAGTGAAGTAGCAGAAATCGGAATGGCTTCTTTGACACTCCCACAGCTAAAGCAGTGGGATTCTCGAGTGCTAAGACGTTCGCAGTCCCTTTCGGTTTTGAACTAGCCTCAAGTTAAGGGGGTTGCCATGGCCCCGTCCAACTGCGTTATGAATTGTACCGCAATTGGCGGTATACCTGTTACCGGTACACAAGTTATATAACTTGTTTATGTTTGGAGATGCCTGACAGGGCTTTTGCGATATTGATGCTTGCATTTAAATCCGCGTGGTTTTTATAGCTGCACTTTTTACATTTGAACCTCAAACCATTGCGGTTTTGCTTGTCACAATTTCCGCATTTACATGTTTGCGATGTATAATTTGGCACGACATATTCAACCCAGATGCCTGCCATTTCTGCTTTATACTGAATGAATGTCTGAAGCTGATGGAAACTCCAATTGTTTAGGTTTCTGCCTGCTTCTTTTTTTGATTTAGCCATGCGAATACCTGTTAAATCTTCCATTCTGATCAGTCCAACACCGTTGGACCTGGCAAACCGTATGATTCGACGGGATATGGTATGATTCATTTCTCTCATCCAAAGCGACTCTTTATCTTTTGATTTTTTGATAGCTTGAAGTTTTTTCAGCTTGCCCAGCTTGCGTCTTCTTGAAGAAAATCTTCTTCTTTTGAAGGCTATTTGATTGCCTTTAAAAAATAAACTTTTCGTGCCGACACTGCATGTGGCGATGTTTTTCAACCCAAGGTCAATACCCAATACCTTCTCGTTGGTCGTTTTTTCTACGTCATAGGAAATGGCAATTGTCACAAACCAGCGGCCTCTCTTTTTAAAAAGGTCAACCGTACCTTGTTTGGCTTCACCGTTTAAAATCTTATCGAGCCATTTTTGCTGAAACGGTCGGACGACCAAAGGCACGCCGATACGTTTTTCAAGTGTCGGGAAGCTGATTTTATAAAGGCTGTCATATTCTATTTTGGCGTTTTGGTTATTGAAAGCACACCAGAGCCGTTTATATCTTTTCGCTTTTTGGTGTCCCTTTTGACTTTTTACATCCCGAATCGTTTGATTAACAACTGCTGAGGGCAGTTGTTTGTTGGATGAGAACAGCTTGAAAACTTTGGATGTCGCTTTGTTCAGATCGTCATAAGTCAAAAGCCAATTAGCGAAATCCGTGTTTGTTTGTGTCATTGTTTGAAACACATTTTGTTTTTCTATTGTCGGCTTTAGCAATTCTACTTTCAGAGAAATTGTTGGCACCATTTCACCTCCTCAACTGTATTATATCAAATCAAGAACATATGTTCCAGTTTTATTTTAATTATTTTGAACCTTTTATTTTTAAGATCATGTCTTAATATATTCGCTCTCATCCCACACCTGAAGGAATGGGCTTTCCCGCTCATTAGTACGGTAATCCACCAAACAGCAATCCACATCGTGCTTGCAAGGATGGCCTGTCCTGATCCAGACAAATTCTCAGGATGAAAAAAAAGGAGAGTTAGTATGAACAGGATTGGACCTAAAAACAATCCAATCAATTGACCCGTCTTATAATAACGGTGTTTTCCACCCCCGTTGTTTCCAGATGAGCTATTACTACCCGTGTTTGTGCTGGAAGTTCGAGTTGAATTCGGTTTCACAAAAAAGCGTACAAGATCCTTAGCCTGAGCATCTTTTTCCCAAAACCAATTCCACGCTGCCGATAACATTTTGGAGCCTCCTTTGTTTTTTAGCTATTTAACAGATTACCTATTTAAGGAAATTTGAAACACTTATAGCAAGATACATGTACGAACGCATTGACATGCACAAGGTTTTGAAGGAAAATAGCGCAAAATACCATTTAAAAAGGAGTTTCATATGACCAGTCTGCACGCTCGTGTTAAGGAAACCTTTAATTATTTACATCAAAATGCTGAGATAAGCTGGGGTGAACAAGAAACAACAGACTACATTAAATCACTACTGAAAGAGCAGGGTTGCGACACTACCACTTTCAATGACACCACTGGGATTATTGGAAAGTTTGGCACCTTTGATGGTAACCGTCCTGTTGTAGCTATCCGAGCCGATATGGATGCTTTATGGCAGAATGTGAGAGGAACTTTTCAAGCTAATCATTCATGCGGACACGATGCCCATATGGCAATGGTACTTGGTTTACTGTGGAAAATTGCTGCAGATCCTTTGCTTAAGGATCAGATCGCCTTAAAATTTATTTTTCAGCCCGCTGAAGAAGTGGCTGGAGGGGCATTGAAAATGGTCGAAAAAGGGGTGGTTGAGGATGTGGATTATTTATTCGGCGTTCACCTCCGCCCCATCGAAGAAACTGCGATGAATCATGCGTCACCTGTTATTGTACATGGGGCCAACACTGCATATACGGTAGAAATCAATGGAACTGATGGTCATGCAGCACGTCCGCATCTAACTACAAACGCGATTGAAGTGGTTTACGAAATCATGGCCCACCTTTCCAGTATTCATTTAAATCCACGTGTACCACATTCCGTCAAAATAACCAGCATGACTGCAGGCGGTAAAAACACGAATATTATTCCTGGGGCTGCCAAGTTTACTATAGATATGCGAACACAGGACAATCCTACAATGGATGACTTGACAGATAAAGTCCGGGGCATTTTTAAGGCTATAGCCGATCTACACGAAACAGATATTTCGATTACAGATATCGAACATGTTCCAGCTGCTGAATTAAACGAGGAAGCAATCCGTATAATGGAAGAGGCTATCTCTTCAGTTCTAGGTGGTGATCAAGTAGACTCCCCGCTCATCACCACGGGCGGAGATGACTTTCATTTTTACACCATTAAACGGCCTGAATTAAAGGCTACCATGCTTGGGTTGGGCTGCGACTTGCACCCCGGTCTGCATCACCCCGACATGACATTTAACCACGACGCTCTCATCAACGGTGTAAATATTCTATACGAAGCTATAAGAAAAACATACAAAATCTAGCCAATTACAATACTGGCAACAAGTAACAGGAGCCGGGCCCCAGGTTAATAGACATAGGGGCCTGCTCTGTATACTGATATGAGATTACCGAGATTCGATCATGTATAGGGCCTGAGCTGAATCGAATCTTGTGAATTGGTCTACTTGCTCCATCCCTAGTCTTTCTAGTAATTTGCGGGAGGCCTTATTAGCAATTTGTGTTTCTGCGACGAGTCTTGGAAGTTTCAAATGTGTAAAACAAAAGGTGATAATTTCACTTGTAGCTTCTGTCGCCAAACCTTTTCCCCACCATTTTGGCAACAGTTGATAAGAAATTTCATAATCCTCGTTAGAATGGTGCATAGCCACATTCACGAGACCAATAAATTCATTCGTTTGCTTTGAACGTATAACCCAGTTCCAGTCATCCTCATTCGTTTCCAGCATTTTTCGGAATGTAATTTTAATATCATCCACTTCACATGCACCGCCTAAATACTGCCTGACACGTACATTTGAATACAAATTCACAACTTCTTCAAGGTTATCTGATTGGATCGGAGCAAGAACACACCTTTTTGTAATAATCGTGTGTGTGCCCCAGTTTAAATGAGACGCTCCTTTGACAAAATCCGTTAATAAATTCCGTTCATCTGGATAAGTTAATCCTAAATTTGTTATATCATCAGCTTTTTTCCAATCAATTTCATATACGAGACCATCAGGATCTTGTATATTTGCTTCTCCACCGCAAATTCTCACTTCAAAGTACTCTACCTCTACAATGTAATCATCCTGTATGGTCTTTTTAAAAAATAATGGTCGCAAAATGCTTGCATCATACCCTGTTTCTTCCTTTACTTCACGAATGCAACATTCTTCATTAGTCTCACCAGGTTCCCTCCCACCAGAAGGAATAGACCATAATTTTTCTTCTTCCAGTGTGCCTTGTTTTATCATGAGCAACGAATTATCTGCATTCAAACAAATAGCTGCAGCTCCGTACCACTTTTCCATTTAACCAAGTCCCCTTTGAATGCACCGTTTAATGATTCATTTTTGACTTTACTAGCGTTCTAAATCTTCTTGGATCATCCACTCGTATCGCAACCCGTTCATATTCCTTTTCGAGTCCCATTATAAAAGTCGCCTTAACGGGATGTTTAAGTTTCAAAATAACATCCGGTGTTGCTTGTTCAAAATCACGGGCTATAAATTCAATTGTATCTTTAGAGACTTTTCTCTTTAAATCCTTGGGTGCATCAAATATATCTTCAATATCAGTCCACTTAATCTCCATGCGTTTCATGAGTCCCAATGATATATATAAACCTTCATCATTAACGTTTAACGGGTTTAGACGAACCGCCTGTATGTCTGCGATGATCAGCATGATTGAATAAACATTGAGCACCAATAAAATAACTGACAACAAAAAATACTTATCATACAGCCAGAAGTGTATCCCAATGGTTTCAAATAATATAGCATGGATCAGCATAGCTTCCCATGCGATTTGACTGGATTTTTTATGTAAAGTAAATGTTTGACTGGTTAATTGCGGACGTCTTTTCCAGCTGGCCAATGCGTAATAGAACATTAATAGTTCCGAACAAATAACTTTAACAATAGGTCTGTTTTTCACTCTATAATCAACTGCTTGTGGAAATGCAAAAACAAGTGGCAGCGAACTGCTCTTTGAGGCTCTCGTAATTTTTGGCATGTATTTAAACAATGTAAAAATGACAAACAACTCTAGTACTATAATTAGACCTTCCATTATAAATCCGACCAAAGTTATGGTTGCATATGGAGCTAGGAATTCCATTGGTATAAGGAAACGTACGAGTATCAGACCTCCAGCAGTTGTAATAGCAATATGCTTCGGGTCCCACTTGCGTCGCCATACACAAAATAAAACTGGCAATACCAAAGCCAAGTCAATTATTGAGCCAATCACTATTCTATTAGATGTTTCCGTCAACACGTCTCTCCCTATTGCCGTGTGATACAAACTCAAGTTTACAGCCACCACTAGGAAAATAAAAATGAGCCAGATATGATGAAGAGATTTTTGATTTATCCCCATATTGTATAAACTCCTTTTGTGGAAGCTATTAAAAGTTATGACTATTGTAACACACACTCTTCAGAGATCCTTAAATAATTAGAAGTCATCATCCACCTCTCTACATTTGTGAAGTTTCTATGACGATTTATCTAGAGTGTGACACAGGTCACTGCTCATCTAGTTGATAATGATTATCATAGTTAGTAAGAACTGATTACATAATGTAAAGGTGATGTTATGGCTGAATATGAAAATGTATTGGAAGTCGATGTTCGAGAAGACCTTCGCCTAAAGAAAGAGCCATTCGACAAGATTATGACAGCTGTCAAAAGCCTCAAACCAGGTCAAACACTTGAGCTGCATGCACCGTTTAATCCCGTGCCGCTGCATTCCGTGTTAAAACGCCGAGGCTTCACCCATGAAGCAGAAAAATTAGAACGCAAGCACTGGAAAGTCATCTATCGCAAAAAGGAGGATGAAATTAATGAACACAATTGATAATCGAGGTCTTGAACCACCTGCCCCAATGATGCGCACCCTAAAAACGCTTGATGGTATGCAAGATGGGGAAACATTGGCGATCATTAATGACCGTCGCCCGATGTTTCTATATGAAGAGCTGGATGAGCGCGGGTATAAGCACGAAACCGAACCGCTTGAGGACGGCAGTTTTCAAATTACGATCACCAAGCAAGGTGATTAAGATGATACCTGGTGGTTCGCTGAACTCAAGTACAAACATTAAAATCCCTTTATCTTTTATCATACTCGGCTTGACTGCATTTGTCGGCGCACAAATCATCTTACTGTTCAACTATGGAGAGTTGTCCATAAGCCAATTCAGAACACCTGCCGTTTGGTCGGGAGCCCACGTTCTCTTACTTGGGTTTGCCGTCATGGTTGCAATGGGGGCGATGTATCAGCTGGTACCTGTTGCGTTTTTAACACCAATTTGGAATGAGACATTTGCTGTCATCCAACTCGTCATTACAGCCATTGGTTTTGGTGTCTTCAGTGTACTTCTTTTTGTGAATCCCGGATCAGCGGTTTACGGTGGTGCTTGTGCAGTAATCGGTATACTTTTTTTTGTTTTCCAGATGTTTAAAACACTGCTTGTTAAACAAGACAAAAATACGATGTTTTTCTTTGTAATTGGTGCTTTGGTCGCTTTGTTTGCCGCCATAATTGGAGGTTTTATGCTAGCTTTACATCTTGCGGGAGCCTCTGCAGGCAATCATCAGCCTATATTATTCAGTCACATAGCGCTAGGTGCCGCTGGGTGGTTTACCTTACTGATTTTCGGGTTCTCTTATAAACTCGTGCCTATGTTCAGTCTCTCCCACGGATACTCAGAGAGCCGCTCGAAACCAGCCTTGCTTTTTTACGGAACTGGGCTTATTATCTTGATCGGTTCATTTTGGACTTCCATAAGTGTTATTAACATGATTGGATGGGGTTTACTCTTTACAGGTTTTCTCCTATTCGCGTTGGACATCAGAGAAATTTTGGCAAAACGTTTGCGAAAAAGGCTTGATAAACCATTTGCCTTTTCCCTATTCGCCATTCCAGTCGGTTTGACGCTTCATGGCCTAGCCTTGGTGTTAA
This sequence comes from Lentibacillus sp. JNUCC-1, assembly GCF_009741735.1. Classification (NCBI taxonomy): domain Bacteria; kingdom Bacillati; phylum Bacillota; class Bacilli; order Caryophanales; family Bacillaceae; genus Lentibacillus; species Lentibacillus sp. JNUCC-1. The sequence continues at coordinate 235,576 of NZ_WHOH01000001.1, forward strand.
GTTTATTTCACGTAACGAATGCCGCAGTATGGAGCTGGCTCGTATTTCTTTATGTGATGGGCTGGGTTGTTTTAAGTATTTTAGGTTATTTGTATAAAATTGTGCCTTTTCTCTGGTGGACACATAAGTATGCCAATATGATCGGCAAGGAGAAAGTACCGACCCTGAAAGACATGATCAATGAAAAAAGATGTGTGTATGTATTATCTTCATTTATCATTGCGGTGCTTGGCATTACAATCAGTGCGTTGGCCGGATCTGGAATGTTTGTTCTTCTCTTCCAGACTGTTCTTGTAGTTACGGCGCTTATATATGCATTATCCGTGATAAAAATTTTCTTTGTTTAATAACCTTCGTGAAAGGAGCTGTACCTATGAGTGACCTTCTGATAGCAAGAGCACGCGCAGCTTTGTTTGAAGTAATAGATCCTGAACTCGGTATTAATATCGTGGACTTGGGGCTTGTATATGATGTTCAAGTCAATGATGATCATGCCACCATAAAAATGACGCTCACAACACCTGGTTGCCCACTCCATGACAGCATTAAAAATGGTGTAAAATCACGACTGATGCTGATCGATGGCATTAATCACGTCACTGTTAATCTCGTCTGGGAACCGGCATGGACACCAGCCAACATGAGCTCACGCGCGCTTGAAAAACTCAGCTAAGCTGACGAACGAATTTGTATAAACATTTACTAAACTTTATTGAGGGGTGTTAAGATGGTTGAAACAGTAGAAACATATGATGGATGGTATGCACTGCACGATTTCCGCACTATGGATTGGGAAAAGTGGGAACATGCTTCTGAAACGACTCGCGAAAAAGCGTTGCATGAACTTCGTGCTTTACTAGACCAATGGCAAGTGGTTGAAGATCAAAAACAAGGCAGTCACAAGCTCTATTCTATCGTCGGACAAAAAGCTGACCTTTTGTTCATGGTCCTAAGGCCGGAAATGAAAGACTTAAACCAGCTGGAGAACGCATTGAACAAAACGGCTTTTGCTCATTTTACAAAGCCAGCCTATTCTTTTGTCTCGATCATTGAAAAAAGTTCTTATACCAAACCTGAAACAGATCCTTATCAGAACCCTGACATGGTGAAAAAACTATTCCCGACAATTCCGAACGAAGACTATATTTGTTTTTATCCAATGAGCAAGCTGCGAGCAGAGAACCACAACTGGTATCAGCTTGAAAAAGAAGAACGGGGCCGTATGATGTTCGACCACATCAAAACAGCCAAACCGTTTACAGAAAACGTAAAACGAATTATCACTGGTGCTATGGGTCTGGATGACTATGAATGGGGCGTGTCTTTATTCTGTGATGACCCACTCCATTTCAAAAAGCTCATCTATGACACACGTTTCGATGAAGTCAGTGCCAGGTATGGCATATTCGGTTCATTTTATATTGGACATAGGATTCAACCAACCGACGTCGAACGTTATTTTACAATCAAATGAATTACAACACACGGAGCCAGATCCTTAATTGGCTCCGTGTGTCATATTGTTTGAGGCGTCACTACTTTCCCAAAACCAATTCTTTGATGGCAGTATAAAGAATATCAACACTTTTGGCGATATCCGCTGGTTCTGAGTATTCTTCTGGGCAATGGCTGAGACCATTTAGACTTGGGATAAACAGAAGACCGGTTGGGGTTACATCAGACAGTACCATAGCGTCATGTCCCGCTCCACTGTTCATATTAAGATAAGTGATGTTGTGTGTCTTACTTGTCTCTTCCAGCAGATGCTTTATCGACAAATCGAGTGCTTTGGGTTGAATATACAATTGTTCTTCAACATGGATCTTCATACCGTTCACACTATGTGCCTGAATAAGCGTTTTTGTTTTGTCAATGACATTTAAAACCTGTTGCTCCTCCCCGGCTCTGATATCCACTGTAAATACAACTTTATTCGGAATGACATTCGCCCCGTTTGGATACACTTGAAGCTTTCCTGTTGTGATCACAGTGCCATATCCTTCGTCGATGGCAAGTTCCGGTAACTGTCCAACCATTTTTCCTGCCGTGACCATCGCGTCTTTGCGTTTTTCCATAGGGGTTGTCCCTGCATGCCCGGCCTTCCCTTCAATTGTCACTTCCAGCTGCGCCAGCCCTACGATGCCCTCAACGATGCCAATGGGGACTTTTGCTTCTTCCAAAACAGGCCCCTGTTCGATATGCATTTCCAAAAAAGCCTTGATTGTCTTAGGATCCCTTTTTCTCGGCACTTCAGTGTTTACGCCAGCATGTGTCATGGCCTCTCTTATAGAGATTCCGTCATTGTCCGTTGTTTTATTTAAATATTCTTCTGTTAAATTGCCCACGATTCCTCTTGATCCCATCAGTCCACTTCCAAAACGTGTGCCCTCTTCTTCTACCATGGCGATAACTTCCAAGGGATGCTCAGGCGTGATCGCGTGTTCCTGAAATAATGCAGCAACTTCTAGACCAGCCACGACACCTGCCGCACCATCATAAGCACCGCCGTTCGGAACACTGTCAAAATGAGAGCCGATGATAACACTTGGGAGGTCTGTCCCACGCCCTGGTAATTTTCCAAACACGTTTCCCATTCCGTCCTCGTATACCAAAAGTCCATATGTCTCCATCTGTTCTTTAATGTATGCTCTCGCTCCCAGGTCTTCTTTGCTGTAGCTTAGTCGTGTTACCCCCTCCCCAGGTGTTGATGTAAACTTGCTTAACGCTTCAATGTGCTTAGCAATTCGTTCTACATTCGCTTCCACTAGACCTCTTCTTTCTCAAGAAAAATATGGATTTCTTCGTAAAAATATATTTCCATCATACCAAGAATCAAATAACCAATCAAAATACCAATGAGATCGTTATTTCTTACTACCAAAAGACAATAAAATCATGAGTGATGTGATGAATGCTTTTTTGTATAGAGATGGAAACAGTTGGTTAGTATAAGTGTGACTTATTTATCGTGATAATGGTTTAGGAGGTTCGCATTATGACAGATGAACAAAAAGATGCATTGAGTCGGAGAAGGTTTATAAAGAACACTGGTATGGTTGCTGGGGGTGTGGTTGGCGGATCATTGCTCGGGGGCTCTTTACGAGTCAATTCCAGACAGATGAGAAGGCACCTGTCACTACAGATCAAACTGAAAATCTGCATTACGCCAGGATGTTCTTTAGTCGACAAGAGGATTTCGCTATATTAGCCGCTGCAACAGAACGTATTTTCCCTAAAGACGAGACCGGGCCTGGCGCCATTGAATTGGAGGTTCCTTATTTTATTGATAAGCAACTGGCAGGTTACTGGGGTCTAAATGGAAAATCTTATATGAAGAGTCCATTTTATCTGAACCTGCAGACACATGAATACCAACACAAAAACCCAGACCAAGATAAGTCTGGCCCTAACACTGACACTCAGGCACCTACACCAATTCCAAGACATCAATCAAGGTTGAACCGTGGCGAAATCTTTATGCAAGGCATACGCCGTATCGATGAAGTAAGCCGAAAAAGACATGATAAGAAGTTCGTTGACCTAGAAGGCACTGAACAAGATGAAATTTTGCAGGCATTTGAATCAGGGGAAGTCAAAATGAATGGTGTCGCTTCAGTAACATTCTTTAGTCTCTTGAAGCAAACCACAATTGAGGGTGCTTATGCTGATCCGGTTTACGGTGGGAATAAACACATGCTTGGCTGGAAAATGAAAGAATATCCAGGGCCGCGGATGGGCTATACGAATGAAATTGAAGAAGAATCCTTTATAAAAAAGAAACAACTGAGCTTAAGAGATTATCAATCCTAAACATCGCTTGGAGGTTTAAATATGGCTAAACAATTGGATAAAGTAGATGTCGTTGTAGTTGGTACCGGCTGGGCGGGCGGAATCGTTTCTGCGGAATTGGCGAAAGCCGGGAAAAAGGTTGTAGCCCTTGAACGCGGTGAATACAGAAACAGACAAGATTATATCGGAGTCAAAGACGAATTGCGGTTTACGAATCGGTTTGAAATGATGCAAAACCTATCACATGAAACTATTACATCGCGAAATACACTGGATGAAACAGCACTTCCTGTACGCACCCGTGATGAATATATGGCCGGAACGGACTTGGGTGGCGGCAGTGTGCACTGGGCAGGTGCAACGTATCGTTATTGGCCGTATGATTTCGAGATATACAGTAAAACAGTTGAACGATACGGTAAGGATAAAATCCCTGAAGGCATGACCATTCAGGATTGGGGCATCACCTATGATGAGATGGACAAATACTATACCCGCTTTGAAAAAACAGCAGGGATTTCAGGGGAAGAAGATCCACTAGGCGCAAAGAGATCGGAAGGCTATCCAAATCCGCCTTTGAAAGAAACACCGCCTCTCCGTTTATTCAAAGACGCTGCCAAGAAATTGGGATATCACCCCTATCAGGTAGCAGCTGGCAACCTCTCACAAAACTACGAAAACCCTGATGGAGAGGTCTTAAACGCATGTATGTATTGCTCCTACTGTACACAGTACGGCTGTGATTTCGGAGCAAAGTCCGACCCGTTAGTATCTGTCATCCCTACTGCTCAGAAAACGGGTAATTTTGAAGTACGAACCAAGGCCAATGCCCGGCGCGTTCTCTATGATGGTGGCGGCAAGGCAAACGGGATCCGATATGTAGATCTGGATACCGGGCTGGAATATGATCAACCCGCAGATGTCGTTGTGCTGGCTGGGTTCACTTTGACGAATAACCGTCTCCTAATGTTGTCAGGCATTGGTGAACAATATGATCCCAAAACCAGAAAAGGTGTCATTGGACGTAATTTTAACGGACAATTTAACCTGACTTTTCGTGGAGCAAGAGGTTACTTTGACGACAAGAAATTCAATCTGTATATGGGGGCCGGCGCACTTGGAGCGACTTTAAGTGATTATGCGGCTGATAACTTTGATCATTCCGATGTAGACTTCATTAATGGCGGCGGTATTGAACTCAGACAGTACGGTGACGGAGCAATAGCCAGTAATCATGTTCCCGACGGTACACCTAAATGGGGATCTGAGTTCAAGAAAAACTCGGTTTACTATGCCTACCGTAATCTCTATGTTTGGTACACCCCTGCCATTATGTCATGGTGGCATAATTATTTGGATCTTGATCCGACCTATAAAGATGATTTTAATGATCCATTAATTCGTATTACCAACAAATACACCGATCAGGATCGTAATATCGCTCAGTTCGGAGTTGAAAAATGTACAGAAATTGTTAAAGAAATGGGTGCTGATATAATAGACGAAGATACAATCCCTGAAGAGTTTGACCACATCTATCAAGGTGGACACTATGCTGGTGGGGTGATTATGGGTGAAGACCCGGAAACTTCCGCAGTCAATAATTACTTGCAAATGTGGGATGTAGAAAACTTGTTTGTCGTTGGTGGGTCTGCGTTTCCGCAATTCGCTGGACACCATCCGACTTCAACTATTGGCGCTCTTGCTTATCGTGCTGCAGAAGGTATCGAGAAATACTTGAACAACGGCGGTGGAAAACTGGTTTCAGCTAAACAGAAAGATAGTCAACTATCATAATTCACCACATTGAATAACTTGAGGTAAATGGGAAAAGTTAAGGAGGCTGATTTATAGAAAATACCAAGGAGGTCGAGGCCCAATATGGAAATCAATCAATCTTTCCAGCCTGGCGAAGTGGTTTATATCATTATACGTAATCCCCATGCTCAAGATGTCGCCCATGTGCAACAGGCAGCTGTTGTTCAGGACCCTGAGAGCCATACAGGTTTGTCTCTTTTCATTCATGAAACTTATTTTCCCTTGACAGAGGAATTTGCAGTGTATCAGACTGAGGAAGAAGCAGAACAAGCTTATCAAGAAGCTTTTGACTCTCCTGATACTGGAGGAGAAACGTATTATGGTTAGGCCCTTTGTACCGCAGCTTGTCTATGTTGAACCAAGGGCATTGGAATATCCGCTTGGCAATGAACTCGTTGAAAAGTTTAATAACATGGGCATTGAAATCCGTGAAACGACATCTCACAACCAAATACGTAATCTACCTGGAGATAACCATTTTCAAAAATACCGAACGGCCAAGTCAACCCTTGTAGTCGGACTGCGCAAAACATTAAAATTCGATACATCAAAGCCATCCGCGGAATATGCGATCCCCTTTGCTACTGGCTGTATGGGGCATTGCCACTATTGTTATTTACAGACAACAATGGGCAGTAAACCTTATATTCGCACATATGTCAATGTAGATGAAATTTTTGATGCAGCGGAAGCCTATATGCAAGAACGCGCTCCGGAAATCACCAGATTTGAAGCATCGTGTACTTCTGACATTGTAGGTGTTGATCACCTGACACATACGTTAAAACGTGCGATTGAGTATTTTGGGTCTTCAGAGCACGGAAAACTCCGGTTCGTCACAAAGTTTGCCCATGTGGATCATTTGCTGGATGCCAAACATAACGGCAGAACCCGGTTTCGATTTAGTGTCAACGATGAATACATCATCAAGTACTTTGAGCCTGGAACCTCAAGATTGAACGAGCGTATTGAAGCAGCTGTAAAAGTTGCTGAGGCAGGGTACCCGCTCGGTTTCATCGTTGCGCCCATTTATATCCATGAGGGCTGGCAGGAAGGCTACAAAGAAATGTTTGAAAAATTGGAAGCTGCCCTGCCCCAGAAGGCGACGAAAGATTTAACGTTTGAGCTCATACAGCACCGGTTTACCAAGCCGGCCAAACGTGTCATTCAGGAAAACTATCCCATGACTAAACTGGAGTTAGACGAATCCAAGCGTAAATGGAAATGGGGACGCTACGGAATTGGAAAATACGTTTACCAGGATAATGAGCAAGAAGCGATTAAAGACACCCTTGGCGGTTACATTAAATCCTTTTTTCCTGATGCGAAGATTGAGTATTTTACGTGAGAATACGCGGGGGCTCATAACTCGAGCCCCACGTTCACGTAAAGATCGACTTCTGTTGTGTTTCCCTAAAATGACAAAAGTCTATGCCCAAAATGAAGAGCATTAAATTTTGCCTTGCCGGTAATCGACGATGTCTTCATGAAGTTCTTCATACATACTTTGAACGCCCGCATGAGATGCCTCAAATGTTCTGGCACGATCTTTTCTAATCCCAATATTATCCGCTTCTTGAACCGAATCAATATTTGCTCCCATGAAAATGAATTCCCATCCGTGTTTTGCTTGCTGGCATGTAATCATTTCTTTTATCTGACGCTGTGAAAATTCCTGACTGGCATTTTCCATACCATCTGTCGTGATCACAAAAATAACATTCTGATCCTCTTCCTGACACCGAGCTTTTACAGTATTGATGGTTCTTCCCACAGCATCAAGTAATGCGGTCATGCCTCTCACATAATACGTCTCATGAGTTAAGGATGCTTTGTTTGCATGAACCCCGTCATGAATCATTTCATACCGATCATCAAAGAGAATCGTCGTAAGTCTTGTTTCACCAGAAAGACTGCGCTGCTTCTCCACAAATGCATTGAACCCTCCAATCGTATCATCTTCCAAGCCTGCCATCGAACCGCTTCTATCGAGCAGGAAGATAATTTCAGTTACATTTCCAGTCATATGAATCATCCTTTCCTGTTATTCTGTTATAATCATAACGTAAGTCTTAAACAGAATGGTCGCCTTCAAAGCGACATTAAAGGAGTGGATTGAATGCTCAGATCAGAAACAGTTGCATCCCTCATCGATTATGTCCGGCAACATCAAAAATACCCAGCTCTAGAGAAGGAAGTACAAGCTGGGACTGTATCTGAAAATACACTTTCTATTGACCTGAACAATTACATTCAAAAACATCAAAAACCAACTTTCAGCAGGTGCTGTTTCAATATATCGATGAAAAAGGCGAATCCGACTCTGCCATTTATCAGCGGGCAGGCATTGATCACAGACATTTTTCCAAGATCCGTTCAAATGTTGATTATCATCCTAAGAAAAACACTGTAATTGCACTTGCTTTGGCACTAGAGCTGGATCAGGCAGAAGCTGAGGAACTGCTTGAGGCTGCAGGCTATGCCTTGTCAGGTAACAATACTGGGGATTTGGTCATTCAATTTTGCCTTGAACAAAAGATTTATCAAAATTAGGCGAGAAAACGCCTTCTTCAAGCGCGTGAAGGGCAAAGCCCAGTGGTAAGTGGGAGATGAATCGCCTTCGGACAAGGTGTAGTTTTGCTACCTCAATTGTCCGACTGCTCAAAAATCTATATCAATGAGATAAATAGCAGTTGGAGGATAGGCACCAACCAGGCGTTTGTTTCCCCCGCAAAACGTTGCATAATTACGATCACTATGATATAATAGAACATAGGTTCTCGTTCGAGGAGGGTGACTAGCCATGTCCGTCCATAAAGCCTATAATTTTCGTATCCATCCCACTAAAAAGCAAACAGAACTGATCAACAAAACATTTGGTTGTAGCCGTTTTGTCTTCAATCGTTTCCTCGCTGAATGGAATGATACCTACCAAGAAACAGGCAAGGGCTTGACCTATCACGCCTGTTCTTCCGGATTGCCCTTTTTAAAAAATGAATACGAGTGGTTAAAAGAAGTGGACAGTATTGCTCTTCAATCATCGCTTAAAAATCTTGCTGATGCTTTTTCGAGATTCTTTAAGAAACAAACTAAAGCACCGCGGTTTAAATCTAAAAAGAACAATGTCCAGTCTTATAAAACGAAATACACGAACGGTAATATTGCGGTTGTCGGCAATAAGATTAAACTTCCTAAACTGGGATTGGTTAGATTTGCCAAAAGTCGTGACGTTCGTGGACGTATCATAAACGTCACCATAAGAAGAAACGCGAGCGGCAAGTATTTTGTTTCAATTTTAGCGGAAACAGAAGTCAGCGAACGACCGAAAACGCATACTTCTATTGGTATAGATTTAGGTATCGAAGCCTTTGCCATCCTTTCTGATGGCCAGAAAATCGATAATAATAAGTTCACAGCAAAAATGGAAAAGAAATTAAAACGGGAACAGAAAAAACTGGCAAGACGCGCATTAAACGCTAAAAAGAACGGTATCAATCTCTTTGAAGCTAAAAATTATCAAAAACAAAAAAGGAAAGTGGCGCGTTTGCATGAAAAAGTCATGAATCAGCGTGAGGATTTTCTTAATAAGTTAAGTACGATAACAAGGAGACAGGCTAAGAACGCCACGTCCTGTGGCAACGCCTGCATGACCAACATCCTGTTGGCCCCAACCACGATATCATCTGTATCGAAGACTTAAACATAAAAGGCATGTTACGTAATCACAAGCTGGCAAAAGCTGTCTCTGATGTCTCCTGGTCTCGCTTTGTTACGAAATTACAATACAAAGCTGACTGGTACGGCAAAACAATCGTAAAAGTGGACAGATGGTTCCCATCCAGCCAGATATGTTCCGAATGCGGCCATCAAGACGGCAGGAAATCGCTTGAAACCAGAAACTGGTCTTGTCCTGTTTGCCTGATCCCCCACGACCGGGATATCAATGCCAGCAAAAACATATTAGCTGAAGGCTTACGCATACAAGCGTCAGCTTAAAATGCAGTAAGAACCGCAGGGACTGCGGGGATAGCTTGGTCAATAAGAGAAACCTCTGACTATGGTGTATGCCATCATAGTCAAGTATGCTTTATTCCCAAGAATCCCCCACTTCAATCAGACCGTAAGGTGGATAAGTGGCGGGTAGTTCAAAATGTACAGGATGTTAATGAAGCACTGAACCATTTTAGATTACAGCCATTAACAGGAATAAAATAGAACAGGAACGCATATTCGGTTTCTGCTATGCAGTTTAATTCATATATGATAATCTTATAATAGCAACTACATAAGTATAGTGGGCGGTTGGCCATCTTCCTTTCAGAAGGGAGGTGGTTGGAATGACGGCATTCGAAGCATTAAGTCTCGTGGCGCAATTCAGCATTTCGCTGATTGCATTACTCACACTTATAATCGCTGTTGTCGTCTTTCTAAACAAAAAGAAGTAACCGCCCCACCCAGGTTGGCGTTTACTTCTTTTGCTCACATCAAAATCTGGTCGACCGCTCTTTATGCGGTTTGTAGTTGCCGGCACCGGGCAGCTGGAACTGCTCGGTGCCTATTTCTATTTTCAGTATAAGATGAAATAGTTATACTGTCAAAGATTTATGGGGATTCACTTAAGTCCTCATATTGGTCTCTTAGCAGTCCATAGTAAATAAGATCTTCATATCGTTCGTCCTTTGTCACATGGTCGATCAATATACCTTCCCTATGCATGCCTGCTTTTTTCAAAACACGGCCTGAAGCCGGATTTGAACCAAAGCACCTTGCATATACCTTATGATAGTGTTTCTCTTCAAAAGCGAATTGCATAATTGCCCTCAAAGCCCCTGTTGCATAGCCATTCCCCCAGTATTCTTCCCCGATCCAGTATCCGACTTCACCATTTTGAGCTTGCTGATTATGAGATACGCCGATTGCTCCGTATATTTTGCCAGAATCCTGATCCGTAATTGCAAATTCATAAGCTCTGCCGTTTTTAAAATGTTCAAGTTGAGGCTTAATCCATGCTATTGCATCTTCCTCTGAATAAGGGTATGGCAAGTGTAACGTGTTCCTATAAATATTATAATTGTTACACATGTGGGCGACATCAGCTGCATCAGATGTTTGAAATAATCTGAGCTTTAACCCATTCTCAGTCATTATAACCTTAGACATAACAGTTCTCCCCTTCTCACCACTGCTTTCCAACTTTGTATGTATATTACTTCAGTTTACATGTTTCAGCAAACGATCTTATGCTCATTTACTGCAAAACCGCTCGCCTTCCGTGTATACTTAACATATGTTAAGTACAGAAAGGAATGACATAATGAAACAGGATTTGATTAAACGACTGGATACATATGCCAGAATTGACACACAGTCTGATGGAGACAGCCAAACCACCCCCTCCACCCCAGGTCAGTGGAATCTTGCCGAACTGTTGGTGGAAGAGTTAAAAACAATTGGTATGAAAGACGTCACCATTGACGACAATGCTTACGTTATGGCAACTTTGCCAACAAATACCGATAAAAGCGTACCGACAATCGGCTTTCTGGCACATGTAGACACCGCAACAGACTTCACTGGCAAAGATGTGAATCCACAGATTGTCAGCGATTACGACGGGAAAGCGATCGAGTTAAATAAAGAGCTTGGTGTTGTGCTTTCACCTGAAGAATTCCCTGAATTAGCCAGCTACAAAGGCCATACACTGATAACAACGGATGGGAGCACTCTCCTTGGTGCCGACAATAAAGCGGGCATTGCTGAAATCATGACCGCCATGGCCTATTTGAAACAAAATCCTGACATCAAACATGGTGATATTCGTGTGGCTTTCACGCCGGATGAAGAAATTGGCCGTGGGCCGCATAAATTTGATGTCGAGCGTTTTAATGCAGATTTCGCCTATACAATTGATGGAGGCCCTCTCGGTGAATTGCAATACGAAAGTTTCAATGCTGCCGCTGCCAAAGTAACGTTCACAGGCAACAGCGTTCATCCTGGAACAGCCAAGAATAAAATGGTGAATGCGGGCAAGATGGCTGCGGAATTTATTTGTAAATTCCCTTCACAGGAAGCACCTGAGCATACGGAAAAATATGAGGGTTTCTATCATTTAATTGATGTTAACGGTAATGTTGAAAATACCGTTGTAAATTATATCATCAGGGATTTTGATAAAAACAATTTTGAAGCCCGAAAAAACACCATCAGTCGTTATGTTGAACAGATCAATGATACGTATGGTCCCGGTAGTGCGACACTCGAAATGAACGATCAATATTACAATATGAAAGAAAAAATTGAACCAGTTATGGAGATTGTCGATGTTGCAAGCGAAGCAATGACAAATCTCGGAATTGAACCATTGATCAAACCCGTTCGTGGGGGGACGGATGGTTCACAGCTGTCATACAAAGGTTTGCCAACCCCGAATATTTTTACCGGCGGTGAGAATTATCATGGGAAATTTGAGTACATTTCCGTTGATAATATGGAAAAAGCGACCAATGTGATCGTAGAAATTTGTAAGTTATTTGAACGACGATAACGAGCAAAAGCGGAAGCGCCTTGATCATCCCCGAGAAACATAAGCAAATAAAAAGCCAGAAGGAGGCTCCTAAGCAGGGGCCGCTTCTGGCTTTCATTTTAGACTATGGCATCTGTTCAAATGCTAGTGAAACATGCCGGATTCTTTGGATTTAGATGCAAGTTTGTCAGTATGTTTGTTAATGGGTTTTTTCAACCATGTCCCAACAACAATAAATACTGAGCCGAATAAGGATAGGGCTGCAATATCACGCAACGCGCGGTCCCACACGATTCCCCCAAGCGCTTCACGCATCAGATCGATTGCATACGTAAATGGCAGGAACGGACTGATGACTTGGAAGAATTCCGGCAATAGAACCACCGGATACGTCCCTCCTGCACCAGCTATTTGTAAGACAAGCATGATGATGACCGCGGCTTTACCGACATCTCCTAAAATCGTGACAACCGTATAAATGATACTGATGAATATGATACTGATGAACAATCCAAATAATATAAACCAGGCAGGATGTACCACATCAACATTTAACAGCCAAAGATCCCCTGAGGTTACAATGATTGTCTGAAGAGCACCAATGGTTAGAAAGGTGAACAGTTTACCAAAATACCGCTCTTTTACCGTATAAAGCGATGGATCATGAACATCTGTTGCGAGTAAAGAAATGAGTAAAAGCCCACCTACCCAAATGGCAAGCACTGTATAGAATGGTGTCATGCCAGAGCCGTAGTTGGCAATTGGAAAGAGCTCATTTTTATTTAATTGAACAGGCTCTTCAAAAAAACTGCTTTCTGCTTCAGGGTCGTTTTGCAACAAACTAATAATCTCATTCACATCTGTTTGCCCTTGAACTTCTCTGATTCGATCAGCCAATTCGTTAATTTTGGTATTGATATATGGATATTCTTTCTTGACCTTTTGCAGCATGTCTTCACCATCTGCAAGGGTACTGTCTGCATTTCCCAATACCGACTCCACTTGGGGTATCGTCTTTTGAATATCCTGTAAGATATCTCGTCCTGTTATAAGAGTTGATTTGGCTGAGCGAATATTCTCTTTTACAGCTGGTTGAATGTCGTTCTTGTATGCCTTTAGAAACTTCCCGATTCGGTTCTCCGTTTTAGCTGAAAGTTCCTGGAGATTGGCTAAAACCTCATCAACTTCATCACGTTTTTTGGTTACGAATTCATCCAAACTGCGTGTGTTGTTTTGAATTTCCTGCAAGGCTTCTTTCAATGTCGCTACGTCTGCCGCTGCCCGATCCAAAATAGCCTGAATCTCCTCCTGTGATGGCGTACTTTCAGGCTGCCTATCAGTCTCCCCTGATTCATCTCCTTCTTCGCCAGAGCCCACGCTATTTTGCTGATCATTTAATTCGCCTAGTCTGTCCAAGGCTTGTTCAACTTCATCCAATTGTGCAATCGCTTCTGTAACCCGCTGATCAATTTGTTTTTTTAATTCTTCCTGTTTGCTATAATCAATATCCAAACCATTTAAGTCGGAAAGGAAGTCATTGACATCTTTTGCGGTGGTTTGAGCTTTCTCCAGGTCACTTTCAATTTTCGGAGCCAGTTGATCAAGCTTTTCTTCTGCTTTGTTTAACATAGCAGTTGTGTTGTTAATGGTTTGCAGGCCTTTCCCACTTGCTTGTTTCGCTTCAGGAATACGATTCTGAACATCATGAATAATTCCTTGAGCTGACCCTGCTTCATCCAAGCCTTCTTCGATCAACTCATAAATTTGAGGAAGTTCTTCCTCCATTGTAAATACATAGTCTTCAAAGTTTTTTATATCTGGGAGTTTATCCTCAATCTCAACTCCCAACTCGTTAAACATATCAAAAATGACACCATTCACAGTTGCAATGAACTGACTGCTCAATTTGTCAACAATGGCCCCTGCACCTTTATCCGTAATTTTAGGAGCGATGGCGTTCAGTTTATCGTTAACATAGTATTCCATTGTAGATTTTTCCGGTGTGCCACCTACAACCGTTGACAGTTTTTCTGAAAAATCTTCAGGAACAATAATAACTGCAAAATAATCTCCGTATTCAACTTTGTCCATTGCTGTCTTTCGATTATCAAAATGCCAATTTAGAGAATCATTTTTTTTAAGCGTTTGAACCAGTTCGTCACCTGCATTAATATCACGATCCTGAACTGTTGCGCCTTGATCTTCATTCACAATGCCAACGGGAATCTGATCTGTGTTGCCATAAGGGTCCCATGAGGCCTTAATGTTAAACCAGGCGTACAGCGACGGGAGAAAAACCAGCCCCCCGATAATGATCAAAGCGACCCAATTCGCGACCGTTCGCTTAAGGTCACCACTGTATATATTCCAACTTTGTTTCATCTAGTTGAACCTTCTTTCCAGACATCATACTTTTCACTTTATAAAAGTTTTATTAGATATTGCTGCTACTGATCAAAACACAGTATAAGTAAACTGCGAACTAAAAAGCATAGTAGGTCAAAACCCATCAATGTATATAAGAGCACCGTGATTTGCGCTCCGGGAAGTCGCTTTCCGCGGGCACGGCCTCAGCCTCCTCGCTCGCAAAGCCCGCTCACTGTGGGGTCTTCGGACTCGTGCTGTTCCCGCAGGAGTCGACTTCCCTCCGCTCCAATCACTCTATGTTAATCAGTGCTTGAGCTGTTTGCTCACAAAAGCAAAAGAAAGATAAACACTCCTTACCAAGCTCGGGGAAAACACGGAGACCTCCTGTGGGAGCAAAAGCCTAGATGAGACCCCACAGCGCGGAGCGCGAGGAGGCTCATCAGCGCCCACTGGACGCGGAGTGTTTTCCCCGAGCGATTGCCAGAAGCAGTCATTCAAGTTTTCATTAGTTCGGAGTTTGTGTCTATTATCGATTAGGAGTTTACTGCAAAAGCAATTTTCTTTTAGGTAAGGGTCTATTTAAAGAAGACATGCTTAATATCAACCGTTTCTCCCATTTTTAACACGGCGAATGAATAATAAGGCTGGGTGCGTTTATCTGTCGGCGATCCAGGATTGACCATCAGTTGTTTTTTCATATAACGCAGGAATGGTATATGGGAGTGCCCAAAAACAATGATATCTGGCGGTGTCTCCTCATTAAGAAAAGCTTCTGCTGCTCTTTTTTCGGTTGTTTTACCTGTACCGTGTCCATGAACAACGCCAATCTTTGGAAAGCCAGAAAACTCAACAACTGCTCTATCAGAAAATACTGCACGAATATCGTCATTGTCATTATTTCCGTACACACCTGTGACAGGAGCATAATTCTTCAATGTTTCATATACATCCATCGTTGACCAATCTCCAGCATGTATAATGTGATCTGCACTTTTTAATGCCTCAATGAGTTGCTTCGGAAGCTTTTGAGCTGCTTTGGGCATATGTGTATCAGAAAGAATCACAATGTGCATGTTGTCTTCACCCCATCTATCTGTGCTTGACAGAAAAGACACTTGTAATATGCACAAGTGTCTTTTCCTGGGCCTCGCTCAGCTGCTACTCCTATCCTCTCAAGTCGTAAGCACTAAAGCTTCGTGGCAAAGATCATCACTACACGATATTGCTAATGATCTTAGGGAGGCCAAGACATTACAGTCTTTTTTACTAGAGCGGAAACCCGCGCCCCCGCATTTGGCAAGGCGGTGTTCTCCTACAGAACTGTTTCCGCATATTACGCTCTCGAAACCCTATTATCTCTATATTACAGCCATATTTAATGAAAATCAATCTATCCTTCCTCTTTAAAAATAGACGCGCAAGATGAATTCTGATATCTTACAAAGACGATGACATCTTTGTCAGGTCTAATTGTTCCTGCAAGAATATGATGTTGTCTGCCCTATGCAAGTGAGGAGATGAAAATATGGTTGCATCACAAAAACAGACGAAGATTAATCTGGCATTTATTGTTTTACTACTTGGTGTTTTTATGGCTGCTCTAGATAACGGTATTATCAGCGCAGCATTAACAACAATTAACGCCTCTTTCGAAGTCTCGCCAGTTCTTGGCTCGTGGGGCATCACAATTTATACATTGGGGCTTGCGGTGACCACCCCAATCGTAGGAAAATTAGCTGACCGTTACGGCAGAAAAAAGTTATTTCTCATTGAAATAACTATATTTACGATAGGATCTCTAGGCGTTGCACTCAGTCCGAATTTTACGTTTTTTCTTGCGGCACGTTTATTACAATCATTTGGGGGTGGTGGGCTTTTTATTATTGCAAGTGCCCATGTCATCAGTACCTTTTCAAAAGTACGACAAGGCAGTATGCTCGGTTTATTAGGTGGCATGAATGGTATTGCCTCTGTAATTGGTCCGAACATTGGCAGCTTTTTAATAGATGTAACAGGGAGCTGGCATTGGTTATTTCTAATCAATGTGCCGATTGGGGCTGCGCTAGTTGTTTTTGGTATGAAGACGTTAAAAGAAACGAAAGAAGCGGTTATGTCCAAGATCGATTATCTTGGCATAACCTTACTGTCATTATCCATTTTAAGTGTGATGTTTGCAATTAACCTAGGTGCCGCCCAAGGCAAAGGCTCCTCATTAGAATGGCTGATGTTGGCGCTCCTAGTGCTCGGAACGATCATATTTGCCGGTTTTCTCTTTGTGGAAAAGCGTCAGGAAACTCATTCTGTTGATGCCATCCTACCCTACAGTTTGCTCACTAAGCCGACATACGCTATGACCATGGTAATGGCTTTATTATCAGGAACCTTTATAGGGGCTATTATTTTTATACCATCCTTCGCCCAACAAGTTCTTGGGATTTCAGCTGCCAAATCAGGTTACTGGATGACACCTTTGGCGCTCGCTTCCGGTGTTGGAGCTGGTGGCGGAGGTTATTTTGTTGATAAGATGGGGCCGGTTAAAACACTCGTTTTAGCAGGCGTTATTTATATTTTCGGGTTTGGAGGACTCGCATTTTTCACAGCTGGCAAGCTTGCCTTTATCCTATTCTCTGTTATCGCGGGCGCTGGTTTTGGCTTTGTGCTCGGTGCGCCGCTGACAATGCTTACGTCCAACGCTGCTGGTTCACAAAAAGGATCGGCACTCGGAACCCTAAGTGTGGCAAGACAAATAGGACTCACCCTTTCTCCGGCTTTGTTTGGTGCTTTTATTCAGCATGGTTTTAACAAGATGGACAGTCTTATCCCAGAAAAATTACGTGATCACGGTCTAAACCCTGATGATGTTTCTTCCGAGACGACGAATCAGATCGATCCGACGGACGGATATGGCAAATTACAAAACACCATCGACAATATTTCCGACCCTGCTATTCAAGCGGCCGTCCAAGATGCTTTTGATACAGCTGCACAAAGCGCCTACACCCCCATCTATTTATTCACAGTTGTCATGGCCATTGCCATCATGGCGATCGTACTCATATTCCAAAAACAATTCCACCGCGACGCCAAAAAAAGTGAAAAAGAATAAAATATTGGTTCTAAGTCAAATGTTGGGGTGGGCACTTAAATGCCCACTCCTATTTATGCCACTCGAGTATTAATACGCTTGTATTGATGATGTAATAAAATTCTCATACGGAAGCGATCGAAACGTTGAAACCCAAAAGCGTTACGCTTAATAACTTTGGTCTGATTGTTTAGACCTTCAATATAGCCGTTGTTAAGATCAAAGGCAAAACTATTCATGATTTCCTTTTGCCAGTTTTGCAGGGTTTCAATTGCTTTTTGGAACTCCACAACTCCGGAAGACCTGACCAGATCATAAAATTCATATAAGCGGTCTTTGATCACCTTTAGGTGATCAGCCCCTAAAGCTTTCGCTTCCTCAAACCAATGCCGATAAGCTTCTTTTAACTGGTATGCTTCTCTTAAGTAATCTGATTGACTTAAGTAATAATCCAAATACCAACGTTGTTTAGAAGTTAAATCCTCCGGCTTTTTGTGGAAGGCATGTTTCATACGTTTACACTTTTTCCTGTCATAATCTATAAATTCCTTTTGAACCTTTATTCTTACCCGTTCCAGTGCCCAATGGATATAGCGGCAAAAATGAAACCTATCAGCTATTACAATGGGCCCGCCTAACGCCTGGTCTACAGCTGCTTTAAACGATTGACTCATATCCATTACGACTTTATTAACCTTCTGTCCATGGTGATGTAAATAAGCCTTGAGCGTATCCTTTTTACGGTCGGGTAAAATATCAAGTGTTCTTCTGTCGACTGGATCTGCAATAATGGTTTGATACTTTTCTCCACCAGCATCTCCTTTATACTCATCAATCGCAATAGTGGAAGGTAGTTCCTTTGTTTCGTCAAGCATGCTGGATCCAATGGCGTCAAAACGTCTCATCACGGTTGTAGGAGACGTCCCCATTCGTGCAGCGACATCTGCAAAATTCTTTCCATGAATCACCTCAAGACCCATTGCTTGTTTAAACTCAACTGATTGTCGTTGATAACGCTCAACGAGAGGGTTATCTTCAGGGAAGCCCTTTTTAGGGCAATCAGAGTGTTCGCATTTATACCGACGCTTACGATAAAAAATGTAAGTGTGTCTTGTAAACATCTTGGTATGCTTAACTTTTTGCTTACCATAGTCATGAACTTTATTTGTCCACCTGTGGCACACAGGACAGCGATGGGGCTGGATTTCAAGCTCCACATGAATATGAACGCAATCTTCAAATTGAAGGGAGTTAGTAATCACAAACGCTTCAAATCCTGGTAAGTGTATGTTATTATTCAATTGCACGCAGCTCCTTTTTTGGTTTGTTTGGTCTAAACAAAGTGTAACAAAAATAGGAGTTTGCGTGTTTTTTCATTTGGAATTTTTTAAAACCCCAACATATATTGTAGAGCCAAAATATTAACACAAAAAAGGAGCTGTCCCCACAACAGCTCCTTCTCCATTATTCATAGTAAATCTTTTCTAAAACCACCATCACACCCACACCCTTAAATACACAATCGACACAAACTGCGAACCAGAGAAAACTTGATAAACCTACATAAAAGTTCTCGGGGAAGTTTTAAGTTACGACTTATATGGCAATTTCATGTGATTTTCCGATATATGAGTTGAAAACGTCGATATACTCTTCAAAAATTCCGATATAACCCTCAGAATTTCCGATATCGCATGCAAAATTTCCGATATATCCAAATTGAACCATATATGTTTGTTAGAGCGTCGTGATTTCCGCTGCGGGAAGTCGCTTTAACTTTATCACAGCTCAAGTGCGACATCTGTTCAAGAAACCCACTTTCACAGTGTCTTCTAGCCGCGGGCACGGCCTCAGCCTCCTCGCTCGCAAAAACCGCTCGCTGTGGGGTCTTCAGACTCGTGCTGTTCCCGCAGGAGTCGACTTCCCTCCGCTCCAATCACTTTATGTTCTTTCAGTGACTTGGACGGTTCTACTTAAGAAATCAGGTATGAACGTGAACACTTCTTGGGCCGCCCACTGACAGGTGGGGTTCCTTATTAGTCATAATCTTGGCTTACTATGAGATTTATTTCCGTTAATGTTTTTCAATCCCTATATGCTGATTCACACTTTCAATGGCTCTACCCACGAAAGCGAGAAGTAAGGTCGACACTTTTCACTCAGCTCGGGGGAAACACGGAGACTCCTGCGGGATGCAAAGCCTCGATGAGACCCCGGAGGTCGTCAGACCGAGGAGGCTCAGCAGCGCCCGCGGAAAGCGCAGTGTTTCCCCCGAGCGGCTGCATGAGGCAGTCATAAGTTAGTTCACAGTTTACTTATATTCTCAACTGATTAATCTGCAATCTACACGAGAGTATACTGCATTTAAACTATCTAACGCCTTTCATAAAGGATTGGATTTTTGGTGATGATACGTAAAGCAGTAAACCTAATAGAATGGAGATACCGCCGATGACACCAAAATACAAGACTTCCGTTTCTGGCTTATACAGTTTTACAATCTGCGCGTTGATCGCTTGTGCAGATGCATTGGACATGAACCACAAGCTCATAGTCTGAGCTGAGAAAGCAGCTGGAGCGAGTTTGGTTGTAGCTGACAAACCAACAGGTGATAAACATAGCTCACCAAGAACGACTAAAAAGAAACTCAGAACCAACCAGATCGGGCTAACCAACGTATCCACACCACCAGCCAGCGCCGGAATGATCATGACGATAAATGACAAACCCGCGAAAACAAGCCCATAGGAAAACTTGTGTGATGTCGACGGCTGACGGTCCCCCATCTTCACCCATAATCCAGCGAATAATGGTGAAAGTGCAATAATAAATAACGGATTCAATGACTGAAACCACGATGAATGCAATTCCAATCCAAATGCACTCAGCTCAGTTCGCTTATCGGCATATTCCGCTAATATAATCGATCCTTGCTCAGCGATCGCCCAAAACATCATAGCAGCAACAAATAATGGAATATAGGCAATTAAGCGTGACTTTTCATCTGAATTCGTTTTAGGACTTCTATACATTACGATAAAATAAAGTGCAGGGATAATGATACCCAAAATACTGACAAGATAGGTGAAACGATTGATCGTTAAAATCCCAGTTGGAATCGTCACAAGTCCAAGAATTAGAATTACAGCCGCCCCAATACCAAATCGCCCGTAAACCTTTTTCTTCTCATCATCTTTTAACGGATTGGGCACATAGGTACCTGCGAGACCGAGAGATTTCTTTTTTGTCAAAACAAACATGACGAGACCAAGGAACATCCCGACTGCAGCTGTGCCGAATCCTAAATGGAAATTATATTCCTGTCCGAGTGTGCCAACTACAAATGGGGCAATAAAAGCACCCATATTAATCCCCATATAAAAAATACTGAAACCCGCATCACGTCGGTTGTCTTTTGGACTGTACATATCCCCAACAATATTTGAAACGTTTGGCTTCAATAATCCAGTACCGATAACAATCAGTAACATCGATATAAACAACGCGGTTTTTCCTGCTGGTAGTGCCAAAATAATATGCCCCAACATGATTAGAACTCCGCCATGGAAAACCGTTCGCTGTGCACCAAGCAAGCGGTCGGCAATCCATCCGCCGATGATTCCAGACATATAAACGAGTGAGCCGTAAATGGCCATAATCGATTTCGCCGTAGCATCGTCAATTCCGAGTCCGCCTGCAGTAACCTCTGTATACATAAAATATAATAACAATGCCCGCATGCCATAATATGAAAAGCGCTCCCAAAATTCGGTAAAGAATAATGTGAACAAACCTTTTGGCTGCCCAAAAAAGCCTTTCTGCGGGACACTTTTTACGATGTCTTCTTTACTCATGGTTGTCATGGAGGATGTCCCCTTCTATGATGTTTTTGAAGAAAATCAGTATAATTTTAATTGGTTTTTAATATGATGTCAATTAACTGATAACTCAACCGTCGACCGGATTACTGTTTTTTTCTCTTTGACGGGTGGTGAGTATTACACCACCTATAACGCATATTGTGCCGGTAACATGCATTAACGTGATTTCTTCACCAAGCCATAAATAAGCCCCAATCATCGTCACCACCGGCAAGAAATTCAGAAAAATCGAGGCACGTGAAGCCCCCAGATGGGATACAGCTTTATTATAAAAAATAAGAGCAATAACGGAAGGGAAGACGCCGAGGTAAACAAGTCCTACCATATGGCCAGGCGTCCAGATTACCGGTATTCCTGTCAAAAGCCACTCGAACACAACAAAAGGCAGCAATAACAAGACAGCGACACCAGTCATCGCAAGAAGCGCGCCATACGCAGGGAATAAATGCATATATTTTTTGATCAAAATAGAATAGGCTGACCAGCAGAGCAAGGCACCAATCATTAATGCATCCCCCACATTCCAGGAAAGGGATGCCACATCTGACAAATTGCCATCTAATACAACCCATATAGCTCCAAACAGGGACAATAAAACGCCGAGCCATTGTAGTATGTTCAACCGCTCTTTAATTAAAAAGGCGCTGGCAATAACAGTGACCACTGGGACAGATGATTCTAAAACAGCTGCATTTGTGGAAGTTGTAAACTGAAGGGCAGCATAGATCAATGTATTAAACAAAGCGACACCAGTCAAAGCCATGAGAAAAAATGGCTTTTTATATGTACGATAAACCGGTCGTAAACGTCTCAGCTGGTGCCACCCGAGCGGCAACAGAACAATAAACGCAATCACAAGCCGGGAAAATGCTATTGTAAACGGCGGAAGAGCATTAATATCACGCCCAACCAACAAATTCCCGGCATAAAAGATCACTACAAAAATAAGCAGCACGTACCAATACATTCTGGTCCCCCTCTTCATGTTAATCGTATCAGAAGGAGACGCAATTGAGTAGTACCCTTAAGAAGGGTCAGGCACATTGTAAAGATAAATCTTCCAAGGACTGTCTTTCGTAGTAAACGATTTCTCGAATTCAAGCCCAAGCGATTCCCAGTTTTCAATTGAGACTGAAGATAAAATATAGTCACCGCCGAGCTCACGAAATGCATTCAAATCAATGTCCAGTTCCTCAATGGTCTGATCGCTGTCTTTTTCAAACATGTAGTGTTTTCCAAGTTCAGAACTATACATATATAATCTGCCGCCCCATGTATCGAAGTAGCTTTCAAGATTACTGTCTTTCTTCAATTCCGGGGCAATAATTTCTCTAAAGGCATGTTTATACTCCAGTGGATAACTGTTATTGTACGTATCAACTGTATACATGCCATTATACTGAGCGATGGTCGGGTGCATACCGATACTCGCCACTTGATAAGACGAAGGTTCTTTCCCAATATAATCCTTGATGTGATCAAACATCTCTACAGAATAAAATTCAGAAAATGTTGGGGTCCCGATCTCGCTGTATTTAGCTTCTTCATTCAGTGAAAATACAAGTGTGCCTTGTGCGATGAGCAAGACAAATGCCATGATCCCTCCGAATTTCACTTGGCGCCATAGTATGTATAGCACCATAGCAAAAATCAGATACCAAATCATTGGATCGAAAAAGTGTATCCGACTGAAATTGAACGTATTCAGTATCATTACTCGATCCTTCAACACACGCCAACCCTCAAAATACCAAAATGCGTACCATAAAGACAAAGCGCCATTAGCAAGCAAAAAGAGCAGCAAACGCTTCGGTGTGAACTTTTTAAACAAAGCTATGAATAATCCCAGTAATGCAGCAGGGATAATAATCTTTGTCTGAACAGCCAAATCGTGGGTATGCCCATTGATAAAATTATGGACGAACAAATCAATTGTCTCTGAAAAGCTGTTATGACCAAGGCTGTTTTCGTCACGGTGAGACGTAAACCCGCTTGACAAAAACATTGAATAAATCAGTAGATAATTTTTCGCAAGATAGACCAAGGTCATACCTGCAATGCTTGAAAATAGGACCCAGTTGCTTTGTCTATTTTGAATCCAATCATATAGCCATAGAAGGCCCATAACACCGAGGAAAAATACAAAAGTTAATATGAAGTTCGAGAAAAACGGTAAAACGCCCACCATAACCCAAATGTACCAAGGTGCGGTCTTCCCTTTTTCGCGAATCGTCAAAAACAGATGGAATGCAAGTGGAAGACCGGCAATTGACAACATACCGGATGGCCAAAACGGAAGCATCGCAAATAAAACGGCTATTCCAGGTATGAGCCAGCCTGGGAGCTGCTCTTTTTTAAAAACATGTCTTGATAAAAGCATATACATCCCATATAAAGCGCCTATTCGCATAATGGTCTGTCCGATGGCATAAGCTGTCATCGGTTCAAACCATTTATACAACCAGACCATCGCATCAAAACCCGAGGCAAGAGCACTTCTGGGGAGACCATTAATTACATTGGGGAGTGTAGCGCCTGGTTCTGCGAAAATCAAGCCGCTTTCCACAAGCAACTTGTACCAGACAATATTCGAATCCAAATTATCATGGACCCGAATATGCGTGTCTTCTCCAAGCACATAATAAGGCAGCAGATAAACAAACAATACTGCAGAAGCAATCCATATATATTTATACTTCAAAAAATGTGCATACACGTTCGATGACATGGTCAACAGCCTCTTTCTTCATGCCAAAATACAAAGGCAGTCTGAGCAACTTCTCACTCTCCTGCGTCGTAAAAATATCTTCTCCGACAAATGTGCCGAATTGCTTACCTGCCACAGATGTATGGAGCGGTACATAGTGTGTAACTGCCATGATCTCATGGGTTTGCAAATAGCTCATTAAAGCGTCACGCTCGGGTGTCTTCAAATAAAACATGTGTGCATTATGCATACACCCTTCTGGAAGATGCGGCAATTCTGCCCGCCCGGTTTTATCTAAGGTTAATAGGCCTTCATAATACATCTGCCATGTTTTTAGGCGATCACACGTAATCAAATCTGCATGTTGAAGTTGTTCAAACAGATAAGCGGCGTTCAGTTCGCTGGGAATATAAGAAGAACCGATATCGCGCCAGGTATACTTATCAACCATGCCTTTGACAAATTGCTTACGATTGGTTCCTTTTTCCTGAATAATTTCTGCCCGTTCGATTAGGGCTGGATCGTTAATAATGAGTGCGCCGCCTTCACCACATGTAATGTTTTTGGTTTCATGAAAGCTGAATGTGCCTAAGTGGCCAATCGTTCCAAGGGCTTTTCCTTTATATGTACTCATTAATGCTTGCGCGGCATCTTCAATCACCCACAAATTGTGTCGATTGGCAATATCCATAATGACATCCATATCACAGGCAACCCCTGCATAATGCACCACGACGATCGCTTTGGTCTGTCCAGTAACAGCTGCTTCAATATCAACCGGAGAGATATTCATCGTTTCTGGATCCACATCAACAAAGCGAATCATTGCTCCGCGTAAAACGAAGGCATTCGCTGTCGAAACAAATGTATATGAGGGCATAATGACTTCATCCCCGGGGCCCACATTGGTTAAGATCGCGCTCATCTCAAGTGCGGCGGTGCATGATGGTGTGAGCAATGCACGTCCACAAGGTAGATTTTCTTCAAGCCAACCTGTACTCTTCTTAGTGAACGGTCCATTGCCTGATAACTTTCCGTTAAAGAAAACTTCTTTCACTGCTGCTTCTTCTGAGCCCAACACACTGGGCTTATTAAAAGGAATCATATGCCACACCTCTATTATACTTTTTTAAAACATCATCTCATTACAATAATTCCCAGCACGATCAATGCCATGCCTATTGACTTTTGCAAGGTGACTGGTTCTGCAAATAAAAATGCCGAGATAATAAAAACCAAGACAAAGGATAGGCTCATAAATGGATAGGCATAGCTGATATCAAACTTAGTCATGGCAGCCATCCAGCATAGAGCCGCAATAAACGCGGCAGCAAAACCGGATAAAATCCATGGGTTAAATAAAAGTTGAATTAAAAACACAGCTTTATCCCAGAGTGCTTCGGGCAAGGCCCCGTACTGATCAATCTTCCACTTCAATATGAGTTGTCCATAGACTGTAAAAGAAATCGTTCCTAATATATATAAATATCCCATCTTATCCCTCTTCAGGCCTTGGCCCGTTTAATTTATGGTACACATCGACGGCTCCAGCCAAACGAAAACCCAGACTGTAAAACACGTTAAGCGATGGCGCATTTGATGCTGATATTGATGTTTTAAGCCGGTTATGACCCAACTTGAATTGGGCATCACAAGCTTGGCTTGTAAATAATTTGGCAAGTCCTTTACCGCGAAAAGCTTCTTTTATGCCCAACAGCAGTACCTGATTGTCTTTATACCCATAAAAACCAGCCAATTCATCATCCCAATACAAGCCAAACAATAAATTTTCTTCTTTTAAATCACGCACCCAATTCAAATATCTAAGATCAGCAAGCGTATCCGGTATATTAAAATCACGGTGAAACCGCCCAAAGTCAAATACACTCCGTGCGATCTCATCGATTTCATCTGCCGGGTAAGATGCTGACAAATGTGCCCGTTCATTCGTAAACAAATTCAGTTGTTCTTCTTTGCAAACTGGCTCAAGCAACGTATCTACATAATAAAAACCATGCTCCAGAATGTCTTTGTTTTTCTCTTTAGGGTCCATTTTTAATGTAAAATGACCTTCTAACTCGTCTGTCTCCTGTAAAGCTTCTGGAGAAGAATTGGATAGTTCATATGTTTCAATGTTAAAATTTCGTTTGTCCCACGGGGTCTTCCTTAATAATGTCATACAATCAGCTCCCCTCTTCTTCCTGATGCGGTCGATTATCTGTCACTTCGCGCACAAGATAAATCGGCCGTCCTTTTGTTTCATTGAAAATTTTGCCCATGTATAAACCAAGCACACCGAAGTTAGAAAAAATCAACCCGCTTATGAAATAAATGGAAACCATGACACTCGTCCAGCCTTTTACAGGCACATCTAAAAAGAAATATCTGGCAAATAGATAGACACCAAATAGAAATGAGATAAACGATATCAAAAATCCGATCTGAATAGATAAACGAAGCGGTTTGTTAGACTGAGCAATAATGGCGTCTGCAGCGAGTGCAATCCGCTTTCGGATATTATATGAAGATTTCCCACTTTCCCGTGGTTGATGATGCACAGGGATCGCAGCGGTTTCAAATCCAAGCCATTGTATAAACATAGGAAACAGTCTGTTCTGCTCCCGCATCTGTCTAAAGCCATGAACCACTTCTTTAGAAAGAATGCAGAAATTTGCAATAGAATGATCTGAGGCCGTACCTGCGAAGTAATCATACACCTTGTAAAACATACGCGAGGACAGACGCTTCATCCATGAGTCCTGGCGAGATTCACGCTGTCCAAGTACAACATCAAATCCTTCTTGTGCTTTTTCATACAAAGCAGGTATATCCTCGGGAGCATCCTGCAAGTCACAATCCATTACTACAACCCAGTCTCCCACTGCCACGTCCAATCCTGCCGTAATGGCATGATGCTGTCCAAAGTTACGCGCAAGGTTGATGCCTTTAATATGTTTATTTTGTTTGTTCAAAGTCTTGATCGTCTTCCAGGCGCCATCAGGACTTGCATCATTTATCAAAATGATTTCATAGTCCTTGCATATGGGTTGTACGGAGGAAGCAAGACGGCTGGTCAATTCTTCAAGACACGCATTGCAGCCGTACACAGGCACGACCACCGAGATCATTACACTTTTTTTGCTGTCCATTTGTCGATATACCATTTTACTGTCTGCTCCAGTCCCTGATCTAAAGTGATTTTTGGTTCCCATCCTAATTCATGCTGCAGCTTAGAAGCATCTATTGCATAACGGCGGTCATGGCCTTGTCTGTCAATGGTGTACATGATGAGATCTTTAAATGTGCTGATTTCATATGTCTCTAATAAGTCTGGTCGTTCCCGATCAAGCACATCGCATATTTTGGTAGCCACTTCGATGTTGGTTCGTTCATTGTTGCCACCGATCGTGTAAGTTGACATCGGTTCAGCGTGATGAAAAATCATCTCAAGCGCCTGGCAGTGATCTTCTACGTGCAGCCAGTCACGCACATGTCTGCCGTCCCCGTATATCGGAATGCGCTCTCCTTTTAAGGCATTAGAAATAATGGTTGGGATCAGCTTTTCTTCATGTTGGCGCGGTCCGTAATTGTTCGAGCATCCCGATATGACGACATTCATTCCGTACGTATAACCAAAGCTTTGCACCATCATATTGGCCCCTGCTTTGGATGCACTGTAAGGATTGCGCGGATCATATGGGCTCTCTTCATTGAATTTACCGTCCCCTTCAATAGAGCCATAAACTTCATCTGTCGAAATATGGTGGAATCGGTTTGTTTGGAGCGTCCCTTCCTGCTCCCACGCTTGTCGTGCAGCTTGAAGAAGTGTCAGTGTCCCCACCACATTTGTCTGCACAAATTCTGTTGCGTTTTTTATTGAACGGTCCACATGTGATTCAGCGGCAAAGTGCACGACACCGATGATATTAAACTCTGTGAAAATCACGTTAATTAATTTCTCATTGGTGATATCTCCCTGAATGAATTGATAGCGTTCAAGATCATCAACTGACGATAAATGAGATGGATCACCGGCATATGTGAGTATATCAATGTTAAGAATATGAACATCAGGGTGTTGTTTCATATAATTCACGATAAAATTTGAACCGATAAATCCTGCTCCTCCAGTAACGAGAAGTGTTGGCTGCTTTTTCATTCAACGACCTCCAGCATGGGATTGTGATCCAGCCCATCCCAGTATTGTTGTGTATGTTCACGATTGGCAATGTCCAATAAATAAGCGCCATAATCGTTCTTGGCCATCGCTTTACCTTTTTCATAAAGCGCCTCTCGGGACATGTAGCCCATATAAAAAGCGATCTCTTCAAGACAAGCAAGTTTGAATCCTTGGCGCTGCTGTGTGATTTTCACGAATTCAGAAGCCTCGAACAAGGATTCATTTGTCCCTGTATCCATCCAGGCAAATCCGCGACCAAGCAATTCAACGTCAAGTTTTCCGCGTTTAAGATATTCTTTATTCAGATCAGTAATCTCAAGTTCCCCACGAGCTGAGGGTTTTAACTTTTTGGCTAGTCTTGGGGCGTCAGAATCATACATATATAACCCTGTAACAGCAAAATCAGATTTCGGGTTTTCTGGCTTTTCTTCAAGCGAGACAACACGCTGATTGGCATCAAACTCTACCACACCAAAACGTTCAGGGTCCTTTACGCGATAACCAAATACCGTCGCATGACGGTGTTTTTTCATGGCGTTTCGTAATAGCGTTGTGAAACCTTGCCCATAAAAAATGTTATCAGCCAGAATCAGCGTTACATCATCATCACCAATGAAGTCTTCTGCCATTATAAAGGCTTCCGGGATGCCGCGGGGCTCTTTTTGAGCCTTATAAACCAGATTAAGACCCAACTCTGAACCATCTCCGAACAGATCCTCAAATCTGCCAATATCTTCGGGTGTGCTGATGATCATAATGTCTTTAATACCACCCAACATCAGAACGGACATTGGATAGTAAATCATTGGCTTATCATACACAGCTAGTAAATGTTTGTTAATGCTATCTGTGCTGGGAGACAGCCTGGTTCCGCTTCCGCCCGCTAATATAATTCCTTTCATGATCGTTCACCTCTTTATTTTATTAAATACCCATTTATATCTCGCATGAATCCTTTCTGTACTATTTCTATATCCGTTTTAAACATCTGTAATCTTTCAAATTGGTTTCACTTTAATTACATTGGGTGATGCACTTTTGTTTTTTGTGCGTCAACATGCGATAATGACAGACATACTGATCAAAAAAAGGATGAGAAGCAAATGACAAACCGTCTCACTTTAAAACACACATTTGTACAACAATACAAAAATGGCTTCCCACTTATTAAGAAAGAAGCTCTTAATAACCCAAATACCGATATTCAAGAAGGATCAATCATCCACCTCCATAGCGACAAAAAAGAATTTATTGCCAAAGGATATGTAGGGTATCAAAATAAGGGGCTAGGCTGGGTGCTTACGCAAAATCAGAACGACACGATTGATGCTGCTTTTTTTAAAAACAAGCTGGCAAGAGCGATCGGTCATCGAAACACCTTTTATCAAAATCCTGCCACAACTGCTTTTCGGGTCTTTAATGGAGAAGGAGATGGAATTGGGGGCTTAACGATTGACTACTTTTCCGGATATTATTTGATCAATTGGTACAGCGAGGGTATTTATATGTTTAAAGAAGCTATTGTCAAGGCTCTTGAACAACTTGTGGATTACAAAGGGATTTATGAAAAGAAACGTTTTGACAAAAAGGGTAAATACATAGATGATGATGATTTTGTAAAAGGTGAAAGAGGAGAATTTCCTATAATTGTGCAAGAAAACAATATGAATTATGCGGTAGACTTAAATGAAGGTGCAATGGTTGGTGTGTTTCTGGACCAACGAGAGGTGCGGCGCGCAATACGCGATCAATACGCAGAAGGGAAAGAAGTGCTGAACACATTCTCTTACACAGGAGCGTTTTCAGTTGCTGCTCTGCATGGGAATGCGAGCAAAACAACAAGCGTCGATCTGGCTAAACGGAGCAAACCAAAAACAATCGAGCAATTTAGTGTCAATGGCTTCGATTTTGAAGCCCAGGATATTGTCGTCATGGATGTGTTTGATTACTTTAAATATGCCAAACGAAAAAACCTGACATTTGACATGGTCATCCTGGATCCGCCTAGCTTTGCCCGCTCCAAAAAACGGACATTCAGTGCCGCGAAAGATTATACCGGATTGATGGCAGAAGCCATTCATTTAACAAGAAAAAACGGGATCATAGTAGCCTCAACCAATAATGCAACATTCAATATGAAGAAGTTTAGAAGTTTTATCCATAAAGCTTTTGAAAACACATCAACTGAATACAAAGTATTGAATGAATTTTCCCTGCCGGACGATTTCAAGGTAAACAAGCAATATCCAGCAGGAAATTATTTGAAAGTTCTTGTCGTTCAAAAAAGCGAATAATACAACACTGTTAACTTAGCGCTGTTTCCGACTCATGGAAGCAGCATTTTTCTGCCTGACAGCTTCTGTGTCTGTATTGCTGTATATATGCGTGCCTTTGCCCCCAGTTGTTCTGGCGATATAAGCTTTTGCTTGGTTATACGTCAAACCCGACGTTCGGGCCTGTTTTAAAACCTCATCTTCATCCATAGACACCTAAACACCTCCTTCCTGTCACATATATCTTGTGTACACAAAAAAAGCCTATGTAAAAAAGCGCGCACCAAATAATGGCACGCACCAAGTAAAAGTTTTAAATCATCACCATGCTGAAACTGTTGTGATTTTCCCTGTCAGTTCTTCCGCCATGGGGCTGTCATTTTCTTTTTGAAAAATAGCTTGTGCCTCTGTGTAATGCTCAAGAGCTTTGTCTTTGTTTTTTCCCTGGGCGGCGAGATCACCGAGGGCGTGATGAACTGAGGCGATGGTAACTGGGTCGTCCGAACGTTGCGCATGGTCGAGCGCTTCATCCAGCGCATTGCTCGCTTTCTCAAAATCCTCCATGAGAAAATAAACATACCCCTGTTCAAACAGGTTAATGGCAACGGAAAGATCATCTTCGACCATGCTGGACTGGTAAATCGACTGTTCATGGGCAAATTGTTCAAGCGCTTCTGCATAATGACCTCTTGTTTGTTCTACCATACCAAGTTGATGGTGGACAATGGCTCGTCCGTTGGTATCGTTCTTGGTTTCTGCCAACTCTAAAAGTCTCATGTACAAATCCCATGCCTCATCGAAATGTTCTTGAGCCATTTTTACGTAAGCAAGGCCATGCATGCTTTGGGCAAAGACATTCGACTTCTGATCATCTGCCTTATCGACGCATTGCAAAAACAACACTTCAGCTTGGGTTAAATTTCCCTCGTTCAAGTAATTTAATGCTCTCTTCAGCTTATCTTCAAGCATGCTCATACAAATTAACTCCTTTACATAAAACCGTTCATGAATGGTGAAACTATACCTATTCTATTCCAGAGGTGATGAAGTTGTCTAATCAAAAACTGACAGAGCGCATCCAGCAAGCGCATGCACAAATTAAAGATACTGAAACAATGATCGGTGATGCCCAGGGTTCAGATACTTCTGTCTACGATCAAGCCATTGACGAACTCAACAAAGCTGAGGCGTCTTTGAAATCAATCCAAAGCTCTGCCGGCAAGTCGGCTACTGAAAATCCTCAATTTCAACAGGCGTATGAACAGCTGCATAATTTAAGAGGAGACATTCAGGAATTAAATGAAAACAACCTCGGTCCATTATAATAAATCAACCCTCCGCATAATGCGGAGGGTTGATTTATATCTGACAGGATCAATCATTTTTCATGGAAGTAATAATTCACTTCATCTTCTTCGCGAACCACTTCCATATCATATTGATCCAGAAACCAGGCATCTGCTTCATTGAAATAAAATAAAATGCCGGACTTCTTATCCTTAATGCTAAGATCCTCTCCAGCTTCATCTATCCCTACACCGAGAAAGTAGTTCGGATGAGCTGTTGGGATCCCACCATATATCTTCAGGAAAAAGTGGACATGATCCCCTTTTTCCAAATCCATTTCTTCAATAAACCACTGGGCTGCTTCGTCATGAAC
Source organism: Lentibacillus sp. JNUCC-1 (assembly GCF_009741735.1). Taxonomy (NCBI): domain Bacteria; kingdom Bacillati; phylum Bacillota; class Bacilli; order Caryophanales; family Bacillaceae; genus Lentibacillus; species Lentibacillus sp. JNUCC-1. Next base: position 267,859 of record NZ_WHOH01000001.1, read on the forward strand.
GTTCAACTTCACTTTAATCACTCTCCGCTTATAATGAGCTTATTTTTTTACTATCTCTATTATAAACATTCTCTTTCCTAACTTAAATCAAACATCAGGCGTTAAATCAACAAAAACTTGACAAAACAAAAGTGGTTTAATCTTTAAACTTAGGCTTTGGCCCTGTACGCTTCCAGATCAACCGCTGGTCAAGCGCCATTTTTCTTGCAATCCTAGGCGCAAGCCAAATAGGCGGAAGTAAAAACAGAGAAACGGGTACAGCTGTAATGACGATGGTATTTTGGATAGACGTAATACTGTCCTCGCCTATGGACATAATCATCACTGCTGTCACACCGAAAATAACAGCCCAGAACACTCGCAGCCATCTCATAGGGCTATCACTGCCGGTTAATGTCGCGGCAACTGTATAAGACATGGTATCAGCCGTCGTTGCTACAAATATAATCGAGACGATCAGAAAACCAAGTCCAATCCAAGTTCCCAACGGCAGCTGGTCTGAAATGGCCATAACCGCAGCAGGCATACCACCTTCTGTTAAAGCTGTCGACACAGACCCTGGTTTGTCCATTTCGAAAAACACACCAGTACCCCCAACAACCGAGAACCAGAAATTACTAATAAGCGGAGCTACAATAGATACGGCAATAATAAGCTCCCGAATGGTCCGGCCTCTGGAAATACGACTGATGAAGACAATTAACATCGGGGCATAGCCTATAAACCAACCCCAGAAAAATATCGTCCATGAGCCAAGCCAGGCATCATCTCCACGGAACAGTGCCATGGAAAAGAAATGATCGAGCTGATATCCCAAGCCTCCGACAAATGTGTCCGTAATAAAGATGGTCGGTCCTATAATCAATACCAAAACAGCAAGAAATATAGTGAACCCAACGTTATACCGGCTCAGAGTGAGAATTCCGCGATCAACACCTGTTGCGGCAGAAATAGCTGCAATTGCAGTTAAGACTAAGATAACAATGATGCTTGTAGTCAACCCCTGGGGCACACCGTATAGATGATTTAGACCGTATGAAATTTGTAAGCCAAGAAATCCAAGTGGTCCAAGTGTACCTGCTACAGTGGATAGTATAGAAAACACATCAACTGTAGAACCCAAAACGCTTTTATGGTATATTTTCTCTCCAAAAATCGGATATAACAGCCCTCTCGGTTTAAGAGGATACCCTTTTGTATAATGCACGTACATCATGACAATTGTGGCAAGCGTGCCCAAAATGGCCCAAGCCAAGAAACCCCAGTGAAGGAAAGCTTGAGCAAATGAACGATTCACATGGTTCAGTTCCCCTTCACCGAACAGAGGCGGTGCTGTCATAAAATGATACAATGGTTCAGATGCTGCCCAGAATACACCACCACTTGCGAGAAGCGTAACCAGGATCATGGCAATCCAACGGAAATAGCTGTATTTGGGTTTCGCCTGATTCCCAAGACGCACCCGCCCAAACTTCGATAATGCTAAATAAAGGCCAATAATGAAGTTGGCAAGGAGAAGCAGTTGCCAGTACCCGCCGAATAATGTCGTTGTCCAGCCAAATAGTGTACTGATGCCTGCCCCGACCATATCACTGCTTATTAACGATAATAAAATAAATGCGATTAAAAATCCGCCACTTACATAGAATACGGTCCAATCCGTACCTTTAAAACGATTCTTCTGCACACTTTCACTCCTAAGAATTCTTTTTTATTAATTTGCCCGCTAACTAAAGTTACATACCCGTTCAATACATCTTATAATCGTATATTTTAAAATTAAAAGGTTCTAAGTCAAATGTTGGGGTGGGCACTTAAATGCCCACTCCTATTTATGCTATTCGAGTATTAATATGCTTATATTGGTGATGCAATAAAATTCTCATACGGAATCGGTCGAACCGTTGAAACCCAAAAGCATTGCGCTTAATGACCTTGGTCTGATTGTTTAGGCCTTCGATATACCCGTTGTTAAGATCAAAGGCGAAACTGTTCATGATTTCCTTTTGCCAGTTTTGAAGAGTTTCAATTGCTTTACGGAACTCCTCAACTCCAGAACGCCTAACTAGGTTATAAAATTCGTATAAGCGATCTTTGATCACCTTAAGGTGATCAGCCCCCATCGTTTTCGCTTCTTCAAACCAATGCCGATAGGCTTCCTTCAGCTCATATGCCTGTCTTAAATAATCTGATTGATTTAAGTAATAATCCAAATACCAACGCTGTTTAGAAGTTAAATCCTTCGGCTTTTTGTGGAAGGCATGTTTCATGCGTTTACACTTTTTCCTGTCATAATCTATAAATTCCTTTTGAACCTTAATTCTCACACGTTCAAGCGCCCAATGGATATAACGACAAAAATGAAACCTATCTGCAATCACAATTGGCCCTCCTAAAGCTTGGTCAACAGCCGCTTTAAACGATTGGCTCATATCCATTACGACTTTATTTACCTTCTGTCCATGCTTTTTTAAATAAGTCTTTAAGGTGTCTTTTTTACGATCAGGTAAAATATCAATGGTTCTTCTGTTAATTGGATCTGCAATAATGGTCTGATATTTTTCCCCACCTGCATCCCCTTTGTATTCATCAATAGCGATGGTATCCGGCAACTCTTTCGTTTCATCCAACATACCTGATGCTATGTCGTCGAATCGCCTCATTACTGTTGTAGGAGATGTCCCCATTCGCGCAGCGACATCCTTAAAGTTCTTTCCATGAACCACCTCAAGGCCCATTGCCTGCTTAAACTCAACTGATTGCCGTTGATAACGCTCAACGAGGGTGTTGTCTTCAGGAAAGCCTTTTTTACGGCAATCAGAGTGTATGCATTTATACCGCCGCTTACGGTAAAAAATGTTAGTATGTCTCGTGAACATCTTGGTATGCTTAATTTTTTGTTTGCGATAGTCATGAACTTTATTTGTCCACCTTTGGCACTCAGGACAGCGATGCGGCCGTATTTTAAGCTCCACATGGATATGAACATAATCTTCAAATTTAAGGAATTTGGTTATCACAAACTCTTCAAAACCTGGTAAATACATGTTAGAATTCAATTACACGCAGCTCCTTTTTTGGTTTGTTTGGTCTAAACAAAGTTTAACAAAAATAGGAGTTTGCGTGTTTTTTCATGTGAAATTTTTTAAACCCCAACATATATTGTAGAGCCAATTAAAATAGAAAGAACAGGGCACATAACCCTGTTCTTTGAGTTTGTATAGATGTTCATACTGTGGTCATTTATGATAAATGATTTTTCACATCGCCTTTTTCACGAAGCTGATCAATTAGCTTCTGGTATGCTTCCTGTTCATTTTGACCGTATAATTTTTCTTTAAGTTGGGGTTTAATATCTTCAAAAGAAGGTATTTCAGGAGCATCTTCCCCATCTTCTTCCCCTTGACTATTCAGAACTTCTTGTTGCTTTTTCATACCCTCATATGCTTCTTTCACTTCTTCTTCCGTCGGTTCCAAGTTGCCTGATTCTTTAGCAAGCAATTGATCCACTTTTGCTTGAGTAGCAACTTCTGACATGAATTCTTCCTTGTCGATTTCCTGACTTTCAAGGCCTTCCATAAGTTGTTCTTTTGACTCGAAACCGTTTCTTTCTATGATTGAATTCAAAGTATCTTCAATCGCTTCATCTGTCGCTTCCAGGCCTCTGTTTTCAGCTTCCTGAATAACAAGACGCTGACCAATCAATCCCTCAGCAACTTGGCTCTTTAACTGCTCCTGATCTAGCTCTTGGCCGGACATCTGAGCCTGAGCTGCAGCACTCTGAAATTGGCTTGTATATAAGGACTCAAACTCGCCCTTTGAAATTTCTTCACCGTTAACTTCAGCAACGACGTCTGGAATATTTTCAAGATCGGGTTCAGGCATCTCCTGTGAAGGTTCTGCCGTTTTTTCTTCACCGCCATCTTTTGATTCATTTCCTTTATCAGAATCGTTCCCGTCTCCGCCACATGCACTTAGCAGTACAACAAGACTTGCGAACAATACAAACAACAACTTCTTTTTCATACTCAAATAGTCGTTCCCCTTTCAAATTTACATCGCTGGTCATTGTAACATATTCTTACAGTTCGTACCAGAAACAAATGCTTTTGTTTAATCCATCTGATATGATACATAATAATTCATACGTTGTCAGTTTATGCGATTACAAATGGGGTGACATGTTGAAACAAAAACAGACTGAGTTCAGAAAAACAATTTTAACACTTATGGACACAGAAATTTATTGTGAATATACCTTGAACGGCAAGCCGCCTCTCATATTAATTCACGGTTTTGTAGCCTCCAGTTATACATTTAACCCTATCATGCCACTATTGGCACAGGACTTTTCCGTTATTGCGATAGACTTGCCAGGATTTGGCAGAAGTGAAAAATCAAAACATTTCACTTATTCATATGAAAACTACGCCAAACTTATTTCAGAGTGCCTTGACTATTTTCATTTTGACAAAATAACGCTAGTAGGGCATTCCATGGGGGGACAAATAGCATTATATACCGCCAGACTCATCCCGAAAAAAATTGAGAAGCTCGTTCTTATCAGTTGCTCAGCCTATCTAGGGCCTTCTCCCAAAAGAATGATGATCGCTTCTCATTTACCATTCTTTCATTTGTTCGCTAAATACATTGTACAAAAAAATGGCGTAAAGGACACGCTGAAAAATGTCCTTTACGATCAAAAACTTGTTACGGAGGAATTGGTCCAAGAATATGGACGACCATTAGAAGAGAAAGACTTTTATAAAGGCCTTGTCCGGTTTTTACGGGAACGGGAGGGTGATTTAAGCAGCGAAGAGCTAAAAAAGATTAACCATCAGGCATTATTAATCTGGGGTGAAGCAGACAAAGTTGTCCCGCTTAAAGCCGGTAAGAAACTCGCTACGGATTTGCCCAATGCGACGTTGAAAACATATCCAAAAACAGGGCACCTGATCACCGAAGAACGGCCGCTTGATATCTATCACCAGATCAAAAACTGGTGACGAAACTCAAAGCATTCTTTTAAATTTAATATTCCAGCTGTTTCAAATAAAGCAGAAGTTCCTGTTCACTAAGAGGCCTAATGGTATATTTACGTACTTTACTCTCTATATCTTTCTTTTGTTTGGTATCTTCATCATAAAGATTAAATATCCTGTAAAACGCATCGCCGAAGAAACGAATAAAACCACCTGAGCCAAGATCCATACCCATCTGTTCTGTGTCTGACAAAGGCTGCTGATATGTTTCTTTAAAAATGTCTTTAAATTCACCACGAATAATAATATGCGGTTCTTTCTCTTCTAGAGCGGATAAGAGATCAGGAGCATCATAAACGATTTTATACCCTTCCTCTCGCTCCAGATTTTTAAGATCAAGTTGAACCATTTTAGGTGTTTTACCAACTGTTTCAGCAATCGCTCTGACGGCTTCAGCAGGAATATAGCTGGGTCTGTCCGGATCAGCCAGTTCAAGTAAATCTCGGCTAATACCCGTCTCAGCAACTACATGATCACGTCTTTTTTTGTTTCTCAGAAGATAAATTTCCAGTAAATCCAATTGTGTGATCTCCTTTCTTTACTCTTGATTTATTCAATGCGTTCTATATTCCTTACGATGTAGATGTATATAAGTTTCAACAACTTAAAAAAGTCCTTTTTTCCAAATTTTTTACATTTATACCGCTTAACGAATAGTAGACACAAACTTCGAACCAGAGAAAACTTTATAAACCTACATAAAAGTTCTCGGGGAAGTTTTAAGTTACGACTTATATGGCAATTTCATGTGATTTTCCGATATATGAGTTAAAAACGCCGATATACACTTCAAAAATTCCGATATCGCATGCAAAATTTCCGATATATCCAAATTGAACCATATATGTTTGTTAGAGTATCGTGATTTCCGCTGCGGGAAGTCGCTTTATGTTATTAAGTGGCTTGGACGGTTTTACTCACATAAGAGTTAGAGAATAACCTCTCATATCTAGCTCGGGGAAAACGCGGAGACTCCTGCGGGATGCAAAGCCTCGGTGAGACCCCGGAGGTCGGCATAGGGGAAGGAAGGCTAAAACCGCGACGTCCTGTCGCAACGCCTTCATGACCCACGTCCTGTGGGCCCGAGGCTCAGCAGCGCCCGCTGGACGCGGAGTGTTTTCCCCGAGCGGTTGCCAACGGCAGTCCTAAGTTAGTTCGCAGTTTACTTATACTGTGTTTTGACAAATAGTGACTTTTTATATGAAAACAACAAAAAAACCGGACTCTGTTTACATTACAGAATCCGGTTCTTTTTGTGTAGTGATTCCGATTGGGCTCGAACCAACGACCTCTACCCTGTCAAGGTAGCGCTCTCCCAGCTGAGCTACGGAATCTTGAAGATGGTGTTGTGTCTCTATCGACAAATAATAGTATATGTAATTTCTTTCATGAAGTCAATAGTTTTTTATAAAAAAGTTAACACCATGAAATACATTAATGGAAAAACGGGTAGGAACCCTCTATAATAATACAATACATTTCACCTCAGGAGGATGACTGTGCGTAAAATATTTTCATTTTTAAAACCTTATAAACTATTTATTATAATCGCTTATACATTAACTTTATTTGAATTAGTGGCTGAACTCTTACTTCCCTTTTTCTTAGGTAAAATGATCAATGATGGGGTTGTCAAAGGAAATATTGATACTATTGTCATGTGGGGATCGATCATGATCGGTCTGAGCCTGCTCACATTTATAGCAGGTGTGCTGAATTCTTTCTATGCTTCACATACCAGTTCACATTTCGCCTATGACATTAGAGAAGCTTTATTTAAAAAGATTCAATCGTTTTCTTTTAAACTTTTATCACTTTACCCAACTTCAGGGTTAATGACACGTTTTACAAATGATATCCGTCAGGTGCAAAACACTGTATTTATGGGACTCAGAGTGATGATAAAGGCGCCCTTTCTTGTGTTAGGCGGCGTATTAATGTCCTTTATTGTTAACGCCCGTTTGGCGCTTATATTCTTAATCACCGTCCCGCTGCTCATCGGATTTATCCTTTGGGTCCTTAAGCGGGCTTCGAAAATGTTTGATAAGGTACAAGAAAAGGTCGATACAGTTAACAGGGTTATGCAGGAAAACCTCTCGGGCATGCGGTTGATTAAAGCCTTCTTAAGACGTAATTATGAAGAAAAACGTTTTAGTGGCTCCAATACAGATCTAGCCGTTACAACGCGCAAAGCTTTTCGGTTTGTAGAAGCTTCCATGCCAGTGCTGCTTTTCGTCATGAACCTCAGTCTGGTATTTATCCTTTGGTACGGAAATAAACAAATTGTTGCCGGAACCACGAATGTCGGTGATGTAGTCGCTATTGTCAATTATGCGCTTCGTGTCGCCATGGCTATTTCTATGTTTACCTTTATCATATTGGCTTTTTCCCGTATGAAAGCGTCCTCTGAACGACTGAGTGATGTGCTTACCATTCAGGTTGATCCTATTGATGAAGAAGATACAGATCACCCACCTGCAATTAAAAAAGGGGAAATCATCTTCAAGGACGTTTCATTCCACTACCCCAATACAACTGAGCAGGTGCTTGAAAATATCTCCTTTACAGTACGTCCTAATGAAAAGCTTGCAATCATTGGCTCAACAGGATCAGGGAAAACATCCCTGTTTCAATTGATTCCAAGACTTTATGACCCCGCAAAAGGGGATATATTGTTTGACGGGGACAGTATTGAGTCCTACACCTTGTCTGGGCTGAGAAGAAGCATTGGCTATGTCCCACAGAACCCTCTTCTTTTCAGTGGAACGATTTTTGATAATATTGCCTGGGGTAAAGAAAATGCTACAAAGGAAGACGCGAAAAAAGCTGCTCAGGATGCTCAGATCCACGATACAATTATGGATCTGACCGATGGCTACGAGACGCGTGTCGGACAAAAAGGTGTGAACCTTTCAGGCGGGCAAAAACAGCGCATTTCAATTGCGCGGGCATTGATTAGAAATCCTCAGATCTTGATGCTCGATGACAGTACAAGTGCACTGGATTTATCCACCGAATCAAAATTGTTGGATGCGTTGGACACATACGCCTGTACAACGTTGATCATTACACAGAAGATCGCCACTGCAATTAAGTCAGACCGAATTTTATTAATGGACGATGGCCGTGTGCTCGCTCACGGCACACACAACGAACTGCTTGAGCAATCGAGTCTGTATCGTCGAATTGTCGAGTCTCAATTTGGAAAGGAGTATGCTGAACATGCTTGAATTATTAAAGAGGCCATTCCAATACGACAAGATTCCGCTCGAACACATTCGCCGTGACAAACAGGATAAAGCCAATAATGCTTGGGCCACCATCAAGCGCGTTTGGTCTTATCTGGCCAGAGAAAAGATGCGTCTCACATTGGTTATTCTGATGGTTGTTGCCAGTTCTGCTCTGGTGTTGGCAGGGCCTTTCATGGTCGGTGTTGCTGTTGATAAGTACATTGAAAACCGTGAAACATCTGGGCTTGGTCTGCTGTTAGTGTGGCTGATTGTCATTTACCTGGGCCATTCTGTCTCTGTTTTCCTGCAAAATTATTGGATGGTAGGGATTGCTCAAAACACGGTCTTTAGTTTACGTAAGCATCTCTTTGAACAATTTCACCGATTGCCTATCTCTTATTTCGATAAACGGCAGCATGGAGAGTTGATGAGCCGGATAACCAATGACATCGATAACATCAACAATACACTCAATCAGTCAGTCATTCAGATCTTTTCCAGTGTATTAACACTAATTGGCACTTTGAGCGTTATGTTATATTTAAGTCCACTGCTTACGCTCATTACTATGACAATCGTTCCACTTATGTTTATTGGAATGCGTTGGATCACAAAGCGCACTGGCCCGCTTTATAAGAAACAGCAGAGAGATCTAGGTGATTTAAACGGTTATGTTGAAGAAACGGTCTCAGGTCAGCATGTCGTTAAAACATATTCCCAGGAGACACGTGTCATTGACTCTTTTAAATCACGAAATCAGACGTTGCAGCAGACGTATTTCTGGGCTCAGACCTTTACAGGGTTTATCCCTAAAGTCATGAACGTTTTGAACTTTCTCAGCTTTGCTTTTATTGCTTTTGCCGGCGGGATTCTGGCTGTCAACCAAGTTATTACAGTAGGGGTTATTGTTATTTTCACAGAGTACGCAAGACAGTTCACCCGTCCACTTAATGAGTTGTCGAATCAGTTTAACATTCTTCTCTCAGCAATCGCCGGGGCTGAACGTGTGTTTAATGTCATTGACGAGGAGCAGGAAGAACAAGATGAACAAACAGCACGCAATGTAGAAACAACTGAAGGCCACATTGAGTTTCGTGATGTTTGTTTTGGTTATGAAAGCACGCCTATTCTACAAAATATTTCCTTTGAGGCACAACCCGGTCAAACTGTAGCTTTTGTAGGGCATACCGGTGCAGGCAAAACCACCATCATCAATCTGATTGCAAGATTTTATAATTATGATTCAGGTGCCATTCTGCTTGATGGTATTGATATTAAAGACATCAAACGCACTAGCCTCAGGGCACACATGGCATTCGTGCTCCAAGATTCCTATTTGTTTCGTGGGACGATCAAGGAGAACATTAGATACGGCCAGCTCAACGCAAGTGATGAAGATGTCATTCAAGCTGCTAAAGACGCGAATGCTCACAGCTTTATCAAAAAGCTGCCTGCCGGATATAACACCATACTCGATCAAGATGGCAGCGGAATCAGTCAAGGGCAGAAACAATTGCTAACCATCGCAAGAGCCATCCTTGCCAAACCAGCCATTTTGGTTTTGGACGAAGCGACCAGCAATATTGACACCATTACAGAAGTTAAAATTCAGGACGCCTTAAAACGGCTGATGAAAGGCCGCACCAGTTTCGTGATCGCTCACCGGCTGAATACGATTCAAGAAGCTGACACAATTATCATGCTTGAACATGGGCATATCATTGAGCAAGGTAGCCATGAAGAGCTGGTTGAAAAGAACGGAAGTTACCATGAGCTATACAAAGGACAACTTCAGACCCTTGCGAATTAGAGGCCTTTATTGCGTCTTTGTACGGCAAATAGTACGATAAGTTTAAGAATCTTTTACGAGACTGGAGTGACGCCCGTGGCACGAAAAGGAACCATGGTTGAAAAAACAATTGCTAGCACGTATTTAAATGAACAGATGACATTAAAGATATACTACCCTGAAACATTTTCGGATCTGTATAAATACCATTTATGCATCATGCAAGATGGAGATGATTATTTTCAACTGGGTAAAGTAGCAACTTTAAGCGACCAATTGCATTCAGACTTTAGCATTGCCAACACCATCTTTATCGGCATTCATTATAAAGACAAATATGACCGACTCAAAAAATATCATCCTGATGGTGACCAGCACGCTGCCTATGTTAAATTTTTGGCACACGAAGTCGTCCCGTTTTTAGAGGGACTCCTCCCCACTTATCATATGGGACAGTCCAGGGCATTGATGGGTGATTCACTGGCTGGTACACTTGCTTTAATGACTGCATTGAAATACCCACACACATTCGGAAAAGTCATTATGCAATCTCCGCTTGTAAATGACACAGTCATAAATGCAGTCGAAAAAGCAAAAGACATCCATGCGATCGATATTTATCATTCGATTGGAACAGCTGAAACCAGTGTAACAACAACTCAGGATGGACAGGTGGATTTTCTATCGCCGAATCGACGGCTGGCCAATTTGCTTGAGTCTGTAGGGGCTTCCTATCAATATGATGAAATAGACGGCGCTGGTCATACATGGGGGCTTGGCAGAAACAGTTACCCGAAATATTGCCACTCATGTTTGATTGATCCCCCGTCCGGGTATAAAATAAGTTAGGAATATATTCCAAATTCCTACAAAACAATTTGCTTTTTGTTATAATAGACTTGGCATACAAGATGTAACAGTATAAATAGACTATAATAGGAGGTAACGCATATGACCAATTACGGTATAGCCATTTTTCCATCCAAAAGAATCCAGGACGACGCCAATGCATTAAGAAAGCGATATGACCCGCATTATGAGAACATCCCCCCTCATATCACACTGAAAGAAAAGTTTGAAACAGATGACAAAACCATAGACCAGTTGATTCCCGAGCTTGACAAAATTGCTGAAGAAACCAAACCATTTACACTCAACATTAATAAAGTAAGTACATTTGCACCTGTCACAAACACAATTTATATGAAAGTTGAACCTATCCAGGAATTGCAGGAACTCCATCAAAAAATGCATGAGGGCATTTTCCCTCAGAATGCGACGTATCAGTTTATTCCGCATATTACAGTGGCTCAAAAACTTGTGGAAGATGAATATTCTGATGTCTTCGGAAGTTTGCGAATGAAGGAAATGGCCTATGAAGACTATATTGACCGTTTCCACCTGCTCTATCAACTCGAGAATGGAACTTGGACCGTTTATGAAACGTTTCAGTTTGGTAAAAAGGCCTAATGCAAATCATTATTGTTAAAACACCCGAACAACGAGAAGTTGCATTTCGAATCAGACACAAGGTGTTTATCGTTGAACAAAATGTTCCGCCTGAAGAGGAAATGGATGAGTTTGATGAAACTGCCACCCATTTCGTGGGATATGCAGATGGAAATCCCGCAGCTGCAAGTCGGCTCAGGCTCGTGGATGATTATGGCAAACTTGAGCGCATAGCTGTCTTAAAAGAGTATCGCGGCAACTCATATGGCAAACAAATTATCCAAGCTATGGAAGACTTCATAAAACAGCATAAACTTCCTAAAGCCAAACTGAATGCACAGACACATGCAGAAAACTTTTATAAGAAACTGGGCTATGAAACGATATCTGATACATTCATGGACGCAGGCATTCCACACGTAACCATGATCAAACACTTGTAAAAAAACAGGGCTAAACACGCCCTGTTTTTTTGCTTATTTGCATGAACCCCAGTGATTGGGTAAAGCTAATCATAAATCCGCACAAAGGGGCGTCATGTATGTTTGAAAAATATTTTCAAATGGGGACAGATATGATTTTTGGCTTTATAGCCTTATTTATATTGACTAAAATTCTCGGCAAAACTCAAATGTCACAGTTGACTGCTTTCGATTTCATCTCTGCAGTGATCATCGGGGAACTTGTTGGAAATGCCTTGTTTGATGACAAAGCAGGCATCCCTGAAATTGCTTTTGTTGTTTTGCTGTGGGGTCTTTTATTATATGTCGTTGAATTTATCACCCAGCGTTTTCAAGGGTCACGTTATTTTCTTGAAGGAAAGCCCTCCCTCATGATTCATCATGGCGAATTGATCAAAGAAGAAATGAAAAAGAATAAAATGACAGTAGAAGAAGTACAACAGCTTATGAGAGAGAAAGATGTATTCTCAGTTCAGGAAGTTGAGTATGGGATCCTCGAAACTGACGGGAAACTATCCATTTTGAAAAAGCCTGCCTATCAGCAGCCGACAAAGCAAGATCTTAATGTTTCCCAGAAACCTGCCTTCCTCCCGTATGCATTAATAGAAGATGGAGAGGTAATTGAAGATAATCTCATTGAAGCTGGCCTGTCCAAATCCTGGTTGCTTGATGAGCTCAAGAAAAGCGGCTTTAATCATATTAAAGATATCTTTTACTGCGAGTATACAGAAGGCAAAAAGTTGTTTGTACAGTCATTTACAAAGAAAACGGAAAGAAAAAAAGACTAGTAAGGTCTTATATAAAAATCCTGACAATGGTGTTGAACCTCCTTGTCAGGATTTTCACGTATTCATACATGTACATTAAATGTTAACCCTTTCCCCGTCATTTCAGCTAATGTATCTGCTGCAGCATGATCTGGAAGGTAGAATGAATCGGAGTTTGGTTCTGTAACAGTGTGACGAGGCATGGCATTCATATGATTTTGCTGATTAAGCAAGTTAGTGGATGGGCGTTCCTTATATGTTTCTTCATGTTCTCCTGAGTCTGCGGCTTCTTCATAGGCTGCTTCCAACACAGCTTTATAAGGTCTCTCCACATAAAAAGGACGACTGTTTCCTTTAATATCCCGAACCTGGTAGTCCTGATACTGAAAATGAGAAACCGGCATAATATAACCCATCATTCGCACCTCCTCAAATTTACAGTCACATGAAATGGGGCAAAAGCCCTTTATTGGGATATACCCCAAAAATAAAATTCTAAACTGCACGTCTGCCCACACCATGACACGATTATTACATAGTCTGTTAAAGAAAGCTTAAGAAATCAAATATAGAAAGGGGTAATCATGTATGGGTTGTGGAAAAGTGCATGATACTGGAAATTGCGTTTGCGATATTCTAAAAGAAATTGCAGATGCGCAACAAGATGTTGTGGAGAATTGCTGTGAAACGAGTTGCGAACGTTCAATCAGTGATTTACTCGGTGATACAGATGTTGGAAATGGCTTAGATACGGTTCCAGTTCTGCTTTACTGCAAGGACGGCTGTCAGCCATTTAAGGGCTTTGGAGCCGATCCGGACAGAATTAATGACATTATGGGCAGCTTCTATTTCAGAGTGAAAAAAGTAACAGATGACTGCTGTGCTGTTCTTGAATTGCTGAGAGATGATAATGATAATGACGATGATCCAGATTCGCCTGTAACTCAGTTCACAGGAGAATTGGAAGCAACTGGTATCTGTATGACAGTTGATCTCAACTGCTTCTGCCATGTTACGTGCTTGCCGGCAATTTCAGCATTTTAATGTGTTATGAGAACCAAAAACGGGGATAAGCGGTTAAACGCTTATCCCCGTTTTTTGTTAAATGAGACCTAGCAGGCGTACACTTTTAATATCAGTTACTTGAACCTTTGTAATAGAAGTTCGTCTGCCGACACGCACTTTAACGATATTGTCATCCAATTCCATAATGACACCCCGGTATGTGCGGTCTTCTGTTTTAATTTCGCAACGAAGAACAGGTGCGTGTGGGGAACGATTTGTTAAATAGACCAACTTCTCATCAATTGACATATCCTTAAACTTTTTGTCCTGCATTTTCTCCTGAACATCTTCCTCTTCAGTTTGTGGCACTGATTCGAATTCATTTATGTTTTGCTCTTCATTTTGTTCAATCTCTTCTTCAACCAGCTGTTCGTTTTGTTTGTTTTTATTTGCGGTTTTCTTTGTTCTCTTCTTTTGTGGGACAACTGATTCTTCCTTTTTCAATCGGTTTGGTTTTTTCTTGGGTGATTGATACTGATGCTGCATGCGCGCTTTCGGTTCATTAATGCCAGACTGTTCAACATATAACAGCGGCGACTTGGCATATCGTTTTTCAGCCATGGTGAATCGCTCCTTTATATAGGCTCTTTCCACCACAGTATATGTAGTCTAAAGGGGCGATGTGCCCCTTATCTATGTCAGCATACTCAGGAATAATGTCGCCAGACCAAAATAAATAATAACTGAAATCAAGTCATTAATCGTAGTAATAAAAGGACCTGAAGCAACTGCTGGGTCAATTTTAAGTTTATCCATGAGAATCGGAATAATGGACCCTGATATGGTTGCGACAAATAGTGTCATCATAATGGCTATACCGATCAGAATCCCAAAGGCCAGATTATGTTTCCATACCAAAACAACAACAAAAATAACGATACCGCAAACTATTCCAATGATGGCGCCTGTTCCGGCCTCTCTGGCCAGCAACTTAATCTTCCCTTCCTTGCCGTAGTCACCTGTCGCAATACCACGGACAGCAACAGCAAGAGCTTGTGTACCTGTATTTCCTGCCATACCGGCAATAACGGGAATAAATGCAGCAAGAAGCGCAACACGTGAGATCGTTTCTTCAAACATCCCAATCAGACTCGCTGTAAACATGCCAAGGAATAATAATATAATTAACCACGGCAAACGTTTTTTTGCGGCTGAAAAGGGGTTATCAGTCCGGCTGTCAGTATCCATAACAGCGGCAAACTTAGAATAGTCATCGCTTGCTTCTTCTTCCATAACATCGAGAATATCATCTACAGTAATGATTCCAAGCAAATGGGATTGAAAGTCCACTACCGGCAATGCGAGAAAATCATAATCGCGCATCATTTGTGCGATGTCTTCCTGGTCTTTTGCCACAGATACAGACACGACGTTCTCACTCATTACGTTAGCAATAATATCTGTTTCTTCAGCAATAATCAAATCTCTTAGTGAGGTGACACCAACAAGACGTTTATCCTCATCAAGCACATATAAATAATAAATGGTTTCTGCTTCGGGTGCTTCCTGTTTTAATTGCTTCATGACTTCACTAATTGTCTGGGTTTTGAACAAAGCGACAAATTCAGTTGTCATGATACTACCGGCTGTTTTTTCTTCATAATGAAGCAGCTGTTTAATTTCTTCTGCCGGCTGATCGTCCATTAAAGTTAAAAAACTGACAACCTGGTCTTTATCCAGTTCATTTAAAATATCCACCGCATCGTCGGCACTCATCCTTCCAAGCACCATTGCTGCGAAATGCGGATCCATTTCAATGAAGTAAGGCTCAGTGTCTTCACGTTCAATGTTTTCCATAATTTCGGCCATTTCTTCAGGTGAGAGATAGGTATACAACTGCATCCTTTTTTCTTTACCCAGCTGCATGAAATACATGGCCTGATCATAAGGGTGCATTTCTAAATACACATGACGGAAGTCAGTCATCTGATCTCCATCCAAAGCAGCATCCAAAAGGGTATAAGCATTTTCTGTTCGAATCTCGTTCTCCATTTTATTCACATCCTTTGTCAAAGGGGCCGTTCAAATATAATCTAAATAGTCATTCCCTGTTTTGCACATTCAAAAACATGTATACTTGTTTTTAGTGTTATCATTTTATAGAATAAAGTTTCATGTTTCCAATACAATACTGTCGACTTATGTTAAAATACGTCTAGACTTACAAAAACAGAAAGCAAGGTTAAAACCATGAAGAACCAACAGACAAATATAGATTATACATTGATTTTGATCATTATTCTACTCTTTACAGCGAGCATCTTTGCTTTGCATACAATAGACCCTTATTTACCGGCCAAGTACGATAACCAGAATTTCCTGCTCAAACAAACACAGTGGTATATTATTGGGGGGATACTGATATTCCTCATTATGCTGATTGATTACGACCGTTTGAGACAAGTTGCGTGGGTCCTTTACGGAGTGGGCATCACAACACTTCTCATGCTGTTCTTCCGATTTCCAGCAAGCATTGTGCATGAAGCAAATAATGCGGTTAGCTGGTTTATGCTTCCTGGAATTGGTTCAGTCCAGCCGGGGGAATTATTTAAAATTGCACATGTGCTCATCATCGCACATCTTATCTTCGGCCATAACATGAAATATGTCAATCGTACGAATAAAACGGATTTGTGGCTCTTCACAAAAATCATGCTGGTTGCATTGCCGCCCATGGCTTTAATCGCAGTCCAGCCCGATCTCGGCGGTGCGCTTGTGCTCGCAAGTATAACCGGAGCCATGTTGCTTGTCTCTGGTATTAGGTGGCGGGTAATACTGACTATTTTCGCAGCGGCCTTTCTTGTAGCAGGCCTTGCAATTGCCGTATGGTTCTATGTACCGGGGCCTTTATCGGAATTTCTGGAAGAAACTGTTTTTAATCATATCCAAAGCCGTTTTTATGGATGGATCTATCCAGAACAATATCCTGATTCAGGGTATCAGCTGGTGCTTGCAATGCTTGCGATTGGCTCTGGAAAGCTTTTTGGCAAAGGCGTCAGCACTATGGAAGTGTATGTCCCCGAGAAGCATACCGATATGATTTTCACAGCCATTGCTGAGCAATTCGGATTTATTGGGGCAAGTGTGGTCCTGATTCTCTTCTTCCTGCTCATTTACCGCATGATCCACATTGCGATCATGAGCAATGAACAATTCGGCAGTTTTCTTGTCACAGGTTTTATTGGCATGTTCGTGTACCAGATATTCCAAAATATCGGCATGTCTATCCAACTTCTGCCCATCACCGGATTACCGCTGCCCTTTCTAAGCTATGGTGGAAGCTCAACACTGACCTACTTAATTGCAATCGGCATTGTACTAAACGTACATTCCCGGACAAAAACATATATGTTCGAATAAAACTACCTATATTAAACAAAATAATAATATAAAGAAAACCCTTCTCAAAAGACGGTTACATTTGCAGTTAAAACTTTAATGAACAATTGACACAAACTGCGAACCAAAGAAAACTTGGAATGACTGCTTCTTGCAACCAACCACCACTATGAGAGAATCGTGATTTGCGCTGCGAGAAGTCGCTTTCCGCGGGCACGGCCTCAGCCTCCTCGCTCGCAAAAACCGCTCGCTGTGGGGTCTTCGGACTCGTGCTGTTCCCGCAGGAGTCGACTTCCCTCCGCTCAAATCACTTTATTTAATTCAGAGGCTTGGACGGTTCTACTCACATAAGAGTTAGGGAATAACCTCTCATACCAAGCTCGGGGGAAACTCGGAGACTCCTGCGGGATGCAAAGCCTCGATGAGACCCCGGAGGTCGGCAGACCGAGGAGGCTCAGCAGCGCCCGCGGAAAGCGCAGTGTTTCCCCCGAGCGGCTGCGTGAGGCAGTCATAAGCCAGTTCGCAGTTTACTTATACTGTGCTTTTATAAATATAAAAACATCCTATGCGAAACTGGTCTATAATAAAAATAAACAAAGCAGGCGGGGTGACCGTCTGCTTTGTTTATAGGGAGGTGTTTGTATGAAGATAGATGTTATTGGGGATGTTCATGGGTGTGTCGGTGAGTTAAAAGATTTGTTTGCGAAACTTGGCTACGTTGAAAATGGTGGTGCCTTTATCCATCCTGAAGGGCGGATACCTGTTTTTCTTGGAGACCTCACTGACCGTGGCCCTGACTCAGTTGCGATAATCAAACTGGTTTCACAAATGGTTCTTGAAAAAAAGACAGCCAAATATGTGCCTGGCAACCATTGCAACAAATTATACCGGTACTTCCGCGGCAATCCTGTCCAACAAAAACACGGTCTTGAAACAACAGTGGCAGAATATATGGGCTTAAGTGAAGAAGAACAAAAACAAGTCCAAAATGCGTTTATGACGTTGTATGAAAACGCACCTCTGTATCTTGTGTTAAAAGACGCAAACGCCATCATCGCTCACGCTGGAATCAAATCATCATTGATTGGTGAGTATGGTAAAAAAGCTGAATCCTTCGTTCTTTACGGAGACGTCTCGGGCAAGACCCATCCCGACGGACGGCCAATCCGGGGAGATTGGGCTCAAACCTATACCGGGAGTATGTGGGTTGTATATGGACACACACCTGTACTGAAGCCCCGCATCGTTCACAAAACCATCAACATTGACACTGGTTGTGTGTTTGGCGGTGCATTAACGGCTTTCCGTCTACCAGAGGAAACGACTGTCTCTGTTCCATCAAAACAGCCTTTTCAAAAAGAAAAATTCAGCTTTACAGAATGATCTTTTTACCAAACACAGTCCGCATATCCTCCGGCAAAGGAGCATCGTAATTGTGCTTCTCTTGTGTTACGGGATGAATGAATTCCAAATGATAACAATGCAGCGCATGGCGATGAATCTTACCGGTATGCCCGCCGTATAAGGTATCTCCTGCAAGTGAAAACCCTGCGTGGGCAAAATGCACCCTGATCTGATGAGTCCGCCCCGTTTCCAGTCTCACATCAACAAGTGCATGACTTTTATCAGCATATAACAAGTTATAAAACGTTCTTGCATATTTGCCGTCTGGCCGCACCGTTCGCTCAATTATAGATCCGTCTTTACGACCAATGGGCGCACAAAATACACCGGCTTCCTCCTCTGGTTCTCCTTCGACAATGGCATAGTATCTTCGGGTAATCAAAGCGCTTTTTTGCTGAAATGACAATGCCATGTGTGCAAAGCGATTTTTAGCAACTAGGACTAGACCTGAAGTATCCTTATCAAGCCTTGTCACAATATGGATAGCAGAATGAAGGTTAATTTCATCATAATAACCAGAAAGCGCATTGGTGAGTGTACCTTCAGGATCATTCAAAGATGGCATGACAGCCATCTTTGCTTGTTTGTTGATAACCATTACATCATTGTCTTCGTACACGATATCAAGCGGTATATGCTCGCTCTTAATTCGCGGACTCCGTCTTTCTACCGGAAAAGAAATCTCCAATACATCTCCAGTAGAGAGCCTGCAATTGAAACGGCAAACAACTCCATTGACTGAAAATGGAGCTTCTGTTTGTTTGAGTGCACGGAAGAGTCTTCTGGAAAAGCCGTGAACATGACGCAAATAATCATGAATTGTGATGCCATCATGCTCTTTTTCAACTGTAAATATCACGGCACTGTCCCCTTATTCAGGTATTGTTGTATCGTCCTCGGCAACAAATGAATCACGAACTCTGTTCCAGAACGGGAACGGGCGAAATCTTGCAAACCGAACTTTCTCTTTTGCCACGCGGCATTGAATGGACTTTACATTTGTATACGTTTCTGTGTAATGATCTACTGTAATCAAGAAACTCCGGTCAACAATTGGCTTCAATAGACATGTATGATGCTTGGGGAGAATAAGGGGTGAACCAATAGTACGAAACACCCTGTTATTGATAGAAGCCATTTCTGTTAATTGTATTGCCTCGAGAGATGGGTGAATGATGCCTCCACCAAGTGCTTTGTTGTATGCTGTGCTCCCTGATGGTGTTGATATACACAGTCCATCCCCTCGAAATGTCTCAAAGTGCTCTCCTTTAATTTCCACATCAAATACAACCGATCCATCAGCTGTCTTAATGGCTGCCTCATTAAGAGCAAGCATTCTGTCTTCGCTCCCCCCTGATTTAGACCGGATAATTACTTCCAGCAGTGGATATTCGACAACTTGAAACGGGGTCTTAGCGATCTCAATCACTAATTTCTCAAGTTCTTCCGGAACCCAGTCTGCATAAAAACCAAGATGCCCAGTATGTACACCAATAAAAGCTGTGGATTTCAAACAATGGATATAACGATGGAATGCTTCAAGAAATGTCCCATCCCCTCCAACGGATATGACCAAATCCGGCTGCTCAGTATCATAAACAAGTTCAAAATCAATTAAGTGCTGCTTTAAGGTGGATGTAATCTGGTCTGATCGTTCATCCCCTTTTGACACAATGGCAAACTTCAACGATGCTCTCTCCTTTTCTGAAACATTTAGTATGACGAATAGCGCTGGTTACTTCCTGTGAAAAATACGTTGAGCTTCTTGTACTTCATTTCTGATTTTAGACATCTCTTCATCTAATTTAAAAGCAGCTTCTGCAGCGCGCTGCAACCTCGTCTTGATTTCTTTTGGAATGCTGCCTTTGTATTTATAATTCAGTGAATGCTCATTGGTTGCCCAGAAGTTCATAGCGAGTGTACGAATTTGGATTTCTGCAAGCACTTTTTTCTCTCCATGAATTGTTCCGACAGGATATTCAATAATCATATGGAATGATCTATAACCACTATCCTTCTTCTCCACTATATAATCTTTCTCTTCTATAATCTCAAGGTCATGACGTGCACGCAACATATCCACCACTGTATAAATATCATCGACAAACTGACAAACTACCCTTACGCCAGCAATATCCTGGATATCCTGCTCAATTCTATTCAACGGAACGCGTCTGCTCTCTGCTTTTTCCATAATGCTTTGGACCGGTTTAACTCTTCCCGTAATAAACTCTATCGGCGAATGCCTCGATTCGTATTCAAATTGGGCACGCATGCCTTTTAATTTAACTTTTAATTCTTCAACAACCTGTGTATAAGGAGCTAAAAGAGCTTCCCAGTTCATTTATGCCACCACCTGGTTTTTGTTCAAATCAACTGTATTTATTCTAACATATAACACTGCCTAACTTGAGTGAGAAACAAATATAAGGGTTTTGTTTTGCATAATATACGTGCATTAGGCATAATCATTTGTAATTAAAATTATAATGATGGCATGGTAGGTGGAATAAGAGATGACACAGGAAGTTGAAATAGAATTAAAGAATTTACTCACACAATCTGAAATGGAATCATTGCATAAGAAACTTAAATTTCCCGAAAAGCCTTTTGTGCAATCGAATTATTATTTTGAAACACCGGATTTTACGTTAAGGGAGCAAGGTGCTGCCCTCAGAATTCGCAAAAAAAATAACACATATACGCTCACATTGAAAGAACGCCATCCTAAAGGTTTGCTTGAAACACATGACGCGCTTACTAAAGAAGAAGCTGTCAGTTGGCTAAGCGGCGCCCCCGTCAAAAAAGTCAATACAGGTAAGCAACTTCAATCACTTGGCATCATTGAAGAAAACCTTAAATTATTCGGTGAACTGACAACAAAGCGCTGGGAAATAACACACTCTGGTGCTCTGGTTGTGTTAGACCATAGCCTTTATAACGGGCAAGAAGATTTTGAACTGGAAGTTGAAGGATCATCTCAAGAGCAAGTAAAAGAGGTGTTTCGTCATGTTCTTGAATATGAAAACATCCCACACCGAACAACTCCCAACAAAATCGCACGGTTGTTTAGCGCTCTTGAACAATAAACGACATTCAGATTAGTTGCCCGTTTAAATCCCCGTTGATAGAATATATATATCATTAATCATTTGATAAAGGAAGCGAACCAACCATGACAACTTATGGCACAATCTATGAAGCGATTGGCGGGGCTGACACAATTGATCGTCTCGTGACCGCATTTTACAAACGCGTTGGGAAACATCCATTATTGACACCGATTTTCCCGGATGACCTGACCGAAACTGCGCGCAAGCAGCGATTGTTTTTGACACAGTTCTTTGGAGGGCCACGTTTATATACTGAGGAAAGAGGCCATCCAATGATGCGCAGACGCCATCTCCCCTTTCCAATCACACCTGTCCGTCGCGATGCCTGGCTTGCATGTATGGATGCTGCTCTCAACGAAGCAGAAATTCAAGAGCCGTATCGTACCGCTATTTTTGACAAGCTAACCATGACCGCCAACCATATGATGAATACACCTGATTAGCAGAAAGGAGAATCGATGTGAATTCGTATCATGACGAGCTTAGAAGCTTTGATTATGCCAACACATCGTCATCAACTACATACAGTTATGTAGATGTCGTAAAGAAGCCGTTGGAATTGTATGTATTTGTCGATCCCCTTTGTGTAGAATGCTGGGCTTTGGAACCCTATTTGAAAAAGTTGAGTATTGAATATGGTCGCTTCTTTACAGTTCGTCCCATTGTAAGCGGACAGTTAAACGCTCTTAACCATAAACCTTTTGATCAACCACGAAATATAAAAGAAATTTGGGAAAAAACAGCCAGCAGAACTGGCATGAGCTGTGATGCTGATTTGTGGAAAGATAACCCCCATATGTCTCCATGGCGGCCTTCGCTTGCAATTAAAGCAGCTGAACTCCAAGGTAAAAAAGCAGGCAGGGTTTTTCTAAGAAAAGTTCAGGAGAGCGCCTTTCTAAGAAAGAAAAACATTTCTGATGAAAAAGTCTTAATGGACTGCGCTTATGAAGCCAAACTTGATATTGAAGAATTTAAAAAAGATTTGTACTCTGAAACGGCAAACAAAGCCCTTCACAGTGATTTAAATCTCACACGTGAAATGGAAGTAGATTATGTCCCAACACTCGTTTTCTTTAATCAGACAGCTGAACAGCCAGGCATTAAAGTGTCAGGTTTATACCCCTATGAGATCTATGTGCGCGTATTATATCAAATCCTTGAAAATACCCATATCATTCCAACCTCAAAACCGCCTCTTGAAGTCTTCCTGTCGTTTTATAATGTCGTTGCTTCTAAAGAGGTTGCAGTTGTTTATGATTGGACCCAGGCAAAAGCTGAACGCGAACTGAAAAAACTGCAAATCAGACAAAAGGCCACTAAACATGCAACACGCCACGGTCTGTTCTGGGAATATAGGACAAACCGCTAGTTTTAAAACCCCTTCAGGCAATCTGGAGGGGTTTTTACAGTAAAAACGGAAACACGTTTCCCCCGAAAATCATAGGCACGACCGTCTAGTGACGGTTTTTGCCACGATGCGTTATTGCTTATGACTCGAGGGGGCAGGAGTTGGAGCTGGCCGTGCCCATTGGCTATGTTTATTAACAGCTGAGATATTTTATAATTTCCTAAGCAATAAAAAATGCGAGCATACACGCGTATGCTCGCTCATACCTTGTTTTATAAAAAACAAAGGGGGGTGGGAGATTTCACACAGCAAACAAAGGGGTTTATTGTTTGGGATTGATCTCACTTATTATAATATCTGATTGGGCTTCACGAATCAACAGTTTGTGCTATAGTTCACAAAGATGTCATACTTCTACCACTCAACTTATACTCATAGGCTATTATAAGAGGAAAATTTTAAGGAGGTCAGTGCCATGCAAGAACTGTATCCGGTCATCTTCTTCTTACTGACGGTTGTGGCGTTCGTTCTTAATATATTTGGACTGATGCAGCTGATCCCGCTTTATATTACACTCCCACTGTTATTCATAGCCATATATGCCACAATTTTTACCTTTGCTCACCGAAAAACATACAGGGGAAAAATGCGTTAAAAACACCCATCCATGAAATGTTTTTCATGGATGGGTGTTTTATTTTACTGATCAAGAAGCATATTCTCCATCTCTGTGAGTTTTTCTTCAAAGACATCAAGTGCCGCAAGTATCGGTTGCTTTGATGTCATGTCGACACCGGCTTTTTTCAGCACTTCAATAGGATCTTCACTGCTGCCTGCTTTCAGGAAGTCATTGATATAACGATCAACAGCGCCTTCTTTGCCATCAAGGATACCTGCTGCAAGTGCAGTAGCGGCTGAGTAGCCTGTGGCATACTGGTACACATAGTAGTTCATATAGAAATGCGGAATCCGGGCCCATTCCAGCGCAATAGCTTCATCTGACACAACATCTTCGCCGAAATATTTTTGATTCAGATCATAGTAGATCTCACTTAGTTTGTCGGCTGTAAGTGCTGTGCCATTCTGCTGTTGTTTATGAATTTCATGTTCGAATTCAGCAAACATTGTCTGCCGGAATACTGTACCGCGAAAACCTTCCAGAAAATTATTCAAAATATATAGCTTCTGCTGTTTATCTTCAAGATGATTCAGCATGTATTCATTCAGCAGCGCTTCGTTTGTAGTAGATGCTACTTCGGCTACAAAAATTGAATAGTTTCCATACCGGTACGGCTGTGCTTCTCTTGTGTAATAACTATGCACGGAATGGCCCAATTCGTGGGCAAGGGTAAACATGTCGTTAACCGAATCACGCCAGTTCATTAAGATATACGGATTTGTTCCATAAGATCCAGAAGAATAAGCCCCACTCCGTTTGCCTTTATTCTCTTCTACATCAATCCAACGGTTTTCATAGCCTTCTTTTAAAATATTGACGTATTCCTTACCAAGCGGAGCAAGACCTTCTAACACATATTGCTGGGCTTTCTCATAATTGATCTTCATATCTGTATCCTGGATGAGCGGTGTATACATATCATACATATGTAATTGATCCACACCGAGGACTTTCTTACGCAGGTCAGCATATCTGTGCAATAAAGGCAGACGTTCGTTCACTGCTTCAACCAAGTTGTCATATACCTGCTCGGGAATATTATTGTTGTGCAGCGCTGCCTGACGTGCAGAATCAAAATGACGCACATGGGCATTGAAATTACTTGATTTAACCTGTCCAGCCAGAGTAGACGCAAATGTATGCTTAAATTGATCATAAGTGTTGTACATTGCTTCAAATGCACCTTTACGTACATCACGCTTGGCTGACTCCATAAACCCAAGATAACGTCCGTGTGTGAGTTCCACATCGTCTCCGTTATCATCTTTTATTACTGGGAACGTCAAGTCTGCATTATTCAGCATGCTGAATGTTTGAGATGTGCTGGACATTGGTTCTGCGGCTTGAGCAAGAAGGGCTTCTTCCTTCTGACTTAACACATGCGGCCGACTGCGATTGATTTCATCCAATGTATGCTGATACATCTTAAGTCCATCATTTTCTGCTACGAACTGCTGTAACTTAGCCTCTTCCATTTCCAGGATTTCCGGTGTAATAAAACTCATGGCACTTGAGGCCAAAGTTAGTAAGCTTTCAGCCTGTGCATTTAAAGATTGATAAAATCCATTTGTCGTATCCTGGTCGTAACGCATATGGGAATACGCGAATAATTTACCCAAACGTTCAGATAATTCATCTTGTAATTTAAACACTTTAAGCAGTGTATCTGCTGACTCTCCTAATTTCCCTTGGAATTCGGCAAACTTTGGGAATTCCTCTTTAAGTGCTTTAAACTCTTCTTCCCATGCTTCATCTGTTGAAAAAATCTTTTCAAGGTCCCATGTTAATTCAACAGGAATGTCTTCCCGTTTAGGCAATTCTTTTGTCGTATCCGCCATTCAATCTCCTCCTTCTTTACTTAAAGCAATAAATGTCCGTCTTTTCTAGTATAACTGAAAAGTGCTGATTCATGCTTCTATTGTGCTCAACTTTTTGGAAAGTTCTTCTAACATGATTTGATCCATGGCTATCGCGGCTTCAATATGATTGGGAACTGGAATCAATTGATGTTTTATAAATACATTGGGTGCTACTTCCTTCATAATTCCAAGTAAGACAAGCCAGGACAAGTAACAATAGACAGGGTGATAAGTTTTGAAACTGTGAAGCGAGGGTGAACAATGGCTCTTCACATGATCGATGCAGCATTCAAGTGTTATGGGTCGCCCTAAAGTCAAGGGAATCAGGAGATCTATACAAAGACGACTTTGCCAGTTCCACAAGGGGGTTTTCATGAGGTGTTGTGTGGGGACCGGTAAGTGAACAATCGCAGGCAAGTGTTCCCGGTGACTGCCTTTCTCATACAACCATTGGTGCCAGACAAGGTTGGTACCATACTGGCGTTTAAGCGGGGCCGCTCTAAAGCGTCTTTTTTCTTCTTTCCACAATCTGAGTAAAGTCATCGAATCAAATTGCTCAGAGCCAAACAGCTCATTAAACATGAGATCCCCAACCCTACAAATTGTGATTCTTCCAAGGGCGCGCTTCGAATCAGTTTCATAAATATCTTTCACAATGGCTATTTCGGATGTTTCAGGATGGAAGAAGAACAATGTTTGAGGAAATCCAGGTGAAAATATGTGGATAAATTGTTTTATAAAGAGGTTGAGACGAAAGCGATAACGGTGCAGTCGTTTAAAGTGGTTGGCACCCAGAATCCAAATTGGGGTGATGCCCAATTGTGCGTATCCGCGATTTCTTTTATGAATTTCATTTGCTGAAATACGGGCACATTGATATTCAATAGCAATTTTCTTGTGACCGATTTCTAAATACAAATCCGGCCGTTGTTGAATGTCAGGCAGCCACGTTTCAAGTGTAACAGTGCTGGGGAATTGTTGCAGGAGCCAGCGGTATAATAACAACTTGCCACGCTCATGATACACACCCTCTCCTTTATCAATATCGGGGCAAGTGTCAGCGATGTGATGAGCAAAGTGCGCAATTACCTTATGCCCTGCGCGTAAAACCACAGACTGTTTACAAAGCGGACAGACATGTGCTTGTCCACGCAGATTTTCCAGCTCCTGACGCGTCATCAAAGCAGGGGTCACCAATTCATCATATTCATTTTTAGCTTGAAGCATTATATACAAACACCTCCATACCCTACTATACGACACCAACTAATAAAATCCTGCAAAAAATAATATTTTAACAAACATACTTTACATAAGCTGCGAACTAAACCTAATTAGGTATTTTATGAATGCTCCTGGCAACCGCTCGGGGAAAACACTCTGAGTCCAGTAGGTGCTGATGAGCCTCGGAACCACAGGGCGTGGGCCATGAAGAAGTGGCGATTGACGTCGCGATTTTAGCCTTCCTTCTCCGATGTCGGCCTCCGGGGTCTCACCGGAGCTTTGCATCCCACAGGACTCCCCGTGTTTCTCCCGAACTAATCGTGAGGCTGGTTCTCCGACCATTATGTAAATTGACCCGTCTAAGTCAATGAATTAAATAGAGTGATTAGTTTGGAGACAAAAAAAGACACCTGCTTTCGCAAGTGTCAATTTATATTTGAGCTGGGAAGTGTTGTCTGATTTGAGCGAATGTGTTGTTGTCGAATATCACTTTTCCGTATTCTTCAAGAATGTGTACCGTAGTTTGGGTGTCTTCGGAGAATTCAAACATCATGCTCATAATATCTTCTTGTACATCGTCATCCATTACTTCCTCATCGAAACCTATATATAAATAGTAATGGTCGTTGTAATGGTACAGCGTGTTATCAACGTTATTCAGATCTTCAGGCATATAGTGGCTTAATTGAATCACATCTTCAAAGTTACGGAATTTCATAATAAGAGATAAATGATCCTCTTCATCTTCTTCAGAGTCATCCTTTTCTTCACTTCCGTACTTATCATCCAGCAGATCCTCGATTTTATCATCAACATCCAGATCAATCGTCTTGCCATTTTCACCAGGAAGTTCAAGCTGTTCCCCATTTTTCGAAACCTGAGCCTTTGTCACGATGATTTCGAGGCCTTTTTCCATTGCCTGGACTTGGATCCATAATGGTCCATCAACATTGAAGTCTTCTTCATAATTAACTTCATCCATCATTTGCCAAAACAGCTGCTCACTGCGTTCACGATTATACCAAATCTCTTCACGCTCAAAACCGCGGTCTTCTATATCAACGTAAGATATATAAAATTTTACTGTATTCTCATTGATGCGTTCTATTTCCATTCATCTTCTCCCCTTCATTAATGAATTGGCTCCTGCTCACCACTACCTAAAAACATTTTCGGTACGGTTCATCTATAAGTGCCGCTTCGGTAAAAGGGCTTTTCCCCATCCGACTGTTTGCATGCCTATTTATCTTCTTATTTACATTGTATGATACCACATGTCATTTTGAAAATTAAAATGCCCATATTTGATGAGTTAATATCTTATTTTAACCGATTCTTATGCGTTTGTCACGAGTAAAAATCCGATTCACAAGAAAAACGCAGATTAAGAAATTTCAACCTGCGTTTTTATGGTATATTGAGGTACTAGGTGCGTGTCGTGATTAATTGACCATGCGCTGTGCTTCGCGCAATTGAAAAGTTCGGACTTCCCTTGGCAGGAAGCGCCTGATTTCATCTTCATTGTAACCAACTTGAAGGCGTTTTTCATCAAGAATAATCGGGCGTCTAAGCAATCCGGGATTTTTTTGAATCAGATCAAACAAATCCTTCAATGGCAATTGATCAATGTTGATATCAAGCTTCTGAAACACCTTCGATCTTGTGGAGATAATTTCATCTGTTCCATCTTCAGTCATTCTTAGAATTTCCTTAATCTCATCCATCGTTAGAGATTCTGAAAAGATGTTCCGTTCTGTGAACGGGATGTTGTGTTCTTCCAACCAAGATTTTGCTTTTCGGCAAGATGTGCAGCTTGGCGAGGTATATAGTGTGACCATTCTAAATCTCACTCCTCAATCTGAAATATACTTGCTTTAAACCTATAGATTTCTTATTTAAGAATAAGTTTAATTTATCCACTATGTAAATTATACTACATTTGTCAAGCAAAAGGTAGGCTTATTCCAAAAAAGACAAATTTAAAAAGTGTTGTTCACATTTTGTTCTTATTTTATATACTTAACTTTCCCTATTAGAAAGCGTTTAAACCTTTTTTTGAAAAAAATTTTGATTTTCTTAACAGAAGAGAGCGTGCCGGCCATGATTAAAGCCGGCACGCTTTTCTTAAGCCTTCTCCGGTTCTTCCAAATGATCAAAAATATCATTAGTATCTCTTTCTTGATCAAATACAAGAACCTCATGAACAGGTTGATACGATTCGCCGTACAACTCTTCATCCTTATACGTATGGATGTCTTCATACATTTTTTTCATCTGTTCATAAATGACATTTTCCGATTCGTCATTTGGTGACCAGAATAGGATTTCCATTGGTGTTTCTTCTTTCGTTGCCAGGGACCGGCGATTATAACCAATAGATTGTGCATGTGAAAATCCTTCCCGTTTGTAAAAATGAAGGCGCTTGGCAGTATCTGTATCTTCATAATCCACAGGCTCAACTTCCAGGATGATTGGCTTATTTTTCATCTTGAGCTTTTCTATAAGTTGATGGCCAATTCCCTGCCCGCGTGATTTGGTTGAAACCCATACATAATCTATAAAAATAAACGTTTCAAACTCCGCATACATCATCACATGATAAGGACCTTCATCTTTATAGTAGACATCGCCTTTTTCTTCAAGAAGCATTTCCATATGTTCCTGTGATTTCATTTCTTCAATCGGGAAATATTGATTCAGCTTTTCATACCAATCCATTAAAGTAAACGTCTCCTTCACAAATTAATCATCATTAAGTATACATCAATTGTTGTTGATTGTTAAACGGCTTTTTTCTGAAAATAGCCGGATAAAACTGAGTGAGCACCGTTGTGCATAGCTCACCTTTCGTATACTTAAAATAGCGTTTAATTAAACCATATTATTA
Source organism: Lentibacillus sp. JNUCC-1 (assembly GCF_009741735.1). Lineage (NCBI taxonomy): Bacteria > Bacillati > Bacillota > Bacilli > Caryophanales > Bacillaceae > Lentibacillus > Lentibacillus sp. JNUCC-1. The sequence continues at coordinate 297,515 of NZ_WHOH01000001.1, forward strand.
TGGTGTGTAGTCAACGTTCTTTGTATACGTATTGCCAGAATTCCACAACAGAAATTCGTCAATGCCGTTTTCATTCAGTGCTTTAATCTGAGCTTCTACTTCTGCCTTACCATATTGTTTGGTTGGGCCGGAATAAAGCCAAGGTGCTTCAAAATCCTGAAGCCATGGTCTTGATGTAGGGCTTTTATCCCCCAGTTGTGCAAGTAGATCATTTTCTACTTTTGCATACTCAGTTACTAGGCGGTAAGGCTCTTTATCCGGCATAGGTATGCCAAAGTAGTTATTTCCCCAGTGACTCGGGTAGATCATAGATGAAATAACGTCTACGTTTTCTGAGATCTCAAGGAAGTTTTGACCGATTCCCGGCGTTTCTACAACATCCGCAGCATAGCCAAAAATATCAACGGCAACATCGACATCGTAATATTCAAGCTCTTTCCGGGCATAACTCACAAAATCAGTTACAGCTTCGACACGCTGCTTAATCTCCCCTTCTTTAAAGTCTGCGTATTCCCCTAAACTGTAGTCAAAGCGATCAGCGTAACGTTCAAATCCTTCTGGGAAGCGCACGTAATCAAATTGGATTTCTTTGAAGCCCAGCTTGGCAGCCTCCTCGGCAATATCAACATTGTATTCCCAAACTTCTTTCATGAACGGGTTGACGAAAGCTTCTCCCTTATTATTCACCCAGACCTTGCCATTTTCCTTAAATGACAATTCAGGACGCTTCTTAGCAAGTACAGAATCTTTAAAAACAACGATACGTGCGATCGGGTATATTCCTTTTTCTTCAAGAACCTCTAACATTTTTCTTGGGTCATCCATATAATTTAACGCGATGTCTTCAAAAGGTGACCCTTCTTCCGGTTTATACGTCAGGTTGCCGTGATCCTCTTTAATATCAATGACCATTGCGTTGAGATCAGTTGTATCGACAAGATCAACCAAGCCTTCAAAGCGACTGCCTCCCGCAGAAGGACCAGTCACGTAGATGCCTCTGACAGCATCAGGGTAATCAAACTGGAGGCCTGAATCATATGTAAACCGTTGAAACTTGGTTTCTGAGTCAAGCAATTCAAGTGAAGTCTGTCGTTCATGGTGTAATTTCATGGGTTTTGCTTCATTGGATTCAGCATGTACATCAATAGATTGGGCAGGCATAAGCAGTGCTCCTGTTAACGCAACTGCGCTGATAAGTGGTTTATATATAAGTTTACGGATCATGTATCATCAATCTCCCATATTAGTCTTGCATTCTATTATATACGACTGGGATGCAAAATTGAATAGGAAAATTAAATACTGTCATTTTCTTGATTTCTCGATGATGTTTCTTTATAATTGGATCAATATTAATATGTGCAATGATAAAGAAGCAGTACAATCACCCTCTGGTTATTAGAGAGCTTGTGGTAGGTGGAAACAAGCATCAAGGTGAATTGGAATTGGACTTTAGAGCACATAACTGTTTAAAGTGATTCTGCCGTTGATGGCTGAATAATAAGGGTGGCACCGCGGTTCATTCGTCCCTTTACCTGAGGATGAGTGGGCTTTTTTTGTGGCAAAAAAGTAAAACCATCCCTATCACTTAGATAAAGTCATTCCCCATATATCTTTTAAAATGTATTGTTATACACCATTAATCTCAACAAAATACTGGAGGCAATTTCTTATGAAAACCATTTTTTCAGGCATTCAGCCAAGCGGCACTTTAACACTCGGCAATTACCTGGGAGCGCTCGTGCAGTTTACTGAACTGCAAAATGAACATGACTGCTACTTCTGTATTGTGGATGAGCATGCCATAACTGTTCCACAGGGCCGTCTGCAACTCAGGGAACAAATTCGTTCACTTGCAGCCCTATACCTTGCATCAGGCATTGACCCAAAGAAAGCTACCTTATTTATCCAATCAGAAGTTCCTGCACACACACAGATGGGATGGATGCTGCAATCGATCAGTTATGTGGGCGAACTTGAACGGATGACGCAGTACAAAGATAAGTCTGAAGGTAAAGAAGGGGTTTCTTCAGCATTATTGACCTATCCGGCTCTAATGGCATCCGATATCCTGCTGTATAATACGGACATTGTTCCAGTTGGAGAAGATCAGACCCAACATATGGAACTTACGCGCAATCTCGCCCAGCGCTTTAATAACCGCTTTAACGACATTTTAACCGTGCCGGAAATCAGCATTCCGAAAGTCGGAGCCCGTATTATGTCTTTGCAAAATCCCGAGAAAAAAATGAGTAAATCAGACAGCAATACGAAAGGATTCGTTTCTCTGCTTGACGAACCAAAACGGATTGAAAAAAAGATTAAGAGCGCTGTAACAGATTCTGAAGGCATCGTTAAATTTGATAAAGAGTCTAAACCTGGCATTTCAAACCTGTTGACAATCATGGCCAGTTGCACAGGGCGCTCGATCACTGAACTGGAAGAAGCCTTTGAAGGAGAGGGATACGGCGTGTTTAAACAAGCCGTAGCTGATGCAGTCATTGAAAAACTGGCACCTATTCAAGAAAAATATGCTGATCTCATCAACTCTGAGGAACTAGATGCTATACTCGATCATGGTGCTGAAAAAGCGTCTATGACCGCCAACAAAACACTTGCCAAAGCCAAAAAAGCGATGGGCCTTGGACGCAAGAGAAAATAATAATTTTTTACATCATAAATGCCTGGCATGGAAGTTAATCATGCCAGGCATTATATTTGAGTAATAAAGAATTACTGTTGTTTTGAAGCTTGTTGTTTCTGTTCTTCAAAAGCCCACATTTTTTCAAGAAAAGGCTGCCCTTTAATCAACTTCTCACAGAACTCTTCATGGGCAAGACTCCATCCTTGCCGCACACTACTGTAGAGTGTTCTCCAGGCTTTTTCCTCGTTCATATAATGGATATTCGGATATTGCTTTGGATCCCATTCAGTCAACCAATAACGCAATTCTTCAATCCTGTTCGCAGTTCTCAGCTGATCCAACCCCATCATCATAAGCTGTTTGAGCTGCCGCTCTCGCCTAGTTAACCCGAAGACAAGATCTGGAGCCATTGATAGCATGTGATAAGCTTTTTTATAATCAAGCGTTTCAAAACCATATGACTTCGGCTTCACGTTTTGCACCATGTCATAAACGAGCTGTTCTTGACGTGGAATGAGACGGCTTTTTTTGATCGGTATACTGTATCCCGCTGTATCAATTGCGATGATCTCTGTTCCATCTGTTATCACAGCAGCATAATCCAGACATTTCCGCATCTGCCCTTTTCTCGCATAAGCGCGCCGATAAACTGTATCCAGAAGTGCTTTCGGTACGTCATGCATATCATTTTCGATATACTGGTAGAGCGGTTTTGTTATGTACAGAAGCGGCACTTGATCCAAGAGTTCGATTTTATCTTCTTTGCGCCATTCATGAAAGTAACAGACGTTATATCCGTTCTCTTCGCCTTCAAACCAATTCACCCATACATCATGCAAATATAACATAAAACAACCCTCGCTTTTTACTATAACTTAGAATACATTATGGCCATGATTGCCTGAAAATATTCTTAAAGGTTGTTTGGAAAGCGATATATAGCAATACCCATTAACAAAATACCAATTGGTAAAAAGTAGCACTCCGGCCGGTCTTTAATGAATAGAATATAGTCCATCCACCCAAGCCCTGCCGGCAAAAAGTTAACGTAGACAATCAGTGTCACACCGCCTGAAACAGCTAGTCCAAATCCAATCAAAAAAATAAATATATGCCCCATAATCTCACCCCATGCTTGTCCAGAGATTTAATGAAGTATATGTATATTGCACCAAAAACATGACCTAAATCCCAAAAGTGCAAATGCCCGTTTAGCAAACTTCAGCACACTTCGTAGCGAGAGAAAGGAAACACAACCAGGTACGAATCGGATATTGACTGACCGTAATGTAGAAGTGTGACATCTGCTGGGCACAGAGCAGGACAACTCCTTGCTGAGAAATAGCGTTACCACACCTGAATCGTGCTTTTAAACAAGCATAGTATAAGTAAACTGCGAACTAAATAGGCGGTTTTTTGACCGCCATTAAGCACTCTATATGTTTAAACGAGCACCGTGATTTGCGCTGCGGGAAGTCGCTTTCCGCGGGCACGGCCTCAGTCTCCTCGCTCGCAAAGACCGCTCACTGTGGGGTCTTCGGACTCGTGCTGTTCCCGCAGGAGTCGACTTCCCTCCGCTCCAATCACTTTATGTTAATTGAATGCTTGGACGGTCCTGTTTAAGAAAACAAGTAAGAACGTGAACGCTCTTAAACAGTTAGTACTAGGTCCATTTATACGTATTATTTCCAATTCAGAGGTAATCTCGGTTTACTTATGAGCATTTCTCCGCTCATGAGTGATTTTCAGCCCCGATATGCGCTTCATCGTTCAACCCAATAAAGCAAGAAGATGAATAACACTCACCTAGCTCGGGGTAAACGCGGAGACTCCTGTGGGAGCAAAAGCCTAGATGAGACCCCGGAGCGCGCATTTGGGGAAGGAAGGCTAAAACCGCGACGTCCTGTCGCAACGCCTTCATGACCCACATCCTGTGGGCCCGAGGCACATCAGCGCCCACTGGACGCGGAGTGTTTTCCCCGAGCGATTGCCAGAAGCAGTCATTCACGTTTTTACTGGTTCGCAGTTTGTGTCTAATACGCATTAAATAAGTTTTAAAAGATTTTATTGTAAAAGCAATAATATTTTAGATAAGAGCCTTAAAAAAAAGACCGGTAGTTGACCGGTCTTTTAAGTCTGCGTGTGCCAGGCATGCACACACTCTATAGGGTTAAAGTCCCGAATCGTGAAGGCAGTAGTAGCGATTAGCCAAGGACAAGGGTGTCCAGAGAAATCTGGAATCTGAAGGAAGTCTGCGGCAAATCTCCGCCCGAGGAACACGAACTTCATAAGGCTAGATGTACTTGGACGAGGCTGCGCAACAAGCCAAAACCCATACTGCCAAAGGGTGCATAAAGTAGATGAAGCGGGGACATGGGGAGGAAGGGTGTGTGCTTACCCTGGGAGGTCTGGCAGAAATGCACAACCCATTGTGTAACTGAGTACGTAAGTACTCACTGAACTGTCAGAAGTCAGCAGACGCCATAGTAATGGGGATATCTAGAGTTCCCATGAAGGGCTGAATCATTTAAGGAGAATTGTCGCTTCGCGTACGCAACACTTGATGAAGCAGAAACATATATCCTTCCTAATGGAGGAAACGGTGAATTCCGTGGGGACATTAGAAGGGCTGAAAGTGATTGCCACACAAGAGGAGAGAACAATTCACGCAGGAGTTGGATATCATGTTGGATCGAATTCTATCACGGGAAAACTTAATAAACGCACTAAAACGCGTTGAACGCAATAAAGGCAGTCATGGTGTAGATGGAATGCCCGTACAAAACCTACGAGCGCATGTCATGAAACATTGGACAAGCCTGCGAAAAGAAATCCAAGAGGGGTCTTATCGTCCTCAACCTGTCCGTCGTGTCGAAATCCCGAAACCAAACGGCGGGAAGAGGAAGTTAGGCATCCCAACCGTGTTGGATAGATTCATCCAACAAGCAATTGCACAAGTTCTCACTGAAGAATACGACTCAACGTTCTCGAAACACAGTTATGGATTTAGACCAAACAAGCGAGGACATGATGCCGTAAGAGAAGCAAGGCAATACATGAAAGAAGGCTACCGTTGGGTCGTTGACATGGACCTAGAGAAATTCTTCGATAAAGTCAACCACGATCGTTTGATGCGCACATTGAACAAACGTATTGAGGACCCACATCTATTGAAGCTGATTCGAAGATACCTGCAGGCAGGTATTATGGAAGAGGGTTTAGTGCGTCCTAATACAGAAGGAGCTCCGCAAGGTGGTCCGCTCAGTCCACTACTTTCCAATATCGTCTTAGATGAGTTGGACAAGGAATTGGAGAAAAGAGGACTCCGTTTCGTCCGCTATGCGGACGACTGTAATATATACGTCAAATCAAGACGTGCAGGGTTGCGTGTAATGGAAAATATTACACAATTTATTGAAAATAAACTCAAGCTGAAGGTCAACGTAGAGAAAAGTGCGGTGGATCGCCCATGGAGACGTAAATTTCTGGGGTTTTCCTTCACGTTTCACAAAGATCACCCGAAAATCCGGATACCCAAAGAGAGTATCAAACGCTTCAAACAACGTGTCCGGGCTCTTACATCCAGAAGAAAATCCATGAATATGACAGATAGAATCGAGAAACTCAATCGATATTTGGTGGGCTGGCTTGGTTATTATCAACTGGCAGAAACGCCAACCACATTCAACAAACTGGATGCCTGGATTCGAAGAAGACTGCGAATGATTAGGTGGAAAGAATGGAAGCTAGTCAAAACGAAGTACAAGAATCTTGTGAAATACGGCGTGAAGAAAGAGAAAGCGTGGGAATGGGCCAACACAAGAAAGGCTTATTGGCGGATTGCCAAAAGCCCTATCTTGCATAAAGCCCTTGGTGACCAATACTGGTCAACCCAAGGGCTTAAGAGTCTGCTTAAACGATATCAAACGTTGCGTTGGACTTAAATGAAACCGCCGTATACGGAACCGTACGTACGGTGGTGTGAGAGGTCGGGGTTAGTCACCCCCTCCTACTCGATTTATTTATACATATTTCTTAAATACGAGTGATGCGTTGTGGCCTCCGAATCCGAGTGAATTGCTGAGTACGACGTCAACATTTTGATGTCTGGCTTCGTTTGGCACGTAATCGAGATCACATTCAGGATCTGGTGTTTCATAATTAATGGTGGGCGGAATAATTCCGTCCTGAATAGTCTTGACGGATATAACCGCTTCAAGTCCACCTGCTGCTCCGAGTAAATGTCCTGTCATGGACTTCGTTGAGGATACAGCCAGGCTGTTGGCATGATCGCCAAAAACTTGCTTTATAGCTGTGGTTTCATATTTATCATTCAGCTCTGTGCTTGTCCCATGAGCATTAATATAATCCACATCTTTTGTATCAAGCTCTGCATCATGAATAGCTTGTTGCATAGCACGGGCAGCTCCTTCACCTTCTTCTGCAGGTGCAGAAATATGGTAGGCATCTCCTGTGGAGCCATAGCCGACAATTTCAGCATAAATTGTAGCGCCGCGTTTAAGTGCCGAATCCAGTGTTTCAAGAACCAGAATACCTGCGCCTTCACCCATGACAAAGCCATTACGATTCTTGTCAAAAGGCCGGCTGGCATGTGCAGGGTCATCGCTCAAAGATAAAGCCTTCATGGAAGAAAATCCTGCCATAGCCATATTTGTAATCGGAGCCTCTGTTCCTCCAGTAATCATGGCATCGGCATCGCCGCGCTGGAGCACCTTAAAGGCATCACCGATCGAATTCGCACCCGATGCACAAGCTGTTACTGTACATGAGTTCATTCCTTTTGCTCCCAGTTGAATGGATACTTGGCCTGCTGCCATATCTGGAATCAACATTGGCACAAAAAATGGGCTGACCCGTTTGTAGCCTTTTGCCTGAAATTTGGCAAACTGCTCTTCATAAGTTTGCATGCCGCCAATACCAGAACCAATCCATACACCAACGCGATCCGCATTTTTATCATTGATTTCCAAGCCGGCATCTTTCACCGCCATTTGGGATGCTACCACGGCGTATTGCGTAAATAAATCCATTTTACGGATGTCACGTTTTTCAATCCATGAAGACGGGTCAAAGTCTTTTACTTCTGCGGATACTTGGGCTGGAAAAGCTTCCCGATCAAGCCGGGTTAAATAGTCGATCCCGGATTTACCTGCTGTAATGTTCTCCCAAATTTCAGGAACCTCATTGCCCACCGGTGCGACAGCGCCAAGTCCTGTAATCACAACTCTTTTATTTGTCATAAGGGTATGCCTCCTGTTTAGACGTTATCTTCCCCAACGCAAGGCGACTGAACCCCACGTCAGACCCCCGCCAAAACCGACGAGAACGATAAGATCGTTGTCTTTAATATTACCATTTTTTACGGATTCAGATAAGGCTATAGGCACTGAAGCCGCTGAATTATTACCGTATTTGCTGATTGTGCGCGCCATTTTATCTTCGGCGATTCCAAGACGTTCTCTTGCGGCTTCCATGATTCTGATATTGGCCTGATGCGGTACCAGGTAATCAACATCTTCTTTTTTGAAGCCTGCCTTTTCAACGACATTTACGGAAGACTCCGGCATTTGTCTCACTGCGAATTTAAATACTTCTCTTCCATTCATGATCAAATGGCCCTTTTTATCTTGATAAAGATAATCTCCTCCAGAACCTTTTGACCCCAGTTCCAAGGAAAGAATGCCTTTTCCTTCCGACACTTCACCAATAACAGCGGCGCCTGCTCCGTCCCCTAATAGAACGCATGTATTACGGTCGCTCCAGTCAGTGATTTTTGATAATTTATCGGCTCCGACCACAAGCACATGCTTATACATACCTGTTGCAATAAATTGTTTAGCAGTCGCAATGCCATATATAAAACCGGCACACGCTGCTCCAAGATCCATTCCGGCAGCATGCTCTGCTCCCAGACGGTGCTGAAGCATCGCAGAAACAGACGGAAAAGGGGTATCAGGAGTTACAGTAGCGACCAATATTAAATCTATATCTTTTGCTTCCACCCCTGCTTCTTTCAGCGCGTTCTGAGCTGCATAAAATGCCATATCAGAGGTGTCAATGTCATCCCCTGCAATTCTTCTTTCCTCTATGCCAGTACGCGTTCTGATCCACTCATCAGTGGTATCCACGATTTTCTCCAAATCTTTGTTGGTAACGATTTGTTCCGGGAGGTAGTGACCTGTGCCCATTACACCAACATTCATGATTCCATCCCCTTGTAATAAATTTACTATCAATCATTATGACTTGGTCCTAATTTTAATGCATGCTTTTTGATTTTGCAAGAGGCGTAACGACAAGAGGCTTGGATTCCTTAGTGCACGGATAGTTCATTAGGCAACAATCCGGTAGTTTTATACATATCAACAGCATGTTCGATTTCATTGCGGAAATACCTGGGAATGTCTTGACTATAGGGTCCAAGTGACAAAACATTTTCGGGGAAACCAAGTCTGTATACACCACCCGCAAGACGATCTTCATCAAAATGCTCAGCAGCCATTTCATAAATCTTTTCAACGTCTTGTATGGTGCTTGTCAATACATATCTTTCGCCAATATTCGATTGGTCATTGATATATCCAATTGTATACAAGTTGTCTTCTGCTGCTTGTTCTATCACTTTCCTTGAGAATTGATTACCAATCGGATAAAACACATCCACGTTCACATCTCGCTGGCGTTCATAAGCATCAAGTGCCGACCCAGCATTGTTCCAGTCATTCACATAATCAATATGCACTTCTGCAGCAGGGTTTTGGTGCTTAACGCCCTCATAATACCCTTCTATCTCAGATTGCCATTCATATGCAGCCAGGATCCCGACATGTTCTGTTTGTGACATTTCTCCAGCGATCATTCCTGCAAAAAATCCCATTGCATGGGCATTAAAGTTATAACTGGTGACATTCTCCGCATGTTGTCCACCATTGAAATAAACAAAATGAATATCCGGATAGACAGTAGACATATCTACAAAAGAACGACCGAATTTGCTGCCGTGCCCAAAGATGAGATTGACCCCTTTCTGGGAGAATTCTCGAACGATTTCAGTAACTTCCTGATCTGTTTCAACATTTTCTTTGAAATACACTTCAACACCGAATTTTTCTTTTATTGCTGTCAGACCTCGATATCCTTTAGCATTCCATGGCTCTTCACCTGCCTTCCCCTCCAGAATCAAGCCAGCTTTATAAAGTTGGCCTTCATGTTCCGGTGTTGAAGAACAGGCTGAAAGCACAATAGAAACTAGGATCAGAATAAATGAGACCAAAAGGACTGAACGTTTCAACATAGACTCTCCTATCTAATAAGCGTTCGTTTCAGGATAAAATGACGTGTTGCGATGATAATGTTCTTGTACGATGGATAAATTTGTTTTAATAGTCCTATTGTCCTTGACTTTCCCCAGATTGGCAAGGTATTGATTTGGACAACTTGAGGAAATTTCAGAAAGACACCCTTCTCGTATACAATGTACCAAATCATTCATATAGTCCTCAATATAAACTGCTTCATTCAAGAAAGCATCAGAAGCAAAGGGCAGCCATTCACCGTTTACACGCTTCATTCCAAATTCTGTCATCGGCATCCAGAACCCAAATAAAAGAGGTAAATCAATCGTTTCATTAGTTTGATCGTGTTCTGTACCGTACACAATATGAATATGTCCATTATCCGTTTCTGACCCATTTTTATTGTTGCAAACCTGTAGATTTACGTCTTTTTTGATACCATTGGCAGGTGCCGCTTCTCTACTCATTAACTGGAATCGGTCATGCCTTCCCATAAACAAATATAAATGTTCTTTTTGTGGGGATGAGACTTGATCAATCCCTATAACACACTCGCCTGCGTCCAACAAATGCTGGACAAGATGAAAGCCAATCCAATGAAAACAATTCTCTACGTAATAAAACATTTTCATCCCCCTAAAAAGCTTTTCATTTTCATACTGTTTTGGTAAACTGTAGTAAGTTAATCTATATATGTCTAAATTTATCTATCATGAAGTCGAGGTGTTACATATGCGGTTTATTATGACGTTTTTCTGGTCGATTCTCATAGGCTGTGCTGTATCCTATGTTCTTGCCAGCATGGCGGGTGATTCTTTCCAGCTTATACACGGATTGATTGCCGGGCTGTCAATTGGAGTCATCGTGCTCATCTTGGGTGAAGGCGTTTTGAAAGAAAACCCTGAAGCATAGTTCTGGATGAGCTTATGCTTTAAAGAGAAAATTCATCTCCAGATCATTAAACGGAGAGGGCCTTTTTCTAAAGCCCTCTCCTTAATTTTTTGAATGCTAAATGTTCATAAGCTTTAGTACCACGGGAGAACACTAATTGCTGTCAAGGCAGCTAAAGGTAATACAAGCCTTCTGAACGGATCGCGTCGGCCATAACCATAACCGCCATAGCCGGGCCCATACCCGTAACCAGGACCGTAACCATAACCTGGATAACCATAGCCGCCATAGCCGTATTGACGATCCCCCCGATACATATCTCCCGATTGTGTGTCCATGTCTCCAACCGGTACTGCCATGTATACATGATCATCATCGATACCGGTAATGATCCCGTCAACTTGCTGACCTTCCATGGTTTCGACAAGCACGTAAGCGTGAATATGCGCCTTACACAGTTCATACATATGGTGATGATGGTGATTGTGTTTTGTATTCATCTGTCAACCTCCTCACCTCCAGCCTATGCGCATGCCCACGGAAAGTGACGACACACATTACATTTTTAAAAAAGAAGGTGACATGATCAAATGGATCAAGCGAACGAAATTTTTCTTGTTTTAAAGTACATTTTTCTCGGACTTTTCCAGGGCATTACAGAGCCAATACCGGTATCTTCAAGTGGACATCTGATTATATTACGAGAAATTCTTGATGTGGAAATCAAAGGACTGTCTTTTGAAATTCTTGTAAACTTTGGCTCACTGATTGCTGTCCTTCTTGTCTACAGACATGACATTATCCGGCTTATCAAAAACGGAATTCGTTTTATAATATCAAAAGCTGATGACGCAAGAGGCGATTTTTATTTTATCGTATTTCTTGTGATCGCAACGATTCCAACAGGTGTGATTGGACTGCTGCTCGAGGATTATATTGGTGAGAAACTCAGCGGCGTTGCGGTAGTGGGCATAACATTATTGATTACGGGAGCCGCATTGTGGATCATTCGCAACTTGACCGGCTGGAAAGATGACGGCGATATTACTGTTAAAGATGCGCTTATTGTTGGTTTCGCACAATCAATCGCTCTGGTGCCTGGTATCAGCCGCTCTGGTGCGACAGTTGTTGCCGCGATGCTTGTTGGCATGAGTCGCGACACCGCTTTGCGTTTCTCATTTTTATTATACATTCCCGTAAGCCTTGGTATTTCCGTCTTAAGTATCGGTGATATTATAAAAGATGAAAATTTTGATATGATTCCAAACCTGCTTGCTTTCATCGCATCCATAATAGCATCATTCTTCGCGCTGAAGTGGTTCATTAATATCATGAAAAAAGGCAACCTCAAATATTTCACCTTTTATTGCTTGATCGTTGGAATCCTGGTTTTATTGTTTCTAGTATAAATAAAAGCGACCACAGTCATCCTGCTGGTCGCTTTTTGCGTTAATTTTGTTTTTGAAGTCGTTCTCTCTTCTGCTGTTCTCTCATCGCCTTAGGAATGTAAACACAATATGGTTCACTCTCCATGTAGTCCCCTGTCACATTATAGGCTCTGGAACGAGAACCGCCGCATACATGGCGGAATTCACACACGCCACACTTACCTTTGTATTGATCGGGATTACGAAGGTTCTTAAATACCTCCGAGTGACGATAGATGTCAGCAAGCGGCTGCATTCTGACGTTGCCCGCTTTGATGGGCAGCAGGCCACTGGGATAAACATCTCCAGTATGAGATATAAACACAAAGCCATTACCATCATTCACGCCTTTAGGGGCACGGCCAAGACCATCGATTGATCCCGTTTTTCCTTGCATAAGGGCGTCCTCATAGTAAATGCGGTCGCCGTCACTCATACCTTTATGCTCTCGCATTTTACTTTGAATGACAACCCGGCGATAATGCTGAGCTGCTGTCGTCTTAATATCAAATGGGACCCGTTTGGATAATTTATAAAGCCAGCGCAAAACTTTTTCATGCTCTGCAGGAGAGATCATATCTGACTCTTTGCCACGTCCAGTCGGAACAAGGAAGAACACACTCCATAATACGACCCCTAACCTTTCTACCATTTCAGCCATTTCATCCAGGTATTCATAATTATATTTCGAAATAACTGTATTAATCTGGAGAGGCATGTCAAGTTCATGTAAATAACTGATTGCATTCATGGTCAGATCAAACGAACCATTGGTGCCGCGAAAATGATCATGAATCTCTGCATTGTGGCCATCCACACTAAACGCCCATCTGGCAAGTCCGATGTCTTTTGCCTTCTTCATAGCTTCTTTTGTTACATTTGGTGTGGCAGATGGTGTCATGGATACACGCACACCTTTTTGAATAGCGTATTCAGCTATGTCAAACACATCTGGACGCTCGAGTGGATCACCACCGGTAAAGACAAGCATCGGGTTGTCCATCGCATAAATATCGTCAATCAATTTCTTGCCTTCTTCAAAATCCAGTTCGAGCGGATGCCGATGATACTGAGCTTCTGCCCGGCAATGCAGACATTTTAACTGACATGCTTGTGTTAATTCCCAAATCACAATAAATGGATTTTCGTTATAATCTCGTGAAAACATGTAAGACCCTCCATTCAATTCGTCTTACTTAATCATAACTTCCAAAAACATGGTCTGGTGTGACGCGCATCACTGAAAATCACAATGTAATAAAATTGACACAAAGAAGCATGAAGCAAGAGGTTCATACAAGCATACAAATTTTAGCTCTTTTTTTGATTTCCACATTCATTTGATACATGGTAAGATTATAGGAGATATAGAAACTACAAGAGAGCTTATTATAGGGGGAATGAGAATGGATAAAGATACTGTCAGAGCGCTCTTACAATCATTTCGAATTTTTAAAGGGTTAACGGATATTGAAATGGAGCCCATTTTAGATATTACTAAAAACCGTACTTTTCGTTCAGGTGCACACATTTTCATGCAAGATGACCCTTTGACAAATGTCTATTTCATTCACCAGGGCAAGGTCAAAATATACCGGACAGACATTCATGGGAAAGAACAGATTATTAATATGCTACAGCCAGGGACATGTTTCCCCATCAAGGCTTCTTCCGAAAAGACAATTATCCTGCCCACGCAGAAGTCGCTGAGGATGCCAACTTGCTTTATATCCCAATTAGCCAATTCGAAAACTTCCTCATTACACACCCCGAAATTTGTATTAAGTTGTTCAGGGTGCTGGGAGAATTAATCGTAGACTTACAAACACGGCTTGAAGAAAAAATTCTGCATACCACAACCGAACAAATTATCAAGCTGCTCTTGCGATTGTCCCAGAGTCACGGGGAAAAACGCCCGGACGATTTAATCAGAGTTACGACGTTGTTCACAAATCGTGAACTTGCCAATATGATCGGATCAAGCCGTGAAACAGTCAGCCGTACCTTAACCCAACTTAAGAAAAAGAAACTTATTGCTTCAGATCAAAACGGTCATATGTTAATTAATTTTGAAGAACTCCATAAGGAAATTATTATTTAATAAAACAAAAGCGGAAACGCCGTGGTCACCCCCGAAAATCATAAACAAGAATGTGTCGTGGCGAACTTGCCACGAAACGTTCTTGTTTATGACTCAAGGGGTAGGCGTTGGAGCTGGACGTGGCCCTTGGCAATGTTCGTTAACAGCTCGGGTATTTTATAGTTTGCTAAGCAATGAAAAAAGTGCCGATCTGTTCTGATAGGCACTTTTTGTTATTACTTTATCAAGTTGGGCTCATCCTCCGCTGACTGGGGGGATGAATGCCACTGTATCATTGTCCTGAACCGTAATATTGTCGCTTGCATACTCTTCATTAACAGCTACCATCACATGATTGATGTGATTGATGTTATACGTTGATAAAACATGATTCTTCAATTCCTCGACTGTCATCCCAGCAGCATCAAGCTCTATTTCGTGTCTCCCGACTGCCTCTTGCAAACCTGCAAAAAACAATACATTAACCATCATACATCGCCTCCTCTGATGGTACGCCCTGACGATATGAAACCTGTTCCTTTTGATCACCCATCCACTTGGTGCCATCAGCCCAGTTTTCTTTTTTCCAAATAGGGACGATCTCCTTAATACGCTCGATCGCATAACTGCTGGCCTCAAATGCATCTTTCCGATGAGGTGTTGAAACAGCTATGGCGACTGCCACGTCTGAAATTTCCAGACGACCAGTACGATGGACAATCGCTGTCTGAACGTCTCCCCACCGTTCTTCAATCTCACGGCCAATCTCAGCCAGCTTCTTTTCGGCCATCGGTTTATACGCTTGGTATTCCAGGAAAAGAGTCTGTTTCCCACGGGTGAATTCCCGGACAATACCTGTAAAAACATTGACTGCACCCGCTTCAGGCCGTGTTACTTTATTGATAACATCTTGTACATCTATCGTGTCTTCAGTAATCCAAAAGTTTTTCTCCATATGCGCTCCTTTTATAGCTTGAAGCGATCAAGCAGATGTGCGACAAGATCAGGAAGCACCTTATCAAGATCTTCAAGCAAAAACGTAAAAGCATGATGATCAGGCATTAAATGATGGTCTCGCAGTCCCACAGCATGAATCTGATCAATATCGTTCAATAGTCCGAAATCAGCTTCCTCTCTAAGCAGGACAATTTTGGGAAAGGAAGCATTTTTATAGCCCTCCAATATGAGAATGTCATGAGAAACAGTCTGATACATGGTTTTGATTTGTTCCCAAGTGAGCTCGGTTTTACTGGCAACCGTAAGCTGCAGTTCACCATCACCTTCCACACCGCTGATTACGGCGCCGGCCTGACGATGTTTGTCACTGTCGGTACCGCTGGCACGATCAGGTTTGCCGCCATGCCCATGATGCTTTAATGTGGCTACTTTATATCCTGCTTTGGTTAAATAAGCAACCAGTGCTGATGTAACCGTTGTTTTGCCGGAATTTTTATAGCCCACTACTTGAAAAATAGGAAAATCGTCTCTCGCACTCATACACATGCCTCTCTCACCCAAAATCGTGTGCACATAAATTAAAAAGGCTGATTCATGAATGATGAACCAGCCTTCTGTCTGCATTAATCCGGAATGCCGAGTGCAATTTTGGCATATCGAGACATTTTATCCTTACCCCAAGGCGGGTTCCAGACGATATTGACTTCGATTTCTTTGATATCCGGAATGTCGGACAACGCCCGGCGTACATCCTGCTCAATATGCCCAGCGAGCGGACAACCCATGGATGTTAGTGTCATTGTCACAACACATAACCCATTCTCATCTAATTCAACATCATATATAAGGCCCAAATTGACAATGTCAATGCCAAGCTCAGGGTCAATCACATTTTCCAGTGCCCCAAGCATATTTTCCTTTAACGCTTCATCCATGTTTTCGACCTCCCTAGTCTTTCTTAACATCTATTTAAACATATTTTTTACATGTTTGAAATGATTTAAATCACACTTTAGCTTTTTTACGTGTTTTATAAATGATTTTCAACCCACTTAACTGCTGCAAGCATCGCAAAACGGCTAACTTTGTGATCACGATCCTTCTCTTTCAGGAAATAAATCCGATCTGTATGCTTATACTGTTTAACAGCTTCTTTGTAAAAGCTGTGTGATTGCTCAAATGGCACAACAGGGTCTTTGTCCCCGTGCCAGAAAAATACAGGGCGATCATTTAACTTCTCCATATGTCTGGACAAATCAATTTTAGTCAGCTTACTGTATACGTTTTTTATCGTTTCCTGATTTATAGCTTTGCCGCTAGTTCTTTGATATTGATCTACAAGCATATCAGCGTATTCGGTTAATTTGGGGGTCCCCATCATGACAGCCGCTGTCTTGATCCATGGGTATTGGGTTAAAGCAGCTGTGGTAGTCATGCCACCCATACTTGTTCCCCCAATGCCAATCCGGCCTTCAAGAACCAGCTCGGAATCTGACAGCCAGTCATAAATTGTTTTTACATCTGAGATATTCTCAAACACAACATCCCAAAAAGACAGTTGCATTTGCTCCATATCAAGTCCTTCAGCTCTGTTTCCGTGATACAAGCTGTCCGGGAGTATCACCCGATAGCCTTTTTCAGCAAGTATATATGCAAGCGGCAGGTTATGTTCTTTAGCACTCGTGAATCCGTGATAATAGATAAACACGGGCAGAGGCTCATTTTGCCTGTCAGCCTGAACCACAATAAGACTTGGTATTCCTTTGATTGATTCTGAAAAAACGCCAATCATGTCACATGTTCCTTTCTGTTGTAGCTGACATTATTATAGCATATTGTTTGTTTTTCCCCTTTCTAAAAGGCTTGAGGGCATTCTTCCTTTACATCCAATGTTCCGAACTATACACTATGTGATATGAGGTGAGGCAAATGAATACAAAACAGCATATTATTGCACTTGATTTGGATGGAACTTTTTTAACAGATGATAAAAACATAAGTATCAAAAATCAAACTGTGGCCCAGAAAGCAATCGATGCCGGGCATATTGTTGTGATCGCAACCGGGCGGCCGCACCGTGCAAGTATTGATTACTACAATATGCTTCAATTAAATACACCTATGGTCAATTTTAACGGGGCGCTGATTCATCACCCACGCGACAAAAAATGGGACGCACTGCATAACCCGATGCCTGTTAGAACTGCCCGCGCGGTAGTGGAAGCTGCAAATGATTTTAATGTGCGTAACATTATTGCAGAAGTTCAGGATCACGTTTATCTTGATCGAAGCGATGAGGCAGTGATGAACATATTTAAACAGACGCGTCAAGACAGTCCGTTTACCATAGGCAGTCTGAAAAACAATTTAAACACCGATCCGACCTCTCTCTTGATTCATCCGAGAGAAGATCACATCAATCGTTTAAGGGCACATCTTGACGATTTTCATGCAGAAGTGATTGAGCACCGGAAATGGGGCGCTCCATGGAACATCATTGAAATTGTAAAAAAAGGCATTAATAAAGCAGTCGGACTTCATAAACTGGCTCATTATTATGATATCCCTCCCGAGCGAATTATTGCGTTTGGTGACGAGGATAATGATCTGGAAATGATTGATTATGCTGGCGTTGGAGTCGCGATGGGGAATGCTATTGACGAATTAAAATCACTTGCCAAACATGTAACTGAAACGAATGAAGAAGACGGCGTAGGAAAATTCCTTGAAGCATATTTAAAATTGGATCTTTCCTCCCCAGCTAAATAACCGGAAATTTCCACCCATATATTTAATTGGAGTATCCATACTAGGAGTGAGCGCAAAAAAGCGTTCACTTTTTTACTTCCGGTTATGCATCATGTTCACCTATTACAGATGCTCTTCGTCAAGAGGATCTGCCTGGAGGAATCGCCGATGGCCAAGAATAACAAGTCCAGACGATTCGTGTACCAAGGTGCTGAGGGTGT
Source organism: Lentibacillus sp. JNUCC-1 (assembly GCF_009741735.1). Classification (NCBI taxonomy): domain Bacteria; kingdom Bacillati; phylum Bacillota; class Bacilli; order Caryophanales; family Bacillaceae; genus Lentibacillus; species Lentibacillus sp. JNUCC-1. The sequence continues at coordinate 315,799 of NZ_WHOH01000001.1, forward strand.
CAAACAGCATGCAGAACGATTTCCGTATCGCTCCCGCTTCTCCGATAAGGAGCGAAAGGAAGCTGAAGCTGACAACCATACGACAGGAGGGTTTTAAATGGAAAACAATTATCTCCAAAAAGCCAAGAATGCTATGAATCAGTTCATGCAAAACAATGATGAACAATCACAGCGAGCTGCTCAAAATGCCATTCAATCGGCTTATAATGAAGCCACACCTGAAGAACAACAGCAGCTGCAACAGCTTGAGCAGCAATTAAAGGAGAGCAATCAGTTAAAATAACCTCCCAAGTTGGAAGCTCAACCAACAAACGGATCGGAGCACCCCCCGTGCCCCGATCCGTTTTCCTGTGTCCAGTTCCCGTAAACTGCGACGTAAAAGAAATACCCATATATTTTTGTAAGAGGAACGCGATCTGCGCTGCGGACAGTCGCTTTCCGCGGACACGGCCTCAGTCTCCTCGCTCGCAAAGAACGCTCACTGCGGGGTCTTCGGACTCGTGCTATTCCCGCAGGAGTCAACTGTCCTCCGCTCCGATCACTCTATTTTCTTTAGCGGCTTGGACGGCTCTGCACACAAAAGCAAAAAGGCATGAATACTCACACCCAGCTCGGGGAAAACACGGAGACTCCTGTGGGAGCAAAAGCCTAGATGAGACCCCGGAGCGCGCATTTGGGGAAGGAAGGCTAAGAACGCGACATCCTGTCGCAACGCCTTCATGACCCACGTCCTGTGGGCCCGAGGCTCATCAGCGCCCACTGGACGCGGAGTGTTTTCCCCGAGCGGTTGCCAGTGGCAGTTATTTAGAGTTTTCACTGGTTCGCAGTTTGTGTCTATTGTGACCTAGAGGGGGTTTTATTTATGGGGTTTGTCATTTTACTTTTTTACGATGGGGATATCTGCTATGATAAGGGCAGTTGATAAAGATTCTAATTGGAGGGGATAGTGATGGGTGTGCGCGCAGAGGCGACTCCGAATCCAAATGCTTTGAAATTCACAACAGATAAGTTGATTTTTGAGGGTACGAACAGCATTTCTGTTATGCCTGGTGATACGAGTGAACATGCCATTTTAAATGATCTAATGGCACTTGACGGAGTGGATAATGTTTTCGGCTATCAGAACTTCATTACAGTGAACAAGCAGTTCGATGCTGAATGGGATGATGTTACACCTAAAGTTCAGGACGTTTTTAAAGAACACGGCTATTAATTCACACAGGTACATAGAAAAGCCCGCCAGCAGATATGCCGGCGGGCTTTTTATTCTTTGATAATACGTCGATTTTTTCTTATTTCCTTTGATCAAGACGATTAATAGCTCTGTCTGATAAAGTCAATGCCGAAATAATTTGGGTTGACTTCTTTTCCACTTTCAGTTTTCCCGTAAATCATCAGGACAGGCACCTCTTCTGTTTCTATTACATCTTGAGGCAGTGTGGTTTCAATGGTGAAAGATGTCCAATCTTCCCCTTCTAATTCAATCTTGGTTTCTTCAACAAGAACGTCTTTATGAAGAATTTGATAATAAGCTTTTTCGTTGGATGATTTTGCCTCTCCTTTAATACGTACGTTTTTCTTATCATGTATCTTGATATCAATATTTTTAAAGGCGATATCCATCGCTGTTTCTTCGTTCTTAGTTTCATTTGAGCCTTCGTTTAATTCTTCATTTACTTCTTGTTTAGCTTGATTGTCTGTTGTTTGCTCTGTGTTTTGGTCAGACTCAGACCCACAGCCTGCCAGAATAACCGCTGACAGCAAAATCATGATTATATATTTCATATCTTCTTCCTCCTGGACAAGGGTGAAAAGGTCACTTTAGGCCTCACGACGGAAAAAACCGAATATCCCTGTTGTCTGTACAATATTGGCAAATGCATTTGGATCGACATCTGCTATAATTTGTTCTAGATCATACAACTCGTATCTTGTAATGACGAGGTAAAGCATATTCTTATCTTCACCAGAATAAGCGCCTTTCGCAGGCAAGATGGTGATGCCGCGCACCATTTTATTGTGAATGGCTTGCTGAAGCTCGTTCGCTTTGTGTGTCACAATCATTGCAGTCAACTTCTCGTGACGTGTATGGAGCGCGTCGATCACGCGTGTCGTTACGTAAAGCGTTAAGAGTGTATATAACGCGTTTTCCGGTTCATATAACACGCCAGCCATTAAAATAATAACACCATTCAGTGTTAGAAAATATGTGCCAAGCGGTTTATCATTGAGTCTTGAGAGTACCATTGCAACAATATCCATACCACCTGTTGATGCACCCCACTTCAACGTGAGTCCCACACCAGTTCCCCAATGACACCACCAAACACGGCATTAAGAATAATGTCGTTAGACAAACTCATAACAGGCATGATTTCTAATGCTGTTGTCGTGAATATGACTGATAAAATACTGTAGATGGTAAATCCTTTGCCTACTTTATACCAGCCTAAAATAGCAACTGGTATATTTAAAATAAACAAGATCACACCGGTACTGATTCCGATTCCGATAAAATCTTTGAACACACTCGAAATGAGCTGTGCCGCCCCTGTAAAGCCGCTGGCATAAACATTTGCGCCAATCAGGAAAAAATTAAGTGCCACAGCATTTAAAATAGCACCAAAAATTACGACTACAACCCGTCTCGCTTCAACTAAAAACATATGTTACCTCCTTGTCTGATGGTTTACTTTTATATTTTTGGAAATATTATCAAGTATACTTTGACTAACTGACCTTACCATATTAAACTATTAATAAGTTACATATACAAATCTTTGAATGAATATAAGAAATGTAGGTGAAATCATGACCGTAAAAATAATGGCTGATTCTTCATGTGACCTGACAGAGCATTATTATAACGAATATGATATCGAAATGGTACCGTTAACTGTTCACTTGAATAATAAAGAGTATCGTGACAGCATCGATATTCAGCCTAAAACAGTTTATGATGAGATGCGAGCTGGTAAAGGCACAAAAACTTCTCAAGTATCCCCACAGACCTTTAAGACCATTTTTACATCTTATGCTGAAACAAATCAACCATTAGTCTATTTAGCGTTCTCATCAGAGCTTTCAGGCACCTACCAATCTGCGGCAATGATGGCCGAAGAAGTAAAAGAAAGCTACCCAGGTGCACAAATTCACGTGATCGACACCAAGTGTGCTTCAATCGGTTACGGCCTCGTTATTTTACGGGCAGCAGAACTTGCGAAAGAAGGTGCAGATGCAGCGTCCATTATAGAGACTGCCAGCTATCATGCTGAGCATATGGAGCATATTTTCACAGTAGATGACCTTGAGTATCTTTATAGGGGCGGCCGTGTCAGCAAAACAGCAGCATTTGTGGGTTCATTGTTAAAGATTAAACCCCTGCTCCATGTTGAAGATGGTAAATTGGTTCCACTTGAAAAAATCAGAGGACGGAAAAAAGTTCTTGGCCGGATGATTGACCTGATGGCGGCTCGTGGCGATGATTTCAGTAACCAGGTTATTGGGATCAGCCATGGCGACGACCTCGAACGCGCTGAGCAACTTCGCGACATGATTTGTGAAAAATTCAATATCTCTCAGAAAAATGTTGTAATTGAAATGGTTGGCGCAGTTATAGGAGCCCATTCAGGTCCAGGGACACTGGCTCTTTTCTTTCTTAATAAGCCGTATAAATAGTTTTCAAATTAAATCTCTTAGGCGCGTGTATCGCATCTAAGAGGTTTTTCTTCTTTCAGTCATATATTTGCCACAAAGTTTTTTCAGATTCGTGACAAATCTTATTCTGCATTGTGTGAGTGCTTCTCCTTCTACATACTGAGATTAGCATATATGTATAAGTTCAGGAGGTACGCTCATGCGACGGACAATCGTATTGTTATCGTTCTCATTATTCCTATTAACCGCACTAACCGGTCTGGTGATGCGGATCTTTCCTTTTACCCGTAACAACCTCATCCCATATGAGCATTTGCTGCATGGACATTCACATCTGGCGCTGATCGGCTGGGCATTTATGGGAGTGCTCGTCGTTTTTTTCGCTATTATCTGGCGAAAGATGACCAAAAAAGAAAAGCAGCACGGCATGATCCTCATGCTCTCTTTATTCATCGTTTCTGTATCCATGTTTGCTGCTTTCCTTTACGAAGGATACGCATTGTATTCCATCGTCCTTTCAACCTTGCATATTGGAGTGGAATATTGGGCTGTCATATTCATCTATCGCAGACTTCATTATATTACCCAGGGTTCAAAAACGGCGGCATTGTATATTAAAGCCGGTCTATTCACGCTGATCATCTCATCAGTTGGTCCGTTTATGCTTGGTGCGATTTCAGCCAATGGACTAAAAGATACTGCCTGGTTTGATATGACGATCTATTTTTATTTGCATTTTCAATACAACGGCTGGTTATTTTTCATGCTGATCGGAATGCTTATTTTCATGCTGGTTCAGGCGAATATCACACTCAATCACACCCACCTGAGAAGAGGCTTCTGGTTCTATTTACTTGCTTTATTCCCTGGATACATTTTATCTATTTTATGGGTTGAGTCGTTACCTGGCTACAGTTATATTTTCGCCATCGCAGGCAGTATTGGACAATGGATTGGAATTTTCCTCATCATTTGTGCCGTATCAAAAAGCTGGACACAAATAAAACAGCATTTTTCAGAAAAAGTTGTGTGGCTCCTTGGGGCAGTGCTCTTTCTTTTATTTGCTAAAAGCACCCTAGAACTCGGCCTGATGTTGCCGAATCTCGCTAATATGATTTATGAAACACGCAGCATTGTCATTGGATACTTGCATTTAACCCTCCTCGGTTTCGTCAGTGGTATGATTCTTGTCCTGTATGAAATTACCGGGTTATTGGATAGCCGAAGCAAAGCCATGTTAAGAGGGGTAAGTATGTTTGCCATTGGCTTGATTTTAAATGAAAGTATTTTATTCCTTCAGGGGCTGCTTGATTGGATGAATTTACCTTCCTTCCCATTTGCTAGTCATGGACTTTTGGTGGCTGCTTTAATTCTTTTGATCAGTATCATCAGCATGACTGTTTCAGTATTCACTGGTAGACCTGTGTTTAGAATCCAACTTGCAGACAGATTTCATAAAGCCCTAGTAAATATTAGTGCGACGTTTCACCTCCCTTTATTTGGGTATAGTAAAATGAATGGAGGTATGAATATGACATCAAATAAGCAAACTCAAGATACACAACCAGGGATAGAATCACATATGCATCCTGAACCAGAATATATACGGAAATACTATAATGGCAGTGGAAAACTTATGGGTGATGTAGCACTTGTGACTGGTGGTGACAGTGGCATTGGACGCTCTGTCAGTCTGCACTTTGCCAAAGAAGGGGCAGATGTGGCCATCGTTTATTTAAATGAACGTGAAGATGCTGAAACAACGAAGAGGCTTATTGAACAGGAAGGTAGATCTTGTCTATTAATTGAAGGCGACATCAGCAGCCCGACATTTTGCGAGCGTGTGGTAACTGATGTCATTGAGCATTTCGGCAAACTTGAAATTCTTGTTAATAATGCCGCAGAACAACATCCCCAAGCAGATATTCTTGATATTTCAAACGAGCAACTTGAAAAGACATTTAAAACAAATGTCTTTGGAGCTTTCTATATGACAAAAGCGGCTATGCCTCATTTAAAAGAAGGCGATGCCATCATTAACACAACGTCTGTTACAGCTTATGAAGGCAGCGAGGACCTGATCGATTATTCTGCAACAAAGGGTGCGCTTGTATCATTAACACGCTCTCTTGCTGCATCACTTGCTGAAAAAGGTATACGCGTCAATGCAGTCGCACCTGGTCCTATATGGACACCGTTAATTCCATCCACCTTTAGTGCTGAGAAAGTCAGCAACTTTGGTTCTGGAACACCGATGAAACGTCCCGGTCAACCCGCCGAACTCGCACCAGCTTATGTATATCTAGCCAGCCAAGACGCTTCTTACGTATCTGGACAAGTCATCCACGTCAACGGCGGCATCATTCTGAACGGGTAAATAAGTAAAAAAGCCACACTCAAAGAGGTGGCTTTTTTTACTAAGCTTTTTGTAAATACTATTACTATAACCAAGGCACATTATAAGTAAACAGCGAACTAAAAAGCATAGTAGGTCAAAACCCATCAATGTATATAAGAGCACCGTGATTTGCGCTCCGGGAAGTCGCTTTCCGCGGGCACGGCCTCAGCCTCCTCGCTCGCAAAGACCGCTCACTGTGGGGTCTTCGGACTCGTGCTGTTCCCGCAGGAGTCGACTTCCCTCCGCTCCAATCACTTTATGTTAATTGAATGCTTGGACGGTCCTGTTCAAGAAAGCAAGTAAGAACGTGAACACTCTTAAGCAATTAGTAATAAGTCCATTTATACGTATTATTCCCTATTCAGACGTAATCTCGGTTTACTTATGAGCATTTATTCCGTCTATGAGTGATTTTCAGCCCCTATATGCGCTTCAACCGTTCCGCCCAATAAAGCAAGAAAATGAACACCACTCACCTAGCTCGGGGAAAACACGGAGACTCCTGTGGGAGCAAAAGCCTAGGAGCCCTAGACAAAAGTATTTTTTAAAAAGCTAAAGATGGCGTTATTTAACTTTTTTATTGACATAAAATAAATCAAGAAAAAAATAGGTATGACAAATAAACATCACGATTTTAAACTTTCTGCTATTGCGACTAAACGTTCAGCACCTCCTCTCGGGCTTCTTCCATCAGGCGGGATACCGTAGGCTGTTTTCTTTCTCTTGGACCACCTGCTGATATGACAAACTATTCAAGTAGAGCTTGACTATTTTTCGAATGTTGTGCATCACACAGTGTAATTTGAACTCACGGGAGGCATTTTTCTTCCCCCGCATATGCATCTGTTTCCAGCCATCTTGTGTTTGGATATTTCCCCACACTGGTTCTGGTACGCTTTTTCTTTGTCTTAAAATTTCCTTGCCTTTCTCACTATTGGCCTTTGCCTTCGCATCTTCACGAAGACTATCATCTTCCAAATGCCTCTCTATTCTGCGAATACCGTCTGTTGCTTTCGTACATTGCGCACTGAGAGGACATTTTTGGCAAGCTTCTAAATTACTGTACTCCCCAATTTTTCCGGACTTTTTTATTTTTTTTCTCCCCAATGTACTTCCTTCTGGACATGTGTATGTATCAGATGCCGGGTCATAATCAAATTTATCTTTTCCAAACGGACTCTTTAGCTCTGGATAGGATACATAAAAGTCGATGCCTTTATCCTTCATGAAACGAATATTCTCGGCGGAAAAAAATCCGGCATCGGCACCAGCCTGCATCCCTTCCAATGAGCCGCACATGTTTTGCGCATCAAGTAGTGTTGGCTGTAATTCAAGTTGATCAGAAGCGCTGTTGCCCGTGTGTGTACCAAGTATAATATGGGTCTTATCATCCACCCAGGCAAAATTGTTGTAACACTGCTGCACTCCATGATGTTTTGTCATCATAATGTTAGAGTCTGCGTCCGTAAAATTGATTTGCTTTTCCGGTGGGATTTTTTTGTTCCCCTTCTCTTCTTTCCATCTTTGCTCCAGAGCTGTTTTTGCCTGCTCCATCGTGTTGAGTCGATCACTTGTGATCGCAATATCGTTTAACACATTTACCACCTGGTTAAATGTTTCAGATGGAACGTTATTCAGAAGCATAGAAGACGCTTTAACGTTTCTTCCAAATTCAAGCCCTGCGTTTTCTCAGCCTCATCAAGGTCAAGGTTGAACACTTGCTGTTCTTTTTTCCGAAGTTCTCTTTCGTGTTGTTGTCGTAAAATGTGGTTAACTAATTGGGCCTGATCATGGATACAAGCGTTTAACTTATCATCCGGTACCTGTTCCAAGCTGCTGATGTATGGCTTCATCGTTTCAAATAACGACTCAATATTAATTGATTGATTATCAATTTTCTTTGTTAGACGTTCATAACTCATCGCCTTGTGTTTAGAGGCATTAGCTTGAATCTTTGTACCATCAATATACATACGTTTCCAACCAACCAGGAATAACCCATCACAAATTCCGATGATCTGAATGAAGAGATGATCAACTTCTTCGAATAAGGCATCAATTGTGCGTTCCACCGTTTTATAGCTGGGCATTCGCATGCCGGATAAGATCCATTGTGCGCCAATGCTGTCTTCAGCAAATTGTTGGATTTTCTGCGCCGCATAATGACCATGATACATGGCGTAAAGTATAACTGCTGTCAATTCCCGGCGGGAATAGCGTGGAGCTCCCATAGATAGAGATGCATAGTACCTTAGATCCAGTACATTTGCTAAGTACATAAAGAAACGGGCAGCGTGTGGCTTGTGTTCAACTCTCTCCTGTAATAATTCCTCAAAAAGAACAATCTGATTTGGACAATTCGGGCTGCGATGTGCCATAAAATCTCTCCTCATTTTTTAATCCCAACAAAGAGTACCTAAAAACGATGGTTTTTTTGGGCAAAACAAGGTATAATGAACGGTATAAAGCACTCTTCGTTGGTATGTTTTTCCCAAAAAACATTGTATCATCAAAGGAGTGCTTTTTTCTATGTCCAAATCATGATAAACACCGCACAATAATTTTAATACGTATATTAGTGAAGTTTCGCAATTTACTTCTGTCCAGGGCTCCTAGGAGTCTGTCCGACGGAATGTTATTTAAGGGGTCAGATTTAACTTTTTGAGCATATTTCTCCAAAAAAACGCTATTTTGAAATGAATAGTGTTTAAATCCAGCCTTATCCGTGCCCTTTATGATAACTTTTTCAGATTTTGGACAGACTTATCCCTTGTTTGCTTTAACACATTTTTTGGATGCTTAAGAAAATGAAGCTTCCTAAGGTTATGAGCCAACGCAAGCAGCACAAATTCACCCGAAACTTTTTCTTTTCCGCGGAGGTGAAATTGCCGAAAGCCTTGACACGCTTTCAGTTGCCCAAACACCGGCTCTACAATTGCTTTACGTTTCTTGTAAATGTCTTTCCCTTCGTCACTTTGAACTTTCGTTCTCATAGCTTCACGTATTGGATCAGCTTCTGTACGTTGTATAGTTCTTTTGCCTGTTTTAGATTTTACACACTCACTTTGAAAGGGGCAGTCTAAGCATGCTTGACCTTCATAAATCCATGTTGTAGGTCTGGTCTCATGATGGCGGTATTTAACTTTTTTAAGCACCATGTTTTGACCAATAGGGCAGATATAAGTATCTTGTTCTTGGTCATAAGTGAAATTCGACTTGTCATAAGGATTACCATTTTGTTTGCCTTCTTTGGTTGCTGCAATATAGGCATCTACTCCATAGGTTTCGGCTTGTTGAATGTTGGCTGCACTAAAATAACCGGCATCTGCTGTAACAATCTCTGGCATGGCACCCATATTCTCCCGAATGGAGGATAAGACATTTTCAAACTGTTGTTGATCACTGGAATTATTACTCATGGCCATTCCAACGATAAAGCCACGGTCTGAATCAACTGCAACTTGTGGATTGTAGCCTTGTATCACGCCTTGTGTCCGGGTGTTCATAATTCGTGAATCATCGTCCGTAAAATTAGCCTGGTCCTTGTCAGCTGTTGCTAAAGCTGATTCAGGTTTGCGTTCTTCTAGTTTTTGTAATGCTTCCTTGATCGTTTCCAGGCGCTTTTGATGATCTTGTATACCTCGACTTGTGGGTTCCGTTTGTTCATCTTCGATGGCATCTTGCAGCTGGGCTTCGTTCAAGTGATCGGCAATAAGCTGTTCCATACGCTTAATTTCTTTTTTCATATAGCCGCGTGTCATCGCTTTGTGCTTTGAAGCATTAGCCTTGAACTTTGAACCGTCAATGCTTACATGTGCCATGGATACATGACCTAATTCTTTAGCGATTAGAATAACCTGACTAAATAAAGGGGCCAAATTATTTATGTTGTTTTTTCGAAAATCACTAATAGTGCGGTGATCAGGCTTCTGGCCACCGGCCAGCCAGCGAAAGGGAATGCTTTCTTGAATTGCCGTATGCAATTTACGGGATGAAAACACACCCGTTTGATAGCCATAAAAGAGAATCTTAATCAACATCTTCGGATTTTAAGCTTCTTGACCACGATTTTTATAGTGAATTGTCATATGAGAAATATTTAGTTCATCAACAATGTCGTTAACAGTGCGAGCAAGGTGATCAGAAGGAATCAAATCCCCAAAATACGTCGGGATTAGCTCTCCTTGCTCCACTGAATAAGGCTTAAATGGTGCCATGGTGGAATGCCCCTTTCTTTTTCCGTTCAATCTTCACTTTGTAATATTAATTATACATGAAAGTCCGGCATTCCACCCATTTATCTGGTAATACTTTCATTCCGTCGGACAGACTCCTAGATGAGACCCCACAGCGCGCTAGAGGGGAAGGAAGGCTAAGACCGCGACGTCCTGTCGCAACGCCTTCATGACCCACATCCTGTGGGCCCGAGGCTCATCAGCGCCCACCGGACGCGGAGTGTTTTCCCCGAGCGATTGCCAGAAGCAGTCATTCAAGTTTTCATTAGTTCGCAGTTTGTGTCTACTATTCGTTATAGGGGACGACTGTAAAAGCAATGAGGAACTTCGGCTTATTCCAGAAATCGCAGTAAGTCACGTTGGATAAGGTGATCTGAGATGCGCAGTTCATCACGGGCTTGTTTTAAATATGGTGTGCATTTGGACTGGGAGACTTTTTTCTCCTGCTCCCTGTTATAGCATCCACGTTCAATATAAGCATAATTCTCAGTAACAAACCCACCATCGCGAAATACAACTGGATGATCACCTGAGCGTGTCAGCAAATTGCGGCTGAGCGACATGTTGTTTCGGTCATCTACACCGAGAAGGTGCAATAGTGTCGCACGTATGTCAATCTGCCCCCCAGTTATATCAATCTCTCTCCCTTCTTGCCCTGGAACATGGATAATGAGCGGGATCCGCTGTAAAGCCAAATGATTCAGCGGCGTATCTTTCTCATCCAGAAATTGATGAACTCCCTCTTCATATTGCTTAGAGATTCCGTAATGATCCCCATAAATAACAAAAATATTATCTTCATACATATTCGCTTCTTTCAGCAGTTCGAAAAAGCGTTTTAAAGCCTCATCCTCATATCTCACCGTTGTCATATATCTGTTTACCACTTCAAGATCCGTATTTGCTTTATCAATGAACTGATCTTCTTCTTCAAGCAAAAATGGAAAATGGTTGGTCAACATTAGAAATTTAGCTAAATAAGGTTCGGGCAGATCTTTTAGCATTTCCATGCTCTGTTCATAAAAAGGGATATCCTTGAGTCCATAGTTAACGGAATTTTCTTCCGTCACTTTATAATCACGTTTCGAGAAAAATTCTTCATAACCAAGAGCTGTGTACATTTCTTCTCTATTCCAGAAGGTCCGGTCGTTGGCATGGAATGAATAAGCCTGATAGCCTCCAGCCTCTTGTAATATCTTGGGCAATGATTGATAAGTATTCTTAGGATAGCGTACAAATGCCGAACCACTCGGAAGCGGGTATAGCCCTGTGGATATCATAAACTCTGCATCAGACGTTTTACCCTGAGCAGTCTGATCATATATATTACTGAAATAAAAACTATCCTCAATCAGTTCATTCATAAATGGTGTAATTGACTCTCCGTTCACGTCTTCATCAATCACAAACCCTTGAGTTGATTCGAGACTTATTATAATCACATTTTTATCTTCAGCAACCCCAAACAGATCTGTTTCCTCTTCTTCTGTCCTCGTCAATTTCTTATTAGCAGCTTTTGCTTCACCTTCATCAGCCATGGCCTTTTCGATAGGAACCTTAATGCTCGTGGCAATATTTACAAACTGATAATTGTAGAGGCCGAGTGAGGTTACAAGTAACTCACGGTCATAGTCTACCTTCAGTAAATATGGCGTTTGCATTAAAGCCAAGGCAAATGTAATTGCGATTGTGGCAAATGCTGTAAAGGTATAACTTTTTTTATTGGGTGTATAAAATGGTGTATGATGCTTTCGTTTGCGCTTCATCAGGTAAATAATTAAAATCAGGTCAAGCACCAGAAAAGGATCCCACGGACTTAATAACTCGACAGTACTTGGCCCCAGGCCTCCCACATTGCTCAGCTGAAATAAAACGGGAACCGTAACAAAATCAATATAAAAACGATAATACAGCACGTTGGCATAAAGCAATCCAGTCACAATGACATATGCTGTAATCAGCAGCCATGGACGCATGAGTCTGGTAAACAAAAATGAGATTCCAACAAACAACATAATCGTCCCAAGAGGTCCGATTATCAAAAGTACAACATCATACCATGTTGTTACAGGAGCATGAAAGGATATAAGTGTCACCAGCACTGTTTTTAACAGCAGTGCCATTACAGTAACCCCAATAAGATGATTTGATAAATACGGTATTAACCTGTTCATGAAGTGCCCCCTGTCTCTCTCTTAAACCGCTTAAACTCTCTCGTAATCTCTTGAGCTGCATTGAGTGCGGAATCCTCTTTCTGTACCCCCATCAATGCCGTCTGAAACCAATTCTGCTTGAGCAGATAACCGCTCTCATAGCTTATAAAAATACCTTTTTCTTTCAAGCAGTCACCAAACTTCCTGACTGATATATTAGCCGGAAGGGCTACTGTCACAATTCCGGGCGAATAGCTATCGTCACCCAAAACGTCCATCCCAACGCTGTAAAACATCTCACGAATTCGATCCGCAAGTGGCTGGGGAGATTGTGGCCGATTCTCCAATGCCTGCTGAAGTGCTGCCACACTGTTAGAAGAATGCGTAAATGGAGCACTGCCTGATTGCTGATACAATCCGACATCAAGATAACGAGGAATCAACACCGATGGCTGAAACTGCTCATAGCTGAAAACGATTGAGAGCCCAGGATATGAGGCAAGTCCTTTGCCACTGACGCCGCTCGCCAGATACACCCGACTCAAATCAACAGGAACAACTCCAAGACTGCTGCATGCATCTACACATAACTTTACATTGTGTTCATCACAAAGCTCGCTTAGCATGTTCATATCGAACAGATAGCCTGTCGATGTTTCACAATGAACCGTCCACAGCCACTCGATTTTATCCTCATTCTTCAATATTTCTGCGATATCCTCCCGAAAGATCGGTGTGTTCCATGGTTTTTGAATCAAGCTAAAATCAAGTCCACATCTCTTACCATGGTCTATTAACCGCTCACCAAATTCTCCGTTCACTAAAATGAGCCCTTTACCGTTCAACATGGAAAGCTGTGCAGCGACCATGTCATTAGCGTGCGAGCCAGTTCCGACAGCTACAATGGCGTGCATAGCCCCAGTCAGCTTGCGTAACTGCTGTTGCACGCCGCTCACCATATCTCTAAAATACTCTGAACGATGTGAGACGGCTGGTGCGTGCCAGGCCTTGGCAGCTTTATCACTGACAGGGACAGGGCCAGGCAGAAATTGATGCTGGAACGGCTGTTTGCGGCGATCCATTAATTGTTTGAATCCTTTTTTGGATGTTTCAAAGTTTTCTTTGCTTAAATACATTGGCTGATAACGGGCTCGTTTTGTTCCAACGAGAGGGCCAAACGGGCGAAAACCGATACGCTTATATAACTTTTCCTGTCGTGTCGTTCCTGAAATCAAAGCTAATGTATAGCCTTGTTCCAGACAATACTCTATTAATTGTTCGCACAAGCCGAAAAACACGGTGCCTTTACGGTATTCCTTTTTTATGACAAGCAGCCTGATTTCACAAGGGGCTGCATTCATCGGGATATAAGCATCAAGGTCTTCCAGTTTAGTATCCAGTGAGAACGGGCGGTTGCCTCTGACGGCAATCATTCCCACAACTTTATGTTGATCTTTGGCGATCATATATGTATTTTCCTTATGGAAGCGATCTACAAGCCTGTTATCTTCCCTCTTTTCGTGCTGAGGGATTTCGGTAACAAACGCCTCATGGTTTAAACGGTGAATTTGTTCAAGTTCATCTGGTGTGTCAGCTGTTTTATATATGATATGGTTAAATGTCGTCATCCCATCACTCCTTCAAATGCGCCCAGATCACAATGATTAACATGATCATAAAGATCCCACCCTGCCACACCCCTGAAAGAAACGCAGCCGCCACCGGAACTGTTACAAGCGCAATAAGTCCAATCACAGTAAAAAGTCGTTTAACAAGCAAACCAAACAAAGAGATGATCCCAACAGGCAAAAGTACGACAGGCTCCAAAACAAGCACTGTCGCAAGATAAACAACAACACCCTTTCCCCGCGAAATTGCAACTGTATCGGCCATATGTGTCCAATCAGCACACTGAGTCCAACCCAATAAGGGATGAGAGATGGTGCATCTTCATAGAAAAGCACAATGCTAATGGGCACAGCAGTCTTTAAAGCATCTACTGCTATAGTCATAACAAACGCTTTTGCACCATATATACGTCCAGCATTTCGTGCGCCTGCATTTGCACTGCCAAGCGTCCGGATATCTTCCTTAGCAATTGCTCTGCCAATATAGTAAGCTCCATTTACACAACCAAATAAGTAGGCCGTTACGATCAACACTGCAGACATATCCGGGACGCCACCTTCATTATTTTCTGGTGAATGTTCCTTATCGCCATTTTAAATTTATTCTCTAAGCAACGCAAGAACAAAACCAGAAGATGACTTTCTACATCACACAACTAAAAACAGCTGCCGTCTCGGGCAGCTGTTCAATCAATTATTTTTCTTTGCTTTTCTCCCCATAACAATGATCCCTATCGGGAACAAGAGAAAGACGCCGCCGACAAAAAGAATAAACGGCCAGTTGAGACCAGTGTTTTCTTCTACAATATACACTTCGGCTGTCTCCCGTGGCAGGACGAGATCAAAGGCACCGTCTTCGTTTTGCCGGACTATGTTATCACCAAGTATCCCATTCAGCTGTTGTTCGTCACTCAATCCTTCTACAGAAACAACCTGTGACTTTACATCGTTGTTCAAAGCCACATATACGGTTTGATTATCATTCGTTCGTTTATAGACACTCATCGCACCACTATCACCAACAAAAGTAAACGCTCCATCAACCAGAACAGGAAATTGTTCTCTAATAGAAGCTATTTTTTCGTAAAAAGCCAGAGTATCTTCGTCCTGACGGTTAAACTGAACAAGTTTGGCTGTTTCCGGCCATCCGTCTCCATACATCGGGATTTCCGATCCTTGAGTGAGATTTGGGAGCCCTGGAGCGGTATATAAATATGTGAGCGCCAGTTTCCAGCTCGTCAGGTCATTGCGCCCATTTTCAGCGGTCAGCTGAGAAAAGCGCTTCGTATAAAAATCATCAGCCTGCAATAAACGCTGCTTATCCGTTGAGTCAGTTGCATCAATAACTGGAGTAAGGCTTTGCCCTGGCTCAGCCAACGCTGCTCTCAGCCGATTTTGAATATCTGGATCATCAATGACGTCTAAGTTATTGTTCTCCAAAAGCGGTGTTAGATCTGCTTCTTCATCAAGCACACTGGCGAGCAGCAAAAAAGAGTCATTCTCATTTTTAATCTGATCTGTCAATTCCTGTAAAAATTGTTGATTTGTTTGATCAGCAGCATGTAATTTGAAGCCGTCCACATCTGTATTCTGCACCCAAAACAGCGCAGCTTCCGTGATCATTTCTTTCACCTGCTGATTTGTTTGATCCAACACAACAGCTCCTTCTTTCCATGGAGCATCTATCACAGCATTTTCCACAGTCGTTTCAGGCGACTCTTTGACCAGCGGGTGGGACTTTGCCGCATAATTCATTACGAATTCCATGATCACGTTTATATCCCTGTCATGTGCTTCATTAACAAGTGTTTTAAAATCTTCCATTGTACCGAACTGCGGCTCCACTGCCATAAAATCTTCAATCCAGTATCCGTGAAAACCTTTGTCAGCATTGGCCATTGGAGGTGATAAGACAATCGTAGTGATGCCAAGTTCTTTCAGCGCATCAAGGCGTTTAACGATGCCTTTAAAATCACCGCCATGATAGGCGAGTGGATCTGTTACGTCCACTGTCTCATCTAGACTGACATCTCCATTGTTAAATCGGTCGATCAAAATATGATATGAAATGCCTTGATCTATTGAATTTGTTTCCGCATGCACTGGCACTGACTTCATAAGCACACACGCGACCAAAGCTGCTATCCAAAGTTGTTTTTTCATGATATGTACCTCCATTAATTAAACCGCTTCGTGCAAAAAACGGGTGTCTGGAAATTCTCCCCAGACACCCGCCCGCAATCTTAAGCGAATCCCAACGGTAAAAAGCCAAATCCAAGCACCAATGTGATGATAAATGCGAGCACGAGCTGTACCCACCATGAACCGGCGGGTTTATCTTTAGCCGTTTTGACACCAATCATTTCTATGGCAGCGATCGCCCAGATTCCTGCTAAAAGTTTCACTATAGCAAGCATCAGCAGGTCATCTCCCATGTAATTTGCAAACAGATCTCCGCCTGAATAAAGTATGAGCAAATAATCCAGGCGCAGGATCATATGTACAATTTTCCCTGCCTTTGCCTTTCCTTGTTTATGCAACATTACAACTACAGCAAGTAAAATAAGGGCCAAAACCCAAGATGTAACATGTAAATGTGTATTCAACTTTTTTTCCTCCCACTTTTTGGTGCTTGCTTGTATCATATCATGCCAGCCAAAATTTTTCACAACATACGGTTGAAGCGCCAAGCCTTTAAATTCTGTAAAAACAGAGCAATCATGATATACTGAAAGTGTTATGTATTTTTGTTAAATATGGAGGGATTGCATGGTACTCAGTCAAAACATCATCGACCAAACGCAAAGATATGGTGCAAAAAACTATCACCCGCTACCTGTTGTCGTAGCTCACGCAGAGGGCGTATGGGTCGAGGATCCGGAAGGCAACCGCTATATGGATATGCTAAGTGCTTATTCTGCGGTCAACCAGGGACATCGTCACCCAAAAATTATCGAAGCATTAAAGGAACAAGCGGAAAAAGTCACATTGACCTCACGCGCTTTCCATAACGATCAACTTGGACCTTGGTATGAGAAGATTTGTAAATTAACCAACAAAGAAATGGCTTTGCCGATGAACACAGGTGCAGAAGCTGTGGAAACAGCTATAAAAACGGCCAGACGCTGGGCGTACGATGTGAAAGGTGTCGCAGAAGATCAGGCGGAAATCATTGCGTGCGAAGGAAACTTTCACGGCCGGACCATGACAGCGGTTTCTCTTTCCTCAGAAGCAGAGTATAAACGTGGCTTCGGTCCCATGCTTCCAGGAATTAAAATTATTCCTTATGGAGACATTGATGCGCTAAAAGCAGCGATCAACGAGAACACAGCGGGCTTTCTTTTTGAACCCATTCAAGGTGAGGCAGGAATCGTTATGCCGCCTGAAGGCTTTTTGAAAGAAGCTTACGACGTTTGTCATGAAAATAACGTTCTATATATCGCCGATGAAATCCAGGCTGGCCTTGGCCGCAGTGGAAAGATGTTCGCTTGTGACTGGGAAGATGTTACACCGGATATTCTTATTCTCGGTAAAGCGCTTGGCGGAGGTGTCATGCCGATCTCATGCATTGTTGCCAACAAAGATATACTTGGCGTCTTCAACCCGGGGTCACACGGCTCCACGTTTGGCGGGAATCCGCTCGCTTGCGCTGTCTCTTCTGCAGCACTCGAGGTCATTGAAAATGAAAAGCTTGCTGATCGTTCACTTGAACTGGGGAACTACATGATGGGTGAGTTGAAGAAAATCAATAATCCTGTCATTAAAGAAGTACGAGGCAAAGGGCTGTTTATCGGTGTGGAATTGACTGAGCCTGCACGTTCGTACTGTGAAGCACTGAAAGAGAAAGGGCTCCTATGCAAAGAAACACATGAGAACGTCATCCGCTTTGCACCACCATTAACCATAAACAAAACAGATCTTGAATGGGCCATTGACCACATTAAAGACGTATTAGCCCAATAATAACAGTAAACAAGCAAGAAACCACCGCGGCATGTTTTGCCATGGTGGTTTCTTTTCTGTTTGTAAAAAGCGTATCCTTATTCATAATCTGCAGGATCGATGAAAAGCATTTGTGCGAGATACACCAGTATGGCAGCGCCCATTGTAATATAGCCCCATCCCAATGTGACCTGTTCGATCTGGAGATAGTTATTGCACAACTGCACCGGGGAAAAAATGTACAAAGCACCCATCGCAGCAAATGATACCAGAAAAAAGATAAATACCATATTCTTCGCTGCTTTTCCCAATTTTGTCCAACTGTCACGAAGCGGAACCCCAGCCAAAAATGGTAAACTGACAAACTTAAAGATTTCCATAACAGACAGTGTTAATGCTTCGTCCATAGTCCGCGGCACCATCCAGTACAGCATAATAATTAAGAACAAAACAATGCCGGGAATGCCATTCCTGTTATACTTGGAGAAAACGGCAGGGCATTTTTTCTGAAACCATGGGGCTATTAAAAATCCGGCAATGACAAAGAGCGGCATTTGCATATGCATATGAATGATCATAATAGATTCCAGCAATTCCGCTACTGGAGGAAGCATGAGAAACACCCACATCGCTAATCCAACTTTGACTTGTGTCATCATACATCACCACCCTTTTCCTCCAAAATAGTTCGGATGGTTTCAGCGGCAGCTTCCGGCTGTTTGTAATCCATAACATTTTCCAGACGTCCTTCAGGGTTTACCAGGTAAAAGGCTGAGTTATGAGTGAAATTACCATTATCATCCGGTATAACGATCACACCAAAAGCATCTAAAAGACTATTAAGTTCTTCCTGATCATTAATTCTGGCCATTCGCCATGTTTCACCGTCACTGTCAAAATAACCTCTGTACGTTGACAGAGTTTCGGGTGTATCCTGTTCGGGATCAAAACTGACACTCAAAAACACAATGTCCTCTCCCAAAACATCCTCAGGTAATGCCTGGTATACTTCAGACATGTTCATTTCAAGCTGTGGACATACATCGGTACATGCGGTATATATGAATGTAATCAGCACATATTTCCCCGCAAATTCGGAAAAAGGATAGACACGCTCTTGGCTGTCTTCCAGTGTCACTTCCGGAAACACAGGCTGACTGTCGATCAAATTGTGTTTACGCGCTGTTTCCGCTGTGAAAGCACTGAACCCGTCCGTTCCGATGAAAAACAATAAAAAACCAAACAACAGAACCAGTCCAAGCGCCACCTTACTTTCCTTTCCCTTCAACATACCGACCACTTCCTTTATAAAAAAGCTCTAAACGTTTGAGTCAGATCTAAAATGCATAGAATTTAAAAATGATGAAAGAACAGCCACAGCCGGGATTGCTTGGGCTTTTGGCTGTTCTTGTTTTTTATGATTACCAAGTTTTAAATGGTGGTGATCCTGGAGGTGCATTGCCGATAAAGTCGACGAGCGGAATCACGTAGCCCATTGCAACGACGATCAACATAATGAAGATCCAGCGTGTCCAGCGCTCTGTCCAGAATGGTGTTTTCGACGCACTTTCTTCTGGCTCTGCAATCGGGAATTCTTCTTGCCCTTTTGGCGCACGGAACATGAGGTGAAAAACAGCGTATACCTGCATGATGACACCAATGATTAACAGTGTGCCGCCAATAGCAAGGAAGATCAAATATGGATCCCAGCCTAAAGCTGTGGCATGGTCACCATACGTTGAGAATGATGTCCGTCTTGGAGAGCCCAGCAGGCCAACAAGGTGCATTGCGATTGACATCGTGGACATACCCACGGTCCAGATAATTGTCTGAATGACACCGAATTTATTCATTTTAGGTGTGAGAATCCGTCCTGACACATATGGAACGAGCCAGTAACTCATGCCGAAGAAGGTCATAACAGCTGTCATTCCAAGTGTTAGGTGAAAGTGTCCAACAATCCACATGGTGTTATGAACGACCTGGTCCAGCTGGTTCATTGTCTGAACCACACCGCCAGCACCAGCAGGGATGAAAGCGATCATGGCAATCATTGGTGCCAAGAAACGCACGTCGCCCCAAGGCAGTTTCTTAAACCAGCCAAACAGTCCTTTAGCGCCTTTTTTGCGACCAGTTTTTTCAAACACGGAAAACATAGCATATGCAGTCATCAGTGAAGGGAAACCAATTGCCAAACTCATGAACACGTGAAGGAATTTGACTGTTTCCGAAATGCCGGGGTCCACGATCTGGTGGTGGAAACCTCCCGGTATATTCAAGATTACAAGCAGGATTACGACAAGCCGAGTGAGTAAGTCACTGAAACGTCTCCCTCCCATAATTTTAGGTACAATAACATACCAGGCGGAGACAGCTGTTAAATACCAGATATTTACCAAAGTGTGACCAAATGCCCAGAACAAAGTCCGGCTCAACATGACGTTGATCGTATCAACCCAGCCAAATGACCAAGGAATAATCAGACCGATCACTTCAATGGCAACAGGCAGACTTCCGAAGAACAACAGTATAAATACACCAGTTGCAAAGAACGATAGAATCGGAATGTGTTTACCTTTATTTTGTTTGCGCCAATGAGCAACATTGATAAAGGCTCCGAATGCACACATCCAAACACCTACTACAATCAAAGCCAAGCCAACATAAAACCAGGGTGAAGCGGCCATTGGCGGATAAAAAGTATACATAACAGATGCTTCGTTCATCAGAATTGGGATAAGAGCCATGACGAACCCAACAATTTTAAGACCGAAACCGATCCAAGCCATTGTCCGAACTTCAGCTAAAAGCCCTCCAAGAGTATGTGATAATGCAGCGTAAAAATATCCAATTGTAAAGAACGATGTAAAGACCAGTACTAAGAATAAGCCGTGTGCTGTCAAAATCTGATAATAATTCATCCAGGTTGGCAATTCCAGCAGACCTGCTCTATTCAGCCCCTGTAAAAGCCCAAGAAAACCACCGACAAGCAAAGCGAGAAAGGTTACGATAAAATAAGTTCTGGAAATACGTGCGTCTTTCTCGTTGATTCCTAATACACGATTGGTTTTTTCCATGATTGTGTTTTGCTTTAATACAGCTTCCATCTGTTCTCCCTCCTTTATTTCACCTTAATGGTTGTGCTCATGGCCTGGTGGCCGGCACCACAATATTCGTTACATAGAACTAGATAATCTCCCGGTTTGTCAAACTTCTGGGTAATTTTTTGAACATAACCTGGCATTACCATGGCATTAATGTTTGTACCTGCTACTTGGAACCCGTGAACAACATCTTTTGATGTCATTGTAAAGTGAACAGTTGATCCGGCCGGAATTTCTATATCTGTTGGCGTAAAGCTGAATATTTGCAGAGTCATGACGACTTCATATTCGTTTTCACCAATTTTTTTAACGCCGGGATTGTCAAAAGGGGCTGTTTCATCCACCTTTTCCGGATCCAGTGTTTCCTGATGACTTGGTGGCCCCATTTCGAGTGCAAAAGCCTGATAACCGATAAAAAACATAAATCCTAATATCATAAGACTGCTCGCGATCAGCCAAAACTTTTCATAGCGATGCATAAGTGCTTCCTCCTTTTTATAAGCAGATGTCTGTTAAACTCTCATCATATAAATGCCCCAAATCGCAAACCACAGAAGTGCAATAAAGCCACCTATAAGCAGTACTGAAACCAATGTGCCTTTCATGGAAACCTCTTCATGGTCTGTATGTGCCATCTCTGTCTTCTTTGGAGAAGTCATCCCGCTCACCCTTTCCTTTTGTTCTTGTATATAGAATAAATGAGAGCAGTTCTCACTTAAGTGAAGCAAATCACGCCCCTAGTGTGATTCAAATCACAGCCATACCATAACTAGAAAAAAAGACGTAAAAAAAGAACTTCAAAACCTTGCCGTGCAAGGAATTGAAGCTCTTAGAACACTTGTAACAAATCCGACACAATGTGCTCTAGATATTTATAATTTAAGGGTTGCAGGTGATTCTCCGCCTAAATTAAAGAAATATAAATATGTGCTGGCAACGGGGACTTGCCAAATTTGTTCGATCGCATGTCGATACAACTTAATTTGAACTTCATATCGTTTCTTAAGCTGGTTAATAACAGCATCATCCGCTTCGCCCCTAATTCGATCTGTCTTATAATCAAGCAGGATTAGGCCATCTTCTGTTGGAATCGCACAGTCAATCACACCCTGAACAAGCACCTTTTCATCTGTCTCTCCCCTCCAGTCCGCATATACATCATCTGCAGGAAGTGCGAGACTGAATGGAATTTCACGATAGAGCTCAGAGGCATTAATCATAAGACTTGCGATATCCGTTTGAAAAAAAGATGCAATTGCTTCTGTATCAACGGTTTCCGCCTGTTTTGCGGTAAGTATTTCTTTGTGGACAAGCCCTTCTGTAAAGGCAGAAACCTCAGCTTCTGACATTTGGGCATTAAACGGAATGTGTTGCATGACAGCGTGCATGATTGTTCCTCGTTCAGCCGCTGATATGCTTTGTTCCTTTTGCATGAAATTCGGCCGCTTTACGATCGGAGCCTGAAACGATTTCACAAGGCCCTCCCCACTATATTCATCACGGATCTCACGCTGGCGCTTGATTTCTGTAACAGACTGCTTTGCCCGGCTCTCTGCTGCTTGTTTATAAGGATACACAAAATCAAGACGGCGTGTAACCTCTCCTTCAAGACTTTCGTCCAGATCCACTGGCACAGACGTCCATGCTTCGATATGAGCTTTTAAGGTGTCTGCCCCCAGCGCCCCATCCTCATCCATGTTGGCATAATCACTTCCATGGACTATGGTTACCTCCCATTTGGATGGGTCAATTCGAATATCTTCCAGAACCGCATCCGCCATCTCTTCTGCTCTCAGAACCTCATTCATCTCATGACGTGCAAGAGCAGGCCCTACCCAATCTAAATATGAGTTAGCCTTTATGCGATAATGGGCCGGAAGCACCCATTCACCATGTTCAATCATTTGAACCCATTTCTCTTGTTTTTTTGCGAATGAATTGACGTTACCAATCATGACGAGTTTTTCTTTCGCCCGGGTCAACGCTACATATAGGACCCGCATCTCTTCAGCAAGCATCTCGCGCTTTTTCTCCTGCTTCATGGCATGGTAATACAAAGTTGGATAAGAGATTCGCTTTTCGGGGTCAATATACCGTGTTGCGAATCCAAGATCTTTGTGCAGCAAATAACGCTGACGCAAATCAGTCATATTAAATTGTTTATCCATTCCTCCCAGAATAACCACTGGAAATTCGAGACCTTTACTCTTATGGATCGTCATGATCCTGACAACATCCTCTTGTTCACTAAGTGCGCGGGCTGCCCCAAGGTCATCATCGCGTTCTTCCATACGCTCAATAAATCTAAGGAACCTGAATAGGCCCGAAATGCTGTGGTTTCATAACTCCTGGCCCGGTCATACAGCGCTCTGAGATTTGCTTGCCGCTGGCGTCCGCCTGGCATACCGCCAACAAAGTCGTAATAGCCTGTTTCACGATAAATTTGCCAGACCAAATCTGACAGAGCCCTTCTCTTGCCGCAAGCCGAAACCGCTCGAACAGCTCCAGAAAGCGTTCTACTTTTTGAAGTGTTTCTCCTGATGACGTCGTACGCATATAAGCTTTTAGCGCATCATAATACGTGCCGCGCCGATCAGCCAAACGGATTTGTGTCAATGCTTCTTCATTCAGACCGACAATCGGCGACCGCAGAACAGATGCAAGCGGAATATCCTGCCGCGGGTTATCAATGACTTTCAGCGTATTTAGAAGAATCTTCACTTCAATGGCCGCAAAATATCCTGTGGATAACTCAGCATACACCGGAATTCCCTGTTTCTTCAATTCATCTACAATGGTAGGTGCCCAGCTCATGCCTCGTTGCAAGATTACGATGTCACGGAATTGCAGATCCCGTTGTTTGCCGGTCGCCTTATCGACAACTTGCATCGGCTTGGCTTCTTTTTGTCCGATCCATGTTTTAATTTTGTCTGCATAGGCGCGGGCTTCAAGCTCGGCCTTCTCTAGATCAAGATAGTCTTCATCCCCGTCCTGCGCATCAGTTTCATATTCATCAGAGGCTTCTCGATCAATAAGAATGAGCTCAGGATCAGGTGCAGAAGCAGGCATTTCATCGTATGACATGTTTCCATAGATCAGTTCTGCTGCTTCGTCATACACCATATCTCCAAGATCTTCGTCCAAAATTTGTCTGAAGATATAGTTAGCACCTGACAGCACTTCCTTTCTGCTGCGAAAATTACGCGCAAGGTCAATTCTTTCACCTGGCTCACGGTCTTTGGCAAAGCGTTTATATTTGTCCAGAAACAAAGATGGTTCGGCATGTCGGAACCCATATATGCTTTGCTTCACATCCCCAACCATAAATCGGTTCCCCGCTCCCTCTTCATCGCTCACCAGCTGCAGAATCGTCTCTTGAACCAAGTTTGTATCCTGATATTCGTCGACAAGAACCTCACTGAATTGTTTCTTCAGCTGTTTCGCAACACTTGAGGCCTGTACTGAGCCATCTGGTGCGATATCTTCAATGAGAATCTGCAGACAAAAATGTTCCAGATCTGAAAAATCCACAACACCGCTTTCCTGTTTTTTCTTAGAAAAGCTGATCTTAAACGCTTTGACCAAATTGGTCAACTGTCTGATCACAGGCGCAAGTTCCTGCATATCGGCAACATGACCCTCGAGGTTACGGCTGAACCATTCGCCCTTCATATCGTTCCAGCGTTTTTTATAGCCGTCGCGCAGTTTCTTCACACGCTCTTTTATGTCCTCGCTGCCATCAGATTTTTTACGTGACAATGCTGCAAATTTGCTCTCAGTCATAAAGGTCTGCAGCTGATTCCAATCATCAGATAGCTTTAACGCTTCGTCTACCATGGCAAAGTCCCGATCAATCGCTTCCGCGTAGGGATAAGGACCATCCGGCAATTGGGTCATCTGATGGGCCAAATTCATTTCTGAACGAATTGCTGTCAGTTCACTTTGAACCTCACGCCTGATAATTTCAAGCCATCCCAGGTTTTCTTCGCTCCAATCATCCGAAATTTCATAAACTGAAGCAAGCTGATCAAGCCAAGCTTCAGGCTGTGGATGCTGCATAGCGAATGTATACACCTTCAAAATCAGATCCTCTATATCCACATCACTTCTGTCACTTGAAAATCGATCCACCACTGCAAAAAAGCTTCTCTGGTCCGCACCTTCCTGTCCATACCAGTTCTCTAGCAGATCGTCCAGAACATCCTGTTTCATTAAATCCGCTTCCATATCATTAGCGATGCGAAACGCTGGATCAATATCAAGGACGTAAGCATATTGTTTAATCACATCAAGGCAAAACGAATGCAAAGTTGAAATCGATGCACGCTGCAAAAGAGACAGCTGTTTTTTCAAATGATTGGACTCGGGATTATCCGCAAGCGCTTTTTCCAGTGCTTCACCAACCCGGTTGCGCATTTCCTGAGCGGCAGCATTTGTGAATGTTACTACAAGCAAGCTGTCTATATCCACCGGATTGTCAGTACGGACCAGCTTTTGAATGATCCGCTCCACCAATACAGCCGTCTTTCCTGAGCCGGCAGCAGCAGCGACCAGCACATCGCGTCCAGCTGTATAAATCGCCCTTTCTTGTTCTGTTGTCCATTTTACCATTGTGTTTCCTCCTTGCTCCGGCGCAACTCTTCCATAACGTCTTCATCACTCATTGATTTCAGTTTTCGGTATTGATTGTCTTCAAGCGCCGTATCGAATTGACAAACTGAGAGAAACGGGCAATAGGTGCATGGAATATGCTGCTTTTGTAAATAAGGATTCAAATCCACATGTCCCGATGTCATATCAAGGCCTGCTGTCTGCATAAGCTGATGAATATGCGCCTGCAGAGCGTTGAATGTTCCTTGGTCAGCAATCTTTGAATCATTGTAAAAGCCGCCATTTTTCCTGACGCCGGCCGGCACGATCTGACTGCGCCCGGAACTGAGGGACGTGTCCATCATCTGCACAATCGATTCATCAGCGAGCAGCATCCCCTGCATTTTATACTGTTTGAAAATCTCTTCAACAAGCTGATCCTCCGGCATGTTGCTATTCCGATTAATCAGCGGGTTGTGCACGTGAAAATATAAGACGCCACCCGGGGTCGCCTGCTTGCCGAGCCATGTCTCTGAATGGGTTAGAATCACATCAAGATAGGCAAGCATTTGCAGCGCAAGGCCGTAATATACATCAATAAGGCTTAATCCCTTGGCACTTGATTTATAATCGATAATCCGCAAATACAACTGCTCGTTGCGCACAGCTTGATCCACCCGGTCGATTCGTCCACGCAGCATAAGGTTGTAGCCATTTGCAAGCGGAAGTGTAAGTGCCGGCAGCGTTTCGTTTTTCCCTGTTCCGAATCCAAGTTCCAGACCGACTGGTGAAAAGTCGCTGTACCGTGCTTGTTCACTCAGTACATACGTTGCGCGCGCAATCACTTCACGCAATTTCTTTTGAATATATAAGTACCGGTTTGAACTATGCAAAATTTGATGCTGCAGAACAGGCGCAAGTTCATTGACGGCTCTGTCCGCATATTGGTCTGTCTCGTTCTTGGAGAGATCTGCGAAATGGCGCCCTTCCCCTTGCACCCATTCTGTGATCTGCTTCAATGCTTCGTGGAAGAGTTGTCCAATATCTGGTGCGTCCAATTTATATGTCTTTCTCTCCTCAAGCCCGAGACTGTATTTGGCGAAGTGCTGATAGGAACAGCTGTAATAGGTCTCGAGCCGGGAAACACTTGCTTTCACGGTTTTGTCATATAACTTCTCAGTTGTGTCTTCTGACAGATTCACAGGGGTGTTATGGTAATATAAACTTTGCAAAATGCGATACGTACTTTCATTCTTTTTCGTATGGGCAATATACCAATTAAGCACATGCCACCAGATCGACTGGACCGGGTAGCCTTTCCGATAACGTGCAAGCTGGGATGTAAGTGCCGCCCGGGTTCTTAGGGGTGTGGTAATGAATCGGTTGGCTTCCAGCAATTCATCTGGATCCTGCAAAAGCAGATGCTCAGTCAAAGATGGAAACAGACTCTCCAGCCGGCTAATGAGTGGTGATGGCATTTTCGACTTGCCTTCTTCATCACTTAATGGATAACTCACCCATAAATGATCACGGGCTAAGGTGAGTGCGGTATACATGAAAAACCAATCATCAAGCAACTCCCGGCGTCCGGCGTCTGCCAGTTCAAATCCGTTGTCACGCAACAGCTCACGTTCTTCCTCATTGATCATCCCGTCTATCGGCGGTTTCATTGGCCAGATCCCGTCGTTTACCCCGAGTAAAAAGGCACACTGAATATGACTTAGACGAGAACGGTCCACGGTACCGACAATGACGTGGTCCATACTTGGAGGCACATGGGCAAACGTGAGCGTTTCAAGCCCGGACTCAATCGTTTTTTTGAAAACTGCGAGCGACATAGGTTCGTTTCCCGCCGTCTCAACCAACTCCTCAAGCAGCTGGATCAAGGCTTGCCATACTTGCTCCTGTTCGCGGCCTCTTTCAATTTTCCCCTCTTCATCATAAAATGTACGCATCGCTTCCAGTTGTGCTGGGACCCCGAGATGCTCAAGCAATAAAAATAATTCTTCACAAAATGCCCTTACTGTAGTCGCTTGGCGCATATTGTGATCGAAATCAGCCAAGCCCTGAGCCACCTGACGTCTGTACGCATTAATGTTCTCTTGCGTTTCTTTCTCCTGATCTGTTTGGGAGGCGTCCTCAAATCCACGAAACCGCTGGAATACCCAGTCCTCATCACTAAGCCAGCGTCCTCGTGACTTCACGCCATATTCAAGCACATAATTTTCAAGTTCATCAATGGCGTCCGGCGTCAATGGCGCGCTAGAATCTGTTGCAGGAATAAAACCGGTTTTCAGCACACGAAACACAGCATCATATCGCCAGTTCCCCTCAATAACGTCTAATGACGATCGGAGCATTTCGATCAGCGGGTGATTGAGCATTGACCGCTTTTCATCAATAAACACCGGGATATCATGATCATTAAAAACCGTGGCAATCAGATCATGATACACATCCGCCTGTCTCATCAAAATAGCAATATCACGATAACGATACCCCTCATCCCGTACGAGTCTGATTATTTCTTGGGCCGCACCTTCAACTTCCGCCCTCGGATGAACAGCTTCAGCAATTTGAATCGGCACCTCGGCTTTTTCATAAGGAACTGGCGGTCTTACATCAAATTGGGTCTCAAGATGAGCAAAAGCTGGTCTGTCTTTGAAGCGTCCCTGATCGGCAGGCAACACATCATCTTCTTCTATCGGAAGGCCATTTTCACGGGCTATGTTTTTCAATGCCTGACAAGTCGTTTTTGTCCGGAAAAACAGATCCAGCTCCTGAACGGCATATGTTGGCACCTCATCGCTTGTCAGAGCAATCGTCACCCGGCGGCATGTCTTAAGAAGTTGTTCAATAACAAACAACTCCTTTGGCGAAAAACTGTGAAAACCAGCCAGGTAAATCTCTGCATCCTGAAACATGTTTGTCTGAGGGATTTTTTCTGCAAGTATTTGCAGTTGGTCTTCCCCATCCATATACTGACCCTGCAACAGATCTGTGAACTTATCATAAATGTAGACCAGATCTTCAAGCTTATCAGTCAGTACCTGTTCAGATGTATATTTGTGCTGGAAGCGCGCCATCTCATCGATCTGACTTTTCAGCATTTCTGGCGTAATTAAATACCGTTTAAATTCTGTCATCATCGCTTCCAGACGCTCGAGAAATCCTTGTTTTTCCTTCGCCTTCTGAAAAACATTCCATTCGTCTTGCCTTTCCTCCATAATTTTTCTAAGCATCATTTGCACACCAATGGAGCTGATAAACTGACGTGTTCCTCCCCCGCTTCCTGAAGCACACGCCAGGCCAACCTGGAAAAACTCATCACCTGTGCCCGTATACTCCCCGGAACATCATGAGGATGAAACAGACTGTATTCTTCCTGAAAAGTCATTTGATCTGGCACAATATAAAAAATTGCCGAGCCTTGTGGTTTGGCAACAACTTGTTCTTTGATTTCATCTCGGATCGCTTGACTCTTATCAGTCCCGGCTCCCCCAAGCAATACACGCAATCCCACAGCACTTCCCCTCATCTTGGCGTTAAAATCTTTTAAAAAAACGTGTTCGTCTTTTCATTTTATCAAAGACGAACACGTTTATATAGCAGATTGATATATAAAATAAGCTTATTCTTCTCTTTGTTCACGCTCATCAAGAGCACCACGGCGCTGCAGCCTTTTCTCAATAAACTTTCCAACTACCCAAAACAGCAAAATACAAACAGCCACAACGATTGTCCGCACTGGATTTTCCGCAAACGAAAGAATGCTCGATCCAATGTAGGCAATCGAAAAAATCATCACTGACTTTCCAAGTAACACAGCCAGTATAAACTGTTGGGTGCTGATCTTCGACAATCCTGATACCACGTTAATAACAGATGAAGGTGAAAACGGAAAACACATCAGTAAAAATAAAGCACCAAATCCATGTCGCTCCAGCCATTTGGTGACCGTTGTAACTTGTTTATTTCTCCGGATTGCCTTGAACAGACGCTTGTCCCCAGCTTTTGAACTAACAGGAAGACGCCAATTGCCCCACCACTCGCGCCAATCCAAGACCACAAAAATCCTTTAACAAGCCCATATGCGGCTCCGTTGGCAATAACAAACACGACAAGTGGCAAAAACGGTAAAAAAGCTTCTATTAATGGCAGCAGAATCCCAGGCAGCGGCCCGAGGCTTTCATAATCATTCAACAATTGAAAGATGTATTCATCCAATTCATCGTTCTCGTACATAAACTTCAGGTTTGTGATGATGTTCATAACAGGCATGCAGCAAATTCTCCTCATTCAGACGACATACATTACTTGTCAAACTCTACTATACAACGTTTTAATGCGTTTTTCCATTATGTATAGTCTTAGCAAGTTCAGCCTCTTTCTTTCATTTCCATAATTTTTTATGCTAAACGGTTTATTTTTTTTTATTTTAACATATAATAGAGTAAAGAACACTTGTTCCTGTCCCGAGGAGGGGTATCTAATGAGTTACTTGAACAAAGAAGAATTGCAAATTGCTTCACGCTTTCTCTTTTTATCAATGGCCGTGGTCGTGGTTGAACAAGACGCAAAACGGATCCGTCAGGGCAATTTTAAAATTAAAGAACCATATACAGAACTTCTGGGCAAAATGGCAACTATCGCCAAAAATGAACGGCGCACCTTACGGAAAAAAATGCAGCAGCAAGAAATTGAGGTCGTCACCCTAAACCAAAACGAAACTTTTTCATCTTACTTGTTTTTGTGTAAAGGACGAGAAGAACAACGTAACTACTTTAATCCGGCGATTCGCAAAAAAGTGGAGGCCATTGTGCGTGAGCTCATGTCAGCGGCTTTGGCACCTTCCCGGGATTATGCTTCTGCAAAAGCTTAATCCGATGGTCCAATAAATAACGGAATTGCGCTGTGCGTTGAATTTGATTCAGCATAGAGCCGAATGACACATCGATTACAACTTTCTTGCCATTCTTAAAGTAGATTTCCGTCTGGTTTTTGCCTGCTTGGAAAATGTCATCAATATGGGAATGAGCGATCCAGGAGCATTGGCGGTGTGCAGGTGAGGCTGTCGGGAAGAAATACATGCCGCTTATGGGATCAATGGATATAGGGGCCTTGTGTGTAATACCGCATATGTCTTTGGTACCGTCCTGACGACCGCGCAGACTGGCTCCAAAGAAGCGGCATGCCTCATCAATGATCTTGCTGGGTGTCTGTTTTACGACATACTCGTCTTGTTCTTCCATTACAAAAGTCTGCGTCTTTCCGAACTGATCTTGATTCGCAATAACAGCCAATGTCAGAGGTGAAATTTCATGCGAGGGCATTGTTGTGTGATAGTGTTCCAACATGAATGAATCATTCCCTTCAATATTGGAAAGAAAAAAGAGGCTTCTTAAATAATTTAGCAAATTTTTACACAAAAATACAGCAAAAACTGATTTTTAGACAAAAGTTCACAAATTGTTCACAATTACACTCCCCAGCACCTGATCTCTCTTTCATATAACTTAGCCTTCCAAGGACACAATTTAAGTAAACTGCGAACTAACTAAGTAGATTTTATGACTGCCACTGGCAACCGCTCGGGGAAAACACTCCGCGTCCAGTGGGCGCTGATGAGCCTCCTCGCGCTACGCGCTGTGGGGTCTCATCTAGGCTTTTGCTCCCACGGGAGTCTCCGTGTTTTCCCCGAGCTGGGTATGAGAGGTTATTCTCTTACTCATATGAGAGTAGAACCGTCCAAGCCACTTAATAACATAGAGTGATTGGAGCGGAGGGAAGTCGACTCCTGCGGGAACAGCACGAATCCGAAGACCCCACAGCGGTGGTCTTTCCGCAAGGAGGCTGAGGCCGTGCCCGCGGAAAGCGACTTCACGCAGCGCAAATCACGATACTCTCATTGTGGTGGTTAGTGTCCTTCTCGTTAAGTAAGTGAGGTTTCTTCTAAAATATTTGATTCGAGTTTTCATTAGTTCGCAGTTTGTGTCGATTGTTTGTTGGATGAGGGGACAGTTGTTTTTAAAAGATGTTTTCTTGTTTGGGTGTTTTAGGTTTTGGGGTTTTGTTGTCGGGTTGGTGTTGTATTTCTTTATTCGGTATTGCAGTTGGTGAGCCTGTGCATGGAAATCTGGATTTATGCAGTAAACGTTGATAATTCTTCTGGTACATGAGCCATGTCCCACACCTCCTATCAAAATAGGCCCGGTATTATACCGGGCCTTACTTGAAGTATGACGACAAAACGTATTTTTCAACTTATGCCCAGTGGACCACGTCTTCTGAAGACTGACGGGCCTTTTCTCTAGGCGGATCTTCTTTTCGATAACCGAAAGCTGCCATGACAGATACACCAAAGGCGTCTTTATCCAACACGCCTTCCTGTTGCAACAAGTCTTCCACAGCTTCCCGGTCAAACCCTTCCATCGGAGTGGAATCTATTCCGCTCAAAGCGGCCGCAGTAGCATGTTGCCAAGCGCAATATAAGTTTGTTTAGAGGCCCAATCAAAAAGCGTGCGGTCATTATCGAGAATCTTATTGAGCTCCTGAAAACTCTTGAAGCTCCCGACGGCACGGTCAATAATGTCTTTGGGCATCTTCTGCACATGTGTCATTTGGTTCAACATATGTTCCGAGTCATAACGTAGGTTTTTCCGGGCCAAGAGAATGACAAAATGAGATGCAGTTCTTAATTTTTCTGCTGCACCTGGTGCAACTGGCAACAGTTTTTGGCGAAGTTCAGGGTTTTGCACAACTAAGAACTGCCATGGCTCACTTCCAAGCGAACTGGGCGACAGTCGCCCGGCTTCTAAAATAAAATCAAAATCCTCATTTGAAATCTGTCGGGTGTCATCATATACTTTCGTGGCGTGACGAAAATGATAAGCTGCCAAGATGTCTTCTCTATTGATGTTTGCTTGCTTTAGCATGTTTGGTTCATCCTTTTCAAATATTAATAAATCAAGTTGATAAATTGTTCTTTTGTGATCTTCCCTAGGTAATAAGACACATCAATGTCTTCAAGGGCCGCTTCAATCGCCTGGCGTTCATGACGTGCTCCTGTCAGTCTGTCCTCAAGTACATGAACATCTCCAAGTCCGAAGAAGTCCCCATAGATTGTACAATTTTCAATGATGCCTTTTTTAACGTCGAGGCGCACATCTAAAAGACCGGAGTCGAATTTATGCGAGTGTTTCACGTTAAATGAAGGTGACTTCCCGAAATTCCAGTCCCAGTTATTGTAGCGCTCTGCTGAAATTTGGTGGACGTTCTCCCAATCCTTATCTGTTAATTCATAACGGGGAACATCCTTTACGTCTTCAACGTCGAAAATATAGCGCAAGATCATATTCTTGAACTCATCCATTGTCATCTTGGCTTCAAGAAATTCAGAGATATTAGCGACACGACTGCGGATTGACTTAATCCCTTTTGATGTGATTTTGGCTTTATTGACGTTAAGTGCAGATACGACGTGCTCAATCTCGGAATCGAACATTAATGTGCCGTGGCTGAACATACGACCTTTCTTTGAGAACTGAGCATTACCTGAAATCTTGCGTCCATCTGCCAAAAGATCATTACGTCCCTCAAGCTTGGCCGGCACTCCAATTTGATTGAGCGCTTCAACGACAGGTTTCGTGAACTTTTCGAAGTTATGAAAGCTTTCTCCGTCGTCTTTTGTGATAAAGCTGAAATTTAAATTGCCTTCATCATGATAAACCGCTCCGCCGCCAGACAGACGCCGAACAACTTTAATACCATTTTCTTCAACATAGTCCGTATTGATCTCTTCAACCGTATTTTGATTACGGCCGATGATAATCGATGGCTTATTGATGTAGAATAAAAGGTATGTATCTTCTTCACCGAAATTCTCCAGTACGTATTCTTCCAGAGCCAAATTAATGGTTGGATCTGTAATCCCTTTGTTATCAATAAATTTCACAAGTGTGCCCTCCCTTTTTAATTACCATCTAACAGTTTAATGGATCGCTTGTTTTTGTTCAACTTGCAGGCTTGTCCACTAACTTCACCATGTAAAATTTTCATGCGCCAGATGTATTTTTCCAGTAAAGTGTTCTGTCGCTTCTTCAACCAACTGTTGACGGAGCCCGTACTGAGGTAAATGACTTAAAAGCAATTCCTTCGCTCCAGCTGCTTGGGCCAATCGTCCTCCTTCTGCACTGGTCATATGGCCAGCATCTCCTCCACTTTGGTGGGCATAAAAATTGCAGTCAACCACAAGGAGGTCAGCGTTCCGTGCAAAATCAATCCAAGTATCCTGATAAGCAGTATCTGCTGTATATACAATGGTTTGATCACCGTCCGTAATACGCATTCCGTAACAAGGCACAGGGTGCTTAGTTTTTAAAAATGTGATTCGAAACGGCCCAATCACCAGCTCCTCTTCAGGGAAATAAGGGACCCCCTTTGTCATACGGTGTGTCAACGCATCAAATCCAGTGCTGTCTTCCTGATGTCCGTATATCGGAAGCACTTTAACACCGTCTTCAATAAAAGATCTGACGAGCTGAGCGTATTGCAACACACCTATATCAGCTACATGGTCGTGGTGGTAATGTGACAGGATCACTGCATCCAATTCGGACAATGGTTTGATTGTTTGCAGACGGGATAGTGCCCCGCTCCCTGCATCCACCAACAACGTGAAACCATCTTTTTCTAAGAGGTATGCTGAGGTCGCGCTACCCGGGGCAGGATAACCGCCCCAAAATCCGACAACTGTCCATTTCATTGTAAATCACTCCTATTTCTCTATTTTGTTGTAACACACCGTTAATTATTATCATACTGTTATAATACAACGACACGCATTTATTCAAGGAGGTTTCCCTTTTATGATGAACGTTCTGGAGTTTTTTCGCAACTTGCCAAGAAAAAAGTGTCACATATGCCAAAATGCCATCCACGAAAAAGCCGATTGCTACGGCAACATCTGCGACGAATGCGACCACCCCGCACACTAAAAACACCCCAAAAGGAGCTGCCCCCAGCTCCTTTCAACACCTACCCCCACAAATCCCCCACTTCCTAAGACACAATTTAAATAAACTGCGAACTAACTAGACAGATCTAATGACTGCCACTAAGCACTCCATATGTTTAAACGAGCACCGTGATTTCCGCTGCAGGAAGTCGCTTTCCGCGGGCACGGCCTCAGCCTCCTCGCTCGCAAAGACCGCTCGCTGTGGGGTCTTCGGACTCGTGCTGTTCCCGCAGGAGTCGACTTCCCTCCGCTCCAATCACTTCATGTTAATTAGGTGCTTGGATGTTTTGCTCAAGAAATTAAGAGTGAACGTAAACTTTTCTTGAGCAGCTAATGCTAACTCAACTTTAAGGTGATTTCCGATTGATGCTCAGTCCATTTAACCTTCAATCCCTCTGCTTATAAAATCGAGAAAGAAGGTAAACACACCTCTCCAAGCTCGGGGAAAACACGGAGACTCCTGTGGGAGGAAAAGCCTCGGTGAGACCCCGGAGGTCGATAGACCGAGGAGGCTCAGCAGCGCCCACTGGACGCGGAGTGTTTTCCCCGAGCGGTTGCCAGAAGCAGTCATTCCAAGTTTTTACTAGTTCGCAGTTTGTGTCTATATCATAATTGTCTAGGAAATGAAAAATGTTGGTTATATTGATTGAAAAATTTTATCATTGCTGTTATTTTTAATTTATGTCTTTGTTTAGGGACACGAAACTTTGATGAGAAAAGGGGTATTGTTGATGACGCAACGTTTAACACGGGATCAGGTACCGGTTGAGCACACTTGGGATTTAACAGATCTATTCCAAACACATACGGATTGGGAGAAAGAACTTGAGGCATTGCAAAAGGATGTCACGACTGTCACACAATTCAAAGGAAAACTCGGTGAATCAGCTCAGACACTGCTCGAGGCGCTCCAAGCACTGGAAGCCTATCAAAAGCGGTTAATCCGTGTTGGCACCTATGCGAATTTAATTTCCAGTGCTGATGGTTCTGATTCCGAAAACCAAGCAGCCGCTGCTAAAGTTGGTGCAGCCATGGCCCAAATCAGCGCCAAGCTGTCATTTTTCAATTCAGAATTGTTAACGGTTCCGGCTGATACGCTTGAAACTTACATTAAAGAAAAGCCAGAGCTGGATACTTACAAAAAGATGCTTGATGATGTGATGGAAATGAAACCATACACATTGGCTCCAGACATTGAAGAAACACTTGCTGCACTCGGTGAAGTACACGATGCACCGTTTATGATTTATGAGCGCAGCAAAGCATCTGACATGGTCTTTGACCCTATTACAGATGCTGAAGGCAATCAACTGCCGATGTCTGAAACGCTGTATGAAGATCGGTATGAAATGTCACCAAGTACAGAAGAACGCCGGAACGCATATGATTCTTTTATCAAAACACTGAATCAATATAAACACACATATGCAGCCACTTATGCAACAGAAGTAAACAAGCAGGTTACAATGGCTAAGCTGCGCGGTTATAAGTCTGCAACAGAAATGCTTTTACATCCACAGCAAGTGACTGAGGAAATGTATCATAACCAACTTGATGTCATTCAGAAAGAACTGGCTCCGCATATGCGCCGTTACGCGAAGTTGGTGAAAGAGGACTATGGACTCGATGAGTTGCGGTTTTGCGACTTAAAAGCCCCGCTTGATCCAGAGTTTAATCCATCTACAACATACGAGGAAGCCAAAACCATGATCCTTGAAGCCCTCAAAGTCATGGGGCCTGAGTACAGTGACATCATGGAACAAGGTCTCTCAAACCGTTGGGTTGATTTGGCTGATAACGTCGGTAAGCAGAGTGGTGCTTTCTGCGCGAGTCCATACGGCGTACACCCATATATTTTAATCACATGGACCGACATGATGCGCGGTACATTTACATTGGCTCATGAACTTGGTCATGCTGGACATTTTTATTTGGCCGGCAAAAACCAAGAGCTCGTTAACACGCGTCCATCGACGTATTTCGTAGAAGCGCCATCTACAATGAACGAGCTTTTACTAGCAGACCATCTTATGGAGAAAACCGATGACCCTCGCATGAAGCGCTGGGTGGTGAGCCAGCTGCTCGGTACCTATTACCATAACTTTGTAACGCACTTGCTTGAAGGTGAATTCCAGCGTCGTGTTTATGCACTGGCAGAAGCTGGCACCCCTCTTACAGCTGACGTATTGTGTCAGCAAAAGAAAGAGGTCATCGAAAACTTCTGGGGAGATGCGGTTACCATTGACGACGGTGCAGGCCTCACTTGGATGCGTCAGCCGCATTATTACATGGGTCTATATCCATACACGTATTCCGCTGGTCTGACAGTTTCCACCGCCATGGCACAAAAAATTAAAAAAGAAGGCACCCCCGCTGTGGAACAATGGCTCGATGTTCTCCGCACCGGCGGAAAGTTAAAGCCGCTCGACCTAATTAAGAAAACAGGCATTGATATGTCCAAGCCAGATGCCATCAAAGAAGCTGTATCCTATGTTGGCTCTCTCATCGATCAATTGGAAAAATAACTCAAATAAGAGACCGTGTCTTTAACCCAAAGACACGGTCTCTGCTTGTTGTTCAAGTAAATCTTTTTTCAATTTGATCAGGAGGCATCGGCTTTCCGAATAGGTAGCCTTGACCAATGAGATTATTGTCTGAATTAAGTGAACGGACTTGTGTTTCTTGTTCAATTCCCTCAACAACAACTCCCAAATTCAAATTCTCTCCGATATCAATCATGGATTTTACAAGAGAATATCTTTTTGAAGAGGATAGGTCATCTATAAAAGCTTTATCGATTTTAATTGTATCGATTGGCAGACTCTCCAGGATGAATAAAGATGAATAACCTGTTCCGAAATCATCAATCGCCACTTTGACACCTAACCCATGTAATTGATTAAGGATGTTCCTGGATGCACTTAATGACTGCATAATACTCTCTGTAATCTCAATTTCAAGGTACATTGGATTTAAACCGGTTTTCTTTAAAATCCTGTCGAGACTTTTCACAAAGTTACTATGCTGAAACTGCCGTACAGAAACATTGACTGAAACGCACATCTCGGGATAACCAGCCTCTTGCCACGCCTTGTTTTGTCTGCAGACTTCCTCAAGGGCCCATTCGCCAATCGGAATAATCTGACCGGTTTCTTCAGCAACAGGGATAAATTCACCTGGTGATACGGATCCCAGTTCCGGGTGTTCCCACCGCATGAGAGCTTCCATCCCGATCATTTGTCTTGTATCCAAGATGACCTTAGGTTGGTACACCATACGAAGTCTGTTATGAGCAATTGCCTGCCCAAGACCGGATTCGATTTTAAATTTACGAATATGGGCCTGCTGAAGCTGTTCATTATAGATGTGTATATGATTGCCCTCATCCCTTTTTGCAGCAAACATCGCCGCGTCAGCTTGTTTCAACAATGTTTCACTTGTACGGCCATGTTCCGGGTATACACTGACTCCGATGCTTGGCACAACTGAAATTTCATATTCCTTTACAGTGATGGGCTCCACAAAACGGGCCATAATCTTTTGGGCTACCTGGAGGCAATACTGTTTTGTTCCGTTTGGAAGTATCGTTACAAACTCATCCCCGCCAAAACGATATAATCTATCGTCTTCACCGAGGCTCTGCTCAATCCGTTGGGCAACATTGTTTAACAACACATCTCCCATATCATGGCCCAAAGAATCATTGACGTCCTTAAACCTGTCCAAATCAATCATAAAAATACAGACGTTTAAGTCCAGTCGATAGGCTCTCTCCATATAAAATTCCATGTCATATTGGAATCGGTTGCGGTTGTTTAGCGATGTTAAAGGATCTTGGAATGCTTTCGCACGATATTCTTTAATGAGATCACGATTTTGTTTAATCACAAGCATCTGTCTGATCATAATTAGGATAAAAACAATACCAAGACCGACTCCGAGTGCGCTTGTGTGCAATTCGTTTTCATAAATATAAAAAGCAAGAAGGCCAAAAACGGCCACATATGGCAAAAGTGTATCTTTATCGTGAAAATATTGGGGTGGTTGCCATTCATTGGAGACCTTCAGTTTTTTATAGCAAAGCCCGGCATAACCAATTAACAAAATTGAAAGCACCCAGAGCGGATCGAGCATACTCCCTGAATCGTATAGATTGTAGGTATTCAACGAGACATAAACAGAATCAGGTACAAATTGCACCACAATAGCACATACATAAACGTAAAACCATGTCTTCCTATCCTTTGGAGAAGTAAGATGAAAGATATGGATTAATGCAAATACTAACGCCAAATCTAAAATTGGATGCGCAACTTGAAGAATTTCATAAACAAGAGAATCATCTGACCAAGTGAACAACGGTTGTATCAAATAATGGATCGTAATAGCTGCAGCAGCTGTCATGAAGATGGCAATATTAAAGTAAAACCGATTTTTTGTTGTGTTTCTTTGTAAAATGTAAAGTAAGTATAGTAAGCCTCCAAGAAAAAAAGTCGGTGCCAACAACCAAGTCACATGAGCCATCCCGGGATAATAATCAATTTTGTACATGACCTGCCATGAAAGCCACGCAATATTTGAAATCGAATAGGCAATAACACCCCATAACGTCCAGCGCCAGAAAATATGTTCAATTCGCTTTCTTGACGATCGATAAGCACCCCATACCCACTGAAGCGCGAGCAGTCCTCCTGCAATAGGAAACATAGAAGCGGTAAATTGACGTAGAATTGTTTCTCCGCTAAATATAATTGTTGCGATATAGTAAACAATCATAAAAAAAACGATCATCCATCTCGCTTGTAACAACCCCATAAAAACCCTCTCTTCAAACCGCGTATTACTTAACTTTTCCCGTATTTCTTAAATACAATCCACAAAAAGTGAACAAAAGCGGAAACGCCTTGGTCATCCTCGAAAATCATAAGCAAGAACGTGTAGTGCCGGTCTGGCCACGTAACGTTATTGCTTATGACTCGAGGGGATAGGCGTTGGG
Source organism: Lentibacillus sp. JNUCC-1 (assembly GCF_009741735.1). Classification (NCBI taxonomy): domain Bacteria; kingdom Bacillati; phylum Bacillota; class Bacilli; order Caryophanales; family Bacillaceae; genus Lentibacillus; species Lentibacillus sp. JNUCC-1. The sequence continues at coordinate 355,518 of NZ_WHOH01000001.1, forward strand.
CTGGACGTGGCCCTTGCCAATGGATATTAACTGCTCGGATATTTTATTTCTAAGCAACAAAATAGCTCCAGGCACGCTTTAAAACGTATCCTGGAGCTTTTTCAGATGTACTAACGCAAGAAGTCCAGCACACGCTGAGCAGCTGCTTCTCCTTGGGCAATGCAATCCGGCACACCGATGCCTTCATATGAACTGCCAGCAAGCATCACGCCTGGCAGCTTGACTTCCATTTGTTCGCGGACGCCCTCCAGCCGTTCCTTATGTCCGACTGTATATTGCGGCATCGCATTTTTCCAGCGGGTGATCACTGAAAATTCAGGATCGGCTTTAATATCCATCGTTTTATTCAGGTCCTTCATAACAATGTCAATGATTTCTTCATCTGACAAGTCCACAGCCTGCTGATCATCTGGCCGCCCCACATAGCAACGGACAAGCGCTTTTCCGTCTGGAGCAGCGTGCGGCCATTTTTTATGTGTCCATGTGACTGCGGTGATACGGTAGTCACTATTGCGGGAAATAACAAATCCAGTGCCGTCAATGTCCTGCTTAATGTCTGACTCATCAAATGCTAAAGCAACATTGGCAACAGATGTGGATGGCACATCGTTAAACGCTTTGAAAAAATCATACTGACTGAATACATTCGGCAAGGTATAATGTGGGCTTGCCATAACAACAGCGTCTGCTTTTAACACCTCAGCGTTGTCGAGCAGAATATGATAGCCATAAGGCTTCTTTTCGATATGATCTACCGCTGTATCCGTAAATGGAATCTCATCACCTAACGCTTCAACGAGCCTTTCAATCATAGACTCCAAGCCGCCTTTGAACGAAAAGAACATACCTGGTTTCTTTCCTTTGCTTTTCTTTCGTTTCGGCATCGTCTTCTGAAGCCCTTTAATCAAGCTGCCATATTCCTGTTCCAACTTATAGAAGTTCGGAAACGTCGCCATGAGGCTCATCTTGTCAATATCTCCGGCATAAATACCGGAAAGTAGCGGTTCAACAAGGCTTTCAACAAGCTCATCTCCAAAACGATGTCTGAAAAAGCCACCCAGTGACTGGTCTGTCTGAGGTTTTGATTTCGGTTTAACCAGATCCATTCCAGCTTTCAGTTTACCGCGCTTGGAGAATATACCTGAAAACAGAAACGGCTTTATTTGTGTCGGAATCCCCATAAATGCACCTTGTGGCATTTTATGCAGTTGATCATGAGTCATAATATAGGACTGTCCTGTGCCGTTACGCACCAATTCGTTTTCCATGCCAAGTGCTTCAGCGAGCTTAACCGCTGGCTGTTTACGAGCAAGAAAGGAATCAGGACCGCGTTCAATTGTGAAGCCATCACGTCTGAGTGTGCGAATTTTGCCCCCAAAACGGGAGCTTGCTTCTACAAGTTTCACATCGTAAGGCAGTGATGCTGTTTCAATATGCTGTTTTAAATAATAAGCAGTCGTGAGCCCTGTAATGCCTCCACCGACGATAACAATTTGCTTGTGTTGTGTCATCACACATCAAGCCTCAGTTTATTCATGACAACCTCTGCCAAGGTGTTAATAAATTGGGGTTTGCTATTGGGCATTTCAGGCCGGTAATAGCTTGCTCCAATGTCATCACATACTACTTTGCACTCATAATCGTTGTCATAGAGCACTTCCAAGTGATCAGCAACAAAGCCAACAGGCGCATAAACAAAAGTGGTATAGCCTTTATGTTCAAATAAATCACGGGTTAAATCCTGCACGTCTGGTCCAATCCATGGATCAGGTGTATTCCCTTCGCTTTGCCAACCGATTTCATAGTCCGTAATGCCAGTAGCTTCGGAAATAAGCCGAGCTGTTTCATTAAGCTGTTCAGGGTAGGGGTCTCCACCTGCGAGAATTTTCTCAGGAAGACTATGAGCAGATACAACCAGAACGGCTTTTTCACGTTCTGCGTCGGTCATTTTGGCATAGGTATCGTTGATTGCATCAGCCCAATATTTAATAAAGCCTGGAGCATCATACCAGCTTTCAACAGATTGAATGGCTAGTCCGCCATGTTCTTCCGCGGCCTCATTGGCGCGTTGGTTATAAGATTTCACGCTGAACGTGGAATAATGCGGTGCCAGCACAATGGATACAGCTTCTTTAATGCCATCTTTAGCCATTTCTGCTACGGCGTCTTCTATAAAAGGCTCAATATGCTTCAAGCCGATATAAGCTTTGAATTCATACGTATCCTGAATCTCATTTAACCTGTTTTCAAGCGCTTCTGTTTGTTGTTTCGTGATTTTCGCAAGGGGCGAAATGCCGCCGATTGCTTTATAGCGTTCTGTCAGATCATCCAATGCTTCTTTGGACGGTTTGCGGCCGTGACGGATATGTGTGTAATAGCGTTCAATATCTTCTTCTTTGTATGGAGTCCCATAGGCCATAACAAGCAGTCCGATTTTCTTTTTTTCCATGTTCAACACCTCTTCAATAAAATTTCAAAAGAGCATGTAGCTCGCCATAATACATTATCTTGCGCTATAACTGTGAATCAGATCGGTCAACTTCTTAAGTGTTTCAGGTTTAATGTCAGGTGTCACCCCATGTCCCAAGTTAAAGACATGGTGCCCGTCATTCTTGGATTCATCAAGTATTTTTTTAGTCCGAGCTTCAATGGTTTCCCAGTCGGAAAGTAAAATTGCGGGATCAAGATTGCCTTGCAGCACTTTCGTGATTCCCATATCCCGCGCTTCTTTAATCGATGTACGCCAGTCGAGACCAAGTACATCAATTGGCAAATCATTAAATTCAAGCAACAAATGATTAGCACCAACACCGAACAGAACAAACGGGATCTCCTCATTTTTTTGGAGTTCCGAGAAGATATGGGTCATCACAGGCTTAATAAATGTGCGGTAGTCTGTAGCATTCAGAGTTCCGACCCAAGAATCGAATATCTGAATCGCCCGTGCCCCAGCATCAATTTGTGCCTGTACATAGGCAACGGTCATATCAGCTAACTTGTCCATTAATCCAAACCATACATCAGGCTGGCGGTACATAAACGCTTTTGTCTTAGCGTAGGTCTTGGATGGTCCGCCTTCTATCATATAGCTTGCCAATGTGAATGGTGCTCCGCTGAAACCGATCAGTGGCACCGACAATTGTTCTTTAGTCAATAAGCGAATCGTATCCAGTACATACGGGATATCTTTCTCCGGATTGATTGTCCCGAGCCTCTCAATATCTTCCATTGTTTCAACCGGATTATGTATAACTGGGCCAATTCCGGACTTGATCTCCACATCGATCCCAAGCGCTGGCAACGGTGACATGATGTCTTTATACAAGATCGCAGCATCAACGTTATATTGCTCTACCGGCAAACGTGTCACATATGCACAAGTCTCAGGACGGTGTGTTATTTCAAAAAGTGAATACTGCTCTTTCAATTTCCGGTATTCCGGCTGTGACCGTCCAGCTTGCCGCATAAACCATGTCGGCGTGTAATTGGTTGTTTCTCCTTTATACGCTTTAATAATCGTATCGTTAAACTGCTTCGCCACATTCATCCACCCTTTTAATCTATTTCCAATCATAATCTTCCCTTGTCTACTATAAAACGTTAATTACCTTCTGTATAGCTGAAAGGCTTTATTGTCATCAATTTGTCTAAAATGTCGTTGCTTTATCGACCTTGGTAAAAGTCAAATAGTGATCGCGATACAGCTTCTGAAGGCTTTCCTTCTTCGTTTGTCTGCGGATTGTACGGCACAACATAATAAGAAACCTGACTAAACAATGACAGACGCTTAATTGTGTATGAATGTTGCCCTGTCACTTCTCCGATCTGTTCAACTTCTCCCTCTTCACTTTTATAAATTCGATACACGATTCGATCGTCTGTGCCTCCCTCCCAAATCAGCTCTCCTTGAACCAAGGAGAGGCCACCAAACTGATAATTCAATTCAATTTGCGTGATATCTGCCAGTTCAACCGGTTCTTCAAGTTTTTCCACGTCGGAAGGTTTCGTAAAAGATGCACTGAGAGATTGCTGCTGATCAAGGTCACTTAGAATAGCTTTGGTTAAGCGTGTCGCATACGGGCTCCCACCGGTGAGGTAATGGGTTTCATCGGAGTGGTCGAATCCCATCCAGGTTCCGACCACATAATCTGGCGTGTAGCCCACAAACCATGCATCTTTATAGCCTTTATTAGCACGAGGATGCTGAGTAGACCCCGTCTTACCTGCTAATGCTTTATCATAATCACCAGGCTGCCCAGTTCCTTCCTTAACTGCTGTTGTCAACATCTCAGTCATATACCAGGCAACTTGCGGAGAAAACACTTCCTTTTCTTCAAGATCTGCCTCAACAATTTTCTCATCGTCTTGATCATATATATTTAAAATCGTATAAGGCGTTATCACTTCCCCCCGTGTGCAAACGTTCTGAAGCCTTTGACCATATCGATTGGAGTCACTCCTTTTGAAAGGCCGCCTAACGCGACGTTCAACCCCTCATCAGGAACATCAATCGACATTTTTTGCAAGTAGTCTTTGGCGTACGGAAGTCCGATTTCATTTAGTAACCAGACAGAAGCTGTGTTTTTGGATTCCACAAGCGCTTTATAAAGTGATATAGTGCCTTCATATTGGTCATCATGATTTCTAACTTCATAATCTGCTACCGCTGCCTGCTCGTCTGTCAGTATAGAATAAGGCTCAAACGTCTCTGTCATCAAAGCTGGACCGTATACTGCGAGCGGTTTAAACGCTGAGCCCGGCTGCCGTTTCACTGTCAGACGATTCAAATCTCCTGTTTCAAAAGCGCGTCCCCCAAGCGCTGCAACGATAGCACCTGAGTCCTGCTCCATTAACACAAACGCCCCTTCTGCCCCTTCAGTATTACCCGGGAAATACGCATCCTCTTGCATAAGTTTATAGGCAGTTTCTTGGGCAGCTGGCTCAAGAGCGGTAACGACGTGGTAGCCGCCGCGTTTAAGCTCGTCAATGCTTAGATGGTATAGTTCTGCCGCTTCTTTCATCGCAAGATCTATATAACTCTCAACCCAAGGCCTCGATTCTTTTTTTAAGACCTCTAAACCAAGCGTTTTACCCTGTGCACGCAGTTTTTCCTCGGTTAATAAGTAACCTGCCTCAGTCATTGCATTTAGTACAACATTCCGCCTTGCTAATGCTTTGTCGGGATGCTGAACCGGTGAATAGCCATTTGGAGCTTTGGCAAGGCCTGCAAGCATTGCCCCCTCAGAGAGCGTCAGTTCATTGATATGTTTTGAGAAAAAGGTTTGAGCAGCCATTTCTACGCCATAAACACCTTGTCCGAAATAGATTTCATTCAAATACAGTGCTAATATTTCATCTTTCGTATGTGTCCGTTCCAAATAAATGGCAGCCATAGCCTCCTTGGTTTTGCGGAGCCATGTTTTATCATGTGACAAGAAAAGATTCTTGGCAAGTTGCTGGGTAATGGTGCTGCCGCCCTCTACTTTATCCATCGCCAGAATGTCTTTATAAACTGCCCTTGCGATCGCTTTAATATCAACACCGGAATGTTTGCGAAAACGTCTGTCTTCAATTGCAATAAAAGCTTCCTGCACATGTGCCGGGATGTCATCAATTGTTACTGGTATACGATTTTCTGTATATACACGTCCAATTTCCTCACCATCTGCCGTTTCAATAATTGTGGCAGCATCAGGTATCAAAGCATCATCATCAACAACCCATCTGCCTCCATACAATATAACAGCATATCCAATTAAACCCAGGAGAATGAGACACGTCATCAGCCAACCTGAAAGTTTTAACATGCGCTTAGGTGTCATTGGTCGTTTTTTGTTTTCTTTTGTACGTTTTTTCATAAAGGCCACCATTCCTGAATACGTTCATACGTTCCAGTATACGACAAAAACTGCAAGGGTGAAAGTTTGACATTCATCCGTAAAGGGGACAATTGTAAGAGGCATCTATTTGACTAACCTGGCACAATAAGAGGTACAATGAAATTAGAGGAACATTGATGGTTATAATAGAAAACAGAGGAGATGAAGTAAATGCATGCCTATATGACAAATGGCACACTCGATTTCTTATTGAATCTAATAGATCAGCACCCAGAACATCATTTTTATTATATGGAAAATAATAAAAATGTCACCGTTTATTATGAGTCCGAAGATAAAAGTGTGTTCGAATCAGGCAGAGACTATGAAATTATAGCTGAAGAGGGAACATTGAAGAAACAAGGATATGTTGTGATGAATAACATTCCGGTTACTGAAGAAGGTCGACCAATTTTTGAAGATCGGTTTAAGAAAAATAAAAAACGTATGGAAGGCGTACCGGGATTTTCTGCTTTCAGACTTCTGCGGCCTGACAAAGGACGTACGTATGTTGTGCTGACACAGTGGTCAAGTGAAACGGACTTTGAGAACTGGAAAACATCTGATCACTTCTCCGCTGCGCATGCTGATCAGGGCACAAAACATCCAGCCTACTTCGCAGATCGCCCATTCCAGACCCACTACCACATGATCGATCCAGACGAAGTACAAGACTAACCCAGCAACATACTCAACATTTTCCGTAGACTGCGAACTAACTAGGATTCGGGTTTGTGTTAAATATGTACGAATAAAAGAAACGCTGACTGGAATCAATCAGTCAGCGGTTCCTTTTTTATTCATCATCTAATACATATTCATTAAAGAAGTTGCGGAATTCGTCTTTTGAATGTTCTCCAACAAGGCGACCAACTTCTTTTCCGTCTTCATAATGAATTAATGTTGGCGTGTATTGGATGGCTTTGTTTTCAAATTCCAGCAGGTTAAACTTCTTCACATCCACATCCATCTCCTCTGTCACATCAACAAGTACAGGAGTAGTTTTTATACAGAAAGAGCATTTTGGGCTGTAGTAGTAAACTGTAATATCTTCTTCATTTGCCAGCTTCTCATCAAGTTCTGAGGGAATAATCTGATTGTCATAATTAGGATCATCGAGCTGGTCAATAGTAGCCGGATCCAATTTATCTTTTCCAAAAGGATTATCTTCAGATGCTGATCTGTCCCTATAGTCTACAACAAAGTATAAAGCTGCAAATAATAGTGCGATGATAACGAGAATAACGAGCATTTTATTTTTCATAACTTATGTCCTCCTTGAAACCTCTGATGAGCAGAATATGCCCAATAATAATGACAATAAATGCGATTCCGGCCATAAATGGTATTGTAATAAATCCTAAATAATTCACATATGTACCACTGCATGAAACGGTCCCGCAGGCATCTCCTGCCGCCTGAAAGAAAGGTATCTTCTGTGTTAAATAATGAAATACAGATACCATGAGCCCAAGTACACTTAATATAAGTCCTGAGGGGGCAAATCTGATATCCTTCTTCCATGCGGAGACACCGTAGATCACAACAAGCGGGTACATGAATATACGCTGAACCCAGCACAGTTCACACGGGACAAACCCTACCGCTTCAGAGTAAAACAAACTGCCCGCGCTCGCAATCAGAGCTTGAACCCATATCGCCAGCAATATTGTATCCTGCTTGGCCATGCCATTCACTCCTCTTTGTTCAGTTGTATTATACTAGGATCTCTTCCAAAAAACAAAGCTGAGCTATGGTCTGCTATTGAAGCAATTGTTTTTTGTGAACATACACCGCTGCCTGAGTGCGGTCACTCAGTTCAAGCTTGGATAAAATATTACTTACGTGCGTTTTCACCGTTTTGATGCCAATATAAAGGTGATCGCCAATTTCTTTGTTGGTCATACCCTCACCGATCAGAAGCAAGACTTCCAGCTCTCGTTGTGTCAGTTCCTCATGAAGCTGTTTCGCTTGATCACGGTATTTTGTCATCATTTTACCAGCTACTTTTGGTTCAATAACCGTCTCCCCTCTTGCCGCTTTTTTTACCGCTTCGGCAATGTCTGCGGCAGAAGACGTTTTTAACATGTAACTGAAAGCACCTGCTTCGATTGCCGGAAACACTTGATCGTCATCATAAAAACTTGTAAGTATAATAATTTTACATGTGCTATTATATGCCATGACCTCTGCAGTTGCCTCAATTCCGTCTCCGTCTTCCATCATTAAATCCATAAGCACAACATCAGGTTTTTCTTTAATAATGAGAGCGGCTCCTTCTCTGCCACTGGAAGCCTGACCAACTACATCTATTTCCTCCTCTGTCTGTAAATAAGCAATAAGACCTTTTCTTACAATATCATGATCATCAACAACCACCAATCGGATCATCTGTATCTCTCCCCTCCACAAATGGTTCGCTAATCCTCTTTACCCTCGTTAAGCACGGATGATTTTGGAATGCGTATATCAATATAGGTTCCTTCACCCTTACTTGAACGGACATTTAATGTTCCTCCGACCTCACCTATTCGTTCTTTCATTGTCTTAAGGCCATAAGATGTTTTGCGCGTACTGTCTTCGCGAACGTTAAAACCATCTCCGTCATCAGCTATATGGACATAAACCTCACGTTGGCGGTTTTCAATCACTACTTTAGCATTGGATGCGTTTGCATGGCGAAGTATGTTGGACAACGCCTCCTGAATAATGCGAAACAAATGCTCCTCGGTTGATTCAGGCAAGCCGAGGTCTTCTTCAATTTTCAGATGAAAATTGATATAACATTTCTGCTTTAACTCCTCAACCAGTTTGTGAATACCAACTGGAAGTGGATCACCTGACAAATAAACCGGACGCAAATGGAGGAGTAAAGCGCGCATTTCAGTTTGAGCCTGTTGGCCGGCCGCCGTTACTTCCTCTAATTGTGATTTTGCCATGTCCGGATGACGGTCAAATTGTTTCAAGGCTGCTTCTGACATCATTGTCAAGGCAAATAACTGCTGACTGACGGCATCGTGCAGATCTCTGGCCAATCGTTGCCGTTCTTCAATCACCGCTGCTTTATGTGCCGACTTAGTGAATTCCGCATTTTCATCAGCAAGACGTTGCAATGATTCCACTTGCTGCTGAAATTTCCCACCAAGTTCATTCAATTCAAGACTCAATCGAGCCAGCTCATTATTTTCCTTGGAATATATAGACGATTCATAATTCCCGTTAGCAAACTGTGTCACAAGCACTGAAATACCATCAATTTGCATCTTTAAATATCCACCTGCCCTATACCCAGAATAAATGGCAACAATCAGCCCAATTAAGGTATAAGCCAGTATAAAACTAAAAATCCCGGTTGCCGTGAGCCAGTTCGGATCAAAGAGTACATGCACGGTCAGAAAAAAGGCCAATAGTATAACCGTTACCATAAACAGTGTATACAGATGTGAACGAATATAACTGAATCGAATACTGCTAAACCAATTCTTCATGGTTTACCCCCTTAGACCCGGTCAACACGGATAGATCCGGCTTTCATTCTCAAATGCATACCAAGCTTGCGTGTGGCATCTGCATAATCAGGTGATTCGAAAAACAGTGAACGATTAATGCCATCCAAAGCCTCCCCAAACACAATCAATTCGCCTGCTTTAACACTGGCATCGACTCGACACGGAACGTCCTTTGGAAGCAAGATTTGAATCTCCCCTGCCCAGTTATTTATCCTGATTGGAATTTCCTCTTCCGGTATAAACGCTTTCGCAATGTTAATGTAGTAATCGCCAACCGCATCACGATAATCAATCGGTGTCAATGTCCAATTTTCCTCATTAAAAGAGTGATCCCCTATGGAAAACCGGCTGCTTTTTCGATGGCGGTGAAACACTTTCTTCTCTCCATTCTCAGTGTAAACAAACGTGCGTCCCTTTTTTTTCCATGGCCATCCAATCATGGAAAACCCGATGTAAATAATAAGTAACGGCCATAATTTCAGCATATCTTCAAACCCAAATGCAATTACATCAAACCTGTCCAATAACAATAATATTCCCACCAGCAAAAACAACGACCCGAAAATCCAGCTGCCACCTTTATTGCGTAGGCCATTGATCAGCCATTTCAAGCCAAAGACAACAAACAAAACCGGATAAAAGTGATGCCAAATCGTTTTAAAGTCGAACTGAATGACTCCAACATTTGCCAGTACAAGCAAAACACCAAACGTAATTAATGTAATAGCCACCAGGTTCGTTAAAAATCGTCCTCTCACATTCCCCACCCTTTCCAACGCTTAACATAAACTCTGCTTTCATTATATATGACCTCCGGCACGTGTGAAACAACCCTCAGTCTCTTTTTATCTCCGTCTTAAGACTGAGTTCTTCTTTCTTCGATATGTTCATATAAGTGCGTGAGGCCGAGAAAGATTAGATAGCCGAATACAAACCCTGCTGCAACATCCGTCAGATAATGGACATTAATAAAATAACGGCTGATGCCAATCAGGCCAATCAATAAGACAAATGTAACTTGAACAGCGATCGCAGTCGTTTTCGTCTGTATTTTTCTAGCGATAAAATACATCAGCAATCCATATGCCACGAGGGAGATCATAGCGTGTCCCGATGGAAAGCTAAACCCCTCCGCATTAGCTGCTTCCAAAATACTTGGGCGTTCTCTTTGAACTAGATGTTTAATGCCTTTATTGGTGAGGTTGGCTAAAAGTGTGCCCCCGGCAAAGAAGATAGGCTGAATCCAATCGCGGTACATAAATACAAGGAAGATAGCCATGACAATTGTAAACGGAAACATAAAAAAATAGGAACCAAAGTTTGTCATAAAACGAAAAAATGAATATACAGGTGTCGATGCAACAACCTCTACTGGTCCGCGTGTCCATTGATCTATAAATGGCACTTGGTCTGAGACGAGCTCCGCTATCCATATCCCTGAAAGAATCAGCACAGGAATGAGTAAGAACCATCTCATTTGTGTACGTTTCATTCAGCATTCCTCCTGAAAGTAATCTCTTTCCATCATACCGCATCCACGTGTTTTAAAACACATTTTTCGGGGAACATATCTTAGTAGAACAAAACAATGATTAAAAAGGTGTGATATTAAGATGGACAAACAAATGGAAGAACTCATTGAAGGTTTGAATGAAGATTTAAGCGGTGAGTATGGTGCAGCCATACAATACACATACAGTGCCGCTGTGGTATCCGGATTATACCGGTCTGCGTTAAAACCATTTTTCGAGGATGAAGTTTCTGATGAACTCGGACATGCGCTTTATCTGTCCGAAAAAATCAAATCACTTGGCGGCACCCCAACAACAACTGCTGCCCAACCACCGCAAGTAACAGAGGTAAAAGACTTGCTTGAGGAAGTCATGAAGGCTGAAAAAGCAACGATCGAACGGTATGAGAAACGCAAACAGCAAGCTGAAGCACTTAAATTGACAGAGCTCGTTGTTAAACTGGAAGATATCATTGCAGATGAAACCCACCATAAAGAAGAAATGCAACGCCTGCTCGACGATCCAAGAATCAGCGGCTAAACACAATACCAATCTCCAAAGCCTGCGCGACACAGTCGACGCAGGCTTTTTCACTCAAAAACCCACCCCTTTCCCCTGATCTATAAGACACAATCGACCCAAACTGCGAACTAACTTATGACTGCCACTGGCAACCGCTCGGGGGAAACACTCCGCGTCCAGTGGGCGCTGATGAGCCTCCTCGCGCTGCGCGCTGTGGGGTCTCATCTAGGCTTTTTCTCCCACAGTCAACCATGTATCGCGAAAAGCGCTATACACCACAAGGGGATGAAAATAGATGTAGGGTGGCGATACTAGTGCTACGGCTGGATGAGGAAGGTCGATACTCCTTGGTGCCTTAGAGCCCTACCCGCAGTCTGACTCCTTCGACCACGGCGCATCACTTATTGTTGCTCCCATTCGGGAAGCACTCATGGTAGATTAACCCTATTCTGGTTGTTGCGCCAGCCTTAATAAATAACGGATGCCGTATGTCTTAGGAAGGAGATCAAGAACACATTATCTTACTAACCTAAATGCACCAATACAGCGACGCTCTCATCTTAGTTTTTTTAAAAAACATGAGCTGCGTCTACTTAAATATTGTCTTTTTGCGATTCTTAAGAGATTTAATTTTCATGGTAGGAGTCTCCGTGTTTCCCCCGAGCTAGGTGAGTGGTGTTCATTTCTTCTTGCTTTATTGGGCGGAACGGTTGAAGCGCATATAGGGGCTGAAAATCACTCATAAACGGAATAAATGTTCATAAGTAAACCAAGATTACGTCTGAATTGGGAATAATACGTATGAATGGACTTAGTACTAATTACTTAAGAGTTTTCTCGTTTTTACTTGTTTTCTTGAATAGGATCGTCCAAGCATTCAATTAACATAGAGTGATTGGAGCTCCGGGAAGTCGACTCCTGCGGGAACAGCACGAGTCCGAAGACCCCACAGTGAGCGGTTTTTGCGAGCGAGGAGGCTGAGGCCGTGCCCGCGGAAAGCGACTTCCCGGAGCGCAAATCACGGTGCTCGTTTAACATATAGAGGCAGTCATAAAATCTGCCTGGTTAGTTCGCAGTTTACTTAATTTCTGTTGTATGTATCTTTTTCATATTCTAAACTGTCAAGACAAAGTGGTTGTTGCGTGTTATAATGTTGGAAAATCAGTTGGGGGATGTATGATGTTGCAGGGAATTTTTAAAGAGATTGAAGCGATGTATCCGGAAATGGTTGAGCGGCGCAGATACTTGCACCAGCATCCGGAATTGTCTTTTCAAGAAACAAAAACAGCAGCTTATATTGCTGCGTTCTATGAAGAGCTTGGCCTTCCGTATGAAACTCATGTGGGAGGAAATGGTGTGATTGCGCGGCTCAAAGGCGGCAAACCAGGAAAAACAATTGCATTAAGGGCAGATTTTGATGCGCTTCCCATTCAAGACGAAAAAGATGTACCGTACAAATCAACTGTCGATGGTGTTATGCACGCTTGTGGGCATGACGGCCATACATCTACATTGCTTGCACTCGCGAAAGTCATGACAGCTCATAAAGAAGATTTGCCAGGCACAATTGTATTCTTACATCAACATGCGGAGGAATATGCGCCCGGTGGAGCAAAGCCAATTGTAGAATCTGGTGCACTTGATGATGTAGATGCTGTGTTTGGAACACACCTCTGGGCCACAACGCCGCTCGGTGTACTCGAAACCTCAAAAGACGTATTCATGGCAGGTGCAGACCGGTTTGAAATTACAGTTCAAGGACAGGGCGGACATGGCGCATATCCTCACGAAACCAAAGATGCAATAGTAATTGGGACCGAGCTTATTACACAGCTACAGCATATTGTCAGCAGACGTCTGGATCCTTTGGAAACAGCTGTAGTGACCGTGGGGCAATTTGAAGCAGGAGATGCCTTTAATATCATTGCCGATAAAGCACGTATTGTCGGAACAGTTAGGTACCTAAATCCTGACGTACAGGCGCTTGTCATAGATGAAATGGAAAAAATCACTAAGGGGCTCAGCACAACACATAATGCCGAATGTACATTGGATTACTTCAAGGGCTATCCCCCGCTCGTAAATAACGCAGATGAAGCTGAGCTTGTTCTCGAATCAAGTAAAAACATTGCAGAAATTCACACGCGTAATGAAGTACGCCCGGTTATGGGTGGCGAAGATTTCGCCTATTACGTCATGGAAAAACCAGGAGCATACTTCTTTACAGGCGCCCTACTTGAAGGAAATGAATATCCGCATCATCATCCTAGATTCAACTTTGATGAACGCGCCATGCCCATCGCTGCAAAAACGCTTATCAGTGCCTATTTTGCTTATCAGAATAAATAATGCACAGAACCCTCCAGGACAATCTGGAGGGTTCTCTTAATTAGGCATACATTTTTTTGCGGACATAACCTTCGTTAAATAAGACATTAAACCCAATTCCAACCCCTAACACACTTAAAGCTGTCAGCCAGTCGCCACTGCTGCTGATTAAAGCTGCAATGACCAGCAGCACCGTCTGTAAATAAGCCAGCTTTCTTAAAAGTCTGAGGAGTGCGCGGCTGCGAAGTTCAGTCCGAACAGGGTACAAATCCAGCCACATAACAGTTCTATGGTGATGGAATAAGGTCATCATTTGAAAACCGCTTAAATAAAGAAACAATAGGGTAAAAATAATCTTCATCCATATATTTGGGACCGCCCAGACGGCAACCCCTCCTATAATAACAAGCCGCAAATACATCCAAAAATAATCGCTTCTCACAAACGTCAGACGGTATAAATAATCATACGTCTGATCTTGCCCCCATGAAACTTTTGCAGCAAAACGTGCCACCCACCGTCTTTTTTTAATGCGGGTTTTCAAATGTGGCACATCAGTAAACATGTTGGCCAAACGGTAAAAAGCTTGCATTCGCATCTGGTCTTTTTCAAGAAGTATGTCCCAAGCAACACCAGCTTGCCGGCTCGAGACACGCCAATCATAAAGAAAGACAATCATAAAAAGCAAAGTCGATACACCAGCAAGCAGCACATTGCCATCAATAAGAAAATAAAAGATTGCAATACCAAGGATCAGTCTTGCAACAGTGTCAATTCTCCGCACGCTGACATCGCGTATCTTTAGCATCCACCAGTTGGCTAGCAAATTCCAGCCTTTAAAAATAAGCAGCACAACCACGATCAATAAATACATCTTCGTGCCACGTTCAGGATAAGTGTGGAAATATAGCGGTCCAAGCGCTGCTGCCGCAATCAAAACAAGATAAAGCTGGATCACAAAGCTATAGATAAGACTGTTACGAAAATAAGGTCCCATCAAGTGCTCGACTGGTGTCAAGAAAACAAGATCAGGTTCTTTCAAAAGTGTCTGCACAGGGCTTAGAGAGGCCACTATCCCAAATACAAGCCCCAACACCCAAGCTGTAGGAAAATCTTCAGGTAGGTTACTCAGCCACTGCTGATAGTAAAAGGCAAGAGCCGCAACAAAAAACAGCATCGCAAACACAATATGCTCATTAAGTATGTACCGTAAATAACGATTGATTTCTTTCAAATGACCTGAAAAACGTTTTTTAAAAAAATCATGTGCATCAAACATGGCTATCTTCCTTTGTCAGCTGCACATATAAATCATCAAGTGAAGCACCAGGCATATGAAAATCAGAACGTAACTTCTCCATCGTTCCAATCGCTTTAACCGATCCTTCATGCAGAATCACAAATCGATCACAATATTTTTCTGCTGTCGCCAAAATATGGGTGGACATCAGCACTCCAGCTCCTTGTTCCTTCATTTGATCCATCATTTCCAAATAAGATTGTATCCCAAGTGGATCTAGACCAACAAAAGGCTCGTCCACAACATATAAATCAGGCTGAATCAAAAAAGCACACATGATCATGACTTTTTGCCTCATCCCTTTAGAAAAATGAACCGGAAACCACTTAAGCCGTTTCTCCATATGAAATTCCTTTAATAGTGGTGGCAACCTTTTTTCGAAATCAGCTTCTGACACGTTATATGCCATTGCGGTTAGTTTCAAATGCTCATATAAAGTCATCTCATCATACAGAATGGGCATTTCCGGTATGTAAGCCATATGCTGCCGATAGGATTCAGGGTGGTCTTTAAACGTTTGCCCCTTTACTTCAATGGTTCCTCTCTTTGCCTCCATCATCCCAATAACATGTTTGATGGTTGTGCTTTTACCTGCCCCGTTCAAACCGATTAAACCAATGATCTCACCAGGGTATATTTGAAAGGAAATACCGTGCAAAACGTCTTTATGTGTGTATCCCCCGTGTAATTGCTTAACATTCAAAAGCGGCTCCACAATGCGTCCCCCAATCTTATTCCTTTGAATCAAATCTTATCACGTTATTTAATATATGCCAAAATATATCAATTCATTAATCGCATATATCAAAGCACCTTTGTTCATCTAAAATTTTTTTGTTATTCGTGTATAAAAGAAACACCTTCAGTCCACAATAGGTATTGAAGACGGAGGATGAGTTGCACAGCATCACCAACCATGACTTGTGGTCAACCACAAAATGAGGTGTTTGCGATCGACAATTCAATGATATAACCATTTTGCCAGTACCCATCTCCCGCAAGAGATCACTGGTAAAAGGTGCACGTAGGCAAGTCCGTTAAAAAGCTTAATGGTGTAAAACCAAGCACGCGATTTAACAATTTGTTTACCGGTCCCCGACATTGGATACTGTAGACAGCATTCATCCTCTTTCTTCACCCAGCAGGCTGGTCCGCCTAAAACCCGGATCAGCCTGTTTTTTTTAATACATACTAGACACAAACTTCGAACCAGAGAAAGCCTGAAATGACTGCCTCTGGCAACCGCTCGGGGAAAACACTCCGCGTCCAGTGGGCGCTGCTGAGCCTCCTCGGTCTATCGACCTCCGGGGTCTCACCGAGGCTTCTCCTCCCACGGGAGTCTCCGTGTTTTCCCCGAGCTTGGTTAGAGCGTGTTAATGTCCCATATTAATACGTGTGCAGAACCGTCCAAGCCGCTGAATTACATAGAGAGATTGGAGCGGAGGGAAGTCGACTCCTGCTGGAACAGCACGAGTCCGAAGACCCCACAGTGAGCATATTAAGGATCGTCGACTAAGACCGTCCTTTGCGGACAACGTCGACATACCCCTTGCCGGGGCAAGGAGGCGTCAGGGGATGTTCGATTAAAACCGGCGCGTCCTGCGCCAACATCGAACGACCTGCGTCCTGCAGGCCCCTTGGCAAAGAAGACACTGTGAAAGTGGTTTTCTTGAACAGATGTCGCACTTGAGCTGTTATAAAGTTAAAGCGACTTCCCGGAGCGCAAATCACGGTGCTCTTATATACATTGATGGGTTTTGACCTACTATGCTTTTTAGTTCGCAATTTACTTAAACTCTGACTAAGCTGTTTGTTGGTGATGATATGTATATCTGGGTTTGAAGTGTTGGCTTTACATATGGGTGTGTTCATCGCTACAATAGAAGCATCAAATTGTATACAAGGAGTCGATGTAAATGAGTCATGAAGATTGTATCTTTTGTAAAATCATTGATCAGGAACTGCCTTCTGCCAAGGTGTATGAAGACGAGCATGTGTATGCTTTTTTAGACCTCAGTCAGGTTACAAAGGGACACACACTTGTTATTCCAAAGACGCATACGAAGGATATTTATAATACTTCTGACGATGTAGCTGCTGAACTTTTTGCACGTGTGCCTAAGATTGCGCGGGCCATTAAAGAGACTTATAAGCCCGATGGTATCAATTTACTGAATAACAACGAAAAAGCTGCTGGACAAGCTGTATTCCATTACCACATCCATATATTGCCCAGATATGGCACAGCCGATGGCTTCCAACCGAGCTGGGTTACACACGAGGATGACTATACACAACAAGACCTTCAGCAAATCGCAGCAGAAATCAACAAGCATATTTAATTCAAACTGATACTTTTTTTTATTAGAAAAGTCTGCTATAATGAAATCAGTTTCCGCAACTGACGATGAGCGTACAGTTGGGAGATAAAATCATTAGCCGAGCTTTAGCTTGAGCAGAGGAGAGGTATAAATGAATATTAGGATTTTGATTGTCATGTCGCTGTTGGTCAGTATGGGAGCCGTACTGCACGCCGTTGCACCGCCAATTCTGTTTGGAATGAGACCGGATATGCTTCTGGCAATGATGTTTTTGGGGATTATGATATTTCCAAAAGCAAAGTATGTGGTGCTCCTGTCTATCGTTACTGGCATTATGTCTGCTTTAACCACAACAGTGCCAGGTGGAGAAATCTCCAACTTAATTGATAAACCAATTACAGCCTTTGTGTTTTTTGGTTTGTTTTTACTGGTACGAAATAAGATTAACGGCCATATCAGTGCACCTGTTCTAACGGCTTTGGGAACCATTGTCAGCGGATCGATCTTTCTCTCAGTAGCATTATTTATTGTTGGATTGATGGAAGGCGCATTTATTCCCATGTTTGCAACTGTAGTCTTACCAGCTGCAGTGGTGAATACAATCGTAATGGCGGTCATCTATCCAGTTGTGCAAGGCATTCTGAAACGGCAGCCAATACCCGTTTCCTGACAGTAACAAACAATACACAAATCCTCTGGCACGGCTTTTGTCAGAGGATTTTTTTAACCATTTATGACAATGTTTATTGGTAGGTACTAACGAGGTACACACATATATAACCAAAATGAAGGAGTGTGCAAGAATATGGCAAAAAGCAAATCAATCTTACTGGGTTTTTTAATAGGCGGAACCGTTAGTGCTGCTGCAACACTATTAATGACCCCCTCTTCAGGAAGAGACTTGCGCATAAGAGCAAAAGAGCAAGGCACTGACCTAAAAGAGCTCATGTTAAAACTAAAAGAAGATAGCGTTCGTCTGAAACAGCAAATCTCTGACACTTCAAAAGAAGGCGTTACACTCATTAAAAATCTTACTAATGAAATGAAAGAATCCATTGAGGAATGGAAAACAGCCGTTGAACCCCATCAGGAAAATATTCAGGAATACTTAAAACAAATTGAAGCCAGCTTAAAAGAGCTTGAAGAAAACGTCCAAAAGAAAAACGAAGCATAAAAAAACTGCCCGGTAAATCGGGCAGTTTTCTTTATATCATTATTCTGTTGGTACACCATCAAGCCATTCATCAACCAGATCAGGGTTGTTGTCAATAAATTCTTGAACAACGTCTTCTGGATCCTGGTCTTCAACATAGACTTTAGGCATCATGCTATCGAGCATATCATACGTTTCGTCATATTGCTCGAGTACTTTGTATGCTCTCGGTGCATCTTCTTCAAGTCCACTGCGTGCTACAGTGTAAATTTGGTCACCTTCACCGCCGTAGATTTCTTTTGGATCCTCAAGCATTTTCAGATCCATATCACCGAATGCCCAGTGTGGCTTCCACAATGGTACGATAATTGGCTTTTCATCTTTTATTGCAGACTGCAATTCAGCAAGCATAGCAGCTTCTGAACTTGTTGTCAGCTCCCATTTGTCAAGGCCATATTCTTCCAGTGCCTTTTCAGTATTCTGCATAATTCCGGCACCAGGGTCAATACCCGTAATCTTCCAATCTACTGATTCACCGAACTCTTCGTTATTCTTTAAATCTTCCATTGTGTTGATGCCATCAACATAGCTTGGAACGACCAATGCAAGTGGTGCTTTATCAAGTACTTGGTTGACCTTTACGATGTCGCCTTCATACTTTTCCCAATAAGACTGGTGTGTTGCAGGCAGCCATGCAGATGTATGGAAATCAGCTGAACCATCAGCAACACTTGAGAACATTGGACCTGCTTCTACTTGTTTGACATCTACATTGTAGCCAACTTGTTCAAGCAGGTTTGCCAGCATGTACGTACTGAGTGTTTCTCTTGCCCAAGCAACATACGGTAATGTCAGGTCTTCCTGGCCGATGGCAAGTTCTCCATTATCATTTCCGGAATCGTTATTGTTTCCGGATGTGTCATTTGTCCCGTCTTCCTCAGCATTATTGCCACCGCAAGCTGCAAGCAGCATCGACAGCATTAAGATCAAAGCAAAAGCTGTCAGTTTAAGATTGAACTTTTTGTTCATAAACTAATTACCCCCTAAAATTTAATATATATGCAATCCCTATGTGCCGGCTATAGATCCGGCACATAGAGTCATGCGCATTACTTATTGGCACCTTGTGTGATTCGGTCCAGAAGCATAGCAATTATAACAAGTGCCAGACCACCTTCAAATCCAAGACCGATTCTAACTTGTGTTACAGCCCGGTAAACAATTTCACCAAGACCAGGTGCCCCTACTAGAGAAGCAATAACGACCATTGATAGAGAAAGCATGATCGTTTGGTTAATCCCTGCCATAATATTCGGCATTGCAAGCGGGATTTGTACTTTGCTCAGTTTTTGGGCTGTTGTTGACCCAAATGCACTGGAAGCTTCAATCAATTCTTCATCAACTTGGCGTATACCGAGGTTTGTCAATCTGACTGTTGGCGGCATCGAGAATATAATTGTTGCAATGACGCCAGGCACGACACCAAGCCCGAAGAACACAACGGCAGGTATCAGGTATACGAATGCAGGCATTGTCTGCATAAAGTCCAGTATCGGTGTGATAATCGCCTGGACGGATCCTTTTTGGGACATCCAAATCCCAATAGGGACACCAATTACAATAGAAAATATGACCGACATGAAAATAAGTGCTAGTGTATCCACTGTCTCCGGCCAATATCCAAGATTGTTAATCAACTCGAGACCAATCAGTGCAAACAGACCAACTTTCCAGCCTGCTACCCACCATGCCAAAATAGTAATTAGGGCAATGAGTATATACGGTGCAAAAGGGATTTCCCCAATTGATAATAACCATACAAGCCCTTCTGACAATGTCCCGATAAAAGATGATATACCATCAAATACAGGACCGATCGTATCTGTAAGAAAATCAACAAATGATTCAACCCAGTCTTGCAACGGAAGCTTTGGCAACAATGGTTCATCCATGATCTGTCACCCCATTTCCGTTAATTATTTTTTCATCACCGGCCATGCCGCCCATGATGGCACCTTTTACAACGATGCCCTGAAGTCTGTTTTCTTCATCAACTACAGCCAGTGGAACATTTGATGTCGCTGCAGATTCAAACAGATCTGTGAGCAATGTATCCGGAGCTACTGTTGGTACATCGGTCGACATGACATCTTCAACCGATTTCTTTTCTTTCACTGCCTCTGAAGCTTGATCAGCAGAGATATACCCGAGAAGTTTCTTCTTCTTATCAATTACGTAAAGTGTTGAAATGCCTTCTTCACGCATGATTTCCAGTGCCACACGCGGGCCTCTGTCAGGCGTTATATTTTCTGCACGTTTCATTATGTGTGATGCAGTAAGAACTTTAGCCAAGTTAACATCCTCAACGAAACGTTCGACATAATCATTGGCAGGATCCATCAAAATATCTTCTGCCGTACCGATCTGTACGATTGCTCCGTTTTTCATGAGTGCGATTCTATCACCAATTCTAAGAGCCTCATCAAGATCGTGTGTGATAAAGATGATAGTCTTTCCGACAGATTGGTGCAAGTCCAGCAACTCATCCTGCATGTCTTTCCGTATTAGTGGATCAAGGGCACTGAACGCCTCGTCCATTAATAATATGTCTGGATCGTTTGCAAGCGCTCGTGCAAGACCGACACGCTGTTGCATACCGCCTGAAAGCTCTGTTGGATACTTATCCAAATAGCCTCCCAGACCAACCATTTCCAAGGCTTCTTGCGCTTTTTTACTTCGTTCACTTTTATCAACGCCTTGAATTTCCAATCCATATTCCGCATTCTCCATAATGGTCCTGTGTGGAAGTAAAGCGAAATTCTGAAATACCATACTCATTTTTTTACGGCGAAGATCACGAAGTTCTTCTTTCTTCATACTCGTGACATTTTTGTCTCCTACCCAAACTTCTCCGGCTGTCGGTTCAATCAAACGATTCAATAGTCTTACAAGCGTGGATTTACCACTACCTGACAGACCCATGATAACGAAAATTTCCCCTTCTTTTACTTCGAAAGAGGCCTGATTGACACCGACCGTCATGCCGGTTTCTTGCAAAATTTCTTCTTTGGTTTTGTTTTGCTCTAAAAGTTCAAGAGCACGGCTAGGTTGCCTGCCAAAGACTTTGGTTAATTTTTCAACCTTAATCTCGCTCACGTTGTCACCTCTCTTAATTTTCTTTTGTCATATGCCCAAAAAAACCACATGATACAACATACAAAATCCATTAGCAGATGACAAACATTACGCTTATATTCACCAATGGACATGGGACATATGCATTATTTATTTATTTACGAGCTGTTTTATAGACCATGCATTTAAGGTTAACAATTATTCGCAACGCCCACAAACTTTATCAACTCTTTATATCACTATACTACTATATACCTAAAGCACTATATAACTCAAACAGTAAATACCATTGTTTTTGTACGTATAATCCATTCAGTTTATACTGTACGAACTTATAAAGGATTATCCTTTTATTTCCTTGCTTATGCTTCTATATACTATTCAAATGCCTATTTTTAAAAAAGATCACTTTCGTGTAACCTTATATTAGCATGGCTTTTAGGAGGTTAATATGTTTCGATATACACAAGAGACTGTTTCTGATCAGATTATAATGGAGTTTGCCAAAACCGCTGAACTGTTTGGCCTGACAACACTGGAAGCCCGTTTATTCGCATATATGTATTTAGAGGACAGACCATTAACATTAGATGAGATGAGTGAGGCCATCGGAAAAAGCAGAACATCAATGAGCAATGGCGTCCGAGGTCTGTTAGATCTAAAATTGGTGACACGTGTATGGAAAAAAGGAGAACGAAAAGATTTATATCAGGCTGCTTCCCCCTGTTTAATATATTCATGGATGCTTATTTACAAAAATGGGTCAGTGCTACGCAAAACCAGAAAGAAGCCTTAATGCATATAAAAGATACCACCCAACACGAAGATCTCAATCCTTCTACTCTAAAACAACTTGAACAAATGATCGATTTTCACCACAACATTAAAGACAGCTTCAGTCAGTTACGAAACATTTCAGCCAGTGAATAACCTACAGAAAATGGCACCTAAAAAGGGTGCTTTTTTTGTACCTATAACTACCTAAAAAACCTGTTATGATCTGCTTCCTGAAACATAATGAATCAAAGTTGAAACATGTCGAGAAAAAGTATGAAAAAATGGGTAAAAACCTATTGCTTTTTTGCTTAAAACATACTATGATTCATTAAGATTTCAAAGTCAGAACTATGTAGGATAACAGGGGTGATCAAAATGAATTGCTGGAAGTCGATTAATATTGAGAAAGATTATGGGAGCAACCGATTATATTTAATGTCTTCATTAATCGGGTTAGGCTCTTTTATTATTTTGTTTGTGCCAGTTTCTATGATTCATGGAACAGATACAATTGCCGACCAAGGTATGGTTTTATTCATTTTGGCACTTGTTATGCTGCCCACACTGCATTCACTGGCTCATATACTGCCGCTTCTTATTACAAATAAGCCTGTAAAAATTAAATATAAAACACGCGTTAAATGTCTGCCAACGTTTCACTGCTATTCGGGAAGCTATTTGTCAAAAAAATTAGCATTGGCGATCATGCTTCTCCCAACACTCTTAATAACAATCCCCGGATTGGCCTTGAGTCTGGCATCCCCGTCTTTATTTGCGTATGCTCTCGTGTTTACTGCGCTTCATATTGGGGTGTCGTTCAGAGATTTTGTCTATATTGTCCACATTTTAAGAGCACCCAAATCAGCCGTTGTGGAAAATGGTGCGAATGATTTAGATATCCTTGTAAAAATGTCTAGATAAAAGTATTTCGGGTTCTGTCATTTTGTTATGACAGAACCTTTACTTATAGCTCAGAATCCAATGAATGAACTGATCAGATCATGCTGATCATACTTACCACTTTCCACTGAGGGTTAATTTTGATAAAGTAGAGGTTGTAGAAAGACGCTTGGCAAATCAAATCGTATTACTGCTTAGCATCGGGGGATCAGTATGGAGATTATTTTTTTAGTGTATGCTTTTGTAGTCTTTTTCATTTTTAATACACTCACACAAAATTTTTGCCTAAAAATGGAATTGAAGCCAGCTAAACAAAAAACATTTTTCCGCTTTATAAATATCATGATTTTAATCTTGCTTTTATCCTCATACGTCAGGGTTATAAATGTGACTGTTTAATATTAAAAGTGTGGAAATCATTAAACACGCTATATTTTTTCACATTAGATGTGATATATTAACTAATGGTTGTACTAAAAACACATTTAAATTAGGAGTGTAACATATGAAAAAGGTACTTATTGCAGCAGTTGCAACAACCTCACTTTTCACACTGGGGGCATGCAGCAACGATGATTCTGAAGCAGTCGTTGAAACAGAAGCAGGAAATATTACTAAAAGTGAATTTTACGATGAATTAAAGGACCGTTACGGAGAGGATGTTCTCCGGGAAATGATTGAAGTCAAGGTTCTTAGCGATAAATATGAGGATGTTACGCAAGAAGATGCCGACGAAGAAGTTGATAAAATGAAAGAACAGTACGGTGAGCAATTCCCTATGCTCCTTCAGCAACAGGGATTCGGAGATGAAGAAAACTTTCGTCGCCTGATGTATACAAGCATGCTACGTGAAGCTGCTGCATCAGAGGATATTGAAATTACCGATAAAGAAATCGAAAAGCAGTACGAACTAATGAAAAAGGAAATCAAGGCCCAGCACATTCTTGTTGAAGATAAAGAAACTGCAAAAGAAGTAAAGAAAAAGCTTGAGGATGGTGCGGACTTTGCTAAGCTGGCCAAAGAATATTCAAAAGATCAGGGATCAGCTGAAAACGGTGGAGATCTTGGATATTTCTCAGTCGGTGTAACTGCCCCACAAGGACAGCGTATGGTGCCTGAATTTGAAGAGGCAGTTCTGAACCTTGAAGAAGGTAAAATCAGTGATCCAGTCGAAACATCTCATGGTTTCCATATCATTAAAGTAAATGATAAACGAGAAAAAGAAGAAGAAGTCGGTTCACTGGAAGACAATAAAGAAGACATTCGTCGCGCGCTTTTAAATGAAAAAGTCGACATGCAAAAAGCACAAGAAAAACTTGATAAAATCATGGAAGAAGCAGATGTGAAGGTTAAAGCAGAGGGCATTGATGAAGATTTATTTAAATCAAACTCAGACCAAAAAGCGCCAGAAGAACAAGACAAAGAAAATAAAGACGAAAAATAACACCAAACAAAAAGGTTCATCCATGAGATGAACCTTTTTTTATGCACAATTTAAGTAAACTGCGAACTAACTAGTTAGATCTAATTTGGGATTTTATGACTGCCAATGGCAACCGCTCGGGGAAAACACTCCGCGTCCAGTGGGCGCTGATGAGCCTCCTCGCGCTGCGCGCTGTGGGGTCTCATCTAGGCTTTTGCTCCCACGGGAGTCTCCGTGTTTTCCCCGAGCTGAGTGAGAAGTGTCGACCTTCCTTCTCGCTTTCGTGGGTAGAACGGTTGAAAGTGTGAATCAGCATATAGGGATTGAAAAACATTAACGGAAATAAATCTCATAGTAAGCCAAGATTATGACTAATAAGGAACCTCACCTGTCAGTGGGCGGCCCAAGAAGTGTTCACGTTCATACCTGATTTCTTAAGTAGAACCGTCCAAGTCACTGAAAGAACATAAAGTGATTGGAGCGGAGGGAAGTCGACTCCTGCGGGAACAGCACGAGTCCGAAGACCCCGCAGAGGTGGTTTTCCTCGAGGAGGCTAAGGCCGTGCCCGCGGAAAGCGACTTCCCGCAGCGCAAATCACGATTCTCTCATTGTGGTGGTTAGTTGCCAGAAGCAGTCATTCAAGTTTTCATTAGTTCGCAGTTTGTGTCGATTGTAAGGTGGTATTAGATCAAACCGAGACTTGTTGGCGTTGTTGTTCTTTATCTTCTTTCATGTTTTCTGCTTCAATTTGACGTTCGTTGTCTTGTTCATAGATATGTTGTTCTTGTTCGGCTTCGTGCACCAAAGCTTCATTTCTTTCTTCTTTTCTCATCAATCGTTCATATTCCATACGTTCCATAAAAATACTGCCTTCACGCTCAATATACTGTTGCTCCAACTGTTTTTCTGCTCGGATTGCTCGAAACGTCATATACCCACTGAAAAAAATGAAAGCAATCACCATATAGATCCACCAGGGTAAACCTAACAGCATGTTATTCCCTCCCTTGTCCACGGCTTCTGTTCTCATTTATATGAACAAGCATGTAAGAAAATAACCTGTTTTTATAATTTACAGCGGACTAATGTTAATCAAATACTGGTTTATAAAAGGAGCGATTATCAAGTGGAAACAGCCGCTCTGTAAACTCTCCTGGCTTCACCTTATCAAGTGCTCTATTCAGCATATTCATCTTTGCATCGATCAAATCAATGAGATGCAGCAATTCAGCCTCTCTTACAAGCGGAGGACGCGGACTGCCCCATTCAGCTTTCCCATGATGTGACAAAACCATATGCTGAAGAATAAGGACTTCTTCTTCTCCCTCAATCTGGAGCTGTTCAGCCATGCGCCCGATATCTTCCACCATCATGGGAATATGTCCGATTAACTTTCCTTCAAGGGTATATGTTGTCGTCACCGTTCCCGACAATTCCTTCAACTTTCCAAGATCATGAAGTATGATCCCTGCATACAACAAATCTTTATTCACTTCAGGATACAGGCGATGCAGTTCTTTGGCAATTGCCAGCATGCTCACGATATGATGCGCAAGTCCTGACACATATTCATGGTGGTTCTTCGCCGCTGCGGGATATAGCAATAAATCGTTCTGATGCTTTTTAAGAAAAGCTCGGACAAGTCGCTGTAAAACCGGATTTTGCATTTCAAAAATCGCTTCAGTAAGTTTTTCTGCAAGTTCATCCTTTTCTACAGGTGCTTTTTCAATGAAATCAGCCACTTGAACGCCCTCTGCTGTTTGAGCTTGACGTATCGACATAATTTTCAATTGAGATCGACCGCGGAATTGAGTGATTTCGCCATTGATACGCACAATCGTTTCCGGAGTATAAGTTGTTTCGTCTTCTGTTTTTGCATCCCACAGTTTTGCTTCAATGTCTCCCGAAGTATCACATAAAATCAGCGTCATGAAGGGTTTTCCATTACTCGCAACGCCCTTTGCAGCGTCTTTAATCAGGAGAAAATCATCAAATGATTCTCCTACTTGGTGATGGCCGATACCTTTTTTCATATGCCGTTCCTCCCCCTGAACATGCATGTCTATTTTTTTGGAATGTATTCGAATATCTTGCCTGATTCTATGACATGGATAAACTCCATAAGCCATTCATAATAGTTGCGGGCATATTCGAGACGTTCTATATCCTGGTCAATTTTAGATTGCAAACGTTCATCTCTCGTTTGTTCGCTGATTGTGCGAAGCTCTGCAATCGTCTCGTCCGCCTCTTCAATATTGGATTCCGTATATTGACGCCAACGATTGCCAAATAAAGATGTAAATGATTTATACCAATCCTCTTCAGACTGATATAAATCTTTACGGATGCCGCGCCGGAATGTTGATTCCACCATTTTCATATCTGACAACGTTCTGACTCCTGTAGACATGCTTGTTTTACTCATCTGAAGTGCATCGCGCATGTCATCAAGTGTCATCGGGTCACCGGAAAAGTACAGGACGCCATATAATCTGCCAATAGACGATGTGATTCCGTATAAATTCATGTTTTTAGCGATCACTTGTATGAACTTCTCAATTTTCTCTTCATACAATTCCCAGTCCTTCTCATGCTGTTCAGTCACTTGCCACCCCTCCATCACACCTGATAAATTTTGCTAAAGCTATTCTATCACTAAATTATTAGCAATGCGAACGGATTCGTTCAAGTAAACTGTCTTTTCTTTTTTAACAGTTTGTACAATTTCTTTTTTACAGGTGAATAGTATAATTTGTTGTTGTGAGCTGATTTTTTGAAGTAGACCCAGCACCTGACGCGTACGAACTGCGTCAAAGTGAACGAAGGCATCGTCAATCATATAAGGAAAATTGTGTGCATCGCTTATAACAGAGCCGATCGCAAGCCGCAAAGAGACATATAACTGATCAAGGGTGCCTTGAGATAATTCTGTCACATTAAAGCGCATACCATCCTGCTGTTCTACACGAAACAGTTCACCCTTTTCAGGAGCAAACACATTTGAATATCGCCCGTCCGTTAAAGTCTTAAAGTATAACGTTGTCTGGCGCATTATTTTATCCATATACTTCTCACGAAACGTGCGCTTAGCGTCATTAAGCACACCTTTTGCAGTTGCGAGCACCGCCCATCTCTCAGCTTGTCTTCTTAATTCCTCCTGCTCACTGTTAAACTGATGTTGGCGTTGGGATAAGGTTTCAGCGGATTCCATTTGCTTCAATTCAGCGTACAACTGCGATTGGTTTGAACGTTCCTGTTCGAGCCTCTCTTCCAACCCTTCCTGCTGTACCTGCAAAACTTCGAATTCCTGCTGCCATTTCTTTTCGTCACGTGAAGCTTCAGTATACAAATAATGCTGTTCTTCCTTGGAAAAACGATTCGATAACTGGTCCGTAATACTTTTCAAATGATGCTTTAACTGTTGTTTGGATTCAAATTTGCTTGCCTTTTCCCAAAAGTCTTCTTCCTCTGACACCCCGGCTTGTCTAAACAATTGTGCTTGCTCATTCTCATACGTTTGCATTTTTTCCTTAAGTGCATCAAGAGCGGTTTGATGATCTTCTATGGAAACAATGTAAGAATCAATCCGATTTTCTATATTGCGTTGTTCGTCAAGATAAGCTGACAACTCAGCCGCAACGTTTGTTTTCTCCTTTGAAAAAGGCCAGCCCTTTTCTTTATAAAATGCGGATGCCTGAGAATGAAGTTCATAGGATTTCTGTTCTGTGGCTGTACGTTCCTCAATAAGTATCGTTTTTTCCTCAAAACGTGATAACATATGGCGAAGTGTCAAATATAGTTCCGGCCAATAAGTGATATCAACTTGTCCCAGGAACGGATACGTTTGTTTCTCCACTGCCTCGGCTTGACTCTGCTGGCTTTTTTGAATGTCAAAGGTGTTCTTTCTTTCATCCCATTTAAGCCATTCCAAGTGATTGGTTTTCTCAGCAGCTTTAAGGTCTTTAAGTGCATCTTGAGCTTCATTATGCCGTGTGAGATCAGCTTCAAATTGAGCACGTTCAGCTTCAGACAATGCTGTACGGCCGTCATGACCATTGTTTGTTGAAAACATCTCAGACATATCATTTAAAGATCGATTACCAAAGATGTATTGACCAATTCCGAAGACCCATATCAATCCTGCAGTAAACAACATCACGGTATTGGTCATAAATAGCCCAGCAAAAGCTACAGCAGCCCCGATGGTAAGCGCGGACCAAAGTGTTATGGATAAACGTTTCAGACGTTTCTGTTTCATTTGCTGCCACTGATCCTGTTGCTTGTTCGTCTGCTGAAGTAACGTTTCTGCGGTATTGTGTGCATCATCCTCATCAATCAAAGCCTTAAGTTTCCTTACCTCTTTCTCATCAAGCAGCTGACGCGTCAGTTTCTCCTGATCTTGCTCCAGCACTTCTTGTTCGCGAAGCAGTATTAGATGTTGCTCTTGAAGGTTTTGTTCTTCTGAATCCAGCTCCATATGTCTTTCTTTTAAGGACTGCCAACGTTTTTCTGTTCCAAAAGGCAGTTCTATATGGACCAGTTCTTCTTGACCAAGATCAAGGCTGAGTGACTTGAGTTCGGCTTCAATCTGATGATGCAGTTGCTCAATTTGATCGCTTTGTCTCTTAATCTGCCGGTGCAGATCACTCCTTATATTTTGCTGTTCAAGAAGATATCGAACTGTTTGAAGGTGTTCTTCAGAGCACTTCTCTGCTTTCAACTGACTTAGAATGTTTTTATATTGTGTCTTGGTCTTTTCAAGCGCGGCATATTCACCTCTCAATGGAAGCAGCTGGTCTGCCAATCTTTCAAAGCGCTCTGTGCCGTTATCAGGAAATCGGATTTCTTCAGGGAACGCCTCCAAGTCTCTCAAGCATGCATCATAATCTCTTAAAAGCGGCAGAGCTTCCACTTGTCTCTCCAACATTTGACGTTTGTCATGAAAGGTTTTTACGTGTTCTTTTAACTCTCGAAACGAGATTACAGACGCGTCTAAGCTTTGTTTTTTATCTCGGTACGTTTCTTCAGTTTCTTTGAGTTCAGAGATGTTTTTCTTAAGGTCGTCCAAGTGTCTCAGCTGTTTGTTAATGACCGGATTTTTTCCTGTTGGCTTAAACCATTCTCCCATTTCGTTTTCTAGTTTTTTCTCAATACGCTGTATGCCTGAGGATCCTGTAAGACCAACCCCTAAAAGTACATCTCCAAGATCTTCTGCTTTCATATTGCGAATTTCTGTCAAATCCAAGGCTGAAAAGGAGAAAATAGATTCATATGTCGCTTGAGTCATGCCATTTAATTGCGCTTTTAACCAGTCTTCCTGATAGATTTCCCCATTTTCCATTTCGCAAACCGCTGCACCGTTACGTACATGGTGCATCCGTTCGATGGTGTATAATTGGTGATCTGAATCCTTCACTGTCAATCGCCCACCCATGCGGCTGCTTGCTTTCGGCTGATAAAACGCCCTTTTCTTCGGGGGAAATCCAAAAAGCATAAACAGCAAAAACGCCTGCAATGTAGATTTACCGGCTTCATTTTCGCCATATAGGCAAATAAAATCTCGATTGGACAGATCAATCGTTTCATCAATCCAATTACCAAACCCGAAAATATGCGCTTTAACAAATTGCATGTTATTGCCTCCCCTCAGAAAAAAGTGCCTGAACAAGCCACTGTTTCGCTTTTTCTTTAAGTGCCTGCTCTGTTTCTGAATTAATTGGCTTCAAGTATTTTCTGGCATGGCGATGACGATATAAATCATCTAAATACGATTGTACGGGAGCCTCATCTAATTCTCGTAAAAGCTCCCCTGCAAAATGGGAGCCTTGATACAGGTCTTCATATGAGATGTGTGTTGTCAGACGATATTGGTATATGTACTGCCATGGAGAATCGGACGTCATCTTTTCATTAATCAGCTCCATACATTCTGAAAGCCGTCCATCCTGTTCCCAGGTGTCCAGTAAACGGTTTGTACTTGAAAGGGATAGATATATCAGCTGGTGTGTGTGATCTATGCGGTCAGTGAGAGCAGATGAAATGGCTTCTTCCAGGTGGAAAATGGTATCACACTCACCAGTTGCAACATGAACTTCCCTAAAAGTCACTGTGTTGAGTGGCATAAAGGTAAGGTTCACGTCATTAGGCGTCATTTTTACATAATAACACCCTTTCTCCCCCGTTTCTTTGCGGCTCCGGCCTTGGGTGTTCCCAGGGTACACAATAGCCGGATCTGTGTGTAAAATTTCTCGTTTGTGAATATGCCCAAGAGCCCAGTAATCCATCTCCACCTCCATCATATCCTTTAATTGAAAAGGTGCATAAACATCATGCTCTGTATTGGATGCCAGACTACCGTGCAGCATAGCGATATGGTAGGGGATAGAGGGATCTTCTTTGTAATAAGAACCTGTTTTGTTCTCGGTTACTGAGCGATGTTCGTAACTGAATCCGTATATTGCTGCGAGTGGTATTCCTTTTTTATGAAAAACAATGCTCCGAACTTCTTCATCTGGAAATATATAAACATTTTCAGGATATGTCACTGGATATTTATTTCCGCTTGTATAATCATGATTCCCATATAACATGTAAACATTAATCCCATGTTTTTCGAGGGTTTCAAAGGCTGTCCGTAACCTGACCTGGGCCTTTAAAGATTGATGGTCTTGGTCAAACACATCTCCTGAAATCAACACAAAGTCTACTTCATGCTCAATCGCTGCAATTACAAGATTTTGAAGTGCCTTAAATGTACTCTCCCGCACGTCTTGAAGCACTGAGTTTGGCGCTTCTCCCAGCCCCTTAAACGGACTGTCCAAATGCAGGTCGGCTGCATGGATAAATGAAATATGCGTTTCAGCCATTATTATTACCTCCATCGATTAACTTTACGATCAACTGTTGTATGTTTTGATCTATTGTATCAAACAGAAAAGGCGAATGCACGTTCGAAGGTGCAACTTTTAAGAAGATGTGTTATCTTTAGATTAAAAGGACTTATCGACAAATCTCTACATATGGAGGATGGGACACATGCAAACTTATGCTTTGACGGTTTTCGAAAAAAATGGAGACTTACTGCTCGACGAATCTTTCACTGCAGCTAATGATGACGAAGCAAAAGTAATTGGTGCCAAGAGACTTGAGGAAGAAGGGTTGAACGACAAAACACATCGTTGCGTCTCACCAGATGCAAAACTCATCCTGTTTCACAGATAAACAGAACAAAGCAGAAACGCCTTGGTCACCCCCGAAAAGCATAAGCAAGAACGCGTAGTGGTGGGCTTTGACACGAAACGTTCTTGCTTATGACTCGATGGGGTAGGCGTTGGAGCTGGACGTGGCCTTTGGAAATATTTGTTAACAGTTCGAAATTTTATAATTTCCTAAACAATCGAGTAGGAGGGGGTGACTAACCCCCGACCTCTCACACCACCGTACGTACGGTTCCGTATACGGCGGTTTCATTTAAGTCCAACGCAACGTTTGATATCGTTTAAGCAGACTCTTAAGCCCTTGGATTGACCAGTATTGGTCACCAAGGGCTTTATGCAAGATGGGGCTTTTGGCAATCCGCCAATAAGCCTTTCTTGTGTTGGCCCATTCCCACGCTTTCTCTTTCTTCACGCCGTATTTCACAAGATTCTTGTACTTCGTTTTGACTAGCTTCCATTCTTTCCACCTAATCATTCGCAGTCTTCTTCGAATCCAGGCATCCAGTTTGTTGAATGTGGTTGGCGTTTCTGCCAGTTGATAATAACCAAGCCAGCCCACCAAATATCGATTGAGTTTCTCGATTCTATCTGTCATATTCATGGATTTTCTTCTGGATGTAAGAGCCCGGACACGTTGTTTGAAGCGTTTGATACTCTCTTTGGGTATCCGGATTTTCGGGTGATCTTTGTGAAACGTGAAGGAAAACCCCAGAAATTTACGTCTCCATGGGCGATCCACCGCACTTTTCTCTACGTTGACCTTCAGCTTGAGTTTACTTTCAATAAATTGTGTAATATTTTCCATTACACGCAACCCTGCACGTCTTGATTTGACGTATATATTACAGTCGTCCGCATAGCGGACGAAACGGAGTCCTCTTTTCTCCAATTCCTTGTCCAACTCATCTAAGACGATATTGGAAAGTAGTGGACTGAGCGGACCACCTTGCGGAGCTCCTTCTGTATTAGGACGCACTAAACCCTCTTCCATAATACCTGCCTGCAGGTATCTTCGAATCAGCTTCAATAGATGTGGGTCCTCAATACGTTTGTTCAATGTGCGCATCAAACGATCGTGGTTGACTTTATCGAAGAATTTCTCTAGGTCCATGTCAACGACCCAACGGTAGCCTTCTTTCATGTATTGCCTTGCTTCTCTTACGGCATCATGTCCTCGCTTGTTTGGTCTAAATCCATAACTGTGTTTCGAGAACGTTGAGTCGTATTCTTCAGTGAGAACTTGTGCAATTGCTTGTTGGATGAATCTATCCAACACGGTTGGGATGCCTAACTTCCTCTTCCCGCCGTTTGGTTTCGGGATTTCGACACGACGGACAGGTTGAGGACGATAAGACCCCTCTTGGATTTCTTTTCGCAGGCTTGTCCAATGTTTCATGACATGCGCTCGTAGGTTTTGTACGGGCATTCCATCTACACCATGACTGCCTTTATTACGTTCAACGCGTTTTAGTGCGTTTATTAAGTTTTCCCGTGATAGAATTCGATCCAACATGATATCCAACTCCTGCGTGAATTGTTCTCTCCTCTTGTGTGGCAATCACTTTCAGCCCTTCTAATGTCCCCCACGGAATTCACCGTTTCCTCCATTAGGAAGGATATATGTTTCTGCTTCATCAAGTGTTGCGTACGCGAAGCGACAATTCTCCTTAAATGATTCAGCCCTTCATGGGAACTCTAGATATCCCCATTACTATGGCGTCTGCTGACTTCTGACAGTTCAGTGAGTACTTACGTACTCAGTTACACAATGGGTTGTGCATTTCTGCCAGACCTCCCAGGGTAAGCACACACCCTTCCTCCCCATGTCCCCGCTTCATCTACTTTATGCACCCTTTGGCAGTATGGGTTTTGGCTTGTTGTGCAGCCTCGTCCAAGTACATCTAGCCTTATGAAGTTCGTGTTCCTCGGGGCGGAGATTTGCCGCAGACTTCCTTCAGATTCCAGATTTCTCTGGACACCCTTGTCCTTGGCTAATCGCTACTACTGCCTTCACGATTCGGGACTTTAACCCTATAGAGTGTGCGCATGCCTGGCACACACAAAAAAGAACCCTGTGCTTCTTCCAAGGCACAGGGTTCTTTGATCTTGGTTTCGTGTTTTACAAGTTATTGTTAAAAACAGGCGCACGTTTTTCGATGAATGCCTTAACACCTTCTTGATGATTTTCAGAACGTCTCAATATGCGCTGGGCTTCCCTTTCTTCTGCCAGGTAATGTTTGAGTTCATTCAACTTCTGTTCATGGTAGATCTTCTTTGTCTTAAGCATCGTTTGAATTGGTGCAACAAGAATATGCTTGACCACTTGTTCTGCACGCTCGACTGCAGGCTTATCGGATACTATATCAACCAAGCCCATCTCTTCTGCATCGCTGGCCACTACTTGTTCCATGCTCCAGATAAATTTCTTAGCAGCCACAGTGCCAAGTCTTTCCTTAAGCCAGAAGTGACCGCCGCCATCTGGAACAAGCCCAACACCTAAAAACAGCATGCCCAGCCGTGACTTTGAATTCGCTACAACATAATCCCCTGCTAAAGCGAGACTCATACCCAAACCCGCTGCAGGCCCGTCAACTGCACTAATCACAATTTTAGGCAGCATATACAACCGTCTCATGATGTCTTCAATGGTGTCCATGACGTTATCATATAATTCTTCATCAGCAAAGTCATGCTGCAACATGCTTACATCACCGCCAGCTGAAAACGCCTTGCCTTCCCCGAAGATCATCACTACATGATCATCGTTTTTTTCCACTTGTTTAATGACATCCAACAGTTCATTCAGCATCTCAACATTTAAAGCGTTATAGCTCTTGGGCCGATTGAGAGAAATATAAGAAACACCCTTTTTACTTTCCAATAAAACAGTATTCATTCTAACTCCCCTTGGAAATCAAATCGACGCTGGTGAGACGTTCATGGTGCAAATGCATGCGTCATGTCCATCATATCATGTCTTAGCGGGACAACCAATTTAAGGCACCATTACTTTACAGATGTCATTGGTGAATTCAACCGGATCATCAACCTGGATCCCTTCAATAAGCAACGCTTGGTTGTATAAAAGGTTTGTATACAACTTCAATTGATCAGGATCACTGTCGTACGCTTTCTGGAGAGCCTGGAATACATCATGATTTACGTTAATTTCCAGAACTTTTTCCGCTTGAACAGACTGATTATTCGGCATGGCACTCAAAACCTTTTCCATTTCAAGTGAAATCTCGCCATCAGCTGTCAGGCATACTGGATGTGATTTCAAACGTTTGGACGCACGGACATCTTTCACTTTATTTGTTAGCAGATCTTTCATAGCTGAAAAAAGCGCTTTATTATCTGCTTCCTTCTCTTCTGCCTCTTGTTCTTCCGCATCGTCTTCAAAACCAAGATCCCCACTAGAGACAGAACGGAATTCTTTCTCCTTATAGGTCATCAGCATGCGAATCGCAAATTCATCGACATCTTCTGTAAAGAATAAGATGTCATATCCTTTATCAGCAACCATTTCAGTTTGTGGCAGCTTTTCGATTCGCTCATAAGAATCGCCTGTTGCATAATAAATATACGGCTGATCTTCTGGCATGTTCTCAACGTATTCAGATAATGTGACAAGCTTCTTTTCTTTAGACGAATAGAACATCAGGAGGTCTTGGAGTGTGTCCTTATTTGCGCCAAAGTCCGAGTACACACCGAATTTCAGCTGACGACCAAATGTTTTATAGAACGTCTCATATTTCTCCCGATCGTTTTTAATCATGTTTTCCAATTCTTTTTGATTTTACGGGTAATGTTCTTCTCAATCAGTTTAAGCTGCCTGTCATGCTGCAGCATCTCACGCGAGATGTTTAAAGACAGGTCCTCGGAGTCCACAATCCCTTTGACAAAACTGAAATAATCCGGCAAAAGATCGGCACATTTATCCATAATCAAGACACTGTTTGAATAAAGCTCCAGGCCTTTTTCATAATCCTGGGAGTAATAGTCGAATGGCATGGTTTCTGGAATGTACAAAATCGCATGATAGCGAATCGTGCCGTCAACGTTTGTATGAATGTATGTGAGAGGCTTATCAAACCCAAACCGTTTCTCCTGGTAGAAGTTCTCATAGTCTTCATCAGTCAGCTCACTTTTATTTTTGCGCCAGATCGGAACCATGCTGTTGATGGTTTCCTCTTCGGTATACTCCACATATTCTTCCTCGTCCTCATCTTTTGGCTTGGACTTCGTGACTTCCATTTTAATCGGATAGCGGATAAAGTCTGAGTATTTCTTTATAATTGTTGTGAGTTGATCTTCCTCAAGAAACTGATCATAATTATCCTCTTCACCATTTTCCTTGATGGTCAAAATAATGTCAGTCCCGACTGTGTCTTTTTGTGCAGGCTCGATTGAATAGCCCTCTCTGCCTTCAGATTCCCATTTAAAAGCTTCATCACTGCCAAGTGGTTTGGTAACAACAGTCACTTTATCAGCTACCATAAATGCAGCATAAAAACCGACACCAAACTGCCCGATAATATCATAGCCATCTTTGAGTTCTGTTTCATTCTTAAATGCAAAAGACCCACTCTGAGCAATGGTTCCAAGGTTATCTTCCAGTTCTTCTTGAGTCATACCGATTCCTGTGTCTGAAACCCGTAATGTTCGAGCGTCTTTATCTGCTTCTATTTCTATATAGTAGTCCGCCTGATTGAAAGACAGGTTATCGTCTGTAAGAGCTCTGTAATAGATTTTGTCAATCGCATCGCTCGCATTGGATATCAGTTCCCTGAGAAACACTTCCTTCTGTGAATAAATCGAGTTAATCACCAGATCTAGCAGGCGCTTTGATTCAGCTTGAAATGCTTTTTGTGCCATTTACATTCTCTCCTTTGTTATATTAATCCCTTACTTATTATATAAGAAATAAGAATTTGAGCAAAGAAATTAGCACTCGACATGATCAAGTGCTAAGATTACGCGAAAATATGCATTCCCAACCACGCAGCCAGAGTACAAACGATAACCGAACCTGCTACGTATGAAGCTGCTGCATATGTTTTCTTCAATTGTAATAGAGTAATGGTTTCATGACCAAACGTGGAGAATGTCGTAAAAGCTCCGCAAAAGCCAACTCCAAGCAAGAACCATAGTGGGTCGGTTATGACCTGATTCACGTGAAGGCTGTACAAAGCCCCGAGGGTAAACGATCCAACGGCATTGACAAACCAAGTTCCAACGGGAATAAAAGTACGGTGTTCCATGTTACGGTTGATTAAACTTGCCAGAGTGTATCTGAAGACCGCACCGAACGCACCGCCGATACCGGTCATAATCATGCTTTTTCACCTCCGTCTCTAAGGGCAAGTTTAACACCCGCGTAAGCAAGTATAAGCCCAGCCCCAATGGAAAGAGTCACATAAATCAATGCGCGACCGATCATATCGTTTTCCAGCAGCTGTACCGTTTCAAATGAAAATGCGGAAAATGTTGTAAATGATCCAAGCAGGCCAGTACCCAGCAGGAGACTCCAGTCCGGATGCAACTTCTTTTTAACTTTTCCCAGTGTTAAAAGCCATCCGAGCAAAAAACAGCCCAACATATTAACCAGAAGCGTTGCATATGGAAATGCATCGTAGGAAACAAAAGCGCCTATCCCATAACGCAACACAGCTCCGATCGTTCCGCCAGCCATAACCAATAATAGTTGCTTCATACCGCTCATCCTTTTAATTCCGAAATAGAAGTCATCGATGCTATTTATTGTACACTAAAAAACCTTTGGAGCAAAAACGCTCCAAAGGTCAGCTCTCAGTATAAAACCAATTCTAGCTTAAAGCATCTCTCGGATTACATCGCGGATTGGACGGGAGGTTAAATAAGTAAGCGGAATATCGAAAACAGTTTTTGCACCTGTTTGCCTATTTGATTGCATAAGACAGGCGGCACGGGCATAAGC
The DNA here is from genome assembly GCF_009741735.1 of Lentibacillus sp. JNUCC-1. Classification (NCBI taxonomy): domain Bacteria; kingdom Bacillati; phylum Bacillota; class Bacilli; order Caryophanales; family Bacillaceae; genus Lentibacillus; species Lentibacillus sp. JNUCC-1. Next base: position 393,452 of record NZ_WHOH01000001.1, read on the forward strand.
AGCCATCACACTCCCAGTAAATTCGGGATTACTGTCAAATTTTGCGGTCAACTCTACATATTGATGGTGTGATTTCTCTGTATAACCAGACCTGATTACGTGACCGCCATGCTTTTTTTGATGATGATTTGTTCTTAATTCATCCAAGCTGATAAAATGAACCGTCGTTCGGTAATCAGCGAAATAATGCGGCATTGTCTTGATCTCATGGGCAATTCTTTTTTCTTCGCTTGGATTGTCAGCCACTACATAACACATCCTTTCATGCCGTTCTGTCGCGTTAAACGATAATTTTCTGCCCGACCGCGCCGCTTCTAATGCATCTTGATTAGGAATTGTATACTGAACAGCATCTGTCACGCCAGCAACATCCTTTACAGCAGCAGTATGTCCTTGACTCAACCCCTCACCCCAGAACGTATCTGTTTGACCGTTCGGAAGCAAGACTTCTCCCAACAGACGCTGCATGGAGAAAATCCCCGGGTCCCACCCCACTCCAATAATCGCGGTTTTCCCGCCCTTCTCAGCAGCTGCATCCACTGCATCAAGGTGCTCAACAATTTCAGCATGGATATCATAGCTATCAACCATATTAAACATGGAAGCAACATGCGGACTCATCTCAGGAAGATCTGCTTTTGATTGTGCACAAACAATCATGACATCAATATCATCTTCATACAATGCCATGTCATTGTAATCTCTTACAACTGTATCGCTAAAATAAGGTTTAATCACATTAGGCCGCCTTCGCGTAAATACTGCCCCGAGCGTCATATCTCTCTGTTGCTTCAATGCAATTTCTACGCCTCTTCCCACTTGACCATATCCGACAATCCCTGCACGTATCAGTCTGTTCATGATGATCACGACCCTCTGAAGTTTTTCGAAGCATCACATCATGCATTATATGAGTTGTCATCATTTAACATGCTGTTTTTTATCAAGTTCTCATTTTTAAGGTTCATTTTCTCTTCCTGTTATGCTATGTTTAGATACGGATGAATTCAAAGGGTGATCGGTTTGATAATTAAAGATTTATTTACCAACTTGGCTATCATTGTAGCTATGCTTTTCCTTTATACACAATTTATTAATAAACATCCGCTTAACAGGCAGTCCGCTTTTAGAGAAAAAGTCATTGCCGGCTTTCTCGGTGGGCTGCTTGGATTTGTGCTGATGTTTTTCAGTATGAATATTGATACAACTATTATAGATTTGCGGCATATCCCAGTTGTCTTGATGTCATACTACGGAGGCCCGGTCCCAGCTCTTACTGCGGCATTTGTGATCATTGCGGGCCGTCTCTTGATCGGATTCAATTTATCAAGTGTGTTTGGTATCCTGTTCATCCTGTTGACAACAGGGTTTTCGATTTTCATTATGAAACAGCACCTTGCCAAAAAATTTAAGCTCTTAAGCATTATGACTTTTTCTAACATCATATTTACAAGCCTAGTCGCTATCTTAATTAAGCCGACTGATCTTGTGATTATCATACCCGCATTTTGGCTGATTTCATATCTGGCCGGTTTTATTGCTTTTTATGTTGCTGAGTTTTTGCTGAACTCTCATATACTTTATACAAAGTATATGAATGAGGCTAAAATAGATGGACTTACGGGGTTAAATAACCATCGCAGCTTTGACCACACGTTCAACCAGTTAATTGAGCATGCTAATGAAAAACATCCTATTTCACTTCTTTATATTGACATCGACTTTTTCAAGCAGGTTAATGATACATACGGCCATAGCGAAGGGGATCTGGTTCTGCAAGAGCTTGGCATGATTCTGGCCCGCTCGGTCCGTTCTACTGATATTGTAAGCCGCAAAGGCGGTGAAGAATTTACAATAATACTCACAGAATGTCCGTTAGCATATGCACAAGATATTGCAGAATCAATTCGCCAAGCTGTTGAAGCCGAGCCTTTCTTACTCAGTTCGGGAACAAAAATTTATTTAACCGTTTCAATAGGAGTAGCAACATTTCCTGAAACGACCCAAAACGCCTATCATTTAATTGAAGACGCAGATCATGCTTTATATAACGCTAAGCAAACCGGACGAAACAAAGTCTCTTCAATAGATACCGTTCATAATACGAAAGAAACACAACGCTGAAATCAGCGTTGTGTTTCTTGTTTGGACTTTAAAAAACCCAGTACTTTCGCATCAATCTGTCCTTCTTTCAGTTCCCTGTTTTCGAAATTCTCTTTATGAATGAAGGCAGTCAATGCTTCGATTAAACGACTTTCATCTATTTTGTTAGAAGAAATATAACCAAGACGCCGCAAATGAAATGCAACATCATTTTTTATTTCATCTTTCACTAACAGCACATCATCTGGCTGTGTCACACCAAAATAAAGCTGATGAAGCAGATAGATGCGCTGCAGTTCATTGATGGGCTCTGAGTGATCATCAACTCGAAGGTCGATATAATGATCATTGACCCCGAGATAACCTCCGTGCTTTTTCACCACATAAAGAGCTGCTGACTGCTGTCCCCGCTTATCGCCTCCTGCTTCCTGCCCCGCAGCTAGAGCGGCAAGCAACCTATCCGCAAGAGAGCCTGAAGTTCTTTCAAATGTTTCGGCCATTTTATCGACTGTATTTTCGTCAACAAGAATATTCCCCTGAGCAGCATAATGCTTTCCTGTTCTGCCACCAGCCCAGTTATAACAATGTTCACCAGTAAAGGTCGCAGCGTTCCCGTTTGAATCGACAATACCAACCTGACGATAAGCACGGCCCTCATCCTGAGATGTTAAAATGTCGATCGTCTCCTGGGCACTTTTATCCTGTTCCAAAAGGTCCAGTCCCATGGGTCCATAGGCGGGATTGGCATAGGATTGTGTGGCCACTGCACCAACACCAGATTTTGCCCACGGTACTACCGAACCAACCCCCAGAAACTTTGATTGAACAGCCACACCGAGTTCACCTGTTTCGGGATCATACCCTGCAATTGAAAAAGTCATGTCCACCCCACCCTTGTCGTTGAATCTATCACGGAATGTGTTATCATAATTATACAATTTTTCCAGTGAATAACAACCATTATGAGAGAAGTGAAAGCATTTCTTCATATTAATTCATGACGAGTCCGCCATCAACAATCAAGTTTTGTCCGGTAACGCCACGGCTCCAAGGTGATGCGAAAAACAAAATAGCATCTGCAACCTCTTCCGGGGATGTTACTTTTTGAAGGGGTGTTTGCTCTCGAATCAAGTCAAACACAACATCAGGTGTTGCTGCACTGGCGTTCGTTTTATCGAGAAGCCCACCCGAGGCCATATTAACCGTTATACCATGCGGTCCCAGTTCTTTCGCAACATTTCGGGTGAAACTCAGAAGTGCAGCCTTGCTTGTGTTGTAGTCGTGATAGGGAACAACCGGATTCTGGAATAAGTTAGTCCCAATATTGATGAATCGCCCAAACCCGGCATCAATCATATCTTCACGACCTGCTTGGACCGTATTCAGTGCTGCTTTAATACTACCTTCAAATTGAGTTTGGAAGTCCCCCAAGCAATCGAATTGATTTGTTTGCGCAAATCTCCATTAAATTTAAAGCCAATCAATGCATTATTCACAACCGTTGTCACCGGTGAGCCGAAATGGTCTTTGGCTTTGGCAAACATAAGCTTGACCGCATCTTGATCGCGCACATCTGCCTTTAATGCAATAGCACGGTCAGCTCCAATCTCCTGTACCACAGCTTCAGCCAGATCTTCGCTAGCCAAATAATTCACGACCACCTTTGCGCCCTCGTGTCCAAACGCTTTGGCAATTGCCGCTCCTAGCCCTCTGCTCGCACCTGTGACCAAAACAATCTGTTCATTTAATTTCATGATATCCTTCTCCCCTTTCCCCATAAAAAAAGACCACCAGGAACGGTGGACGTGTTTGATCGCATATGTATTCATGCCTCAATTTAGACGCCACTTCCCTACGCCAGCGTTAACTGGATCAGGTTCCAAGGGTCAGAGTCTCCTCTTCTCAGCTTGCGCTCCCCCAGTGATCGGTTTTATGATATGGTATGCTTTCATTCTAGCACAATGGTTTATTTGTGCAACATTAGACACTGTTCATCCTTTTATATACGAATATCTTTCCCGCAAATCGCTCAAATACTTTTCACTGCAGCATGATTCCCCGCCTCTTAAAATTTCCTTCATATAATGCCATGGCGGCGCAGTTTCAGCCTCTTTATAACGGACAATAAAGGTCAACGCCTCCTTAGTCTCTTCATTTTGGAAGCCGACAGACACAACAGCCGGACGATATATGCCCGCATGAACCCCTCACGCTTATACAAATAAGGCAAAACTTCAGGTGTTACACGATACACCTTCCCTTCAACAACACCTCCCTCTTCAACAATATCTGCACGCCCCCCGTCATGCTGTTTGCGTGTGAAGCGTAGTGTATAACCCTTCAGTACTCCTTGCCCGAGAACATCTGTAAAAAACTGATCTGCCTGCTGCGCTTTAAATCGTGCGTCATCCATACAACTCCCGTAGGCAAAGTAAAGAAATGAAGGCTGTTTGATTAAATGGTGTACTTTCCAGTCGCCTCCCTTTATCACATTCTTTTTGAGCTGATCCGTTTGTGAGGCGAGCACGTACATAATTGCTTCGTAGTGTCCTGCATCTGTGTATACGGTCTGTTCAACGCGGTCATACAGGTTATCGAAAGCATCTGCTCGATAACCCTCCAATGCATCCAGCTCTTTCAGTGTTGCCTCTGAAACTCTGTACAGTTCCCCAAATACAGTATCTTCATTAGTCGGTTCCATTACAGGAAAGTCATGCCGTGTCTCATACAACCTGCCAGCTGTCCAGGCCTCTTTTGAAACGAGAAAAGCTTGGTTTAAGAAATAATGATGCGTTCATGTTGTCTCAACGTGCCATAAACAAAGACAAACTTCTTACTGTTCATTAAAACAGGCCTCCTTTACTGCTAATATCACAATTTTGTAGTTTATACCTTACCCATTTTTCATCATTATCTCCACACTTTATCTATCTGTGTAGAATAGAAGAGTATTGCTTTTTTATAGTTTAATATATCTTTATTTCGTGTTGTGTTCACCACACTATTTAATAATATTGATATTGATTGATGGTATTCTTCCAAATTATAAAGACACATCGCATAGAAAATCTTGATAGCATGATTATCAGAATACAGATTGATCCCTTTCTCAAGTACGTTCTTTGCTTTATCATAATCCCCAATGTACGGTATGTACTGCCAAGCTGCAATAACGTCTTTTCCTGTTCGGCATCTGGTAAACCCAACTGAAGCGCCTTTTCATAAAGTACAACCGCTCTTGACTCTTCCCCTAGTAAATCATAGTTCCAAGCAGCATGAAAACAAACCAATGCTTCCTCAGGTGTTACTTCCAATAAATGTTCAAGCAAAGCATTGGATTCTGTAATATTCCCCTTCTCCCTTAATTGAATGGCTTTTTTTAATGTAATAATGAAACACCTCTCTGGATTTAGCTGACTGTTTGTTTTCCCACTAGTATATCATGTCCAGCTTTCCATAAGATCAAATTTCCGCCTTAGATTTAAACAGGGATCAATGAGACACCATCGTGGCATGGAATGTTTAAGGCATGCTACAATATTTGAAGTAACTTATTTGAAATGGGGTTTTCAATATGTCTCTGAATAAAGATAAAAACTATGCAGGGCCTGTAATTACACTCACCATAATCGTAAACGGTATGATCGCTTTCTTATTTTTCATGCCAAAGCAGGACCGTTCCATCCCGTTTGACGTAACGATCCTGCCAAGATTGAACGCCATTTTTAATGCTTTCACGTTTATTTTTCTCTTAGCAGCACTCTTTTTTATTTTGAGGAAAAATATTGCGATGCATCGTAATTTTATTTTTGCGGCTTTCACAACAACAACTTTGTTCATCGTCTCATACCTGACGTACCATTATCTTGCACCGAGCACATCTTTTGGCGGCGAAGGGATAGTTAAATCCATCTATTACTTCGTGCTGATATCTCATATTGTATTGGCGCCAATAGTCGTGGCCCTCGCCTTGTTTTCTCTCGTTTGGGGACTGACTCGACAAGTGAAAAAGCATCGAAAAATCGTACGCTGGACAATGCCCATCTGGCTCTATGTCAGCCTCAGCGGCGTCATCGTCTACTTCATGATCTCACCATACTATTAAAAAATCACCCTACCATCAATCAAGGCACAGTTTAAGTAAACTGCGAACTAAAAAGCATAGTAGGTCAAAACCCATCAATGTATATAAGAGCACCGTGATTTGCGCTCCAGGAAGTCGCTTTCCGCGGGCACGGCCTCAGCCTCCTCGCTCGCAAAGACCGCTCACTGTGGGGTCTTCGGACTCGTGCTGTTCCCGCAGGAGTCGACTTCCCCTCCGCTCCAATCACTTTATGTTAATCAGTGCTTGAGCTGTTTGCTCACAAAAGCAAAAGAAATGATAAACACTCCTTACCAAGCTCGGGGAAAACACGGAGACTCCTGTGGGAGGAAAAGCCTCGGTGAGACCCCACAGCGCGCAGCGCGAGGAGGCTCAGCAGCGCCCACTGGACGCGGAGTGTTTTCCCCGAGCGGTTGCCAGAAGCAGTCATTCAAGTTTTCATTAGTTCGCAGTTTGTGTCGAATGTGTATGTTGAAATGACAATGACAAAAAGGTGGGGCATCATGTTGGTTCGCATGGTGCGCCACCTTTTGTGTGTGCCAGGCATGCACACACTCTATAGGGTTAAAGTCCCGAATCGTGAAGGCAGTAGTAGCGATTAGCCAAGGACAAGGGTGTCCAGAGAAATCTGGAATCTGAAGGAAGTCTGCGGCAAATCTCCGCCCCGAGGAACACGAACTTCATAAGGCTAGATGTACTTGGACGAGGCTGCGCAACAAGCCAAAACCCATACTGCCAAAGGGTGCATAAAGTAGATGAAGCGGGGACATGGGGAGGAAGGGTGTGTGCTTACCCTGGGAGGTCTGGCAGAAATGCACAACCCATTGTGTAACTGAGTACGTAAGTACTCACTGAACTGTCAGAAGTCAGCAGACGCCATAGTAATGGGGATATCTAGAGTTCCCATGAAGGGCTGAATCATTTAAGGAGAATTGTCGCTTCGCGTACGCAACACTTGATGAAGCAGAAACATATATCCTTCCTAATGGAGGAAACGGTGAATTCCGTGGGGGACATTAGAAGGGCTGAAAGTGATTGCCACACAAGAGGAGAGAACAATTCACGCAGGAGTTGGATATCATGTTGGATCGAATTCTATCACGGGAAAACTTAATAAACGCACTAAAACGCGTTGAACGCAATAAAGGCAGTCATGGTGTAGATGGAATGCCCGTACAAAACCTACGAGCGCATGTCATGAAACATTGGATAAGCCTGCGAAAAGAAATCCAAGAGGGGTCTTATCGTCCTCAACCTGTCCGTCGTGTCGAAATCCCGAAACCAAACGGCGGGAAGAGGAAGTTAGGCATCCCAACCGTGTTGGATAGATTCATCCAACAAGCAATTGCACAAGTTCTCACTGAAGAATACGACTCAACGTTCTCGAAACACAGTTATGGATTTAGACCAAACAAGCGAGGACATGATGCCGTAAGAGAAGCAAGGCAATACATGAAAGAAGGCTACCGTTGGGTCGTTGACATGGACCTAGAGAAATTCTTCGATAAAGTCAACCACGATCGTTTGATGCGCACATTGAACAAACGTATTGAGGACCCACATCTATTGAAGCTGATTCGAAGATACCTGCAGGCAGGTATTATGGAAGAGGGTTTAGTGCGTCCTAATACAGAAGGAGCTCCGCAAGGTGGTCCGCTCAGTCCACTACTTTCCAATATCGTCTTAGATGAGTTGGACAAGGAATTGGAGAAAAGAGGACTCCGTTTCGTCCGCTATGCGGACGACTGTAATATATACGTCAAATCAAGACGTGCAGGGTTGCGTGTAATGGAAAATATTACACAATTTATTGAAAATAAACTCAAGCTGAAGGTCAACGTAGAGAAAAGTGCGGTGGATCGCCCATGGAGACGTAAATTTCTGGGGTTTTCCTTCACGTTTCACAAAGATCACCCGAAAATCCGGATACCCAAAGAGAGTATCAAACGCTTCAAACAACGTGTCCGGGCTCTTACATCCAGAAGAAAATCCATGAATATGAAAGATAGAATCGAGAAACTCAATCGATATTTGGTGGGCTGGCTTGGTTATTATCAACTGGCAGAAACGCCAACCACATTCAACAAACTGGATGCCTGGATTCGAAGAAGACTGCGAATGATTAGGTGGAAAGAATGGAAGCTAGTCAAAACGAAGTACAAGAATCTTGTGAAATACGGCGTGAAGAAAGAGAAAGCGTGGGAATGGGCCAACACAAGAAAGGCTTATTGGCGGATTGCCAAAAGCCCTATCTTGCATAAAGCCCTTGGTGACCAATACTGGTCAACCCAAGGGCTTAAGAGTCTGCTTAAACGATATCAAACGTTGCGTTGGACTTAAATGAAACCGCCGTATACGGAACCGTACGTACGGTGGTGTGAGAGGTCGGGGGTTAATCACCCCCTCCTACTCGATGCTTAATGAGATTGTGTTTCTGCTAGGACAACGAGCTGATCTCCTTCTTCTAGAGTGATCTTTTTACTTTCCGTGACAAAGTTAAGCTTTTCATTATTTCGTTTAATAAACAACGGTATGGATTTTTTTCTGAAAGCATCTGTATTTGTTGGGTCCCCTTCAGCAATGGCATGTGTTACAAGGGAATAGGTGGTATTGATTTTTTTATTTAATTCAGGAAACACGGCTGCTTCTCCAAATAACAAATGAGCTTTGACCGCATAAGGCAGTTCACCCTGGTTCACCTGAGCATGCTGGGAACTAGGCAGACTAAATGTATGATTAAACCCGAATTCAGGTGCAAACGTCTGAGAAACCAGAGCATTATACGAAGCATCTGCTGTCATAACCAAGATGGTGTCATATGGCGTCAAATCTGCTTCATATTGAGCATGTTCCGATAAAATCTCTCCCTTATATGTTTCAAGACCGGCATTGATTGCAGGACGTAAGCGGCCCTCTGAAGAATCAGCAAGCAACACGGGATGACCCAATTCTTTAATCTTTTGACCTAATGCAATCGAAAAGCTGCTGGCCCCGACAATTAAAACGCCGGGGGGCTGCGTATTAGCCAGGTTTAATTTTTTTGCGAGAGGGCCTAGAGTAAACCCATGCGCACATACAGTAATAAACACAAGCGCAAACGTGAGCGCCATAAGCAGTGAAGCCTCTTCATAGCCATCATTAATTAATATGGAAGCAAAATAACCAGCTACAGTCAGGGCTACAATTCCTCGTGGAGCAATCCAGCCAATAAGGGTTTTCTCCTGTTTGGTCAGTTCTGTCCCGATTGTCGGCAGCCAGATGGACAGAGGTCGAACGATAAATAACATAGCCAATACAAACCCGATAATCGGGAGTGTAAATACTTCTGCAATCGTTTCACGTGAGAGTGAGGCAGTTAATAATATAAATACGGTGGACGTCAGTAAAACTGAAATGTTTTCAACGAAATGGCTGACATTGCCAATCGATGAGACGTAACGCTTCATTCTAGCCATGGTGAGTCCCATAACGGTCACCGTTAACATGCCAGTTTCATGCATAATAATTTCGGCGCCAGTAAACGACAACAATACTGCTGAAAGAATGATGGGCGATTTTAAGTACTCAGGAAAGAATCCTTTATTAGCCAAAATGCTGATTCCCACGCCTGCAATAAATCCAAGGAGGGCCGCTAGAAATGCCGCACCAATGAATTGCAGCAAATAAGTCGCTGTTAGTGTTTCATGGGTCAGCACTTTAATCACTTCATAAGCAAATAACGCCAGCAGCGGGCCAGCAGGGTCTACAATAATTCCTTCCCACTTTAAGACAGCAGCAGTTCTTTGTTTAAGTTTCGCATTTCTGAGAAGTGGAATAATAACTGTAGGACCAGTCACAATGAACAATCCGCCTATTATAAAAGAAACTTCCAAGGTTAAGCCGGCAATATAATGGGCGGCAAGTGACCCCAGAATCCAGGACATAAACGCACCAAAGGTAATGATTCGAAATATTGATTTGGAAACGCCTTTGATTTCCCGTATATCCAGACTCGAACTTCCTTCAAATAAAATAATGGCTACAGCTAGTGATATCATTGGGCTATACAGGTCGCCCAAGGCTGTTTGCGGATTAATTAAACCTAGAATCGGGCCAATTAATAAACCACAGACCGACATTATGACGATTGAGGGCCATTGAATCCGCCATGCCAGCCACTGTGAGAATATGCCAAGCGCTAGAATTACAACGATACTTATGAGGGCTGCTTCTTCCATTTAAACACCTTCTTAGAAATATTATTGAGCATTATACATTGAATATGTATTGATATTTTACCAAAAGTTGACTTAAACAGACAGTTCAGATGTCGTATAAGCAGGAATTTCACTTCTGGTTGTTGAATCATATGCGGGAAAGATGATTTAATAAAAGCTGTTGAAAGGGGTATTGACAATGATTATGTACCGGATGCCTATTCTAATTGCACTTATGAGTATTGTCTATGTTTATATCGTTCCCTTAGAACCATTTGGCATTAAACTCGTATTCAAATTGATTCCCATGCTGATGATTTTTTATTACGCTGTCAGGATGTCTCCCAAAGAAAAACAGCCTGTTCACTGGCTGATATTATTTGCTCTCATCTTCTCAATGATTGGGGATGCCACCATCCAATGGTTTACGATTGGCTTGATTGCATTTTTCATTGGGCATGTGTTTTATATATGCGGTTTTCTAACACAATTTCGTTTCTCTGTTGTCAAAAGTCTTATCATCGTGCCTCTCGCCATTTATGGAATTTGGTTTTCAATGCGCATGGTCGAAGCTTTGCAACTGGATGACTCACAAGCTCTTATTATTCCAGTCATCCTCTATATAGCCGCCATATCGCTTATGGCCTTAACAGCCTTTATGACAGGCAGCAAGTGGGCAATGTTGGGAAGCCTTTTATTTATTGTGTCAGATTCAATCCTTGCCTGGAACAAATTTATTGGCGGCATTGACCATTCACATGCCCTTATTATGCTCACTTATTATGGGGCTCAATTCTTCATTGCCCACAGCTTGCATAACTTGGACGGCCGCAGACGCAGGTTCATATGGTAACAAACAGCCGACCGGCCACAATGCCGATCGGCTGTTTGTTTCAGTTAATCCTTGTTTCGTGAAGTTTGCCTCCATAATTTTCCTGGCCAGAAAGCGTAACGGCCAAACACAGTTGTGATGGACGGAACAAGCAGCGGACGGACTATAAAGGTATCAATCAGAATACCAATTGCGGTAATTGTCCCGAAATGCACAAGAACCTGTAACGGTAAAACGGCTAATACTGAGAAGGTCCCAGCCAGAATAAGTCCCGCAGAGCTAATCACACTCCCGGTTTCTCCAACCCCTTCATCGATTGCTTGTGTAATCGGAAAACGTTTAGCCTTGTTCCATATATTGGAGACCAGAAAGATATTATAATCCACGCCAAGTGCGACCAGAAACACAAATGAATAAAGTGGGATCAAGCCTTGTATAGCCGAAACCCCAAAGATATAATGAAGCACAAGCCAGCCGATCCCAAGCGCACTTCCGTATGACAATACAACCGTCGCTAGTAAATATAAGGTTGCAACCAATGAACGTAAGTAAACAAACAGTAAGGCGCCAATGATCAGTAAAACGATCGGAATAATAATATCCTGGTCACGGCTGGTGATTTCTTCTGTTTCATAGAGTGTGGCAGTTTCTCCCCCTACCCAGACAACATCCTCTACTTGGTTAATTCCAGCTGCTTTAAGCGCATTTTCCGTGGTCATGACGATTTCAGGAATCTGTTTAATTGCTTTATCTGAATAGGGATCAATATTAAGTGTCGCTTCCACTTGCATATAGTCACTGTTTTCAGATCCTATATGGGGATCACTAACTTTTTCAATATGGTTCATGTCAGAAAAAGCTTCTGCCAGTGGCACATCTTTCCCCTTCGTATTCACAATGACATTCACAGGAGCGGCTTCCCCTGGAGGATAATGTTCCTGAATGATTTCAAATCCTTCACGTGACGGCATGTTTTCAGGGAAAGAGTCCAAAAGTCCATAAGTGAACTGCATTTTTGGAATTACAGCGGCAAATGCACCAAATATCAGTACAAGGCTGATAATGATTCGCCATGGTTTTTCGGTTACAAGCTTGCCTAACCAACTGCTAAAACGCGTCCTTTCTTTAGGGCGGCGCAGTTTTTTTCTTTTTTTCTTCTCTAGTGCTTGAATCATTTTTTCTGTGCGTGGGATGAATGGAATAAATGCGATTCTACCCAGTAAGGAAAGTATAGCAGGCAATGCGGTCACGGCTGTAATGCCCATAATAAAGATCGCAAGGCTAAATGGCACAGCAAAACGGTTATAGGAAGCGTAAAGTGCAAGCCCCAAGGTAAGCAGGCCGAGCATTGTGGTTAATGAGCTCATCATAATTGCCCCACCGGAGTGCTTCAGTGCACGTTCAAGTGCAGTATATTTGTCTTCAACATGTCTTAATTCATCACGATAGCGGGATATAAGGAACAAGCAATAGTCCGTCCCCGCCCCGAATAAAAGGACTGTCATAATCGAAGTTGTTTGTGCATCTACCACAATCCAGCCCCATTTTGCCATAAAACCAAGGAGCGGATTAATCACGCCATAGGCAAATCCGACTGCAACAAGCGGCACAACAGCCAAAATCGGCGATCGATAGAGAACAATTAATAATACGAGCACAAGGATAACGGTAGCTATAAGCAGGGTGATATCTGCATTACCGAACAAAGCACCCGCATCAAGCTGTATTCCCACGGGACCGCTGAAGCGAACATGGAGACCTGATGCGCCCAAGTCTTTTTCAGTTAACTGTTCACCCGTGATGTCGGTTATGTATTGTTCAATTGTATCGAGACCTTTCTGCAGTTCTTCCTCGTTTGCCCCTTCATCAAAAAAAACCGGTGTTGATAATGCAGCTTGATCCTCCGAAGCTGATCCCTCCAATGCCTGGGGCGGTGCTTCTCCAAATGGAGGGATGAATTTTTGCTCTGTAATTGGTGATTCTTTAAGCTTTTTGTACAGCGACTGAACTGCTTCAAAATCCTCAGTTGTTAAACCAGACTCCCGGTACCAGACAAGCAAAAGCGGCTTTCCTGCGTCATTTGAGAATTGTTCATCCATTATTTGTGAGGCCTCGACTGACATCGCATCATCCGGCAGAAGCTGATTGGTATCGGTGGTTTGACTGTTTACTTGCGGCCAAATAACTGAAATAAGAGCAATTATGGCGATCCACAATCCCAATACCGCCCAGCGTGTTCGTTTCCCAGTCACACCCTTAGACCAAAAGTTGAGCCATTTCTTCATAAAATACCCCCTTTTTTCGTATTTCTCGTTATTCATAAAACAGCATTTCAAACTATACCCCTTTAAGTTGATTCATACACCTGGATCAATAAATAATGCCTGTTCTGGTATGGGTTTCTGCCAACAATTCAGGATCAGGATCAAAATAGACCTCCGTATACGCCGGATAAAACGTGTTATTTTCTACATAACCCGCTCCCCATGTCGGGTCCATCTCAATCCACTCCCCATTTATAAAAGCTTCCACCCAAGCATGACGCTCGACTGCTTCACCTGTCACATAATGTGCTTTTATATTTGCCGCACGCAATAAGGCTGTTGCAAGATATGCATAATCCTGACAGACGCCAGTGCCGGATTCGAGCGCAGAGAGCGCACTGTCATCAGCTCTGAAAGTATTTTGTTCTGCTTTATCCACATCATAAGCAATATGTTGTGCAACAAAACGATAAATCGCTTTTGCTTTAGATCGGTCATCCTTTTTGCCAGTCGTTAATTCTTCAGCCCATTGCTTAATAGCAGGATGTTCAGACTGGATTCCCCAGGACGGCAAAAGATCGCGGTGATCGGGCACATCGGCAACTGTATGAGTGAAGTGTGCAATCGGCTGATAATGATAGGCAGAAGGATCATCCCCCTTTTCAACATCAGGAATGCTGAATATAACCTCATATTCCCCCGGACCAAACCGAAAATACGCCTCCCCTGAAAACCGCCCGTTTTCAACAGGTATCAGGTAATTGGCTTCTAATTCTTCATCAAGAAGCACCACAGTGGCAATCACATAATCCACATCGCTGGATAATGGGGCTTCCGGTACAACTTTTCCTGAAATTGGATAAATGGCCTCATCAATTAAGGCTTCTTTGTGAAGACTTGGCTCTTCTAAAGCCACTCCGCTTGCCAAGTAGAGTTCGCTTTTTTGAAACTCGGCAAAGTCAATATCAGACTGATTATCTATGAAAAATGAAGCCGTTTCATAATAATTATCATCCTCTTTATATAGGGTAAACAACTTAATATGGTGCCGTCCTTTACCAAGATATAATGGAATCTGTTCCTCGAAATAGCCGTCATAAAGGGGCAATACCACCAATTCACTTTCCTCTCCTTTGTACATTTCAACAACCAGTTCCTCACCAGGAGAAGGGTTTCCTACCCGACCTTTCAATGCAAATGTGCCATCATCTGAAGTGATCATACCTTTTTCTGGTGTCGTAATTGTTAATCCGTTTACAAAGGCCAGTTCGTGATACAGGATATCGCGCCCAATTTCCTGATCTTTATTTTTTACAGTAAACTTAGCGCCATCATAATACTGATCTGCTTCTTCTTTTTTTGAGCTTGGAATCAGAATCGAAACTTGATAATCTCCAGCACCGTGATGCATATTAACTTGAGTGGAAAACTTCCCATCTTCAATGGGGATGTAATAATGAAAGTTCTCATCGTCAAGGTCATCTATGATTGCTTTTGGTATTACTTTAACCCAAATATACACAGGCGAATCAGTTTTTGGCACATCTCTCAATTCACCAGAAAGCGTAAAGCCTGTGTTGACCTCCATTGGGTCTTGTAATGGGGAATCAAGCTTTAATCCGGCACGTTCTGCATAAGAGGTCAGTTTAACAGGAGTTACTTCAGACGAGACTTTTTGATTGGACGCGGTTTTCTCCTCAGTGTTCTCAGGAGCGGTGTGTTCTTTTGATAAAGGCTCGTTATCATGACCCAAACAACCTGTAAGCATCAAACTCAAGATAAAGATGACTCCAGAACGCCTCATTCAAAATACCCCCTGTGCCCAAACGAATTTCAAGAAAATAGTATAAATATTTTACCACATATTCAATTTCTAACCAACAACCCCACCCTCCAAAAGAGGACGACTCTAGACAACACTCCCCAACTCCTAAGTTTAAGTAAACTGCGAACTAACTAGACAGATCTAATGAATGCCACTGGCAACCGCTCGGGGAAAACACTCCGCGTCCAGTGGGCGCTGATGAGCCTCCTCGCGCTGCGCGCTGTGGGGTCTCATCTAGGCTTTTGCTCCCACGGGAGTCTCCGTGTTTTCCCCGAGCTAGATATGAGAGGTTATTCTCTAACTCTTATGTGAGTAAAACCGTCCATGCCACTTAATAACATAGAGTGATTGGAGCGGAGGGAAGTCGACTCCTGCGGGAACAGCACGAGTCTGAAGACCCCACAGCGAGTACATTAAGGAGGGTCGACTAAGACCGCCCTTTGCGGGCAACGTCGACATACCCCTTGCCGGGGCAAAGAGGCTGAGGCCGTGCCAGTGGCTAGAAGACACTGTGAAAGTGGGTTTCTTGAACAGATGTCGCACTTGAGCTGTGATAAAGTTAAAGCGACTTCCTGCATCGGAAATCACGACGCTCTCATTGTAGTGGTTAGTTTCCAGAAGCAGTCATTCAAGTTTTCATTAGTTCGCAGGTTGTGTCTACTGTACTTTAGGGGAAGGGGGGTTAGGGACGTAAAAAAGAAGCGTTTGGGATACGCTTCTTGTTGGTTAGGGGTTTTCTATAAATATTGTTAATACTTTTGCTCCGATGTTATCCACTGGGACAAATAAATGAGGTTTACTGCCTTTAAAATAGGCTGTATCTCCTTGGCTCATTTCATATGTATCGTCGTCATAAAATAATTCGATCGTCCCCTGCAAAATATAAATAAACTCATCTTCGGTATGTGTGTAAGGATCATGGCGCACGTTCTGGTCTTTCGGTGTAACATGTACAATCGTTGGTTCTACAGAAGAAAAACGTGATTTAGCCAACAATTCATAGGAGTAACCCATATGCTCATCACCGATTACATGCTGTCGTTTGGATTGTTCCAATAAAACAAGATCTGTTTCAGGCTGATCATCAAGTACCCAGGATAAGGGGATTTCCAGTGCCTCAGAAATCTTGGATAAAGTAGCGACAGCTGAGGCTGTTTGTCCATTCTCTATTTTCGATAATAAGCTTTTGGAAATGCCGCATTGGTCGGCGATTTGCTGCTGTGTTTGTTTACTGCGTTGTCGTGCTTGTTTTATTTTTGTTCCGATGTGTTGTAGATTGATGGTGATTCCCCCTTCCCAACCCTTTATCTCGAATAGAATTATAATCTATATCATAGAGGAGTGAGCAACATGCGTCAATTTAAACTACAAGCCAGCCTATTGAGTACGGTCATTCCGTCACATCAACAGACTGGCTCATATTCTCCAGGCTCGCTGGTATAGCCGGCCCCAGCAAATCAGCTGTCTCTCTTACCCGCATCTATCATCCCCTGTTACTCCTGAGCGAGGGCAGAAGCGAGCGATTTACTGGGTAATGTCTTTCCCAATTTATTCTGCATCATAAGCGCTGCTTCCTGCATGCTTCGTTCATCTATACCCGTTTTAATACCCATCCCGTGTAAAAGATACAAAACATCATTCGTTGCTACATTTCCAGCAGCTCCGGGAGCAAATGGACATCCGCCCAGACCACCAACTGAGCTGTCAAAACGTGTAATACCATATCTTAATGATGCCATGATATTCGCTATTGCCATCCCACGTGTATCATGAAAATGCATAATAATTCTGTCCTTCGAATACCGCTGCATGACAGTGTCCAATAGGGTTTCGACCTCTGATGGCACAGCGGTTCCGATCGTGTCCCCAAGAGATAAATCATCTACACCTGCTTCGAGCAGCTCGTCACAGACTCTTATGACTGCATCAGGTTTAATTTTTCCTTCATATGGACAATCAAAGACAGTAGAGACATAGCCAGTAACGTGCTTCCCGGCTGACTTAGCTTCCTTGATCACCTCACCCAGAACAGGAAAAGTTTGGCTAATGGTTTTATTAATATTTTTTTTGTTATGAGTTTCACTGGCAGACATAAAAACAGATGCCCCATCAATTCCTGTTTCAAGTGCCAATTCAAGACCTTTCATATTTGGAACAAGCGCTGAGTATCTCACACCTTCCCGCCGTTTAATTTGACGCCCTACATCATGCGCATCTGATAATTGCGGCACCCATTTTGGATGAACAAAAGATGAGTATTCTATTTCTTTAACGCCGGAGTCAGATAGCATATCAATCCATGCCACTTTATCTGCCGTGGACACCTGCTTTTTTTCATTTTGCAGGCCATCTCTTGGTCCGACTTCCTTTACTTGAACAAATTCAGGCAAACGTCCCACAAAACCCCTCCTCACTTTTTTGAATTCGCTTACAAAATAGCTGCTCCCACCCCTAAGCTTTGCTAAAAAAGATATATTGCTACTTGTATTTATATTCATCACTGTTTACTTTTATTCAACCTTGTTGAATTCACTATAGCTGAACACAAACCCATTTGTCAAATCAGACATTTCCGTTTATTTATATGAACAAAATAATCGGATGTCTACTCACCCGATTTTTTGCTTCACATATCAATTAACATCTTTTTCTGTCGGAATACCATTTTCCAACTTACGATTGTAGCAATTAGTAAAATGGCTATATAAATATACACACCATAATCAATTTTCGATGACAGCCAGTGGAAAACGAAAAATATCCCCGTAAAAAACATCATCAAAAAGAACTTCATAGTGCTCCCGGCCTGTTGTGCTGTTTCAAATGGCCTTGAAAATGGAAAAACATCATTATTCGTCAGCTTATAAGAAATCAGCGTCTGCAAGATAATAGCGATAGCAACGGCGATTAAGTCTGGTATGATCCGACCGGAGAAAATCCATACAAAAGCAATTGCAACTACGAAATAAACTGGAAAATATAATAAAATAAGAAACGCCTTTAGAGTCGCACTGTAGAACATTGATTTATTTTTAATTGGACTTGCGAAAAATATCCAACTTCCTTTATATCTGCTGGAGTGTCTTAGCATGTATACAACCGGCCCAATGACAATCGCAGTAAAATAAATATTAAAATGCATGTTACTCTCTCGAAGCGCATCAAAAGACTCCATACTTACAAAATTCATCAGAAAAATGAATGGAAAGACGAGCGCCATGCCAAGTGATGGGTATACCCGCAATTTGAAATCACGTTCCCGCTTAATCATTGAGGCTGAAAAACGGAAAAACGACTGCTCTTCCCTTGAGCGACAAAGCATCCGTGCCCATAAATCTGATAAATTCCAGCGTGATCCTTTGCTGGTGGAGGAACTTGACATCAGTTTTTGCAAATTCCTTTCAAACGAAGGTACAAGACGGTAATATAACATGAACGCACTAATCGGTACGACAATCGCTAATACAGTCATTAAACCAGCTGCGCCTGATTGGTTACTCTGGAAAAACAGATCAAATGGCCCGGCAAACCAAATTGGCGGAAGTACCACATGCCACCATTCGAACGTATAGACAAAATTCATATCGGTGAATTCAAACATGCGGATCACAATCTGATACCCTATTACAATGCTGACGGACAACAAGATTTGTACATAATTGATAATGTCCCGCAATTTCTCTGCTGTAAAAAACTGCAGTATATAGATATAGATCAAAGCTGTTAAAGCCACCACAAACAAAACGAGTAAAACGATTTCTGCGATCAATAAAAGGAAAAACAATATCCCTTTAGCAAAAATCGCTACGATTAATGGTATAAATAAAAATGCACCAGTCAATTGGCTGATATATATAACGACGTGAACGAATTTAGCAGCATTAACCGTCCGCTCATCCACAGGCTTTGTATTGAGCAATGTTTTATCACGAACATCCAAAAGCACTGAGGAGAAATCAGAAATCAGTGATGTCATTAAAATAAACATTGACACACCGAAAAAAAGGCTCATTTCAAAATAGTAATCCCCTAAAAACAAAAAAGGCACCAATATCAAGCCATAAAGCACATATATTCCAAGTGATTTGAGTAATTGATTATCCTTTTCCTTTTTCTCTGTCATGTTCGCTTGAAACATTGTTGGAACACGGCGTTGATCCATCGTCAATTTAACTTGGAGAATTTTGCGCATCGTTGGATAATCAATTTTCAGAGCCTTAAAGATCCCACTGATTAAATCGAGCAGCTGAAGTATTTTAAAGTTCTGCATCGGCAGCACCGTCCATGATAATATCCACGAATTTACGGGCAGTTTCTTTATGTTCGTTAAACCCTGTCAATTCATTAAATACAGCTTCCAGTGAGCCTGCCTTGCTCTGTTCCCTTAACTCTTCAAATGAGCCATCTGCCTTGATCTGCCCATCAACAATCAATACGATGCGATTACTGATCTTCTCAACGACATCCATAATATGAGAGGAATAAAAAATCGTTTTCCCCTTGGCTGCCAACTGCTCGAGTACATCTTTAACAACCATGACACTGTTAGCATCCAAGCCGTTCAAGGGCTCATCAAGGAAAATCAAATCCGGGTCATGAAGTAAGCTCGAAATCAACAGCACTTTTTGTCGCATCCCTTTTGAAAAAGAAGATAAACGCGTGTCACATACATCGAGCATGTCAAATTCATTTAGCAGTTGACGGGCCTTAGTTTCAGCATTTTCTCGAGCTAAACCATACAATTCTCCAGAGAACACCAGATACTCACAAGCGGTGAGGTTGTCGTAAAGATCCGCGTTCTCAGGCACATAGCCGATTTTACGTTTGTATGTATGATCACTCTTGGCAATATCTTGGCCGAGTATTTCAACATGGCCTTTATAACCGTCCAAAAGACCAAGCATGATCTTCAGCGTTGTACTCTTTCCCGCACCATTGGGGCCAATATAGCCTATTATTTGTCCCCTGTACACGTCCAGGTTAATGCCTTTTAACACTGTTTTTCCAGGAAATGTCATCGTTAAGTCTTCAAGTGACAATACTTTCTCATCAACCATCCTTATCCCCCTATTTTCTATAGTCTCCTTCTTCTTTACGTGTATATAACGATAAAAGTTTCTACTCCATATAGAAAACACCCGCAAGAAGTAATTTTCTGCGGGTGCTTTTTTCATAAATGATTAGTTGTTTTCATTTTCAGCTTGTGTTCCGTAAAGGTCTTCCAGGGGCTTAGTAATGATCTGGCTGATTTCGTTAACAACCTGATTCATTTGTTCTTCCTTTTCCATCAGTGCTGAAATGCCTTCATGCTGTTGAACACGCTCAACCACTTGTTTGGCGTTTTGCACTTCTTCTTCTGTTATATCTTCGCCCATCATTTGTTTTTCCTGAAGTGTCATTTGCGTGTTGCGAAACTCATGAAACATGTTGCGCGCGATATCATCTTGCATAACAACTTCAAAGGCAGACTGAAGCGCCTGAAATTCCTCGCTGTCTCTGATGGCTTGTTCAAGATCGTGCGCACGTTCTGTAATATTAGCCATAATGCATCCTCCTTCGTTCTTTTGTTTGGCAGGTGAAAGTATCCGTCCAAATGTTTTCAAAACATGAAAATTCGTTTATACCGGCCGAAATACGAACACTAAACATACTATAACAAAGGCAGGAATTGATGTATACCAATAACATCAATTCCTATTCACAGTTACAACTGGTATACTGACATCATAAAACCCGCATAAAGGATCGATTAAATATGAAAGCAAATTTACAAAAATTGTTTCCTGAACTTGTCGATATCGCTGATCAGCCTGACGTTGCCTACGAAGCGTATGAGTGGTTTAAAACACCTGCAGAAGAAGTGCTTGGGTTTCCAAAAGCGGCACTGACGGAACGTGATTCCATGTATCTTGCCACATTTATGAAAACAGTAAATCCCGTATTGCCGAACATGACAGCAAATGAACGCTTTTGGAATGATCTGGTCCATCGGCGCTCCCGGAAAGAAACAGTCAATAATAATAAGCAATCTTATCGATTTGTATATTTTGCTTTTCCTCCAGATCGAATTCATCCGGATGTATTTAAAGAAGCCATACAAGAACTGTTTAATAAGGAAATACCAATGCTATGGATTACGGATTACTCTGGCGTTTTAATTGAATCTCCCGTCGAAAATGGTGAAGAAGCCATTTCATATGAGCAGATAATTGACATTCTTATGAGTGATTTATACATGAAACTCCACTTTTTCGTGGGCCCGATTACAACAGATTATACGACCGCACCAGACCTTTACAACAATATTATTGTCGCAGCAGAAACAGCTTTTCAATCATCTGATCAAGCTGTGTTGTCATATACGGAAGCTTTGCCTGCTGTTCTGCTGAACCACTTGTCTATGAAAAAACAGCAATTAATTGAACAAGCTGTCCTCGGTGAGTTTGCGGAAGATCCAGACATGCTTAAGACATTAGGTGCCTTTGTGAGCTGCAATATGAATGTTTCGACTACAGCTAAAAAGCTTTATATGCACCGTAACAGTCTACAATATCGATTGGACAAGTTTATAGAAAAAACAGGGATTGACATTCGGCAGTTCCCTGAGGCCGTCAGTGTCCACTTGGCTCTATTGGCTAATAAAATACACTAAAACGAAGACTGGAACACATGCACAAAAAACGCTTACATAGTTCGTGCACATTGTCCATTTACCCCCTCCATTGGCTGTTGTACAATAAAATCAGAACAACTTGGAGGGATTACAATGGCTGAACTGAGATTAGATAAAATTAAAAAAGTATTCGACAAAGACGTCGTTGCGGTGAATGATTTTGATTTACATATTAAAGACAAGGAGTTCATCGTATTCGTCGGGCCTTCAGGGTGCGGTAAATCAACCACATTGCGTATGGTGGCCGGACTTGAAGAAATTTCAGAAGGTGAATTGTATATTGATGACAAGAAAATGAACGATGTTGCTCCTAAAGACCGTGATATTGCGATGGTATTCCAGAACTATGCGCTCTATCCACACATGAACGTTTACGATAACATGGCATTCGGTCTTAAGCTCCGTAAGTTTAAAAAGGATGAAATTAAAGAACGCGTTGATAACGCCGCCAAAATACTCGGATTGGAAGGGTATTTGGACAGAAAACCAAAAGCACTTTCTGGTGGTCAGCGCCAGCGTGTTGCACTTGGCCGGGCTATTGTTCGTGACGCCAAGGTCTTCCTCATGGACGAACCGTTATCAAACCTGGACGCAAAGTTACGTGTGCAAATGCGTGCTGAAATTCAAAAATTGCACCGCCGTCTGCAAACAACAACGATCTATGTGACACACGACCAGACAGAAGCAATGACCATGGCCACGCGCCTTGTTGTTATGAAGGATGGTATTATTCAGCAGGTTGGAGCTCCAAAAGAAGTTTACGACCTCCCTGAGAATGTCTTTGTCGGTGGCTTCATTGGTTCCCCGTCCATGAACTTCCTAACCGGAAAATTGGAAGAAGGATACTTTTTAATGGGGGATCTGCGTATTAAAGTACCTGAAGGCAAGATGAAGATGCTGCGTGAACAAAACTTTGTTAATAAAGACGTTATACTTGGAATCCGTCCTGAGGACATTCACGACGAACTGGCATTTATCAATTCATCTCCAGAAACAAAAATCACAGCAGACATTGATGTCGCTGAACTCATGGGTTCCGAATCATTCCTTTATTCCAAAGTAGACGAACAGGACTTCGTAGCCCGCATTGACTCAAGAACCGACATCGACGGCGGCGACTCAATCGACCTCGCCCTCGACATGAACCGCGTACACTTCTTCGATCCCGAAACAGAATTAAGAATCCGATAAACACCAAAAAAGAGACGGCCCACCGTCTCTTTTTTCATTATAATTATCACACCTTCAAAAAACCCGACCTATGACACAATTGACACAAACTACGAACCAGAGAAAACTTGGCTATACTTAAGATGAGAGGGTCGTGATTTCCGCTGCGGGAAGTCGCTTTAACTTTATCACAGCTCAAGTGCAACATCTGTTCAAGAAGGACACTTTCACAGTGTCTTCTAGCCGCGGGCACGGCCTCAGCCTCCCCGCTCGCAAAAACCGCTCGCTGTGGGGTCTTCAGACTCGTGCTGTTCCCGCAGAAGTTGACTTCCCTCCGCTCCAATCACTATATATTAAAGTGGTGTTTGGACGGTTCTGCTCAAAATTCAAGTAAGAACGTAAACACTTCTTTAGCAGTTAGTACTAGGTCCACTTATGCATATTAATTTCGATTTATGCGTAACCACGGCTTGCTTATGAGCATTTATTTCCGTTTATAAGGGATCCCAGCTCCTATATGCGCATTCACACCTCCAACCATTCTGCTTACGCAAGAGAAAGAAGGTGAGCATTCCACACCTAGCTCGGGGGAAACACGGAGACTCCTGCGGGATGCAAAGCCTCGATGAGACCCCGGAGGTCGGCAGACCGAGGAGGCTCAGCAGCGCCCGCGGAAAGCGCAGTGTTTCCCCCGAGCGGCTGCATGGGGCAGTCATAAGTTAGTTCGCAGTTTACTTAAATTGTGATGGAGTTTATTCCATTTGAAAAAGGAGGGCGTTTTGCCCTCCTTTTATAGCCATTCGCTATTCAGTTACATAACTCAATTAATATTGTCCACCCATTTGCTGCTGTGCAGTTTGAACAAGACGCTTAGTGATTTCACCACCGACTGAACCGTTTGCACGGGAAGTCGTGTCAGGACCAAGGCTTACACCGAACTCCTGGGCAATTTCTGTTTTCATTTGGTCAAGAGCCTGCTGTGCACCAGGTACGACCAACTGGTTTGAATTATTGTTTGCCATGTCTTATCACCTCCTGTAACCATATTGTCTGCAGAACCCAAAAACTTATCACATATATTAACTGGTAAATAGTGTGTAAGTTGACAATCGGTCCCTAGACTAAAGAGGTGACGTGCATGGCATTATTTTGGATAAGTCATTTCTTTTGGGTTAACATATTCTTCAAACTGGTCCTCGGTTAACAGACCTAATTCAACAGCAGTTTCTTTTAATGTTTTTTGCTCTTCAAAAGCCGTTTTAGCTATTTTCGCAGCATTTTCATACCCGATGTGCGGATTCAAAGCTGTAACAAGCATCAAAGAATCGTTAAGGTATTGATCAATCTTTTCCTGATTGGGTTCAATCCCCTGCACACACCGTTCATCAAAAGATAGCATACTATCAGCAAGGATCTGACAGGATTGCAGGAAATTATAAGCGATCACAGGTTTGAATACATTCAGTTCAAAATTCCCTTGACTTGCAGCAAATCCGATGGTCGCATCGTTCCCCATAACCTGAGCAGAAACCATCGTAACAGCTTCACTTTGTGTCGGGTTAACTTTGCCAGGCATAATTGAACTTCCAGGCTCATTTGCCGGTATCGTAATCTCACCGATTCCGCAACGTGGTCCGCTTGCAAGCCAGCGCACATCGTTGGCAATCTTCATCAAATCAGCAGCAAGGGCCTTTAATGCACCATGGGCATGAACTGTTTCATCATGGCTTGTCAATGCATGAAATTTATTTGGAGCAGATATGAAATTAGTACCTGTTTCAGTACTTATCGTTTCACAAACACGCTCAGACAATTCAGGATGCGCATTCAATCCTGTCCCAACAGCTGTGCCGCCAATAGCCAATTCGCGCAAATAAGTCAGGCTTTCCTGAACCATCCGTTCAGACTTTTCCAGCATCCGGTGCCAGCCGCTGATTTCTTGGCCGAGTGTTAATGGAGTTGCATCCTGAAGGTGGGTTCTTCCGATCTTTACGATATCCATGAAAGCATCCATTTTTTCTTTCAAAGTCGCCTTAATTTGCTTTACACCCGGCAAGACATCTTGTTCCAGCTTCAAAACAAAGGAAATATGCATTGCTGTCGGATATGTATCATTTGAACTTTGTGATTTATTGACATCATCATTCGGATGAAGCTTTAAATCGCTATTCTGTTCTTTCAGCCACTCATTCCCGACATATGCAATGACTTCATTTACGTTCATATTGGACTGCGTGCCGCTGCCTGTTTGCCAGACAACAAGCGGAAAATGTTCATTCAGTTCACCTTTTTGAATTTTGTCTGCTGCATATGCAATGGCATCTGCTTTCTCTTTTTCCAAAATTCCCAGGTCGTAGTTTACCTTGGCCACGCTTTTTTTAAGGATTGAAAAAGCTTTTACAATCTCAATAGGCATAGTTTCGTTACCGATTGGAAAGTTTTGTTTACTGCGTTGCGTCTGGGCTCCCCAGAATTTATCTGCCGGTACTTTCACTTCTCCAAACGTATCATGTTCACTCCGATAATCCATAATGTGATCCTCCCTTTGTATGTTGTATACCCAACAACATTGTACCAAACTTTTGGTTAAAGGATAAATACAACGTGTTCGTTCTGACACAAATTCGTGCCTTTTTCTGGTAGTCAGTACATGTCGTATCTATTATAATACAGACAAGAATAGCACGAGAGGAGGTTTTCGTGATGCCTAATATATGGACCCATATGCTTTTTTGTGAAGATGTCATCGATTCGATTGACAATCCAAATCCTTTTATGCAGTATGATACATTTATGAAATTAGGAGCTCAAGGTCCAGACCCTTTCTTTTATCATAATTTCTGGCCATGGATTAAAAACGATCCTGTCAAAAATATCGGGAACAAACTCCACACTGAGCAATGCGGCCCCATTTTAATGGATTTAATCAAGAAAGCTAAAGACATGAAACCTCATGTCCGTGCATATATTTTTGGCTTTGTGACACATCATATCCTTGATCGTAATACACACCCCTACATTCACTACAAGGCGGGATATGCCGGCAGTGACCACCAAAAACTTGAAGTGATTATTGATACCATCATGATGGAAAAATACCACAAGCTTAAAACGTGGAAAGCCCCTGTTTATAAAGAAATTGATGTTGGAAAAAATTTGCCGGATGACATCGTCTTTTTATTGGACAACACGATGCGAGCTTATTATACAGAGCTACCGGCTCAGGACACAAACTACATTCAAAAATCATACAAAGATATGAAGCTGGCACTTAAGCTTTTGAAAGATCCTATTGGATGGAAAAACACCTTTTTTAAGTCAGTGGTCGGGCCGTATTCCCATCGTCCAATCAAAGGTGAAGTGGATTACTTAAACTTGAATCATCAGCCATGGTATCACTCCGCCACTAATGAATACCATACAGAGAGCTTTGTGGACCTGTATTGTAAGAGCAGGGATGAAGGCATTGCCATTATGACAGAAATCCTCATGTACTGGCGCGCACATAGCAAAGCATCTGAACAAAGACTTCAGAGTATGATAGGAAATATCTCATACGATACAGGTGAACCACTTGATTTAAACCTGGAAAACCGATACTGCAGGCCCATTGTATAAAGTCAAAAACATCCGGTCGTCATACTGACAACCGGATGTTTTGCTTTCATCATTTAGGATTGATCTCCGTTCGATCGGACCATGAAGTTTGTGATGCAGCTTCTCGTACCCCTTTATCAATATCGACAAATTTGAGTAAAATAATGCCGCCAATAAAGAAGAAAATCAGTGACATGATTCCAAGTCTGCTTGATCCGGTTAACTGCCCGACGAGTGCAAAGACAAACGGCCCAACAATTGCCGCGAACTTTGACGATATGCCATAAAATCCGAAGAACTCAGCATGTTTATTAGCTGGGACTAACCGGCCGTATATTGAACGGCTTAATGACTGTGCACCGCCTTGAACAAGACCAACACAAATGGCCAGTAAGTAAAAATGTAGCGCCGATGACATGAAATACCCGAGTACGACAATCCCTAAATAGACGTATAAGGCAAGAAAAAGTGCACGTTTAGCCGTTATTTTATTGGCCAGATAACCAAAGAAGAACGTACAGGGAATCCCGACAAATTGTGTGATTAAAAGTGCAATAATTAATGAATTCGTATCAATACCAATATCTTTGCCATAAATAGTGGCCATCTTAATAATCGTTGAGATCCCGTCATTATACATCCAAAATGCCAAGAGAAAAATCAGCAATTGCTTGTATTGCTTGATTTCCTTAAACGTGTTTCCCACCCGTGAAAAACCAATCGCGATATAGGAACGTTCCCGTTTAACTGCCGTTTTCTTTTCTTCACGAATATGCTTGAAGAGCGGAATGGAAAAAACAAACCACCATACGCCGACAGAAGCAAAAGCAGCCTGACTCGCCGCCGTGACGCTTGGCAATCCAAACCAGTCATGCTTCAGAATCATTAACACATTAATAGCCAAAAGCAGGCCGCCCCCAATATAACCCATGCGAAGCCAGCAGTTGACACCTTGTCTATTTCTTCTTCTCCTGCAATTTCGGGCAGAAAGGCATCATAAAACACATTACCACCTGAGAAACCAATAGTGCCCACAATCAGTAAGATCGATGCAAACAGGTAATCACCTTCACCTACGAAAGCCAATAGGATACTCGCAATAATCCCCATGTAAGCAAAAAAACGCAGGAACTTTTTCTTGGCGGCTGAGTAGTCGCTGATTGCGCCTAATATCGGAGCGAGGATTGCTACAATTAAAACAGCAATGGATTGAGAATATCCCCAATAACTTGCAGCCTGTGATTCTCCCAAGCCTTTAGCAGCGACATCATAATAAAATGTTGGCAATACCGCAGCCATGATTGTTGTTGCAAAAGCCGAGTTACCAAAATCGTACAGGATCCAACTAAATTTGGTCTTTTTGTTTCTCTCCAATTAATTCACCCCTTTTATTTATATTCATGTTTAAGCATAACAAAAACCATGATTAAATGGTGATCCATGTCTGGTTTTCATCTTGACGCATTTTATGTTTGCAACGCAGCCGCGGTTTGATTTGTTTCCTCAATAGCGCGTGATAAATGGTTCATCCGGTCTACCTGCTGATGAACAACTGCTGCCAGTTCTTCTATCGTTGCGGTGGTTTCCTCAATCAACGAAGCCAACTGATCAACAGATCCGTCAATAGATTGCGATGCTGACTGAATCTCCGTTGCTTGCTTTTGCAAATAACCCAGATATTGAATGAAATTTATCAGCTGTTTTGTGATATGTTCGAAGTTATTCCTGGCTTCTGATATATATGTCTGACTTTCGTTTAACTGATGTGTGTTATGTACCATTTCTTCGCGAACATTCAAGGCATCTTCTTCGACAGCATTTAAATTGTTGCGGATCAACTCGGCTGTTTGCTGTGAAACTTCAGCAAGCTTCCTTACTTCTTTGGCAACAACCGTGAAACCATTTCCGGCCTCCCCTGCTCTCGCCGCCTCAATACTGGCATTCAGTGCAAGGAGGTTTGTCTGTTCTGCAATGCTTTGAATATCGGCTGTAAACTGACTGTTTTCTTTCATATGTTTAACAAGCTGTTCCATATTTTTATGCAATTCGTTAAACGACTGGTGGAAACCAGACATAGTATGAGTAAGTTTATTGAGAGAGGATTCCCCTGCTTGCGATAAGTCGATCAATTCTTTTCCGTCTTGTGTACTTCTTGCAAAAGAACCAAGCATCTTATCCAAACGTGAATTTGTTTGATTGGTTTCTGATGAAATATGTGTTGCACCATCTGCCTGCTGCTGGCTTGCCGCCGCAATATCGCTAAAAGCTGCAAGCATTTCATTCATTGAATGTGTATAATCTGTACTGTCTTTTTCCATCGTTGCCATCTGCTGCTGAACAGCTACAGCACTTTCTTCCATCAGTTTTTGCTGATGCTGCAGCAGCTCCTCTCTCTTCTTTCCTTCCTCTATAGCCGTTTCCGACGCCAGCAAAAGTTTACGGGCAGTTTTAACCTGCATGAAAAGAACGGCAAATATCAGGACATAAAAAACGATCGTAATTGTTGCTGCTCTCCCTGTGAAGCCTAACGCTTCCCCTTTTTCAGAAACAAAAAATGCCAGCAGCAAAAGTCCTAATACGCCCCCGGTTGCCAGCGTTCTTGCTGAAAGAGAAATAGCTGAAACAGCCAATATAAAAAACACAAACAGCATATTTGTTACATAATTAGAGCTCATAATCACAATAAGTGAAACCACCCCAATGAACACAATGGCCAGATATGGAATAAGATCAAGCAGTCTTTGCTTTACTTGTAGAAACGTTAAAAAAGCTATACAAATGGCTCCGCCGCCACCAATTGCCCAAATGTTTTCTTTAGGTGCCCCGACAACGATTTCCGCTGTAAATCCGAGTAAAACTGAAAAGACGAGTATGTAAATCATAATCTTGTTCTGTCGCAATAATATATTCTCATGACCCCGCATGCTGTTTCCCCCTATATGTAACCGCATTATATTTCGAGCACAGAAAAAGCGTCTTGCCAGGATGCAGCAAGACGTCCAAAAGCATTACTCCCGTATAAAAGGTTTGTATTGTAACCCTAACTCTATAAAGCGTTCTCGGTCTCCATGATCAATCGCTTTGTTAATTTCTTCTTCCAAATATGCTTTGTTCCAATTAAAACATAGTTCATCCATAATCAATCGGGCTGACACTTGCAGTTCGTACGGGATCTCCCGTCTCGCCCGAATCATCGGACCAGTGTAACGAACGTACGTGCAAATTGCTGTTTGTTTTGGCATGGCACACACCCCTTTGGTCCCTTTTTACCATTATGCTTAATGTTTAGAATAATTGCAAGCATAAAAAGCAAAAATGTGTGTTTTACCTAGAAAAAACTTTGCAATTTGCTATGGTTTAATATTTCTGTATGCGAGCCACCCCGCTCCAAGTGCAAACACCGCAAGCAAACCAGCAATCCATGCAATTTCTTTTGTCATTAAAAACGCAATGACCGGCGGGCCTGCTGCAACACCTATGAAACGCATTGCACTGTAAATTGAAGTTACAATGCCTCTCACATCTTTCTCAAGACTCTTTGTAATTAAAGCATCAAGTGCAGGCAGCGACATGCCTATGCCTGTTCCGCAAACAAAGAAAATGGCCAGCAAATATACAGGTGAAGCTTTAAGAGGAATTAAAACCACTGCACTACCTGCCAGGATAATACCGATAAATGTGATCCACTTCATTACTTTCAGATCGTCTTTTATTTTTTTTCCGGAAATGTATGATGCTACTGCAAGAGCGAGCAACGGAACAGCCAGCATTAAACCCTTCCATACCCCTGTGTATCCATACTGATCTTCAAGAACACTGGATAAATAAAACAAAAAGCCAAACAATATAAACATTAATATGGCACCGATTATAAAGACGGCCACCAGCCATCTGGCATGTTCAGCAAATACATCTTTAATTAATTGAAGATATTTTTTAAATGTAAATGGCTCTTCTTCCTCACCCTGATCATCACTTGCTTTTATTAAAAATATAACCAGCAAAACAGATATAAGACTGAATACCGGAATGGACAGGAATGGCAAAAACCATACGACCAGTGCTAGAAGTGACCCAAGAATGGGACTGAGAACTTTGCCGGCCGTGTTGGACGTTTCGATAATGCCCATAGTAGAACTTGCATCTTCATCCCGCTGAAACATATCTCCAACAAGTGGAAGAACAATTGGGGCCGCTCCGGAAGATCCAACACCTTGCAGGATCCTTCCAAGTAAAATCACCATGAATGGATCATCCATTTTCCAGGAAGCAACTCCTGCTACCAGACCGCCAATGCCAGTGATAATCAACGCTGGAACAATGATGACTTTCCGGCCGTACCGATCTGATAAGAACCCGGCAATAGGTATCAGAATAATGGCGACGATTGAATAGGCAGTGATAATATAACTTGATTGCAGTGCAGTAATGCCGAGTTCCTTTTCCATAAGCGGCAAAATTGGAATCAGCATTGAATTGCCAAGCGTCATAATCAACGGTATGGAAGCTAAAGAAATGATTGCCCATCTTCTTTTATCCTGATCCACACCGGACTGATTGGTATGTGTCATATGCCATGCATCCTTTACTTTAAACTATGATTACTATGCACACTCGCGCTCGTTTTATGCTCGCTGGAAAGACCGAATTTTTTCCAGTGGTGATTAAGTTTGACTCAGACCAAGAAGTGTAACTCAGGGCTTCAATGTTTCTCTCGACCCACCATGAAACGGTCTGATACACTATATGATGCACTTAGGAATTGAGATGGAGGTCACATTTATGAATAGGGCTGATGACTTAAAAAAAGGGGAAAGAGGCGCTTGGGTCAGTATTATCGCCTACTTAATACTGGCATTCGCAAAAATTTTTATATCATATGTTGGACAATCCCATGCTTTAAGAGCTGACGGGTTGAACAATGCTACCGATGTTATTGCCTCCGTCGCAGTCCTCATCGGGCTGAGAATCTCCCGGCGCCCCCCTGATGAAGATCATCACTATGGGCACTACCGTGCAGAAACAATTGCTTCCTTATTCGCTGGGTTTGTTATGGCAGCCGTTGGTTTACAGGTCATTGTAAATACCGTGCAAAAGTTGTTTGTTTCTGGTCATACACAACCAAGCATGCTGGCAACTTGGGTCGCTCTCGGCGGCGCAATTACCATGTATGCCGTTTACAGATTTAACTTGAATTTATCCCGTAAAGTTGACAGCACTTCACTGCATGCTGCTGCACAAGATAATCGTTCAGATGCCTTGGTGAGTATTGGTGCCTTTCTTGGAATCACAGGGGCACAGTTTGGTATATTCTGGCTTGACCCACTGACAGGGCTGATCGTTGGACTGATCATTTGTAAAACAGCTTGGGATATTTTCAGTGACTCCGCCCATGCTTTAACAGACGGATTTGATGAACAGTTGATAAGGGAAATAGAAGAAAGCATTGCACAAGTTTCTGATGTGAAGAAAGTGGAAGATGTTAAAGGTCGGATTCATGGAAATATGCCACTAATTGATATTACCATTCTCGTTGATCCAGAAATGAACGTGAAAAAAAGTCATGATATTACTATGCGTGTAGAGCAGCTGCTGGAAGATAAACACGGGGTTTCACACGCTCATATACACATCGAACCATTTGAAAAAAAGCCAAAAACATAGAGCGAAGGCAGTATCTGCCTTCGCTCTTATTCTTCGTATTTACACCGGCTGATTCAGCATATGAAGCAATTCATCCAGTGTATCCCAGCCGTATGCTGTTTCTTGATATGTGCCTTCTCCAATTGTTGTTGCTTCTTTTCCAACAGGCTCTGCCTTGTATCGCTCATAAAACCGGCTGGATGGATTCTGTGTTAAGATCCAGACGAGCAAAGAACTAAAGCCAAACGCTTTCATTTCTGTGGCAAAAGCTTTCAACAAGCGAGTTCCGAGTCCCTGTTTCTGATAAGCATCAAGTAAATAAATCGTATAGATTTCACAATCGTGTTTAAATCGTTTTGTACGTTCAGGCCCCCCAGAAACGAATCCTACAATCTTTCCATCCTGTTCGATCACTAATGTGCACTGATTGGGCTTCTGTACCCGAAGCACTGTTTCCCATAAAGTTTTCCGGTTTTCATATGTTGTATTCGATAAGTCCTGTTCATCTATAAGCTCTTGATAGGTATTTTTCCAACTCCGGATATGAACATCAGCAATCGCTGCAGCGTCTTCATCCCGGGCTTTGCGTATGGTATACATCAAACGTCCTCCTGACAGACTAATTTACATGGACAAAAGAAAAACGGTCGCAATGGCTCCAAAAACAACAATGATCACATTTAGACCAAGCAAGGCGAGACCAACAGCAACAAGCCCTCCAAGCAGCCCTATGGATGGATTATCGGTATTCACAGACATAATTCCCGGAAAAATCAGAGCACCAAGCGCTGCATAAGGAACCGCATTCAACCATCTGTTGACCCAATCGCGAAACTCTAGTTTTTCAACGATAATGGCAGGAATCATCCTGGGAATCATTGTCACAAGTGCCATACCTAAAATGATGATAAAAATCATGATTGATCCTCCTTCAGCAGAAACACACCAGAAAAACCGCTTATAACCGTAGCCAGGACAATCGACCATCCTTCGCTTAAATACAAGCCAAATAAATAGTTCAGAAGCATTGCAAAAAGCGCAATCAGGCCAACTTTAAGTTCTTTTTTTACTGAAGGGATAAGGAGCCCTATGAACATGGCGTACAAAGCAATTCCCATACTCTCACTTAAACGCGGCGGTATCACTTCACCGAGGAGTCCCCCCAGCAGCGATCCAATTACCCATGAAGAATAGGCCGTTAAAATAAGTGCTGCATAAAAATAGCGACCATAAGCCTTTTTGCCTTCGTCTTTATGTATGGCTGAGACGGCAAAGGTTTCATCCGTCAATCCTAATGATAAAGGAACTTTCCAAGAACGTCCAATATCTCGGGCATGATTGGAGTAGGATAGGCTCATGACGAAATGTCGAAAATTCAGCACAAGTGTTGCGATAATGATTTCCACTGCACCTGCACCAATCGCAATCATATTCGCCGCCATAAATTGACTTGCCCCTGCAAATACAAGTGCACTCATAGACGTTAATTCAAGAAGTGACAACCCTGCCTGTTTAGCCAGAACCCCATATGTTATGGCAATTGGCAAATATCCAAGCATGATCGGAAACCCAACCCAAAATCCCCTTTTTATCATATCTTTCGCAGTTGTACCAGACGTTCCAGCCATCTGTCTCTCCATCCTCATCCCCCTTGCTGCAATAAATACAAACCATATTATTTAGAAATATTACACCATTATATCCGAAACCAGAAAAAAGATAAACCACCAAATCCAAAGTGTGGGGTAGTGAAATTTAAAACCGAATTGCCAACGGCGATCTATGGGTTCTATAAATAACCCCGCAATTGTATCTATTGCGGGGTTAAAGGAAGTTTTATTGATCTTGGTCGGTCGTAATGATGGGCTCACCTTTTGTAACAATGAGGGTATGTTCGTATTGGGCTGAACGTCCCTTATCGATTGTTCGGGCCGTCCAATTGTTATCATCCATCTTGCTTTTCCAATCACCTTCATTAATCATGGGCTCAATTGTAATCGCCATGCCCTCTTTTAATCTGAGTCCTTTATTTGGGAGTCCAAAATGTGGAATGTGCGGCTCTTCGTGAATGGTTGGTCCGATCCCATGACCGGTAAAGTCACGCACCACTGAAAAGCCTTCTCCTTCAGCGTATGCTTGAATGGCATGGCCGATATCTCCAATTCGATTCCCGGCCTTGGCCTGCTCAATGCCTTTATAAAGTGCAGTCTTTGTTACGTCCATTAACTGTTTTCCTTTTTCATCAACATTCCCAACTGCGTATGTCCAGGCTGAATCCGCCAAGCCGCCGTTAAGATTGACAACCATGTCTATGGTTACTATATCACCGTCTTTAAGTTGGGTATCTCTCGGGAATCCGTGACATATTTCATCATTGATGGAAGCACATGTGGCATATGGATAGTCGCTGTAGCCTTTTTGCTCAGGGGTTGCCCCGTGTTCGGCCAAGTACTTTTCAACAAACTGCTCAATCTCCATTGTTGTAATGCCTGGTTTGATCATTTTTTTTATCTCTTTATGGCAGGCAACAAGAAGGTCACCTGCCTTCTGCATTTTTTCAATTTCCCGTTTGCTTTTTCTTGTTATCATTGATGTCTTCTTCCTTTCATAAAAATTAATCACAACGTACGAATATCCCTGTTAAAGTGTACCACAAATCACAAGAATCATCATCACCACTGAATTTAATCTCTATGAACAACATGCACGTTGATAAGTTTCGGTTCATGTACATTTTATGTCATTGAGACAGTTTAAGTAGACTGCGAACTAACTGGGTAGCTCAAACTAAGCATTTTATGACTGCTCCTGGCAACCGCTCGGGGAAAACACTCCGCATTCCGTGGGCGCTGCTGAGCCTCCTCGCGCTACCGCGCTCCGGGGTCTCACCGAGGCTTGTCCTCCCACTGGAGTCTCCGTGTATTCCCGAGCTTTGTTAGAGCTCATAAATGTCCCGGATGAATATGTGTGCTGGGACGTCCAAGCCACTGACTAACATAGAGTGATTGGAGCGGAGGGAAGTCGACTCCTGCGGGAACAGCACGAGTCCGAAGACCCCACAGCGAGCGGTTTTTGCGAGCGAGGAGGCTGAGGCCGTGCCCGCGGAAAGCGACTTCCCGGAGCGCAAATCACGATACTGTCATTGTGGTGGTTTGTTGCCAGAAGCAGTTACTCCAAGTTTTCGCTAGTTCGGAGTTTGTGTCGACTTTTGTTAATGGGTTTTGGAGCGGGTCTGGAATAAGGGGGTTCCTAATAGTAAAGCAATCTGCCTGGATAGCAGATTGCTTTGTTCTGAAGCCCTGTTATCATGTTCTGTTAGGACAAGTAGTCACGAACGTTGTAGATTTTGCCGCTGTCGATCTTGCTCTCATTTGTTATGATATCTGCCAAAACGCCTGCTACTTCTTCCGGTGCACGCAGCATTCCTTTTTCTTTGTAGGCTCGGAATGTTTCTCGCTCCGCAAATGCCTCTTCGGAAGTTTTCCTGATTTCACTTTGCATATCTGTGTCCATAATACCCGGACTAAACGCGAACACTTTGTGGCCTGTTCTGAGTTGTTTCTGTTCCAGCGCCAAAGTTTCGGTATACATGTTAATGCTGGCTTTCGTACTGCAATAAGCACTCCAGCTATACATGGGACGTTCAGCAGCCCCGGAGGTAACCGTCGCTCCTACAAATGTTAATCCGTTCTCAGTGGCATATTTCAAGCTCATATTCATGAGGACCATAGGCGCCAAAGTGTTAATCATCACATGATCTTTCAAGGCCTGATGATCAATATTCATGCTGTGATCAATCGGTTCCACAACACCAGCATTGTTAATGAGATAAAGCTTCTTCGGTCGGTTGTTCATCAGTATTTCTGATATGCGGTTAAATGCTTTTTCTATCTCTTCAAGATTGGACAAATCACAGCGTTCATCCTTGTATTTAACACCCTTTGAAGTGGCTATATCGGATAATTCAGAGTTGCCTTTTCGAGATACGCCAATAACGTGGACGCCTGTTTCAAGCAATCGCTTTGCCACCGCGGCGCCGAGTCCGCGAGATACACCTGTTACAACAGCGTAAATCATGCCGTTCTCCTCCTTGTTAATTCTGGCTTACTTTTGTCCAGTAGTGTGCCAATGTTTCCATCCCTTGGTCAAAACTATCCAGCGGGAAGCTTTCATTTGGTGAATGCAATCTGTCATCTGGAGTGCCAAAGCCCATTAAGACAATCGGGGCACCATAAATAGCATCAAGCCATTCTACCACAGGTATGGAGCCGCCCATACGCACATAAACCGTTTCTTTCCCGAACGCTTCTGTATAGCTCTCAGCGGCTTTTTTAATAAGAGGATGGTCAGGTGATACCTTATAGGCTTTGGCTGACAAATTCTCTTTTTTCACATGAACACTGACACCTGATGGAGCGGCTTTATGAATGTGATCCTCAAGCAGCTGTTGGATTTGTTCGGGATCCTGTCCAGGAACAAGGCGACATGTCAATTTTGCTGTGGCGGATGCAGGGATAATCGTTTTCGTTCCCTCGCCTTGATACCCGCCATACATGCCATTCACTTCCAGAGTTGGTCGTCCCATTGTATGTTCTTTAGGCGTATAGCCTTTCTCTGATGCTGTTTCCGGGATGTTTAGTGTTTCTTGATAATCTTCCCCAGGAACATCTTGGATTAAGCGTCTTCCTTCTTCAGACAATGGCTCAACATGGTCATAAAAACCATCAACTGTGACAATTTCATCAACATCTTTCATTGAAGCCAGGATATGACTCAGCGCCATGAGTGGGTTACGAACGGCACCGCCATAAAGTCCGGAGTGAATATCATGGTCAGGGCCATCCACAGTCACTTCCAGTCCAGTAAATCCTTTTAGACCGTAAAGAATCGTAGGCTGGTTTTTAGCCACCATGCCTGAATCAGAAATGACGGTAAAGTCTGCTTTGAAAAGATCTTGTTGTTCGTGAAGCACACGGTATAAATTCTCACTTCCGATTTCTTCCTCACCTTCAATACACACTTTCACATTAACCGGCAAATAGCCTTCAGTTCTCATGAACGCTTCAAATACTGCAAGGTGCATAAAGACTTGACCTTTGTCATCACTGGCACCTCTTGCGTACAAGCGTCCTTCTCGAACTTCTGGCCTAAATGGATCACTGTCCCATTCATCAATTGGGTCAACGGGCTGCACATCATAGTGACCATAAAATAAAACCGTTGGAGCATCCAGTCCTGCTTCATTATACTCAGCAAATACCAGGGGATGACCGCCCGTATCGATTTGCTGAACCCCGGAGAACCCGATATCTGTTAAGTATGTCTCTAAAAAGCTGGCCGCATCAGCAATATCCTGTTTATGTACGCTATCTGTACTTACACTCGGAATGCTTAAAAATTCATTTAGTTTATTGAGTAAGGCATCACGATTTTCTTGCAAGTACGTTATTGCTTGTTTACTCATCGAACATCCCTCCATTTGATTTTGATCTATTTTATCACAAAGAGATGAGGTATGACGACTTAAAGGGTTTAAAAAAGGCCCCGCCTGTGTAGGCGGGACCTTGTCAGTGTTATTAACGATTTTGTGGGAACAGTCTTTCAATCATATTGCCCATTTGGTCAAACATACCCTCCACAGGGTTTCCTCTGTCCACATCATTAATATAGTTATTCGTTAAATCAATAAAGTCAGGGTTTGTTGACACGTAAACATTGTCAATGTCACCGTCGACTTTTTTAACGATATCTGAAATTTCCTTTTTAACATCGTCTGTTAACTCATCCCCGCGGTCATTATTTTTTTGTGAATTCCCACGGTTATTATCGTTATCAAGCATTGCTGCGACATAAGCGTTATTATTTGTTGTAAGCACATATGCAGAGTCAATACCGTCTACTTGGTCCGCAATTTTGTCAGCTGCTTCATCAGCAACCTCATAGCGGTTATCGTTATTGCCGTTATTACGGTCGTTGTTCAATTGTCTGTTGTTTCTGTCCATGTCTGAGTCACGGTTCCGGTCCATGAGTGGCGTGTCGGTATCGTTTGCATCATTTCTTCCGTCATTCCCATATCTTGTTTGCTCGACACCATCGCGACCATTGTCACGATCTAACATGCCTTGTTCCATATTGTCTTCATCACCCGTATTTTGACACGCAGCAAAAATCACAAGCACAAAAACGAGCATCAAACTTATATTGATCCATTTCTTCATATTACAAACCTCCTTTATGTTTTGAGGTTAGTATGAATCGGACCTGCTTTTTTTATGCCCTGTAATCATGAAACCTTAAATTGGCACAGGCACCATTTTTCTGTTTGTAAATATAATGGTTTCAAGGGGAAGCTAATTTATATTCACCTGTTCTGGTGACTGATTTTGCCGAACGCCTTACAACCCTTGGATACAAGGAGGGCAATAGCATGGATATACCTGATTACGATAAAGCATTATATTATACTTTATGGGGACATTGGGATGATTTGCTTGTATTAATGGTCCGGACAGAAGATGACTTGTTGTCAAAAAAGATCCAGTTTTTTTTACAGGCTTATCAGCATTCCCTTGACGAGCAGCACATTTTATCGGCGCATGATGATTTATTGTACTATATTGATCATGCCATGAAACATGTTCCAACATTCGCCTTAGAGTTATAACCAAAGCCAGCTGTTCCCAATAACAGCTGGCTTTTAGTGTTCAAAGTACTTATAATAATAATCGATTGGTACAACGAGTCCAACTTTCCCCTTATCATCATGGTTCAATGTTGCAAATACAACTCCAATCACCTGCCCATTATGCCGGATTACTGGGCTCCCGCTGTTACCATTATAAATCGGAGCTTTAATCATAAGAACCGGTTCTTCCCAGCCAGACAGCTCGGTATAACCAAGCACTTCACCTTCGTTTGCTATACCTTGAAACCTCAATGGGTTACCGATAAAATAAACGTTTTCATGATCCTTAAAAGTGGTTTCTTTTGCAAGGTTAAGATGTGGAAATGATTGCCCTGAATCGATCACTTGAAGGATTGCCAGATCAATGTCAGGATTGGTTTGTATGACCTCTGCTCTGTACAGTCCTTCATCTGGAAAAGCAACCGTTACTTCATCTTGTCCTTCGATCACATGATGATTCGTAATTAGTTTTCCGTCTTGAGATATGGCAAACCCGGTTCCGCGCCCATCTTCGGTTTCAACCACTGCGACAGCTTTTTTATAGGCCTGAATATCATCCTGAGAAGATAAACTTGCAGATGTTTTTATGAAATCAAACACCGGTAATGCGAATGTCTGGGGCAGAAGCGCCATAATATTTAATACCATCGCCATCGCAATGATCCAGAAGACCCATTTTGGAAAAGGACGTTTCGGTTTGGGGTTGTGCCGCTCTTCACGTGCTCGATTTAATGCTTTTTGGCGTTCGGCCTCAACCAGTTCATATAATTCCTCATCATCAAATTCCTCATACAAGTCTTCATCGATAATATCATGCTCATCCTGTTTATGATGTGTCATGCCATCACCCTGTCCAGGTAGTTAATTCACGTGCTTCGACTGGCCTTGCTGCATTTGATACATATGGTAATAGATTCCTTTTTGGCCGATCAAAACAGCGTGATTTCCTTGTTCCACTATTCTACCACTTTCAAGCACAAAAATCGCATCTGCCTGCTGAATGGTCGATAATCGATGAGCAATGACCAATGTTGTGCGGCCTTCTTTTAAAACATCGAGGGCTTTTTGAATGATCATTTCAGTCTCTGTATCAATGTTCGCCGTGGCTTCGTCAAGAATCAGAACAGCGGGGTCAAATGCCAAAGCTCTCGCAAATGAAATCAGTTGTCGTTCCCCCAAAGAAAAGCTCTTCCCGCCTTCCGATACTGGTTCGTCATACCCCTGAGGCAGTTTTTCAATAAAGTGATCTGCACCGACAGCTTTTAAAGCCGCTATAGCCTTATCTTGAGATACAGTTTCATCATTTAATGTGACATTAGAAAGAATGGTGCCGCTGAACAAGAACGGATCCTGTAACACGATGCCCATGTGGTGTCTGACCTGTTGTCGAGAACATTTTTGAATGTCCTGTCCATCGATTGTAATCGCGCCATGCTGCGGATCATAAAAACGGAACAGCAGATTCATGATCGAACTCTTGCCTGAACCGGTATGACCGACGAAAGCAGCCGTCTGGCCTGGTTTAATCTCAAGAGTAATATGATTGAGCACATAATCCGTTTCATTATAACTGAAAGATACATCGTCAAATCGAATATGACCCCGGTATTTGGCCACTTCTGTGTTATTAATCGTTTCTCCTTCATGATCCATCAGTTCAAATACACGCCGTCCAGCTACCCGTGCCTGTTCAATGAGGGGAAGCTGGTTAACAATATCAGTCACAGGCTCAAACAGCCTGTTCAGCAAATCAACCACCGCATAGAGCATTCCAATTGATAAAAGAGCTTCCGGCTCAAAGGAAAATATACCGAAATACCAGATGAACCCAACAAATGCTAAATTACGGATGACTGTAACGAGGTTATAAGAAGTCAATGCATTTAGTTTCACCAATTTACGCTGATATGTGTAATGACGTTCATTAAGTACGTCGAATTCCTGTTTGGTTGCTTTTTGTCTTAAGAAAGCCTGGATAATTGGCATGCCTTGGATGGCTTCATTAATATGAGCATTCAGGGAGCTGATCGTCGAGCGAATAACCGTGTTATAACGGGTTCCAAAAGCCTTATACGCTCTCATCCATCCAAATATAATGGGAATGAGGACCAAGGAAAAGGCACCTAGTTTCGCATCGAGAATAAATAAAGCGACAAATATTCCTGCCATATAGATCAAACTCGCTACAACAATGGATAGAACCCGTTCGTATAAATCCCTGATTGCTTCTGTATCATTCGTTACCCTCGAGACAATCGCTCCAGCCGGTTCATTAACATAATAGTCGATCGGAATGCGCTCCGTATGTGCGAAAATATCATTTCGCATTTGTTGCACAATACGATTGGACGCTTCCTGAAGCTTGTAAGTCTGGTAATACTGAAACACCCCTGCAATCAGAAGCAGCCCCATATACAAACCTAGCAATAATAATATGGGCTTTTGCTCAGGCTTGAAAAATGGATACATGTCTTTTAAGGATAACCTCTCCCCTGAAAAGGTTTGGGTAGTTTCGCCGGTTTCAATCGAAATAACCCCGTCTTTTACAGAGCGTTTGCCATTAAGTGGGACTGCTTCGTCCACCATGTAGTAACTTCTGTCTGCTTGCAGAATGGTAACCTTTCCAGTTGTTTCTTCGCCTTTAATACGATCCGTTCGTTTATACAATTGATTATCATATTCGACCGTATACCGGTCATTTTCAACTTTAACCTGAGACCATTCCCCTTCCACCCCTAGAATATGGTCATCGATGACGGTCTTGGCGATCAGCGGACCTGCCAGTTCTAATGCTGTCGCAATGACAAGGCAAACGATTCCAATTAAGATGCCTTTTCTAAACGACCAGGCATAGCGCATCAACCGCATCTCAGCAGAACGTTTTTTCACTGCTCCACCTCCTCATCTGACCCTTCAAGCTGCTGTTGAATATACTGTCGACTATACCAGCCGCCTTCACCCATGAGTGTGTCATGAGTTCCCTTTTCAGTGATTTTTCCGTTTTCAATCACAATAATCTGGTCTGCATGCCGAACGGCTGATAACCGGTGGGCTGCGATAAACGTTGTTTTACTCTGGCGCTCTTTTCGCAGATGGGCAATGATATTCGCTTCGGTTTTACCGTCCACAGCAGATAAGGCATCATCCAATATTAAAATATCAGGATCTTTAATAAACGCCCGTGCCAGGGCCACACGCTGTTTCTGGCCGCCTGAAAGCGTCACACCACTTTCCCCGACCTCTGTATCCAGACCTTTGGGCAAGGCTTTAATGTCATCCAGAAAATGAGCGAGCTCCATTACTCGAAAAATCTCTTGATCAGTAGCATCAGCTTTGCCGAATTGTATGTTTTCCCGAATGGTTTTGGAGAACATCATTTGATCTTGTGGAACATATCCAATCCATGAACGGATGTCAGTAAGTCGGATGCGTGATAATTCAACACCAGCAATCTCAATTGAGCCTGTATAACGGGGGTATTGTCTAAGCAGCAGTTTGAACAAAGTTGTTTTACCTGCACCAGTCTTACCGACAACACCAATGGTATCTCCCTCACGCACGCAAAGATTCAAATCGGTTAATTGGTTAACCCCAGTTCCTATGTAAGAAAAACTTAGATGTGCAATATCAATTGATGTGGGTTTGTTGACAAGTGTCGGGTGGCCAACATCCGTTACATCCGGTTTATAATGCAATGTTTGATTCACCCTGTCTAGGGAGGCATTCCCCCGCTGCAAAATATTGATTAACTCACCGACAGCAAACATTGGCCAGATTAGCATGCCAAGGTACACGTTGAATGTCACCAGATCACCGAGAGATATCTTATTTTCAAAGACCTGAATCGCTCCGTAGCCAAGACCAATTGTATAAGAGAAGCCAACGAGAATCTTCATTGTCGGTTCAAATAATGCTTCAATTTTGGCAACCTGCATGTTTTTCTCATAAACATGTTCTGTCATACTTTCAAACCGTTGTTGATCACGCTCTTCCTGAACAAAAGCTCGAATGACACGAACCCCTTTTATCGATTCAAGGACATTGTTGTTCAAATCACTAAAAGCCGCTTGAGCCTCTGTAAAGCGTGAGTGGATCGCTGTCCCATATTTATTCATGATGAGTGCCATAATGGGAAGCGGAATAAGTGCGGCTAGCGTTAAGGACCAGCTAATGGTGAAACCCATCATAGCAACAAGCATCAGCATAAATGTCGTTGAATCCACAAGGGTCAAGATTCCGAATCCAGCAGTCAGAGAGATCACTTTCAAGTCATTGGTCGAACGTGCCATCAAGTCCCCTGTTCGGTATTTGCCGAAAAAAGTGGGAGACATATTAAGAAAGTGATCCATTAACATGCTGCGCATTGAGCGCTCGAGTATAACCGCACCGCCAAATAGTGTGTAATCCCAAAGGAAAGAAATAGCGTAATGTAAGAGCGTCAATGTAATGTAACCAAGGATTACAGATGTCAAAAGAGCCATCGTTAAAGTATCAAATTGGATCTGATCGATCACATAGCCACCAGTTTTGGAGGGATTAATCCAATGGCACTTGCTGTAATCAACGCAACAACGGCAAATAGATACCTCTTCCAATATTGTTTGAAAAACCAATCCAGTTTTTTAAATACATGAAACAAGCTAAATCACCTACACTTTCAAAAAGAAAAAAGCATACGTCTGTGACGCATGCCCATAAATTACAAGGCCACACATATGTGGCCTATTGAATACAGTTTTTTTGATAAACGACTATAGTTTTGAAGAGGCCATAACAAAATATGCAGTTTTAGAAATACATTGTGGGATTCTCAAACTTTTCATTTTGTATGGCCACCTTTCAATATATGCTCAGCTAAGTATAGCCAATCATTTTCTAAAAGTAAAGGATTTTTCGAAATGGAAACAACTTGTTCACCCCAGGACGACGTTGGAACTGAATGTAACCCTGGGGGCAGTGTTTATTGACACAAAAAGAAGAGAACAGCTTTGCTCTCAGCTCTTCTCATCG
Source organism: Lentibacillus sp. JNUCC-1 (assembly GCF_009741735.1). NCBI lineage: Bacteria > Bacillati > Bacillota > Bacilli > Caryophanales > Bacillaceae > Lentibacillus > Lentibacillus sp. JNUCC-1. The sequence goes on from NZ_WHOH01000001.1 coordinate 437,552, forward strand.
GACTACTATGCCTATTCTCAGCTCATCCTCATTGTTGCGAAGTAGGTTCAGCAGGTTTCTTAGTACTCATCCCAAGTTGAATCATGTTGAGAACTTTACTATAAGAAACAGCTGTTGACTCGGCAATTTCATCTACAGAAGCGTGCGGATGACTTAAGGTATATTGACGAATACGTTCACTATCCTGTAAACATTCCCGACACATGGTAAATGGACTGGCTTCCATTTCACGTTTGCACAAGCGACAACTTCTGACAAAACGTTCCATAAAATCACCCCTTCCGAGTCTGTGCCTTTACTTTATCATGATCCGCTTCGTATCACAAGCAGTTTTTTAACATTTTAAAAAAATGAGTCATTCAGCTTATTTAAGTGTTTCTCTAATAAGGTATAAATACCTAAAAAAACAAGTACAGCTTATGGCTGTACTTGTTGATCATTTCCATTTGACTTATATTCTTCACTTTCATCAATATCCTCTGCAACAAGACCAGACATTACATGCACTCTAAGGATTATACCTTCCACACGATCAGTTTCGTCTGTCACAACGAGCGGAAACGAGGATTCCAGTGCTTTCGGGATCAGTTCACTCACATACTCCTCTTTTTTAACGGTAGTAATGTCTTTACGAAGCACATCAATGAGTTGCTTCTTTTGATTGATCCCTTCAACAGCATCGTCTATTGTCACAAGACCTTGCAGTTTTCTGCTTCGATCCACAACGAACACACTGGATATACCGTTTTCTTCCATTTCCTTAATTGCCACTTTTAAACCGTCTTTTACTGAAACGAGCGCGTTTGGCTTCGTCATAATATGTTCAGCCTGAAAAACTTTTGACCGATCAATATCTTTAATAAACTCCGAAATATATTCGTTTGCCGGTGATTCGATAATCTCTTCAGGCGTTCCAACCTGGACAACACGCCCGTCTTTCATTACAGCGACACGGTCTCCTAACTTGAAGGCTTCATTTACATCATGTGTAATAAAAACAATTGTTTTCTGAAGACGATTTTGAATATCTAACAGTTCCAGCTGCATCTCCCTTCTGATTAGAGGGTCTAAAGCACTGAAAGGCTCATCCATCAGCAAAATATCCGGGTCATTGGCAAGTGCACGCGCCAAGCCAACACGCTGTTGCATACCACCTGAGAGTTCATCCGGATATTTATCTTCATATCCTTTCAGCCCAACGATCTCAATATTTTTCATGGCAATTTCACGACGCTCTTCTTTTGCCATCTGTCTAATTTCAAGTCCATACTCTACATTGCCAATAATGGTTCGGTGGTTAAATAAGCCGAAATGCTGGAATACCATCGCTACTTTTTTCTGGCGGACTTCTTTAAGTTCGTTATTTTTATATGTCGTAATATCTTCATCATCAATATAAATAGATCCCGCTGTCGGCTTGTTCAGTAAATTGAAACATCTGATCAATGTTGATTTACCGCTGCCGGACAGGCCCATAATCACAAAGACCTCTCCATGATCAATTTCTAACGAAGCATCATATACACCGACTGTGTGACCGGTATCAGTAAGAATCTCTTCTTTAGATGCCCCTTGCTCCACCATGGGCAGAACTGATTTTGGTTTCGGACCAAAGACTTTAGAGACGTGTTCAAGTCTGATATGACTCATTTAGCCACCCTCCTGTGTTTCTGAAATTTATCCGCAACACCATTTGTAATCCGGTCGATAATAATGGCCAAAAATACAATACTGATTCCTGCTTCAAAACCAAGTGCAATATCAATCCGGTTAATCGATATAAGGACTTGTTCACCAAGACCTTTAGCACCAACCATGGAGGCGATAACCACCATCGCAAGCGCCATCATAGTCGTCTGATTCACTCCAGCCATTATTGTCGGCAGAGCTTGAGGAAGTTGAACCTTCTTAAGCGTTTGCCATCTGGAAGAACCAAATGATTGAGCTGATTCAACAACTTCCTTGTCTACACCGCGTATAGCGAGTTCGGTAAGACGTATAACCGGCGGTAATGCATAGATCAAAGTAGCAAAGATCGCTGAAACGTTTCCAAGTCCAAAAAAGAATATTGCTGGAATGAGATACACAAAGCTCGGCATCGTCTGCATGGCATCAAGCACAGGTGTGAAAATAGTCGAAAATCGCTGACTGAAGGCCATCCAAACCCCGACTGGAATCCCCAAAATCAAGCAAATTAAGACGGCAGCCAGAATGATCGCGATCGTTGTCATCATGTCTTCCCATAAACCGAAAGAACCAATTAGGAAGACAAAAAAACCATAGAGTACACCTGACAAAACCGATTTAAAATACCAGCCCAGCAATATGATAATAGCAATAAACAACCACCAGGGCAGCATCACAAGGAAATCATCAATGCCATTTATGGTACGAGAAGCAACAAAAAAGATAAATTCAAATAAACCTTCAAACGTACTGTCTAAGAATTTCACAAAATCATTAACGTAATCACCGATATTCGTTCTTATATCAGGAAAATCGAACATGGGCAGACTGCAGCATCTTGTGCAGCCGTTTCACCTCTCTTTGTACAGTTTTTAAATTCATCCGTAAAGAAGAAACAGCCAACCAGATTGGTCAGCTGCTCTTATAAGAAATTAGAGCATTCTTGACTTTTTCTGTCTTGTTCCTGAAGTCTGATTTGCTTCTCTATTACACTACCGCTCTACGAAAATATAATGAAGTTGGATAATGATGAAAAGAAGAAAGCATAGAGGATGGGTTGGACTAGTTAAAATAATATACAATTTCCACATAATACTCAAACCAGCTAACAGTTAGTATTTGGTGATAATCCTTCATAAACCCGAGGAATCAGCACTTATTAAGGAAATTTTAGCCTAATTATTATAAATCCTTCCATTAACACCAAATATGTCATGATAACATGATATAATAACATCAAAATACCCGGAACGATGCATAAACAGCAGTGTTTCGAGTTTTTGAAAGCGTTAATTTATGTTGAGAGCTTCTTGAACTTTGCTGCTAATGTCTTCTGGTAGCCAAGAAGTCCACACATCGGCATGTTGCTTCATCCACCAGGCTGCAGTTTCTTCAGCTGTCGCATCGTTTTCATCCATATATTTCAACGCTTCTTCCGTTAGCTCGCTGCTTGTTTCGTAGTGATCAAGAAACTCAGCAACCTCAAGCGCTTTTTCACGAAAATCTTTATGAACGGCAACGACCACATCGTTTGGCGGAAATTCTGTGCCTTTTGTTTCCTTCCATTCCGCCTCATCGTATTCTGGTTCTTCCAGCAGTGTCAGATCGTACTTCGCTGTCACAGCTGTTGGTTCCCAGTAATACCCAACCCATGCTTTGCCTTTCTCATAGGCGCCTGCCAATGACGTTGCAATTGCAGCATCTGATCCGGGCAGGAATTTATTGAAGGTTTCATCTAACCCATAATGGTCAAATTTGGCTGATATTGCGGTATCCACCTCTTCCCATGCACTTGGGGAACTGATCACTCTTCCCTTTCCAGGGTCTTCTGGGTCTTCAAATACATCCGGATACTTCTTAAGATCTTCAACCGTTTTCAAATCAGGTGCCATCGGAGAAATGCCTCTCTCTTCATCCCCTTCAATGACATATGTCGGGACGTATAACCCTTGCTTATTATCATCAAAGTTAACGGAAACGACTTCGATATCGCCTGCTTCCATTGCTTTCTCATACAAATCAGCGAAATTATCAGTCCAGAATTCCATATAAACGTGGATGTTGCCCTCACGTAAACCTTGTATGGTTGCTGTTGTTGAACCTGTCATTTCTTCCGTTTCTATTCCATAGCCCTCTTCAATAATGGTGGAGGCAATTTCGTTATGGATTTGAAGGCTGTTCCACTGGGCATCTGCCAGAACAATTTTATCAAGCTTTCCATCCGCATTAACACCGCAGCCTGTTAACACGATGATGCATATTAGAACTATTAAACTGTATTTTCGCATGATCCACTCCTATGAGACTTTTTTCCTGATGTCATTCAGGTTATGTTTAATTATGCCAAAGTTCTTTTTGATATAGCAAGCACGTTAAAGCCGTATATTCTCGCATATTTGGCTATAATGTCCAATTATTGTATGTATCATCAGCTATAGCTACTTATCGTACAACATTCTAACAAATACGACGTGTTACCGATTTCAATTCTAAATAGTAAAAGGATCTGCTCCATTTATTTGGGCAGATCCTTTTATTATTTACTAGTCTGATTAATAATGTTGATTACTTTGTCCTTTGCCTTGTCGCTTCGGTACGCCTTCATGTGATCCCGCATGACCGGTGCAGTTTCTTTGAGACGTGTGAGTTCTTCGGCCAAGCGGATTTCAGTCAGTTCTTCTTCTTCAAGAACACGGGCATATTGTTTGTCTTTGAATGATTCAGCATTAATGATTTGATCGCCCCGGCTTGCTTGGCGTGACAATGGGATCAGGAGCATTGGTTTCTCAAGCGCCAGGAATTCAAAAATCGCGTTGGCACCTGCTCTGGACAGGACAAAATCACTTGCTGCCAGTATGTCTTTCAGCGTTTCATTTACATAATCGAATTGGGCGTACCCTTTTCTATCAATAGTTTGATCAACTTTTCCCTGACCACAGATATGAATAATTTGAAAGTCTTTCAGCAGGTCATCAAGGGTTTGCCGCACTTTTTCATTGATAATTTGGGCACCACCACTGCCGCCCATGACGAGAAGGACAGGTTTTTCCTCATTCAGTCCCGCGAGCTCGAGACCCTTGCTGCGATTTCCCTGAAATAATTCATCACGAATAACTGCTCCGACATATTCAGCTTTGTTATCTGGCAAGTATTTCACTGTTTCGGGGAATGTGGCCAAAACTTTCTTAGCAAATGGAATTGCAATCTTATTGGCAAGCCCTGGTGTAAAATCAGATTCATGAATAATTGTGGGTACCCCGCGTAATTTTGCGGCGAGAACGACGGGAACAGATACAAAACCGCCTTTAGAAAATATGACTGCCGGCTTTGTGCGTCCTATGATCCGCCATGCTTGCATGACCCCTTTTATCACTTTAAAAGGATCTTTGAAATTTTCTTTGGACATATAGCGACGAAGCTTACCGGTGGAAATACTATGATATGTAACGCCTTCAAGTGGTTCAATCAGTTTTTTTTCAATGCCGTCGTGTGATCCGATGTAATCAATCGACCAGCCATCTTTCTGGTAAACGGGGATAAGTGCCAGGTTGACCATAACATGCCCTGCAGTTCCCCCGCCTGTAAATAAAATATGTTTATGCTTCATAAATGTTGGCCCCTTCTCTAATTAGCGGACTCCAAAGATGGAGCTGTGTTTTAAACGAACCATCTTCAATGATAATGGAAAATCCAACAAAAAGGAAGCACAGAATGAAAATATCGGCGCTCGGGAGGTTTTATCGGCGCTCGGGATGAAAAAACCTGTCAGGACAAGTCCTGACAGGTTTTTTCGATCTTATTATCCTTCGAGCAATAAATCATAAGGATCTTCCAACAGCTCTTTTACTCTAACAAGGAATTGAACAGCGTCTTTGCCGTCAACAATTCTATGATCATAAGAAAGTGCGATATACATCATCGGGCGCACTTCAATGGAATCATCTGGCATAACCATAGCACGTTTCTGAATGTTGTGCATCCCAAGAATACCGACTTGTGGAGCATTCAGGATTGGCGTAGACAGCATTGACCCAAAGATGCCACCATTTGTAATGGTAAACGTCCCGCCTTGTAAATCACTCAAGGCAAGTTTGTTGTCGTGTGCTTTTTTGCCGAGTTTGCCAATTTCTTTTTCAACACCGGCAAAATCCAGACGGTCCGCGTCGCGAACAACAGGCACAACAAGCCCATCTTCCGTTGATACGGCAATGCCAATATCGTAAAATTGTTTCATGACGATTTCGTTGCCTTGAATTTCAGCATTTAAAAGCGGGAAGTCTTTCAAAGCACCGACGACAGCTTTTGTAAAGAACGACATGAAACCAAGTTTAACATCGTGCTTTTCCAAGAACTTGTCTTTGCGTTGGCTGCGAAGTTTCATCACTTCGGTCAGATCGACTTCGTTAAATGTTGTCAGCATTGCAGCTCCTTGCTGTGCTTCAACAAGACGGTTGGCGATTGTCTGACGGCGACGCGACATTTTCACACGCTCAACTGGCTTTGAGAATTCTGTTTTCTCGCTGCTCTTGGATTTGTCTTCCTTGCTCTTTGTTTCTTTTTTAGGTGCAGATTTTGCCTCTTCTTTTGTGCGGGCTGCTTCGTCCACATCTTCTGGACGAACACGGCCGAGTGGATCACGCGGTTTTACGGAACTCAGATCTATGCCCAGCTCGCGTGCCCGTTTACGTGCTGCAGGTGAAGCAACGACTTCTTTATCTGATCCCTCAGATTCTGTTTCTGATGTTTCCTGCTTAGACTGGGAAGTTTCTTCTTTTTCCTCAGTTTTGGCTGGTTCAGTTTCTTTGGCATCAGAAGCGTCAGATGTCTTTTCTTCTGTTGTTTCAGAGGACGTATCTTCGCCTCCTGCTTCACCATTCTCGTCAACCTTGGCAATCACATCGCCAACTTCAACATCGTCGCCCTCTTCATGAAGAACCTCAGCCAATACACCTGCATAATCGGAATTGACTTCGACGTTGACTTTGTCTGTTTCAAGTTCAACGATTGGATCGCCTTTCTCAACCTTTTCTCCTTTTTTAACTAACCATTGTGAAATGGTCCCTTCCGTAATTGACTCAGCCAGTTCTGGAATTTTAATTTCTTTCACTGGAATTTCCTCCTTTGGACGGGTTTATCGCTTCTTGTATGATTTGATTCTGTTCAGCTTTATGCACATTTGGTTCTCCGACAGCAGGAGAAGATCGATCAGGACGGCCAACATAACGCAGCGTTTGACCCTCTTTAAGAAGATCGCGGAGATAATCATCAACGAAATCCCAGCTGCCCATGTTTTTAGGTTCTTCCTGTATCCAAACAATCTCTTCCAAATTTGGCAGTGCCTTCAGTTCTTTTTCCAGTTCTTTAGCTGGGAATGGATAAATTTGTTCAAGTCTTAAGGCTCTGAGCCACTCAAATGATTCATCTGCTTCGTCTATCGCTTCTTCAACATCAACCATCACTTTACCGGATCCAATCAACAGCCGTTTAGCATTTTTCTTGGAGACTTTAAGATTCGGTTGGTCACGCAACGGCCTAAAGCTGCCTTCTGAAAATTCTTCTGCAGAAGAGGCCACACGCTGGTTTCTTAATAGACTTTTAGGTGACATAACCACCAATGGACGGGCTTCCTCACGTCCACGCATAGATGCCTGACGTCGCATCAAATGGAAGAATTGTGCAGATGATGTTACATTTGCAACAATCCAGTTATTCTCGGCAGCCATTTGCAAGAAACGCTCAAGACGTGCGCTGGAATGTTCAGGGCCCTGTCCCTCATACCCGTGTGGCAGAAGCATGACCATATTGGAAATGTCCCCCCATTTTGCACGAGCTGATGAAATGAATTGGTCAAAAATGACTTGGCCCGCATTGGCAAAATCACCAAATTGAGCTTCCCAGATTACAAGTGTTTCTGGTGATTGTACACTATACCCGTATTCGAACCCGAGTACGCCTGCCTCGGATAATGGACTGTTACGAATGTCAAATGAAGCCTGTGCCTCTTCAATACCGTGGAGTGGACAATACGTGTCGCCTGTCTTAACGTCATGCAAAACCAGATGACGATGCGCAAATGTGCCACGTTCAGAATCTTGACCTGTTAGCCTAATTGGAATACCGTCACTCAAAATAGAAGCATATGTGAGAGCCTCTCCGGCACCCCAGTCTGCTTTATTCCCTTCATCAAGCATTTTTTCACGGCGTTTAAGGATTTTTTCCAGTTTCTTGAACGGTGTAAACCCTTCTGGCCGCTTCAATAAGCCTTGATTTAGTTGTTTCAGTTTTTCAAGCGGATAAGTGGTATCATAATCTTCCAGACTATTCGTCAGCGCTTTTGGCATCGTGAGCGGCTCGAGTTTGCTTGATTCCGTTTCCTTCATGCCATCATATACGTTGCGCAGCTCTTCCTGAGCATTTCTCTTCACTTGCTCGAAATGATCCTTATCAATAACACCATCAACCTCAAGTCTTTCAGCAAAGATATGTGCTGCGGTCGGATGCTCATCTATAATTTGGTACAACTGCGGCTGTGTGGTCCGCGGTTCATCCATTTCATTGTGACCATATCTTCTATAACCTACAAGATCAATTAGAAAATCCTTTTTGAATGTTTGTCTGTAATCATAGGCGATCTTAACAGCCTGAATACACGCGACAGGATCATCAGCATTCACGTGAATAATCGGAATTTCAAATCCTTTGGCCAGATCACTGGCATACCGTGTAGACCGGCCTTCATGGCGGTTTGTCGTATAGCCTACAAGGTTGTTGGCAATAATATGAACGGAACCACCCGTGTCATAACCAGGCAAATTGCTTAAGTTCAACGTCTCAGCAACTACCCCTTCACCAATAAAAGCAGCATCACCATGGATCAGAACAGGAAGTGCTTGATTAAAGTCCTGTTTCGGATAGCCTTTTTCAAGGCGATTGTCTTGCCCGGCACGTGCAAATCCTTCTACAACAGGGTTAACAAACTCCAAGTGTGACGGATTATTGGCGAGCGTAATGCGGGTAGTCGTTTCATCTCCGCCCTGAACTTCTTTGACAGCACCGAAATGATACTTCACATCACCTGTCCAGCCATAATTAATACCGGTTGAACCTTCAGATGGAACCAATTCTTTATCCGGTGAATGCTGGAATTCAGAAAAAATCCTGTCAAAAGGTTTACCAAGTACATGTGCAAGCACACTTAAACGACCACGATGCGCCATACCCATCATGATGTGTTCGACGTTGTCCCGCGTTGCGTACTTGACAATACGGTCAAGCATCGGAACCATTGCTTCCAGTCCTTCAATCGAGAACCGTTTTTGGCCAACAAATGTTTTTTGCAAAAATTGTTCAAAGCCTTCAACCTGCGCGAGACGCTCCAGCAATTGTTTTTGCTCGTCATTTGATGGGTCAAATTGGTGGGCGCCTGTTTCAATTCGTTCGAGCAGCCATTGCCGCTCTTCATCGCTATTAACATGATCAAATTCAAATGTAATAGGTCCGGAATAACGTTCTTTTAAATGTTTTACAACATCAAGACCATTATCAACACCGTTTGGCGCTTCTTCCCAAAGCCAATTGGCCGGGATATTACGCAGTTCGTCTTCCGTCAGTCCGTATGATTCCGGTTGAACAAGATTACTTTGACGGTCTTCTTCACTTACAGCATAAATTTTTGCTTCGAGATGTCCGTAACGACGGATGGCCTCCACAAGTTTCATTGCCGAGGTAAGTGTTTTTACTTGTTCGATTGATGTAGCAGGTTGTGTATCCTGGGACGATCCAGCGGCACCTTTTAGCCAATCTGGAGCACCGTGCTTTTCAAACACCGCTCTAATCGATGATTCAACAGCATCTGGATCTTCCTTGTAAAGTTCATATTGTTCTTCAACATACCCTCGGTTCGGGCCGTGAAAATCCCCCCAGAATCTGTCATAAGATTCTTCATTCTGTGCCACGTCTATACCCCCAATAGTCGTTAACATTTCTTTCGGTGGAAAGTGTTCAAATCCATATCTCATTATAGGCTTGATGACTTATTTCATCAACTAATATCACTTATTTATTCAATGTTTATTTCCCAGTGGATCAAAGACCTGCGAAAAGGGATTTTTTTAAAAAAATATACGGTTTCAGCGAGATTAAATGGTTCTTGGTTCACAAGGAGCATTTTTTCCGTTATAATAGACACATAACTGAAGCAAAAAGCACTTATATTAAATACATAAAGGTTGATCAAAGGAGGCTAATTTCATGAAGCTTGCCCTTTTAGCTGGCGTAATCGTTGTATTCCTTACATCTTGTTTCACGTCTGGTTATGAAGCCAAACCCGGCGTTCCTAAAAAGAATCAATAGTAAAAAGTTAAAAACTGCCGGTGCAGATTATCCTGTACGGCAGTTTTTTGATGGTGTTTTTTAAGAAAGGCCTGGAAAATTCTGTTGGCGCAATACTTCGTAGACTATGACAGCAGCAGTGTTGGACAAGTTAAGACTTCTCACTTTGTCATTCATATGGACACGCAGGCATTTATCTTCTTTACCTTTAAGCAATTCGTGTGGAATACCATTGGTCTCCCTGCCGAATACAAAAAACCAGTCTTTATTAGAATCACTGAAATCGAAATCAGTGTAATGCCGGGTGCCGAAGTTTTCGATATAATAAAAGTCACCGTGCGGGTATGTACGGTACACGTCATCGATTGCTGGATATTCCTTGATATCCACATCTTTCCAGTAGTCGAGCCCCGCCCGCCGCAACATCCGGTCATCTGTAGAAAAACCAAGCGGATGAACCAAATGCAGTGTAGCATTCGTAGCATGACATGTTCGAGATATATTCCCCGTATTAGCCGGAATCTCTGGTTGATATAACACAATATGAAGCCCCATAAAAACCTCTCACTTTCATCTCATCTATATATTATTCCTACCTAAAAATCATCAATCAACAACACCCGTAAAGTAACCAGGCAAATCAAGCTCGGAGAAAACACGGAGACTCCAGCGGGAAAATAAACCTCGGTGAAACCCCACAGCATGGTATAGGGGAAGGAAGGCTAAGAACGCGACGTCTTGTCGCAAAGCCTTCATGATCCACTTCCTGTGGGCACGAGGCTCAGCAGCGCTCGCGGAAAGTGCAGTGTTTTCCCAGAGCGGATGCCAGAAGCAGTCATACAATTCTTCGTTCGTTCGCTGTTTGTGTCTTAGTACGCATATAAGGGTGTGTCAGCCGATGTGGAAGAATTTGTACTGGGTGTCGGGGGTCCAGGCTAGAGAGTCTTCGTATGACCAGTAACGCATGCGGCTGTTATCTGTGTGGGCGTTGACGAGAGGCATGCCGTTATTGTCTTTGCTGACAACTATGGTGTTGTGGTCCCACCTGCCGTCGCCCTGGAAATCATAGCAAATAATGTCTCCCAGCTCCAATTCACTCGCCTCACTGACTTCCGACCCTTTAAGACCTTGTGTTGCCCCACTTAGATACCACCGCAGCGAATGGGCGACAGACCAGCTGTAACTCCAATTGTCGCCTTGATACCACCAGCCTCTATCCCGTTTAGGGGCGCCATGCATTGGCGCGCCTCCAGCATACAGGCATTGGGAAACATAATTTGTACAATCCACATCGAAGCGCCGATATGCGGGGTTATAGCTGTTCCACCACCGCTCAGCATATTTCACAGCAGCCTGTCGATCATAGGTGAACCTTTGATGTGCTTCAGGGCTTATTTCCCTTGTCAGCACTGGCGATGTCTCCTCATCCGCTGACGAAATCCCGCATATCCGGTGATGAACAACGTTTCCTCTTTCCACATTAAAAACAAAAGGAACCGAAAGCTCTTCAATATAAAAGTGATCCCTTTTTTTCAAGAGAATGGACAGATGCATAAGATATTCATGTTCAGCAGTGGGGGCATAACGCAAAATTCGATACAATTCCCCGCGTCCCCGCACTCGAAGCATTTCATATCCTCTTTGGTGGTACACCGTACACTTTTTATGCCACCACGCATCACGCTTATTTTCATTCTCAAACATACGCATCCAGATATTCTGAAGTTGGTCCAATTGCAATCCCTCCCCTTTATATTTATGCCGGGAGGGCTTGCACATATTTATAATTTAAGACCTGTGCAAAGACACGCGGTCTAGTTGTTCTTGTTCATGTTTCAGAAGGAACTCCTTTTTATCAAGTCCCCCATTGTAGCCAACAAGCCCGCCTTTTTTTCCGACTACACGATGACATGGGACAACGATCGACAATGGATTTTTATTAACCGCACCACCTACAGCCCGGACTGCTTTTGGCTTGTTAATGATTTCAGCAATGTCTTTATAGGATCTGGTGCCCCCATAGGGAAGCGTCATATAAAGTGCCTGCCACACTTTTTTCTGAAAGTCTGTTCCATAGTAATAAAAAGGGAACGAGAAATTAAACAGCTTCCCCTCAAAATAGTCCCCAAGTTCAGCCGCTGCTAGATCAATGGCATTATTGGAATTCGGTAAAAAATCTGTACTTCCGATCTGCCGGCTGCTCCACGAATCCCAGACTGGTTTCAGATCAGAATAAGGTCCATAGTCGATCCGCACCACATGGGTGTCACTTCCAGCTATTGTTATTGGACCAAGTGGCGTTCTCGTCTCTTTGTATAGCAACTTCATCGTTTCCCCTCACTCCCTCGCTTTATCCGCTTGTAAGTGGCTGGCTTCAAATTGGAGCCCCTTGTCCATTTCAAATAGAACATCTTCATCTGTTTCATTTTCCATTGCTTTTTTTATAGCAGCAAATGCTTCATCTGTCCCTATTTTGCCAAGCGTCCAGGCTGCAGTGCCACGCATCACAGGTCGTACATCCTCGGTCATTACATGAATGATGTCAGGAACAGCAGTTGTTTCTTTATAATGAGCAAGAGCCAATAGAGCATTGCGCTGCAAAGGTTTTTTACCCCGCCATGAGCCGGCCACGTGTCCAAATGTTACTTTAAACTGTCTGTTGGAAATCGTCAAAAGCGGTACAAGTTTTGGTTTAGCCACCTCGGGTTCTGGTTCAAGTTCTGGATGCAGGTGAAAGTCCACTTTCTTATTATAAGGGCAAACAACCTGACATGTATCATATCCGTACAGGGCATTTCCGATTTTGGAGCGGTAATCATCTGGAAGAAAATCCTTTGTTTGGGTTAGAAACGCCAGACACTTCTGGGCATTCAGCCGGCCGCCTTCAATGAGCGCACCTGTTGGGCAGGCATCCAGGCATTTCGTACAATCTCCACAGCCATCTTCAAGCGGCTGATCCGGTTCAAAAGAAATATTTGTCAGCATTTCTCCCAAATATACATATGAGCCGAATTCCGGTGTGATAATGGCTGTGTTTTTTCCGCTGAAGCCAATACCTGCCCGTTCAGCTACAGCGCGATCAGATAACTCGCCTGTGTCTACCATAATTTTGGTTTCTGCTTCTGGTTTCTGTTCTTTAATAAAAGCAGCAAGCTGCTCTAATTTATCTCTTAACACAACATGATAATCTGTGCCCCATGAGGCACGGCAGAAGATGCCCCGGCGGTTGCCTTTTTCACCTTTTGGCGGATTCGGCATACGGGAGGGATAGGCGATGGCAATCGAAAGGATCGACTGAGCTTCTGTGAACAAACGTTTTGGTTCGGTTCGTTCTTCAATACTCCCTTTTTCAAATCCAGATTGATAGCCAAGTTCTTGCTGTTCTTTCAGTCTGTTTTTTAATGCTGTAAAAACGTCAGCTGTCGTAAAACCGATCTTATCAATGCCAATTGATTTACTGTAAGCAATAATCTTCTTTTTCAATGATGCTTCAGACATCGGGGCACCTCCTTTCGATTGTTCGGTAGTTTTTGTACGTTAGGCTTGTATCACCAGGGCTGTGCGCATCCGGTTAAACACTGCTGCGATTTCATGCCGGCGAGGACGTGCCAAGTCACCTGGGTGCTGCTTTGGAAAAGGTGTAAATGATGCCAGGCCTTTTTGATCGATCTGGCTTTCAATCTCGTCAAGCATGTCATTTAGCGTTTGTCCTTTCAAGCTACCTCGTTGTTCCAAATGCTGGATGATTTCAGCAATCATGCGTGTCTGGGATGCATCCACAAGTTGTTCCGTTTCATTGAAAGAAATATCCGTGCGCCCCATTAAAATATGGGTCTGTCCCTTAGCTTGTGTCTTAGAACGTTTGCCTTTTTGAGTTTGCAGTGTTTTCGGGTCAAATGACCGGTGCGTGATTGGACCGAATGTTGAGTCAGTATTGATGTTCTGTTTTAATGGATCTGCCTCCATAATCTTCTTAGCTTGCTGGGTGACATCATAAGGCAAATATTCATCCATCATAATAACAGTATCTGCAACAGAGAAATAATCACCCGAACCACCCATGACGAGCATGGTGGACACGTCAAGGTCATCAGATAGTTGTTTGATTTTCTGAATGAACGGGGTGATCGGTTCTTTATCTTTATGAACCAACTCCTGCATACGGTGGTCTCTGATCATAAAGTTCGTCGCACTTGTATCTTCATCGACAAGAAGGATTGATGCACCTGTTTCAAGCGCCTCCATGACGTTCGCAGCTTGTGATGTGCTCCCGCTTGCATTCTCAGTCGAAAAGTTATGCGTGTCCTGTCCATGAGGCAAATTATTAATGAAAGGTGAAATGTTAACCCCCGTTATATTTCGTCCATCTTCTGCCCGGATTTTAACTGCATCAGGGTCCGTCAGAACATATTCCCTACCATCTTCAGCTATATGATGGTAAATACCACGCTCAATCGCTTGCAGAAGGGTGCTTTTTCCGTGGTAGCCGCCTCCCACGATTAATGTGATCCCTTTTCCGACAGCCATCCCTTTTACAGGGGACGCTTGATGAGGCACAGAAATCTCCGTTTCCAGTTCAGGCGGACTTTGAAAGGGGACTGCATTGTTCATTGGTCTGTCACTAATACCGCTTTCCCTAGGGAGAATCGATCCATTAGCAATAAAAGCAATCCAGCCTTTATCTGACATTTCTTTTCGAATCGCCTGTTGCTGATCAGCAAGCTGTACAGCCGATTCAATCGTTTCATCTTTTACTGTTAAAATGGAATGCTTCATAATATCGATCATCGCATCCGTTAACAGTTTGATCGCTTCTCCGCCGTTGATACGGCGTCCGTTAGCAGGCAGCCCTACTGACAGACATACGGTAATTTTTTCAGGAGTAATCTGCACTGCACTTCTTTCCAGCACTTCCTGGTGAGGGGCGTCAAATTGAATACGTCCGCTTTTACCTGAACCTTTTACCGTTGTTCGGTTATGGCGAATGGCTTTGCTTACGGATCGGGCCAGTGTGTCTTCTGCAGCTGTTTGACGGTAACGCTCTTGAAACCAATTGTCTTTCAGCGCTCGCTTGTCTGTCGGGATCACAAGTCTGATTTTTGAGGGAGCTGCAAAGGGGTCTCCTTGAACGTGATCTATATACAATGTGAAATTGTTGAATTCATAAGTTCCCCTAATGTCTTTATATGCTTTATAACTGTTCCCATCGATTCGCTTCAACGTTTGCAAAAGTTTATTCATAAGTTAAATACCTCGCTTTGCTTAAGTTGTATGTTAATCGATTGCCGATCAGCTTTCTGTTTAAACCTATCATACACCCAGCCAGTAGGCTGAACAATAAAAAACGCAACACCTCGTGGTCAGATCCACGAGATACTGCGTTGGTATGTATGGAGCGGGTGAAGGGAATCGAACCCTCGTCATCAGCTTGGAAGGCTGAGGTTTTACCACTAAACTACACCCGCAAAGAGCTTTGCTTTTGACGTATTAAGTAGTATATCAGGAAAAACGACATGATTCAACATTTTTTTGGTTAAAAAAAATGGAGGTGCTGTAAGATGCATAATACTTAGCACAAAACCCAATTATTGTCTTTCCAAAAAAAGAAATAATCATGCTATAATGGTCATGCATACTTTCATACAATTACATAGAATGTAAGTTTAGCAATTAGGAGGCTAACAATGACCCAATATCCAATCATCATGTCCCAAACAGGTTTTACCCATAAGGATAATCTAACGTATCCCTTTGAAGAACGCGGCCTGCAATTTGGTGATGGTGTTTATGAAGTAATCCGCATCTATAATGGCCAGTATGATTTATTTGACGAGCATGTCAACAGACTATTTCAATCGGCAGAAGCTATTAAACTTGAACTGCCGTTTACGAACGAAGAGCTTAAGACATTGCTTATTGAACTTCTGGAGAAGAATGATATGAGAGCAGACGGCACGGTTTACTTACAAGCAACACGCGGCTCTGCTCCAAGAAATCATCTATTCCCGGCAGATGCGAAAACAAATGTGTATGCTTATATCAATGACTTGCCGCGCAACGAAGAGCACCTGGAGCATGGTGTCTCCACTATAACCAAACCCGACGTGCGTTGGAGCTATTGCTACATTAAAAGCTTGAACTTATTGCCAAATGTGCTTGCCAAACAGGAAGCTCGCCAACAAGGTTGCTATGAAGCCATCTTTCACATTGATGGTGAAGTCACAGAGTGCACCTCGTCAAATGTCTATTTGGTACACGCTGGAAAGATTTATACGTTCCCTGCGACTAAACGCATTTTGCACGGTTGTGTACGCAGGCGTGTTGAAAACTACGCAGATGAGTTAGGCATCCCTTTCGTTGAAGACGGTTTCACAGTTGAAGAGATTACCACAGCTGACGAAATGTTTTTGACGAGTACAACATCAGAGATCATTCCAATTACAAAAGTTGATCAGACAATCGTTGCTGACGGTAAGCCTGGCCCTATTACACGAAAACTTCAAGAACGTTTCAGTGCACAAATACAAACATACAGAAAAAAGGATCCTCAGTTTATTCAATCATAGGTCCAAAACTCTGTTCCTTGTTTAATAGAAATTATGTAAATGACGGATACAAAATAAGACCCGGATACCATTGAGTGTTCGGGTCTTTATATCTTTAAGATTTGATTCGCCACCCGAAATAGATTAAAATAAAGAAAAGTTGTTATAATCTGAAGCGAAATGAGGAGGAATTAGCATGACAGAACACACACTGCGCCCAATTGCGGCAGAAGATTTCAAAAAACTCGATATATACAGTGATCCGCAAATTGCCCCTGATGGCAGCGGATATGTCTTTGTATCAACAAAAGTGAAAGATGATGACTCGTATGAATCACAACTCTTTTTTCAAAATCTATCAGAAACCAATCCACAACAGTGGACATTCCACAAAAGCAAACAAAGTCACCCGCGCTTTTCTCCGGATGGCAAGTCCATCGTATTTCAGTCTGACCGGAGCGGTGTGCCACAGTTATGGCTTCTCCCGGTTGAGGGCGGTGAAGCGAGGCAATTAACCACCTTTAAAAATGGTGCTGTTAATCCTGAATGGTCAAAAGATGGAAAGTTTATTATTTTTACAGCCATGCTTGAAGCTGATGACGATGTTGAGCGTCAAAAGGAATTATCAAAAGAAGAGCGTCAGAAAGAAGCCCAAGAGAAAAAGAAACAGCCAATTGTCATCGATCAGCTGAAACATAAATCTGATGCCAGCGGTTTTCGGGATGCAAAACGCAGCCAGATCGTATTGTATGACATTGACAATGAGTCTTTTACGCAACTGACTTCAGCTGATGCAGATCACGGATTTCTTGATATTTCACCAGACGGGCAGACCATCCTGTTTGCTGCTAACTTAAATGAACAAGCTGATCGTGAACTCATTAACGATATATATAAATTGGATACAGCCTCCAAGCAAATTGAAAAATTAACCAATGGCAAAGGCAGCTATGGCGGAGGAGTATTCTCGCCTTGCGGAACGAAGGTTGCTGTTGTCGGCCATGAACAGCAATACGCCGGAGCGACATTAAATGATCTGTATGTATACGATTTGAAAACAAATGAACGGACATGTCTCAGTTCCGATTGGGATTTTCCTGTAGGCGATTTAATGATCGGGGACACCAGACTGGGGGCCTCTGAAGCTGGGCCAGTTTGGAGTGAAGATGGAGAAACCTTGTATTTCATTGGCACAGACAGAGGCGCAACCGGCTTACACTCTGTTACATTAAATGGTGAACTGTCTACACTTTATAACCGCGACAATCATGTATTTGGGTTCAGTTACCATAAATCATCACATACGTTTATTATAGGCGTCAGCACGCCTGTAGACCCGGGTAATTTTTACAAGCTCGGCACTGATGGGATGTTTGAGCAAATCACGATGGCGAACGCCGGATTTTTGGCTGATGTACATCTTGCTGTACCTGAAGAACTGACGGTAACCGCTGAAGATGGATGGGAAATCCAAGGTTGGCTGCTGAAACCATACGGATTTGAAGAAGGCAAAAAATATCCATTCGTTCTTGAAATTCATGGCGGTCCGCATATGATGTATGGACAGTCATTCTTCCATGAAATGCAACTTCTCGCGGCAAAAGGATATGTCGTTCTTTATACGAATCCGCGCGGCAGCCATGGTTATGGTCAGCACTTTGTAGATGCTTGCCGTGAGGACTATGGTGGCAAAGATTACACAGACCTGATGAGCGCTGTTGATTATGCATTAGAGAATTACAGTTTTATCGATGAAGAACGGCTTGGCGTTACAGGTGGAAGCTACGGCGGCTTCATGACCAACTGGATTGTCGGCCACACGAACCGCTTTAAAGCAGCCGTCACTCAGCGCTCCATCAGCAATTGGCTCAGTTTCTATGGTGTAAGTGACATTGGGTTCTTCTTCACCAAATGGGAGCACGGCCTGAACCTGTTGGACGATCCTGAAAAACTATGGGATTTCTCACCCTTGAAATATGCAGCTAACGTTGAAACACCGCTTTTAATTGTCCATGGTGAGCAGGATCTTCGCTGCCCAATCGAACAAGGCGAGCAGTTGTTTATCACACTGAAGCATCTTGAAAAAGAAGTGGAATTCGTCCGTTTTCCAGGTGCAAATCACGAACTGAGCCGCAGCGGTGCGCCATATATGCGAATCGAACGTCTGAATCATATCTTAAGATGGTTTGAGACATATTTGTAAGTTTTGAAAATGAGACAGGGCTTCCCTTATTGCCAGGGACCCTGTCTCATTTTATTCTACATATTGATCTAAAAAGGCGTTCAATTTATTCAAATACGCTTCTCGGTCTACAATATAGGATTCTCCGTGATTGGCGCCTTCCACCGTAAGAATCTCAGCCGGACTGTTGGTATTTTCATAGAGTTCAAGCGCCATTTCTGTCGGGACAAATGTGTCTCCTTCACCTGCAATATAAAGGATTGGAACATCGGCTTTTTTCACCTGGTCCATAGCTGAGGCTTCAGTAAGTGAATACCCTGCTCGCACTTTTGAAACAACGCTTGTGCTGTCCAGAATCGGAAATGCCGGTAAGTGAAACATGCGCTTCATCTGATAAGCAAACAAGTCATACACACTTGCATACGGGCTGTCGGCCACAATCGCATGCACCTCTTCAGGCACCTTTTCCCCACTTGCCATCAGGACGGATGCTGCTCCCATTGACAAACCATGCCAGACGACTTCAGTGTCAGTTCCCAGCTTTTCAGTGAGGATTTTAGTCCAGTCGATCAGATCAAGCCTATCATGCCATCCGAAGCCGTAATAATCCCCTTCACTTTGTCCGTGTCCCCTGGCATCTGCCATAAAGATGTTGTAGCCCAGCTCTTCATAATAGTATTTTCCATAAAGTCCCATTTGCTTACCATTTCCAAGATAGCCATGCGTCAAAATAACCAGTTTATCAGTCGGTTCGTCTGCCGGCAGGAAATAGCCTTCCAGCTTGAGCCCGTCATATGAGGTCAAGGTCATCGATTCAAACGGCTGTTCACGCACCCAGTCACGCCAATCACCCTGAGTGAATTCAGCCATCGCTTCCGCTGAAACCTCAAGATCTTTGTTTCCTTGCAGAAAATCCTTGGTTTCCTCTCGTTTAATTGCTAAATTATAGAAAAACAGGCTGGCACCAATATCAATGACCAACACAAAAAGTACCAACCCAATTATGATTTTCAGCCACTTTTTACGTCTCATGCTATTCCCCCTGAGTTTTGCCTCTTCATCCATTATAATATGAAAATAGATACTTATGGAGATTTTTTAGCAAAAGCTCACTGGAACTTGTTTACAAGACTTATATATGTCTTTTTTCCATTAAATGAATGCCAACACCTGCCATCAAGACCCCCATAAAAACAAGCATGGCCATTGGGAAAAGAGCTTCCGAAAATGAGTGCCCGTAAACGACAATATCTTTAATCAAACTTAACCCATAAGATGTTGGCACCCCCTTAGACAGCATGAGCATAATATCCGATTCTACAATTTCAAGCGGCCAGAATAATCCTCCGATCATTGCTATCGCAAGTGCGACGATGCTGATCACCGCATTAAACTGTTGTCCTGTTTTAACAATACCGGTTAGCAATATACATAATGCAACAATCGCAAACACGTAAGCTGATATCGCCAGCAACATCTCTGTAAATTGCCCTTTGAAATCAACACCAATCACATAGTTAAATACAATGAACACAATTGCAACCTGGATGTATCCGATTAAAAAACTGTAGAGGAAGTTGCCTGTGTAGACCTGCCACTTTTTTACAGGTGAAAGAATTAATCGATCCCAAACGCCCATCTCTTTTTCAGCTAATATTTGAAACACACTGTTGCCAATTGTATAAATGACAAAAAACAACGTGAAACCGAACAATGCATGATAAGCCTGATTATAAGAAGCGCCTTCTTCCTTTCCAGCGTTCTCAACTTCCAATTGAAAAGGCCCTGCCGAAACAGCTTGATGTAGGTCATCCAGCTGAACAGTTTTCCCACTTGATGCCGCTGCTTCCACAATATTTTTGTCCTGCATGGTGGTTCTGTACACCTGTTCAATATTCTGTTGCACCAGATTCACAAAACCGGATTGAACGCCGACAAGCACCTCAAATTCCTCATCATGAAGAATAACACCCATTTCCGCCTTGCCGCTTTCAATTTGCTTAATAAGATTTTCCTTGTCCATCCACGTAAAAGAATATCCATTTAGCTCAGAAAGCTGTTGCCCAAAGGAGTCCCGAACACCCTCATCCGCTTCGTATGCGGGAACCTGCACACTGCCTTTGTCCCCCATACCAACAACAAAAGCAAAGATAAATGTCATAATGGTCATGCTCAGAAGCATCCCTGGTTTACGATAAATTAATTTAAACTTTGCTGACAGTATGCCAATCATATGTGAGCACCTCTTTTCGGAAAGACCGCTAACGCCGCAATTAAGAGAACAAGCGCAGCAATACCCAGGGCACTTGCATAAGGCAGAATATCCATTAAATCTCCACCGCGCATGATGGTTAAATAAGCTGTCATGCCTGCTCCGTTTGGTGTCAAATTGCCCATTTTGCCTATAATTTCCGCCACATCACTGACAGGGAAGAAACTCCCGCCCAAAAATGCAAACATATAAATGACAAAAGAACTGAATAAACTGGTGACAGCGAGCGAATCGAGCTGGTAACTGACGGCTGATAACAGCGCCGCCAAACCACCCACCGATAGCGCAAGTGTCCCTGTTACAAACATAAACAATCCTATATCAGGCCAATAGACTTTAAACAGCAACACCGAAATACCAAATATCACTAAAGCTTGCAGTAATGCATACAGGCTGCCGGCAGCAAAAATTCCAAGTACATATTGCCGCCTTGTTGTATCGCTGATGATCATGCGGTTAAATATGTGATTTTCGCGCTCATGATAGGCCCACATAGCAATTGAAGTGGCCACAAAAAGCATGTTCATCGTCACCATTCCTATGGCATAATATGTCTTTGCAGATATAGGTTCAGCATGACCAATACTTTGTGCCGCCCCAATTGCAGACCCCATTCCGGCTGTGAGCATATCCTGATTCAAGTCAAGTTTTTGAATATATATCGATCGTGCCAGCTGTTCTTTGTAGGTCTTGAATAAATCAACAACCATTTGAGCCTTCTGTTGGTTATCTTCATTCTTGATAATATGGAGCTGTGCCTGTTCCTCCTGTGCTTCATTTAAAAAAGCCTGTTTCAAAGTCTGTACAGTAAAACCTTTCGGCACCTCGATCAAAGCAGCATATTCATCATTTTCGAGAACAGCACTTTTCTCACTTGGATCAACCCTATCAATCGTTACAGCGCCGTCAAGCTGATCGGAAACAATCTCTTTAAACATCCCGATCGGCGCAAAAGATACAGCTTTATTTTTCAGCTCTTGTATGTGTTCAGGTGGTAGTCCTTGATCATTAAGCTCTTGAATAAATTGATTGATCTGTGTTTCTTCATTCTCGTGTTCCACCAACGCTACTTTCACTTGAAATGACGTCGTCACATCCCCACTCATAAATCCTTGCAATGAAAACCCTAAAATAGCAATCAAAATTAACGGTAAGCCAATCAAGAGTTGCATATGGGAGTGGTTGCGCCAGAATAGAAGTCCATGCTTTTTTATGGTTGACCATATCATTTCACTTCCCTCCTAATCCCTTAATGCCCGGCCTGTTAAATGCAGAAAGACATCTTCAAGTGTCGGTGATTGGATCGTTACAGCCATCAGTTCTGTTTGAGTTTCTTCCGCTGCATGTGATATGACTGGGAATAAATTAAGTTCACGTGGTACAAGAGCTGTGATCATTTCTTCTTCCACCGTCACATGCTGAATGGTTGGATCTTCATTAAGCCTTTCCAAAAAGGCATCATTGATCTCAGAAGTCCGTATCAAAACTGTTTTTTCAGCTGACATAATGTGTTTGATTTCCTCTGTTGTGCCGGATGCGATCAGATTTCCCTGGTCCATGATGTAAATCCGGTCACAAAGAAATTCAACTTCTTCCATATAGTGACTTGTGTATAAAATGGTTACGCCTTTCTCCTTGTTCAGACGCTTGACGGTTTCTAGTATATATTTACGTGATTGCGGATCAATCCCTACTGTCGGTTCATCCATCACAAGCAATTCCGGATCATTCATAAGGCCAACACCGATATTGAGCCGCCGTTTCATCCCCCCTGAAAAAGTCTTCACCACTTCATTTTGTTTATCTGTTAATCCGACGATGTTGAGCACTTCAGTAACACGTTCTTTCAGCACTTGCCCAGACAGTTTATAAAGTTTCCCAAAAAACTTCAGGTTTTCAGACGCCGTCAAATCCGTGTACAAGGCAATTTCCTGGGGGACAATCCCAAGAACTTTTCGAATGGGGCCCGGTGATTTAAGGATGCTATTATTAAACAAGCGCACATCTCCGTTTGTTGGTTCAATGAGTGATGACAAAATGGATATAGTAGTGGATTTCCCTGCTCCATTTGGACCAAGCAGACCGATAATCTCTCCTCTTTCAATAAACATACTTACATTTTTCACAGCTTGATTCTTCTTAAATCGCTTTGATACCTCGATTAATTCAAGCATAGCCTCTTCCCCCGTTCATGGTTTCTAACTCTAGTTTATAGGAGTTAAGACAAAAGGAATACTGCCTCCAGTCATGATTTAAACACAAACCATATGACCTAAGTCATGTTCTAAAACAACTCACAAAAAAAGCCCGATAACCAAGTTACCAAGCTTTTGTATCATTATAAGCATAATATAAGTAAACTGCGAACTAATTAGATCCACTATAATTTTATGAGAGGGTCGTGATTTGCGCTGCGGGAAGTCGCTTTAACTTCATCACAGTTCAAGTGCGACATCTGTTCAAGAAAACTACTTTCACACTTAGTCGACCCTCCCTAATGTACTGCACTGGACCCATAAAATTGGACACTCGGTTTTATGCATTTAACTCAAAGAGCTTACGATAAGCTACTGGGGTTTTTCGATTTAATCTTGATTTGATTCTTAAATGATTGTAGTAATAAATATAGGAGAGTGTAAAATAGTTTGTGTAAATAGAAATGACGATTAAACGATCTTCATTTAAAAAAGGAAGCCCCTTTCTGTAGAATAGAGTTAGCGACAACATTCACAGAAAAGAGGTCTTCCCTATGAACCATCTTACTACAGATTTAATCGAAGCACTAGCCCAAAAACAAGACATTGAAGAGGTTTTTCGTCGCCATCTTGAGACAGCTGTTAATCAGTTGTTAAAACATGAACTAACTGCTTTTCTGGATTATGAACCCTATGCCCGCGAAGGATTCCATTCTGGTAACTCACGGAACGGATTCTACGATCGCACCTTTAAAACAGAATATGGTGAACTTCAGCTTGCGATCCCCAGAGATCGAAATGGTGAATTCCAACCGGAAACTCTCGCTCCGTATCAGCGTTCCAATGACACGTTGGAACAGTTTGTCATTCATCTTTATGAAAAAGGCATCACAACCGATGAAATTGCAGATTTGATGGAGCGAATGTATGGACATCATTATTCCAGACAAACCGTATCCAACTTCACGCAGCTGGTTGCGGAAGATGTACAGGCTTTTCATGAACGGAAACTGGAGAAACGATATGTCTGCATCTATCTGGATGCAACGCACATTCCCATTCGTCGTCAAACGGTTGAAAAGGAAGCCGTTTATATTGCCATCGGCATTACCGAGGAAGGAACGAAAGAAGTCCTAGACTTCACCATCGCACCAACAGAATCGACGCATGTTTGGGAAGAAATGATCCAACACCTACAAGCGAGAGGATTGGAACAAGTCCTTCTATTCATTTCGGACGGTTTACCCGGCATGACGGACGCCATTCACCGTGTTTATCCAAAAGCCAAGCATCAGGTCTGCTGTGTTCATGTTGCCCGCAACATTGCCAGTAAAGTGCGGGTGAAAGACCGCCCAGCCATTCTGGATGATTTTAAAAACGTCTACCAAGCCAAGGATCGGGACGAAGCCGTGGATGCCTTGAATGCATTCCAGGACAAATGGAAAAAGATTTATCCACGTGTGATTGACGCGGTGGTTGGGAACGAACAGCTATTAACGTTTTATGATTTCCCTGCTTCCATTCGCCGTAGTATTTACTCAACCAATCTCATCGAAGCATTTAATAAGGAAATTAAGCGATACGTGAAACGCAAAGAACAATTTCCCAACGAAGATGCCTTGGAGCGATTCCTGGTTACTCAATTCTTAGATTATAATCAAAAATTCGGTATCCGTTGCCACAGGGGATTTGATCAAGCTAAGCCAGAATTACTGCATATGTTTGAAGATCAACAGGTGCAGGCTTAATCTCAAGTTCGCCATCCTTGACCATGTTTCGCGGTCGTGGTGGTGCATGAATGGAGAGATGGCAAAAATAAAGCCCTAAGGGCTCCATCCGCACCACGACCGATCTTTTTCTCCGCTCTCGCTGGTCGGAAACCCTGAATCCAACATAACAAATCGCAAAGAAGAGGCAACAATATGGTCAAGGACAAGCAGCTGTCACTGTGGCTCAAAAAGAAATTTTCCTGAATTTACCTATCAGCTAGCCGTTCTACCAGAACAGGGTTATTTACACAAAATTATTGACGCACCCAAATATTAGTCTTCCAGTTCTTTTTTAAAGTGCTCAATGCTGTCAAATTCCTCTAAATACAGGAATTCATATTTTAGTATCCCAAAAAAGTTTTCTATGACGGCATTATCATAACAGTTCCCCTTGCGGGACATGCTTTGTGTAATGTTATGTTGCTCGAGCTTTTTCCGATATCGGGGGATTCGATAATGCCAGCCCTGATCAGAATGAATTAACAGTTCGTCGCTGTCCTTTTTGTGTTCCAAGGCTTGATCTAACATCTTTTCCACCAGATCGAACGTAGGCCTGTTTTGAAGTGTGTACGTAATGATTTCCCCGTTGAACAGGTCCAATACAGGTGAAAGGTACAGTTTTTCGCCAAACAGCCTGAATTCCGTTACATCAGTAACCCATTTTAGATTCGGCTTTTCTGCTTTGAAGTTACGCTCAAGAACGTTTGGTGCTGCCTTGCCTGATGAGCCTTTATACGACTTGTATTTTTTCATTCGGACGACACAATGGATCCCGAGCTCTCTCATTAACCGAAGTACTTTTTTTTCATTTATTTCA
Organism: Lentibacillus sp. JNUCC-1; assembly: GCF_009741735.1. Classification (NCBI taxonomy): domain Bacteria; kingdom Bacillati; phylum Bacillota; class Bacilli; order Caryophanales; family Bacillaceae; genus Lentibacillus; species Lentibacillus sp. JNUCC-1. The sequence continues at coordinate 463,349 of NZ_WHOH01000001.1, forward strand.
TGGCCTTTTTCTTTAAGGACATCTGTTATGCGACGGTAGCCAAGACGGCCTCTGTGTCGGTGATAAATAAAATTAATTCTTCTTTTCCACTTGCGATCAGGGTCCGGTTGTTTTAAAAGATTGACGTTGTAGTAATAAGTGTTTCTTTTAATACCTGCAACCTTTACAAGCTTACTCACCGGGAATTTATGCCTTAGTTCAAGTATTACTTTTGTTTTGGTTTTGTTGGTGATTGGTCTTCTTGAACCAAGGCTCTCAACTTTTTTAAATAAGCATTCTCCATACGAAGGTATTCGAGCTCTTTTTCCATAGCTTCTATTGATTGATTCTCAGGTTCCTGCTTGTTCTTTTGAGTGCGAGAATTCATAACAGAAGGCCCCTTTCTTGATTCAAGGGCATCTTCTCCACTTTTCTCCCACTTTTTCCTCCACCTTCGAACCATAGAAGGATCAGGTATATGGAAAATGGCAGATGCCTCTCGAATGGAATAATGCGTTTCATTAATGAATTCTATTACCTTTAGTTTAAAGGCTCTCGAATAGTTTGTATAGGGAAAATCAAATGCCTTATCACCATGGTGTTGAAATAACAACACCCAATACCTAATCACAGATTCATCAATGTTGAGTTTATTTGCCAGGTCTCGGTAACTGAACTTTCCGCCCACATAGTCTTTAGCTATTTGTAACTTAAAAACTTTGGTAAACTTGGACATTTTTATACCTCCTAATGTTGGATATGGTGTCCAACATTAGGGGTGCAGCTCAGTACGCACTGCGGGGTCTTCGGACTCGTGCTTTTCCCGCAGGAGTCGACTTCCCTCCGCTCCAATCACTCTATGTAATTCAGTGGCTTGGACGGTTCTGCACACGTATTAATTTGGGACATTAACACTCCTTACCAAGCTCGGGGAAAACACGGAGACTCCTGTGGGAGCAAAAGCCTAGATGAGACCCCGTAGCGCGCAGCGCGAGGAGGCTCATCAGCGCCCACTGGACGCGGAGTGTTTTCCCCGAGCGGTTGCCAGAAGCAGTCATTCAAGTTTGCATTAGTTCACTAAAAGCTTATGCTATAAAGTAACAATCTTTTAGAATAGATACTTTTATAAAATGGGCATAGTGGGTTATTTTTCACTGGTCAGTCCATTTCGGATAGCATAGATGGCGAGCTGGGTCCGGTCACGGAGATCGGTCTTCTGCAATATTTGAGTCAAGTAGTTTTTCACGGTGCCAATCGATAGAAAAAGTGTGTCGGCAATTTCTTTATTCGTTTTGCCTTCCCCAATAAGCTTCACGACTGCACGTTCTCGCTCTGATAGTTCGATATTACAGTCCTCTTGTGCAATGGGGTTCTTTTCAGGAGCACTTTCAAGCAAACGAGGCATGACTTTTGCAGCCACTTCGTCATGAATGGTCATGCCCCCTTGCATGGTGCTATATACAGCTTCAATCAATTTGCCTCCATCTGCTGTTTTAAGCATAAAACCACTCGCCCCTTCACGCAGCGCCTGCATAGCGTATTCGTCATCGTTAAATGTTGTCAGAATGAGCACCTTTATATGCGGCCAACGCTTTTTAATCAACCGAGTTGCTTCTATGCCGTTCATCACTGGCATACGAACGTCCATCATAACAAAATCAACGATATGCTTCTCCAGCAAATCAATTGCCTCTTGTCCGTTTTCTGCTTCCTGAGTCACTTTAATCTGGTCATCCTGCTCAAGAATAACCTTCAAACCTTGTCTAACAATCGCTTGATCTTCAACAAGCAATACCCGCCACATCGGCTCTCCCCCTTTGCCATAGTTATGTCAATCACTCGGTATGGTTCCTGAAACGATAAACTTTGTTTCGGTTTGATAGATGCTGATGGTGCCGCCTACTTCTTCTACGCGCTTTTTCATATTGCGAAGCCCGAATCCAGGTATGTAGGGTTTCTTGGCATGATGAGCATTCTCAATTTCAAATGAGATGTCATCAATCGCTGACTTGCCAAGCGTCATCTGAACCTCTCGTGTTTGGCCATGCCGCATGACGTTAGTCAGTGCTTCCTGGAGCACTCGATACAAGACAACGCTTTTGGCATTTGAAAGTGGTGTGGATAAGACACCTTCTTTAATTGTAAATTGAATCATGATATGGCTTTCAGCTTCAAGCTTACGAATGAGATTAATGACAGTAGCCAGGCCTTCCTGTTCATCACTTTGAAGCGTTTGTACAGCATCTCTTGTTTCTTTAAGTCCATCCTCAGCCAATTGTTTTAATGAACGATACTCCGGATTTTTTTCTTGGATTGCCAACATTTCCAGTTTCATAATAAGTGATGTGAGCTTATGCCCCACTGAGTCATGCAGATCACGAGCAATACGTGTGCGTTCTTGAATCCTTACCGTTTGATCTGCCTTTACATTCAATCGTTTCAGTCGGTGGTATTCGCTAAGCAATTCTTCATATAACTCTATTTGCTTATCACGAGCAAGAACTGCTTTATTTAGCAGCACAGCCATAACGACCAGAAACAAGCCAGTGACAGCTGCATCAATCGAATGCTTATCCTGCAGGAAGGACAGGGCTATTAATATCAATGCGTTAACACCAACATAAAAAGTGAAAGCACGGCCCTTATGGCGATACGCAGCGTGCCCAACTACACTTCCTAAGATTAAACTTGAGACAAGTACATGCTCAGTCAACAATAGAGCATGGAGCATTATAACAGCCGAGAGCGTGTAGTAGATCCAAATATGTACATTTTTTATGGATAGAAAAAAATAAAGACTCAATGCTGCAGCAAAGAATAACAAACTGATAGCTGCATTTTCACTGTATTTAACAATCAACAGCGTCCATAATCCAACGAAAGTCAAGAGACGCAATGTAAAAAAGGGCAATCGCCTTCCCTCCTTTTGCAAACGTATTATAATTTGAAAGCCTTGTCAGATTAATAACTTACACCTATATTTAGTAGAAAGGAGGTCATATATCATGCACACTTTTTTCATGACTGGGTATCCCGGTTTTCTTGCTCAGCGCCTTTTAAGACAGCTTTTGAATGATCACGGAACACATATTGACCATATTTACTTACTCGTATTACCCTCTTTGGAAGGACAAGCCACACAGGACATTCACTACTTTGCTAAAAAACACAGCCTAAATCCAGGTATGTTTTCAATTTTGCCTGGGGATATCACCCAACCTGACCTCGGTCTTAACCGGGAACATACAGCACACCTGATTCAAACCGTTACACACGTTTTTCATCTGGCGGCCATTTATGATTTGGCGGTGCCCGAAACCTTGGCTTGGAATGTGAATGTTGAAGGCACGCGTCACGTGAACAACTGGGTCCAAACCATTTCTTCACTCAAACGTTATGTATATGTAAGCACAGCTTATGTGTCAGGCAGACGCGAAGGTGACATTTATGAGCATGAGCTGTCGTGCGGCCAGACATTTAAGAATCATTATGAAAGAACAAAATTTGAAGCAGAAAGACAAGTCGACCACTTAAAGTCGGTTATCCCATTAACCATTATTCGGCCGGGAATTGTGAAAGGGCATGCTGAAACTGGTGAAACAATTAAATTTGACGGGCTGTATTTCATGTTGAATTTTCTTGACAGCATCCGCCACCTGCCTGTGCTTCCCTACCTTGGAGACGGGAAGGCAGAAGGGAATTTTGTGCCAGCTGATTATGTATTAAAAGCAACAAGTTTTCTTTCTATGGCGGATATAGGGGTAGGAAAAACGTATCATCTTACAGACCCAAATCCCTATAAAATGCGTGACATTTATAAGTTGCTCGCCTACTACTATCTCGGCAGGACGCCATCGGGACACATGCCCCTTCCAATGGCAAAAATCGGCCTGTCCTTCAGCCTAATGCGAAAGTATACCGGAACAGAACAAGAAGCCCTGGATTACTTTACGACCGAAGCTCGTTTTGACTGCAGCCAGGCACAAAAAGATCTACAGAAAAGTGATATCACATGTCCTGACCTTGTAGACACAATTCCGAGCATGGTCAGTTTCTATCGCCGATATAAGGACGACTACGCAAGACAGATCAACATCATATAGTGTCCAAACTTATGCATGATCTTAAGCAGTCCCGCTCACCATATAGGTATGAAAGGGGCTGTTTTTATGGAAGGCTTCATAAAACTGTTGGGCATTCTTTTGATTCTAATATTGGTGTCCCTTAGTATTGATTATGTGTACGCTGAACCGCCTTATGCCAAGTGGGGCAAGCTTGCGATGAAAGAAGTCAAAGCAGCTTATCCTAATGCTGATATTGTAGACTATCTTCACAAAGGTAAGCGCCAAACTGACACAACGTCCATTCAGTCCTTTAAATTATGGCTGATCGAAAATGAACAAGAATTCGGTGTCGTTGTAGACATTGAATTCGATTCTGATACTGAAGAGATCGTCGACATCATAATAACCAAACAAACGCTATCTATTTTGGAGCTCAGCTTTCATGAGTGTGTTTTCCGCAGCCACATATTCATGACTTTGTCTGCAACCGTCTCCAGCCGCAATGAATCGGTATTAGCAAGCAGCACAATTCCAAGTTGATAGTCAGGTATCATTGCTGCAAAACTGCTCACACCGGGATATCCGCCCGCATGGCTAACAATTTTCACCCCGTCCTTCGACATGATTTTCCACCCCAAGCCATAGCTCAAGCCTTCCTTTCGTTTGGCGAAGGGCGTTTGCATCTCTGCAAAGCTTGTCTCGGACATGATCCGCTCATCTGACTTCATATGTGCCTGGAGGTAAATCAATAAATCTCTTATCGTCGAATACATGAAGCCCATTGGTGCACCGACTGCGTTTTTTGGAAGAGGCGTTTCTATAGGGGCATCAATTGTTTTTAAATAATAGGATGCGATGTTCTCCTCTTCCGCGACAAACGACGGGGTGACCATAGTCCGTGACAGGTCAAGCGGGTTCAAAATATGGGTTGCTACATACGCTTCCCAAGATAAACCGCTTACCTTTTCCAAAATATCTGCAGCAATGACATAGGCATCCGTACAATAAGCCCATGACTCACCCGGTATATAACTTAAATCGATCTCGGCAAAATACCGGGTGATATCCTCTCTTGACCCAAATCGGGTCAGAAATTGCTCTACATCTGGAAACTTTTCATCCAAAAAGCGGTACTCCGGCATATCCTTAGCAAAGGTCATCATAGCACTGTCAAGCAGTGACGCTACCCAGACATCTTCTGGAAACCCAGCTGTATGGCTCAAAATATGCCGAGTCGTTATCTCGTGAAATGCGCCACTTTTCGTTCGGAAATAAGGCAGATAGTCGATGACCGGCCGATCTAGGTTAAAATCTGTGTGTTCAGCAAGATGCACAAGGGCACTGGCTGTAAAGCTTTTCGTAAGACTTTGGATGGAGAAAATCGTATCAGCGTTGACCCGGCTGTACAAATCATTTATCTGTCTAACGCCAAATCCTTTTACAAAAACCGTGTTTCCATTAGCGGTCATACCGACGGCCAGACCAGGAATTTTCTTATAATGAACGTAATTATTGATATAGGTAATGATCTCGGTCAGGGTGTCTTTAGGCACACTCATTCATTCCTTTGCTTTTCGATAAAATCAAGACATTCAGAGACGATGAGCGGCATATCGTTATCGAGTGTGGCCACATGATAACTGTTTTTCATTGCAATGATTTCCTTATCATGCGAGCCAATAGACCTGTAGATCATCTGTGCGTTTTCAGGCGGAACGACATGGTCTTCGTCTGATGAAAAAATGAGCGTCGGCGTTGTTACCTTTGATAAGTTCTCTCTTACTTGTTTCATCAATGCAACCAGTTCTCCCATCGCTTTAACCGGGGTTTTCTCATAAGCAAGTTCAGTGACACCCTCTTTTTTAATGTCTGAACCAATGCCTTCAACAAACCGTTCTCCTGATGCTTGCAATTGCTGGTATCCTGTTTCAAATTCACTCATATCAACTGCGCCGTTAATGGTCATGATACCTGAAATTTCAGGATGTTCCTCTGCAAGATAAAGGGTTAACGTTCCACCCATGGACAGCCCGACAACAAATACCGTTGAACAAGTCTCCTTTAACTTTTCAAGTCCTGCTTCTACATCATGGATCCAATCCTGATAAGTGGCTTTCTCCATATCTTCTGGATCTGTCCCATGCCCAGTCAATCTCGGGCCATATACTGTATAGCCTGCCTCAGCAATTTGTTTTCCGACTTCACGCATACTTTGAGTCGTTCCTGTAAAGCCATGACTGATCAAAACTCCAATGTTATTACCAGGGTAATAGAACGCTTCTGCTTCTTTCATAACGGGATATTTTTCTTTCATCATCAACGCCTCCCTCAATAGATAATTCTCATAAGTCAAATATATCACACCTCCTCGATTAGAGGAAATGTCCTATTTGCAGAATAAAACCGAGACGGATCAACAGGGATCCACCTCGGTTTATTATTGATCTTTTTGTTTTTCATGTCCTTTGAGTTCGTATCTGGATTCATATTTCAACACAAAAGGTAAAAGCAAGGAAACGACAAATCCGGCACCAAAGATACCCGCCACCCTTAGCGGCATAGACAACTCCGGTACAAAGAAGCCGACAATCACAGCCGGCACGACAATTGCAATGGATCCGATCACTCTTGACGCATAAACAATCTTGTGTTTTGTCCCGCACACTCGACATGGTACCGGTCTGTAACCACTCCAGATGTTTAAAAAGATCTGTACCCATTTAAACCGTGTTCCGCATTCATCACATTTAGTCATTTAAGTATATCCCCCACTTGATTAGGCATTCAACTGAGCTTTCTGTTCTTCCGCAGGTTCCACTCTTGATATGCCGCTTTTCATCTTAAACGCCATGAGCAGACCTACGAATGTTAACCCAGCCATTACATAGAAAGCAAGATTTACACCATGCACCATGTCGCTCGGCATAATTCCCTGATTTAATGCGCCCATAGTCATTACTGTGATCAAAACCGCCGTGCCGATGGAAGCTGCCACCTGCCGCATCGTGTTGGTCATAGCTGTGCCATGTGGAATCAACCGCTTTGGAAGCTGGTTCAGCCCAGCAGTCGTTACCGGCATCATAACCATTGATAATCCAAACATCCGAATGGCAAACACGACTGATAAATATACAAAGGTTGTCTCAGGCGTTAACCTTGTGAACATCAGCGTTGTGATTGTCAGAATCGACAAACCGGTAATTAAAAGAAGCCTTGCCCCATACCGGTCAAATATCCTTCCCGTTATGGGCGACATCAGCCCCATTAAAAGAGCACCTGGCATCAACATAATACCTGATTCAAACGGCGTAAACCCAGCCATGTTTTGCATGTAAATCGGCAAAATGGTCTCGGAGCCAATCAGACCAAGAAACGCGATCATTCCGATGACCGTCGAAATCGCAAATGTTTTATACTGAAAAACCCGAAATTCCAAAATGGGCTGCTTCAATTTAAGCTGGCGGCTAATGAATAATACAAGTGACACAATTCCTACGACGAGCGGACCAATAACAAGACTGCTTGCCCACCCATGATTTCCAACACTGCTGAACCCAAACAACAAACCCCCAAAACCTAATACAGACATAACAATTGAGATGATGTCCACTCTAGGGAAGGTGCGTTCAGTTACATTTTTCATTAATAAGTATGCAAACAAAATATCAAGTAATGCAAGCGGCAAAATGATATAAAACATAATTCGCCATGGATAATGATCAATCACCCAGCCGGATAATGCCGGACCGATGGCAGGAGCAAATGAAATCGCAAGCCCTACCAAGCCCATTGCCGAACCGCGTTTTTCCACGGGGAAAATGAGCAAGAGCACCGTCATCATGAGCGGCATCATAATCCCAGCACCAGCGGCTTGCACCACCCGGCCAGTCATTAAGATGGCAAACGTTGGGGAGAGTGCACAAATAAGTGTCCCCACTGCAAACGTTGACATTGCTGTTAAAAGCAACCCCCTTGTCGTAAAGCGTTCAATCAAGAACGCTGTTACCGGAATCATAATCCCGTTAACGAGCATAAAGATTGTTGTCACCCATTGTGCCGTATTTTCTGTAAGGCCGTATTCATCCATAATCGGTGGAATTGCTGTTGCGAGCAGCGTTTGGTTCAGTATGGCAAGAAAAGCGCCCGAAATCAATATAATTACAATCAGCATTTGTTGTTTTTTCTCCATTGCAACACCTATTTTCTAGTTCATTTACACATTTAAACTAAAAACCGACTTCCCTAGAAGGGGAAATCGGTTTGTCATCTTCATATGTAACGAGCCACAAATGCCGTATTGATCATAGAAAGTTTTAAACCACCACATCTTCCAGGTGGGTGTCTGCAGAAACCATCCTGTCCTCCGCTCACAAACGGCTTGACATTGAGGCTCCGATGTTAAACTCCCTAATATTTAGGTAGAGGTTTAAACTTAAATAAATACGCACATCGTAGCTTGTAGTTCCATCATACACCTGAACTGTCATTAAATCAATAGCAAATATTGCTTTTTCGAGCTGACTGCCATAATTGCATAACCTGAACAGTCTGATTGAACAACAACTTTTCTGTATCTGTCATTGATTCTTCAAGCGTCAACGGTTTATGAACAATCGAAAAACAACCTGCAAAACGATCCCTCAATATGTCCATGTCATCACTAAGTGCACCTGATATCAGCACTGCGGGCACGTGATGCCGTGCTGCAAGTTCACCTACATATCCGGGTGCTTTCCCGTACAATGTTTGTCTGTCACTTTGCCCTTCCCCTGTCAAAACAAGATCAGCATGCCGAATCGCTTCTTCTAATTGAATATAATCGGCAATCAGTTTTGCGCCGGGTTTCAAATCTGCACCGAGTGCCAACAGAGCAAAACCAAGTCCACCGGCCGCCCCGGCGCCAGCTTGATGCATAAATGATCCTTTAAATGTTTTTTCGATCATTTGCCCAAAGCTGGCTAGTCCCTTATCATACAGAGTTATTTGTTTAGGGGTGGCACCTTTTTGAGGACCATACACAGCAGTTGCGCCATTGTCACCGCATAACGGGTTATCGACATCGTTGGCAACTTTCAGGTTGACATTGGCAAGTCTGCCATCCATCTGAGTATTGTTAATGGCGTCAACACAAAGCATATCTTTGCCAAATAGGCCGCATAGGTTTCCAGCTTGATCAAATCCCTTAAGACCAAGAGCCTGCAACATCCCAAACCCACCATCATTTACAGCACTGCCGCCGAGCCCGAGAATAATGGTGGAACACCCTCGATCAATTGCGTTTAACATCATTTCACCTATGCCAAACGACGTTGTATAATCTGGATTACGCAACTTCTCTGGTACTTGTGTCAGGCCGGCAACTTTCGCACATTCAATGACAGCAGTTTGGGCCTCAACAAGGGCATATGACGTCTGAATAGGTTCCCCAAGCGGTCCAGTGCACGTTAAAGGGATCTCAGTTCCTTCCTTTGCAGTGCTTATCGCTTCCAGCGTCCCTTCACCACCGTCTGCCATCGGCTTTAGTGACACATAAGCACTCTTAGTAACTTCCAGAACCGCTTGCTTCATCACTTCTGCGGCTTGGGTAGCTGTTAGACTTCCTTTAAAGGAATCAGGCGCAACAACAATGTTCATGCAGATAAGCTCCTTTGTTCATTTTTACCTCATTATATCGTCCACATATCCCTTACCACAGCAACTAGTTTCCATTTTCCACTATCATCCTTTTCATACACAAGAATGATACTGGACCAGTCAATACCGGCGTATTCCTCTGAACCGCCATCATAGTACTCAATGATCTTGGAATCCGGAAATGTTTCTTTCACGTTATTTACCGTGTTGCCGCGGTGCTGCGGATCATCAATTAGCACTTCATCAGGATCATTCAAGTACTTGCTGACGTCGAGGAATTCATCGAAATAGGCTTTAGGCGTCAATTCTATCGGTTTTCCGCTTCCGTCATAGTGTCCCCACAGCCGCTGATCCGGTTCCTGCATGAGATCTGACAGTTCATCCTTACTGACATTAACTGCATTTTCCTCAACATAAACATAAGGAGAAAAGAGAACACCTTTGTCAGGATGAGCCATCTCTGCAATGGACTTCATATCGCGTTGCTTAATAGCTTGCAAAATCTCGTCGGACGCCTCACGTATATCAAATGATTCTTCCAGACTCTCAGAATCAAGACCAGAAACAACCCATTGATCTTTTCGCTGTTGTACGTAATAGGTCATATAACGGTGTCCGCCATACTCATCGTTACGCTCCTGTCCGATCGTGTATTTCCCATCTCCTGTCTGTTCAAGTTGGAATGCCTGATCGGGATCCAGCCAAGTCGGCGCACCTGCTCCGATTAAATAGACTTGGCCATCCCTTTCCTCAATATAGGCATCTGTTATTTCTTGGGCAAGTTTCTCAGTCATTATTTTCATGAAGTGGGTTTTAACATCTTGTTTGGAATCAAATTGTTCGAGTTCGCCATTTTGTCCCGTAGTGTCACGCAAATCCATGAGAGAAGCTTTAAAATGCTCCATTAAGGATTTTGCTTTTTGTTTGTCCATCGTCATTGGCAGTTCTACAGTGTCATTGGTTTCTGTATCTTTAGACTCGGTATCCGCTTCTTTTGTATCATTTGTTTGCTGCTCTGGCTCTGATTTATCCTCCAGAATGGTTTCTGATTTTTCCTGAGACTGACTGCTGGTTGTATCTTTATTTTCATCAAGCAAATAAAAACCGCCCAGCAACCCAAATAACATGAGTGCAGCAACACTTGCAGCCCATGCAGTTATATGCTTAATGCGGCCCTTTCTGGTTGGTGAGTTAGCGCCCGCCCGTGTTCGGGAGTGTTGTGCCTGCATTAACTGATCATGAATCTGCTTTTTCTTCTCGGAGCTTAAACGATGCTTCGGGAAGTTTTTAAGCTGCTTTTCAATATCCCGCTGTTTTCGCATCCTGCCCATCTCCTTTTTCACTCATTTGCTTTTGCAAAGCTTTAATAGCTCTGTGATAGGTTGTTTTCACTTTTGACTCCTTCCAGCCGAGAATAGCGGCTGATTCAGCTATACTGCACTCATTAATCGCACGCATCATCACGACATCCCTGTAACTCGTTTTCAGCCGATTGATGGCTTCATAAAGTGCTTGTTTTGTTTCATCCGATAAAAGCTGCTCTTCAGGTGTACGTCTTTCAGCAGCTGCACGTCCGTCATCGTATTCGACAGCCTCATCCAGCCCGCGTCTTTTTTTCTTTCGGGACTCATCAATCGCCACACGTCTGGCGATTGTGAACAGCCACGTCTTCGGACTGGATTCATTTTTAAAGTTAGACATCCCGCGTCCTGCTTTAATAAATACCTCTTGTACGAGATCTTCCACATCCCTCGAACCGGCATAATAAACCAGAAAATGATAAACATCATCACTATAAAGCTCAAACCATTCTGATAAAGTTTGTTGATAGTCCATATATGGTTCCTCCAATATTGGATTCATGCATTAGACGTTCTTTTACATTAAAAGTAACAATTCAATTAAAAATCTTTCACTTTAATATACTGGTAACTGTATTTAACTATACTTTTACTGGCTCAGCAAGGCCTGTCTTAACCTGTAAAACCTACATTTGCAGGTGAAGTTAAGACATAAATAAGGTATACTTAATTCAGGTTCTATCTACAGCGATTTGAAGACGGTCTTCAAACGTTTCAGCCTTTAAATGATCATTTACTGGGGGAATGAAAGTGGGAAATACTAAACATACCGGGCCTATAAAACTATCGAAGAAACCGGATCCAAGTCTTTGGGCAAGTAAAATACCTTTTGGCCTCGGAAAAATTAAGCCGCACCATATTCGTGATACGATGAAAGTTGTCTGGGAAAATAAAGATAATCTGCCTTATGCTACACGGATTTTGACAAAAGGCGTATGTGACGGGTGTGCGCTCGGTGTTGCCGGATTGCAAGACCAAACACTGGCAGGGCCGCACTTATGTACAACACGTCTTAATGTTCTTCGGTTGAACACGATGAGCGCCATCAAACCTGATATTTTGCACAAAGACATCGATGAACTCAGAAAAATGGACAGTACAGAACTGCGTAAATTGGGTCGCATCCCCTATCCACTGATTCGCAAGCCAGGTGATCGCCAGTTTAGTCGCCTGTCATGGGATGACGCACTTGATTTAATAGCTGATAAAATGAAAGCGGTTCAGCCGAAGCAGTCAGCTTTTTATCTGACTTCACGCGGTATTACGAATGAATCTTATTATACCGCAGCAAAAGTGGCGCGTTTTCTCGGTACCAACAACATTGACAATGCATCACGCATTTGTCACTCCCCGTCGAAAACAGCACTGAGCCGTTCACTCGGGATTGGAGCGTCAAGCTGTAACTACAAAGACTGGATCGGCACCGATGTCCTCGTATTTTGGGGGTCTGTTGCTGCCAACAACCAACCCGTATCGACAAAATACATGTACGCCGCCAAACGAAAAGGCACAAAAATTATTATTATCAACCCTTACCATGAACCTGCCATGGATACATATTGGGTTCCATCAATTGCTGAATCCGCATTGTTCGGAACTAAAATTGCTGATGACGTGTACCAGGTTAACATTGGTGGTGACATCGCGTTCATGCACGGTATTATGAAGCATTGGTTTGAGATGGAAGAACAATCCCCTGGATCCGCTGTTGATCATGCTTTCGTTCAAGAACATGTGAACAATTACGATGAGCTTAAGAACAAAGTTGCAGCATATGACTGGGAACAGCTTGAACAATCTTCAGGCCTTTCCAAAGAGAGGATGATTGAGTTGGCGGAGCTTCTTGCCAAATCAAAATCTGCCGTTTTCGTCTGGTCGATGGGACTTACACAACATCGATTCGGTACAGATAACGTCTCTCAAGTAGCAAACCTGGCACTTTTACGCGGGTTTATTGGACGTGAGCACTGTGGCGTTATGCCGATCAGAGGACATTCCGGTGTCCAGGGTTCAGGTGAAATGGGAGCTGACCCGTTTGTTTTGCCGGGCGGTGATATGAATGAAACGAACCAAAAGCGAATTGGGGACTTGTGGGGTTTTGATATTCCTGAATGGCAAGGAGATATTGTCGGTGTGTCACTAGAAAATGCGGTGCTCCCTGAGGATCATGAACGAAAACTCAAACTTTACTATATGTCAGGCGGAAACTTTCTGGAAACAATGCCTGACCCAGATTTCGTGAAAGAATGTCTCGAAAATGTCGATATCAGGGTTCATCAGGATATCATTTTTAACACATCAACATTTGTTGATGCCAAGGAAGCGGTCATCGTTCTGCCTGCCATGACCCGTTATGAGCAGCCCGGTGGCGGAACATCCACTTCCACAGAACGAATGGTTTACTTTTCACCGGAAATCAAAGGGCCTCGAATCGAGGAAGCACGGTCTGAATGGGAAATTTATGTTGATCTCGCTAAACGTGTCAAACCGGACCAAGCCAGTTTGATTGATTTTAAACATGCTGATGAAATCCGTGAAGAAATAGCAAAAGCGAACCCGAACTATGACGGCATTCAGCATCTGAAAGAAAGTGGTGATGTCTTTCAATGGGGTGGTGCTTGGCTTTGCGAAGGCGGGAGCTGTCCAACTCCCGATGGGAAAGGCAACTTAATTCCGGTGGAAATACCGGAACTGCGTAAACCTGAAGGACACTTTTACGTTACCACGAGGCGCGGCAAGCAATTCAATTCTATGATTTACAGTGAAACAGATCCATTTAATGATGCTGACCGGTATGATATTCTAATGAATGAAGAAGATGGCACGGAGCTTGGGGTAAAAGAAGGCGATGCCATTGTAGCTTATAACGCATATGGCTCCATGACAGGCCGTGCAAAGTTTGTTGAGGTTAAACAAGGGAACATTGAGGTCCATTGGCCTGAAGGAAATGTTCTTATAGAAAAAGGCATCTATGAATCTTTCGCCGGCATTCCGGAATACAACGTATCTGCTATTGTAGAAAAAGCAGAAACCTATTATGCCCACAAAGATACAAAATACGTGGAAAAACGTGTCGAAGAACTCGAAATGGACATAAGCTAACCCCCCCCCGTCACTTCACAACCCACGGGGCCCGTATCCAAGAATGACCAATGACCTATGTAAGGATTTGTTGCTTTCAAAAACATATTTAAAATGAATAGTTGACACAAACTACGAACTAGAGAAAACTTGAATGACTGCTTCTGGCAACTAACTACCACAATGAGAGTATCGTGATTTGCGCTCCGGGAAGTCGCTTTAACTTTATCACAGCTCAAGTGCGACATCTGTTCAAGAAAACCACTTTCACAGTGTCTTCTAGCCGCGGGCACGGCCTCAGCCTCCTTGCCCCGGCAAGGGGTATGTCGACGTTGCCCGCAAAGGGCGGTTTTAGTCGACCCTCCCTAATGTAACGCTGTGGGGTCTTCGGACTCGTGCTGTTCCCGCAGGAGTCGACTTCCCTCCGCTCCAATCACTCTATGTAATTCAGAGGCTTGGACGGTTCTACTCACATAAGAGTTAGAGAATAACCTCTCATGTCTAGCTCGGGGAAAACACGGAGACTCCCGTGGGAGCAAAAGCCTAGATGAGACCCCACAGCGCGCAGCGCGAGGAGGCTCATCAGCGCCCACTGGACGCGGAGTGTTTTCCCCGAGCGGTTGCCAGTGGCAGTCATAAAATCCCAAATTAGATCTAACTAGTTAGTTCGCTGTTTACTTAAAGACTGAAAGTAGGGCATATTTTCAGCAACAATTTATTATGATGACAGTTATGTTTAAAGAAGGTGAAGGAATGACCGATTTCGTTAAACAAGAATGGCAGATTATCCGGTTTGATAACGATATTGCTTCTGAAATACAAGACACAGTGGCGATTGAATATCCGTTAACCGTTTCATTAAATGGTTCTGAATTTGCAACAATGGTCTGTTCTCCCACGCACCTGCAGGAACTTATCATCGGGTTTCTCGCATCAGAAGGGGTCATTCGTTCCACTAAGGACATCCAATCCTTACAAATAGATGAAACCGGTGGCTTTGCCCATGTAGAGCTTGTCACACCCATTGATCCTAAGAACGTTGATCATTCCAAGCGCGTGATCGGCTCCTGCTGTGGAAAAAGCCGGCAATTTTATTTTCAAAGTGATGTTAAAACAGCTAAAACCATTATGAGCCAGCTGACCATTCGTGTTGATCAATGCTTCAAACTAATGGAAGCCCTGCAGCTTCAATCAGAGCACTTTCACGATACAGGAGGCGTGCACAACGCGGCACTTGCCACTGCAGACGACCTTCTGTATGTCCATACCGATATTGGACGTCATAATGCACTCGATAAAGTATATGGACGCGTTTTAACTGATCATGTTCCTTTAAAAGATAAAGTGATTGTCTTCAGCGGCCGCGTATCTTCGGAAGTGTTGCTGAAAGTCTCAAAAATCGGGGTTGGCATCATCATTTCCAAATCCGCTCCGACCGATCTGGCCTTGGAGCTGGCCAGAGACTTGAATATTACTGTTATCGGATTTGCTCGAGACCAAAAAATGAACGTTTACACCCACCCTGAAAGAATCTATGAAAGGGTCAGTTCCCAAGGTCTTTAGGCCTTGGGGACTGACCCTCTTATATTTCTTCAGGCACTCTTTTGTTAAAGCAATGATCAATAATTTCCTTGAGCATGTCGCTGGTAAAGTCAGGAAAATAGACATCAGAGAAATACAGTTCTGACATGGAAGATTGCCAAAGCAGAAAATTACTCACACGTTTTTCGCCACCTGTTCGGATAATCAGGTCCGGATCTGGCAAATCGCCTGTATATAGAAATGTATGAACAACGTCTTCATCAATATCATCGAGGCTGAGTTTGTTGTTTTTAACTTCCTGCCAGATTCCGCAGACAGCCTGAACAATGTCTGCTCTGCCACCATAGTTAAATGCGAAGTTAATAATAATGCCATTATTAAGGCGCGTTTCAGCAACAGCTTGCTCAAGCGCTGTTTTGTGCCTTTGGGCAAGACGGCAATATTACCTGAAATGCGAATCTGGCAATTTCTCCGTTTAAATTCGGGAAGCTTCTGCTTAAAGTATTTGACCGGAAGCTGCATTAAATAATTCACTTCATCTTGCGGCCTTGACCAGTTCTCTGAGGAAAATGCATACAAAGTTAAAACTTTAACACCGAGTTCAATTCCTGCATCAATCACCCGCTCCATTGCTTTCACGCCGGCATAATGCCCTTCACTTCGCGTTAATCCTCTCGTTTTTCCCCATCTGCCATTTCCATCCATTATGATGGCAATATGATCCGGTACATAAGATCGCATGTAGAACCAACTCCTTAACTTTGGTTAAAATTCCATACCTTCCATTCTTTCCTTGACTCTATCCCGTGTCATGTTAAACGATTGCCATGAGTCATCTTCTTTACCCTTAAGATGCTGCTTCTGTTTTTCTAAATATTCCTCCAGCCCCGGATATTCAGGGTCCAGTTCATACAGATCCATAAGACCAGCGAGCCCGGTCCATGAGAGATTTTTAAAATAATCTATATCAATTTTCCCATTCGCTTCATAACGTTCCAGGTTGTTCTCGACAACAATCTTTTCAATACCTGCCGCGTTTATACCTGTATAAAACACAAGCCCTACAATAAGATAAAAATGCAACAAGGCCAAACGTTCAATCCAGATTCGGATAAACGTGTATGCGAAGATGACCATTAACAAAAGCATACATGCATGGGCCATAACACGTTCTACTGTATACCCATAGGCTGCTTCATATAACCCAAGGCGCTGGTAACTGGACAAAAGCATCACAGCACTGACTGCAACCAGGAGGGCGTACATCAACCTTAGCACCCGTTTCATCCAACGGCCTTTCATGTTTACCATTTTTAAGAAGGTGATCAGCAGACTCCAATTGATCAGGGTGACAAACAGCAATTCAAAAAAACCCCGCCTTGCATATTCTGCATACGTAAAGCCATCTTGCAATCCCTCACCAAAAAAGTACTTAAACTGGATGACCGTGAAAATCACATACACAGAATTTAGGAGAAACAGTATTGTCAACGGGGTTACAGCATTCCATCGTACCCTGCTTTTGAGAAGTTCTCTCCCCTCCGTGCCGTTTTGTTCATCAGATCGTTTAAGCACCTGGAAAACCCCGAAAAACAAGAGTCCCATTAGTAATGCAATAACCCCGTGAACAACATTTTGAAGCGCCCTGGCATCGAATAAAATTGATGGCAATTTTAACATCACATCAGCAAAGACGCGGTCAGCAGACATCAACAATAATGTCATAGCAAACAAAATCGGCAATCCAAGAAGAAGCCCAATTGTAACCTGTTTGGCAACCCCAGCAGCACGGGTGTTCAAGCGCTTAAACACTTGAGACGTCATCTGATTAATAAAAGCCGCTGCATACATGATGCCTTCTTTTATCTTCTGTAAAAGCAAGAAAACAAAGTTCAGTTTGCTCCACTTAACATGCGTGGGCCTGGTAATGAGCACGACATGAAAGAAAGTCAGTACTGGTATGAGCAAGACATTTAACTCATAAAATATATGCTGATCATAAAAAGCGTATGTGCCTGCAAGAATCCAAATCGAAGCCATTATCAGTATTCCAATACGCCGATTGGAAAAACCAAGCCCGAACCGAATAAGCAGGACAGCATAAAATCCACTTATAAAAATCAAAAAGGACATCCCAATCTGCTCATGGAAGAAACTCAGTTCTCCCAAAACCCCCAGCAACAAACAAGTTATAAAAAACAACACCTCACGCCAGCGAATTTGCCGCTCCATCATCAATCACCCTACCTTGTAATTCTACATACATTGTTTTTCTAGGTATAAAGTTAAAAAATAACACAGCCGTGGACTCATGTCAGACTGAATCACGTCTCCCCCATCTGTATCCGATCCATGATACAGGATACAAAATAGCCGTCAGCCCTGTACACAATAGGATAAAAGGCATGCTGATCATCGAGCCAAACCAAGCATGGGGAATCAATTTAAATATGATCAAATACATCAAACCCAGATTTGGTAAAATTGACAGGAGAAATGTCTTCTTGAGAAGTTTTTTCCCTGCATGGCCAAATTCACGGCCGATTTCATAACCTAAAAGCCCCCAAAACAACATGTAAATCGTCATAACCACAAAAGATAAATCGGTGATGACATTCCAAACTGTGCCAAGCCACGTCCAATGAAACAGATTATAGCCAGCTGTCAGGAGTCCGCCACCCACAAACAAGGCGATGTTTAGGAGCACAAACAACCATTGCATCTTGTTCTCTGTCAGTTTTGATTCGTCATGCCAGACAGTAGCAATCTCCTTGGGGGTACCAAGCCTTTCAACCAGATATGGATACACCTCATCTGACTCAAGTGTTTCGTGTTCCTGCAGAAGATCTGTAACATGGGCTTTATATTCCTGCATGAGCGATTGTTTCTCCGGATGACGCCCAATTTCCCGTGATAATTCATGCAGAAATGTTTCAGCACCATTTGTCATGATTCACTTCTTCCAATCAATTTGTTCATTACTTGGACGTATTGATGCCATTCATTTGTCCGTTCTGAGAGTAACGCCTGCCCTGCTTCGGTAATCCGGTAATATTTACGTGCCGGTCCCCGGTCTTCATGACTCCAGTAATGTTCGACATAAGCCTGTTTTTCAAGTTTATGAAGTGCAGGATACAGTGTTCCCTCCTTCATCTGAAAGGTATGGTCACTTCGGCGATCCATTTCTTTCACCAGCTCATACCCGTACATATCCCGTTCATCCAGCAATTGAAGTACAAGAAGAGATGTACTGCCTTTAACAAGTTCCCGATTAAACATTTTATCACCTACCTAGAATTAATAGGTATCTGCATCATATGCAACTTTAAATCAAATGTCAATACCTTTATTTAAAGTTTTTACACGCGTTTTCTCTTTTTTTCTGCTATAATACTATTAAAATACAGAGATAAAAGAGGGCATAAATTATGTGGTTGAAAAATGTGTTTATGAGTCTTTCTCAAAATCAGGCCTTGAATAAATTGGCCCAAAAGTATGGTTTCAAACTTGGAGCACAAACTGTTGTCGCCGGTACAAACATCACTGAAATGATTGAAAGCGTTAAAGAACTGAACGCTCACGGCATTGCCGCAACAGTTGATAATCTGGGTGAATTTGTATATGAAAAATCTGAAGCTATTGAAGCAAAGGATCAAATTCTGGAAGTCCTTGAGGCTATTCATGAACATCAGGTCGATGCTCACATTTCACTTAAACCAACCCAGCTTGGTCTTGATATCGACTTTGATTTTTGTTTAGACAACCTTACAAGAATCGTTGCTCAAGCCGACGAATATAATATTTTCATTAATATGGACATGGAAGATCATGCCCACTTAAAGCCATCATTCGAGTTGTTTGACACGCTAGCAGCCAAATACCAGAACATCGGCACCGTGATTCAAGCATATTTTTATGAGTCCACGGAACTGATTCAAACATATAAAGAGCATCGCCTCCGTATTGTGAAAGGGGCTTATAAAGAATCTCCTGAGGTCGCATGGCAGCAGAAAAAAGATATAGATGAGAATTTCATTAAGCTGATTGAATACCATTTGCTAAGTGGAAAATTCACATCAATTGGCACACACGATCATCATGTTATTAATCACATTAAACAATTTGTAGAAGATCATGATATACCAAAAGATAAATTTGAATTCCAGATGCTTTATGGTTTCCGGAAAGATATGCAGCTTGACCTTGCTAAAGAGGGCTATCATTTCTGTACATACGTCCCATTTGGCAACGACTGGTATGGATACTTTATGCGCCGCTTGGCAGAACGGCCGCAAAATCTAAACCTCATTACAAAGCAAATGTTTAATAAAAAAACGAATACACTTCTGATCGTCAGCTTATTAGCATTTGTTTTGGGTCGTTTAAGCAAACGGAAAAAGAAATAAGACAAAAACAAAACAAATGTGGAAACACCTTGATCATCCCAGAAAACTCGGTGGATAGGCGTTGGAGCTAGACGTGGACATCAAAAAGACGCTATTTAAGCGTCTTTTTTGATGTATAGATTCTGCTATGCAGTGGATCATAAGAACAATCGGGAAATGAATCCTATTTAACCAGAAAGGGGTATGTTCTTTTGAGTAAAGGAAAAAAGAAGAAGAACAAAAGTAAAGAAGAATTAAATGCCATGAAAGATGATAAAAAATACCGGCAAAACCGGCCTCCACGGTAATATATCAAAAGACCAACGCCTGAATATCCCATGGCGCTGGTCTTTTATTAAGGGGGGAATTAACACAATGAGAAATACATTTTAGCCTAAAAGCTTCAATGCTTCCTTGTTGAATGCAGGAATGTCATCGGGCTGTCTGCTCGTCACAAGTTGATCGCCGCATACGACCACTTCCTGATCCAGTACTTTTGCCCCGGCATAATCCATATCAACTTGGATGGATTTGAAGCCAGTGGCATGCCGTCCTTCCAGAGAACGGGCTGTAATAAGAAGCTGTGGCCCATGACAGATGGCGAAAACCGGCTTTTTAGCATCCATAAATGACTTGGCAAAAGAAACAAATTGATCATCTCCGCGCAGCTGATCAGGCGAAAAGCCGCCTGGAATAAAGAGCGCATCATAGTCATCCGGATTGGCATTTTCTATTGCTTCATCAGTTGTTACAGAGGTATTCCCTTGCTTTCCAGTCACTTGTTTGCCTTTTTCCCATTCAATCGTTACAACTTTATGACCTGCATCTTTAAACGATTGAGCAGGTTTGTCGTATTCCACATCTTCAAACATATTTGTTAGAACACATGCTATTGTTTTACTCATTATATTCAACCTCCTAAAACCAGTTTCATTTAGTGTATTGCCAGGTTGAATGACGTTTAAACATATTTAAGGTTAAGGAGCTCTGCCGCCTGTTACAAGTCGAATGATTAAAACGATGACGGCTATAACAAGCAGAATGTGGATTAGGCCGCCTACATCAAATGAGAAGCCTACTAACCATAAAATTAACAATATCGCAATGATCGTCCAAAGCATCTGTTACCCTCCTTCGTTTGCTGTTTAGTGATACATACCTCTTTATCTATAAGCATAAACCTCTGGTTAGAAAAATTACCCAAAACTAAAAGAGCGATTCGGGGCTGAACCGCTCTTGACCAGTGAGGAGCCTAACGAGGTGTTTGGAGGATAATTAAAGAAGAAACACCTTATTAATTTATGATGGTACCGGCTAAACACATGTCTTGGTCTTCCAAATAGTGGGCTTGGAAATAAACATATAACCGGCAACCATCATTTAGTTGCAAGCTCTTTATACGAAGTGAATGCGCTTAGAAATCGATTTTGGTAAAGGGTCGCTATGGAGGGCTTGGGGGGCTATTTCCAACAAGTCCGTGACCATTTTGTTTGTTGAGCCGATGATGTTAATCAGCTGTGCGATAAATTGCTCCTGTTGGGTGGACACTTTTTGGAGCTGTTTAAGGTGGTTATAATGAAGATAAGACTGATGCTCCAATTCTGCAATTCTGCCATCCATTAACCGTTGCTTTGTTTCCACTTCATGAAGACGATTCACAATACGTTTTAATTTATTTTCCGCTTCACGATCCGACTTCAATTTGATCTGCTCCTCCTTTCACTTTGCTATTTTATTTATATCATAAAATAAAAAAATAGCCTAATAGGCTTATTTGATAATTGATCTTAAATTCGACATTTTCGACCATAACATAATGATAACCTGACAATATGACATTGTTAAAGTTAAATTCACAAAATAATTGTACTTAAAACGAGAAAAATCTTGAACAATACGACACAATTCGACATCACTACTAAAAACCCTGTAATTAAACAGGGTTTTTACAAGATTAAACTTTTAGTTGATCCGGTATGGCATGGATCGATTCAATCAGAACATTAAGTTTCCCCTCAATCCGGTGCAGCAAATAGAAAGTCACCGCAATAGGAAAACCCACTTCTGTTACGAATGAAACCCAGTTTTCCATCTGAATCTCTCCTCCTGTCTTTATAATGAAAACCATGATGCATAGTAGCACCATCCATGCTCCCATGCATCACAGTCCTGTATCTAAGTTTGAATCTGCTTCTCATCAAGGGGTTAAACTGTAAAGTATAACCCTTAGACGAGAATCTGAATGTCTGGACGTTAGATTCCCAGATCAATTTCTTCAACGGAACGTTCTACAACGCGCGCACTTTTTTTCTCTACAATGTTACCGCCGGTTGAAGTAAAAGCATTTCGTGAAATGATTTCATCCATCGCCTGATGAACTGCCGCTGTATCAACAGGTTCAATTGGTTTGTCTAAGGTGTAAGTGACTGTTTTGCCTTCTTGATTTACAAACTTTAACTCAAGTTGTTTCATAATGAGTATGCCTCCTTTCTGTTAGATGTTTAGTTGACTCTGGTTTATTACGCTTGGTGAATGTTTGACGTATCTCTGCGCTCGATGTTGCTGAGCGGTCTTTCTTGCAAAGCAGCCAGAGCATTTGCGATTGCGTACAACTGATCTGCAGTTGCATCTGTCTTAACATTGTTAAACGTTTTGGCTTTGTAAATCGGCTTCCCTGTTACCAGATCGTCCCCATCGTATAGAACGAGTCGCAAGGAAGAATTCACTTTATCTTCTACACCCATGTGTGCCACCTCCTTTCACCCTTATAATCGAACGATGCAAGGAAAAAGGGGCATAAACGATATAAAAAAAGAACCAGCCGCATTGGACTGGTCTGTTTCGTTCATTTTCAAGGCTTAACAATGTTGATCAATCTGGTAATCAAGTATGCTGTAAGACCCCAAATGACTTTATCTTCATATTTAAAAAAGAGTTCTTCTATATAACGCTTCTGCCAATTATAATTCTCTCCGCCCTGAATCAAATCAAGTGGAAAGTCCTTTTCGGGTATAGCGCGAAAACCGACCTGATACCTTTCAGGGGTTGTGGTCATGAAATAGTCGAGCGGGGCAGTGAATACATGGTCCACCTCGCCCGGGTCAGGATTTAAGGGATCTTCTGACGGAATAAATCCTGTAAACAAATGAATAATCCGCCCTTCTGATATGACATGGCCCAGCTTATGGATATTATGAATTTGAGAAGGTGTCAGCCCAATCTCTTCGCATGTTTCTCTAACAGCGCAAGCTTCCGGGTTTATATCCCCGTCTTCCATTCTGCCACCCGGAAAACATACATCGCCGGGCTGACTGCGCATATTCATTGCACGTACTTCAAACAAAAGATGAATCTCGCCTTTCACCATGATGAGGGGAATTAAGATCCCATACTCTCTGTAATGCTCCTTACCTAGGAGCGATGGCGAATGCTGATCCACTCGCTTTATAAGTTCTTCTGCACGCAACATCTCACCTCCAGCATCAATACATGTTATCATTATAGTACGTTACAAGACAGAACAACACTTTTTAACTTCAAAAGGAGGAGACCCATGTCACAGCAAAAATACCCATTCTACAGAAATATACTATTCTGGCTCTTTGTCCTCTTCTTGATTATCATGGTTATCGGATTTGTTGTAAGAGCTGTCACAACTTGGTGAACAGCCTACATTCATGATAAAGTAAACGCATAGAAACCGTCCATAAGAAAGCAGGTTATAAGATGTTAACAGTAGAACAACTCTATCAATCCATCGGAGATAAAACATTATTTGATCATATCTCATTTATAATTGGTAAACACGATCGCATTGGTTTGATTGGTGTTAATGGCACAGGTAAATCAAGCTTGCTAAAAGCGATTGCCGGCATCGAACCACCAGAGAAAGGCACCATCAAGGCACCTGGTGATTATCATATTGAATATTTATCTCAGGAAGTTGAACTTGATCCTGCTCTGACAGTCATCGAGCAGATTTACTACGGTGAATCCGAAGTTATGAAGGCCATGCGCCATTATGAACAAGCGCTGCTGGAGCTCCAACTTAATCCCAACAGTTCATCAGCCCAAACAAATCTTATAAAACATCAGCAAAAAATGGATGAAATCAATGCTTGGGAAGCCAACACACAGGCAAAAACCATCCTGACTAAATTAGGAATTGCTGACTTCGATAAACCGGTCACAGCATTATCCGGGGGCCAGAAAAAGCGCGTCGCTATTGCCAAAGCATTGATTCAGCCTGCTGATTTACTGATTTTAGATGAACCCACAAACCATTTGGATAATGAAAGTGTTCAATGGCTTGAATCCTATTTACAAAATTATTCAGGAGCCTTGTTAATCGTTACGCATGACAGATACTTTCTCAACCGCGTTACAAGTCGGATTTTCGAGCTTGATCACGGTAATCTTTATACGTATGAAGGCAATTATGAATTATTCCTTGAGAAAAAAGCAGAACGTGAAGCACTGGAGAAGCAGCTTGAGGCCAAGCATCAAAATACATTGAGACGGGAATTAGCCTGGCTGAAACGAGGCGCCCGGGCACGGTCCACCAAACAAAAGGCCAGAAAAGACCGGATCGCCGATATGCAGACCCAAACCTTTCAAACGGAGTCCGAACAAGTTGCATTTCAGGCAGGCTCGGCCAGGCTCGGTAAACAGGTGATCGAGATAACGAATGTGACGAAATCATTCGGCGGCAGGATTTTATTGCAGGATTTTAGTGACTTGATTATTCCAGGAGATCGAATCGGCATTATCGGTCCGAATGGTTCGGGGAAAACAACCTTATTAAATATGATGGCGGAGCGAATCACACCAGACAGCGGTGATATAAACATTGGTTCAACCGTTAATATTGGTTATTATACTCAAGAAGATGCCGAACTGGACGACAATCAACGTATTATTGAATATATTAAAGAGGTCGCTGAAGTGATTCACACGAAAAACGGGGAAGTGATCACGGCCGAACAAATGCTTGAAAGATTTTTGTTTTCCCGCCCACAGCAGTGGACATATATCAGGCGTCTTTCTGGAGGCGAGCGCCGCCGGCTCTATTTGCTCAAAGTACTAATGGGTGAGCCGAATGTCTTGTTCCTCGACGAACCGACAAATGACCTTGACACACAGACACTCGGGGTTCTGGAAGACTATCTCGAACAATTCCCCGGGGTCGTCGTAACTGTGTCTCACGACCGTTATTTTCTTGACCGTGTCATCGACCGTTTGATTATCTTTGAAGGCGGCGGAAAAACGTCACGTTATATTGGCTCGTACAGTGACTATATGGAAGAGCAGCGTCTGGCTTCTTCTTCGCCTGAACCATCATTTCAAACTCAACAAAAGGACATTGCTGCTGCAACACCACAAAAGAAAAAGAAATTATCCTACCATGAACAACAAGAATGGGCGGTTATTGAAGATGAAATTGCTGAATTGGAACAAAAGATAGATCAGCTCCAAACTGAAATCTCAGAAGCAGGAAGTGATGCTGAGAGAGTGCAGAGCCTTTTTGAAACACAACAAGAAACAGAGGAAGCTCTGGAAGCAAAAATGGAACGTTGGGAAGAACTGACTTTGCTTGTCGAGTCATTTGAAAAATAGCAACGAAAAAAGCATGGATTTCGAAGGCTGCTCCGAAATCCATGCTTTTTATATTCACTGGTCTTTCTTAACAGTGTCTTCCTTCCATTCAAGCATTCCGCCATCAACATTAATAACATCGTATCCGTGTTCATCCATAAATTCACTTGCCTTGCCGCTTCTGCCACCGGATCTGCAAACAAGATAATGGGTCTTGTCTTTATCAATTTCACTTAGACGATGTGGGATTTCTCCCAAGGGAATATGCCTGGCTCCCGGAATCATGCCGTTAGCGACTTCTTCGTCTTCACGTACGTCAATAATGCTTATGTCCGCATCTTCTTTTTGTTTTTCAGCCAGTTGTTTTGTTGTTATTTCTTTCATGGGATTATGTCTCCTTTCATCTTTTCAGACATTCCCATCATAAACACTGGCACGTATAGCGTCAACTATTGACTACAGCAAATGAGTAGATGCTCTTTTACGACAGGTACACACCTACACCAGGACCGAATGGGATACCTGTATAGGCGAAAATTAAGAGTAATACGATCCAGATGCCCAGGAAAATCAGACTGTATGGCAGAATGAGAGAGATCAATGTGCCGATGCCTGCATTTTTATCATATTTCCGCATGAAAGCAAGGACGATTAGAATATATGGATTTAGCGGCGTAATGATATTGGTTGACGAATCCGCAATTCTGTATGCGGCTTGAATAAATGCCGGGTTATAATCCAGCAGCATAAACATTGAGATGAAAATCGGAGCTTCTAGCGCCCATTGTGCAGAGCCGCTGAACACTACAAGATTCAATAGGGCAGTTAACAGCACGAATCCTATGATCACCGGCATCCCTGTCATATTAATACTGGTCAAAAACTCAGCACTGTTTACAGCTACATATGTTCCAAGATTGGTCCAGTTAAAGTAATTGATGAACTGGGCTGCAGCGAATATGAGCACAATGTAACCCGACATATCCTTCATGGCCTCACCCATATATGTTGGAATGTCATTGGACGACTTAATTTTTTTGACAGTTATACCGTACGTGACACCTAGTGTAATAAAGAAGAAAAGAAGAATCGGGACAATTCCGCTCAAGAATGGAGAAGGGACGATCTTACCTCCTTCACCTCTCAATGGGGAATCCGGCCAGAAAAGTCCGATAGCTAGAATTAGCAGGAATACAATTGCCGCAATGACGGCATTACTCAATCCTCGGGACTCCAATTTGGTCACTTCTTGGACCTCACCATCGAAATCGCCTTCATATTTACCCAGTCTGGGTTCAATAATTCTTTCGGTTATAATAGCGCCGACAACAGACAAAATAACAACCGAAACGATCATAAAGTACCAGTTGTCAACTGGTGTAACATTGATCGTGTCATCAATGGCTTTAGCTGCTTCTGTTGAAATCCCTGATAAGAGGGCGTCGGTACCAGCAATAATAATATTGGCGGTGAAACCTGCCCCAGTACCCGCAAACCCTGCCGCTAACCCTGCAAGCGGATGACGTCCAACCGTGTAGAACACCATGGCAGCAAGAGGCGGAACGAGAACAAACGCCGCATCCGAAGCAAGGTTGCCGAGGATGCCCACAAAAATAACGGCATAGGTGACAAGTGGTTTTGGAGCATTTAAAATAGACTTTTTAATGGCAGTTTCAAGTAGACCGACTTTATCAGCAATACCGATCCCAAGCATCATGACCAATACGAGGCCAAGCGGTTTAAAACCAGTGAAGTTATCGAGCATGGAGTCTAAAATATATTGGATACCTTCACCAGACACAAGACTTTTAATCGGCAATTCTTCTTGTGTACCAGGATGTACAACAGTTGCGCCTAAACTGCTGATCAGCCAGGATACTAATACAACAGCTACTGCCAAATAAACGAATATGAAGAATGGATTTGGCAGCTTATTCCCCAAGCGCTCAACTGCGCTCAAGAACCCCTTACTTTCTTTTTCTTGTGATTTTGCCATGTTTTCAACTCCCTTTTTAATGATCTCTCTGTTTAAAATCTCCCTTGTCGACTGTCCATTCGAATGCTTTTTCTTCTAACTGATACACACGTCGCGGCCGGCCCCGCTGACCTGATTCTTCGCCGACCACTCTTACAAACCCGGCCCGTTCCAGCGCTTGTAAAACACGCCTGGCGTTGCGTTCAGTTCCTTGAAGCCAGCCTGCCAGTTCCTGAGCGGTAAATGTCTGTTTTTCATGATGTTGAGCCAATGTAAACACGCGCATCGCTTGTGTTGCGCTGACTTCGAGTCCCTCAAATTTCTCTCGGACTATGCGCTGTTGAAGCAGTGTGCTTTCTGATGAGCCTCTGAGTTCACTCACCTCCTTGTCTTCATTAACGATGATCAGATTGTGTCGGTTATCCTGTCTCGCATAATCAAAAGCAATATGCACATGTTCATCAGCTTCAAGAACGGTATGTCCATAGCCAATACCAACCCGGACACCAAGACTGCTATGCCTTTTAATGTCCTCGACAAACGTTTCAAGTGAGTGTGTGCGACGGTAGAATTCAAGTTCGCCGCGGGTCGTATACACAACATATTTTCCATTGCCAATCTTAGCGAGTGACCCATTAACTTTTTCAGTAAATTGAAGGAGCTGGTGGTGCAATTCAAGTTCTGAATGCTGAATTTTATAAGGAATAAATCCGTCTTCTATAGCTGATGGGTAAATGACTTCAAAACCAATGATTACGAGTTGTTTCTTTCTGTATGATAATTTCTGCTGGCGCTGGCGCAGGTAGTCAATGGCGAGCTGGACGGCCAGTTCAGATGGAATGACTCTGTACACAGGGATGTTTCGAGCCTGCAGTTGGTGATAGACACCATTGATACATGTAATTGCGACAGTGGTTTCATTTGCACGGTAAAGAGCTTCGTGAAATGCAACAAGCTTATCTTTAGGCACATATCCGGTTCCGGGATATTGATGAATCTTCAGGTGATTAATATCTGTGCCGGGTTTAACGGATCGCAGCTGGCTTTCATCAATAGAGTCGAGACTAATGGATGGAATTAGCTGTTGTCTTTCCATCGAGGCAGTTAGCAGAACGCCCAATAGACTGGAACCGTGTAGCGTCGCATAAATGCCTTCATCTGGATTGATAAAGTCATTTTGTACCGCAAAGTCATAGGGCACGGGACCGGAAAAAAACCACTGATCCACCAAATGTCGATTTCTCTCAATAATAATCCCCGTATCCTCAGTCGCTTGATACACAAATGGTTTGATATCAACATCTGTGTATTGCTGGCCGACTTCCATCACCCGTTGAACTGAATCAGCAGGACCGATGGCACCTATTCGAATTGGCATGGCGCTTCACCAGCTTCAGATTCAAAATACGCCTTCAAAACCTGAACACCTTTTTCCAAATTTTCAAGAGAAGCGTATTCTGCAGGGTGGTGGCTAATGCCGTTCTTACAAGGGATAAATATAAGGCCCGCAGGCCATTTCACTGCCATATTCATAACGTCATGACCCGCCCCGCTGTGCATGGGATGGATCGTCAGCCCGGCTAATTCTCCCGCTTTATGCAACTTTCTGCTGATGTCCCGACCCAAGAAGATAGAGGCGTTATTCACCCGTTCCTCCACATGTATCTCGACATCATGAACCCGGGATAATTCCAGACACTCCCGTTTAATGGCGGTCGCAACATGTTCTTTCAGATCATCATTAACACTGCGAATATCAATGCCCATTTCCACTTTTCCCGGTATGACATTCATGGCGTTTGGCTCTAATGACAGCATACTGACTGTTGCTACAACGGGAATGGTTTCGTGTCTGTTGCATTGTTTTGCATAATCATGAACAAACTGGACGAGCGGACTGATCGCGACAAGTGCGTCTTGCCGATGATCCATCGGGGTCGTTCCTGTATGACCTGCCTGACCTTCCGCTGTAATCACCAGTCGGATCGGGGTGGCAATACCTTCGACAATTCCTATATCTTTACCGGCATTCTCAATAAGCATCCCTTGTTCAATATGCAGTTCAACAAAAGATTTTAGTTCTTCCATGTCTCGTTCAGCATCAGAAAATGCATTCCAGTCAAAACCGCATTGTGTTACAGCTTCTTTAATCGAAACGCCTTGCTGATCAACCACAGAACCAATCTCAGACGTATGCAATCCGCTCATCGCCTTGCTGCCAAGAGTTGAAATGCCGAAGCGAGCTGATTCTTCCGAGCGGAACACAATAACTTCTATCGGGTAGTTCGGCTGAAAACGATGGTCTTTCAGCTGCTTCACCGCACCAAGTGCACACAATACGCCTGCCAGACCATCATAGCCACCGCCATTGGTGACGGTATCAAGATGTGAGCCTGTAGCAACTGCCGGAAGGTCCGGCGTTGTTCCCTCCCAGCGGGCTATGACATTTCCCGCCAAGTCCTCACGAATGCTGAGTCCCAGTTCTTTAGAAATTTGTTTAAACATCTCAATAGAAATAGATTCTTCTTTTGAATAACCGTGTCGGGTGAAGCCCTTGATGTAATCCATCTCTTGTGTACCATTTAATTTCAACAAATGGGTTTCAAGCCACTTTTGCATGTGATCCCTCTCCTATTCAATTAAATGACTGCCAAACTCGTTGAGATAAGCAATCATACTTACAAATGCGGCAACTGCTGTCGTCATCGCGTGTTCCTCAAAATCAAAAGCTGGGTGGTGATGTCCAGCGGGAAGCGGGCTCGGAAACAGCATAAATGTTGCCTTACCGCCCTGTTGCTGCACAGCTTCCATCATGTATGTCACGTCTTCCGAGGCTCCGAGTTCTCCATGCTCCCAAACATCTGTAACAACAGACGTCTCTTTTAAAGCTTCTGGAATGATTGTTTTCCATACAGGGTCACACTTCCCATTCAATGCTCTCCCCATCATATTGATGTGTGTTTCAACACCATGTAAATCACCTGAGGCTTTAAGAATACGTTTGGCTTCAGTTTGCATATAATCATCGAGCACCGTTGTTTCTCCGCGTGTTTCCAAAGCGATATGGGCTGTGTCAGCGATTGCATTACGGCCAGATCCGGCCTTCATAGTGCCAACATTTACGCGTGTTGCCCCGTCTTTATGACGTGGAATGGCATGCAAGTGCAAAGCGGCAGTCGCTGCGGCGAGAAGAGCATTGTTCCCGGCATTCGGCTCAAGCCCAGAATGAGCTGACTTGCCTTTAAAATGCACATCCAGTTTTGAACTTGCCAGGAACCTTTCAGTCGTGGCAGCGACTGTACCTGCAGGGGCTTCCATAATCCCAAGATGCCCACTCAAAAAAAAGTCGACACCCTCAAGCCATCCTTTTTCGACCATTGCTTTGGCACCTTTTCCGCCTTCTTCTGCTGGCTGGAATAATAAAGTATAAGTACCGGTTAATTGGGTTTTGAATCTGTTAATAAACGCTGCCACAGCAAGACCAATTGAAGTGTGACCATCATGCCCACAAGCATGCATTGCTCCATGATTTTGAGAGCAAAACCCGTGTTTGACAGGGATATGATCATCAGAATCTGTTTCAATAATCGGCAAGGCATCAATATCAAAACGAAGCGCAATATGAGGCCCTGGCCGGCCGGTATCCAGCTTTGCAACACAGCCCGTGTGCCCGCCTGACATATGATCGAGCATCTCTACTGGAACACCCGCCTTTGCAGCTTCTTGTTCAGCTGACTCGAGGGTCTCCTGATCAGGCACAGCGTATCGACTGTCAGAATCAAGCGCATCTCGTCCGTAGTAAACTGTAAAAGCTGTATTGTTCAATTGGTTGACAATGTGCCATGTGGTCACATATTCCGTAAAACCCACTTCTGGGATTGTGTGCAGCATACGTCGGTTTTCAATCAATTCATCCGTTATACCTTCAATAAATTCATTGATATCAATCATAATGACCATCCTTTAAATCTTTCAGAATATCTAAAGCGAGTTGTCTCATCAAGGTAACACCTTTTTCAAGCGCTGCCTCGTCTAGCATAAATCCGGGGTCGTGAAGCGGCTTTTGTCCTTCTCCAATTGAGGTTCCAAGCCAGTAATAGACACCTGGATATCGTTCCAAAAACCTTCCGAAGTCTTCCCCCCCTAAGCTGGGGCTTACTTCAGGAACCTGTTGGGCACCGAATTCCCGCGCAGCTGTTTGTTTTACACGCCTAGCCCACCGCTCAGTATTAACTGTAGCCGGATACCCGTCATAGTATATGATGTTCGCCTCGGCTTGCATTGAACTGGCCACACCCTGGACAACTTCATGGAACCTGTGTTTAATAATGTGTTTCATAGCATCAGATTGTGTCCGGATCGTTCCCTCCATCACAACTTCATCGGCTATTACATTGTACCGGTAGCCGCCTTCCATTTTTCCGACTGTAATAACGGCTGGATCAAATGGATTGGCATTTCGACTGACAATGGTCTGCAGCGCGGTGAATATCTGATTTGCAGCAGCCAACGCATCAACTGTGTCATGCGGCATTGAGGCATGACCGCCAGACCCGCGCACTGTAATTTGGAAGCGGTCGGAGTTGCCCATAATCGGTCCTGGCACAACACCGATCTGGCCAGCTGGAAGTGACGGCCACACATGCTGTGCCACCAATACATCAGGTTGATGTTCGGCAAAAACGCCGTCTTCCAGCATTTGCGCTGCTCCGCCTGTTGGTGAATCTTCTTCAGCCGGTTGAAAAATCAACAAAACTTTTCCGGCAATGTTGTGCCGTTCTGCCATCAAAAGCCGACCTGTTCCCAGCAGCATTGCTGTATGAGCATCATGACCACAGGCATGCATAACACCGTCAATGGTTGAGCGAAAGGCTTCATCAGTTTTCTCTGTAATTGGGAGAGCGTCAATATCGGCTCTCAATCCCACTGTCGGCCCGGGTTGATCGCCTTCAATGATGCCAAGTACCCCTGTTCCAGCAAAACCAGTTTGATAGGGGATACCGTATTCAGCGAGTTTCTCTTGTATTTTGCGTGATGTTTCATATTCCTCACCAGACAATTCCGGATAGCGGTGTAAATCCCTTCTGAACGCTATAACATCTTTCATGATGTTCATCATATTTGTCATTCATCTCTCTCCTTGCACAGACTATTCCGTATTTTCATTAGGGAAAATGTCCATATATGTTCCGTTAATCCATAATAGCGCTTACAAACACATTTGTCCAGATGTTTTATGAAATTTTTTGATAAAACACACAAACATCCCATCAATCCTCCAAACAGAAAACATTATCTCTTGCAAGGACAAAATTTCCCTAGACAGCGAACTAACTAAGCATATTTTGACTGTCACTAAGCCCCTTCATATGTTTAAATGAGTACCGTGATTTCCGCTGCGGGAAGCCGCTTTAACTTTACAACAGCTCAAGTGCGACATCTGTTCAATAAACCCACTTTCACAGTGTCTTCTTTGCCAAGGGGCCTGCAGGACGCAGATCGTTCGATGTTGGCGCAGGACGCGCTGGTTTAAATCGAACATCCCCTAACGCCTCCTTGCCCCTGCAATGGGGTATGTCGACGTTGTCCGAAAAGGACGGTCCCAGTCACCCCTCCTTAATGTCCTCGCTGTGGGATCTTCGGACTCGTGCTGTTCCCGCAGGAATCACTTCCCCCCGCTCCAATCACTTTATTTAATTCAGTGGCTTGGACGGTTCTACTCCTATAAGAGTTTGAGAATAACCTCCCAAACCAAGCTCGGGGGAAACACGGAGACTCCAGTGGGAGAACAAGCCTCGATGAGACCCCGGAGGTCGCTATAGGGGAAGGAAGGCTAAAACCGCGACGTCCTGTCGCAACACCTTCATGACCCACATCCTGTGGCCCCGAGGCTCAGCAGCGCCCGCGGAAAGCGCAGTGTTTCCCCGAGCGATTGCTAGAAGCAGTCATTCCAAGTTTTCTCTAGTTACAGTTTGTCTTGTGTTTTCATTAAAACTTTCCGTCAAAGCAAGGGGTTATTGGGTTATGAATACATTTAAAAACACGGAGCTTCAAGGTTATTGAAGTCTCCGTGTTTTGATTTTGTTTTTATTTGCCTAAGAAGGCTTTTGTTCGTTCTTCTACAGGATTTTCAAAAATCTGGTCTGCGGGTCCTTGTTCTGCGATGACACCCTGATCCATAAACACAATCCTGTCGGAAACGTCTCTGGCGAAGGCCATTTCGTGTGTCACGATTAACATCGTTAGTCCGGATTCAGCAAGTTGTTTCATCACTGTCAGCACTTCGCCGACCATTTCGGGATCAAGTGCTGAGGTTGGTTCATCAAATAGAAGCACATCTGGCTCCATAGCCAATGCTCTTGCAATGGCTACCCTTTGTTTCTGTCCCCCGGAAAGCTGCTTTGGCTTGGCATGGATAAACTCACCCATTCCTACATGATGCAAAAATTTCATCGCAACTTCTTCAGCTTCTTGTTTGGTGCGCTTGAGAACTTTTCTCTGACCGACAACACAATTCCCTAAGACGTTGTGATTGTTAAATAAATTAAATTGTTGAAAGACCATGCCGACGTTTTTACGGTAAGTGCCAAGGTCATTAGCGCCTGCGAGTATATTTTGACCCTTATAGATAATATCTCCGCCTGTTGGCCGCTCCAGCAGATTGACACAGCGGAGCAAGGTTGATTTCCCTGATCCGGAAGAACCTATGATGGAAATGACTTCACCCTTATGAACGGAGAAATCAATATCTTTAAGTACTTCATGATGCCCAAATGATTTTCTTAAATGTTGTATTTCTATAAGTGGTTGCACAATGTATGACTCCTTCTAAGATTGCCCTTCAATTTGAGGTGTGTTGACCTGCATTTGATTCCCGGCCATGTTGTAGTTGTCAGGTCCATCGAGTTTCTTTTCGATCAGACGGAGCAACCGGGTCACTGCAAATGTCATGACAAAATATATGGCACAGGCAATCAGAAATGACTCGAAGTATTTAAAGTTATTCCCAGCAATTGTTTTCGTTTGAAAATAAAGCTCAGTAACGGAAATAACGTTCAAGACAGAAGTATCTTTAATATTGATCACAAACTCATTGCTTGTTGCAGGCAGTATATTCCGCATAACTTGAGGCAAGACCACATGCATCATCGTCTGTATATGGTTCATGCCCACAGCTTGAGCAGCTTCAAATTGCCCTTTGTCGATTGAAACAATGCCGCCCCGGACAATTTCTGACATATACGCACCTGTGTTAATTGAAACAATGAAAATCGCGGCATACAACCGGTCCATGTCGATCCCCAGTGCCATCGCGGACCCATAATAAATGACCATTGCCTGCACAATCATTGGTGTTCCGCGGAAGATTTCGATATAGGTGGAAAACGCAGCTCCCAGCATTTTGTGCAAGATACGCTTAAAAGCATTTCCCGGTGTCGGAACTGTACGGAAAACCCCGATCAACAGACCGATAACAGCGCCGACAGTCGTTCCAATCATTGAGATTAATAGTGTAACACCAGCACCTCGTAAAAACATGGGCCAGTTGTCTGTGATAATTTGGATGACTGATTCAAAACTCATAAATAATGCTCCTTGCTACTGTGCCGATGGCTGATTTTCGATCGCTTTGTCCATAATCTCTGTTTGTTCATCCAATGATATGGTTTCGAGTACTTCGTTGATGTCGCTAGTCAATTCGCTGTCTTTACGAAGGCCGACTGCAATTGCCGTGTCTTCTTCAGATGTGGAAAATCCATCTGTGAATTCTACCATGGCGAAGTTATCATTAGCATTGGCTGCACTCACAGCTTCGGGACGCTCTGTAACATAGCCATCAATAACTCCAGACTCCAATGCAACGCGCATCGCAGGGAAGTTGTCCATTGCAGGTTGCTTATCAACGCCTTCGATCTGGGCAATGACCGAGTAATGGAATGTGTTCAGCTGGCCCGTAATCTTAGCTCCGGAAAAATCGTCAAGAGAATCCGCTCCCTCATACGCACCACCTTTTTTCACAACCATAACCAGGTCTGACTGATAATACACATCAGAAAAATCAATGGATTCTTTGCGTTCTTCAGTAGGGGACATTCCCGCAATAATGGCATCAATTTTTTTAGATGTTAATGCTGGTACGAGTCCATCCCATTCCGTTTTAACGATAACAAGCTCTTTGCCAAGACCGTCCGCAATCCGCTTAGCTATTTCAACATCGTAGCCCCCAGCATATTCTGAATTCCCGTCAATCTTAACAGCACCATTGGAATCGTCCATTTGTGTCCAATTAAACGGCGGATAGCCTGCTTCAAGTCCCACTGTAAATGTATCGTCTTCTGTTTTCTGCTCGCCCGATGCCTCTTCTGCCCCACATCCAGCTAAAATTGCGCCTAAGATCAAGACTGCCAATAATCCAACCAACTTGTTTCTCATAAATGTTTCTCCTCCCATTTTTTATAATTGACCCACACCTTGCAGTTCGACAAGCTTGATAAAAATAAAAAAATGCGACCCGAGATGAACTCGGGTCGCATTTTTTTATAGAATGCCCGTCATTCCTCTTCTTTTCTCAAAATGAGATAGCTCAACTCGGTAAACCGGACGTTTACCAAGACAGTCCTGTAACTATGAATTACAGACCCAGCAAGATAATAGTGAGGCTATTATCTGCTTCGGCGATATTTCCTGATCATGCAGCATCGTTGCTTCCTCAAGCTCCACTGCCGATCGTTAAACATCGCGCCTCTACCCCACCTGCTAAAAGTGAGGTCTTATTAAATTATGCTTCACATTATATCGACCCCTGCCTGCATTGTCAAGGGCATTTAAGATTTTTTGTTAGCACTTAGAAATCACCTAGTGTTTTCCTGCTGTCACATTTTTAATCAAAAAGCCACTTTTGGGGAGGCTTGGAAGCCGGTTCATACTGTAGTTAAGATTTTGAGGCGGGACGGTGTAGCTCATTTCTCTTGTAAGCATTTTAATACTGGTTTTCATGATATCAATCGTGAGCCATTCTCCTGGGCAACGATGATTTTTATAATAATCGCCCCCGCCTTGTGGGATAAAATCGAACGGGCTCTTATCCCAAGACTTAAATCGTTCTGGTTTAAAATCATTTGGGTTCTCCCAGAGATCCGGGTCATGATTGGTTCCATAAAGATCCAGCAATGCCAGTGTATCCTTTTTAAATACGTAGCCCTGCCAAGTGAAATCTTTTTTCACACGAGCCGCAGCTACAGGGAAAAATGGATAAAATCTGCGGACCTCCTGAACAAACCATTGTATACGTGTATCATCATCCAATTGAGTGGCTTCGGCAGGATATTCATGCAATGCAAGTGCACTGAAGGCAATATAGACCGAAACTGCTACGATTGGACGTAAAATATTGACCAGTTCAACAGCTGCAATTGCTTTAGGCATATATTGTCCATTCGGCTCTTTATGCCAGGCAATTGTATGCAGCGCTCTTCCTTCTTCTGCCTGAAGATTGCCTTTTCTTACAGCCCCAATCAGCTCAGCACACCATGCTTCTACGTCTTTTCGGGCTTTTCTGCCTTCAAAATGTCTGAGGCCAACTGCCCCGCCCGCATCAAATAAAGCGTTGAGCTGTTTAGCGCGTTTGGGCACTTCTGATTCCTTTAAGGGAACGCCTGCCCATTCACAGGCCGCACGTGTTAGTAAAATATTAGCTTCCTTATACAAATGAACTGATGGCTTGTTTTCCCACTTGGTTAAAGCTTCCTGCCAATGCTTTTCAACAATGCTCTGCATCTCAGCCAAACGCTTTTCAGTCATTAAATCCATAAACAATTTCTTGCGGTTTCTATGTGGTTCACCATCAAGCGTTTGAACACCTTTTTCGCCAAATAATGTTTTTTGAACACGTTTGGGGGCGGCACCTGAACGTTTGAATTTATCAGTATCGTAAAATACTTCAGCTGCTTCTTTTCCTCCCATACAAATTGCATTCTGACCGCCAAGCACACGTGTTGCAAAAATGTTCGAGTTAAATTTTTCACGTCTTGTTGAAATATACGTATAACCTTCTTTCAACAATCCTAATGTATGATCTGCACCATGATCGACTGGCATCTCTACTCTGTAAACCATTCGAATACCTCCTGTTCAACGTAAATACATCCGTCTTGTGTTACCTTTAGATTGTTCCTCTTTAACTGCTATCTTAAACAATTTGCCGAACAAACAAAAACCATGCCAGAGCTCATTCAGAGTCCCGACATGGTTTGATCAGTAATGACAATATATACTTAGCGTGACAATAATCCTGTTACAATGTATTCCTTCCAATTAACCTGCTCTGCAGCATTCGACCACTGAACGCGTTTTGCCTTGAATGGGGTGACGAACACTGAGTCCGGGTAAAATGAAGTACTTTCCTCCACGGCTACCCAATTTCCATTCTCTACATCGCCGGTTATCTGCACAAGCTCATTCATTTCAAGCCCACGATCAACGATTTCCGGTTTTAGAGTGCCTGTCGTTGTCATCACCCAAATACTTTCACCCTGCAGCCAATTCTTATTAGCTACAAGGGTATCCAACGCCTCATTTAGCGTAATATACAGTTGTGCATGATAGCCTGGCAGTAATTCCTGTTCTTTCTCTTCTGTCGTTTCAAGTTCATCCTGGCCTGTTTCGGTTTCACCATGTTGTTCGGTTTTATCATATTCTTCAGTATCGCCTTCGTTCTCATCCGTTTCTTCTGTTTCAAAATTAACAGTAAATGGATAGCGGCTCTCTTCCTCCAGGGCTACCGCAGCAGGATCCTTTGATAATTCTAAAAAGCTTCCATCAAGAACCTTTTGCTGTTCAGTCACATGTACCTCTACATCCATATCGGCCTCAACCATGGCCCGTTCTTCTTCTGTAAGTATCCCTTTCGTCAGCAAACCTTCTCCACCAATCGTCAGCAACGGATTATCCAAGGCGACTGAGCGATTAATAATGCGACCATTATATGGGCTCATTACGGTTACCTCAGCTTCCTGAGCATTAACGGCGGACATTTCAGCTTCCACAGCACCCAGCTTAGCCTGGAGCTGTCCAAGCTCTTTTTCCTGTTCAGCAATAAATTGAGCTTTTAGCATATCTGCTTCTGCTGACCCTTGTGGGACCTCCATGGCGCCTGTTTCATCCGGAAACATGATGGAGAGCGTTTCAGAATTAACCGGGGCACTTTCGATTGTCCTCAAGGCTGTTTCAA
The DNA here is from genome assembly GCF_009741735.1 of Lentibacillus sp. JNUCC-1. Classification (NCBI taxonomy): domain Bacteria; kingdom Bacillati; phylum Bacillota; class Bacilli; order Caryophanales; family Bacillaceae; genus Lentibacillus; species Lentibacillus sp. JNUCC-1. Next base: position 502,195 of record NZ_WHOH01000001.1, read on the forward strand.
CAGAACTGATTTCCTCTCTCAATTGCTGCACCTTTTGTTCAAGGGCACGCCGCGTTTCGGCGAAGTTGCGCACTTCATATGTGTAAAGGGGATCACCTTGCTGGATCTGACTACCTTCTTCAACAAGGAATTCACCAAAACGGCCTGATCGTTCATCAAAATACATATGGTATTCAGCGGCATAGTCCAGTACACCGTCTTTTTTCAGATGCTCAAAAAGGTCTGTTTGAAATAATTCATCCCATTCAGATACATAAGACAGTCTGTCAATTTTACCCTCATCATCAAACATAACAAGACATATGTTGAGAATTACAAACAAACCAGCCACGACACTGATCCATCTTTTTCGGTTCATCCAAACCACCCGCCTAATACGATATGATCAACTGATGCGAGCAAAGCAGCCCATGCCCACTCAAAGATATGTAATAAAATAAGACTCGTCCAAATCCAGCGTAGCTTTAAAACACCAAAACGCTTCAGAAACTTAGCCTGAAACCAGATAATCAAAATCTGAAAAAGACTGATGGCGCCAAAAAAGTAAATCAGCCATGACTGGGAGGTGATGTAAGCCATAAGTGGTCCAAATGACATTGGCGAGACATACCAGTCAAGCCCGGCATAGACTGCAAGTGGAATCCAAATGAGCCGTTCAACCAGCAGCAGAAGAAGAACAGCCTGTTGCATGTAGACAAGTTTTTTATACGGAATTCCAGTTAAATAATAGAATAATAGAGATGGCACAAACAAAATGAGAGCGGCGAGTAACAGCCCAAATCCGGCACGCCCGATCACAAACCAAAATTTAGCGGCCTCATATTCCTCGGGTGTATACATCAAAGCCTTTTCTGATAACAAGTTTGTACCCATACCAAGCCAAGCCATCCAAATGTAAACCCCCATAGCAGCCACGAACAGCCAGGCAGTTGTTTTCCATATATTTGACATTTTTTCAGCTTGTTTTACCCGAAATAAATGATCATCCATTCTGAATAACAGTTTAATAACATTTCCCCGATAAGTCATAAGTGTCTTCCTCTCTGTTACATGCGTATCGAGCATATAAGGTTCTTCTATCTAAAGGATAACCTGTTTTTATACATTTTTCCAACGAAATTTAAAGTATTTGTCACATTTAGGCCAAAAGAATGAGTTCACTAACAAAAAGATGTCGGCGTTCTTTAGAAAGTGACTGCCGACACCTTTATCGTTTAATTCGTATTCGACACTTTTCTGCGTTTATATGCCTTTACTAGGATAAACCCGACAAAGACCCCGACGACCCCGGTAACCCCCGGTAAATTCGGTGGCGCAGGAATTGGCAATTTCAATAATGAAAACACGACCCCAAGCAAAAAACCGGCCAAAAGTGACTTCAGTATGAGTTTCATAAAGTTCCTCCTAAGAAATAACTGTGCTAATAAGTGCATATCCCAAGAAAACACCAACAATCCCCATCACACCCGCAAGATTTGGCGGAGCAGGAATCGGCAGATCAAATACTGAAAAAACAACACCAAGTAAAATTCCAGCAATAAAAGAAAAAATAATCGTCATCATTACCCTTGCACACCTTTTCATTTTCAAAATCAAGCCAGTAAATTTCTTAATTTGCAACAATTCCGTAATGAAAAGTAGACACAAACTGCGAACCAGAGAAAATTTGAAATGACTGCTTCTGGCAGGCAACTAACCACCATAATGAGAGTATCGTGATTTCCGCTGCGGGAAGTCGCTTTAACTTTATAACAGCTCAAGTGCGACATCTGTTCAAGAAGTGCACTTTCACAGTGTCTTCTAGCCGCGGGCACGGCCTTAGCCTCCTTGCCCCGGCAAGGGGTATGTCGACGTTGCCCGCAAAGGGCGGTTTTAGTCGACCCTCCCTAATGTAACGCTGTGGGGTCTTCGGACTCGTGCTGTTCCCGCAGGAGTCGACTTCCCTCCGCTCCAATCACTTTATGTTTTTCAGTGACTTGGACGGTTCTGCTCAAGAAATCAAATATGAACGTGAACACTGTTTGAGTTGTTCCACTAATAGGTATTATATCTAATTTAGTCGTAATCTGGGCTTACAGGGTTTGTATTTACTTATGGTTTTTCTATCTCTATATGCCTTTTCACGCTTAAATCCGTTCTACCTACGAAGGCGAGAAGTAAGATCAACAGCTCGGGGGAAACACGGAGACTCCTGCGGGATGCAAAGCCTCGATGAGACCCCGGAGGTCGTCAGACCGAGGAGGCTCAGCAGCGCCCGCGGAAAGCGCAGTGTTTCCCCCGAGCGGCTGCATGGGGCAGTCATAAGTTAGTTCGCAGTTTACTTATACTGTGACTTAGTATATTTTGTGGGAAACGACATAAACTGAATTGTTATTTGCTTCACATGTATAGTTCTATCATACGTGATCTGTTCAATTTTTCCTACCAATTTATGTAAGAAATTTTGATCTAAAAAACGTCCACCTGGAATCAGGCGGACGTTTTAACTTCAACTGTGTTTTACCGTGAAAATTGGCGTACATTTTCGCAATAAAGGATGAAGTTACGCTTTTGTTGTTGAGCTTCTTTTTGTTGAACGTGGTAAGCTTCAATGCCAGACTTGCCATCGTTCAAATATTTGCGCTCTCTTCTGAACATGTTTTTAATTTTATTAGCCATGTGTAATCACTCCTTTTTTAAAATGACTGGTCAGTTTATTGTGGTGGCAGTTCTTCCTAAGTGAGTAATGCCATCATTGTCTTTTCCATTTTTAAGATTCGTTCTTCTATTTTCTCTTCGGCATACCCGATAATCTTATGCAGCCATAGACCATCATGCAGTTCCCAAAAAGTGGCCGCTGCTTTCTCTGGATCAATGTCTGCTTTGATCTCTCCTTGTTTCTGCCCAGCGATAATAATGTCCTTGACCTTTTCAAAATTAAAATCGAAACGGTCTTTCAACACATGCTGGACCTCAGGAGAGTCAGTCGAATATAGCCAGAATTCAATGTGCACACGCATCAGTTTCTTTTTGGTCGGATCGTATGGTATATCTGATTTGATCCAGTATCTCAATTGTTCAAGCGGGCTGGAGATTTCTTTGAGTTTAGCGTCCATCACCGCGTGTGCCTTCTGTGTTTCATGCTGCAGTATACTGATAAAGATGTCTTCTTTGCCACTGAAATAGTTGTAAATCGAACCCTTACTCATGTTGGAGTATTGAACAATGTCATCCACTTTCGATGCATAATAGCCTTTTTGTGAAAAACACTCCAATGCAGCTTGCAGAATTTTAACGCGTCTTTCTTCTTTTGCTTCATCTGAAATACGTGGAGCCATCCCCTTGCACCTGCCTTGAATCTTAAACTGACCAATGAGTCTATATAAATTGTATTCGATTTTGACACAATTTACAACCGTTATGCTTGAGAACTTGTGACGATTGTTTGTCAAACCGTTTCATTTGGTGAAACAACCGGGTTATAAGGGCTCTGAAACACCTATCATGCGAAAATGACCGGGCAAAATAGATATCTCTGCAGGTGTCATTTGATAAATTTCTCCATCCATATCCACTTCTTGTTTAGGTTTGGCTTTGATGGCCAAATCTTTTACCCGAAAGTGTTCAATTTGCTGAAAAGCGCTTTTATCCATATCGGGATTTTTCATAGCCATGAACTCCCGAAAAGAACCCAGATTGGAATTCTTCACAATAAGAACCTCAAGCATTCCGTCATCAGCCTCTAATGTTGGGATTGGCAGTTCTCTGGTCCCGATAAAACGACCGTTCAACACGAAAATCAATACCGCATCCCCTTTATATGTCTCTTCTTCAGTTTCAAGTTCATAAGTAAAGTTATTGGCATTTCCAATAGATTTAATCGTACTCAACAAATAACTGAGCACACCCAGATTCTGCTTTTGGGAAACGTCTATATTCTTTGAGGTTTCAGTCACCAAACCCACACCCCAAAAATTAAGGAAATAATCGGTACCTGAGACACCTACATCAATTGGTTTTTCGATTCCATTCACAATGGTTTGAGCAGCAGTCTGCAGATTCTGAGGTATGCCCAGTGTCCGTGTGAAATCATTCGAGGTCCCGCCCGGTAAGATTCCAATGACAGGTCTGTGCTCCAACTTAGCCAAAACATTAATACACACGTGCACTGTGCCATCCCCTCCAAGTATAAGCAACAGCTCTATATCAGAATCCAGGTTCTGGCAAACGTCTTCTGTTTCTTCTTGAGATAATGTTTGAACAACATTTAGCGATCGAATTGCCTGACTGAGGATTGGTAGTGTCTGAGCCAGTTTTTGCTGCAAATTGTTTCCCCCAGCCACGCCGTTATAAATCAACACTGCTTTATTATATCGCACCTTCACGTCACTTCCCTTCCAAACAACGCGTCTTTACAATCTATACCCAACTTAATGCCTTACTAAAAGCGATCTGCTCTTGGTCACAATAAACTGACATCTTTCATTATGATCTGTGAGCATTTTGCAGTATACTTAAAATATACTAACTTTATAAGGAGCGTCATTATGCGTACTTATGAATATTACAAAGAAGCTTTGACGTCAGTCGACAAACCGTGTGCTTTTTTGGATAGCGAATTATTTCACCGGAACATTGAATCCATTGCAGAAAGGGCTCAAGGTAAACAAATTCGAATTGCCAGCAAATCAGTCCGTTCGATCGATGCACTCAGATTTATTTTTAACGTTTCAGATGTTTTTAGAGGCGTGTTATGTTTCCACCCTGATGAAGCTCTTTACTTAAATGACAACGGATTTGATGATTTGTTAATCGCCTATCCTGCAGTGAACCATTCATCTTTAAAACAGATTGCTGAGCGTGTGAAACAAAACCAAACCATTACGCTCATGATCGATAGTGTTACACATATAGAGATTTTGGAACAAATTGCTAAAGAAACTGACAGTCATTTTCTTGTTTGTTTGGATATCGATTTATCTAGCTCGTATCCCGGGCTTCATTTCGGTGTGCACCGTTCCCCTGTCAAAACCCGGGAACATGCCATAGCACTTATAAATCGCATTCATAACTCTAAACATGTCCGCCTTGATGGCATAATGGGGTATGAGGCACAGATTGCCGGCGTAACAGACAACAATCCGAAACAAAAAACTAAAAATGCTGTCATACGACTGCTTAAAAGAAGCTCAACAAAAGAATTGGTCAACAAACGTGAACAGATTGTGAAGGACATTGAGAACAAAGGTATAGACCTGCGATTTGTGAATGGTGGTGGAACAGGCAGTCTGCATCAGACCGCAATCGAAGAAGCTGTCAGTGAAGTAACAGTAGGCTCTGGTTTCTTCAATCCGCATCTGTTCGATGACTATATCGATCACAGAAATGATCCTGCAATGGGGTTTGCACTTGAAATTACACGCCAGCCTAAAAAAGATATTTACACATGTGCAGGGGGTGGCTACATTGCCTCTGGTGCTGTGGGAGAGGACCGATTGCCGCGTGTGTACTTACCAGAAGGTGCGAATCTCACCTCAAATGAAGGAGCAGGTGAGGTTCAGACACCGGTTGTTTATCAAGGCGAGATTGACTTGCAAATCGGTGATCCTGTTTTTTTACGACACAGTAAAGCAGGCGAACTGTGTGAGCACTTCCATCTGATCCATGTCATAAAGGATGGAAGCGTCATTGACACGTATCGAACTTACAGGGGGGATGCCAAATGTTTTCTATGACAACAAATGATACAGAATGGAAAAATTGGGCAGGAACCGTTTATAATCAGCCCGGAGCAATCATGAAACCAAGTTCCACTGAAGAGGTGATACGAATCGTGAAAGAGTGCCAGGAAAGTGGCAGGTCTATGCGTGTTATTGGGGCGGGCCACTCTTTCACACCGCTTGCAGCTACCAGTGATGTGCTGCTTTCGCTCGAACATTTATCAGGAATTGAGAAAATCGATCATCAAAATAGGCGTGTCACCATTTGGGGCGGGACACGGCTGAATGATCTTGGTCCACTTTTGTTTGAAGAAGGATATGCCATGGAGAACCTTGGTGATATCAATGCCCAGGCAATTGCAGGAGCCATTAGCACGGGGACCCACGGGACTGGGCAGGCATTTGGCAGTTTATCCACCCAAGTTACAAGTCTCACGATCATCACCGCCTCAGGGGATCTTCTTCATATTTCACGCGAAGAGAATGAGGAATACTTTGAAGCCGCACGTTTGTCGCTGGGCATGCTTGGAGTGATCATTAAGCTGGAACTTCAGGTTGTAAAAGCCTATCGCCTTGAAGCAACAAGTCTCCGAATGCCGCTTACAGATTGCCTGAGCAACCTGAAGCAGCTGAATGACTCAAACCGGAATTTTGAATTTTATTGGTTCCCACACACAAAAACTGTTCAAGGAAAAATGATGAACATCACAGCAAACACACCAAAACCCCCTCGTGGGCGCAATAAATTTGCAGACATCATCGTTGAAAACGGCGCTTTTTGGGTGCTGTCGGAACTGTGCCGCACCTTGCCTGCTTTATCCAAATCGGCCAGTCTGCTCTCGGCTCAAGCGGTACCTACCGGAAAGAGCAGCGGATACAGCCATGACATGTATGCCACACCCCGCTTGGTTAAATTCACTGAAATGGAATATAGCGTTCCACAAGCTTGGCTTCCAGATGTTTTGGAGGATATTCAGCACATCATTAAAAAGTACAATTTTGACGTGCATTTCCCGATTGAGTGCCGTTATGTTAAGGCAGATCACATTTGGTTGAGTCCGGCATACAATCGAGATTCAGCTTACGTCGCAGTCCATATGTACAAAGGAATGCCGTTTCAACCTTACTTTGACGCGCTGGAAGAGGTCTTTAGACATTATGAAGGACGGCCTCATTGGGGCAAAATGCACACCATGACCTATGAGGAACTTAATACAGCTTATCCTCAGCTGCAAAATTTCCTGGACCTGAGACAAGAACTGGATCCTAACGGTCTGTTTTTAAACAGCTATTTACAGAAATTATTCGGTATTAAAAAGTAGAGGTCGGAACAATTCAATTTTGAAAGCGCTAAACCACATTGTTGCTCAAAAAACGAACACCTCCACGCACTTAAATGGGGGTGTTCCGTTTTTTGCTGATTAGCATTTTATATGCCACCGTTATTTCTTTTTTGGTAGCTGTCGAGCGCTTTAAGGGTACAAGTATATACGCCTTTGGCAATGAGGATTCCAAGTGGCGTAATTGGACCAGCAAACTGCAATACATCCCCTTGCTGGGTTGCTGCGATTAAAAAACTGTCTGTTGCGGTACCTGTAGCGGAAGTCCCGCTGTAAGGATCTGTAATGCTTAACCTCTGCAGGGCTTTTGTTTTGGCTTCTGTTGCTGTAACAATCGCTTGAATAAATGCTTCATCAAGAACATAACCATTCACAAACACCCATGTATTTATGGTGCCAGGCCTTGTGATCTCAGCATGCTGTTCTCCCCTGGTAACGTCCAGTGCTGTTCCAGAACCTGCTGTTACAACGACATAAATTGAGAATCCATCCCCCTCCAAAAACACCTCAGCCGCATCTTCCAGGTTCACCGCAGTCATCATACCTGCTGTATCATTGGGATCGAGCCCTTTGTGAGCGATAAATTCCTCCATTTCCGCTTTATGATCAGTACAATCATAATTGGCTGGCACACGGCGATTGATGAAATTTTTGTACCATCCCATACCCGCACCAATCACACTTGAAGACATGGTCTTAAGAGGGGTTTCACTAGTGAGAAGCATCATATCATCTTCACGCTCCAACCGACGAGCGTCTACCCTTTCCGTTTCAATTTGATCTGGCAGCAGTTCGGGGACAAGCATAATTTGAGGCTTAGGAACTTTAGGATGTGGGTTTTTTTCAATAGTCGTTTCATAAACGCGTTCAAGACGCTCTTTTTTTAATACTTCATCCGGCGTATCACAAACGTAATCATACCCTTTTTCCAGTAAAAGAAGCCGATCGCAATATAAACCAGCCAAATTCAGATCATGGAAAATAGCAATAACCGTGAGCTCTTTTTCTTTTGTCCAGCGTTTCAGCAAGTCAAGTAAATCTTTTTGATAGGCAAGATCCAGGTGATTGGTTGGCTCATCCAGAAGCAATATACTTGGATTTTGAGCGAGAGCCTGGGCAAGATAAACGCGCTGTCGTTCCCCACCTGATAGTTGATCAAGTTTGGCATCCTGATAAACTGAGATCCCTGTCTGCTGCATGACTTCCTGGACAATTTGTTCGTCTTCCGCCGTAAAAGAACCAAAAAGTCCTTTTTGATGGGCATAGCGGCCAAGTGAAACTGTTTCATAGACCGTATAGCTAAAGGTTTGTGAACTGTGCTGCGGGAGCACAGCCATCAAACGGGCAAGTTCTTTCGCGGAATAGTCTTCAAGTGCCTTTCCCGCTGCATGAATCGTACCTGATTGCACAGGGAGCAAAGCGCTCATCAGCTTGGCAAGCGTTGTTTTGCCACTGCCATTCGGGCCAATAATACCAAAGAACTCTTGAGACTTTATTTCAAATGTAATATCTTTTACAACTGGTTCGCTCCCGTAACCACCTGAAACGTGCTTCATTTCGATCATTTTACCCACTTCTTTCAAACCGCCGCTTCATTAATATTACGGCAAAAATCGGTGCACCGATGAGTGCTGTGATGACTCCGATCGGCAACACAGCCGGTGCAATAATAATCCGTGAAACCAAATCGGCCAATATTAAAAATGCTGCACCTGCCAGGACCGACAATGGCAGCAAATGCTTATGGTCCGGTCCCCATAAGATTCGAATAAAATGGGGAATAACAAGCCCGACAAATCCGATGGTACCTGATACCGCGACAGCTGCTCCTGTAAGCAGTGAACCGGCAATCAGCACATTTAATTTCTTTCGTTCAACATGGACACCCAAATGTTTGGCGCGGTCTTCACCAAATGACATAGCATTCAATTCTTTGGCGTGCATGAGCAGAATCAAGGCCCCCACTATAAAAAATGGCAGGATAATCCATACATACTCCCAGCCTCGCATGGATACACTTCCGAGCAGCCAACCAATAATTTGCCGCAATTCTTCGCCGGTAAGTGCGATCATAAGAGAAATCAGTGCCCCAAGAAAAGAACTGAAGATGACCCCAGTCAAAATAATCGTTTCCACTCGCATCGTCCGGTCTACTTGCCTGGCAAAAAACAAAACTGTAAAAATCGTTATGAATGATGCAATAATAGCTACAACAGGCAACGTATACAACCCTATAAAAGGCAAGCTTAGATTAAAAAACAAAGTGAGAACAGCACCAACACTCGCCCCCGATGAGACCCCAATGGTATATGGATCGGCAAGCGGATTACGGAGCAGTCCCTGAAATGCTGCCCCTGCAATAGCAAGAGCAGCACCAACAAGACCGGCAAGGACGACCCGGGGAACCTGATGTTCATTACGATGTTATCATGCATAACATTAACCCCTGGGTCGAGTGCTACATGGAAAACATGTGCATATATAATTTTCACAACAGACATTGCCGGGATATGAACCGTTCCGATGGAGATACCCATCAGAATGGCTGCTGTTAAAATCCCTATAAGCAACGGATAAGCAATAAACCGCTTAGTCTTTGAAAACGTCAGGATAGATAGATTCACCAAGAATTTTCGCCCCTTCAACCAACCGTGGTCCCGGGCGGCTGACAAGATCTGTATTCACATCGTAAATCGCATCGTTTTGTACAGCAGTTACATCGTCCCAACCGTCGCGTCCTTTCACTTCGGCAATCGGTTCTTCAACATAATCGCCATATGTGGTGATAATCACGTCTGGATTAAGGGCGATGATCGCTTCTTGATCGAGCATAACCCAGCCTTCTTCTTCTCCTGCAGCATTATCAGCGTTGATCACATCAAGAAGTTCGCTGTAAAATGTTCCTTTTCCACCCGTATAAATTTCAGGTGATGGTGAAGTTTCAATAAAGACGCTTTTGCGATCTTCTTCTTCAATTTGCTCAGCTTTTTCTTTCAAAGTATCTAGCTCTTCTTGCATATTAATGACAATTTTATTGGCCTCTTCAGCCTGGCCTGTAGCTTGTCCAATCGTTTTAATGTTTTCATAGACCTCTTCAAAATTTTCTCCTGTTGGCATCACAAGTACTGTTATACCGGAATCTCTCAGTTGTTTAACAGCCTCTTCAGGATTGCCGACTTCGGCGAGGACCAAATCAGGGTCAAGAGCAAGAATGGCTTCTATATTCAATTCCATGCCACCGACTTTTTCTTTTTCAGCGACAGCTTCAGGGTAATTGTCATGGTCTGAAACCCCAACAATTTCTTCATCAAGTCCCAAAGCAAATGCGATTTCAGTGTTACTTGGAATCAGTGATACAATACGTTCCGGCTCTGCTTCAACCGTCACTTCTTCTCCTGAGGCATCTTCTATCGTAAACGGAAACGCTGCCTCTTCTTCATCATTGCCATTATCTTCTGTTTGCTCCGTATTATTTTGATCTGCAGCATTATTGTTCGCATTTTGCTGATTATCATCCGAACCACAACCAGCCATTAAACCAACCATAACAAGTAACGATAATAAAAATAAATGTAACTTCTTCACACTAAATCCTCCTTAAATATAAAAACCTTTTCTAAACAATCATTGCCCCACAACTGAAAATCTCCCACGAATAATCGACACAAACTGCGAACTAGCGAAAACTCTCCCCTAAACGCTTTTTTAAGGCTTTCTGGCTAACGCCGCTGGAATATACTCGCTTTCCAGGGGCACGGCCTCAGCCTCCTTGCCCCGGCAAGGGGTATGTCGACGTTGCCCGCAAAGGGCGGTTTTAGTCGACCCTCTTTAATGTGCCTCTGCGGGGTCTTCGGGCTCGTGCTGTTCCCCTAGGAGTCTCGCATATTCCAGCGGCTTAGCAAGAGGTAGTAATCTCTTTCCAATGTGGTAAAGAGAGGGATTATTCTACTATAAGCTCGGGGAAAACACGGAGACTCCTGTGGGAGCAAAAGCCTCGATGAGACCCCACAGCGCGCATTTGGGGAAGGAAGGCTAAGAACGCGACGTCCTGTCGTAACGCCTTCATGACCCACGTCCCGTGGCCCGAGGCTCATCAGCGCCCACTGGACGCGGAGTGTTTTCCCTGAGCGGTTGCCAGTGACAGTCATAAAATCTGCCTAGTTAGTTTGCAATTTATAGGTATTTTGGTTTTGTGCATGGCAATATTTTAAGTACAAATAAAAACACCTTCTGCGTTTGGGCAGAAGGGGTGATGGGACATGGCGTGGATATCGTTTGCCATGTGACGGTTTGATCTATGTAGGATCATACCGAATAGATTACACCTCCCTATCCTCGTAGGCACTCTTGGCGTACAGATCCGGGCAGGTTTCCTGGCTCATGGTATCATCAGCATGCGCCTTCCCATGTTTTAACACAGTGGCTAGTGCTGCTGAATAACCAATTACAGTGGCGGGACCGCGTTGGCTTCTCACCAACTTCCCTATTATCGTTCGTTCATCCAAAAGAGATAAACAACGCACCCTATCTGAACTATTCAATTTCATAAATGAGTATACTACAACTCAGCTGGATGAGAAAGAAAACACCCCCGAAATAAGTAATATTCGGGGGTATCCTTTATTTATTCGATATAAGCGTCCTTGATTTCATAATATCCTAGAGCATCGATCCCGAAGTCTTTAAGCGAATCACTCACACCAAGTAAATATTCTTTGTGAGTAAGATATACCATTGGTGACAGTTCGATCAGTTTTTCTTGGGCTTGTGAGTACAGTTCTTTACGTTTATCAGAATCTGTTTCACGTCTCGCCTCGGCTAACAATTCATCTATTTCTTCATTTTGCAAGAATGTACGGTTGCCCGGACCGCCTAATGAATCGGAGTGGAACAGTGGATAAAGCCCATAATCCGCATCCATCGTTCCGACAACCCAGCCGAGCACAAACATATCATGCTCGCCGTTTGCTGTTCGTTCTAAATAAGCGCCCCATTCCAGTTCTTCAATCTGAACCTCAATTCCAATTTCTTTCAGTTGAGATTGGACCGTTATGGCCGTATCTACACGTTGCTCATTGTCGTTTGTCCAGATCGTCGTTTTGAATCCATCTTCATAACCAGCTTCTGCAAGGAGTTCTTTCGCCTTTTCAAGATCATAATCAAAACCATCCAATGAGTCATCATAACCGAATACATTTGGCGGTAGCGGCCCTTTTGCAGGAATACCTACCCCATTGTAGACACCTTCAATGATCGACTCTTTGTTAATCGCCATAGAAACAGCCTTTCGTACCTTCACATCGTCGAATGGTTCTTTTTGAACGTTAAAACCGATATATGACAACGATACACTTGGTTCTTGCAGCAAATGTACGCCTTCCGTGTTTTCCATACGGGAAACATTGTTCGGACCAATGGCATCTGCTACATCTGCTTCCCCTGTATCAAGCTGAGCCAGGCGTGTGCTTTGTTCTGAAACAACTTGGAATGTAGCTGTGTCAAGTTTAGCAGGCTCTCCCCAATAATCTCCATTTTTGGTGATCACCACTTTGTCTCCCGGTACCCATTCTTTAAATTTGAAAGGTCCTGTTCCGGCAGGGTGCTTGTTAATATAGGCGTCTACATCCCCGCCTTCTTCCATTTGAGCATAATCTTTTTCAATGACTTCTGGACTCATAATTGCTGTGCCTATATGTGAAAGGTTGGCAAGTAGCGGTGCATAAGGGTATTCAAGGTTAATGCGAACGGTATAGTCATCTTTTACTTCAACACTTTCCACTGCTTTTAAGAGGAAAGCGCGCGGTGAGCCAATTTCATCATCCATCAAGCGGTCGAATGTCTTTTTAACTGCCTCTGCGTTAAATTCGGCGCCATCGTGGAATTTAATGTCTTCTTTCAAGTGAAAATCCCATGTAGTGTCATCCACTTCTTCCCAGTCTTTCGCCAGACCCGGCTGAATTTCCTGGTTGTCGTCCATGGTTGTTAGCGTTTCATAAAGATTGACGGCCACATTACCAGAGGGGATGTCGTTAGATCCTTGAGTGGACAGCGAAACAACATCTGCGCCGATAGAGATAACGAGATCGCCACCTTCTCCTTTTTCATTGGATGATGTGCTGTCTTCTGCGGTGTCAGGTTCTCCGTCGCCGGCACATGCGCTCAGAATTAATCCAAGCACCGCCAGGAGACTAATGAACCATACATGTCTGCGTGACTTCATAGGTGTTAATTCCTCCATTTCAAAATTGTATGACTATTTATGTATTAAATAACCATGTTTCATACCATAAAACATCATGCAATAAAAATCAAATTGTTTGCTGAATTGTAAGGAATACCTAGTGCTTTCAATTCAGCTATGAAACACGTTAGAATAGCTTTGAAAGGAGATACACTTCTATGTCCATAAAAGAACAATTACCAGAAACCATCCAAACATTATTAAAAGATTATCATCAAACAAAGAGCGATGCCTATCATGAATTGATTCGGGAAGAGGGCTACGTTCCTCCCAAGGAAAATATGCTGACTGATGCTATTATCGCGCTTTCTATGGGTAAAAATATATTGTTGAAAGGTCCTACCGGTTCTGGTAAGACACGGTTTGCTGATACACTGAGTCACCTATTCAATCAGCCGATGTTCAGCATCAATGCTTCAGTGGACCTTGATGCTGAGAGCCTACTCGGTTTTAAAACACTTGCCTATGAAGGGGATAAGCAAGTAATTGAATTTGTTCCGGGTCCGGTGACCAACGCCATGAAACACGGAACTTTCCTCTATATTGATGAGGTCAACATGGCGAGACCTGAAACCTTGCCGCTGATTAACGGGGTTCTGGATTATCGCCGTACAATCACCAACCCCTTCACACAAGAGATTATTACTGCTGAAAATGGATTCGGGGTCATTGCTGCGATTAACGAAGGCTATGTAGGGACCGTCCCACTGAACGAGGCACTCAAAAATCGCTTTATTGTCATTGACATTCCATATTTACAAGGAGAAGACTTAAAGCAGTTAATTAAGAGTGAAAGCCGTCTGAATGATGACCGGCTGATCAACCACTTTGTGACACTGTCCAGTGATTTGATCAAAGCCGTATCACAAGGCCAGCTCGCCGAAGATGCAGCCTCAATCCGAGCGTTATTAGATGCGTGCGATCTCTCGTCCCATATTGCACCACGACGGGCTATCCAAAGAGCTATTACGGATAAATTGGAAGAGTCTCGTGAACGGCAGCTTGTTGAAAATATCGCCCAAACGCTGTTCAGTTAGGAGTATCGACATGTACCGTTTTCATGATAAAAAGATTGATACCGCGTTGTTTATGCAACTGCAGGATCTTGTCCGTGTCTTAATTGGACGGCCTCAGATCTCATTCGAATATGCATATGGCTCGACGTTTTCTGTTACTGAGGGGAAAATAACGGCAAGTACACATTGGGAAAAAACCCGGGAAGATTATAAGCAGGCTGGCTTGAAAACAGATGTTTATCTCAGAGCGATTGGGACTATGCAGGCGTCTGAAGTGGATAGTGTCATGTCTATGATGTTTAAAGCAGAAGACATGCGCCTCCGCAAGTTTGTCGAGCAGTTATTTGCGATACTCGAAGACATCCGCCTTGAAGAAACGATCAAGCATCAGCGCCCGGGAACAAAGAAGCTGTTTGATACACGACGCACATATTACCGGTCTTATTTTACCCAGCAGCTTAAAGTGAATGCTGAGCGCGGGTATCGTCTGGATGAACTGTTTGCATTGATCTATTTATTTATCCAGGCAGATGGACCTGACCCGGACTTTCCAGAGGCCAATGAGGAGCAGACAAACCTGCTGCGGCAGCTCACACCTCTTCTTGAACGCTTATTCGAGGCGAAACAGACAAACGATGTTAATGAAATCGTTCTGAACATCGTTGAGGCAGTCGAGGGAAGTTCTCCAGGATACAACGATTTAATGAACGAATATTTTGCGTTCCCTATCACGCATACAGATTCGAACGAAGACCGAGCATCCGATGACATCAGAAGGACAGACCCGCTCGATAATGATGATGAAGATGACCCAGATCCAGAGGACAGCGACGTTTTTGACGAAACAATGCCAACATGGCATAAAGAAAATGAAAACGCCGACCACAAGCAGACTTTTCTCCAGTTTGAACTCGAAAAGGGCACGAAGACGTCTCTAATCGGAGAAGGAGCCAGAGAAACTGAGGAAGGCGACCAGGCCCTCGCTTCAATTCAAGGGTCATCAGGGGAATCAGACACAAATGACTATTCCGATAAAACTCCGATGCCGGAGAAAAGCGGGGACTATAAAGAAGGCTCTCACGGGGCAGCTTTTGGCAAAGACAATCGGTTCGCTGTAGCCATTGAACAGAAAGCCACTTCTCCGACAGATGAAGACATTAACGCTTACGAACGGTTTTCAGAAAGCATTATCCCCTATGAGAACAGGCTGACGAGAACGATCGACAATATGCTTGAACACAAGCAAACAGCGCCAAGGACCAATTTAGTTGCCGGACGTCTATCGAAAAAACTGATCAGTATCGCGACAGATGAGTTCCCTCGCTTGTTTTACAAAAAGAATGAGGACGATAAAGAAATTGACGCTGTCTTTTCATTGTTAGTGGATTGTTCCGCTTCAATGATCAACAAAATGGACGAAACAAAAAAAGGTGTCATTTTATTTCACAGGGTTTTAAAACGATTGAAAATCCCTCATGAAATCATCGGTTTCTGGGAAGAAGCATCAGATGTCCGAGACAACTATCAGCCGAATTACTTTCATATCGTTCATGCGTTCAGTGACTCTTTATACAAGGATAAAGGCGCAGCAATTATGCAACTGGAAGCTCAAGAAGACAACCGTGATGGATTCAGTATTCGTGTGGCACGGGAAAGGATGTTGACAAGACCTGAGAAAAACCGGTTCCTGCTCGTCTTTTCTGACGGTGAACCCGCTGCTGCCTACTACGAAGACAATGGCATTGTGGATACGCATCTGGCCGTTTCAGAAACCCGAAAACAACAAATTGATGTGATCGGACTCTTTCTTGCTGAAGGTGAAATCACAGAACAAGCGGATGCTCTCATGAAAAATATATATGATAAAGAACGCATCATTGTACCGTCCGTTGAAGAATTGCCTGATCATTTCACGCCTTTATTGAAAAAACTGCTGCTAAAAGCGATTTGATAACAAAAGCGGAAACGCCTTGTTCACCCCCGAAAATCATAAGCAAGAACGTGTAGTGGCGGTCTTTGCCACGTAGCGTTATTGCTTATGACTCGAGGGGGTAGGCGTTGGAGCTGGACGTTGCCCTTGGCTATGTTTATTAACAGCTCGGACATTTAATAATTTTCTAAGCAAAAAAAACCACATTCCCTATCTTAAGGAATGTGGTTTCCTATCTATTTATGCCTTCTCGGCAGCTTCTTCCTCCAATACGTATTTATCTCTTCCAGCACCATAGCCGGCCAGACTCATGATAATTCCAACTGCGACTATTGTCAGAATCGGTGCTTGCCATGTATGGGTGATGTCATACAAAAGCCCAATGACCATCGGACCAAATGCGGCCAACACGTATCCGACAGACTGAGCCATTCCGGAAAGCTGTGCAGCCTGCGCTGTAGTAGCCGCCCGCAAACTTAACAATGTCAGAGATAAACTGATCGTAGCACCAGCACCAATACCAACTAGCGTAATCCACAAAAATATAAGCGGTGCGGGACCACCAGCGAGTAGCCCTAAAAATCCAACAGTGGTACAACCGCTGAACACAAGAACAATTCCTTTTTGATGGCTGTAGCGTTCTGCAAGAATCGGCGCCAAAAACGTGGAAGGTATGCTGACAAATTGAACATAAGACAGCATCCAGCCCGCTGTCGATGCTGAAAATCCAAAGTCCTGAAGCATCTCAGGGAACCATGACACGATCGTATAATACACAAATGATTGCAAACCCATAAATAATGTGACCTGCCAGGCCAGAGAGGATCCCCACATCCGTTTACCTGTGTGAACACCTTTGAGCTTCAATTCATCTTGCGGTAGTGTTTTCGCCACTTGAACGACTTTATACCAAATCATAAAACCAGCCACAGCCAGAATAGCCCATGTGCCGAGGGATAACTCCCAGCCAAATCCTGACCCTTTAGCAAGGGGAATTGACAAACCAGATGCAGTAGCCGCCATTACGGCCATTGAGGTTGTATACACACTCGTCATCCCACCCACTTTATACGGGAACTTTTCTTTAACAACTGCAGGCAGCAGTACGTTCATAATTGCGATTCCGACACCGACAACAAATGTCCCTGCAAACAGTGTAAATGTGAACGGGATCGAACGGGTGATAATGCCCCCCAATAAAAAACCAAGACCGATCAGAACCGCCGACATGTTACCCAAGCGGGCCCCGAGCTTAGCCGCGATCGGCGACGTTATAGCAAATGCCAGAAGCGGGAGACTCGTAATCAATCCTGCACTCCAGTTGGATAGACCGATGTCATCGCGAATCAATCCGAGTACAGGACCCACCGACGTGATTGCAGGACGCAGGTTAAATCCGATAATAATAATAGCTGTTATAAGCAAAATGCGTCTTTTCGGTGTTTGTTTACTCCATTCAATCAGCCTCATTGCACTCATTTCAAACCTCCTTTCTTAATTTATGGTCGTATCCAATTGTCTGTCTAAACCATTATAAATGTCAAGCTTCACCCTTTAGCAGACGTGCGTTGAAACTCCTTTTAAGTTAAAACTGAACTGATTAATAGATTCCGATGGTTAAATCTGCATAGACGGGGTACTTATATTAATATACAAAAACATCCAAACAAAGAGAGGCTTAACATGTTTAAATTCAAAAATGTTAGGGTTAACAACATCTTAAATATTCCTGAATTGAGGATTGATGCTGGTGTAACGGCCATCATTGGCAAAAGCGGCAGCGGCAAGTCTACACTGCTCAGGTTACTGAATCAGCTCGACGATCCAACAGAAGGAGAAATATACTGGAAAGATCAATTACTTTCTACATATGAGCCAACAGAATTACGCAAACAAGTCGTCATGATCCCGCAATCCCCCATTATATTCGACGGTACTGTTCGTGATAATCTAGCGATCGCTTTCTCTTATCGGGAAGAAAACACACCGGACGATGAAGCTCTTCAAAACGCGCTTGACGCCCTGCTTCTCGATAAAAAGCTGACAGAAGACGCAAATGATCTTTCTGGGGGAGAAAAACAACGACTCGGTATTGCACGTGCATTACTGTTAACATCAGTCGAAGTCCTGTTACTCGATGAGCCGGCATCTTCCCTAGACGAGGACACGACACAACACGTCATTAAGAAGTTGATAAACTCAGCGAAAAAACATCAGCAGCAAATCATTATGGTGTCCCATGATAAACAACTGGCAAATTCAGCAGCTGACGAATTGATCCATCTTGAGGACTATCTTCCGGCAAGTGAGGTGAACAACCGTGGATGAATCGCTTGATCTCGCCATCTGGCAGGTAGCCGCGGCATATGTCTTTATTTTGATCGTTCTAGCCATCTTTCGCATTAAAAAAATCCCCAGAGAAAAATTGATCGTCATTTCGGTTCTCCGCATGACCTTTCAACTGATTCTTGTAGGATACATACTTGTCTATATTTTCGACAATCCTCATCCCGCTCTCACACTGGGAATTATATTTTTCATGCTTGGTTTTGCGATTTTTAACGTTTATCAGCGGGCCAAAGCAAGCTTGAATTTCCCTTTAAAAAAGATGATAGCGGCAGGAATGATCCTTGGTGTGACGATCAGCTTGGCTTATATGATGCTCGTTGTTTTGAATCTTGATCCTTGGTATAACGTGCGCATCTTTATACCGATTGGGGGAATGATCATCGGAAAAACGATGACAGGTGTTGCGCTTGCCGTTAACTATCTGATCACAGGCATGAAAGAACAACGGGAGAAGGTAGAAGGTGCCCTGATGCTTGGAGCAACACCCAAACAAGCGTCAAAACCGATTATGAATGAAGCATTCGACTCTGCTATGCTCCCGACCATCAATGCTATGGTTGGGATGGGCATTGTATTTCTGCCCGGCATGATGACCGGACAGATCATCGCAGGTCAGGAACCTCTCACAGCAGTCAAATATCAGATCGCTGTTATGCTGGGAGTCTCCGGAACAGTCTCTATCACAGTCCTGATTTTTCTGCACCTGGCCTATAAGACTTTCTTCAATGAACACAAGCAGTTCATCCTAAACAAACGTGAAGTTGCCTCTGATGAAATACCGATAAAAAACAAAACGAATTAACATGCGCTTAGATGCGGCCGGTCCCACGGATTTATAAATTCATGGGATCGGCCTCTTTATTTTTTAATTTCGGCATAAAACTTCTCAATTATGGAAGAATGAGTAAAATGGTTGTGATATTTGTCATAGCTTATCACTTTGTAGATTTATACAATAGAACAAACCATCTATTTACATAGAGAGGGGTCATTTTATGTCAGGTCCAGGATTAAAACATGTTGACAGTCATTCCGCTATACATGAAGCAGCGCTCAATGAAGCGATTGAGCTAAACGAGCTTCTGGAAAAGCTTATGGATAATAACGAACTTGAAAAAGCCCATGAGGCAGCATATGTTGTTGTCGAACATTGGGAAACCCGGACACTTCAGCATGCTCAGTCTGAAGAAGAAGGATTGTATAAGGAATTGGTTGAGGAAGATCCGGAATTAAAGGATCAGATCACCATGCTGACGCGTGATCACGATATTTTACGCATGCTCGTTACTGAAATTAAGGACATGCTTGACGAAGACGGGTTCAGTGATGCCGTACTGCAGCGTTTCCAGTCACTCGTTATCGTGGACAAGATTCATAACCGCGAGGAAGAGCGTCTTCTTCCCCATCATTAAGGATGGATTAAGAATTTCAAAAGGAGGGGTCACCGATGGCAGACCAAACGACTCAAAAAGCAAAGTCATTGCGGGTCATCGCGCCGCAGCTGTACAAAGATATTATAAATGCCATGACTGCGAAACATAATATTCACTCCTATGACATTCAAGCTACAGCCATTGAGAAAAAAGACGGCCTCACCATTATCCTGAGGTTTGGCGAAGAGTTTGCCCATACACAGGAAGCTTTCTTTACCCATGAAACCATTAAAGATCGGGGCGAAGAGCTGAACCAATTCATCCAGGAAACGGCTGATATTTGTAAAGATGTCATGGTAAAAGATTACTTTAAAATGATGAAGCCATAACATAGACGCGTGATCGAAAAAAGGAGGGTCATCAGATGTTTTCATTTGAAGAGGAAGCTGATTTTGTTCAAGACAGAGAAGATCTGCTCGGGGTTTTGCGCATGCGGTTTGGAAGTGTGCCACCCAAGGTCATTGATCATATTTATGAGTTGAGTGATCTTGATACATTGGAGCGATTGATACTTGTGGCTGCCAATGCCCCATCGTTTGAAATTTTCTTAGAAGAAATGAATGAGGGCAGCGGAAGTTTCCGTATTGTCGGAGAACGCTTTAATCCAATCGAGAACATGATGAGAGGGGATGAATAACGGTGAAAAAAACGAATAAACTTCTCAGTGCTCTTAAACATCTTAGAGAAGGGAATCGCATTAACGATGGTTTTACAGAAGAGAGCCCCCGTCCACGTGATGCTGAAGACATTTATCGCCGCAGATGGCAGCATGACAAAGTGGTAAGATCCACCCACGGTGTAAACTGCACCGGTTCATGCAGCTGGAAAATATACGTTAAAGACGGCATTATCACATCAGAAGTTCAGCAAACCGACTATCCTTCAACAGGCGATGACTTTCCGGAATATGAACCGCGCGGATGCCCACGAGGCGCAAGTTTTTCTTGGTACACATACAGCCCGGTGCGTGTGAAATATCCATATATTCGCGGTGACTTGTACGAGCTTTGGAAAGCTGAGCGCAACAATGGACTTGATCCAGTTGAGGCCTGGGAAAGCATTGTCGGCAATCCCGAGAAACGTCAGCAGTATGTGAACGCTCGTGGTAAAGGTGGTTTTGTACGGGCTTCCTGGCGTGAAATGTGTGAAATCATTGCCAGCGCTTCAATCCATACGATTAAACAATACGGCCCAGACCGTGTCGTTGGATTCAGCCCGATTCCTGCGATGTCAATGGTCAGCTATGCAGCAGGAACGCGCTTTCTGTCACTGATCGGCGGAACCATTCTCAGTTTCTATGATTGGTATGCCGACCTCCCCCTGCTTCCCCGCAAGTGTGGGGTGAACAAACTGACGTGCCTGAAAGTGCCGACTGGTATAATTCGAAATACTTTATCATCTGGGGCACCAATCTGCCGCAAACACGGACACCTGATGCACACTTTATGGTGGAAGCACGATATAACGGCACTAAAGTCGTTGGTGTCAGCCCGGACTATGCGGAATACGAGAAGTTTGCAGACATATGGCTCCCAGCCAAACCAGGTACAGACGGCGCTCTGGCAATGGCAATGACCCATGTTATTTTAAAAGAATTTTACGTAGAAAGACAGGTCCCTTATTTCATCGATTACGTGAAACGATTTACCGATCTTCCTTTCTTAATTATGCTCGACGAAGACGGAAACGATGCAAGAAGCGGGCGCTTTCTCCGTTCGACAGACATTGGCCATGAAGAACCACTTGGTGAATGGAAAACGGTTGTCATGGACGAAGCCACCGGTAAACTTGAAGTTCCTAATGGGACGCAAGGCCACCGCTGGGACGAAGATACAAACTGGAACCTTGAATTGACACGTAAAGATGGTTCTTTAATCGATCCGAAGCTTTCATTTATTGAAGATGCGGACGAAACCGCAATGGTTACCTTCCCTTACTTTTCTGAAGAAGATGGAGGAACGCTCGAACGCGGTGTACCCGTTAAGTTTCTAGAAACCAGTGAAGGCAGAACTGTTAAAGTTACAACCGTTTATGACCTGATGATGGCACACACTGGTGTCGGAAGAGGTCTAGAAGGCGATTATCCGTCAGACTATGACGATCCGAAAGCTTACACACCTGCCTGGCAGGAAAGCATTACAGGCGTTCATAAAAATCACGTCATTAAAGTCGCAAAAGAATTTGCCGACAACGCAGCTCGCACGAATGGGAAGTCCATGATTGCCATGGGCGGTGGGACCAACCACTGGTTCCACAGCGATCAGATATACCGTTCCATTTTAAATCTTGTATTACTGACCGGTTCGCAAGGTGTCAATGGTGGCGGCTGGGCCCATTATGTCGGCCAGGAGAAAGTACGTCCGCTGGAAGGCTGGCAGCAAGTTGCCTTTGCCGGCGACTGGATCAAACCGCCACGCCATCAAAACGGTACATCTTACTTTTATTTTGCAACGGATCAGTTCCGATATGAAATTAAGCCAGAAGATCATGACGAAGAAACAAAATGGAACAGCACATACAGCAAAATGCACCCAGCTGACGTCAATGCTTTATCCGCACGACTTGGATGGCTGCCATCGTTCCCACAGTTCACACAAAACTCAATTGATCTTGTGAAGAATTCCCGGGACAAAGGCGCAGCAACAGACCAAGAAGTGATTGATGATATTGTGGAACAAATAAAAGACGAAAAGATTGAGTGGGCCATGGAAAATCCAGATCACCCTCAGAACTTCCCGCGTGTCTTTTTCAACTGGCGTTCCAATTTGCTCGGTGACAGTGGTAAGGGCCATGAATATTTTGCCAGACACCTCATCGGCGGTGAAGATCAGATCCTGTCAGATACTGAGAATTCCTGGCAGCCTGAAACCGTTAAAGTCACTGAAGAAGCACCAAGAGGGAAAGTTGACCTGTTGGTAAGTGTTGATTTCCGGATGACAAGCTCTGGTCTGTTCTCAGACATTGTCCTCCCTGCTGCTACTTGGTATGAGAAATTCGACATCTCGTCAACAGACATGCACCCGTTTGTCCATCCGTTTAATGCGGCGATCTCACCACCTTGGCAGGCTAAAAGTGACTGGAATACCTTCCGTGAAATTTCCAAGGTTTTCTCAGAGCTTGCTGAAAAGCATTTACCGGAAACGGAAGAAGTCATGATGACACCGCTTGGCCATGACTCAAAAGGCGAAATCGCACAACCATTTGGCAAAATCAAGGACTGGCGTAAAGGCGAAGTTGAGGCGATCCCAGGTAAAACGATGCCTAACTTCCAAATTGTTAAGCGTGATTACCCAACTGTCTATGAAAAAATGATTTCTATTGGTCCAGAATTGAAAAAAGGTTATGGCGCCAAAGGGGTCAAAATTGACGGTGAACCGGTTTACGAAGAACTCGGTAAACGTCTCGGTATCTCTAAGCGTGAAGGTCTCGCCAAAGGACGTCCTGATTTGTATACGGACAAACATGCGATTGACGCAATTCTGCTTATGTCAGGTGCTACAAACGGCAAGCGTGCGGTAGAAGGCTGGAATTCACTGGCGAAAAACACCGGACAGGATCTGAATGAAATCGCACTCGGTCGCGAAGATGATGACTATACTTTAGACGCTTTAACCGTCCAACCGCGTCATGCTATTTCAACACCGGTATGGAGCGGCCTCGAGAAAGACAACCGCCGTTACTCACCGTTTACAGTAAACACGGAATACAACATTCCATGGCGGACATTGACCGGACGGCAAAGTTTCTATCTCGATCATGAGATGATGCTCGATTACGGCGAAGCACTGCCGCTATATTTACCACCGCTTTATCACGATCCTTTTATACCTGGAGATAAAACGGTTAAAGAGAATGGTGATGCGATTACGGTGCGCTATTTAACCCCTCACCAAAAATGGGGCATTCACACGATGTTCACCGATACAACAGCCATGTCACAGCTCTTCCGTGGCTGGCAGCTTGTTTGGATGAATGAAGACGATGGCGCATCAATTGGTTTGAAAGATAACGACTTTATTGAAGTATACAACCGTAACGGGGTTATATCGGCACGCGTTGTTCTCACTTATCGAATTCCGAAAGGCCTGGCATATATGTATCATGCCCAGGACCGCACACTCGGGGTTCCGGGAACTGTTATTAATAAACAGCGCGGCGGTACACATAACAGTGTGACCCGCATTACTGTTAAGCCGACCCACATGATCGGCGGTTATTCACAATTAAGCTACGGCTTCAACTACTATGGACCAACTGGCCAGCAGCGGGATACTGTTGCAGTCATCAGAAAACTGAAGGAGGTCGATTGGCTTGAGAATTAAGGCACAAGTCGCAATGGTGATGCACCTTGACAAATGTATTGGTTGTCACACATGCTCTGTCACATGTAAGAATACTTGGACTAATCGTCCTGGAACGGAATACATGTGGTTCAACAACGTCGAAACGCGCCCAGGACCTGGCTATCCGAAGCAATGGGAAGATACTGAACGATTTAAAGGCGGCTGGGAGCTTAAAAATGGCAAGTTGAAACTAAAAGCCGGCGGTCCGATTCAAAAGCTCGCCAACATATTCCATAATCCGGATATGGCGACAATGGACGACTACTATGAACCATGGACATATGACTATGACCACTTGATTCACAGTCCCAAATCTGAAAATCTGCCTGTTGCCCGGCCGAAATCTCAGATTACCGGGAAGTTTATCGACAAGCCTGAGTGGGGCTCCAACTGGGACGACGACCTTGCCGGGGGTAGTGAAATTGTACCCCTTGACCCGAACGTTCAGAAATTGCAGGATCATATTTCCATGCAATACGAAAAGACATTTATGATGTATCTACCAAGAATCTGCGAGCACTGCCTGAACCCATCCTGTGTCGCATCGTGCCCATCAGGTGCTCTGTATAAACGGGATGAAGACGGCATCGTGCTTGTGGATCAGGAAGCCTGTCGTGGCTGGCGCTTCTGCATGAGCGGCTGCCCATATCACAAAGTCTATTACAACTGGGCTACACACAAAGCAGAGAAATGTAACTTCTGCTACCCAAGAACTGAAGCTGGACTGCCTACCATCTGTTCTGAAACGTGTGTTGGTCGTATTCGCTATATCGGAGTCGTGCTGTACGACGCAGATAAAGTCAAAGATGCGGCATCAGTTGAAGATCCACAAGATTTGTATGAAGCTCAGCTTGGCTGTTTCTTGGATCCATTTGATCCGGAAATTCAGGAAAAAGCACGTGAGCATGGCATCAACGACTCTTGGATTGAAGCTGCCCAGGATTCACCTGTTTATAAAATGGCTGTCAAGTGGAAAATCGCTCTCCCATTGCATCCGGAATACCGGACAATGCCAATGGTATGGTATGTGCCACCTCTTAGCCCGATCATGAATCATATTACCAATGAAGACGAATTAAGCACAGACGGCTATATTCCAGCCGTTGATCAAATGCGTATCCCGATGGAATATCTCGCCAGCATTCTTTCTGCCGGTGACACAGAAGTTATTCGTAATGTGTTGTTAAAACTGACTGCCATGCGCGTGCATATGCGCGGAAAAACAGTTGGCGGTATCGATGAGTTCAGACAAAGTGATCTTGTGAAAGAAGCAGGCACAACGCCTGAAGAAATTGAAGACATGGCACGGCTTCTCGGTGTGGCCAAGTACAACGAACGCTTCGTCATACCGACCGGACGCCGTGAAATGGATGGTGAAAAAGACTTGTATTACAGCCAAGGCGCATGCAGTCTCGAAGACATTGCACCGCGTGAAGGCGCTGCGGCCACCTTTGCATATGAAAGGGGTATGCGGTAATGACCCAGCAGCATGCTTTAAAAGACCAAACACTTCAGCCGCATGAAGTCCAAACCATTCTTCTGATTGCTTCCCGGATACTCAGTTATCCGGAAGCAATCGATGAAATGGTAGAAACGATTAGTGAAAGCATCGACGAACAAATCGATGATCCTGAACTCAAAAAAGAACTGACACGTGCAACCCAACCTTTGTTTGTACTGCCAGCAAGAGATTTGCGCGAGTTGTATGTGAATACATTTGACTTAAAATCCAAGCTCGGGCTTTATTTAACCGCTCATGAATTTGGTGACAGCCCCAAGCGCGGCGCTGCTCTGATCAAACTGCAGAAAATCGTTAACCAGACTGGGTTTGAGCGTGAAGGTGAAGAACTTGCTGACTATATCCCTATGTTGCTGGAATTGCTCGCCGTTGCCCCTGAGCTTAGGGAAGATACCCGTCTGTACAGACGCTTAGCAGTAGCAATGCAATTCATGATCGACAACATCGCGATGGAAAATCCGTATGGGGAAATCCTGCGTGTGCTCACACGCCATATCTTCCCTGAACCAACAGAAGAAGACATAAAAGAAATTGAATTCAACCGGGAAGAAGCCGATCTTGAAGAACTCCCCTTCCCCATGATGTACCAGTAAGCACTGAACAAAAGCAGCAGCGCCTTGGTTACCTCCGCGCATCTAAGCAAAACATGCAATGTGGCTTATGATTCGAGGAGACAGGCGCTGAAGCTTTACAAGGCTGTTTCTGAAACTTATTCACAGCCTGAAAACCATACAACTTTCAATTCGTATATAAGGAGTGAACACTATGGCCGACATCTTCTGGTGGATTATCTTCCCCTACATCACTGGTCTGATTATGATCGTCGGGTTGTTATACCGCTTTGCATACAGACAACTGAGTTGGGCGGCCCCTTCCACTGAATTTTTTGAGAAAAAATGGCTTAGACTCGGCTCCCCTCTATTCCACTACGGCATCCTGATGGCTGTCATTGGGCATGCCATGGGGATTATAATTCCGATTGGTTTTTACAATGCGCTTGGTATTTCCGCTCATATGTATCATTTGGGAGCCATTATAGGTGGGGGAATCGCAGGCTTAATGGTTGTAGTCGGACTTGTCATTTTGTTGATTCGAAAAATCAAAATAGATCCAGTTCGGGTGCATACTTCTTTTGCTGACTTTTTCTCAGTAATCGCTCTTTTGTTTGTAGCCGGCACTGGAACCTATATGACAATCATCTACAACACGACCGTCGTATCATATGAATACCGCGACACAATCGGACCTTGGTTCAGAAGCTTGTTTATGTTCCAGCCAAAATACGAGCTGATGACTGCCATTCCGTTCATTTTCAAGGTGCACGTCATTTCTGCATTTGGGTTATTTGCATCCATTCCATTTACGCATCTTGTCCATTTCTATGCTCTACCAGTAAAGTATCCAACTCGAGCTCCGCAGCAATACCGATCTAGGGCTCAATACCGCCAGAAAAAAGACGGCAAAATGGAGATACGATAACAAAAGCGGAAACGCCTTGGTACCCCCCGAAAATCATAAGCAATCACTTTCGATGGCAGTTTTAGTCACGGAACACTATTGCTTATGACTCGTGGATGCAGAATTCTACACATGCAAAAGGAGCGCCATATAGGTTTGGCGCTCCCTCAATCAATGTGGCAGATTACAAGCGGACAATCTTCACAACCAATTTGCTTCCGCAAGTATTGAAGATCTTTTATAAAGATTTTTCCTGAATCGTCTGTTGCAACAATCGATCGGCTTCTTAAATCATTCAGCATGCGATTAGCACTTTCACGGGTTGCAGCAGCAAATGAAGCAAGCTCTGTATCTGTTAAAGGAACATCGATCAGAATGCCCCCATTCTGTTCAATTCCATAGCTGTTTGATAAACGAATCAATGTTGAATAAAGCGCACCCTTTTTTCCATGAAGTAAAAGATCCCGTATTTTATATTGAAACATACGCATATGATTGCTGGCCCATTTCATAAACTCAAAGGCGAGTAAGCTGTTCTCCATGAACGCTGTTTCGAGCTCTTTTTTGCTGATTGAATAAACTTCGCTTTCCTTTAGTGCTTTTGCATTCAGCAAATATGTAGCGTCATCACTGAATAGAACCAATTCGCCAACGAGTGCCCCCTCCTGACAGATGCGCAAGGTTAACTCTTTGCCATCTTCAGAGAGTTTTCCTATTTGCAGGAGCCCTGACTTCACCATGTAAATATACTCAGCAGGCATCCCTTCACTAAACAGAAAGTCTCCACTGCGAACACGGCGAATCGTTCCAAGGGATATTAATAATGCATGCAGGTCTTCAGAAATCAACTCTTCATTGCGTCTGGCAGTTTGCAACGCATAACCCCCCATTTAGTTTAATACCAAAAGATTCGTCTATGTTCACTATACCACTTAATGGTAAACTGCAAACACAGCAAATATGTCAATCCACTTACAAGCGGCAAAATAGAACATTTAATCATGACCCGGTTACTCGAAAGTCACCAGGTCATGTTTTGTTTACTTAATTCATCACAGAGCCATACCTTCAAAATAAACAATTTGATCAAGACGGATATGCAAAGCTTTATTTTTGCCAATGCCTATTTCAATATGATCAATTGCCACGCCGTTTAACGTTCCTTTTACTTCTTTTGCTGTTGTCTGTACACTGATTTCCAATCCTTGATGCCGGCTCAAGTGATCCAGAAATACCGGATCGACATTGGTGACATATCGATTGGGCTGGGGAATTTGGGCCACAGGCTTAAGACCTGTGTAGTCCGCAGCTTTGTGATTAACATACTCAGGCTGAACAATAGGGTTCAACTTTGTGTTATGTCCATGATGCTTGCGCATTTCGTCTTCTGTATACGCTTTCATGTTTTGTGTGTAATCCACAGGCGGTTGAGGCATTGTAGGGTACCCGTACGTATTTGGATAATAATAACCGTTCATTTTATATCTGCTCCCATCTATTTTTTCATTCCCTAAACCATATGTCAACCGTGGCGGGAGTGTGCAATGAGGAGCCGATCAAGAAACACACCTGAGTGAACAGGTATGTTTTCTGATCATCTTTTACGTGTTTTCCCTGAGAGCAAACGCGTCTGCAAGTAAAGTATATGAATGATGACGTGCTTTTTGGTCTGTAATCATATTCAGCACCATAACCTCATCCGCTTGTGCCTCAGCCGCAAGTTCAGTCAGCGCTTTCTTAACTTTTCCCGTACTGCCGATGATAAAACGGCCACTGTTCTCCTGACGTGCTTTCTCTTCGGCAGGTGTGTATGTGTGTTTCGCAGCTTCTTCCAGTGTTGGCGGCGGAAGTTTGAATTGGCCGGTTCCCCAGCGAGCCCATTGGAGTTCAGCTGGTCCAGCGAGATATTGTGCCTCCTCATCCGTATCTGCACACACAACAATAATAGACAAAATACTATAAGGGGTTTCCTGAAATTGGGACGGCTGAAATTGCTCACGGTAACTGCGTAAGACAGGGACGGCCCAGTCTGGGTTAATTTGCGCGGCAAATGCATAGCTCAGGCCAAATTGCGAGGCAATGCGCATGCCGCCATCACTTGAACCCAGCATGAATAATTGTGGTATAAGAGAAGGATCCGGAGACGGGGTGATATTTGCGAAAGGATGATCCTCAGGGAAGTTGCGTGTGAAATAAGCGAGCAATTCCTGAAGCAGCTCCATGCTGTCATTTCCTTCAACCGCTTCTCGTGAACGCCTTAAAGCAAGAGCTGTAAGACCGTCTGTCCCCGGTGCTCTGCCCATACCCAGGTCAATTCTGCCAGGGTGCAGTGCTTCCAGAATCGAGAAGTTCTCAACAATTTTTAAAGGGCTGTGATTTGGCAGCATCATGCCACCTGAGCCAATCCGAATATGATCGGTTACTGCGGCTGCGTGAGCACTTAGCAAATCAGGGGATGTGCTGACTTGGTGTTTGGTATTATGATGTTCCGCAAACCAATACCGTGTATAGCCAAGCTTGTCTGCCAGCTGAACAAGTTCAGTGGATTGTCTGAGTGTTTCAGTTGCAGATTCTTCGTTGTATATCGTTGCAAGATCAAGGACAGATAATTTTAACGGTTCCTTTGTATGTGAATTCATAAACGCCACCTCCATACAGCTTTGTCAGTACCATACCATTCATGCGCCACCTCGTGCACGGAAAATGCTTCCTCAGAACGCGATCGATTAATATTATGAGGCTTTTTAGTGGAGAAATGGTGCGAGTTCAATCAATTTGTCCTCGGGAAGTGCTTGTTCGATCATTGGAAATATGACGCGTTCTTCCGTTCGGATATGTTTTTCCAACAGTTCCCCCAACGTTTGCATGGCAGTAATATCGAATTTCTCGATTTCAAGAACCTGTTTGATTTTCGAACGGATGATCACGTGTTCGAGCAGCATATTTACAATTTCCGGCTGATTGATATCTGTATATGCAGCATACGCCGGCAGCAAAATCTCTTCTTCTTCGCGGAAATGATTTTGCCCATCCGGCTCCCAGAATGCTTTAAGATCCTGTATAATTTCCTCGTTTGTTAAACGGCTTTGTTCGGTGCCTGCACGTTTCAGCTTCAAAGCAACATGCAGTCCAATCATATGGTGTCGTGACAAGGGCTGCAAAGAATCATGACGTTTAATACCTCTTTTTTTAGCCATCCCAAATCCTCCTGATTCATTTAGATTACACTCATCATAGCATGCACCGTAATTTGGTCCAAACGTCTTTGGTTATATTTTGCGGCGAAATGGTTAATAAATGAAAGTGTACTGTAACAATTGTACGGTTAATCCGTCTTATTTAATGGGAGGTGTGGAGAAATGTTTTTGAGGAAAGCCATGCTATCGGCTTTTGCTTTTATGCTGGTACCCTTTACTGCGAGCTGTGGGACGTCGAATTCTCAGAGTGATGAAAAGCCTGATGAGAAACCGGTCATTGCCCAGGATGTGGATTACGGAGCGTCCGATTACATGAAAATTTCGCCTGCAAGCAATGCGCTTGGCTTTGAATTAGTAAAACAAGTGGATCCAGATGATCAAGGAAATATCTTTTTGTCGCCAGCAAGCATTTTTATGGCTTTATCATTAGCTTATAATGGCGCGGATGGGACCACACAATCGGATATGGCGGCTGTCATGAATATAGGTGAAATAAGTCTTGAAGAATTTAACAAGGCTAATGCGTCACTTCTCGCAGCAATCCACAGAAGCAGCGAAGACATTGTCTTAAATGTGGCCAATGCAATGTGGATCAATAACAAACATCAATTTCAAAATACATTTGCTGAACAAACCGGCGATTATTTCAATGCTGAAACCGAAGCCATTGATATTAACGATCCCGACTCAGCCGATGAGATCAATCGTTGGGTCCAACAGGCCACCAATGATCACATCAAACAAATCGTTGAACCGCCGCTTGATCCTTCAACTGTTGCTTTACTCGTCAATGCTATTTATTTTAATGGCAAATGGATGCATGAATTTGACCCTAAAGATACCAAAACTGAGACATTTCATTTCCCCGATGGATCTGAAAAAGACCATGAATTCATGCTGTTACAAGAAGAACTCTCATACTTTGAACATGAAGACTTCCAGGCCGTTACCCTGCCATATGGAGTTGGCGAGGTCAGTATGAATATTATCCTGCCAAAAGCGCACATAAACTTGGATGCGTTTATAGCGAAAATTTCAGGCGATGCGTGGAATAAATGGCAGGATCAATTCAAGTCACGAGAAGGCACATTAAAACTGCCGAAGTTTAAGGTCGACTACGAGACATCACTCGTTGAGCCCCTGCAAAAGCTGGGAATGACAGCTGCTTTTCAACCGGAAAAAGCTGAATTTCCTCATATGATTGAAGATCATGCCAGTTTATTTATCAGTGATGTCATGCATAAAACGTATATTAACGTAAACGAAGAAGGTACCGAAGCTGCGGGTGTGACCTCCGTTGAAATAACTGAAACATCAGCCACTGTCGGTCAACCATTTGAAATGATGGTGAACAAACCTTTCTTGATCACCATTACAGATAACGATACCGGTGCCAACCTATTTATAGGTGCCATTAAAAACCCTAAGGAAACAAATTGAGACTCCCACGACTAAAGTCACAAGCCCTAAACCTTACGGTTTGGTTTATAGGTGGGATTCTTGAATGACTTATCGTTCTCAGTCCATTTCTGTTTTGAACAGCCTTCAAGATCAGGGGATCTCATTACCCTTCCTAAGACAGTGCATATAGCATCTTAGGCTGATTGACTTTTACCATCAATCACAGGTGCATATCGAATATTCATAGCACCTATCAAATCACGATGTCTTTTAAATCCACATTTACATTTATATTTACGGTCTTGTGTTTTGTTCTTTTCAAAACATTTAGGGCATCTTTGGCTTGTGTATGCAGGATTCACATATTCAACTTTAATACCTTCTAGGTTCGCTTTATACTCAATGAATTGTGATAAGCGATAAAAAGACCAGGTATGCAAATTCTTTTCGTTTTTACGACTGGTTCTTGTCGTCTGTCTAATATTCGCTAATTGCTCGATACGAATGACAGAAACTTTATTTTTCTTAGCAAAGTTAACAATAGAACGACTTACCTTATGGTCCTGATCTTGCATCCAGCGTTGTTCCTTGTCCTTTAAATTGCGTATAGCAATTAACTTTTTCCTTTTGCCTAACTCTCTGCGTTTAGATTGGAATTTCCGTCTCTTATACCTATTTTTTCTACCATTTCCAAAGAAGCATACCTTTTCATCTTCTGTTACAGCAACAGCAGGTACTTTTAACCCTAAATCCACACCCATAACTTTTGTTTCCGTTTCTTGAACAGTAGGAATCGTGATGGAAATTTGGGCAATCCATTTGTTTGCTTTTTTTGTTAT
The DNA here is from genome assembly GCF_009741735.1 of Lentibacillus sp. JNUCC-1. Taxonomy (NCBI): domain Bacteria; kingdom Bacillati; phylum Bacillota; class Bacilli; order Caryophanales; family Bacillaceae; genus Lentibacillus; species Lentibacillus sp. JNUCC-1. Next base: position 534,960 of record NZ_WHOH01000001.1, read on the forward strand.
TCGAAGTGCTCCCAATTTATGCGTCAATAACTCGAGGGTTCGATTATCTTTATCAACTAATAGAGCTCGAATCGGTGTTTTAGATACTTTGCCATTAACCACAATTGGCATTGAAATGTGAGTGTGGTTAAAAGAATAGTTTTGATTATTCCAAATGCAGACTGGCTTTTTTAATTCAGGAACATTCTTGTATTTATTTTTCTTGGCTTTCTTAAAAACACTTTTCGCATCATTTATTGCTTGGTTTTTAACAGCGCTCGGCAAAGAAACATGAACGTCTTTGCTTGATTTCTTTGTACTTTTCTTTTCTGCCACCATTTCAGACACGAGGGTGTTGATCGTGCGAATATATGTCTGACTCATACTCTGCAAAATAGCAGCTTGTTCTTTGCTTGGTAGCAGTTTTATTTTTACAGTGATTGTCTGTGCCATCTTTTCACCCCCTTGTTTTTTGTTGTTCAACATAATGCTTGATGGTGGCACTTGAAACATTTCCTGCGGTAGATACAAAATAAGAACGTGTCCAAAGACTAGGCAAGTGTTGAAGATGGGGAAATTCTTCTCTCAACTTTTTTGAAGTCACGCCTTTGATTTTCGCCATAATATTCGTTGGACTTAACGTGGGTAGTGTATTAAGAAACATATGTGTATGATCTTGGTCACATTCTAAAGCAATAATGACAATCTCTAACTCTTCACATATTTCTTGCACCAGTTGTTTAAATCGTTCCTCTACATCAGCCCGGAGAAATATTTTTCTTCTGTATCGAGGGCAAAACACGAAATGATAGTTGATTAAAGATACTGTTGTTTTCGTTCGTCTATATTCATTCATACAAGTATTGTATCAGTTTAGTGGAATAACTACAACAGACAAACATAGAACTTTCGGATACTCAAAGTATCACGAAGCTTTAGGTTTTAGTGGCACTCCGTATCCGACCTCACTGTCATCCCACACCTAAAGGAGTGGGCTTTCCCGTTTGGAAAATCTGTAAGCGAAAAAACCGGCCCTGTATGAGTGGCCGGTTTTGTTATGATCGATTGCACGCTTTAAGTTTTTGAACTGCTTTTCTCGGGTCATCAGCTTCAGTTACAGCGGATATAACACTGACCCCCGCTGCACCTGCATTAAACACCAGCTGGGCGTTATCAGTCGTGATGCCACCAATACCGACAATCGGCATACCCGGGTAATCACGTTGCAGTGTCTCAATCCACTCTGGACCAACCGGCGCCTTGGCATCGTGTTTCGAAGTGGTCGCAAAAACCGGACCAGCCCCGAGATAATCAACCACGTTTAGTGGACTTCTGCCGACTTCCCCTGTATTAGATACCGACAGTCCGATGATCTTATCCGGAAACTGACGTCTTACCTCTTTCGCTGAAGCATCATCCTGTCCGACATGAATCCCATCAGCCTCAAGCGGTTCAACAAGATCTAAATCATCGTTTACGAAGAAAAGCACATCATGATCGCGGCAGATGGCCCTGAGCTTTTTTCCGAGTGCCAGTTTTGCATCACCCTCGAGTGATCCAGCGCCTTTTTCCCGAAATTGGAATGCAGTAATACCGCCCTGGATGGCATCGTGCAAAATGTCGGCAGGATCACGATCACAATTCTGACTGCCCATGATCAAGTAGACTTTTAGGCGATCTCTTAACAGGGTCATCGGGAAGCCTCCCAGGTCGTTAATGTGGCAACGTCCAAGCTTAGAGCATCGATCAGATGTGGCAGGAAGGTGCCCGGACCCTGGACAGCAGGCTGGGCAGCAGCATATTCCGCTGCCAGACCGTAAAAGCGCAAAGCCCCCTGGACCTGTTGCAAGACAGGAGCCTCCGCTGTCAGACAGGCTGTCATAATGGAACCAAGCAGGCAACCGGCACCTGTAATGCTGCTCAGATAGGGATGGCCGCTCGTATTTGTCACATTTGCGTCACCTGTGTGCACCACATCTGTTTCACCGGTTACAACAGCCGTTACGTCATAAATTCCCGCCACTTTCTCAGCAACCTGACGAGCATCACCGCCCCGACAGAATCGACACCTTTAACTGCCCAGGGGATATTTGCCAAATAGGCCATTTCGCCGGCATTTCCTTTAATAACGGTTGGTTTGACTTCAGTTAAAATCCGCTTGATCGCCTCTTGTCTGAAAGGGGTGGCAGCAACACCGACCGGGTCAAGCAGTACTGGAATACCTTTATCGTTAGCGGTCTGTCCCGCTAGGATCATCGAATCCAGTTCATCTTCTGTTAAGGTGCCTATATTAATGAGGACCCCGTCTGCTGCTGAAGCCATGTCACGAGCCTCTTTTTTGGATTTAGCCATAACAGGTGATGCCCCGAAAGCAATCAGACCATTGGCTGACATGTTCATCACGACCTGATTGGTCAAGTGGTGAATAAGCGGATTATGATTTCTAACATACTTGATGACGTGTTCCATTGTTTAATCCTCCTTCATTCTCGGTGCCCAGTGGTTGGTAGGACCGCTCCCTTTTCCGATGTCCAGAGAATGTGTGAGTGCCGCCGTTATATAATGTTTGGCCTTTTCCACCGCCTCAATCAGCGGAATTCCCTGACCCATGTAGGCCGTAATTGCCGCGGAAAGTGTACAGCCTGTCCCATGGGTATTATCCGTATTGATTCTAGGGTTACTGAATACATTAAAATCCAGACCATCATACAACACATCAAGTGCCTCTCCTTTAAGATGGCCGCCTTTAACAAGCGCGGCACCGGCACCATAATCATGGACAAGCTCATAGGCTGCTTTTCTCATGTCATCAGTAGTTGTGATGTTTTTACCGGTCAGCACCTCTGCTTCAGGCACATTCGGTGTCACAACAGTCGCGAGCGGCAGCAATTCTTCCCGCAAAAATTCCTGTGCATCCTCATGAATCAGCGGGTGACCACTTGTCGTGACCATGACAGGATCCATAATATAGGGCGCATCAACATGCCTCATTTTATCTTGGAAAACCTGCATAATCTCTCTGTTTTCGAGCATGCCTGTTTTGAACGCATGTACCGGAATATCATCCAAAATCGAATCAAACTGCTGTTTCAAAAAATCAAGTGGAATATCGTGTGTCGCCTGGACACCAGTCGTATTCTGGGAAACCAGTGTCGTGATCACGGACATGCCGTATGTTTTCAATTCCTGAAACGTCTTCAAATCTGCATGGATGCCGGCTCCGCCTGATGGATCCGTGCCGGCTATCGTAAGCACACAAGTCAGATCATTCATCTTAACAACCTCCCTTATTCAATTTGTGCTGAGGGTCCAGCGCAGATACTCGCGAAACAATGAGTACGCCAATGAGCGCTCCTGAGACACTGCTGACTAGAAATGACGGCATGAAAAACAATGCCCCGACGCTCGTTCCCATTAACAGCTTTGAAAATGGCACTGCAAACAACGCACCAATCATACCTGTTCCGACAATTTCACCGAGCACCGCCCAGCCTTTTTTGCCAAAACGACGATACAGAATACCAGCTAAAAATGCTCCAATCATACCTCCCGGAAAAGCCAGCAATGAACCAAGTCCCAGCATATTACGAAGCAGGCCAATCATAAATGCAATCCCAACTGCCGGTCCTGGCCCAGCATCACCGCCGCCATAACATTCACCGCATGCTGTACCGGATAGGCCTTCGCTACCCCAGCAGGAAACCAGAATAACTGAGCTCCAATCGTTCCAATGGCGACAAACACCGCCATCTTTGTCATGAGACGCGTATCTATTTTCATCATATACCCCTTTCCTCACATCACAATCAGGGGGCCTGTATGTTGTTTGCTGACATTATGGGCTAGGTGCTTGGATAGAATCGGATTTTCGTTTGATAGAATGCAATCTTCATTGGATAGAACCGCTTGCTCGTTTGATAGAATGCAGTCTCCCTTGGATAGAACCGGGATTCCTGTTTAAAAACTTAAAAAGCCAGGTCCTAAAATACGGGACCTGGCTTTGTGCACGGATTAGCTACACTACTTCCCTCCGCTGGCATGATCCAGATCAGGTCCATAGAGTCGAAAAGTGAATACCTTTCTCTCAGCCATTACATATGGCACCCCTAGTAGTTTTTGTTTCATGTGATGTAATTGTTAATTTCATCATAACAGATCAATGGAGAGTTGTCATAGTGAAACATTCTTTTGTGTTATTCGTATGAACCTATTATAGTAGAGAAAGAAGTTTAAACACGTTGAAAGGGGAATACATATGTTCGAGCTCCAAGATCCGCAGCAAAAAATTGCGCCTGAGGCAGTCAAAGTGTGGCGAATCAGCAACACACTGACACATATCATCGTCCTGCTCATAGGTGGAGCCCTCGTCACTGCAGGTCATATATTTGATTGGAAAAACTGGATCAACATCATCTTGATTGTACTTCTGGCACTGGATCTCATTATGGCCATATGGGATATTTTTATCGAACCAGTTCTGACCCAACGCTACTGGCGTTATGACATTACCAGTGAATTCATCCAGACCAGACACGGAATATTTAAAATCAATCATACAGTTGCGCCGATGACAAAGGTCCAGTATGTCACAGCAAAAGAAGGACCGCTGCTCAGACGTTATCATCTGCAAACACTTGAAATTGGCACCATGAATACATCCCTTGCCATCCCGGCCTTGTCAAAGGATGAAGCTGTCACGCTCCGTGCTCAAATCGCAGAATTCGCTAAAATTAAGGAAGTGGATGACGCATGATCACACCAACGCGCATGCATCCCATGAAAATCGTCAGCTCCATGATCAAAATCTTAAGAGATAATATCATTTTTATTTTTATATTTTTCATCGTAAACTTCGGACTCGATGTTCCTACTTATATCAATGTTTTCCGGATTTTGTTTCTCCTGTACATTACGGTAAACGTGATTCACAGCATCTTGTCTTGGTGGAAAACCACCTATGAGATTCGGGAAGATACCATCCATATCCGCAGCGGGGTATTTCAAAAGAAACATAACACCATCCCGCTCGCTGAAATACAAAATATTACATGGGAGACACCAGCTTATTTCCGACCGTTCAAAGTAACGTCTATCCGACTGGAAACAAGTGCAGCTTCTGACAGTGCTTCTGTCAACCTTGACGCCATTACAAACGAACAGGCAGAGGCCATTGAAGAACTCGCTACAGATTATAAAGCTGCTCAACCTGAAACAACGGAGACTGAGACACATGAAGCGTCTGATGACTTTGAACAAAAACAAGCATCTTCACCAGAAAAACAGGCGCGAACGGTTCATTTTGTGCCAACCACTAGAGATTTGATCAAAGCATCTTTCTTATCATTCAGCTTTCTCGCCCTGATTCCGCTTATTGCTGTCGGTTATCAGAATTTGGAACGGATTGTAGATATTGATGACAAAGCAATCGGTGTATACAGCTTCTTAACAAGCTCTTGGTTGATCACAGCGATCACTTTAGTGGTCCTTGCAGCTGTTTTTATTGCTTTTGGCGTTGTCAGCACATTTCTTAAATATGGAAAGTATGAAATTGCCTCAGACGATGAACGGATTTTTATACATCGCGGTATCCTTTCGGTAAAGGCTTTTTCTATACGAAAGGCAAATGTTCAAGCGATCCAGGTTAGCCAGACACCTCCCAAAAAACTGCTTCGCCTGGCGGAGGTTAAACTTATCAGCGCCGGAAGTATGGAGGGCGAATCTGAAGATATCAGCACCCTTTATCCATTTCTTCCCGTAAAACGGGCCAGTAGCCTCGTCGCTGAATTATTGCCGCACTTACCGGTACAGGAAGCGACGCAAAAACTGCCCAGACAAGCACTCTGGCCCCGTATGCTGCGCGTTCCTTGGTTTGGCCTCATTGCAGCGGGAGCCTTGTTATGGTTTAAGATTGAGTGGTGGTCTGTGCTTATACCGTTTTTCTTTTTCATTTACCTGAGTCGTTACTTCAACTATCGCAATACAAGATATGTATGGGACGAAACAGGCATTCATTTTAAAAACGGCGGCATCTGGACCCAGCATTTTGTCACCAACCGTAAGAAAATAATTGAAATCGAAATATCCCAAAGTTTGCTGCAGCGCAGGCTCGGACTCGCTACCATCACCACTGTCAATCGTGTCAAACCCGTTCATCACGAACAGCTTGAAGACCTTCCGCTGACAGCAGCCCAAGATTTCAAACAGTGGTATAGTAAGAGATTTATGGAAAAGGAAATTTATGTGGAGTAATCCTTATAAGCAAGAAGGAAGCATCCTTTAGCAGGTGCTTCCTTCTTGCTTAATTAATAAATTATTTATCAAACCGGACCTCGATTTGATTCGCTGCAAGTTTTTCCTTGATCACTTTTATCATATGGACGGCAGTCGGTGTATCACCATGTACGCAAATTGTTTCACCGCTAATATCAATTTCATCACCCGATATAGTCGTGATTTGCTCATCCAAAACCATACGCAGGACCTGATCTGCAGCAACTTCAGGTTCTGTAATCACCGCCCCATGTTCAGTTCTCGGAACAAGGGACAGGTCATTTTGATAAGATCTGTCAGCAAAAAGTTCGAGCACAACAGGCTGTTCTTTCTCCACTGCTACCCGTTCAAGTTCAGAATGAGGTTTTACGAAAATAGGCAGTTCCGGGTTTAGCGCGTGTACAGCTTCAACAATACTTGAAGCGATCGTTTCACTTTTGTCTGCCATGTTATTTAAATTTCCATGCGGCTTTACGTGCTGCAGCTTTACATTGTGTTTTTGACAAAATGCATCCAATGCGCCAATTTGATAGATTATGATGTTCGTCAGGGTCTCTTGTGGAATATCCATATTCCAACGGCCGAACCCGAGACGGTCAGGATAACTCGGATGTGCCCCAACTCCGACATTAAATTCTTTAGCCATCGCTACGGTCTTGTCCATGACATCTGGGTCTCCACCATGGAAACCGCAAGCAACGTTGATTGAAGACACCAATTGAATAACTTCTTCATCATGCCCCATCTTATAAACTCCAAAGCTTTCTCCAAGATCACAATTTAAATCGATCTGCTTTCTGCTCATTACGACCTTCCTTTCAGTGCTTTGCAGAATTATGCAAGTGTGAGACAATGAAACATCCCTTCCTGCCTGGTGTAAGAGTCATGTGCCTCTTGCAAACTGACTTCTTCAAATCTGATGTAATCGCCGGGTTTTAATTGGGCAATTAAGGGCAAGTCAACGGCGATCACCCCTGCAATCTTAGTATAGCCGCCCACGCTCGATCGCCCAACCTGAAACAGAATAGGCAGGCCATTTTCAGGAACCTGAACTGCGCCCCAGAACATGCCCTCAGAGGCAATGTCTGCGCCGCTTTTATGATGAATCTCAGGACCTTCCAGACGGCATGCCATACGGTCCGATTGTGGAGAGACGGTATACCAAGAATTTAAGAAAGTAGCCAATCCATCATTTGTAAAGGCATTTGATTGAGGTCCTAATACAACTCGGGCAGACACCTGAGTTGAATAAACAGGAATTAAATCACTCGGTACACGTCTTCCGGATATTTTCTTTGATGTATACGTGTGAGATTTGACCAAGATCACATCGTTTTTTTTCACCGGTCTGCCAGAAATACCGCCTAAATCGCTTACTGTATCTGTTGATTTGCTGCCGAATATTTCGGGAACATCAATGCCCCATGTACTGCGAGATATACCCGGCAGCCTGAAGGTCCGCCTTTGAGACGAATCATATCACCCTTTTTCACAGTAATAGATCGCCACATTTCTATACGCTCATTGTTAATAGTCGGAGTCAAATCACCCCCTGTAAAGGCAATTACACCAGGGTTAAGCACCTCCAGCTGTAATCCCATCAGGGTTATTTCTAACGTTGCTTCATTCTGATGATTACTAACAAGGATATTAGCCATGCGATGGGCATATGGATCGGCTGCACCTGATACAGGCATTCCATATTTCTGATACCCATGCCGTCCCAAATCCTGTACCGTAGTTAACACTCCAGGATTGATTACTTTAAACATACGTCTCATCCTTTATAAGATTCAATGTCCGGACTTTTTTGCTCAGTAGTGATCGTTTCGTATTCTTGCTGATCAACCGCTTTAAATTTGATCTGGTCTCCCGGGTTCAGCAAAAAAGGTTCCTTCTCTTCTGGCGCATATAACCTCAGTGGGGTATGGCCTATGATTTGCCATCCACCCGGGCTCTCTACAGGATAGATGCCAGTCTGATCATGTGCAATCCCCACACTCCCGGCCTGAATCTTGGCTCTTGGTTCAGCTAATCTTGGCGTTGCTATTTGGTCTGACATGCCTCCAAGGAAAGGAAAACCGGGGGAGAATCCCAAAAAGTATACCGTATACAATGGAGCTGTATGAATCTCAATGACTTGTTCAGCTGTTAATTTATTTTTATTAGCAACTGTCTCCAAGTCTGGTCCCTGTTCCCCGCCATATAAAACCGGAATTTCAATCGTCCTTGGTTCTTCTTGCATGCTCTCATCTAACTGGTATACGTAATATTCAACTGTTTCTTGCAATCTATCAAAAGAGATCAACAGTGGATCATAATGAATCAACACTGTTTTATAGCCGATGATCGTCTCACCGATTCCCCGAATATCGCTTGTTTCAAGTTGATATGATAAATGTCTCACCTTCTGATTGAGACTCAGAGATATTGCGCCGGAAAACTCTATCAGTATCGCCTGATCTCCAGCAATCTTCAGCTCATACGTCATACGTACCGCTCTCCTTGATTATAAGGATTATATTATCTATTTTTTATGTTATTTCCCCTTCGTCACATCGGCCATCTGCTGCCAAATGGATCCTTCAGCTGCTTGACCGTCTTCAATTCGGGCAAGGGCCATTTTTGCCTGCATGCGGACTTCAAACTCAAGGTCATTTAAAGCTTTTTGCAATGCCGGGAGCGCCGACTCGTCACCTGTTTCGTATAAGAACATGGCAGCTCGCCAGCGGACAAGTCTGTTTGGATCTGACAGCGATTCGATCATTTGTGGTATGGCTTCTTTAAATCCAAGGTCTGACAGACAATCTCCTGCAGTACGGCGCACATTCACAGCACTGTCTTTCATCGCTTTATACAAATATGGCAGGACGTCTGGCTCTTCAATCATACCAAGTAGTGCGGTAGCAAGCCGGCGTACAGACGCTTTTTCGTCATCAAGTGCTTTGTCAAGCACTGCTAGATCTGCCACTGAAGGTTCGATCAACTGGTCCAGCGCTGCATAGCGATCTTTCCAGTCAGGCTGATCTAGCATCTCTGGTGTCACATATACAGTTTTATGTTCCTGGGGTGATTCAATTGGCTCTTTTCCTGCTAATATCGTTTCTGCAAGGTCGTTTAGACGGTCTTCATTATATGTAGCGCATATCTCTTCCACAACCTCTTCCCCAATCTCATCCATATTGCCGTATCTGGGGTCTTGTTCTGTCCATTTGCGCTCCATCAGCATATTATCAGCTGCCGCTGATGCTTTCATAACAGCGTTGGTAAAGCGTTCAGGCAAGCCGTAACGCCGTTCTTCATTTCCATCCTCAAGCTTAACCTGCATTGGGATGGTTCGGAATGTTTGTATAAACACATCCACCCCGCCAAAATGATGATCCGAACCTGGATGCGCCGCTAAAAAGTCTTCTGTCAGCTCACCGGCAGTACCAAGGTAATCACGCACTTGGGGCAATATATCCTCCCAGCGCACTTTAGGATGCCGTTGAATCGTGATGAAATCAAAGACATGATACAACCCCTTTACACCTTCAATTGACATCAGCTGTTGAATATAATCAGGGGCATTCGAAAGGTCATCTTTCGCCTGAAAGTTTCTCGTATCACCATCAGCCAGCGTTTCATCCATATTAACCTTCATGGAATGTGGACTAGGTGTTGGCTCAATCGAAACGATCTTCATCATACCGCACTCCTTTAAAAATGTTGTTAAGAACAATTTTAACAAAGTAGAAGCCATCAAGCCAGACAACAGGCCCCGACTGACACATGGGGTTTGAAAGGTTTACCCTTCTTTTAAGAGGGTATTTATAATTACTGAACATTATTTCGACATAAAGGAATGTTGCTTATGATTGAATTTAAAAACGTATCTAAAACATTCTCCGATGGAACGGAAGCCGTTAGCGATATTTCGTTTAAAGTGAATAAAGGTGAACTATTGACGTTGATCGGTCCGAGTGGCTGTGGTAAAACAACGACCATGAAGATGATTAATCGCCTGATTGAACCGACAGCTGGAGATATTTACATACAAGATAAAAAAGTTAAAACGTTTAACGTTCATGAGCTGCGTTGGAACATTGGCTACGTGCTGCAGGAAATTGCCCTTTTTCCTCATTTAACTGTAGCCGAAAACATTGCTGTGGTTCCTGAGATGAAAAAGTGGAAGAAAAATGATATTTCCAAACGGACCAAGGAATTGCTGAACATGGTAGGGCTTGATGCTGATACATATGCCCGGAAAATGCCAAGTGAGCTTTCTGGTGGTGAACAACAGCGCGTTGGGGTAATTAGGGCGCTTGCGGCTGACCCAGACATTATTTTAATGGACGAGCCTTTCAGTGCACTTGACCCCATCAGCCGCGAGCAACTGCAGCAGGACATACGTGAGCTGCAAACCAAGATTCACAAAACGATCGTATTTGTAACGCATGATATTGACGAAGCCCTCGCACTCGGGGACCGGGTTTGCCTGATGCAAGAAGGTTCAATCGTTCAAATTGATGAACCACAAATCCTTGTCACGCACCCGGCTAATGAATTTGTAGATCATTTTATCGGTTCACGGAAATCCCCGTGGCAAAGTGCAGTCGATGTTATTGCAGATACCAGTGGAAAGCGTGTTGTATTGGAAAAAGATTTGGGCACGAATGACACTTACCAGAGCGGTGTCTGGGTAGTTGTTGACGATTCGAACACGTTCAAGCATGTTCGTGCAGATGGAACAGAAGTCGATATAGAACCTATTACCAATTATATGCCACTCGAAAAAGCAGCTCATATTGTCGAAGCGAATGCATACGACCTTGTTCCTGTCACCAAAAAGGGGCGTCTTGTCGGAACCCTCTCTAACAGAGATATCGTCCGTTTCCTCCAAGCTCATGCTAACCAAGGAAATGGGGTGACAGCCATTGGCTGATTTTATTTCTGTTTTTCAAAATCGTAAAGATGTATTCTGGGAAGCCATTTGGGAGCATTTGCAGATATCACTCGTATCCCTCGTGATCGCGATTATAATTGCTGTACCAATTGCACTGTGGCTCACCCGGCACCCAAAAGCAGCAGAGCCGATCATTGGCACATCAGCGATTCTTCAGACCATTCCAAGTCTGGCTGTTCTGGCGTTTTTGATACCTTTTTTTGGTATCGGCAAGATCCCGGCAGTGATCGCTTTAACACTTTATGGTCTGTTGCCGATCATGCGCAATACGTATACTGGAGTGCAAGAGGTGCCAGCACCACTAAAAGAAGCGGCCACCGGGATGGGGATGTCTTCTTTTAAACGCCTGACCAAAGTGGAATTGCCCATCGCAATGCCTACCATTATGGCAGGTATCCGTACATCTATGGTACTCATTGTCGGCACTACGACCATTGCAGCTTTGATTGGAGCAGGCGGCCTCGGTAAAATCATCCTGCTCGGACTGGATCGTGGAGCAGACATTAACCTGATTTTGCTGGGTGCGATCCCGGCAGCACTGTTGGCCATTGCACTCGATTATGTGCTGAGAGTATTTGAGTATTTCTCCAAGAAGGCCGGGTTTAAATCCCTGATTGCTATGCTGGTGATTGTGGTCCTTGTACTTGTGGCCCCGTTTATCATTAATGGCGGTAAAAAGGAAGAACTCACAATCGGAGCAAAACTGGGATCAGAGCCCGCAATATTGATTAATATGTACAAATTACTCATTGAAGACGAAATGGATGTCAATGTCAAACTGGAACCTGGTCTCGGAAAAACGGCTTTCGTGTTTGAGGCCCTGGAGCAAGGAAGCATTGACATCTATCCGGAATTTACCGGAACTGCAATCGTAACCCATATGGAAGAAGAAGCTGCCAGTAATGATGCTGGCAAAGTATACGAACAGGCGCGGAAAGGTATGAAAGAGCAATTCAATATGGCCTTTCTCGAACCGATGTCCTTCAACAACACCTACACCGTTTCAGTCAAAGAAAGTTATGCCGAAGAACACGGTCTTGAAACCATTGGTGATTTGAAAAAAGTAGAGGACGAAGCGACCGCTGGCTTTACACTGGAATTCAACGATCGACAAGACGGCTATCAGGGAATGAAAGAATTATACAACCTTGACCTTAACGTCAAAACAATGGAGCCGGGGATCCGCCAAAAGGCGATAGCACGTGATGAGGTTCAGATGATTGACGCTTATGCAACAGACAGCTATATGATTGATCTCGGTCTCGTGGCCCTTGATGATCCTAAAAACCTCTTTCCGCCCTACCAAGGCGCACCACTTCTCCGGGAAGAAACACTAGAAAAATATCCTGAACTGGAAGAGATTCTTAATCAGCTCGGCGGTAAAATCAATGATGATCAGATGCGCAAGATGAATTATCAGGTTGATTTTGAAGACCGATCGCCTCATGAAGTTGCTGAAGAATTTCTTAAAGACGAGGGGTTACTGGAATAAATGGCTGCATTTCATGCCGGTACAGATCAACATTGTTCTGTACCGGTTTTATATGTCTGGCATCCTTTCTAAATCAAATAAAATTCCCAGATTCAGAAGTTCATTTTTTTGTATACCCTTATTGTTACAATTGAGCTATAACAAATAAGGGGGAATTAGGAATGAAGAAAATGTATGGTTTAATGGCTTTGGCCATGGTATTTATGATGTTGTTTCTTGGAGCATGCGGTGAAAGTGATATTGAGAAAGATGTCAGCGCGGCAAACAATGAAGAAGGGTCAAACAGCAACAATGCAGCAAAAAACGGCGATACTGAAGACGATTCGGACAGCACTGAATCGTTAAATGTAGGTGAAGCCGTTAACTTTAATGGTGTTAAAATCACCCTAAACGAAGCCCGCATCGAGCCAGGTGGTGAATTTGACACACCTGAAAATGATCAATTCATCGTCGTTAATCTGACCGCTGAAAATAATTCAGACGAAGAGGCTACTATGAGTTCAATCATGAATGTTGAACTCTATGATGACGAAGGCTACAGCTATTCAACAACCATTTTAACGGAAGGAACCAAGGGACAATTCGACGGTGCCATTCCAGCCGGCAAAAAACTCCGTGGTGAGATTCCCTTCGATGTTCCTGAAGCAGAATCTTATGAACTGCACTTCAGTGACCCGTTTCAAAGCGGAAAAGCCATTTGGGTGATCAATTCGGAAGATCTGGCACAATAAAGCTATGGATCAAAAAAACCGTTCCTCTTACAGGAGCGGTTTTTTGGTGTTATTTTCACCTTCCTCTCACCCTTCTTCCACTAGGCTGACAGTCGGTTCAAGCACTGTCAACCGAACATTAACTGTATCCAAATTCGCAACAGCTCCAATTGGAATAGCTGCCTTATAATAACTGTGGCCGGCAGTAACATTGATGAGCAGCGGTTTTCCGAGTGGGGTTAATACTTGATCAATAAGTTCCTCATAATTTTGACCATACGAATTCGGGCAATTAGTACACTGTCCCATAACAATCCCGATACAATCGTCAAACTTTCCAGCCAAAATCAGTTCGTTCAAATACCGATAAACGGTGTTAATCGGCTCATTAGTTTCTTCCAGGAATAAAATTTTTCCAGTTGTATCGATCTCATAAGGGGTTCCCAGCAGTCCCATAAAAGATGTAAGATTCCCGCCAACGAGTGGGCCTGTCACATTGCCAGGTACCTTTCCCACCTGCATAATGCCATTAGCATTTTCAATCACTCGCGGAGCCGCTGTTCTCGATGTTGCCGTGAAAAATTGATTATAATTATAAGCAGGCGTGTACGGCGTGAAATTAATCAAAAGCAAACTATGAAACGTGATGAGGTCACCGAACTGTGCCAGTACGTTCAGGAGACTTGTGACATCACTATATCCGGAAACAATTTTCGGGTGCCTGCGTATGACCGAAAAATCGAGATATGGAAAAATCCCTGACACACCGACTCCGCCTCGAACAGGGAGAATCATTTTTACCTGATCATTCATAAACATATCCATCAAATCTGCTGCCCGCTCTTGATCCGTCCCAGCTAAGAAACCATTATAATCATATACATGCTGTCCAACAACAACCTGAAATCCCATCCCCTGCAATATTTGAATACGAGCATTGATCGTCGCCGCATCTAACGGACTTCCAAGCGTCACAATTCCCACCGTATCACCCGGTTGAAGAATCGGAGGCCTATTCGCCATCCTCACGCCCCCTTTCAAAACACGTATTTCTAACCACTGTTAGCCTATTCGGCTGAAAAAGATATGTGCTTGATAAATAGAAAACGGATTCATTTTTGTGTTGACACAATATAAAATTCATTATACTATGTGTGTAACCGGTAACACATATAAAAAATGGAGGTTATATTTTTGACAACTATTAAGGAGGTGGCTAAAGAAGCTGGGGTGTCTGTCGGCACTGTATCACGTGCTCTTAACAACAGCGGTTACGTTAGCGCCATAAGTCGGGAAAGAATTGATAAAGCAATTGCCAAATTAAATTACCAACCAAATATGATTGCGCGAACTCTATTTCATAAAAAATCAAATGTGATTGGGCTAGTCGTTCCAGATATAACCAATCCCTTTTTTCCAGAAATGACACGTGCCATTGAAGATGTTGCTTCTGAACTCGGTTACACCGTTTTACTTTGCAATTCAGATGGAAGCGCGGAAAAAGAAAAACAATATTTAAATATGTTCAAACAAAATTATGTTGATGGAGCTATTTTAGCTACACACCCAAAAACACCAGAATCATGGCTTGAAGCCAATTTTCCAGTCATTGCAATTGACCGTGCCGACCAGAAACGCTTTCCTTCTGTTACAGTGAATAACGTGGAAGGCGCAAAAACAGCAGTGCAACATTTGTACAATTCAGGCTCCAGCCAAATTGCCCTCATAAAAGGATCGAATACTGCCATACCTTTTCTTGAAAGATATCAGGGTTACTTTGAAGAAATGAATAACCTAAATCTTGAACCTATTATATTTGAAACAGGAAATGAATTGAAAATTCTTGAGAATAAAGCACATCAATTTTTTAAACGGTACCCAGAAGTTGATGCTCTTTTTGTAGCAACGATGTAATTGCCATGGCTTTTCTAAAAACAGCTTTAAAATTAAATAAATCTATTCCAAATGATTTGCAACTCGTTGGGTTTGATGGCATTGAACTTGGTAGAATGGTATACCCTGAATTAACGACTATCGCTCAACCTGTGTATCAAATTGGTCAAAAGGCAAGTCGATTGCTTCTTCAGTTAATTAATAAAGAAAAAGTCAAACAAATTCATATCCAGCTTCCCACAGAATTGGTATATGGAAGCACTACACGAAAGGAGGATTTTCATGAATAGACCCATTATTAGTGTTGTAGGAAGTATAAACGTTGATTTAGTCGTACAAACAAATCGCCCTCCAGAAGTTGGAGAAACAATAGCTGGACAGGCTTTTTACACTATGCATGGTGGTAAAGGGGCCAATCAAGCTGTTGCGGCCGCTAGACTTGGTGCTCATACAAATATGATTGGGAGAGTTGGTTCCGATAATTTTGCTGCAGATATTGTTAAATCCCTGAACTCCGAAAACATTTTTTTAAGCGGTGTGGAACCGGTTACAGACGAGAGCACTGGTGTTGCTTCTATAGTGCTAAGTAATAGTGACAACCAAATTATTATCGTACCAGGGGCTAATAAAGACTTAACACCAAGTTATCTAGGGGCACATGAAACTTTATTACTAGAAAGTGATGTAATTATTACACAACTTGAAACGCCAATTGAAACAACCACGGCTTTAAGTGAATTTTGTATGAAGCACGAAAAGAAGTTAATTGTTAACCCGGCTCCAGCCCAACCTTTAAACGAAACAATTTTAAAGGGGGCCACCTTTTTAACACCGAATGCTATTGAGCTTAAACAATTAATATCAAGCCATCACAATTTCATGCAAAAGTATGCGCACAAACTTATTGTCACTGAAGGAAAAGAGGGTTGTTATTTTTACGAAAATAACACCAAAATCAAAGTACCGAGTTTTAAAGTTGAAGCTCTTGATACAACCGGGGCGGGAGACTGTTTTAATGGCGCTTTAGCATACCAAATAGCTGTTGGAAGTAAATTACAACAAGCGTGTTTATTTGCAAATGCTGCAGCTGCACTGGCAGTGCAAACATTAGGTGCTCAACCTGGTATGCCAACTAAAGAAGCTGTTGATGAGTATTTAAAAAATTAAAATACAAGTAAGGGGTGAAAAGTTATGATATCTATTTTGTGGGGTTTGATGGGATGTGCAATTTTAATTGGAATTACGTATATTCTTTCGGAAAATAAAAAAGCAATCAGCTTCCGTACGATAGCTATCGGCTTTATTTTACAGGTTATACTTGGGTTTATTGTATTTAAATGGAGTATCGGCATCGCATTTATTGAGGTCATTTCTAACGGGGTAGATGCCGTTATGCAATCAGGTCAAGAAGGCTTAAAGTTTGTTTTTGGTGATTTAGCTGATAAAGAAGGTCCCGTTGGCTCTATTTTTGTAATCAATGTTTTAACAATTATGGTATTTCTCACAGCTCTGATTGCATTATTATATCACTTTAAAATTATGCAATTTTTTGTTCGCGTCGTGGGTGGGTTTATTTCTAAATTTATGAAAACGGGCTATGTGGAATCGACCAACGCCGTCACGAATATGTTTCTGGGTATGACACAATCAGCCATATCCGTAAAACCATATATCAATCATGTTTCACGATCGCAGGTATTTGCCATTATGGTTGGTGGACTTGCTTCAGTGTCAGGTGCTGTTTTATTTGGACTTGTAGCACTCGGTATACCAATTGATTATCTGCTGTCAGCCGCAATTATGTCAGCCCCTGCAGGTCTAATGATGGCTAAGCTTCTCATTCCTGAAACAGATGAATTAAATGATTCCGAGTGGCGGAATGTGGATACATTCACACCAACCGGTGGTGAAGATGGGGAAAAATCAACATTCATGGATGCTATAATTGAAGGTTCTCGTGATGGAGTCAGTCTTACTGTCAACGCAGCAATGATTCTTATTACGATTATTGGGCTTGTGGCTTTGATTGATACAATACTTGGCGGTGTAGGATCAATTTTTGGCCTGGGAGATATCTCTTTAAAGATGATTTTTGGGTATATCTTCTCTCCTTTTGCTTTTATAATTGGAATCCCTTGGAATGAAGCATTTATGGCTGGAGGTCTCCTTGGGGAAAAAATCATTTTAAATGAATTCGTCGCTTTCACTTCATTCTCTGATATGATTGGACAGTTTTCTGACAAGTCAGCTGCAATTATGACATTTGCTCTGGCTGGCTTTGCAAACGTAGGCTCAATAGGTATTATTCTTGGCATTATGATTGGTATAGCCCCAAAAAGAAAACATGAAATACAGGGGCTCGCTTTCAAATCCTTAATGGTTGCCACATTTGCTAACTTACTTAATGGAGCAATCGTAGGTATGTTCTTCTTTTAAATATAATAAAAGGTGGTAGTGATATGACTAAATTAAATAATAAAGTCATCCTGGATGTTGATACAGGAGTAGACGATGCATTATCGATTATTTATGGTGTTGAAAGCAAGCAAATAGACCTGTTGGGAATTACAACCGTTAGTGGCAATGTTCCTGTTGAAATGGTTATTCCGAACACAAGGAAAGTATTAAAGCTCATTGGTTGTGAGGAGATCTCTGTTTTTCCTGGCGCGAGCCGTCCCCTTCTCCGTGAGCCAGAATATGAGTACCGAGTCCATGGAACAGATGGTATAGGAAATTCACTTGATGATGTTCAGTTGGAACCTCATCAAGAGACCCAGTTTGCTCCGGACTTTATTATAGAGAAAGCTAGAGAATTTCAAGGTAACCTGTCATTAATCATGGTTGGACCTGTAACCAACTTAGCACTCGCACTTAGAAAAGAGCCAAAAATAGCTGAATGGATAGATGAAGTCATTATTATGGGCGGACTTATCTCAAAAGCTGGTAGAGGGAATAAACTCCCAACATCAGAATTCAATATTTATGCTGATCCAGATTCTGCCCGTATCGTATTCCACTCTGGCATAGAGATTACGCTTGTGAGCTTGGATGTAACAACCCAGACCTATATGACACAAGAAAATATAGAACAACTTAAAGGAACCAAATATTATGATTTTGTATTAAATAGTACAAAAGTGTATAGAGAATTCAGTGAGAAATTATATGGAAAAAACGGGTGCGCTCTTCATGATCCACTTACAATAGGATATTTTCTAGATCGTTCTTACCTTGAAACCGAAAAATTTTATGTCGACATAGAAACCATCAGTCCATTAAGTTATGGACAAACAATTTGCGACTTTCGCAATATCTTAAAGAAAAAACCCAATGTTAATATCTGTAACGCAGTTGATGGTGAGCGTTTTGTAAATGACTTTCTTAAGGTTATAAAAAATGCAAAGTAATTGAAGATGATCAAAAGAAGAGGCTGAGAAAACCTTAGCCTCTTCTTTAATGAAAAGAGGTGTTATCCATGTGGCGCAATTACTTTTATATTTTATATGGCGGATTATTCATTCTTTTTTTATTCAGTTTAATCGTGGATTCATCCGTGCTCCACTTTATTATAAGCTGGATAGCATTCTTGACTTTTTTTATATCATGGTTTTTCGCTACGAATCTATTTAAAATAATGAGCAGTTTGTTTTTTATAGTCGGCGTCATTATGAATCTAATATCAGGAGCAGATTGGTACTCCATCCCATCTCAAATGCTATCCTCCTTCCCAATGCTTCTATTCTTAAGTATGCTACCTTGGATAGCAAGCGCTTTTACCATAGGAGAATATGACAGGTCAATTGGTGAATTTATTCACTCACCTGATAATAAACTCTCCAGCATTTACGGAAAAAGTGTTACTGCAACCTATAGTCTGTTGGTATTTATAAATATTTCAGCAATTTATATTGCACAAACCATTTTACTGCAGAAAATTAAAGAAGTAAGCAAGCCTAAACGAAACGCTTTTATTGTTAAAACAACGTTAAGAACCTTTTCACTTGCTGCCATTTGGAGCCCGATGGAGATAATAGTTGGTATTACAATCAGTGAAACCGGGGTTAGTTTTTTAACTTATTTACCCTACTTGCTTGGAATTTCACTGTTTCTGACGATTGTGGATTTGTTTTTGAATCGCAAAGAGTTTTCTAGAGAGTTTATTCTACCCACAGAACCGACTGGGGCAAATCTATACAAGACACTTGGAAAATTAAGTGTGGTTCTAAGTTTGTTTTTCTTAACCATCATTTCACTCAATCATTTTTATAAAGGAGATTTTATTTTAATTGTCTCCATAACAATTCTACCTTTCTCCTTAATTTGGTCTTTTTTTGAAAAACGCATTATGACATTCATATCATTTGGTTGGAAGAGCTGGAAGTCTTATAACAACCAGTTACAAAATTTCACTGTTTTATTCTTGTCTCTTGGCATATTTTCGACAGGGTTTAACCACACGCACATCCCGGACTTATTACAAGCAACACTTGAAGGAATGGGAAATTATTATGTGTTAATATTTATATTCGTTACTTTAATATACTTCTTTATGGCTATGATTGGTGTTCATCCCATTGCAACAATAGCTATACTTATTGAGGTGCTCAGACCTTTATTTGATCTGATTAATCCATTAGCGATTGGAATTGTATTAATAGTTTCCGCATTAGCAACTTCCGCTTCAGCACCATACGGGATTAATGCAACACTAACTGCTCAGCATCTCGGTATTTCGCCTTACTATATCACAAAAACCAATATTTCATTCTCCATAATGATGAGTGCTGTCGGTATTATCATTGCTCTACTACTCATTTAAATTTAAAATAAAACACATCGTTCAAAATATCTTAGGTAAGATTGAACGGTGTGTTTTTTATCATACATTTATTCATGGCTGATTGTTGTGTACGCAGCCACAGCCTCATACGTCGCTTCTGAAACAATAGGTTCAATACATTTCAACAGGTGCTCATGATCTTTAAACTCAATCCGTTCTTCTTTCACCACTTGCCCTGACTTTCCAATCCATTTTTTGCTCAAACGCTCATTATTAATGGAAATCGTACCATCCGCCGTCGTCTTGGCAATGAGCAGGGACCGGTTAAACGGGGATTCCGGGTGGTGATGAATCATCTTCTTTATCCGGTTGATGTCATCAAAGCCAACCTCTACTGGTTCGAAGGCATAACGCAGTATCCATCCATCAGGCCCTTTCTTCTCAGACACAATCGTTCCCCGCTCTGTTGTTTCAGTTCTAAGACGAAAAACCCCTGAAGGTGCTGACACAGCGGAGCCATCCAATTGTAACGGCTGCAGAGCTAGATTGCTGCCAGAGCCGCTATCGAGCATATACATATTGTCATTCTTGTAATACAAAATGACTGTATGGGTCCGGTCTATAATCCACCCTGATTCAGACCATACCGTTGCTGCAGCTATGGTCACATCAAACCCAAGTGATTTAAGGACAAGATACAGGGCTCCGTTTAGTTCATAACACAATCCGCCGCGTCTTTTAACTAAAATTTTTTCAGTCAATTGTGCTTCGTTGAGTTTGTGATTCCGCCCTAAGAGGACGTCAAGATTTTCAAACGTATACGTATCGGCGAACAACCGCTGCACACATGCCAGCCGGGCCAAATCACCTTTAATTTGAAAATAGCCCGCTTCTTCTAATTCAGATTCAAGCAAAATCATCCTTACCCGCACCTTTCATAGGAGTCTGTCCGACGGAATGTTATTTAAGGGGTCAGATTTAACTTTTTGAGCATATTTCTCCAAAAAAACGCTATTTTGAAGTGAATAGTGTTTAAATCCAGCCTTATCCGTGCCCTTTATGATAACTTTTTCAGATTTTGGACAGACTTATCCCTTGTTTGCTTTAACACATTTTTTGGATGCTTAAGAAAATGAAGCTTCCTAAGGTTATGAGCCAACGCAAGCAGCACAAATTCACCCGAAACTTTTTCTTTTCCGCGGAGGTGAAATTGCCGAAAGCCTTGACACGCTTTCAGTTGCCCAAACACCGGCTCTACAATTGCTTTACGTTTCTTGTAAATGTCTTTCCCTTCGTCACTTTGAACTTTCGTTCTCATAGCTTCACGTATTGGATCAGCTTCTGTACGTTGTATAGTTCTTTTGCCTGTTTTAGATTTTACACACTCACTTTGAAAGGGGCAGTCTAAGCATGCTTGACCTTCATAAATCCATGTTGTAGGTCTGGTCTCATGATGGCGGTATTTAACTTTTTTAAGCACCATGTTTTGACCAATAGGGCAGATATATGTATCTTGCTCTTGGTCATAAGTGAAATTCGACTTGTCATAAGGATTACCATTTTGTTTGCCTTCTTTGGTTGCTGCAATATAGGCATCTACTCCATAGGTTTCGGCTTGTTGAATGTTGGCTGCACTAAAATAACCGGCATCTGCTGTAACAATCTCTGGCATGGCACCCATATTCTCCCGAATGGAGGATAAGACATTTTCAAACTGTTGTTGATCACTGGAATTATTACTCATGGCCATTCCAACGATAAATCCACGGTCTGAATCAACTGCAACTTGTGGATTGTAGCCTTGTATCACGCCTTGTGTCCGGGTGTTCATAATTCGTGAATCATCGTCCGTAAAATTAGCCTGGTCCTTGTCAGCTGTTGCTAAAGCTGATTCAGGTTTGCGTTCTTCTAGTTTTTGTAATGCTTCCTTGATCGTTTCCAGGCGCTTTTGATAATCTTGTATACCTCGACTTGTGGGTTCCGTTTGTTCATCTTCGATGGCATCTTGCAGCTGGGCTTCGTTCAAGTGATCGGCAATAAGCTGTTCCATACGCTTAATTTCTTTTTTCATATAGCCGCGTGTCATCGCTTTGTGCTTTGAAGCATTAGCCTTGAACTTTGAACCGTCAATGCTTACATGTGCCATGGATACATGACCTAATTCTTTAGCGATTAGAATAACCTGACTAAATAAAGGGGCCAAATTATTTATGTTGTTTTTTCGAAAATCACTAATAGTGCGGTGATCAGGCTTCTGGCCACCGGCCAGCCAGCGAAAGGGAATGCTTTCTTGAATTGCCGTATGCAATTTACGGGATGAAAACACACCCGTTTGATAGCCATAAAAGAGAATCTTAATCAACATCTTCGGATGGTAAGCTTCTTGACCACGATTTTTATAGTGAATTGTCATATGAGAAATATTTAGTTCATCAACAATGTCGTTAACAGTGCGAGCAAGGTGATCAGAAGGAATCAAATCCCCAAAATACGTCGGGATTAGCTCTCCTTGTTCCACTGAATAAGGCTTAAATGGTGCCATGGTGGAATGCCCCTTTCTTTTTCCGTTCAATCTTCACTTTGTAATATTAATTATACATGAAAGTCCGGCATTCCACCCATTTATCTGGTAATACTTTCATTCCGTCGGACAGACTCATAGGTCATTAACCCCATTGTAGCAGGTATTTAAGAAACAGCTAGTTTATCTGGATAAATACTAAAACCACCCGATATGCTTCAGGTGGTTTTTTTGACTATCTATATTAAACTGCTGTATAGCCGCCGTCCACCAGCAAGCTTGCGCCTGTAATAAAGGAAGCGTCCTCACTGGCAAGAAAGAGAACGGCTTTAGCCACTTCTTCAGGACGACCCAGACGTCCGATGGGATGAAGATCGACAAGCGCTTGCTTCCTTTCTTCCGGAAGCATATCCAAAAGTGGCGTATCGATATATCCCGGATTCACGTTATTGATACGAACCCCTTTGGCTGAATACTCGGCGCTTTCCGTCTGAGTCAGCAGCTTCACACCGCCTTTTGCTGCGCTATAAGCGCCAGTGTCTTTCTTTCCGACAAACCCATGAATCGAATCGTTATTGACGATGGCTCCGCCGCCCTCTTGTTCCAGCATTTGCGCAATCGCATATTTATTACATAGAAAAACGCCATTCAAGTTGATATCAATAACCTTTTTCCAATCTGTATAGTCCATTTCATGAACCTGTGAGGCGACAGCAATTCCAGCGTTGGCAAACATGACATCCAAACGGCCGTACTTTTCTGCGGTTGTCATAACAAGCCGCTCCACTTCTTTCTCATTCGTTACATCTGCTTTTGTAAAGACCGTTTCGTAGCCTTCCTGGTTGAGTGCATCTGATAGCTTCTGTCCATCATCAGACACATCTGAAATCACAACATTGGCACCTTCTTCAGCAAACGCTCTGACAGTCGCTTCACCAATGCCCCTTGCTCCACCAGTTACAATCACGGTTTTGTTTTTAAAACGTTCTGCCATTGTTATACCTCCTTGTGTTTACTGCTTCAATAATGAGAAAGTGTATTCTTTATCAATTAATTTTCCCTGAAATTCTTAAAGCTAAACAGACCTAAAAGCGGCCAGGTTCATGAACCTGGCCGCTTTCGTATCTCTGTTTTATTACACATCTGGATTGGTATTTACGAGAAGAATGGTGCCGTGATCCAATTTTTCTTCCAGATCTCCTGCCTCTTGCTCAGGAAATCCGAGTTCCTGAAATTTAGCACGCAATTCGTCACCTTTTTTGCGAAAAATATTACCGACGTACGTACTTAACTCCTGTTCACTCAAGCCTACCTTGTTCGCATCAACTGAATCGGCAACACGATCAGTGCGGTCATCATCATGTGATAAGACATAAAGGGTATCTTTTGAAACACCTTTTTCTGCTAGACTTTTAACTTCTTCTTTCAGTTTTGTATCGTCTTTAAACTCTTTTACACTTGGTTTCATCCTTGATCCCTCCATTGCTGTTTTCAGACGCCCCATATTGGACACGTCTTTCTGATTTGTTTATTCCCGGTTTACATGTATTTAAACAAGCTGTAAAAAGATTAAACATATGTAAACAAGGGTATTTATACACAAAATAAACCTAAGGAGGAATGAGCATGCCCTGGGACTTAAATGATTATCCGAGTTCAATGAAGAACTTGAATAAAGCTGCCCGAAAAAAAGCAATTGATATTGCCAACGCGATGGTGGATGAAGGTTACGATGAAGGACGTGCCATCCCCATTGCGACCAAACAAGCAAAAGAATGGTACAAGGATGCCAGCGCGCATGAACGCGAGCAATATTTACAACAAGGTAAACCAAAGGAGCACGAATCTGATGACAGTGCGCGTCCCGAATTAATGGATAAAGCAGAGTTTGTCGAACCCCAGAATAATGGTGAGTGGGCAGTGAGATCAAAAGACGCCAAACAAGCTGCCAAGACGTTTGACAACAAGGACGAAGCTGTGGAATATGGAAAGAACGTTGCCCAAAAACAAGGCACACGATTGATCATTTATAAACAAGACGGCTCCAAACAGGAGACGTTTGATTACACTGATTAAATACGATAAAAACAGCCCGGAATGGAGATTCCGGGCTGTTTTTTTGGCTATTAATTGACCGCTTCAGGTTTGGCATGCTTTTTTTCCACATCTTCATCAGCATGTCGCCTTCTGAAAGCGGCTGGTGTGATACCATTATGTTCCTTAAATACCCTTGTGTAATAACTTTGGTTGCAAAATCCGAAGAGAAGTGCAATATCAAGAAGTGTGGAGTCCGTGTGGCTCAGAAAGTATTTGGATTCATCGACTTTCTTTTTATTAATATAGGCATTCATACGGATATTGGTTACAGAATGAAATAAGGCTGACAAATAATTCGGGCTCACATTAATGGCTTCTGAGATTTTTTCCAAAGTCATTGGCTGCAAAATATTTTCATGAATATAATGAATCGCCCTGTTTACAATTTCATTTTGATAAGGATTTTGTCTGTAATCACGGATGGCCTGTATAAAGTGGTGCAGCATATCGTATTCCAATTTATGCAGCTGATCGAGTCCATTTGTGTTTTCGATTTTCCGAATAAAGATATCACTCATATCATAAGCATATTCCGGCGTCACACCAGCTTTGATGGTTGCTCGTGTAAATAATGTGCAGGAACAGATAAGAGAATTTTTCAACGAACGGACCTGGCTGTCAGAAAGCCGTGCACGCTGGGCAGCATTAATCTGATCGAGAACCCGTGAGGCGCGCTGTTCATCCGTCAGTTCCACCCAATACAGCAAATCCTGCTCAAGTGTGTACGAAGGGTGAGCGAACAGACTCTCCTCGTTCTCCTGCCGGGTTTCTAGAAACTGCCGGATGACTTCTCCATCAATACGCGAATTTTTCATCGCCCCGTCTCCCTTTTTTGAGACATAGTAATTTTTTGTTAAAAATCGTAAGTTTATAATATCATTATATCATGAAAGCACTTACACTTAAAGTAGATTATAAAAGGAGGTCAACCTAAATGAGAATCAGAAACAAGAAAACATGGTTAGGGCTACTGTCGCTTATATTGATCCTGGCACTTGCAGCTTGTGGTGGTAACAATAATGGAAATGCCGAAGAGGGTAATTCAGGTGATACAGGCAATAACGGAAATAACAACGGAGACGCCGAATCGTCTGAACAAGTTACACTCAAGTTCGGTGCCCAAAATGATAACACTCCTGCAACGAAAAACCTTATTGAAGCGTTTAACGAAAGCCAGGATAAGTACACGGTGGAGTGGGATCCTTTAACAAACGACTCTGCACAAATGCATGACCAACTGCTTAACTCACTGACAAGTGGCTCAAGCGAATACGACGTGCTTTCACTCGATGTTGTGTGGGCTGGTGAGTTCGCAGGAGCCGGTTTCTTGGAGCCGATTGATGTGTTCATGAAAGACGCAGATGTAAACAAGGATGAATTTAACGCGGGTTCAATGGATTCCGGCAATTACAAGGGTAAACAGTATACCCTGCCATTTTTCCCTGATGTTGGTTTGATGTATTATCGCAGTGATATTGTGAGTGATGAAGACGCAGAAAAGCTTGAGAATGGCGATTATACGTATGAAGAGCTCTATGATATGGCTGAATCCTATGTTGGTGAAGCTGATACGAAATTCGGCTTCCTTTATCAGTCAAAACAATATGAGGGTCTGACAGTTAACGTCAATGAGTTTTCAGATGCCTTTAGTGATATCGATGGTGGACTAGAAACAATGTATAAATTTACAACCGCTGATTTTTCACCACAGGATCTGCTGAACTACACAGAAGGCGAAACACATACAAACTTTGAACAGGGCAATGCCGTATTTGCCCGTAACTGGCCATATCAATTTGGCCGTATTAACGGTGAAGAAGACGGTGTCACTGTTTCTGTTGATGATGTAGGTATTGCTCCGCTCCCTAATGGCGGTTCTGTTGGCGGCTGGCTGCTGGGTATTAATAAAAATTCCGAGCACGTAGACGGGGCTTGGGAGTTCATCAAGTTCGCAGCTGGTGAAGAAGGCCAGAAGATCATGGCAACCGAGGGCGGCTATATCCCTGGTTACAATGCACTTCTTGATGATGAAGATGTTAAGGATGCCAACGTTATGCTATCCTACCCTGGGTTTAAAAATGCGCTTGATAACACAATCGCACGCCCAGTTTCACCTGACTACAACAAAGTGTCCGATCAGATTATGATCAACGCACACAAATACTTGAGTTCTGGTGAAGGTTTGGAAGACGCTGTATCCGGGATTAAGGAGGCACTACCGGAAGAATAACAGCCCAACAAGTGAAGCTTCCTGTGAATCATTCATAGGAAGCTTCACTTTTATATTAATCTCTTAATATAACCCATACCACATAACATTTGTTTTTTGGAATTATAACGAGGGTGCGTCAATAATTTTGTGTAAATAACCCTGTTCTGGTAGAACGGCTAGCTGATAGGTAAATTCAGGAAAATTTCTTTTTGAGCCACAGTGACAGCTGCTTGTCCTTGACCATATTGTTGCCTCTTCTTTGCGATTTGTTATGTTGGATTCAGGGTTTCCGACCAGCGAGAGCGGAGAAAAAGATCGGTCGTGGTGCGGATGGAGCCCTTAGGGCTTTATTTTTGCCATCTCTCCATTCATGCACCACCACGACCGCGAAACATGGTCAAGGATGGCGAACTTGAGATTAAGCCTGCACCTGTTGATCTTCAAACATATGCAGTAATTCTGGCTTAGCTTGATCAAATCCCCTGTGGCAACGGATACCGAATTTTTGATTATAATCTAAGAATTGAGTAACCAGGAATCGCTCCAAGGCATCTTCGTTGGGAAATTGTTCTTTGCGTTTCACGTATCGCTTAATTTCCTTATTAAATGCTTCGATGAGATTGGTTGAGTAAATACTACGGCGAATGGAAGCAGGGAAATCATAAAACGTTAATAGCTGTTCGTTCCCAACCACCGCGTCAATCACACGTGGATAAATCTTTTTCCATTTGTCCTGGAATGCATTCAAGGCATCCACGGCTTCGTCCCGATCCTTGGCTTGGTAGACGTTTTTAAAATCATCCAGAATGGCTGGGCGGTCTTTCACCCGCACTTTACTGGCAATGTTGCGGGCAACATGAACACAGCAGACCTGATGCTTGGCTTTTGGATAAACACGGTGAATGGCGTCCGTCATGCCGGGTAAACCGTCCGAAATGAATAGAAGGACTTGTTCCAATCCTCTCGCTTGTAGGTGTTGGATCATTTCTTCCCAAACATGCGTCGATTCTGTTGGTGCGATGGTGAAGTCTAGGACTTCTTTCGTTCCTTCCTCGGTAATGCCGATGGCAATATAAACGGCTTCCTTTTCAACCGTTTGACGACGAATGGGAATGTGCGTTGCATCCAGATAGATGCAGACATATCGTTTCTCCAGTTTCCGTTCATGAAAAGCCTGTACATCTTCCGCAACCAGCTGCGTGAAGTTGGATACGGTTTGTCTGGAATAATGATGTCCATACATTCGCTCCATCAAATCTGCAATTTCATCGGTTGTGATGCCTTTTTCATAAAGATGAATGACAAACTGTTCCAACGTGTCATTGGAACGCTGATACGGAGCGAGAGTTTCCGGTTGGAATTCACCATTTCGATCTCTGGGGATCGCAAGCTGAAGTTCACCATATTCTGTTTTAAAGGTGCGATCGTAGAATCCGTTCCGTGAGTTACCAGAATGGAATCCTTCGCGGGCATAGGGTTCATAATCCAGAAAAGCAGTTAGTTCATGTTTTAACAACTGATTAACAGCTGTCTCAAGATGGCGACGAAAAACCTCTTCAATGTCTTGTTTTTGGGCTAGTGCTTCGATTAAATCTGTAGTAAGATGGTTCATAGGGAAGACCTCTTTTCTGTGAATGTTGTCGCTAACTCTATTCTACAGAAAGGGGCTTCCTTTTTTAAATGAAGATCGTTTAATCGTCATTTCTATTTACACAAACTATTTTACACTCTCTATAACGAGCTAGCACTAGACAAAAACTGCGAACCAGTGAAAACTTTATAAACCTATTTAAATATTCTAGGAGAAGTTTTAAGTTACGTCCTATATGACAAGTTCATGTGATTTTCCGATATATGAGTTGAAAACGCCGATATACACTTCAAAAATTCCGATATACCCCTCAGAATTTCCGATATCTGAGGTGAAATTTCCGATAAAGTAGGACTCGTGCTGTTCCCGCAGGAGTAGACTTCCCTCCTCTCAAATCACTCTATTTAATTCAGTGGCTTGGACGGTTCTGCACGCATATTTGTCTGGGACATTAGCACGCTTTAACCAAGCTCGGGGGAAACACGGAGACTCCTGCGGGATGCAAAGCCTCGGTGAGACCCCGGAGGTCGTTAGACCGAGGAGGCTCAGCAGCCCCCGCGGAAAGCGCAGTGTTTCCCCCGAGCGGCCGCATGAGGCAGTCATAAGTTAGTTCGCAGTTTACGGAAACTATGATGGATGTACTTATACGAAACTATTACCATTCCGTCGTTTCTCAATATTTACAGATTAAGTGAGGTGAGTGTCATGAAACAGAAACCCGGGTTTACGGGCTGGCTTTATATTGTGCCTACGCTTTTGTTAATTGGCGTGTTTTCTCTGTGGCCCGTTGTTCAGTCGATGACATATACGTTGTTCGACTATCAGCTGAATGACCCGCAGAAGTCCGGGCTGTATTTGAATGAACGTTTCAATACGAGCCTGTTTAATGAAACGGCTTTATATGTATCGCTCTTTCTAGATGAGGATTTGGAAAATGTAAGTGACACTGAAGATAAGGCCGCAGTTGAAGATACAATTGATCGTATAGACAGTGTCGCTGAAAACTATGAAGATCAAAGCTCAGTCATTAAAATATCCTCCGACGAACGGGCAGAAATTGAAGAGTTGCATGATGACACAGCAGAGCTTGTCGCCAATTTAAATGAATCTTATGATCTGGAGCACGGTGAAAACTTACCCGCTCTTGTGGACGATTTCAACAACAGCATCATCCCTTCCAACTTCACAGGCCTCTCCGCCTACAAAGAAGCACTGGGTGATGCACGAATCCGAACAGCGTTGTGGAATACAGTCTTGTTCACGACCGTGTCTGTCGCGTTTGAATTTGTACTGGGGCTTGGATTGGCTCTGATTTTGAACAAGGCGATATTCGGTCAGGGATTTGTCCGAACGACGTCACTCATACCATGGGCAATACCGACAGCAGTGGCCGCGATGATGTGGAATTATTTATATGACGGCAGCAGCGGTGTTGTCGCACACTTTTTTGAAAACATTGGTCTTGTTGCCCAATCTCAGGATTTATTGCTGAGCGGGACCGGGGCAATGGTGTCGACCATTCTGGCAGATGTGTGGAAAACAACGCCGTATATGGCGCTCTTACTTTTGGCCGGTTTGCAGAATATCCCAAAATCACTATATGAAGCAGCCTCCATTGACGGCGCCGGTAAGATTAAAAGCTTTTTCCAGGTCACATTACCTTTGTTGAAAACATCTATATTAGTCGCCCTGTTGTTCAGAACGCTTGACGCTTTCAGAGTGTTTGATCTGATTTACGTTTTGACAGGGGCGGCCCTGGTGGCGCAACAGAAACGATGTCAATTTATGCATATAAATTGATGTTCGGTCAGACGAACTTTGGCTACGGTTCTGTTGTTGTTATGCTGATGTTCCTCTGCGTTGCGGCGATTGCCATGGTATTCGTTAGATTACTGGGCAGAGATCTGCTCGATCGAAATTAGTAAAGGAGTGTGTGAAAATGAGTGGAGCTAAAAAACGTTTTTGGGTCATTTTTGGCCTGTTTGTAGTAGCTTACCTGTTTATTATGGTCTTTCCATTTTTCTGGATTTTCATCACTTCTTTCAAATCGAGTGGTGAAATATTCGGAACAGGTGCCTTTAATGTCATTCCCGAGAATCCAACGTTTGGCAACTATATAACCGTTTTATTCGAAAAAGGAATTTTGAGAGCGATTCTTAACAGTATTATCGTCGCTACAACAACAACGGTTTACGTCATTGCTGTAGCAACATTTTGTGCGTATGCCATTTCCCGGTTCCATTTCCGAGGGAAAACAGTTCTGCTGGGACTTGTGCTTGCTGTTTCCATGTTTCCGCAAATGGTTGTGACCGGACCGGTATATAATATGTTTTACGAGCTTGGCTGGCTGAACAGTTATTTCATTGTTCTCCCCTACTCAACAATTACACTGCCAATGGCGGTATGGATTTTGGTGACACATTTTAATCAGATTCCGCTGGCTCTTGAGGAGTCAGCTACGATTGACGGTGCTTCCCGCGTTCAGACGCTGACACGCATTGTCTTTCCGCTCGCCGCACCTGGCGTGTTTACAACTGCTATCATCACATTTATCGCTGCCTGGAATGAATTCCTGCTGACGATCACGATGAACTCTGAGTCAAACTATCATACAGTCCCTGTTGCGATTTCCTTCTTGCGTACCCAGTTTAGTATTCTCTGGGGAGAAGTTGCAGCCGCGACTGCTCTCGTAACCATACCAACACTGATCATCGTACTCGTCTTTCAGAAGCAAATCGTCTCAGGCCTCACATCAGGCGGCGTCAAAGAATAACAACACAGCAGATGTGTCGGATGGGGCCAGGCCCCTCCCTCCTTCTGTTGAATGATTTGAATAAAGGGTGAAGGTTATGTCATGGGTGATACGATCTGATGCAACGGATTTAGAAACATTACTTTTAGAAGAGAGCTTGTTTTTTAATGGAAACGGCTATCTCGGTGTACGAGGCAATTTGGAAGAAGGTTTTCCAGAGGGGGAAACATCAATCAGGGGGACGTATATCAACGGGTTTTATGATGACGTGCCGCTGACTTACGGCGAGAAGCTGCACGGGTTTCCAGACTCACAGCAGAAACAGTTAAACATTATGGATATACAGTCTGTAGATCTATGGGTCGGAGAAAATGGTAATCAGGAAAAGGTATCATTATGGACAGGTGAGGTGCTTGATTACAGCCGTGAGCTCGATATGAAAAACGGAATCACTGTTCGGAAGCTGCACTGGCGCTCATCAAACGGACATGAGTTGCTGGTGACGTTTAAACGGCTGGCATCAATGACACACCCATCTTTGTTTATGCAATACATCACACTGGAGCCCACTAACGGGACAGTGCCGGTTACTGTGGTGAGCCGACTGGAGGGTGATGTGGTTAATCATATTGATACCACCGACCCCAGAGTCGCTAGTGGACATGCCAAGCGTTTGCTGGTATGGGATGCTTCTCTGACAAACTCAGGTATGAGTACCGTTGAGGTTGAAACCTATACCTCAGGGCTTCGGGCCAAAGCTGCCTCATCCATTGATATCAAACTCACCGGTGCTGAATCATCATCTGCGGTGGACGCCACAGGCATCACGACCACAGCTTCGTTTGTATTGTCAGAAACAACCACAATCGACAAACGGACTTTCTTAACAGACTCAAGAAAAGATTCAGTATCTGCTGAGCACCAAGAGAACCTCATCGATAAACCGCCTGAATACTTTTTCGAAAAGCAAACTGCATATATGAGAGATTTCTGGAAAACTGCTGATATCCAAATTGAAGGTGATGATCAGCTCCAGGAAGGCATTCGTTTTAATATGTATCATTTGCTTCAATCTGCCGGGCGTGACGCACAGTCCAACATTTCAGCAAAAGGTCTGTCCGGTGAAGGGTATGAAGGCCATTATTTCTGGGATACGGAAATTTATATGCTCCCGCTGTTTATCATGACGCAGCCGAATATTGCAAAGAACCTTCTGCTCTATCGCTATGGCATTCTAAACGGTGCTCGTCAGCGGGCTAAAGAGATGGGGCATACACAAGGCGCACTTTTCCCATGGCGAACCATTTCTGGATCAGAATGCTCAGCATTTTTCCCGGCGGGGTCAGCTCAGTATCACATCAGTGCTGATATTGCTTATAGTTTTGTTCAATATTACCTGGCAACAGGCGATACCGATTTCATGATTCATTATGGGACTGAGCTTCTTTTGGAAACGGCACGGCTCTGGATGGATACAGGGCATTTCGATGCAAATGGACGGTTCCGCGTTGATGCCGTTACGGGGCCAGATGAGTACACATGTGTCGTGAACAATAACTATTACACAAACGTCATGGCGAAATACAATCTCGATTGGGCCGTTAAAATGGCTAAGCTTGTAAAAAGAAAAGCACCTGAGGAATGGTCTCATCTGAAGCAGACGCTGGCATTTTCCGAGAGTGAGCTTGTTGCATTTGCGGAAGCTGCGGAGCATATGTATTTGCCGGTGGACGAAGCCCTGCAAATCAATCCGCAAGACGACTCATTCTTGCAGAAGGGCATATGGAATCTGGCAGCGACTCCAGATGATCAGTTTCCGCTGCTCCTGCATTACCACCCGCTCACGCTATACCGTTACCAAGTATGCAAGCAAGCTGACACCGTACTCGCTCACTTTTTGCTTGAGGATGAACAATCTGAAGAGGTTATGCGCAATTCATACCAATACTACGAACAGGTCACAACGTTTGATTCGTCCCTATCATTCTGCATTTTCAGCATGATGGCCGCACGTTTTGGTAATCTTGACAAAGCCTACCATTATTTTATCGATACTGTTCGGATGGATCTTGATAACACACACGGAAATACAAAAGATGGCCTGCATATGGCAAACATGGGTGGCACATGGCTCTCAATTGTGTCAGGCTTTGCCGGGATGCGCATCAAGGAAGACGGTCTTTTCTTCAGGCCCCAGCTTCCGGAACAATGGGACCGTTATACGTTTCATATGCAATATCAGGGACGTCAGCTGGATATCGACGTGACAGGGCGTTTTTTCAAAGTAACACTTTTAAACGGAGCTCCCCTCTCCTTTAATGTATGGGATCAAACGTATACAGCTGAGCAAAACAAACCTGTTCACATCCCAATTGGCACCAAAACATTATCCGAAAAATAAAAACTTCTGTATTCCAAAAGGAGTGACACGATGGCCACAACTTTTATCTTTGACTTGGATGGTGTGATCACAGATACAGCAGACCTGCACTACCAGGCCTGGAAAGCTCTTGCTGACGAACTGGGCATTCCGATGAACCGCACGTTTAACGAGCAACTGAAAGGACTTAGTCGCATGGATTCACTCGATATTATTCTGGGTGAATCCGGTAAAAGCGATGATTTTTCCAGCGAAGAAAAAGAACAGCTCGCCACACAAAAAAATGAGCATTATCAGAAACTGATCCTGACGCTTGGGCCTGCAGATATGCTTCCAGGAATTCCGGAGTTACTGAACACCTTGAAAGTTTCCGGCTATAAATTAGGGTTGGCCTCCGCTAGTCGAAACGCCAGAACTGTTCTTGAAGCCCTTGAAATTCTTGATGTGTTTGACGTGATTGCAGATGCAGAAAAAGTCGAAAACTCCAAGCCTGCGCCAGACATCTTTTTACTTGCAGCTTCCAGTTTAAAAGCATCTCCACAAGACTGCATCGGAATTGAAGATGCCGCAAGTGGGATTGAAGCCATTAAACGAGCCGGCATGGTGGCAATCGGCGTTGGCGAGACTGAGATTTTGAAAAAGGCAGATCTCGTCGTATCGACCACAGATGAACTCAATGTGGAGGATATGCTCAAGGTCTGGCAGGCTAACACGCCAAAATAGACATATCATGGACTAGACGTGCCTAAACGTTAGGCACGTCTTGTTTGTATACACCAATAGTGGGATCCTGCCTATATTCCATGTAAAATCATCCTTAACCCTCCCATTCTCTTGACAAGAAGATGAACATTTCTTTTCCCCCCTTTTAAACAAACCCATTTCGGCGTAAGATAGAATTAACACAACACGTGAAAAGGAGAACATGATGAACGCAATTGTTGATCTACTTCATGAACCACTGATATTGGTATTCGCTATTTTATTACTTGGATCTGCTTTGGGTTCAGTCAAGGTTAAGGGCATAAGCCTTGGTGCGGCTGGAGTGCTGCTTGTGGCCATGGTGTTCGGCCACTTCGGCTTTCAAGTGTATCCAGTCGTTCAAAATCTAGGCTTAAGCTTATTTATCGTAGCAGTCGGCTTACAGGCAGGACCTCGCTTTTTCCGCATGATGCGTTCAAATGGTCTGATATTTGGAATTATAGCATTGCTGATCGTTGTGGTTTCCATTGGCACAACACTTATTGTGGCTAAGCTGTTTAACCTGTCTACTGCGTTGAGTGTGGGCTTGATGACTGGCGCACTGACGTCTACACCGGGACTTGCTGCAGCCCTTCAAGCCACCAATGACCCGCTTGCTTCCGTTGGATACGGTATCGCTTACCCATTCGGAGTGCTCGTCGTCGTCTTATTTGTCCAGCTGCTCCCTCGAATTGGGAAAATTGATCTGGAAAAAGACCTGGAAGACGCAAATAACCCAATTAAAACCGAGCAATCACCTGAATTTATGACCATTCAAGTGACCAATTCCAGCCTTGACAAGAAAACATTGGAAGAATTGGCGCTCAATAAAAAGTCAATTGTTATCAGCCGAGTCATACGTAATGACCACACGATGATTGCGCTTAGTGACACTGTAATTTTACATGGTGATGAACTTGTCGCTGTCGGCACACCAACAGAGCTGGAGTCGTTTCGTGACTATGCAGGTGTTCAAGTTGACTCCCATCTTGAAAACCCTGACAACATTCAACTCAAGAAAATCACTGTTGAGTCAGATGGTATTATCGGTAAAAGCTTGAAGGAATTAAATTTGCGTCAAGAATATGGTACAACCGTTACTCGGATCGAGCGCTCTGGTCTGGAATTGTACCAAAATCCAAACATGCCGCTTATCCGCGGGGACGTCCTGACAATGGTGAGCAGTGAATCTCGTCTGGACGAGGTATCCAATCTGTTTGCCCAGAAAAAATTATCGGTAACAAATATCGACATTTTCTCAATCAGCATTACCCTTTTGATCGGAATTTTAATTGGGATGATCCCTTTTCACATTCCCGAGCTTGGCACGATTAAGCTTGGAACTGCCGGCGGACCTTTGTTTGCGGCCCTAGTCATCGGGCATTTTGGCAAGCTCGGCCCAATTCATGTGCGGTATCATGGTCAGTCGAATCATGTCGTGCAGGAACTTGGACTTGTTCTGTTCCTGGCCGGGGCAGGCACCACAGCCGGTCAGGGCCTTTTGGAAGTCGTGCAGGAAGAAGGTTTTCGACTGATTTTTGGCGGCACACTTATAACAGTTATTCCTGTGATCATCGGCTTTTTCATCGCGAGAAAGCTGTTTAAACTGAGCATTGTTCATTCGCTGGGAGCATTGTGCGGCGGTATGACCAGCACGCCTGCTCTGGGGGCATTAAATCAAGTGGTTGAATCCGACGACCCAGCTATTGCGTATGCAGCGGCATATCCGTTTTCCCTGATCTTTATCGCCATCGCAGCTCAGCTGATCGTTTTTTTCCTATAGCCATGTTAAACTTGGGGAAACACCAGTTTAGGGGTGGATGACATGAAGTTCGGAATCCGTAAGCCAAGCTTAAAAAAGCGCATCAGTTCACGAACCAGCATCAAGCGCCAAGTTGTGCACAGAACCGGCCTCAAAATGCCCAAAGGAAAAGGCTGGGCCCGAAATCCAAAAAAATACGCCTATAACAAAGTTTATAACAAATCATCCATCGGATTTTTCCAACTGCTGAAAAAGCTGTTTAAATAATTTGTTTCAAATGGCTAAGTCTTCTTCGGTGGAGTATGAGTGTATATCTAAGATCAAATGTGCACCTACGGGGGTGAATGTGCATATATCAAAATGAGCGTGCATATCCGGAAACGAATGTGCATATCGGGCTACGAATGTGCATATATCAAAATGAATGTGCATATTCGGAAACGAATGTGCATATATCGAAATGAGTGTGCATATCCGGAAACGAATGTGCATATATCAAAACGGGCGTGCACATCAAATATATAAAAACAGGACGGTCTCAGCTGACCGTCCTGTTTTCTGTACATTCTTGTTAAGCTCCGTGTCACATGCGCCCGTTTCGTATGATGGTGTAAATCATTAAAATGAACATCAGTGTTGCAATGACTGAACCGACCTCAATCACCGGCAAACGCCAGATCATGGTCGTCTGGCCGGAAATGGCAGCCCCCACAATCAAACCGACCATCAGAATACTGAATGACAGGAGAATAATACTGAACGATAATCTGTTACTGATACGATCAAGACGCTTCAGCAAGACCTCCAAATCAGAAACATGGATATCAACGCGAAGCTTGCCTCTTTTGATCATTGACGTAACATCTTTTAGCTGCTGCGGGAGATCTGACAGGATCCGAGCATTTTCCACAATTTCCTCAAAGCCTCTTTTGGCAAGCGAGGCAGGGTTATAGCGTTCGCGCAAAATTTTCTTACCAAAAGGTTCGACCCCGCTCATAATACTGAAATCGGGATTGAGTTTACCCAAGACCTCCTCGAGTTCAAGTACCACTTTTCCTAGAATAGCAATATCAGTTGGCAACTCGATTTCATGTTTATAGGCTATCCTGAACACTTTCATCATCACCTCAGCAAGGCTGATTTCAGAAAGCGGAATATCATAATACTGGGACTGAAGACGATCAAGGTCACGCGTCAATGCTGCATGGTCTGCTTCCTCACTGAGCATGCCCATACCTGTAAAGGTCTTAATCATGCCCTTCGTATTACCTTGATTCAAGTAAATAATCAGCGAGGCAAAGTTATGACGCAGCTCCTGACTTAACCGCCCGACCATCCCAAAGTCAATAAACGTAATCTGGTTGCCAGGCATGATATAAATATTTCCGGGATGCGGATCCCCATGAAAGAAGCCATGCTCGAGCATCTGTTTCATCATCGCATCTGCCACCCGATCTGTGACAAGCTCCAGATCATACCCTTCAGCTGCCAGTTGATCAATGGCGTTAATTTTAATCCCCTTTACATATTCCATCGTCAAAACCTTTTCAGTCGTAAAATCCCAGTAAATATCTGGGACATAAATATCCGGATTGTTCTTAAATTGATGACGAATCCTGTCAGCATTGCGTCCTTCAGCATTATAATTCAACTCATCCTGCAGCGACTCTGAAAATTCATCCACCATATTGCACAGATGATAGTTTTTTGCCCATTTGGTACGCTCTTCAAGCACTTGCGCTATATAGCGAACGATTGACAAATCCGTTTCAATTTTATCTTCAATTTCAGGACGCTGCACCTTAATAGCCACTTCTTCTCCTGAAAGAAGATGCGCTCTGTATACTTGGCCAATCGAGGCTGTAGCGAGTGGTTCCTCATTAAAATCCAAGAAGAGATTATCAAGTGAATTATCCAGTTCTTCCTCGATAATATCTTTGGCATCATCAAATGAAAATGCTTCAACATCATCTTGCAGCTTCTCAAGCTCCGATATAATTTCCATAGGAATCATATCACGGCGGGAACTGGCTATCTGTCCAAGTTTAATAAACGTTGGTCCAAGCTCTTGCATCGAATTTTTAAGCTTTTTCCCAATGTCTTGGAAATTCATGTCGCCAACTTCCTGCTTTCCGGAAACAGGCCGGCGGCCACTTAATCCAACCCGAAACAGAATATGGCTAAAGCCGTTTTTAAACAGGACATTTAAAATCTCCTGAAATCGCTTTGTATATCTGATGCGTCTGAACATATATGTATCGCCTTCCTTCACGTGCTCTTAGTATAACATACCCGTTTTTGTTACTGGTTGAACGGACTAATTTCATCTTAAAAATTTAAGACAGTGACAATTTTTAAAAAATACATCTTGACATTTCGTCAATTGTTCATTATTGTGTATGTAATAATTACACAATTTCAAACCATCTAATTAAACTTTTACTTCTTAGAGCCTACATATATTGTCGCCCGGCAATTGATTGCTTATAAACTTCACAGAACTACCACACATGATCGATTCACCTTTTTCATAGAATAATATCAGCTATATTAGGATTCAATTTTCTCACCGACATAGAACCCTGTTAGACGTTTAGTCAAATTAAATTTCATACTTTTCAGAATGGAGTGTTGTCCATGACAGACCTGCCCCTGCTTGACATTCAACAATTGAAAACCTACTTCTATCTTGATGACAATAAAGTGGCCAAGGCGGTTGATGATGTATCATTTTCTGTCTATCCCGGGGAAACGGTAGCCCTTGTGGGTGAATCGGGCAGCGGGAAAAGTGTGACCGCACTCTCAATTATGCAGCTGATTAACAAACCGGGACGCATCGTGGATGGCACCATCGCTATGAAAGGGAATGAGCTATTAAAGTTAAAACCTAAGCAAATGACCAAAGTTCGCGGAAATGATATTGCTATGGTGTTTCAGGAACCGATGACAGCATTAAATCCTGTGTATACCATCGGAAACCAGATCACTGAAATGATTCGCAAACACCAGAAGGCTTCCAAAAATGAAGCGCGGGAAAAGGCGATCGACCTCTTGAAGACTGTCGGCATTCCTCGCGCTGAGGAGATCATGCATGAATATCCCCATCAGCTTTCAGGCGGCATGCGACAACGCGTTATGATTGCAATTGCGATTTCCTGTGAACCGGCATTGCTTATTGCAGATGAACCTACAACAGCCCTTGATGTGACCATTCAGGCACAGATTCTTGATTTAATGGCGGACATGCGCGACAAGTATCACATGGCCTTATTGCTGATTACCCACGACTTGGGCGTCGTGTCAGAATACGCAGATCGTGTGATGGTTATGTATGGCGGTCAAATCGTTGAAGAAGGGCCGACAAAAGAACTTTTACGCACAACGAAACACCCTTATACACGTGGTTTACTCGACAGCCTGCCGAATATTGATAAGGACGTTGACAGGCTCGGTACCATTAAAGGAACCGTACCGCCAGCGTTCAGTTTCCCCAAAGGCTGCCGGTTTGCTGCACGCTGTCCGTTCGTAATGGATCAATGCAGAGAGAGCAATCCTGAGTTACTCGAACAGGAAACTGAACATTTCGTACGCTGTTACTTATATGAAAATGAAAATGGAGGCATGCCGAATGACGACGTCCAATAACCAAGTTGTAGAACTTAGAAAACCCCATTCGGCTCACCAAGATGAAGAAACACTTATCTCCATTAGAAATGTAAAAAAATACTTTCCAATCAAGGGCGGCGTCCTGAAGCGGACTATTGGCCATGTAAAGGCAGTCGACGATGTATCCTTCGACATCAAGCAAGGTGAAACTCTCGGAGTGGTCGGTGAATCCGGTTCCGGAAAGTCCACGCTGGGCCGTGTCATACTTCGCTTGCTCGAGCCAACTGATGGGAAAATACTTTTTAAGGGAGAGGATATCGCTCATATCAGTAACCGGAAAATGCGAACTTTCCGTAAAGATATGCAAATCGTTTTCCAAGACCCTCTTGCTTCCCTTAATCCTAAAATGAGTGTCGGAGAATTGATTGAGGAACCACTTCTCGTTCAGACCTCCGTATCTAAAGCAGATCGCAAGAAAAAGTCAATTGAGTTATTGAAAAAGGTCGGACTTAGAGAAAGCGACCGCACAAAGTATCCGCATGAGTTTTCCGGTGGTCAGAGACAGCGCATCAGCATTGCACGGGCACTTGCTTTAAATCCTGATTTCGTCATATGCGATGAGCCCGTTTCAGCACTCGATGTCTCTATTCAGGCACAAGTGCTCAACCTAATGAAAGACCTCCAGGATGAATTTGGTTTGACGTACTTATTCATTGCCCACGACCTTGGTGTCGTCAAACATATCAGTGATCGGGTGGCAGTCATGTATTTGGGAAGAATTGCAGAGATCGCGCCCAAACATGCCATTTACAATGATCCCAAACATCCGTATACACAGGCCCTTCTGACCTCAATTCCTGTAGTTGATACAGGAGAAGAAACCGTTCAGCGGGAAAAAGTGAAGATCTCTGGTGAACTTCCAAGTCCTTCTAACCCACCATCAGGCTGTGCGTTCAGAACACGTTGTCCGCATGCACATGATAGATGTGCAGTAGAACGTCCGGATCTCACAGAGCTTGAAAGTGGTCATTTTGTAGCTTGCCACTTATATACATGAACATCAACTGACTATTTTAGGAGGTGATAGCCGGCGATTAAAGGGTTAACAGTTATTGTGCAGTCGGTCATTATTTAAAAAGGGGAATTACATTGATGAAACGTTTCAGATTGGGATTTATTCTGTTTGTCCTATTGTTTGCGTTCGCATTCCTGCTCGCCGCATGCAGTGATGACACAACTAGTGATGATGGTGGCACAGCGAACGATGGTGATCAAACAGAAAATAACGGCGGTAATAATGATGACGGGAACAATGAAGAACCTGCAAATGACGAACCACAGATGGGTGGCACAATTACAGGTGCTATGGATACTGCCCCATCCGGTGTCTTCAACCCGATATTCTACGAGGAAGCGTATGAAGCGAATATCATAGATTTTACACACGAAGGCCTTCTTAGTCAGAATAAGGATCTGGAATTTATCGAAGGTCTCGCAACCGACTGGACAATTAACGACGATCAGACAGAAATCACTCTGACCCTCACAGAAGGTGTTACATGGCATGACGGCGAACCTTTTACTGCTGAAGACGTTGTGTTTACGTATGAGTCTATCGCGAGCCCTGGCTATATTGAAGCTGGCGGTGTCAGACAGGAATACGCAAATAAACTCGTTGGCTATGAAGCATTCGAAGGCGGCGAAACTGATGAATTTGAAGGCGTTGTTGCAGAAGACGATCTTACAGTCACATTCAAGTTTGAAGAACCAAACGTCACCATCTTGAAAGATGTTTCGTTCCCGATCGTTCCAAAACACGTTTTTGAAGATGTGCCGATTGAAGAAGTGCCTGAGCATGAGGCGACACTCGATCCCGGCAAGGTCATCGGAACTGGTCCTTTCAAGTTCACAGAAATGCTTGAGCGCGAGCAGTACGTCCTGGAAAAGAACCCTGATTACTGGCAAGGCGAACCATATCTTGACAAAATTGTTTGGCGTATCGTTGACCAGGCTGTAATGCTCGGCTTACTTGAAAAAGGCGAAATTGACTTTATTGCTGATCCAAACGGGGTCCCGCCTGCTGACTTTGAAGATGTGGAAGGCATGGATCACGTTGAGATCATTGAACAAACAGACTTTGGTTATCAGCTGATGGGCTTCAAGATGAATCACCGTACAGCTGACGATGTAGAGTCGGGCGCACTTGAACCTGATAACTGGGTTGAAAACGAAGATATGAATGAGCAGCTTGTTCGTCAGGCTATGGCATATGCGGTTGACCGTGAAGCGATTGTAAGTGAACTCTTGATGGGTCACGGAACAGTCATTAACGCACCAATTGCACAACAGTTCTGGGCGTATGACGGGGACGCTGTAACAAATTACACATTTGACCAGGAAAAATCTGAAGAATTGCTTGACGAGGCGGGTTACGTCGATACAAACGATGACGGTTTCCGCGAAACACCAGATGGCGAAGAATGGGTTGTTAACCTGAACTATCCGACTGGCAATAAATTACGTGAGCGTGTTGCGCCGATCCTGGCAGACTTCTTTGAACAAGTCGGGATTAAGATGGATCTGAGACAGCCGAAAGAAATGTCAGCTTACGTTGAGGATTTAACCAATGACAACACAGACTGGGATCTGTATCTGATTGGTTGGAGCCTCGGCAGCGGCGACCCTGATCCATCAGGGTTGTGGACTACAAAAGCCGGCTACAACTTCTCACGCTGGAACAATCCGGATTCTGACCAGCTGATATCGGATGCTATGAAAGCACCTGAAGCATTTGAACAGTCCTATCGTGCAGAAAAATATTCAGAGTGGCAGTCTCTCTACTCTGAAGATTTGCCAGCATTGCTGTTGTTTGCACAAAATAAGATCTATGCACACAACAAAAACTTGAACGGCGTTGATCCAATGCCATATTCCATGATCAACGATCCACACCTATGGTGGTTGACTCAAGAATAACATCCGTATGTACTGTTAAACGAAAGCGTGCGGTGCTCGCCGCATGCTTTTGTTTTAACAAATTGTACGATAAAACCACCAGCTGAAAGGATCAAAGGGGGTAGATCCATGTACCAATACATCATCCGCCGTACACTCGTCTTTATTCCAATGCTTTTTGCTTTGACCATCATCGTGTTTGGCCTTGCACAACTGGCGCCTGGAGATGCTCTAACAGGCAAATCTCTGGCAGATCCTGATGTTGATCCGGAGGTGTACGAGCGGCAGCGTGAAGAGCTCGGTTTGAATGACCCGATCCCTGTTCAATACGGACGCTGGATTACAAATGTAGCCAAGGGAGACCTCGGTAAATCGCTCGTATTTAATGGACGCTCTGTCACGGAACTCATCAAAGCTCGTTTTGCCAACACGCTTTACTTAGGTTTATTTTCCTTGATCATTACGATTATAGTGGCGATACCCATCGGCATATACTCAGCCAAACACCCCTATTCTCTTCTGGATTACGGTGCCACAGGATTCGGGTTCTTGGGACTGGCCATACCCAACTTTTTCTTTGGTTTGATTGCCATTTACATTCTTTCAATCAAGCTCGGTTGGTTCCCTGCACAGGGTACGTTGGATGCGCCTGGTATGACAGGTTTTGAAGCTTTATTCAGCCGATTGCATCACATGGTTCTCCCAGGCATAACACTTGGTTTAGCCGGAACTGCGACCTATATGCGTTATATGCGTTCTGAAGTACTCGATGTTCTTGGCAGCGACTATATCCGCACAGCGCGGGCAAAAGGCATGTCTGATAGTGATGTGCTGTATAAACATACTTTAAGAAATGCGCTGATCCCGATCATTACGCTGATGGGCTTTGAAGTCGGAATGCTCTTGAGTGGTGCGGTTATTACTGAACAAGTGTTTCAATATCCGGGACTTGGCACTTTATTTTTAAGTTC
This sequence comes from Lentibacillus sp. JNUCC-1, assembly GCF_009741735.1. Classification (NCBI taxonomy): domain Bacteria; kingdom Bacillati; phylum Bacillota; class Bacilli; order Caryophanales; family Bacillaceae; genus Lentibacillus; species Lentibacillus sp. JNUCC-1. Next base: position 578,617 of record NZ_WHOH01000001.1, read on the forward strand.
CGTTGTTAACCGGGACTTCCCTGTTGTTATGGCTATTGCAATGTTATTGGGTATCTTGATTCTTGTCGGCAACCTGCTGGCAGACATATTTTACAGTATCATCGATCCCAGAATTCGCTATGATTGAGGTGAGCGTATATGCAGTCGACCCAGCACGAACCGGCATCGTATCAAACAGAGCCGGAGCATCACCCAAAAGAAGAACAACATAAAAGCAGAAGCCCCTTTCAACTGGCCCTGCGCCGTTTTATGACCAATAAACTGGCCGTAATCAGTGTGTTCGTATTGGTTGCAATCATTATGCTATGTGTTCTCGCACCACTTTTCACCGAACACGATCCAGAGAAGACGAACCTGTTGAAAATTGAAAAGCATCCTGACGAGGAACATATCCTGGGAACAAATGGACAAGGTCAGGATAACTTTTCCAGACTACTGTATGGCGGACGCATATCGTTGATTGTCGGCTTCAGTGCCATGATCTTCACTCTGGTAATCGGCGTCATTCTTGGATCTTTGGCTGGTTACTACGGTAAAATTGTCGATAGTATCATTATGCGTGCCGCAGACATTATGCTGATGTTGCCTTTTCTCGTACTTGCTTTGACCATTATGGCGATTGTCGAACGCGTGACCATTCCGTTTTTTGTCACGATCATCGCGCTGACAACATGGCCGAACCTGACCCGGATCATTAGAGGCACTTATCTATCCTTGAGGGAACAGGAATTTGTGCTTGGCGCGCGTGCCATTGGTGCCAGAGATTCACGGATTGTATTCAAACATTTTATCCCGAACGCGATTGGTCCAATTGTGGTTAACGCGACTTTAATGATGGCCAGTTACATCATCATTGAATCTGGTCTCAGCTTTATTGGCTTCGGAATTCCACAGCCAACACCAACATGGGGCAACATGATTTCCGAAGCGCAAAACGTCCGCATCCTGCGCGACCACCCAGAAGCCTGGATCCCACCCGGCCTTGGCATACTCATCACAGTCCTCGCCATCAACTTCATAGGCGACGGCTTAAGAGACGCCTTTGACCCGAAAAGCTCAAGGCGATAATAAACAAACCACCGGCATAGGAAAAACTGCATTTAAAAATAAACATCGAGTATCTGCCAAATATGGTAGATACTCCATGTTTTTTATAAGGGATTTAGTATCTAGTAGACACAAACTGCGAACTAGAGAAAACTCGAATCAAATATTTTAGAAGAAACCTCACTTACTTAACGAGAAGGACACTAACCATCACAATGAGAGTACCGTGATTTGCGCTGCGGAAAGACCACCGCTGTGGGGTCTTCGGACTCGTGCTGTTCCCGCAGGAGTCGACTTCCCTCCGCTCCAATCACTCTATGTAATTCAGTGGCTAGGACGGTTCTACTCACATAAGAGTTAGAAAATAACCTCTCATACCTAGCTCGGGGAAAACACGGAGACTCCCGTGGGAGCAAAAGCCTAGATGAGACCCCGGAGCGCGCAGCGCGAGGAGGCTCATCAGCGCCCACTGGACGCGGAGTGTTTTCCCCGAGCGGTTGCCAGAAGCAGTCATAAGTTAGTTCGCAGTTTACTTTTATTATGCCTTAAAAGCATCAATATTTTAAGCAACTACTATACTAGAATACCATTCTCTGTTATTGTTTCATATCCATCAGGTTAGAGAACCTGACACGATTTTACCTGCTTTCATGACGGCTTTGCGCTCGGGTCTGCGGGCGACAAGTTCTGCTGATGAAGCCACATCTGCAAATACAAAATCTGCTGCATCACCATTATTGGGCCATTGTTTATTCCCTTGCCCATCAAGTGGCGTTACACCGCCCGTACACCACTTCAGAGCCTTTCGTAAGCTTGCTTCATCCTTCATCCCGGACATTTCACAAAAACGGGTTGCTTTTTCCAAAACATCGCCCGTACCGAATGGGCCCCAAGAATCATAAAAACCATCACAACCAAAATGGACACCAACACCAGCAGAATCGAGAAGCTGTATCGGTGGCAAGGTCGCTGTTAAAGGAATTGTGGACATAACATCCATTCCCTGTTTTGCCATGCGGCTGGCGATTTTCTCCTGAGCAGGGAGCGGCACATCCCCAAGTGAGAAAGCATGGCTGGCTGCTGTGCGGTCTTTCCAGCCGGCATCTTCAACCAAGTCAAGCCATTTTTCAATTGTATACCAGCCAACATGGCCACCGTCATGAATATGAATATCGACGTCGGCGTCAAATTCAGCTGCTAGATCCATTGTCGAATGCAATGATTTTTCCACCGCTCCGTCAATACCGGCCGGGTCCAGCCCGCCGACCATAGTGGCCCCGTTTCGCATGGCTTCTTTCATAAGACTGGGAACTTCGTCATTCAATAGACCATGCTGTGGAAAGGCAATCACGTCAGCCGTCACAGCACCTTTATGTTTGTCAAGTGCAGCGAGCACCCCTTCCAAATTATCAAGACCGATATATGGGTCAATATTAACATGGGTGCGGATATGTGTTGAACCATACGACAACAATGTCTGTATCATTAAGTCTGCACGCATTTCTGCTGTTTTAGCGAGCTCCTTTAATTCACGTGCTTCCATCTCTAATCGTTCTTTGAGATTGTTAACAGGGATCGGTGCTTTCCAGCCCACTCCCATATAGGTCTTATCGAGGTGGTTGTGCATTTCTTTAAAGGCTGGAACTGCCAGATTGCCCTTCGCATCAACTGTTTCACCAGTATGCTCCGGTAAATCTTCCTTGGCAGAAATTTGCTGCACGATCTTCCCATCTTCTATTTTTAAATGAAATAGGTCAGTCGATGTATATGTGTAGTTGTCTTCGTCGGTATATGAACCCGTTTCCAGTTTGACATTTAATAACCATGTTGCAGTCATGTTCAAAGCCCCTTCCCTTTACCCAGATATTTTCTTTCCGCCTGATACGGTGTATTTGATTGGCTTGCGGCGTGCTATAGCTTCAGCAGAAGAAACGGCATCCATCAGCACAAGGTTCGCTTGATCGCCTTTTTTCGGCCATACGTATTCACCGGTTGCATTCAATGGTGTAATGCCGCCACTTGCGTATTTCCAAACCTGACCAAGACCTTGTTCATCTGAAATCCTGAACCGCTCTGCCAAAACACTCAACTTTTCTACTGTATTGCCCGTTCCAAATGGACTCCAGTGATCTGTCAAACTATCATGACCAACAGAAACCTCGATTCCATGATTGTCGAGAGTGGGAATGGGAATAGTTGGGCGATCAATCGGTACGGTTGTTGTGACGTCAATTCCAGCTGCTTTCAGAGTATCCATCATGTCCTCAAGCGGTTTGCCATCAATATCCCCAAGAGCAATGGCATGGCTGATGGTTACACGTCCTTCGAGCCCATGCTGATGCGTCAGGGCCGCGACTTTCTCAAAGTTGTAAAACCCGAGTGTGTCTTTATCATGTAAATGGATATCCACTCCGGCATTGGCCTCTGCTGCAATGTCGAAAGTCAGTTCAAGTGATTTGTCCAGATCCAGATCAACTGTTGCTGGATCAACACCGCCAACATGGGTCGCACCCATCTTCATAGCTTCCCGCATGATCGCTTCAGAATTTGACCTCAGTAAGCCATGTTGCGGGAAGGCCACAATTTCATATGTGATTTGATCTTCATATTTTTTCAGCACCTTAATGGTTGCTTTAAGATTTTCCAGTCCAATAACCGGCACAATGTTGCAATGTGTGCGGATATGCGTATGGCCTTGATCAATCAAGTGTTTCACCATAATTTCTGCGCGTTCCTCAACTTTATCAAGCTGTTTCGGCAAAAGGTCCTCTTCTTCTTCTATTCTTGTCAAAATCCCTTTCGTAATCGGCTTACATGCCTTCCACGGACCGCCAAAGTACGTTTTATCAATATGGATATGCATTTCCCGTAAGCTTGGCAGACAAAGAGCCCCTTCAGCATCAAGTGTCTCCGTTTCATTGACAGGCTCTATGTGGTCAGCAATATCTGTGATCACACCATTTTCAATGCGAATGTCTTTTTGTGCAGTTTCTGTTGTGGCCGGCTGCTTATTCTTGTTCAAACCTGTTTCGAGGCGAACATTTTTCAGTAATAGATTCCCCATTTTTACCCTCCAATTTCCAAAGGGAGAGAATAACTCTCCCCCTGGTACTTGATTTACTTTGTTAAGGTTGCTTCATTGATGTCCAAATACCCAACAGGTGTCACTTTGAAGTTTTGCACTGCCTCATTTGCTGCGGCAAGCTGCTCGTAATTGCGAATCGGAACGTACACAGCATCTTCCAGTTCTATTTGTTGTGTTTTTTCATAGATTTTGTCTCTTTTTTCCTGATCGGATGTGGCTCGTCCCTTTTCTATTAACTGGTCGACCTCATCATTCGAATAGAAGAAAGTGTTGCCTGCAGAACCGTGTGAATCTGTGTGGAAGAGGTTGTACTGGTTATAGTCCCCATCACCTGTCGCATTTCCCCAACCGCTGATAAACATATCATTCTTTCCTTTATCCAATGATTCTATAAATGAACCGTACTCCAATACTTGAATGTTAACATTCAGACCAATCCCTTTCAATTGCGACTGAATGACTTCAGCCATGTCAACACGCTCTTTACGATCATTGGTAATAAGAGTGATCTCTTTCGATGTATCAAACCCACTCTCTTTCACAAGGTCTTTTGCTTTATTAAGATCATAGTCATATGGTGTGGCATTTTCACTATAGCCGATCACATTTGGACTCATAGCTGAATTGGCAAGTGTGCCGACGTCATTGTAAATTCCTTCTATAATCGCTTCTCTTTCAATTGCATGGCTGACAGCTTTACGCAATTTCACATCATCAAAAATGTCTGATTCAACATTAAAACCAAGAAACTCTACTGCCAGGCCCTCAACACGCTCAATTCTCATATTATCTGCACTTTCGACCCGTTCAATATCATTGACGGGCACCTGGTCAGAAATGTGGGCTTCCCCTGTTTCGAGCATCGCCAGTCGAGTGGCATCTTCAGGTACAACTTCAAAAACGACTTTAGAGACATTGGCCTCTTCACCCCAGTAGTCATCGTTTTTCACGAGTGTGATATCCTGGCCGGAATTCCAATTCTCAAACTTGAATGGACCCGTTCCATTTGGTTTCTTTGACAAAGAATCCGGATCGTTTTCCAATATTTCAGGGTTCAAAATACTTGCTTCCTGACTCGACAGGATAGACAACAGCGGTGCATATGGTTCTGACAGAAGCAGCTGAACGGTGGAATCATCAACGACTTTAACTTCTTCAATCATACTGATCTTGTCTCTTTGTGGAGAACCTGTTTCAGGATCAAGCAGTCTGTCATAGGTTGCTTTCACCGCATCTGCATTAAATGGGGTCCCGTCATGGAAAGTAACATCTTTCTGTAATTTAAATTCCCATGTTGTATCATCCAATTGATCCCAGGATTCAGCCAGCTTTGGCACAATATTCATCTCCTGATCAAATTCGACGAGGGTTTCATACACCTTACCGTGCAGGACGTTGGCAGTTTTGATATTCGTTATAAAGTGCGGATCCATATTAGTGGCATCAGATTGCATGGCTATTTTAAGTGTGCCGCCCTTTTTTTCCGCTGCCTTTTCGCCCGAATCACCTTTAGCCTCAGTATCTCCCCCACCTGTTGAACAGGCACTCATCAGTAAAATACTGAGCAGCACCACCATCATTGCTGCGTTATACATGAATCTTCTTTTCATTTACCCCACTCCTTTATGATGTTTTATGAAGCTTATCAAATAGTATAAATTATTTCCCGAGACTTTTTTTGCAAAATATTTACCTTGTTTACAAAGATTTTTACAATTGTAAATAAAGCAATTGCAATTACCTCATAACTCTTCTATCTTTAATTATACTTACTTTTCAAATTCAATTAAGGAGGCTTACAAGATGGATGTATCCATACAAGAGGTCAAACAATCGTTTGTGCAAATGCGGAAGGAACGACGCAAAGAAAAATTTACAGCGTTTTTTGAGAAGCTTTTTAAAAACAAAATCGCTGTTGCAGGCGGGGTACTGCTGATCTTTTACGCTTTTGTAGCGATATTTGCACCTTATATCGCGCCATATGATCCATTTGAAATCAGTTTAACAAACAAATTGCAACCCCCTTCTATAGAACATTGGATGGGAACTGATGATAAAGGACGCGATATTTTAAGCAGAATTATTCACGGATCACGATTATCGATGGGCATTGGAATTGCAGCGGTATTATTTGGAGCTTTCTTTGGAATCATTATGGGACTGCTTGCAGGTTATTACGGCGGATGGGTGGATGCTGTTTTAAGCCGGATGCTTGATGTCATGCTCGCCTTTCCGGGAATTCTGCTTGCTTTAGCCATCATCAGTGCGCTTGGTCCTGGATTAATTAACGTAACCATCGCCGTTGGAATCTTTTCAGTCCCTCTTTTCGGAAGAATCGCCCGAGGCTCGACAATGGAAGTCAAAAATATGGAATATATAGAAGCTGTTCGATCATTGGGCGGAAATGACTTCATTATTATGTTCAGACATATCTTCCCAAATATTTTATCACCACTGATCGTTCAGGGCACTTTGCGACTCGCCACAGCCATTCTTTCGGCTGCGGGATTATCCTTCCTGGGACTTGGCGCTGCGCCTCCTTCTCCTGAATGGGGAGCCATGCTTTCAAGTGGTCGAGACTTCTTTTTTTCAGCACCTTATATAGCGATCTTCCCTGGCATCACCATAGCACTTCTGGTCATGGGTTTTAATTTATTTGGTGACGGGCTGAGAGACGCGCTTGATCCGCGGATGAAATCTTAATATGTAAGTGACAAGAAAACTAAAGGAGGTCTCCACAATGTTGTTATTTATTGTAAAACGTTTATTCCAAACCATCCCGGTTATCTTCGGTGTGACACTTGTTGTCTTTTTGATCATGCAGATGGTTCCTGGAGATACTGCACAAGTCCTGGCTGGAGAGGGCGCATCACAGGAAACCGTTGAGAAACTTCGTGATGAGTATGGATTAAATGATCCTTTGCATATTCAGTATTTTGATTATATAAAAGGGCTGCTTCAAGGAGATATGGGCCATTCATTGAAAAACGAACGGCCTGTCATCGATGAAATCATGGTGCGATTACCTATTTCTGTTGAATTAGCGGTCTATGCGACATTTGTAACCATCATATTTGGGATCACTGCAGGCATTATTTCAGCTGTACGGCCCTATTCCGCTTCAGATATGACAGTCATGGTGGTTGCCCTTTTGGGTATTTCCTTTCCAAGCTTTTGGCTGGGCATGATTCTGATCTTCATCTTTTCGGTTGAACTGCATTGGCTGCCTGTATCAGGGTGGGACAGCATTCAACATATGATCCTTCCCGTACTTGCCCTTGGGACAGCAGGGGCTGCTATTGTTGCACGTATGACGCGGTCAAGCATGCTGGAGGTTGTCAGACAGGATTACATTCGGACCGCTAAAGCAAAAGGCATTAAAAACTATTTGGTCATTTACAAGCATACTTTAAGAAATGCCTTAATTCCCGTCATTACCGTTGTCGGTCTGCAGTTTGGGGCATTGCTCGGCGGAACTGTTCTGATTGAATCTGTTTTTGCCATTAACGGGTTGGGGAGATTGATTCTCGAATCGATCAGAATGCGTGACCTTCCGATGGTACAAGGCGGTGTACTCGTTGCTTCTTTGATTTTTGTTATCGTTAATCTGTTTGTAGATGTGTTATATAAATTCTTCAACCGCAGAATTGATCTTAATTAAGGGGGACTGAATCATGTCTGAGAAACTTCTTGAAATTGATGGGTTAAAAACATACTTCCACTCAAAAAAAGGTGTCGGACGCGTGGTAGACGGCATTGATCTGACTGTATATAAAGGAGAAACACTCGGTATTGTAGGAGAATCCGGCTGTGGGAAAAGCATGACTTCCCTTTCGATCATGCAGTTGATTCCCGAACCCGGCAAAATTGTAAACGGCTCGATCAAACTTAATGGTGATGATCTTGTAAAAAAGACAGAAAAACAAATGGAAAAAATCCGCGGGAATCAAATTTCAATGATATTTCAGGAACCGATGACGTCGTTAAATCCGGTCATCAGTGTTGGCGAACAAATAGCTGAAACCATTCGTGCCCACCAACCTGTCAGCCGCAAAGAAGCTAAAAGAAAAAGCGTGGAAATGCTGCAGCTCGTCGGGATCCCATCTCCTGAAGAGCGGGCCAAGCAAGACCCGTATCAATTGAGCGGAGGTATGCGTCAACGGGTTGTGATTGCTATGGCTCTGGCTTGCAATCCAGAGCTGCTGATTGCAGACGAACCTACCACAGCACTGGACGTGACGATTCAATCACAAATCATCAAATTGATGAAACAACTGCAAAAAAATCTCAATATGGCGGTTCTATTCATTACACACGACTTAGGCGTCGTAGCCGAATCATGTGACCGCGTGGCTGTGATGTATGCCGGAGAAATCGTCGAAAAGTCAACGACCGCCGAATTGTTTAACAAGCCGAAACATCCTTATACAAGAGGGCTGCTTGACTCTCTACCTAAAATCAATGAGGTTCAAGAGGAACTGACACCCATGAAGGGAAATATCCCTAGCCCGCTTACCGAGCATACTGGCTGCAAATTCGCTGAGAGGTGTCCAATGGCAACCGAGATTTGCTTTCAATTACATCCGCCATTAACCGATTACCATAATGGCAGTTATCAGGTCAGATGTTTTCATTATCATGAATCAGACGTCAGAAAGGATGAGATCCATGCAGAGAGCACCCCAGCCCATTCTTGAGGTTTCCAATCTGAAACAATATTTCCCGGTAAAAAAAGAAAAAATTACTGAGAAGAAACGCTATGTGCAAGCCGTTGATGATATTTCATTTACAATCGATGCCGGTACAACCGTCAGTATTGTCGGCGAATCAGGGTGTGGAAAGTCTACGACCGGCCGCGCCATTTTAAGGCTCGATGATCCGACTTCAGGAACCATTGAATATAAAGGTAAAGACATTGCTTCGTTAAAGAAAAGAGAATTAAAGACATTACGCGGCGATATTCAGGTTATTTTCCAGGACCCTTTTGCTTCTCTGAACCCGCGTCGTACCATTAGACAGATGCTGAATGAAGCTATGGCGATTCAAAATGTGATGGATAAAACCAATCGGGAGAAACGCATGCTTGAATTGATGGAGCTCGTTGGCTTACCATATGATTCATTGGAAAGGCTCCCGCACGAGTTCAGCGGCGGGCAGCGACAACGTTTAGGAATTGCCAGAGCGCTTGCGGTTAATCCCAAGTTAATTATATGTGATGAAGCTGTATCAGCTTTGGATGTTTCAGTACAGGCACAAGTATTAAACTTAATGAAAAAACTGCAGCGCGAACTGGATTTAACCTATTTATTTATTTCGCATGACCTCAGCGTAGTAAAACATATCTCAGACAGAGTCATTGTTATGTATCTGGGAAAAGTCGTGGAAATTGCTGATAATGACAAGCTGTTCGCCAACCCCCGACATCCTTATACTAAAGCTTTGTTGTCTGCCATTCCGGTACCGGACGTCAATGTGCAACGAGATGAAATTGAAATTAAAGGAGACGTTCCTTCCCCTATCAATCCGCCTAAAGGATGCAGGTTCCATACGAGGTGTCCTTTTGCAACAGAACATTGCCGAAATGTGGAACCGGAATTAAGAACAATAGATGACCAGCATAAAGTCAGTTGTCATTATGCCGAGGACTTGTCTTTTTAATCAAACAGTGGTAATATATTTAATTAAAAAACGAAAGAAAGATTGCTTATGATCAGCCTTGAGAACCTTTCGTTTTATATTATGATATGTGTATTAGCTCCGCTCATTGGAGCTTTTACCATATTATTTTTATTTATCTTTGAAGAAAAGATGGAAGCTTTGAAGAACGAATCTCGTCAACTTGCGCTCAAGGAAGAATTGCAGCGCAACAAGTTTGAAATTTTGAGCCAAAAGATTCAGCCGCATTTTTTCTTTAATACTTTAAACAGCATCATTGGACTTGCGCGTCTTGATCGTAAACCTGAGTTGATTCATGCGCTTGAAACCTTGTCCAGATTCTTAAAAAGAAAATACATCACCAACCAATCTCTAGCATCCATCGATGAAGAGCTTACGTACACCTCCTATTATCTGGAGATTCAAAAAATGCGTTTCGGAAAAAGGCTTGAAGTAACACAGGCCGTTGATTCTTCCGTTAAACCTATGCTGATTCCAACGTACGTTTTACAAACATTGGTGGAAAACACGTTTAAACACGAGTTTGAAAGATATCCGGGCCCAGCGCTGATTAATATCCATATATTTGCTGAAGCGAATCTCGTACATATGAAAATATGGAACAGTAAATCCGCCCACAGGGAACGACTTGATCATGAAAGAGATGCAAATTCCCGAACAGGCATGGGACTTAAAAATATCAAACAACGGCTCGGTATTTTATTCCCAAACGGCGATCCTCAAGTTCATTTTCTCTCTGATTCAGAAGGTACCACGGTTCACGTTACTTGGCCTATTCAATACGAAGCACCTAAGGGAGGATTCTAAACATGAACATTTTATTGGTTGATGATGAGCAACTGGAGCTGGATCAGCTCGAATATATGTTACAGCAATCTTTTCACCTGCAGACATTCTTTAAGGCTCAAGATGTGTCTGAAGCCTTAACGTATGCAAAAGCCAATACAGTTCATTTAGCCCTCATTGATATCCACCTTCCAGGTCAATCGGGATTTGAACTTGTTAAATGGCTTAAGAACACGCAAAGCCATGTTCACATTGTGATGGTGACAGCCTACCAGTCCTTCGATTATGCCCAAAAAGCACTTCGTCTCAAAGTTGATAATTTCATTACAAAGCCCGTTGTTGAATCTGAACTTATTACAGCTATTAAGCCCTTCACGGTCAACAAGAATCATTCAGAAATCATTCAACAAGTGCTGGATTACATTCATAATCATTTTGACGCGCGTTTAACGCTTGGTGACATTGCTGAAGATATTCATGTGAATCATGCGTATCTAAGCCGGAAATTCAACGAAGAGTTGGAAGTCAGTTTTCCGCATTACCTTAATCAATACCGCATAGAAGCTGCCAAACGCTTAATGAACGAAAAACCGTTCCTTTCTATAGCAGAGGTTTCCGAACAATGTGGTTTTAACAGCCAGCATTATTTCAGCCAGCTTTTCAAAAAAGAACTCGGGGTCAATCCCAGTGCGTTTAGAAAGAGGATTTAATGTTTATGAACCAATATGAGAAAAAGTATGCTGCCCGGCATGCGTCCCTCGGGGCTTCGTTCGGGGTATTAACTTTACTTGCCAGATGGGTCGGTCCCGATACCATCTTTTTTTCTTCAGAGATATTAATGCGTTACGGTCTCTTAGGTATCATCATCTACACACTTTTTCATGCCGCAGCATTTGTTATGTTTGGGTGGGTGGCCCATTCGGCCAAGACAAAATGGCCCGAGAGCTTAACATTAGGCGACATTATTGAACGCAAAACAGAGGGCGTTCAAAGCAACATCCTCATAGCACTAGTTGCTGTTTCCGGTTTATTGATGCTCGCCATACAAGGTTTTATTATTCACCATATGCTTAGTATCCTTTTTGTCATTCCTGTTCCTATTACATTGTTTATTTTTATGCTGTTTTGTTATTTGTATGGCGGGGTTTGGGGCATGCAAGGTATTTTAAAACTGGAGCCGTTCAAGTTGGCCATTATATTTGCCGCTATTATTTTTATTCCAGTCTATGTATTTATACAGCAAGGCATCGAACCCATATATAACGGTCTGAGATTGTACCATCCTTATCTATTATATTGGAAAGATTACAGCAGTCTGTCGTTTTTATTCAGTTCATTTTTACTGGTATTCGGCTTGATCATGATTGACAGAACATCATGGCAGCGGACGTTTATGCTCCAGCACTCAAAGGTCCGGTCCACATTCAGTTTGATGGGGCTTATTTACAGCACCATTCCCCTTGCTATTTTATCCATGCTTATGATTTCATTATCCAATCAGGGTTATGAGCAGGCTGGTGATGTTTTATTCGAACTTATTTACAAGCTCAGCACCTCATTTATTTTAGCGTTATTTGTGACTTTTTGCATCATCATAGCAACAAGTACGGTCGGAGCAGAACTCAATGCTTTAACAATCCTTATCGTCCGGCATTTGTCACCTGCTAAATACAAATCAGATGCGGTTAAATATCAATACAGTTATATCATTTCCGCCTGTATTGCACTTGGCGTCTATATAGCTGGGTTATTTTCAACGCATGCCATTGTGCCTTTGATTTTCTTTAACGGTATGATTGGTGCTGTTATGATTGTGCCTGTATTCATCATTATTTACGGAAAAAAATCCATTAAGTCTCTTGAGATCATCAGCATGTTTTTCGCCCTGGGCATAGGTGTTATGTTCTTCTTTTCAGGCAATTATATAAATGCTATATGGATCAGCTTCTCTGCTTCAGCACTATTGACATTGTTAACATACACCATGAACATGAATTCTTCTAACTCGATAAGTTAGACAAAAAGGACCGGCCTGGCGCAATGCGCCTAGCCGGTCCTTTTTCAAATCGGTATGCTTTCTCTACTCCACTGTCACATCTCTTAAGAACGGGAAGCTACTTGGAAACTGGAAGAATCCATCTACAGAATCCTGCAGGCCGGCAAGCAACACGGAATGATAAAGCGGAACAATGGTTGCCTCGTCTACAATAATCTGCTGTGCTTCTGCATAAAGCTTCTGACGCTCTGCTTCATCTGTTGATTTTCTAGCTTGCTCAAGGAGACTGTCAACCTCGTCATTTTTAAAGAAAGAACGGTTTCCAGAATCGCCTGCGTTCTCTGAGTGGAACATTGGATATAAGCCATAATCTGCATCGAGTGTTACTGTTCCCCAGCTGCCGACGAACATATCAAAGCTTCCGTTCCCAGTCACTTCAAGATAGGCACCGACTTCAGCCATTTCAATTTCAGCCTCAATGCCGATTTTACTCAGCTGAGCTTGAATGTTTTCAGCGATGTCGGAAGTGGTCCGGTCATAGGCAAGAATGGATGTTTTAAAGCCATCTGCATACCCGGCCTCTTCAAGGAGTTTTTTCGCTTGATCCTGATCGAATTCAATAGGCTCAGTATCTTCACTGTAGCCATTCACTGTTGGCGCCAGCGGTCCTTTTGCAGGAAGCGGCACACCCTCAAGGACACCTTCTATCAATTGGTCTTTGTTGATGGCCATGGCAATGGCTTGTCTGACCTTGACATTGTTAAACGGTTCTTTTTCATTGTTCATGCCCAAGTAAGACATGCTGGCACTGTCTGATTCTTTTACATGCATACCTTCAGTATTGTTGATTTGCTCAACGTCATTGGCGTTTACAGGATAAATAATATCGGCAGCGCCTGTTTTAAGCTCAGCGATACGAGCTGAATCCTCTGGCACTGTTTTGAATGTAACCGTGTCAACCTGTGCTTCTTCTCCCCAGTAATCTTCATTCTTCTCCAGTGCCACATATTCGCCATTGACTCTGTCTTTATATTTAAAATAACCTGTTCCAATCGGGTTTTCATTTACAACGGTAAAAGGATCATTTCCTTCGTCAAGTGCATCATAACTTTTTTCGATTAAATCCATGCTGATCATGTGACCGCCTGGATGTGCGAGATGTGAAGGCAACGCTGAAAATGGATATTTTGTTGTAATGTGGACCGTATACTCATCTTCCACTTCTACTGATTCGATCATATCAAACAGGAAAGATAGCGGTGATGCAATATCCGGATCCCGAACTCTGTCAAGGTTTGCTTTGACGACTTCTGCATTCAGCTCAGAGCCGTCATGGAACTTGACCCCTTCTCTGAGTTTCGCTTCCCATACGGTGTCTTCTATTTGCTCAAAACTTTCAGCAAGCCCTGGCTCTATTTCGAGATCTGTATTCATTTGTACGAGCGTATCGTACATCGCATTCATGACGTACAAGGAATTCCCGTCATTGGCTGCGTGCGGATCAAGTGATACTGGATCTGAAGCAAGGTCTACGGTTAAGGTATTGTCCTCACCGCCTCCATTACCGTTATCAGATGTATTCGGTTCTGTGCTATTGTTGTTGCCGCTGCCGTCCCCGGCACAGGCAGATAGCACGATTGCTGCTATGAATAACACAAAGAATCCTTTGATATATTTCATGTTGACCACCCCTTTGAAGTAATGTTCTTTATTTTGTCACACATGATAAATTTTTGCAATACGTATGCCTCCCTGTTTAAGAAGGAAAAACCGGCAAGTCTTTAAGACTAAACCGGTTTTGCTTCAATTTAATAATAAGGGGAGATTAATACATAGACAAGCACACCTGTGAAAGCCACATACAACCAGATTGGCATTGTCCAGCGTGCGATTTTTCTATGTTTCTCAACTTTCATATTCAAGCCTCTGCCAAGTGTGATCAGCGACATGGGTACAATTGCTGCTGCCAGGATAATGTGACTGACCAGCACGAAGTAATAAATCCCTTTTAAGAATCCGTCACCGCCAAAACTCGTTGAGCCTGCCATGGCGTGATAGGTTAAATACGTTACGAAGAAAAGCATCGTCATACCAAATGCACCTAAGATGAAGTTACGATGAGCTTTGATGTTCTTCTTTTTAATCATTATCAATGCGCCGACCAACAGGCAAAATGTTATCCCGTTAAATACAGCGTTCAATAACGGCAAGACAGTCAGATCCACACCAGCAATCGTGCCGTTCGTGCTCCTTGGCAGATAATTGGTTGCTAGAATAACCGCTATGATGACGATCGATAACACCCATATCAACGGGGTATAATTACGTTGTTTTGAATTGGTAGCCTTCAACTTAACCGCCTCTTTCATTAAATAATCCTCTCTCTATAAGGATAGTGATTAACACGACAAAGCGCAATATGAAACAAGCATTCTTTTATGCCATCCAGTAAGATTGTCATAAACTTGCCATATAATATATCTTTTCAGCTTCATTGGGAGGTGTCCTCTTCCTTAATCGGATAGGCATAGGTCACAAATCGGTCAGGTGCACTGCCGACAAAGTCAAATGGATAGCAGGTTGTG
Organism: Lentibacillus sp. JNUCC-1; assembly: GCF_009741735.1. NCBI lineage: Bacteria > Bacillati > Bacillota > Bacilli > Caryophanales > Bacillaceae > Lentibacillus > Lentibacillus sp. JNUCC-1. The sequence goes on from NZ_WHOH01000001.1 coordinate 593,792, forward strand.
ACGACCAGCGCTTCTTCACCCATTTTCCGGATCACGGAGGTATCGTTTTCAGGAACGATTTCCGTTTCTCTGATTTCATATGTATAGGTGCCATACGGGGTTTTAACTGTGTACCTGTCACCTATTTCTATTTGATCGAATTGACGGAAGACGGTATCCCGATGGCCGGACAGCACAATTTGTTCATTTTGACCGGGGTAAACGGAATTGGATAAATGTCCTACACCTTGTTTGAGTGCTTCAGCATCTGTTCCTTCCACAATGGGCAGCGTTTTGCCCAGTTTGGGTATTTCCAGTGTGGCAAAAGCAGTACCGTCTTCAGCTTCAAAATCGTAAGGATCGAAAAGGCTGTCACCAATAGGCTGTTCGGCTTTTTTGGCGTATTGTTCTATTGTCTTCTCTGCTTGTTCCAAGGATTGTTTTTGGGCTTTTTCGTGTTCCATATACTGATAGCCAAACACAGCAATCAATATAAGCCCTGCTACAATAAGCAATTGACTGAACAGCTTCATACCCTCACCTCACCCGCGTGTTATACCTATTCTAACACAAAAACAGATATTGTCATCACCGGTTAATAATTCGGAGCGGGTCTTTGCACGTGGGTTTCGCGTTTATCTTCAGTTTTACTGATCACAGTGGTTCCGACAAGGTCACCGGCAACGTTTGTACCGGTTGCTCCCATGCCGACGAGCGCGTCAATCGACGTCAAGAGCGCCACCACTTCAATTGGAAGTCCCGCCTGGCTGAACACCGTCGCGATCATAATGATGCCCGCACCCGGTACACCAGCAGTGCCAATGGTGGCAAGCGTTCCGACAATGACAATTTCAATCATGTTGGTGAATGAAAAACTGGTTGACATCACATTTGCCGCAAATACGACAGATACACCAACCCTGATCGCTGCCCCATCCATATTAATGGTAGCACCGAGCGGCAGACTAAAACCGTACAATCCTTGATTGAGCTTCAGCCGCTCAGCAGCATTCAGCGTAAGTGGCAATGTGCCTGAGCTGCTCTGTGTGACAAATGCTGTAAGAATTGGGGTGCGCGCATGTTTTAAAAAGTTGCCAAGCTTGATGCCAAACACCTTTAAAATAAGAACATATATGAGCAATTGGGCAAAGATCGCCAAGTAAAAGACGAGTACCATGGACCCCAATGAGGTTAAAGTATCAAGTCCCTGTGACCCTACCGTTTTGGCGATAATGGCGAATATGCCAATTGGAAGATACTGCAGGACCCACCCCATCACTTTAAATGTCGCTTCATTTAAACCATCTGCCACACGATACAGCAGATCTCCGGCTTCACGCGTTTTTTCCTGCCCGCGCAGCACAGCAATTGCCACACCAAATACAAGCGCAGTGAAAATAATGCCCAGAAGATTAAAATCTCCAAAAGCAGAAACGATGTTTTCCGGGACGATGTTAAGGAGCACTTCTGAGATCGCAGGGTTTTCCGGCACTTCAACCGACTCGGACGGATCAAGCGACAGCCCTTTTCCAGGGTTAAACAGACTGGCAACACCCAGCGCAATCACAATCGCGATGGCGGATGTGGTTAAATAGTACAGAAAAACCTTACCGCCCATGCGCGCAAGGTTGGTTATTTTCGACTGATTGATTCCCACAATAATGGTAAACAATATAAGCGGGATGATCAGGAATTTTAACAGTCTGATCAAAAGATCGCCGAGCGGGCTAATGACAGCGGCATCCTCCCCAAACAAAAACCCTGCAGCAACACCGAGCACCAGGGCAATTGAAATTTTGATAATTAAAGACGCCTCTATGTATGTTGTCCATATTTTTTTCATGAAAATGGGCCACCTTTATAAATTGACTTGAACTTCAACTTGAAATTAGTATGTGTCAAGATGACTGATTCATGTCAGTAGAAGTACTTCTTATTATTCCCTTTGATACGTGATATCAAACCAGGTTAGGAGAGGTTGTAGATTTGGGGATGTTTAAGAGGCGTGATTTATCCAGGTTTTTTTGTGTTTATCCAGAAATTATCGTGGGTTATCCGGAAATTATCATGTTTATCCAGAAAAAAGGATCAGTTATCCAGGTTTTTGGCTTTTTATCCAGAAAATGTTCCGTTTTATCCAGGTTTCTAATAAATTTACCGCGTAGCTATAACAGCACAAACGGCCGATCTTCATTAGAGAATCGGCCGTGCTGATTTTTCTTCCTTATGCGGTCACCCGTTCTTTGGCAGTGTCTTTTTTAACAAGCAATCTGCCGGTAAAGAGTACGGTGATGACTGGACTGAGCAAACAGAAGAAAGCGAATGGCAAGTAGCTGAGCACCGGAACACCTAGAACATCGGCGATAAACACGCCGCACACGCTCCAAGGAACGAGCGGGTTGATGACAGTTCCAGCGTCTTCCATTGTTCGGGAAAGCATCTTGTTCGGCAGCTGAGCTTTTTGATAAATCGGTTTGTACGTTTCCCCAGTAAGCATGATAGACAAGTACTGCTCCCCGATCAGAACGTTGACCCCTATGGCCGTAGCAGCGGTTGACAGTACAATCGATCTGGTCTTCTGCAGTTTTTCCCCAATGGCTTGCAGAATGGCTGGAATCACACCGGTGACAAACAACAATCCGCCAAAGCCAAGTGCGAGCATCACAAGGGAGATGGTGAACAACATGCTATTAATGCCCCTTTTGTGAGCAGCGCATTAACAGGTTCAAAACCCGTTGTCGCTGTAAAACCGTCAAACCACATGCCCCATACATCTGCAAACACAACATTACCCGATATAAGTGCAACACCGGTTGCCACAAGACTGCTTACACCAAGTGAAACAAAAGCTGGTATGCGAAATGCGGTACATAGAATCAGGATCACAAGCGGAATCCAGGAAGCCCAGTGGATGAGACCAGTCTCAGCAAGGGCCGCCTTGTAATCCGATGCTGACGACATGGTAATGGCTTCGCTTGGTGATAAAATCGCAAAAACAATAAATGACAGGATAAAAGCCGGAATCGTTGTCAGGCTGATATGCTTGATGTGATCAAATAAGTCAACGCCAACCACTGTGGATGACAGGTTGGTGGTATCAGAGAGTGGCGACATCTTATCACCAAAGAAAGCGCCTGAAACGATTGCACCTGCTGTAATGGCAAGTGATACGTCCATTGCAGTCGCCATGCCGATGAAGGCAACACCGATTGTGGCGGTTGTCGTAAGCGAACTGCCCATCGATACACCAATAATGGCGGTCAGTGCAAATACAATCGCATAGAACCACGTGCCGCCGACAAGTGTAAAACCGCTATTGATCAAGGCCGGAATCGTGCCGCTCATCATCCAGCTACTGATCAAGATGCCGATCAGGAAGAAAAGGAATACAGCACCCATACCCGTCTTTGCCCCTTCAACCATTCCATTCTGTAAATCAGCAAATGAAATTTTACGAAGCAAGCCGTAAGCCATAATCACAAAAATACCTATTAAAATGGGAATGTGCGGAACAGTTCCAAGTCCAATGATAAAATAACTGATCAGACCTACCGCAATAAAAAATATAAGAATTGATTCAATCAATGTTGGAACATGCTTCGGCTGAATCGGAAACATAACCTTCTCCTCCTTCATGTTTTTCTGATAGGGCCAGGCCCTACATGTCACAATCGACACAAAAAAACTCCGCCCCTGCTCGAGGGACGAAGCTGTACTCCGCGTTACCACCCTGGTTGATTGACAAACGCTCTGATAAAGAGCTGTTTCAATCCACTCATTCGTTTAATCCGTGAACCGGCATGTGTAATTTCCATACCATCCTGCCGAAGCTTGCACCAGCCGCTTCGTCTCTTCTTGCTGCCCAGATGAATGTACCCGCATGTCTTGGATTCTGCTATTCATTTTTTCTTTTTCGGGGGCTGGCCCAGTTTAAAACAAATAAAAAAGCTCCGCCCCTGCTGAAGGGACGAAGCTATGCTCCGCGTTACCACCCTGGTTGATTGAACCAACGCTCTGATTAAGAGTTGTTTCAATCCACTCATTCGTTTAATCCGTGAACCGGCATGTGTAATTTCCATACCATCCTGCCGAAGCTTACACCATTCGCTTCGTCTCTTCTTGCTGCCCAGATGAATGTACCCGCATGTCTTGGATTGCAATATTCGTTTTGAAGTTGATTTGAATTATATAACGAGGATATGTGTCTGTCAACACTTTTTCCAAAAGAACTTTCAAACCACCTTTACCCATTTTACAAGCTGCACCACTGAATTTGCGACAGGCCTTGCTTTTCCAGAATGCCATTCGTTTTTGAAAACGGTCTGCTGCCGAAAAATCCACGGTGGGCCGATAAGGGGCTCGGGTGTGGCGACTGAACGATAAAATGCTTGGATGTATCGATCAATGCTTTTTTATCCTGTGCCGCTCTTCCCCATAAAATATACACGACAGGTGTCTCTTTACGATTGAGCGACTCGATCACCTGGTTTGTAAACGTCTCCCAGCCTTGGCCCTTATGGGAATGTGCGTTGTGTGCTCTGACGGTGAGGACTGTGTTTAGAAGCAGCACGCCCTGTTCAGCCCAGCCTCTGAGGTCACCTGTCTCAGGACGCGAACACCCAAGGTCAGCAGTCATTTCTTTAAAGATATTCACAAGTGAAGGCGGCTGTTTAACTCCTGGCTGCACAGAAAAACTTAACCCATGCGCCTGGTTTAGTCCATGATAAGGATCTTGACCAAGTATAACCACCTTCACATCCTCAAATGAGGTTAGATGTAACGCATTAAAGATATCATGCATTTCTGGAAACACAGTTTCATAGGCATATTCACGCTTTAGAAATTCTCTAAGGGCTAAGTAATATGGCTTGGAAAATTCATCATTCAGCACGCCGGCCCAATCATTGTGTAAAATCTCTTGTGACATGTTAACCCTCTTTTTATCTTAGATGATTGTCGCGTACAATCTAGCGTTTCAGCATATCGTGGACTTTAGCAATCTCGTCATCTGCTACGTTCATATAATAAATTCCGTCAATCTTTGTTCCTTGCCCTTGCATCATATAACTATTCATATGTTTTCGTGTATTTTTATACCCGGAAAACATCTTTTTCATGTCATCGAAATCCATATTTGTAGACATGTTATTACCAAGTATATCGATCATGTTATGAATCTTCGTAACAGATCCTGCCGTGGCTCCTGTGTCCACAATGGCTTCAATCACATTGCGCTGACGTTCAGTACGGCCAAAATCCCCAGCCGGATCCTGTTTACGCATGCGCACATAGCTCATTGTCTTAGCGCCGTCCATCGTGACGTCCCCTTTTGGAAAGTCATATTTTCCGTCTTTCCAGGCAATATTGTTTTGCACCGTAATAGGACCGATTTCATCGACAAGCTCCTGCAGACCTTCCATGTTCAGACGGACATAATAATCCAGGTCGATGTCAAGGAAGTCCTCCACAGTCGCGACAGACATATCTGCTCCGCCAAATGCATAGGCATGATTGATTTTATCTTGAAACCCTTTCCCCGCAATCATTGTTCGTGTGTCCCGCGGGATTGACACAATCTGCATGGCATCATTTTGCGGATCAAGTGACAATACCATCAGTGCATCAGACCGCCCCTTATCAGCACCACGCGCATCAACGCCGAGCAAAAGAACATTCAGTGGTTCTGATGCTTTGACTTTCTTCTTTGTTTTCGTTAAATCTATGGATTCAATTGGTTCATGCATTTTCGTATTTACGGTATCTTTGGCTTTGCTTAAAAGCGAATAACCATACACACCTGTTCCCAACAGCAATGTCAACACCACTACAACTGGAATAATCACCCACCGCTTTTTCAATCCTTTTTTCTTCTTGTATTCTGATCGCTTCAACACGTTTCCCTCCATTTTTCCATAGCTCGTCAAGCTTTTCCTATTTTTATAACGTTTCAACCATTATAGACGTTTGATTTACTGGTAAGTTTCAATTATATCACAAAGAATGAGAAGTTTTTACATAATTTTTGTCAAAAAAAGCAGATCACGCGTATGAGCTCGCATGATCTGCTTTCCAATAAAATTACTGTGTTTCATGTGATACAATCATTTCCATTCGGCCCTTCAGCTCATAGCTGGCAACCGTGGCTGGCAAGATCAAATTCGTGCCTTTTTCAAGTGTGTAATCCTGCCCGTTTACCACAAGCGTTCCGGTCCCATCCAAAACACTCATAAGGATATAATCAGCCTTAACCGGTGCGGTTGCTGCTCCATCGACTTCCAAATGGTAAACCGTAAAATAGTCTGCTTGCACAAGCTTCGTCTTGGTCAATCCTTCAACGGTAACTGTTTCGTGTTCTTGTTGTTCAGCATGATGCGGATAATGGGTCACAGCAATTGATGCGTCTATATGGAGTTCTCGTTCATTGCCGTCAGCGTCTGTACGCCCGTAATCATAAACCCTATATGTAATGTCCGAACTCTGCTGTGTTTCGAGAATCACGATGCCCTTACCAATCGCATGAATGGTTCCGCTTGGGACATAAATGAAATCGCCTTTGTTTACCTTAACACGGCGCAATAAATCATCCCATTCGCCTGCTTCGACCATCTCGCGAAATTCTGACTCACTCTTCGCATGATGTCCAAACACAATTTCAGCATTATCCTCACAATCCACTACATACCAGCATTCCGTTTTGCCATACGGCTCGCCTTCAACCCTTCTTGCATAAGTGTCGTTCGGATGTACCTGGACAGATAAATCTGCATTGGCATCCAAGAGCTTCACAAGCAGCGGAAATGCTTCATTTGCTTTTTCTTTGCCAAAAAGTTCCGGATGTTCCTGCCAAACAACATTCAGGGTCTTACCCGCCAAAGCCCCATTTTCAACTTGAGAAGGCCCGTTTCTATGCGCAGAAATGATCCATGCTTCACCTGTTTGGTCCGACGGAATGTCATAGCCAAACAAATCCTTGAGTTTATGTCCGCCCCAGATTCGCTCCTGAAAAGCGGGAGATAGTATAAGTGGTTCCTGATTCATGAAAAAACCTCCTGATCGCTGCAATTTTCAAGTTACTGATAAAACCTCTTCTGTATGTAATAATACACTGCTCCAATTAAATTTGCATCTGCCAGCTATTTCAGCAGGGTGACCGGTGAATGTGCATATTTGCGTACGAATGTGCATATCCGGGATTGAATGTGCATATCTGCGTACGAATGTGCATATCCGAAATTGAATGTGCATATCTGCGTATGAATGTGCATATCCGAGATTGTATGTGCATATCTGCGTACGAATGTGCATATTCGAGATTGAATGTGCATAACTAGCCGGCAAACCCAACTGCACTAGATTATGTCCATATAATTGTGTAAAAAGAAAAGGCCATCATTAGGCCTCCTATGTTACAATATTTTCACCACAAAAAACCGTAACGGAGGTATTAATGATGACCCAAATTAATTTTACACTAAATTTTGATCAACTTAAAGAGGAAGTCATGCAATCTAGTCTGAACGACGTAATTAAATCTTCGATCGTCGTAGTACTTAACAAATACATGGAGGAAGAAAGAAATCAATTCATGAACAACGCCTCTTACGAGCGGGACGGAGAGCGCAGTGACTACAGAAATGGCTATTATGATAGAGACCTGGTTCTCAATATTGGTAGAATCCCTTTAAAAGTGCCTCGAACCCGAAGCGGCGAGTTTTCAACTCAAGCGTTTGAAAAATATAGTCGAAGCGATCAAGCTTTTCTACTGTCCATGGTCGAAATGGTGGTCAATGGCGTTTCAACTCGAAAAGTCTCTAAAGTCGTTGAACAACTTTGCGGTGAAAAGGTGTCAAAATCAATGGTTTCTGATTTGACAAAGGAATTAGACCCTATTATAAAAGAGTGGTCTGAAAGACCTCTAAGCACGGATTACTATAGATATGTCTATGTTGACGCCACATATATCAAAGTCCGTGAATTCCACAAAGTCGTTTCAAAGGCAGTCTATATTGCCCTGGGTGTCAACAGTAATGACGAGAGAGAAATCATTGGATTCAAAGTCTCCGGGGTGGAATCAAAGGCGAATTGGAGCGACTTCTTTGAATCACTGATTTCCAGGGGGCTCCATGCACCTAAGTTAATTATCTCTGATGCGCATGAAGGCCTTAAATCAGCCGTTCAAGAGAAATTTCTAGGCTCTAGCTGGCAACGCTGCACAGTTCACTTTATTAAAAACATCACAGATGCAATGCCTAAAAAAGATAGTGCGGAAGCACGCCACCACTTGAAAGAAATTTTCAAAGCTCAATCAATAGATATCTCAAGAATGCTTAAAGAAGAGTTTATAACCAAATTTGGTGACGACAAAAAATACCAGAAAGCCATTAACGTCCTTGACGAAGGCTACGAAGATGCCGTTCAGTTTTACACTGAACCACCTGTGACTCATCGCCACATTCGGAGCACAAATGTGCTGGAGCGGATAAATGGGGAAGTTAAGAGAAGGGTCCGGGTGATTAGGATCTTTCCTAATCCTGAATCGGCATTTAGACTGGTAGGAGCCGTTTTAAAGGATTATGATGCCTCAGTTGATTCGGGAGGGAGGAAATACTTTTATCGATGAAAGTCCGTCCCTAGGATTTCTGTTAGTGGATACAGAGATCAACCACCACCCTTGCCATTGTTTGGAGCCATGGGTGGCGGCTGGTGATAAAACACCCTCAACGGGCACCATCCACATAACCAGTGTACCATGGCTAATCACTTCTAAGTTCCGCTGGCGGGGCTCTCTCCCCTTCAAGCGATCACTAAGAAGTGGCACAGCTGGCAAGGGCAAGCAGCTACGCTGTGGTTTATTGCATACTTGGCATTTTTGCTTTCATCACAAGTAAGACCCTTTAAATATACTAAATATTGTAACATTATTTTTACACAAGATTAAGGACTTGACTCTGCACTAAGCAAATGGGGGTCTTTTTCCCTAGCGTTCACAGCACCTTTTTTATATTTTTACTATGTGGCAAGCACAAGCCAAAACAACAAGAATTATCACAATATCGACAGCTATTCACACAAAACCGAGGTAATGTTTGACTGTCTGTCTGATACCGTTTAAGATTAAAAGCGGATTTTTGACTTATTCTAAAATTAATTATCAGACTATTATCAATTAATTACACAGGCAAAAGGAGACCATCATGAATAAACATACGTTTACCATTGGATTTATGTTATTTGCATTATTTTTTGGAGCGGGAAATCTCATTTATCCGCCTACACTCGGCATGGAGGCTGGCACGACTTATTGGTGGGCCATCGCTGGGTTTGTAATCACAGGTGTGGGACTTCCAATACTTGCTGTAGCAGCGATTGCACTTGTTAAAAGTGATGCCCGTGAGCTGTCGAATCGCGTACACCCTTTGTTTGGTCTTGTGTTCACTTCACTTGTTTATTTGTCAATTGGTACTTTTTTTGGCATCCCAAGAGCGGCATCTGTCGCTTATGAGATGAGTATGGGCCCTTTTGTGGAGTCAAATGGGGCTGTATTGCTTGCTTTTACAGCCGTGTTTTTCCTGCTGGTTCTTATTTTCAGCTTAAACCCGGCTAAGATCGTAAATCGAATCGGCCAGTTTTTGACACCGATTCTTCTGCTCGCAATTATCACATTGATTGTTGGTGCATTGTTCACATTGCAGGAGCCCCTTGCAGAGCCGATTGAAAGATACAAATCCATGCCGCTTTTTAAAGGTTTCGTTGAAGGCTATTTAACTATGGACGCCATTGCGGCGCTTGCATTTGGAATCATCGTGGTTACGGCTTTTAAAGCACGGGGAATCACACATAAAAAAGCATTGATTAAAGAAACAATCAAAGCCGGCCTTGTGACTGGTATCGGTTTGACCGGTGTGTATGTAGCGATTGGGTGGATCGGTGCAAAAATAGGAGATTCAGGCACCCACTCAAATGGCGGGGAAATTCTTTCAAGCGCTGCAGATCTCATATTCGGTCCATTCGGCGCTTTGATTCTTGGATTAATCGTTGCGCTGGCATGCTTTACAACCTCAGTCGGTCTGGTTGTTGCCAGTGCCCAGTATTTCTCCGGAATTTCTAAAATGTCCTATAAAACAGTTGCCATAATCGTGACTTTTTTCAGCTTCTTAATTGCCAATCAGGGGCTGAATACCATTATAACGGTGTCTGTTCCTGTGCTCGTATTTCTGTACCCGATAGCAATTGTCATCATCTTGCTGGCTTTCTTGCATCCCTTGTTCTCAAAGCCACAAGCCGTGTATCGCGGTGCGGTTGTAGTCACAGCAGTGTTCAGCCTGTATGACGGCATTACGGCTTTCGGAATACAACTGCCAGCACTCAAGCCTTTAATAGAATCCTTGCCGCTTTTCAATGCTGGGCTTGCATGGTTGCTCCCTGCAATAATCGGAGGTGTCACAGGACATTTGCTCGGCCGCAAGCGTCATCAATAGGGCATGAAACAAACAAGTAAACGAATTTGGTTGCCTTTGTTATACTTGATCTAAAGACTCAATTAGGGGGAATGCTTCATGCCGAAGAAAATCATACTTCTCGTTCTATTGCTCCTCCTTACACTGGCTGCCTGCGCGCCTTTCGCAAAAGAAAGTTCGAACGAAGCCGTCACTGATGAAGCCTTAAATGAGCATCTTGCAGAACAGAGCGGCTATGTTTTAAAGTCAGATGTGGATAACATTAACAAACATCTGGATTATACCGAAACAGATTTAAAGACCATATATTTTGCCGGGGGTTGTTTCTGGGGCGTTGAAGCCTACATGCAAAAGCTGTATGGCGTATATCAGGTAACATCTGGTTATGCGAATGGAGATGGCGTAAACCCGAGTTACATCGATGTCATTTCAGGTGAGGACGGCTTTGCAGAAACCGTTAAAGTTCAATATGACCCAGACCGTGTATCCCTCAAAAGCCTGATTGATCAGTTGTTTCTTGTCATTGACCCAACAACTTTGAACAAACAGGGTAATGATGAAGGTGTTCAGTATCGGACTGGAATTTATTATGAAGATGATGAAGATGCAGCAATCGTCAAAGAAGCTGTCCAAAACGAGCAATCCAAATATGATGAGGAAGTCGTGACAGAAGCTAAACCTTTAAAAAACTTCTACCGGGCAGAAGAGGAACATCAAAACTACCTGGAAAAAAATCCAAACGGCTACTGCCATATCGACTTGTCCTTGCTTAACCATTTTAAAGTAGACCCGATTCCGAAAGATGAAGATATTGTGAAGTCTCTTAGCAAGAAACAAGCTGAATAAGCACACAGCTGCGGGGCCAATCCTCCAGTCTTAAGGACCTAGGAGGCTGGCCTCGGGTTGTGCATGTTTTTCGCATGAATTGTAAACCATAAATACACTGGGAAATTGTAAACAGCAGACTGGGTTTTCCCGCAGTCTGGAAAGGGAAGAATTATTAAATGTCACAGTTAAAGTGTATTTAATTACAAAGCAGCAATACATTTGGGAGGTGCAGCAGCATGTTTAAGAATTTATTTAAAAAACACGATGAACCTCAAGACATCACGGTCTATGCTCCCATCACCGGCAAGGTTACAGCTTTGGAGGAAGTTCCGGATCCGGTTTTCTCTCAGAAGATGATGGGAGAAGGTGTTGCAATTGAACCTGATGATGGAACAGTCTATGCGCCAGTAGATGGAACGATTATTCAGTTGTTTGAAACAAAGCATGCCATTGGAATTCGTGCAGAGAATGGTGCAGAAATACTGATTCATATTGGATTGGATACAGTTGAACTTAAAGGGGACGGCTTTACTGCGTTTGTGGCAGAAGATGATCACGTTAAAACCGGTGACAAGCTCCTTACATTTGATATTGACACAATCAAATCTCATGATAAGAATCCAATCACCCCTATTATCGTAACCAATAAGGACGATATGGGAGAGATTGAACTTACAGAAACAGATCACGTTCAAGCGGGTGAGGGCGCTATTTTCAGCGTAAATTCAAAATAAATCCTTTACAAAAAGCCCTGATGCATTGGGGAAACACCACACTGCATCAGGGCTTTGCTGTCTATTTTTATAGGGCTTTTACGAGTCCCCCATCAATCACAAGCGATTGGCCGCTTATATACGAATTGGCCTCCGAAGCCAGAAACAAAATAGCATTGGCGAACTCTTCTGGTGTACCAAAGCGCTTCATCGGAATTTCAGATTCGACATTGTCCAGCATTATTTCCGGGGAAATATTTTGTTTCTCTGCGTTAGCCCGGGTCAAGTCAAGTATGCGGTCTGTTTTGATTTTTCCGGGTCCGACAGTATTGATCAGTATATGATCCTCCCCTAGCTCCTGTGCCAAAGTTTTGGTTAGACCATGGATGCCGGGGCGTAGCGTATTTGAAATTACCATATTGTCCAGGCTTTGCTTAATCGATGACGAGGCCAGGTTGATAATATGGCCGCTTTGCTGTTCAATCATATAGGGCGCGGCCTCCCGGATGGTGCGGACAAAGCTGAGCAGGTTGCGCTGAAATGACTGGTACCATTCTTCATCGGTAATCTCCAGGAAAGGCCCTGCCGGCGGTCCCCCGACATTATTGATGAGCACATCCACCGTTCCGTTTTGCTGAACTGCCTTGGCGATAAGCTTTTTAATATCCGCATGACGCTTCATATCACAGATCGCATAGTCAATGTGTGCGTTATCTGTATGGGCTTTAATCTCTGCGACGGTTGCCTGCAAATTCGCTTCATTCCTGCTCGCAATCAGGACATGTGCCCTTCCCTTGCATAAGCTGCAGCGATTGCTTTGCCAAGTCCTTTGCTTGCAGCCGTCACCACAACTGACTTTCCTTCTAAACCTAAATCCATGTGACCTCTCCTTCTGTGTATTACTTTTAGATTAAGAATAGCCTATATGCCTGATGTTTCCAATTGATTCGTTCAGGGTATGCTGTTTATCATCATAGAAAATCCTGCTATGATAATATAGATATAAGAAAACAACCCAATGAAACCGAGGCGTTTTATATGCGCAAAATCAGAAATTTGATCATGATTGTACTCGTATGTTTCCTGTTTTGGCATTTCTATGGCCCACTTATCAGGAATCTGGTGTCGATGGTGTCGTGAACAATGTCCAGGCCGATATCAATACATTAAAAGATAAAATCAATTCATCTCAAGTGATTGATAGAGTGACCGAAGAATTTCAGCTTCTCAAAGGCAAATTGGAAAGTCAATTCGGAAAAGAATCACCCAACCAGGAGCCACCTGAAAAGCCTGACCTGGATCAGCCCGCCGAACAAACCTTTTCGATTTTCAATGTCGAGATTGGCGACCCCCGTTCTGAGGTCGAGCAAGAAGCTGGTGAGCCTCAGCGGTCGTCTTTGAATGAATATGGCGTGAACTGGGCCGCTTATCATAATGATTACGCACATTTTTTCATGGTTGCATACAATGAAAACGATCAAGTCGCAGCGTTATTTACAAACCAGGATCTGTTGGCCTCAAAAAATGCGATTACTTTTAACAGTGTCCGAGATGATGTTCGTGCTGCGCTGGGTGAGCCTGAGAAGTCAATTCGTAAAGGGCTTGTCAATTATCAGGTCCAGCACGGTGACGAGTTTGATATGTATAAAATTGATGGCAATTACGTGACCCTATTTTACGATGTCCATTCCGAAAATACGGTGACAGCCATCCAGATCATCGATGAAAGTCTTGAGCAGCAGAAAAAGGATTACTATACGGAGCCAAGCGATGCCCTCAGAAAAGGATTTGAGGAACAGCTTTTTGATCTGACCAATGCTGCCCGGGTCAAACATGGAAAGGCTCCGCTCAAATGGGGGGACCCCGCCTTGCCCACTGCGCGCAGCCACAGCACCGATATGGCGGAGAATGACTACTTCAGCCATACCAATCTCGATGGTCAATCCCCATTTGACCGCATGAGAGAAGATAACATTCAGTTCCGCATGGCCGGAGAAAATCTCGCCGCCGGGCAAGTGAGCAGCGTCTTTGCTCATGAAGGATTGATGAACTCTGCCGGACATAGAGAAAATATATTAAAGGGCGGGTACAACACCCTCGCTGTCGGCGTGGCTTTTAACGATAAATCCCAGCCTTACTATACAGAAACCTTTTGGCAAAAATGAGCGGCTACATGTAGGAGTCGCTCATTTTTATATTCCTTGATCCACAGTGAACTGCCCTTTTGTTTCTTGCCCCATTTCAATGTAAAAAGATCTCCGTCCCTCACAGGTCCTACGCCTGCCGGGGTCCCGGTGAAAACAATGTCTCTCGGGCCAGGCCAAAGTGGATATTGATATATGTCAGTAGTGTGGTGAAGTCAAAAATCAGGTCGTTCATATCCCCGATCTGCGCTGTTGCACCATTTTTAACAAGGCTGAACGTTTTTCCAAGACACGCTGCTTCCCCTGGGAAAGACCAGAACTCCGTCAGTACCGCTGCGTTTTTAAATCCTTTGGCCAATACCCATGGATGGCCTTTATTCTTCAGTTCTGTCTGCACATCGCGCAATGTGAAATCAATCCCCAATGCCATATGTGTGAAGACTTCATCAACCGCAACCGTCTCCTCTATGTCCTTACCAATATACAACACAACTTCCGCTTCATAATGCACACTGCCTGAATCGTGCGGCAATGCGATTTTATTTCCAGTTGCTGTCACCGCAGAATGGGTTGGTTTTGTAAATATCAGTGGCCGCTCAGGCACAGTGTTTCCCAATTCTTCCGCATGTTCAGCATAATTGCGACCCACACAAAAAATATTTTGAATTTCCATCACTATCGCCTCTTTTTAAACGTTTAAGTTGATTATACGTAGAACACAAAGGGTATTTCAACTTTAGAAGGAGGAAACGGTATCATGAAAAAAATATTGAACGATCCGAAACACGTTGTGGATGAAATGCTTCAAGGGTTGTGCCTGACACATAATGAACTTGTTGACCGGGTTGACGGTACGGGTGTGATCTACCGCAAGTTTACAGATGAAGGCAAAGTCGGACTGGTAAGTGGCGGGGGCAGCGGTCATGAGCCGGCTCATGCTGGTTTTGTCGGCAAAGGCATGCTCTCCGCTGCTGCTTGTGGTGAAGTTTTCACCTCCCCGACACCTGATCAGATTTTAGAAGCGATTAAAAAAGCGGATCAAGGGGCAGGGGGGCTGCTGATTGTGAAAAATTATTCCGGTGATATTATGAATTTCGAAATGGCAATGGAACTGGCTGACATGGAAGACATTCCCGTGAAGCACGTGGTTGTGAATGACGATATCGCATTGGAAGATACACAATCTGCTGATCGGCGCGGTGTGGCCGGCACATTATTCGTTCACAAAATCCTCGGTGCTGCGGCAGAAATAGGAACCGCCCTCGAAGACTTGCAAAAAATAGGCAATGATGTTGTCGCAAATATGGCTTCTTTAGGTGTGGCATTAACTCCTGCCACAGTTCCTGAAGTTGGAAAACCCGGATTTGAGCTTGCCGATAATGAGCTCGAATATGGTATTGGCATTCACGGAGAATCGGGTTATCGGCGGGAAAACATCAAATCGTCCAAAGCGATTGCAGAAGAACTTGTGAGTCAATTGAAGAATGAATTGAATTGGACGCAAGGTGACCGTTTTGGTTGTTGATCAACGGACTCGGTGCGACTCCTCTGATGGAACAATTTATTTTTATGGGGGACGTCTCCGAACGATTGTCCCTGGAAGGTGTCGAGATTGAATTTAAAAAAGTCGGCTCGTACATGACATCTCTTGATATGGCCGGAATCTCCCTGACAATGCTCAAACTCGCGGACACATCGTGGCTCCCTTACCTCGAACATCCAACAGAAACCCCGACAGCTTTTTAAAGCAGAAACGAAGGAGGAACACGCATGCTTACGATTGAAAATACCCAAACATGGC
This sequence comes from Lentibacillus sp. JNUCC-1, assembly GCF_009741735.1. Lineage (NCBI taxonomy): Bacteria > Bacillati > Bacillota > Bacilli > Caryophanales > Bacillaceae > Lentibacillus > Lentibacillus sp. JNUCC-1. The sequence continues at coordinate 609,714 of NZ_WHOH01000001.1, forward strand.
TTACTTTATTTGCAGATAAAATTACAGACAATGCAGCTTACTTGAGTGAACTCGACCAAGCAATTGGAGATGGAGATCATGGCTCCAACATGGCACGCGGCGTGGAGGCAATGACGCAAGAGCTAAACCAGGCTACACCAGAAACTGTTGCTGACATATTCAAACCAGCCGCGATGTCATTGATCAGCAATATCGGCGGTGCATCCGGGCCCCTATATGGAACAGCGCTTCTTGAAATGAGTAAACAAGCAGCTGAAGATGCAGAAGATCTTGGAGCACTTTTGCAGGCTGGACTTGCAGGCATACAAAAACGAGGGAAGGCTCAATTGGGTGACAAAACAATGATAGACGTCTGGAGTCCTGTGATTGAAGCAGTGGAAAACAGTGCGTTAAACAAGGAGACTGTATACAATGCTGTTGAAGCAACCAAAGAACTAAAGGCTGAAAAAGGGCGCGCAGCCTATGTCGGTGAACGTTCTATCGGACATCTCGACCCAGGTGCTGTATCATCAGGTTATTTTTTCGAAGCGCTCATCGAAAGTGGTGTATTGAATGGCTAATCCAACCTATGGCGTTTTGATTGTCTCTCACGTACCAGATATGGCACAAGGCCTCGTCTCACTTTTAAAAGAGGTTGCCGGTGATGTTCCCATTACGTTCTCAGCCGGCACAGATGATGGGGCAATCGGTTCCAGCTACACCCGCATTCAACAAGCCATCGAGGATAATCCAGCTCAAGAAGTGTTTGCTTTTTATGATCTGGGGAGTGCAAAAATGAATATCGAAATGGCAATGGATCTGAACACGAGCGATAAAACGATCCATCTGATGGACACAGCTTTTGTAGAAGGTGCCTATACAGCAGCGGCACTTCTGCAGGGCGATTCAGACTATGACCGTGTCATGTCCCAGTTAAATCCCCTCATTATAAAGTAATTTGTGACAAAGAGGACCAGGCCTCACGGATGAATTCCCGGGGGCCTGGCCCTCTTTGTCACATTTCATGCTTATACAAATCCTTGGAACCACAATCCAAGTGCCGTTCCGATGTAGTTACCAATGATGTAGCCGAGTGTTCCGACAAGCAGAATGGGCACAATCAGTTTATTCCACCCTTTTGCGATGGCCATGGCTGCAGCAGTTGTCGGTCCGCCGAGATTGGCGTTGGCGGAGAGAACGATCTCTTCTAAATTAAACTTGAACAGCTTTCCCAATATAAGGGACATTAACAAATTAATCACCACAATGATCAGCACGAAGACGAGCAGCAGTGGTGCTTCACCCAAAACAACGCCCAGCGAAGCAGGCACTCCAATCACCACGAAAAACAAGTAAATTAAAAACGTCCCAAGTTCCTGGGTCCCGTTAATATTTTCAAAGTAATTTGGCAGCACTAGCACGGCAAGCACAGTCAGAGTGGTCAGCATTAAATACTGATCACCGATGACACCGCCAAGCAGATCAAATAAAGGACTGGCATCTTCACCGCTTGGAATTACCCGCGCAAAGAAGTCAGCCAAGTTAAATGAAATGGCTACCAGAACAACTGCTGTAGCGATACTTTTAGCGATGTCTTTAAGCGAAATTTCTTTACGCTTCCAAAATGAAGCGGCTTGCGTTTGGTCCCCGTCGCCTTCACTGGCCTCCACCTCATCCATATGCGGTGTATGATAACGTGCGCGTATAAAGTTGACAGCTGGTATAGCCATAAGTACAAAGAAGAAAATAGCCATCATCGCGTTATCTGCTACGACTGTTGCCGAAATCAGATCCTCAGGTGTTTCAAACTTTGCTGACATCGCGGCAAAATTGACCCCGCCACCTGTATACGATCCTGCCATCATACCACCAATCTTGTCCAAATAGGGTATGTGGTTTTTCAGTACCATAAAAGAAATAATCGTGCCTGCAACAGTTCCGATTGCACTGAGCAGAAACATCGTCAGCATGCGTCCGCTCTCCTGCCAGATTTTCTTGATGTTTGCCTGGAAAAGCAAGAGCGGTATGGCAAGCGGAACAGCATAATTCCAGATCGCATCGTACACTCCGGAATCTACTGGAATGACATTCAAATTCGACAGCGTCATTGCACCTATAAGGGCAATGATCGCCCCTGACACCTTGGATGCCCATGCATATTTCTGTTCAAGAAAAATACTGACCGCGGCCCAACCGGTAATAATCGCCCAGAGTGCCCACGTATTGTCCGCTGATATTAAAGTGTCCAATTTCCTCACCCCTTAATTGATGTATGGCATTCATGATATTACTGATAATAAGTTTAACCGATTCCCGCAAATTTTTCAGTACACACAATGGACATATTTAGGTCTTGGGGTGTGACATTTTTCACAATGAAATCAAGTAAAAACATATACACTGGATACAAGCATATTTTACAGATACAATAAAGTTTCTTAAAATGATAAATACGTATTTATGTCGAGAGGTGGATGATGAATTATGATGCAAAAACCAGGGTTACAGCTTTCATTACAAACCACTAACCTGTTCGTCGGCTTTATGGTCTGGGTTTTGATTTCTTCATTGATGCCTAGCATTCAGGAAGATATCGCACTCACTGCAGGCCAAGCATCCATTATTACGGCCATTCCCGTGATCCTCGGGTCTGTGTTGCGTGTCCCTATTGGTTTTTATACGAACCGGCTTGGGGCCAAAACTTTATTTATCATAAGCTTTATTGTTTTGCTGCCGCCCGTATTTTACATCAGCATCGCGGATTCGTTCGTCGATCTTGTTATTGGCGGTCTCATTCTTGGGGTCGGTGGAGCGACGTTCTCAATCGGGGTTACCTCCCTGCCCAAATATTACTCAAAAGAACGCATGGGCTTTGTCAACGGGATCTACGCCGTCGGTAACCTCGGTACAGCGATTACCACGTTTGCGGCACCAGTTCTGGCTGCTCAACTGGGCTGGCAAACTACGGTTCGGCTCTACCTGATTTTATTGCTCGCTTTTATCGTGCTCACTTTTGTTCTGGGTGACCGCTCTGAAGCGAAAGTCAAAGTTTCAATGGCCGAACAGATTAAAAGCGTTTATAAAAATACAACGCTATGGTTTCTAAGCCTGTTTTATTTTATTACATTCGGGGCATTTGTTGCCTTCACCGTCTTTCTTCCGAGCTTCCTGGTGAACAACTTTGACTTAACCCCTTCAGATGCAGGCTTGCGCACCGCTGGATTTATTTTGCTCGCAACATTGTTGCGCCCGATCGGTGGCTTTTTGGCGGATAAATTCAATCCGTTTATTATCCTGATGTTTACTTTTGTCGCTGTGGCATTTTCAGGTATTCTGCTGTCCTTCTCCCCAACTTGCTCTGGTATTCAGTCGGGGCTTTGGCTGTAGCCGTTTCAGTCGGCGTCGGAAACGGTACGGTGTTCAAACTGGTGCCACTGTATTTTTCCAAACAATCCGGAATTGTAAACGGGATTGTTTCAGCGATGGGCGGTCTGGGCGGTTTCTTCCCGCCATTGCTTTTGACGACCGTATTTAACATTACCGGGCACTATGCGATTGCCTTTATGCTGCTGTCTGAACTGGCCATTGTCTGTTTCGTTATCGTCATTTTCATGTACTATCAGGAAAAAGTCGGACTTGAGAAAAACATCATTGAAAGTCTGTCTGACGGTGTCATGCTGACCGACAAAAACGGTGTAATTCAGGAAGTCAACACAGCATTTACCAACGTCACTGGTTATGATAAAGATGAAGTGATTGGCGAAAAGCCAAGCATCCTCTCTTCCGGCAAACACGATGCAGAGTACTATGCCGACATGTGGCGCACCATTGAACGTGATGGCTACTGGAACGGCGAGATCTGGAACAAACGCAAAGACGGAGAAGTCTATAAGGAAAAAATCACCATTAACGCCATTGAAAACAGCACTGGTGAAGTGAAGTTTTATGCGGGGATGTTTACGGAGATTAAATAGTTCTGAAAAGAAGGAAGCCGCTTTTGCAGCGGCTTTCTTTTCTTGTAGGAGCTTATTCTTGATTATATCGGAGAATACACATTAGATATCGGCGATTTCAGGAGGTATATCGGCGTTTTTGAAATTATATCGGCGATTTCGGGATATATATCGGCGAATCATATGAAAATACAGGATAACCTGAAACTCAAAGCTGAAAAACGAGCATAACGAAGCGAAAATTGTCATCTTTTGTTCGTAGAGGTTTGTGGTATAATGGACACTACTGAGGAGGTGTGGAAATGGATAAAGAAACGCAGATTATCAGCATGCTTGAGTCTATATTGGAAAGATTAGATACACATGGCCAACAGCTGCATGAACACGGTCAAATTTTAACTGCATTACGATCTGGTCAGGAGCACTTAAAAGCAGAAGTGGACGGGCTTACTGTATCTACTGCAAAAGAATTTGGTGCACTTAAAGAACAGCTCGCCGAACAATCTGCTAGTATGGCCATTATGAAAGATGATATTTGGAAAAATAGAGCAGATATTCAACGCATTAAAACCACTATGGGCATGAGTTAAGCGATATTTTCATTCACAGAATCGGCCGGACAGCCGACCTCATATGAACGATCCGGCCACGCATAAGTCTGTAAACAAAAAGAGAAATGAACGACCATGTCCATTTCCCCTCATCTTTTTCAATGTTGCAGTTATCCTGAATAAAACGTTGTAATCTCCAACGATAAATCCACTGACCCATCCTGTTCCACAGTCAATGCATCAATCCGCATAAACCGCTCCCCGCTCTCTACCGCGTGCATAAATGCGTTGATTTCCTTTAATGCTTTAGCATGCACTTCAAGGCTGTAACGGGCTTCATTCAGCTGGGCTTCTTCGGCAGCTTCCCCGGAACTCGACACAATTGATTCGATATCGACTTTCGAGCGTGTCGCCATTTGTCTTAATTCATTCAAAACCGTCTGCGGTTCTTTTTCAGCCGGCACCTGTTCGCCAACGCGCGTCAGCTCATCATCCATTGTTTCTTCGCCAGTCAGCTGTGAAAGCTGGGTTTCATAAAGCTGTGTCTCATCTTCAACCGTCTTTAGATCAGTCTGCAGCGGCTCTACGAATGTGCGGTATCCAAAAAAGTATGACAGTCCAGCAATGCCGATTACGACGACTAATATGAGCGTATGGGTTCTGTTCCAATTACTCAGCATCCGGACTCAACTCCTCACGCAAAATTCCCGAATCAATCGACAGCGTTAACAGCGCCGTATAGCCATCCCCATCTCTAGACACATCAGTGAGTTCAGCATCCAGCATATACGGTTCCTGAAGCAATTTATCAAGATAATCGGATACTGCTTCCAGTGATGCGAATGCTGCTTCAACTTGAAAATCTTCCCCGCCACTGTAGGTGATGCTGGTTAACTGCTTCGGATCCCCCAGGGTGTTAAGGGCATTTTCATACAAGCTGACTGTCGGAACCGCATTTTGCTCAATGGCGGTCAAAGCATCCCGCGTGCTTTCCAGCTGTCGTGCTGAACCATTAGCTTCCTGCTGTTCAGCCACTTCAACTTGCAAATTCGATAGTGTCGACTTTTCTGTCTGTATCGCGCTGTTTAAGCTTTGCCGCTGGACAAACAGAAGCGTGATCACGATGGCAATTAAGATGAGAAAAATGGCCAGCAGGAAAACAGGCAGACGCGTTTGTTTCTGTTGTTTTTCTAGAAAGTTAATTTCCGTATTCATCTCATGCCCACCTTCTAACTGCCATTCTTCAAACCAAGTCCAATCACATCGATATACGCATCAGACAGCTCTGTTTCCGGAAAATCATGGATCGGTAAAGTCAAACGTTCAGCAAGCTTTTGCTTCACCACTGGCAAAAATGAGAAATCGCCTGATACGACCAACTGTTCAACCCGATGCACGCCCTTTGTGATCGAGTATTGATAAAAATCGGTGATCCGATTAATTTCAATGATATATTCGTTGATGATTTGATCTGCCTGTTCCGCTGTCATCTCTTCGTCAGCTGCAATCTTCATGTATCTGCTGAAAACAGCTTTATGGTGCTTGAACGCCGTCAGCATTAAAGCATCCCGGTTCCAATGAATCAACAACACATGCTCAGCAGGGTTTTCAGCTGTTTGATAAAAGTAACGATACACAGAAAGCGACGTCAAATCGGCAATCACCGGCTGCAGCCCTGCATCTGAAAAAGCTTTTTTATATGTATTGATTTTATCTTTCGGATAGGCGTAAACCCGGACTTTCGTTGTCCCTTCTTCACTGTCGAGCAGATCGATCGCGAGCGCGGGATCGTTGAACGGCAAATAAAAACTGTTGCCAATCTGTGTCCGCACATATCCCACAGCCTCTTCTTTGGACAGCGTTGCTGGGACGTCCAAATCTCGGATTACGACTGTATCATCGACCAAGCAAAACGCTAAGTCTTTACGTTTCCAGCGATGTTCCTGAACCAATTGCTGAACCGTATTCTCAAATGCTTTCGGATCGGCAATCTTCCCGTCATGCATCGTCCCCTCCGGCAATTCCCGTTCCCCGTGGACAACGATACTGTCGGGTGTATGATTTTTATGAAAAGCATAGCGGATCACCCGGTTCGTTACGACCATATTGACCCTGCTATTGTTAAAAATGCCCAAAAGATCACCTGCTTAAGGAATAATGTAGTATGTATGAGTGTAACATATTAGCTTTGAAAAACGCCTTGCAGGTTTTGCAAGGCGTTTTGTTTATGCGTAAGTTATTTAGGTATCATCACTCGCAGATCCAACTTCAGCATCAGTATCTTCAGGGTAAGCAGCCCCATCAAATTGATAGGTTATTTTAGTTCCTGATTTAGATACGGTTACTTCACCTGAGTATACACTTTCTTCATTTCCAGGTTCTGTAGGGACTTCAGCAAGATATCCTTTTGTATTTAGATCCGAAACAGTGTAAGTGGCTCCTTCGTCTGGTTGTCCTTCTTCTAGGTAGGCAAGTCTCGCAGCATTTAATATCAAATCAACGTTAGCTTGATCTGCATCCTTCTTAGAATTATCAATCACATTCCCAATACTAGGTATGGCAATCGCTAAAATAATTCCCAAAATCGCTATAACAGCCAACAGCTCAACAAGGGTAAACCCTTTTTCCTGTTTAAATCTTCTCTTCAATCTTTCCAACATAACGCTTCTCCCCTTTATGTAAATAGGTTTTTGAGCGTCGGTTGCACTAGCTGCTCCAGATTATCCAAGTGCCCAGATACAGATAATCCTTCCTTGCACCACTACTTTTGTCCTACTTTCATTGTACTAGATTCATAGAATAAAATCTACCTCTTTAGACAAGTTTTTACATGATACTTCAATTTCTGTCACATATACCCGTCTACTTTACAATTTTATTACTGAATGTTTTCAAACAACGAGAACATCGGAATGACAACTGCCATAATCACGCTGCCGACAATTACAGTCAGCACAATAATCATAAGTGGTTCGATCAATGTCTTAATCCGGTTAGACAGTTGCTCTAGTTCTTCCTCGTAAAAATCAGCCGCTTTTTGCAGCATGTGATCCAGTGTTCCGGTTTTTTCACCAATCTGCATCATTTGCACGATCAGTGGCGGAAATGCCCAGTGTCCTTGCATGGGACGGGTAATCGACTCACCAATTTCTAGGGATTCGCGCGATCCTCTTAAAACGTCTTGCATCACTCTGTTACCAACAACACGTTCAGTAATTTCCATTGCTTGCAAGATTGGCACGGAACTGTTGACCAGCGTGCTCATCGTTTGCGTCATGCGAACGAGCACGGCTTTGTGTGCGAGCTGTCCAAGGAACGGGAATCGAATCTTAATAAGATCAACCTGATACGCCACTTCCGGAAATTGAATCACATATTTATAAATCAGCACAGCCGGCACGATGAGAATGACTGCGATCCACCAATACGCACTGACCACATCACTCAAGCTTAATACCAACTGTGTAAAAGCCGGAATCTCTTCACCGAATGACTGAAACATCGATACAAACTGTGGCACGATAAAGACGAGCAGAAAGATGGTCAGGAAAACCGTGATAATGCCTACAATCCCCGGGTACATCAAAGCAGAGATCAATTTCCGCCGGTTGGTATGTTCTTTTTCATAGTAATCGGCCATTTGGTTGAGAATCTCATCCAGTTTTCCGCTCGCCTCCCCGGCATAGATCATGTTCACGAGCAGCTCAGGGAAAATGTTCGGGTGCTCACTTGCGGCGACCGAGAGTGACTCCCCTTTATCGAGATGCTTATCGATATCTTCAAGCGCCAACTTAAGTGCATGGTTGTTCGTTTGCTTAGCCATCGTTTTCGTGGCTTCCGAAATCGAAATGCCGGCATTAATGAGCGTGGCGTATTGCCTGAGAAAGATCACGAAATCGGCATTTTTCAGCTTGCGATTAACGATAATATCTTTGTTCCATGGTTTTGTTTCAGCAATATCAACAATCACAAGGCCGTTTTTTTCAAGCAGGGTCAGGGCTTCGTGTTCGGTTTCGGCTTCGATTTTCCCTTTCACACGCTGTCCGGACAAACGTTTGCCGGTGTATTGAAAGTTCATCCGCTCTCCCTCCCTTTCATTGGACACTCAAAAACGGGGCGACCGTTTCGTATGAGACCACATCTTCATGCAACAGGCGTTTCAAATCCATTTCCAGCGTGTGCATGCCTTGTGCGCGTGAGGTCTGCAGGACGTTTTGGACTTGATGTAATTTTTCATTGATGATCAGATTTTTAACCGCCGACGTATTGACCAGAACCTCGGTTGCTGCTCGCCGGCCAAGGCCATCTTTTGTCAAAAGAAGCCGCTGCGATACGACCGCTTTTAAAATCGTAGCAAGCTGCAGCCGGATCTGACGCTGTTGCTGTGGCGGGAATACATCGATAATCCGTTCAATCGTCGACACCGCGCCGGATGTGTGCAATGTCGCTAGCACAAGATGGCCGGTTTCAGCAGCCGTGATTGCTGTTGAAATGGTTTCAAGATCGCGCATTTCCCCTACCAGAATCACATCCGGATCCTGTCTGAGACTGGCTCGTAAACCGTTCAGGAAACTGTTTGTGTCAAAACCGACTTCCCGCTGATCAATAATGGATTGATTGTGGCTGTGTATGTATTCAATCGGGTCTTCCAGTGTAATGATATGCCTGTCCATCGTCTGATTCATATGGGCGATCATTGAGGCCAGTGTCGTACTCTTACCGCTTCCGGTCGGTCCGGTGACAAGCACAAGCCCCTGCATTTGCGTCGTAATGTCTTTCATAATCGGCGGCAAATGCAGTTCTTCAATCGACGGGATTCGCGTTGGCACCACTCTGAAAGCAAGTGACAATGCGCCGCGCTGATAAAACACATTCACTCTGAAACGGGATATGCCGGCAATGCCATGGGAAAAGTCGAGCTCCCGCTTTTCCTGCAAAATCCCCCACTCATCATCTGTCAGCAACGAGCGGACCATATTTTCCGTATCGACAGGTCGCAGCTGCTCTGTTTTCTGTTCAAACAGCTCACCGTTCACCCGAAAAACCGGTGCTTTGCCGACAGTCATATGCACATCAGAAGCCCCTTGGTGAAACGCATCTGTCAGCCATTTCTGCAATTGTTCTTCCATCGTCTGCACCGCCTTTACAACCGAATCGACACTTGCATGATTTCTTCGAGTGTCGTCTGACCGTTTTTAACTTTTTCCAAACCATCGTGAATCAGGAAGCTCATGCCGGATTCTGTTGCATATGTCCGTATATCCGCCATGGAGCGTTCGTTGAGCAGCATACTTCTGACTGTATCATCAACGACAAACACCTCATGCACCGCCATACGTCCCCGGTAGCCGACATAATGACAGCTGCTGCAGCCTTTTCCTTCATAAATATGGTCAACTTCAATGTTGTACTTTTTGAAAATATCACGTTCCATAGATGTGAGTTCATGCTCTGCTTTGCAATCCCGGCAAATGCGCCTTACAAGCCGCTGTCCCACAACCCCATTCAAGGATGATACAACCAAATACGGCTCAATCCCCATATCAATCAGGCGGGGGATCGCGTCGAGGGCGCTGTTCGTGTGCAAGGTACTGAACACGAGATGACCGGTCAACGAAGCTCTGATGGCAATTTCGGCGGTTTCCCTATCCCGGATCTCCCCGATCATAATCGTATTCGGATCCTGGCGCAAAATGGAACGCAAGCCTGATGCAAATGTTAAGCCCACACTCGGGTTCACCTGCACTTGGTTGACGCCTTCCATCTGAAATTCGACCGGATCCTCGATTGTGATCATATTGACATTTTCCTGATTCAGCTCGTGAATGGAGCCATACAAAGTTGATGTCTTACCCGAACCCGTCGGCCCTGTCAACAGAACGAGCCCTGATGGCAAGCCCAATAATTGCTTATACTTACCCAAGTTCTCCTGTGAAAATCCGAGTTCGCCAATCTGCCGGAGGGCGTTGGACAAATCCAGCACCCGGATCACGATTTTCTCCCCGTTTACAGTCGGAAGCGAAGAAATCCGCAAGTCCACGGGTGTCACACCGATCGTTGTTTTAATCCGTCCGTCTTGAGGCAGACGGGTTTGGGTAATGTCCAAGTCCGCGAGAATTTTAATCCGGGCGATTAACGAATTCTGCACACTTTTCGGGACAACCTTGTCATGGCGCAACTGACCATCAATCCGGTAACGCACATCGACATGCGCTTCTTGCGGGTCCAAGTGAATGTCACTTGCTTTCAGTTGAATGCCGGTCGTAAGGATTTGATCCAGCAACTCGATGACAGACGTCCCGGCACCATCATCTGTCATTGTGGCCGCCATCTCATCTTCCTGTTTGTAATAATGCTTGTTGATTGCATATAAAATATCATCCTGTGTTGCAATAACCGGATAGATCGGCAACCCCGTCGACAATTCCATATCGTCAATCACAAAATAATCCATAGGATCCTTCATGGCAATCATCAATTGATCATCCTGAATTTTAAGCGGCATAATATATTGTTCTTGGGCGTATTCACGCGTCACATAACCAAGCACCCGTTCATCAATCGGATATTGATACAACGACACATGCGGAATCCCCAGCTGGAATTCGAGCACTTCAATAAGCTGTTTCTCTGTAATGTAACCATGCTCAAGCAGCGCATCGCCGAGCTTCTGATTCGGTTTCTTATGCTCAATAGCATCTTCAATCTGTATCTCAGTAACAAGCCCTGCATCCTGAAGCAGATCGCCAAGGCGTTTTCGTTGTGCCATATCTATTTCCCCCTGCATTGTCATGACATTTATTCGAGTGTGATTGTGATCGATTGTTCGATTTCGGCTGTACGGTCTTGAGCTGTACCGATGCTTGTGAAAGTGATTTCCAGCTCGTCCTCGCTTATCTCATTTTGGGTGACGTTGGTGATTTCAAAATACGTATTGTTTTCAATCGTTTTTTCAGGTGGTTCCGGAAGTTTGTTCACAACATCTTGGATCGTTTCAAATTCTTGACCATCAAGTGTTTCATCAACAAGTGTCTGATAATACGTCACACCCATCTCCGCTAAAGACCGTGCTTCGATCGTTTCCTCTGTCGTCTCTACCTGTTTCCTCGTGTTCATCACTTGATAGGTCAACGTCAGCGTGAAAAGAAGCATTAACGTTATGATCATAATCGTAAGTACAAGCGCCGCTCCCCGCTCATTCTTCAGATGCTTCATCATCAGCACCTGCCTTTATATATGTATACTTTTCACTGTGGCGTTTCCCGTCAGGAGCGAAAATGCGGATCTTAGCTCTGTTTAACGACACATCAGTTTCTCGGCACACATCCAGCTTGACCGTATATGTCCTGCCATCCACTTGATAGGTTGAAAAACTCCCGAGTTCGCCATATGTACGTGCGCCTGGGCAGTCTGGAACATTCGGCAAATCTATATTTTCAACATCATTCATCACTTGTCCAAGAAGATTGCTAGACGTCAATTGATCCTCAGATTGCTGAGACCATGTCATAATTTGTGGAAAAATCGGCAACATCACAGCAACAACCATAGCCAAAAGCGCAATAGATGTTATAATCTCTATAAGGGTAAAACCATTTTCTCTGGAAAAAGATGTAGGCATCCGCATGTGACTCACTCCCCGAGGACCTGCATTTGTAATCTTAGCGTAACAAAGAAAGAGATCAGTTGAAAGCTTACGACATCTTTCTATCAATCTTCTATACATACAGTCTAGGACTATTATACCATTATATTGGATGTGATAACATGATACAGCCCAAATTAAAAAACGAACACGGCATGACCCTAGTCGAACTACTCGCCGCACTCGCTCTATTTTCGATCGTCATCGTGCTTGGCGGAAGTCTGATCAGCTCAATGTCTAGTAGCGAAAAGTCTGTTAGTGGGGATATTAGTTTGCAGCAGAAGACGAATGTGCTGATGAGTGAAATGCGGGAAGCTTATTATAGTGGGACAGGTGTAGGGGATTTGTATGTGGATTTGGAAGCGCTGGGGCTGTCGGTTCAGGGTACTGAGATTAAGAACGACGGGAAGTTCCTTAATATAAAAAATAATTACATTGAAGGCGTGAATTTTGAAAAACCGCTTTCTGTAAAGCTTACTACCTCAGCTGGCCCACAAGAAGTTACTGTGGAATCGACTTGGAAGCAGACGGATAAAAAAGAAATTTCCTTACAAAAATCAAGGAAGGCACAACCACCTAAGTTGGAGGATTACGAATGGGGTAAAGAAATAGATGAGCTTCCTTGTGATAGTGATGGAAATGTAAAGTGGTCAGGAAAGAAATACGAAAAAAACTGTAAACCAAAGAAAAAACATCATAATATTAATGGTGCACTATGGATTACCAATGACATGAAAGAACCAGATGTAAACAATAAAAAACATTATGATATTAAAATTGAAAAAGATTTGTTTTCAGATGAAGAGTTTGAGACAGAGGAACATTGGTCTATCTTAGTAGGTAAGAGTGCCATTTTTCATGAAGAAGTTGATCTAGAAGATCATTCTCGCTTAGAGATAATCGAAAACGCTTTTTTCATAGGCAAAGAAGGCGAGGACAATGACGACGCAGAAGTAGAATTAGAAAAAAAAGCAAAATTAATTATTAGAAAAAGTGCCTTCTTCCACGGAGATGTAGAAGTGGGAGAAGACGATAATGCTGGAGCTGAAATAAAAATAGAAGGAAATGGGACTTTTAATAAAGACCTAGTTTTAGACAAAAACTCTGAAGTATTTATTACCCAAAACGGATTCTTTTATGGTGCCCTCGAAATAGAAAATAATGCATCTATAAATATATTTCAAGATGCCAAATTTAAAAAAACAGATGATTACGATATAGCAGGTACTATCTGTGTAGAAGGAGAGGTATCACCAAGTAATTTCATCTATGAAGTTAGTAAAAAATGTAAGAACAAATAATAGATCCAGACTCTCTCAAGAGAGAGCCTGGAATACTATCTTACAAACTCATATCAATAACCATCCGTCCTTGAATGGTCCCATCTTCCATCTCTTGAAAGATCTCATTAATTTCTTCCAGTTTACGAGGTTGGACGATTGGGACGACGATGCCTTCTGCACCAAACATAAAGGCCTCTTCAAGGTCTTTTCGGGTTCCGACGAGGGAGCCGATGACTTCGATGCCGTCGAGAACGCTTTTGATGATATCAAGGTCCATTTTTTCTGGAGGTAGCCCAACGTTGACGACTTTGGCGGTTGGACGTACCGAGTTAACGGCTTGATTGAATGCGGCTTTTGATACGGCCGTAACTACAGCTGAATGGGCCCCACCAACTTCTTTCTGGATAAGCTGATCGACATTGTCAAGTTTAGCGGCGTTATAGATTAAATCAGCACCGACTTCTTTAGCGAGTTCCAATTTATCATCATTCACATCTACAGCGATCACTTTGGCATTGAAAACGCGTTTGGCATATTGGATGGCAAGGTTTCCGAGACCACCAGCACCGAAAATGACCATCCATTCCCCTGGATTAACCGCTGCAACCTTAATCGCTTTGTAAGTGGTAACGCCGGCACAGGTGATACTTGTTGCTTGTTGTGGATCCAGGCCTTCTGGTACTTTGACAGCATAATCCGCTGCTACAATACATTGTTCAGCCATGGCACCATCTACACTGAATCCTGCATTTTTAGCAGAGCGGCAAAATGTTTCTCGGCCTGTGACACAGTATTCACAGGTACCACAGCCTTCAAAGAACCAAGCGATGCTGACTCGGTCTCCCACTTTCAAACTGGTAACATCGGCTGCGATTTCTTTTACGACCCCAACACCTTCATGACCGATAACCCGACCTGGGACAGCACCAAAGTCTCCTTTTGCAACATGGAGATCTGTATGACAGACCCCACAATACTCCACATCCACCAGTGCTTCTCCAGATTCTAGAGCTCGTACAGGCATCTCCTTTACATCTATTAATTTGTCTTTTGATGAACTGACCACTGCTGCTCTCATTCAAATCCCTCCACTTAATTTTATCATGCTCAACACTTCACAAAGTTGGATACAAATTAATTATAATGTGAAATGCGGTGTTTTACAAGTTCTAATTAAGTTTCAAACGATTAATTTAAAAAACTCGGCAAACAGTATAAACAGAATGTTCGTCGAGTTTTTAATCAAATAATTGTGACATTTATTTTCTAGACTTTAACCGTCCAACTGCTATTGATCTCAACACCCGCATCTTTCAATAAATTAAATAACGGGCATCTCTTTTCAACGACATACTGCAATTGATCAATGGCATCTTGATTCTCAGATGTATCTAGTATAATAGTAAGATCCACCTTTTGGAAATAGGTCTGAACATCTGCTACACCCAAGTATCCTCTCGGGTCAAGTGAACCATCGGCTGAGAATTCAAGTCCTTGATATGTAAAACCCTGTTCTTTGGCAACTTTAGCAACCATAATTGAGGTGCAGGCAGATAGACTTCCCAAGAAATATTCAAGTGGATTTGGTCCAGAGTTTCCCCCACCCAGCCGCTCAGGCTCGTCAACCGTAAAAGGATCAAGGTTCCTGACCTTTACAGTATTTTTCAGATTAGATTCCAGATGACCACTCACAGATAAAACAGCTTCTTTTTTCATGTTACAATTCCCCTTTAATGTATTTAATAGTTCTATCAAAACACTATAACATAAGTATTGGGATTTGCAGGTGCTTGAAGTAAGACAACTACAATTCTTAAGATTTTATTTGCGTTGACCTCTTCCTTGCCTTTTTGGAATGATTCCCAACTCAAAAAACCGGCCCCCAACAAAAGGGAACCGGTTCCTTATGATTATCGTTTATACAACAACATCATACCCCTGATCTTCAACAGCTTCACGCATTTGAGCGATAGTGACAGACGCATCGTCGTATGAAACATCGACTTTGCCTGTGCCAAGGTTGACTTCAACAGTTTGCACGCCTTCGAGATTTTCGAGTGCGCCCTTTACTGCCTTTTCACAGTGTTCGCATGTCATGCCTGTTACATCTAATGTGGTTTGCATATCATGAATTCTCCTTTATATAAAGTCTTGTTAATGCTTGTGCTAACAACTTCAGTTTACCACTGAAGATTGTGTTGCCTCAAATATTGTACACGTTTTTGATACCCGCATTTTCAATACGTTACACATCAATTGAACATTTTAAGCTTTCAGCAGCTTGGCGTTGATCGCGACAATAATGGTGCTTAGGCTCATCAGCACCGCTCCGACGGCTGGGCTGAGTATGATTCCAATCGGTGCCAGCACCCCTGCTGCAAGTGGAATTGCAATAATATTATACCCGGCAGCCCACCAAAGGTTTTGTACCATTTTACGGTAAGTTTTTCCCGAGAGGTCAACGAGTGAAACCACGTCTTTCGGATTGCTTTTGACAAGAACGACATCTGCTGATTCCATGGCCACGTCTGTTCCAGCTCCAATGGCGATGCCGAGATCTGCTGTAGCAAGGGCTGGTGCGTCATTGACACCGTCACCAGTCATCGCTGTTTTCCAGCCTTTGTTTTTCACCTTTGTCACTTGGTCAGCTTTTTCATCTGGGAGCACTTCTGCGTATACTTCATCAATCTCCAGCTGGCGTGCGACCCAGTGGGCAACTTTTTCATTGTCACCGGTAAGCATAATTGAAACAATGCCTTTTTCCTTGAGTGACGCAACCGCTTCTTTTGCCGTGTCACGCACCATATCCGCAAGTGCAACCATACCCACCAAGGTGTCATCCACCAAGACAAATACGACCGTCTTGCCTTCTTCGGATAAAGCATTGAATCGCTTTTCGTCATACGTCAAGTTATGATTTTGTACATAGCCTGGGCTGACGACGTTGACTTGAGAGCCTTGAACTGTGCCTTGGATGCCTTTTCCGGTGATCGATTCGAATGTTTCCACACGGCTGAGTTTAATGTCTTGTTCCTTGGCACTGTTCACAATACCTGTGGCAATAGGATGCTCGGAATTCTGCTCCAAGCTGGCTGCCCAGTGGAGAACGTCTGTCTCGTTGTAGCCTGAACTTGGTACGATTTCGGTTACACCAAATTCCCCTTTCGTCAGGGTGCCCGTTTTGTCAAAAATGACGGCATCCAGATTTCGTGCGCCTTCAAACTGTGCTCTATTGCGGATCAAGAGTCCTTTTTTAGCGGAAATGGATGTTGATACCGCTGCAACGAGTGGCGCGGCGAGGCCGAGTGCGTGCGGACATGTAATAACCATCACTGTTACCATGCGTTCAAGCGCCACATCAAACGCATAGCCTAGTGCCAGCCAAATGAAAAGTGTCACAAAGCCAGATAGAAGCGCAATGTAAAACAACCATTTAGCGGCGCGATTTGTGAGGTCCTGCGTTTTAGACTTGGATTCCTGTGCTTCTTTGACCATGGTGACGACTTGTGACAGATAGGAATCTTCACCTGTTTTTTCCACCGTAATTTTCAAAGAGCCTTCCTTATTCACAGAACCGCCAATCACCTCATCATCGAGCTTTTTCTCAATCGGCATGGATTCGCCTGTCAGCATGGACTCATCAACCGCTGATTCCCCATCAAAAATAGTGCCGTCCACCGGAATCTTTTCCCCCGGTTTAACCAATACCCGGTCACCCTGTTGGAGGTCTGAGGTTGGAACGTCTGTGACCTGATCCTCATCGTCGAGTTTATGAGCCTCATTAGGCATCAATTTCACCAGCTCTTCCAGGGCATTGGAAGCGCCCATGACTGATCGCATTTCAATCCAATGGCCGAGCAGCATAATATCGATCAGTGTCGCCAGTTCCCAGAAGAAGTCTTTTCCTTCCCAGCCGAAAACGGTCATGGAACTGTACACATAGGCAACGAGAATCGCCAGTCCGATCAAGGTCATCATGCCGGGATTTTTATCTTTTATTTCACTGTAGCCACCTATCAGAAATGGCCAGCCACCGTAAAAAAAGATGAACGTCGATAAGGCAAACACGATGTATTGGTCAAATGTAAACCGCCAGTCGACGCCGATAAAACTTTGGATCATCGGTGACATAATCAAGATTGGTACGGTTATAATAAGCGATATGAAAAAGCGCTTCTGAAAATCTTTGACCATATCACCGTGGTCGTGGTGATCGTGATCACCGTGGCTGTCATGATCATGATTTTCATGATGTTCCGCGTGGTTATGTGAATGTGCCATTATAGGCCTCCTTTCACTTTCGGTATGATTTGCTTCTATTATGCCCAATACCCCCACGGTGTATTGATAAAACATAACATGTCGTATTAGAAAATAATCTTATCAATTAAAAAGCAACTGTTCTGGCTAGCAGGACAGTTGCTTTCATGTATATGGCTGAAGGATGGTGCTGTTGATTAAGTAAGTGACTTGGTATTTTTCTGCCAGATGTTTGATGAAATGGAGGAGTTTTTCTCGTTCAACTTCCCCATTCTGATAAGCTTGCTGAAGGTCGGCGAATCTGGCCTTTTCCTCTGGGGTGGCTTGCTTTTTGAAATACCCCCACATGTGCTGGCAGGCGTTGAGGACAGAGCCCTGTGTCGGGAGGTGGGCTTTTGCATCGGCAATCAAACGCTCGACTTCGGAAAGTGAGCTGTCTCTTTTCAATGTTTCTCTGATGATGATGTAGTGCTTTTGACTGTGCAGCATAACCGCATACTTTTCTTCCCGCCAAAGTTTTTCTATTTCAGAGCGCTCACTCAAAATACGACCTCCTTTTGATTGAAAGCTATTTTACAAGGTCATGTTTGTAGGCGTAAATCGCTGCCTGGGTACGGTCCTGAACTTGGAGTTTACCGAGAATATTACTCACGTGAACCTTCACTGTTTTCAGGGCAATAAACAATGTCTCGGCGATTTCCTGATTCGTCTTACCTTCAGCAATGAACAGAAGCACTTCCATCTCCCTGTCTGTTAATTGTTCATGCAAAAGTTCCGGCTGCCCGCCGCGCATTTTGGTCATGATTTTTCCAGCGACTTCGGGCTCAAGAATCGATTGGCCCTGATGCGTGGAACGGATGGCTTTGGCGATTTCGCTGGCTTTGGATGTTTTAAGCATGTAACTGACCGCGCCTGCTTCAAGGGCAGGGTACACTTTTTCATCATCCAGAAAACTGGTCACGATGATGATTTTAGCTTCTGGCCATTGGGCGATAATCTTTTCTGTCGCTTCGATGCCATCCATTTCTTTCATGACAAGGTCCATCAGAATAATATCCGGTTTCAACTCGAGGGCCAGGTCCACTGCCTCCCCGCCGTCGCTTGCTTCTGCGATGACTTCGATATCGGGCTGTCCGGATAAATAGGCCGATACCCCGATGCGGACCATTTCATGATCATCTGCAAACAAAACGTTAATCATGTGTTTCACCTTCTTTTTCCCAAGTGGGTACTTTGACTTCAACGCGTGTTCCTTGATTAGGCAGACTGATCACCTTCAACTCGCCACCGATTTCCAGAGCGCGTTCACGCATGGTTTCCATGCCATAGGAACTTGTTTTCGATTGCTCGACATCAAATCCGACACCATCATCGACAACACGCATGATGACCATCCCGTCACGGGCAATGAGCATGACATTTAATGTTGATGCTTCAGCATGCCGCAATGTATTGGAAACAGCTTCCTGTAAAATACGAAAAACGTGATCTTCAACGCCTTTATCAAGTGGAAAAGATTCAATTTGCCAATCGATGTCGAGCGGGACTTTTTGCTGCAGTTCTACAAGCAGTTCTTCCACACCTTCTTGAAGCGCCTTCCCCTTCAGTGCAACCGGACGCAAATGAAGCAGCAAAGCCCGCATCTCAAGCTGAGACTGATGAATCATTTTTTCCACCATTTGCAGCTGTTTTTGAACACCCGTTTCTTCTGGTGGGTTCGTCTCGTTGATCGCCGACATCAGCATTGAGGCGGCAAACAGCTGCTGACTAACGGAATCGTGCAATTCACGAGCCAGCCTGTTACGTTCCTGCTCCACCACTTCCTGAAGACTCTTTTCCCGTTCACTGGCCCGTTCTGATGCAAGCCGCTGGGCATTTTCAGTTTGGATGCGAATTTTTTCTTGAACGTTTTCAACCTTTTTCTGAACGGCTTTTAACTCTTTGTAAGGTTCATCCTGTGCAGGTTTTCGGCCTTTAGCGACGTCATCAAGCTGCCGTTCGATCTGTTGCAACCGCTGCCGCCAATACAGCGCGGTAATGATGCCGATAATCGTACCGGCTACTACAGGGAGTCCCCTAAATAGACGAGTAAGGGGATATCGTATAGCGTTTTGTGTAAAACGAGTGCCCAATCGTCAGGCGGGAAAGCAGCAAGCACGGTACCGGCAATCATAAGGGACATAATCAACGTGAATAAGATAGCTGTTAAAATATGGCGTATTAAGGTGCTCATATTCGTGTCACCTCGATATCGCCTGAAAGAATTGATGTGACAACCTTAACCCGTGTCCGTGCCTGATCATAACCTGGTGTCTGGTAATGGAATGATTGATTCATAAGGTTGAGGTGATGCTTGCCTAGAATATGGGCCCTACCAAACACCGAGCTGTGATGAATGCTCACATCCACTTCATAGGGCACATAAATGGTGATATTTCCGACGATATGCCGTATCGAAATGATGGCTGTGTCTTCAGGGAGCACCGTGTTGCTTAAGTCAATAACCCTGTCTCCAAACGCGCCATGGATGTTAATATCACGCCACTGATAGGCCGTTTCCGCTGTTTTCTGATCATCAAACACACGATGATCAAACAGAGTTTCAACTTTAACAAGGGGATCTGTGATGACTTCCTGATGGCCAGGCAGAATCGGCTTGACATGAGCGCCTTCCTTTTTCGACTTCGAATATTGGACAAAGAAGAAAATGACAGCGGCAATGATGAAAAACCTTACGGCCAGCATGTTCAGAACCGACAGCAACAACCCCACTGTTCCAAGCCAAAAAATGATCTTGCCCCATAATTCATGGTAATGCTTCCACCCAATGTAAATGAACACGCCGGCAAACAGGGCAGAAAAGATCATTCCACCATGAAAAAAAGCAATCTCTATAACAAAGAGGACCACTCCGATGATCAAAATCCAGTTCAATGTATCTGTCGTCAAACGATGAAACATCAGCGGCCCTCCTCCCCAAAAAGCATTCGACAAATTTCGGGAAGTGACAGGCACTTGTCGGGCGACAAGTGCCTGTCACTTCTATTCTTTCTTTATTATACGTTAAGTTGTCATGTGCGTCAGCTGGTGCGCTCTTTTTCTTTGAGTTCGCGCTCAACTCTGGCCATTTTGCTGTCGAAGGTGCTGCTGTAGTAGGCGTTGTTAACCTTATACTCCAGTCCTTCGATATATTGCTCCATCTCGGCAAACTTGGAGAAAGGCTTGTCCAGCACTTCCTCGACAACCCTGGTGATCTGATGATTTGCCCGGGCCACATTTTCCCTGCCCATTAATTCCATGCGGCGCAAATGCATGTCTTTCAATTTATGCTTCATATCTTCATACTTCTGTTCCAGCTGCTCAAGCTGTTCCGCCGCTTCCTCACGTGAAGCTTTCATACGGTCTGCCCGTGCCTGATATTCTTCATGTTCTTTCATCGCGAATTCCTGCAATTCTACTTCCTCAGCACGTTCAGCAACGGTTGCCTGCCGATAGCGCTTATTCGCAAGATCCTGTGCCCTGTGATATTCGCGTGTGAATTCGTCTTTCAAGCGGTACTGGCGGTCCAAGAGTCTTTTGACCTTTTCCTTCTCCTGCTCACTTTGCCGCAAATATTGATTCAGCGATGCCATTGGATTCTCCTGTTCTTTTCTGTCCATCATGTCATGCAAATCAGCTGAGATAGAGTCTTTAATCCTTGTGAAAATATTAGTCATGTTATTCCGCTCCTTTTTAAATAATCCTCTGAAACTACCGGCTTAAATCTGCCCACTGTCGCTCAAAGTTAGTAAACGGATCGTCCCCGCCACCCGAAAATGATCCATCATAATCAGGGGACTTTTTCCACTTTTTAGCGATCAGGTACAACACGTAACCAGCCGCAAAACCGATCAATGCGTAAATATTTGACAGTGCCATGCTTGCGACAATCAGACCAACCACGACCCAGCCGATTTTTCCGGCTGTTGAATCAGATTTGACGAACTGCTTAAAGACGAGATACAACAACCACACACTCAGTCCAAGCAGAATCATCGGACCAAGATTGACGATCAAAACCATAAGCGCTACCAATCCGCCGGCAAATAATAGAAACTTATTCATGTGCCCGCCTCCTTTCTTAACCTAATCATACTGGAGGCAAGACATTTGGGTAATGAGCCAGAGCCGTATTTTGCCATAGGTCCCGAGGCTTAGCTGGTATGTTTAACACCTTGACAAAAAAGGAACAGTTTTACCAACAACGGAGAGTGAGAAAACGTTGCTTCGTTTATAATCCTTGTCGCATAGCAGACACATACTGCAACATAAAGAAAACTTGTTCTGGCTGTTAAGTGAAAAGATAAGTCAGTGTGCGTGACAAGCGTAGGGTGATTTCCGCTGCGGACAGTCGCTTTAACTTTATCACAGCTCAAGTGCGACATCTGTTCAAGAAAATCACTTTCACAGTGTCTACTAGCCGCGGGCATGGCCTCAGCCTCCTTGCCCCGGCAAGGGGTATGTCGACGTTGTCCGCAAAGGACGGTCTTAGTCGACCATCCTTAATATACTCACTGTGGGGTCTTCGGACTCATGCTATTCTCGCAGGAGTCGACTTCCCTCCGCTCCAATCACTCTATGTTATTAAGTGGCTTGGACGGTTTTACTCTCACAAGAGTTAAAGAGTTATTCTCTTTAACACAGCTCGGGGGAAACACGGAGACTCCTGTGGGATGAAAAGCCTCGGTGAGACCCCGGAGGTCGCAGTAGGGGAAGGAAGGCTAAAACCGCGACGTCCTGTCGCAACGCCTTCATGACCCACATCCTGTGGGCCCGAGGCTCAGCAGCGCCCGCGGAAAGCGCAGTGTTTCCCCCGAGCGGCTGCATGAGGCAGTCATAAAATCTTCCTAGTTAGGTCGCAATTTATGAAAACTTTCCTTATAAGCAACAACAAACTATATGAAACAACTTCTATCAAAATTGATATGAAAGGATGATTGATGATGGTTGAGATCGCTAATATTGAAAATAGCCCGGTGGTGGAGATGAAGGTCAGTGATAAGTTAACTCAGGATGATATTAAAGAAGTCGATAACTTTTTAGAAAATAAAGTAGGAGAACAGGAATCTGTGAACATCCTGCTTCTAATGGGAAATTGGGAAGGTATGACCATAAAAGGATTGCTCGAGGATTTCAAAATGGTTAAACACATGAAAAAAATGAACAAAGCTGCCATTGTTGCTGACAGCACATTTCTCAAAGCAGATTCCAAACTGGAAGACCTGTTTCCTGGCATCAGAATCAAATACTTTGAAACCGACGAAAAAGACGCCGCCAAACAGTGGCTGGAAGAATAAATTCAAAACACTCGCGGACCTGGCCCCCACCATTTTTGATCAAGAGGACAGGCCCACTAAGAAAGGATGATCTGTTATGATCGAAATCGCAAACATTGAAAACAGTCCGATTGTAGAGATGACCGTGTCGGATAAATTGACGCAAGGTGACATGAAGGAATTTGATGATTTCTTCGAGAACAAAGTCAGCGATCTTGAACGCGTTAATCTTCTGCTCCTGATGGATCATTGGGAAGGACTCACAATGAAAGGCCTAATGGAAAACATCAAAATGGCCAAACATGTCAAACACATTAACAAAGCCGCAATTGTGGCAGACAGCAAGTTTCTCAAAACCGACTCAAAAATAGAAGACTTGCTGCCAAACACACGCATTGATTACTTCAAAACTGACGAAAAAGACGCTGCCAAAAAGTGGTTGCAGGAATAACACCTCTTCAGAGCGAGACCAGGCCCGCAGGTTTTAAACCTGCGGGCCTGGTCTTGAATTTACCGTTTTACTCCAGTTCACCGAGTTGTTCAACGAATTCTGTCAGAGCTGGTTCTTTGGTGTTTTTCAGCCATCGTTCCAGTTTCGCGTTGTCACCTTTAAAGTACAGTTCAAGACCGGTGCGCATTGTTTCTATATAAGCAGCTTTTCGATTTTGAGCCTCTGTTTGCATCTCGACGATCAGTTGTTTCCAAGGCCGTCCTTTGTTGAAAGAATCGTATTCAGGATAATCATCAGCAATTTTCAGAACATCTGCAAATGACGCCCCTTGGTACAGTGATACGGCAAGCCAGTTGCCAGTCTCTGAATGATACAAATCTGACGGTACAGCTTCTGCAAACGCCTGACGCGCCGCTTCAAATTCTCCCTGTCTGATTAAAGCCTTAGCGTGCAGCGCTTCAATAACGCCTTTTTCAAGATCAGACACACCGTGTTCTGCCCTCTGATACCAGTGATCAAACGCATCCCAATCACGTTGCTCATAATAGTAGCTTAAGAGTTCCAGTATATATGGAAATGCCCCTGTTTTTTCTGCCAGTACTTTTACATAAGGAAAAACAAGTTCATCACGGGTTTCTATCGTCCCGTCCCCTTTCATGCCGAGCAGCCGCACGATCATTCGTACGTTATGCATGTCTTCCGGATGTTCTTCATACCCTGCCATATAACCGTCCAGAGCTCCTTTGAAATCACCATCGAGCAGCTTGTGATCCGCTTCCGTAAGCTCACGTGTTTTCAAGTAAAAGAATGGCAAATTACCGAGGGTCTCTTCATTCAGCCGATAACCGTTGCTCTGGGTGATCAGATTCCCATCTTCATCAAAAGCTTCCACGTTCCAGGAAAAACGGCTCTCGGGATTGGCGAGTCCGAGCAAACCAATCGGGTCCATGTCATCTTCTTCATCCCCTACTAAAATATTGAATGACTGGTTATACAATTCTTCAACCGCAATATGCGTTGCCGTGGACGTGATATGAGTTTTCAAGCCTCTGCCAATAGAACCGCCGTCAATCGGGATGTTGACACTCAAATTATAGTAGGCAGCGTCTTCTACTTTCTCCCAAGCAAACTCCACCGTTTCCCCTGTGATTGTAGTCTGATTTACGGGAGATTCAATATTGATCAATTCCTGCAATGTAATGTCTTTCGTGATGTCGTCATTGCCCTCAATGTTCACCCAGTCGTTGGCCTGAACCGGATACGTCCATCCATCTATTTGATCGAAGGCGAACCCCAAGAAGAGCTGATACTCGCCGGGCATCACACCGTGAAAGGTATAAGCACCATTTTCATCAGTAACCACCTGATAGGGCTCTACCTGGCTAACGCTTTGGTTTACAACATTTTTCTCTCTTAAAAATACCCCCACATGTTTGAGCGGCTCTCCATTGGCGCGCTGAACAGTGCCTGAAACACTTACCGCAGCCGCTGCTTTCTCGTTCATTAACCGTCCCAAACGCCATTCCAGCGATTGCAGCTGCTCATATTGCAGGTCATTTTCAACTGAAAAATCCCCGTCGTACAGTTCTGCTTCTTTTGCCGATTTTTCATAAGCAGCAAGCGCTTTTTGAATGCTGTCATATGCCTCTTTGACATTGCCTTGCTGCAAAACCAGACGTGCTCTCATCTCAGCCGCTTCGGCTTGCATCGAAGCATCATCCGGTTTTATAGTCTCAAGCATCTGGTGCATCAAATGGTCTGCTTCGTCGAGATCACTGCTTTGCATGGCGAGCCGGACACGTTCAAGTGATAATTCCTGTTTATCATAGTCATATTGGTCGCCGGTAAAACGGCCAGCCGTGTTTGCAAGCACCTTGTCTGCCTGTTTCCAGTTGTTTTGCTCAGCGTAATAGCCAGCGAGGTTTTTAGCAGCGGTTGTGAGAAAGCCATTGACCGGGCCTTCTTTAACATACTTTTTTATATATGGAAGCTTTTCATTCCAGGTAAACTTAACACTGGTGTCATCCGTTGTCGTCTGGGTAAAAGACGGGCCGGCATAGACGTCATACCGATGGGCAGGCCCATCATCCAACATACTTTTCCGAATCAGCTCCCATTTTTGACTTTGCAATAACGGCTTTTCCAGAAGGTCCATAACCGTATCTTTTCCCACTTGGTCCCCGTCCCCGTCTGTCAGACGCTTTTCCGTCAGATGCAAATTGATTTGCGGGATAATGACAAAGCTGACGAGCGGTACCAGCAACATAATGGTCAAAACGGTTAATATGAGATGTTTCACTTTGATGTTAATCTTCATAGCGACTCACTGCCCTTTCGAAATCATTTTCCCAGTACGTATTCCCAGCCACTTCAATTGTCTTTTGAGTTTGGTCTGGCTGCAAAGGAACCACAACTTCATGATAACCAACTGCCAATAAGACCAGTGCAAACACCGTGGACACCGGGAGAAGGGGGATCGAGATCTCTTTATTCCAGAATGCGACTGCTTTGTCACGGAAAGATTCAGGATGCGTTCGTTTTAAGACGTCTTTTTGACCGGAAAAATGGATATGCTGCATGTCTTCGTCCAGTTTATGTTTCAGATGATCTGTTTTTCGAGTCATATTCTCTTTCCTCCTTCTCCAGAATGGTTTTTAATTTAGCGCGCCCACGTGTGAGGCGGGATTTGATCGTATTGTCGCTGCTCTTCGTGTAATGGGCAATGTCCTTAATTTTCATCTCGTTAAAATAATATAGAGTGATAACTTCGCGATAGGTATAGTCCAGCTCTTGTATGGCGTTGGCGAGACGCGCATGGGTCAGTTTGGTGAGAAATTGTTCTTCCGGCCCTGCTTCAGGATCTATTTCCGGTGGCCGATCGTGTTCATCCTGCTTGTGAAGCCGAATATGCTTCCAGCTCCATTTGCGCATCTGTGATCGGCATTTGTTTACTGTAATGGTCGTGAGCCAGCTCTTTAATTTTGCCGGATCGTCCAGCTGTGTGATTTTGTTAAAGGCGGTAACAAATGTGTCTTGAACAATTTCTTCAGCTGTTTGCGTGTCTTTCACAAGCAGGATAGCCGTCCGGAGCAGATAGTCTCCGTATGTGTTCATCAATTCAATCAGTGCTTCTTCCTCTTTTTCTCTCAATCTCTCCACGATCTCCAAGACGGCAATCCCCCTTCCTGTCTATATAGATGCTACCACACTCTAAAAAGTTGCATTTGCAGGCAAAATTTTGAGGCCATGCCCCCGGGAATTTAGTCCCGGATGCATGGCCCCGCTTCAGGCATTTATTTAGATGTTAATAGAAATCTTACCGAACTGTTTGGATTCACTCAAGTAGTCGAGGGCTTCGGCTCCTTCATCAAGCTGGTACGTGCGGTCTACAACGGGATGAATCTTATGGTTCTCAATCAGCTCTATCATGGCGCGGAGCTCGTCTCTGCTTGCCATGGTGGATCCAATCAGCTTATATTGACCATAGAAAAACGCACGTAAATCGATCTCAGCCGTATCTCCAGCTGTGGCACCAAACACGATGACGCGCCCGCCTTTTTTCACGACTTCAAGTGAACGATTCAAGGTGGCCGCACCGACACTGTCAATCACGATATCAACCGTCTCGTCTCTCAGCACCTCAGTCCAATCACTGTTCGTATCAATGGCGAGATCGGCACCAAGCGCTTCTGCCTTCTCGCGTTTATCTGCACTGCGGGAACTCACAATCACACGTGCACCCGCTGCTTTGGCAAATTGAATCAAATATGTCGCTACACCGCTGCCCGCTCCTGGAATAAACAGTGTTTCACCTTCATGGATTTTCCCCTTCGTAAACAAAGCTCTGTATCCGGTCATGGCGGAAAGCGCGAGCACACCAGCTTCTTCCCATGTTAGATGTTCTGGTTTCTTTTCGAGCTGGTCAGGTTTCAGGACGATGGACTCAGCAAAGGTTCCGTGATCCGGCATTCCTAGGATATCGAAACCTTCCGGGGGCGCTTCAGCATTATTAAACCAATTCAATGAAGGGTTGATGATGACTTCATCTCCCTCTGAAAAATCTGTCACCCCTTCTCCAACTGCATCAACGACACCTGCACCATCTGAACCAAGTATCAGCGCCGCTGCATCCTCTCCCCGTCGGACCGGTACAAATGAATCACGCCGGTTCAGCCCAGCTGTTTTCAGAGCCACACGAACGAGCCCTTGGTCAGCAAACGGCTCAGTCATTTCTTTCATTTTCAACTCACCATATTCATGTACAAAAGCTCTCATCTGAAATACCTCCTCCACTCTCTTTTCAATTAAAACAAAGATGCCTGCCACATGGTCTTAACCACATAGCACGCACCCTTATCATCGCCTTAACAGAACAGTTGGTCAATCTTTACAATCGTTTCCCGGGATAATTTAATTTCACCGGCGCGTTTATTATCCTCAACCTGCTGCGGCTTTTTCGCACCCGGTATCACGACATCCAAAGACGGGCGTGAAAAATACCAGGCCAGTACAATATGCGCGACGTCTTCACCATAGTCATTGGCGATCTCACGGAGCCGCTCCACTTTTTGCAGGTTCTCTTTAAAAGCCTCGCCCTGAAAACTTGGTTTCTGAGCTCTGATATCATTGAATGTTGTGGTTTCATCATATTTGCCGGCAAGTAAACCGGATTCCAGCGGGAAATACGGAATGAACGTCATGTCGTTTTCCTGAGTGTATGGGAATACGTTCCATTCAGCTTCACGATGCAGAAGATTATATTGAGACTGCACCACATCGACATAGCCGTCTTTATTCGCTTCTTTAAGCTGATCCAATGAAAAATTCGATACACCGATCGAACGGATTTTTCCTTGATCGCGCATTTCTTTCAGCGCACCGACCGCTTCATCCTTTGGTGTATCCTCATCCGGATAATGAATGTAAAACAAATCAATATAATCGGTGTCCATCCGGCGCAAGCTGTCTTCTACCTGCTGTTTCAAAAATGTCGGTGAGTTGTTCATAACGACATCTTCTCCAACAAATTCATGCGCACCTTTAGTAGCGACGACAGCCTGGGTGCGATTGTATTCCTTCAGCACCTCTCCAACCAGTTCTTCAGATCGTTTTGGTCCGTAGATAAAAGCTGTGTCAAGAAAGTTCATACCATGGTCAAGCGCAGACCGGACAACAGCTTTACCCTGTTCTTCATCCAAATCCGGATAAATATTATGGCCCCCAACTGCATTGGTGCCAAGTCCTACTGGATAAACGTCAATATCTGATTTTCCGAGTTTTACGTGTCGTTCCATGTCTAAAACAGCTCCTTTCTTCATTAATGCTATTTCCTTTTCAGGCCAGACATTAAACGTCAAAGAACCCTCACAGTGGCACACCCGTTCCATCTATCTATCATTCTAGAAGCATGGTATAATAAAATTACTTTTTAATAGAGGAGGGCATTATATGTCGAATAAGAAACTGGTCTTGTCGGTTGCCGTCACAGCGGCTGTGGCATCAACACTTGTCACGCCGAACAGTGCGGCTGCTGAAGCGTATCGTGTCAAAAGCGGCGATTCGCTCTGGTCGATTGCGCACCAATACAACACAAGTGTCCAGACATTGAAATCGATCAACGGCTTGTCAGGAGATCTTATTTTTCCCAATCAAGTTCTGGAAACCACACCATCACACTCTAATCCCAGCACAAAACCTAACACGAAACCCAACGCAAAACCCGATAAAAAGCCTGCCGCAAAACCTACTACATACATCGTTAAGCGCGGCGATACTTTAAGCGGTATTGCTAATGAACATAACATATCGTTATCCGATTTGATGAAGTGGAACAATTTGAACTCCACCCTGATCTACCCAGGCAACAAATTTGTCGTCTCAAAATCGGGGGATAGCAGCCAGGGCAAACCTGAAACTACAGTTCCGGAATCAGACAGCAATTCACAAAATGGAAGCACTGCTAACCCTGCACCAAGTAAACATGCCAATAGTGTCTACACGGTCAAATCAGGGGATACACTATCAGCGATTGCCAAGGCCAATCGTGTAACTGTCAGTGATTTAAAAACATGGAACAACCTGAAATCAGACTTGATTCTAATCGGACAAAAGTTAAATATTGGTTCGAAAAAAGCACCTGACAATGCAACAGACTCAACTGTGGAAAATACACCCCCATCAGATATTGACTATAACGTTGACAAGCTATTATCTGTCGCAAACAGCATGACAGGGGTTCCGTACAAATGGGGCGGCTCCACACCAGGCGGTTTTGACTGCAGTGGCTTTATTCATTATGCCTATAACCAAGCTGGCAAAAGCATTTCGCGCCTTTCCGCTGCCAGTTATCACAGCCGTGCATTTTACGTGGACACACCTAAAGTCGGTGACCTTGTCTTTTTCAAAAACACCTATAAACAAGGGATTTCCCACATGGGCATCTATATCGGCAACAACAAATTCATTCATGCCGGCTCATCTAAAGGCGTCCAGATTGCAGACGTCAACAGCAGATATTGGCAGAAACATTTCGATAGCTTCAAGCGTTTTTATTAAGAGTTTACAAATGAAAAGCGGAAAGACATCTTATAAAATGTCTTTCCGCTTTTTTTTTATAGGCTATCTGAAACTACTGAGCATGTCTTGTCGCTTCAAGCTTTTCTGCCCGTTCTTCTTTCACTTTCTGATTAAAGCGCTTGGTCTCAAATATAATGATACCCGACAATCCAAGCAGTCCAATCAAGTTCGGAATCGCCATCAAGCCGTTCAGAATATCAGCCAGCGTCCATACTGCGTCAAGTGAAGCAGTCGCACCGACAAAGATAAATAATACAAACACTGTCCGGTATCCTTTAACAGCCGCCTGACTTTTGAACAAGTACTGGAAACACTTTTCTCCATAATAGCCCCAGCCAAGAATGGTCGAGGTTGCAAAGAACAACAGACCGAATGTGATCAGATATGGTCCCACACCACCAAGCAATGTTTCAAACGCCGCAGAAGTCAGCACACCAGCTTCGATGGACTTATCCTGCCACTGACCCGACATAACGATCGTCAGACCGGTAATCGTACAAATAATGAATGTATCGATCAGTACCTGAGTCATGGAAACAAGCGCTTGTCTGCCTGGCATGTCGGTCTTAGCTGCAGCTGCCGCGATGGGTGCCGATCCGAGACCAGCTTCGTTTGAGAAGAGCCCGCGTGCAATCCCGTAGCGAATGACCGCACCAACTGCACCACCGACAGCTGCTTCACCGGAAAATGCTGCTGTGAAAATCGTACCGAATGCTTCAGGCACCAGATTAATATTTAAAATAACAACGATTAGTCCGCCAAGAATATAGAAAGCCGCCATAATTGGAACAAAGAAAGCAGTTACACGTCCAATCCATTTAATGCCCCCGATAATAACCGCTCCGGCAAATAGGACAAGGGCCACCCCTGTTAACCAAAAAGGTATTGAAAATGTATCATTCATAAGGTCAGCGACAGCTTTAGCCTGGGTTCCATTTCCAATACCAAACGCAGCAAGTGCGCCAAAAATCGCAAACAACACGCCTAGCCACTTTTGTTTCAAACCGTGTTCCAGGTAATACATCGGACCGCCAGACATATTGCCTTCAGAATCTTTCACACGATACTTAACCGCCAAAATCGCCTCACCGTATTTTGTGGCCATACCAAACAAACCAGCCAGCCACATCCACAAAACCGCTCCAGGGCCCCCTAAAACAATTGCTGTCGCAACACCAACAATGTTTCCGGTACCTACCGTTGCTGCCGAGGCTGTCATCAATGCCTGGAAATGTGAAATATCCCCATCTGACTTCTTGTCCTGATTTCGGGAAAAAGCAAGCTTCAATGCATAAGGTAATGAACGAATTTGCAAAAAGCCAAGACGTATCGTTAAATAAACGCCCGTTCCCACAAGCAAAACAAGCAGCGGCACACCCCAGACAATATCACTAACACTCCCCAGAAATTCCTCGATTCCCTTCATGTACAATCCCCTCTCTTTTTTGTGAAGTGTGGAAATTTTAATCGAGTGCTAACCCCCAAATTGTAAACCCTTACAAAGCATCCGATTAAAAATTCCGTCTAAATTATATTACTCTAATTAAATCGGAAATATCAGGCAATGTCAAGCGGAATTCAAAACTTTTACACGATGCTATTCGGGACTAAAGTTTCATATTTTCAAAAACAGTCGAATACCACTGGAAAATACAGTATAATTTGTAATACAAAGATAAAAAGGAGCGAGAAAGCATTGGAAGAGCATCTTGAGGATCACACGCAAAAAAAGTGGTACGAGAAAACTTGGGCAATTGTACTGTTGCTCATTCTGTTTTGGCCAATTGGTCTTTTTTTAGTATGGAGATTTTCTGATTGGACCAAAGCGACTAAAACGACCGTTACAATCATTACTTCAGGCTTGGTCGTTTTGGGTATGATTATCACAACCATTGCCCTCTTTTTTGGCTTCCTTCTTTTATCAAGCGATGATGTGGAAGAAGCAAATTCCACCACCATTAATACGGAGGAAACTGAAAATGACGTTGTCCAGGACCAAACCGAGGAAGCGGATGACTCCTCCTTTGATACGGAAGATGAGGAGACCGTTTCCGGAGATGGTCAGGATGCAGGTGAAAGTTCGGCTTCCGGAGATGAGTTTGCCCCGCTGGAACGGGTAGACTTCCATTTTGATGATCGGGACTGGGAGGTTGGATTTGAAGCAGAGGAAATGGGCGACATGACAAGGGAGTACGTCGTGGAAGGTGAGAGCGTTAATGCCTGGAGCGAGCTCGTCACGGTTCAATTCTTCTCAAGTCTGAGAGAACTCAAACCTGCAGAATTCGCCGAAATGCTTGAACAACAGATTAACAGCGATGTTGAAGGAAATATTGAATGGAACATTTTCAACGAAGAAAGTGACAGTGTGATGTATGAATTCACCCTGACCGGGGACCCTTCAATCACAGACCAATATGAAATGGCCCGCGTCATTTCCCACGAAGACGGACTATATGTGCTGCATTACGCCATAGCCGAAGCCCCCGTCCCAGACGACACCTACGACAAATGGACCAAACTACTGCAAAAAGCAACCATCAATGAATAACCAAAACACCAACAGGCCTCCAGAGCACCCGCTCCGAAGGCCTGTTTATCGTCATTAAAAAAGGCAGTTGTCCTATAGATTAATGCATTTTTTTTAATGCTCAGTATCCGTAAACTTCGAACTAACTAAGTTTGTATGAGAAAAACGCCGCTCCGAAAATACATTTCCCTTTCCGCGGGCACAGCCTCAGCCTCCTTGCCCCGGCAAGGGCTATGTCGACGTTGCCTGCAAAGGGCGATTTTAGTCGACCCTCCTTAATGCGCCCGCTGTGGGGTCTTCGGACTCGTGCTGTTCCCACAGGAGTCTTCATGTATTTTCTCCGCTATAAATCTGCCTCCCAAGTTTGTGTTGCTTATAATTGGTATAAACTAACGTGCTCATGCTAAAAGTGAAACACATACTATCACCGGGATCCGGGAAAACACGGAGACTCCTATGGGAAAAAAAGCCTCGGTGAGACCCCACAGCACGATAGGAGGCCACTGAAAAAGTCCTCTAAATATCTAGGTAGGAGGTGATTTATAATCTGCGATTGCTTATAATGAAAATAATAAAAAAGAAAGTGGGAGATCGTAAATGTTAGCAAGTCAACAATCCTTAAACATTAGCTCCTATACGGATCTCTACGAGATCATTATTCCTAATGATAATTTTCTCCGTCGCATCAATGAGCTAGTTGATTTTAGTTTTATTATAGAGGAATTAAAAAATAAGTATTCTCATAATAATGGACGAAATGCGGTCTCCCCTATTCGAATGTTCAAATACCTACTGTTGAAACGTATTTATGATCTATCAGATAGTGACGTTGTAGAACGCTCAAGATATGATATGTCCTTTAAATATTTTTTGGAAATGGCTCCTGAGGACCCAGTCATTGATTCGAGTTCCTTAACAAAGTTTCGCAAATTGCGTCTCGAGGATAAAAATATGTTAGATTTACTTATTAATAAAACCGTTGAAATCGGGATAGAACAAGGTGTACTCGAGAGTAATATATTAATTGTGGATGCCACACATACCGCTTCTCGACACAATTCTAAATCAGCCAATGACTTTTTAAAAGAGAAAGCGAAGCTGGTGCGTAAAGCTGTATATGGGTTTGATGAATCTATGAAAGAAAAATTTCCAGTCAAACCTTCTTACGATGATATTAATGAAACAACTGAGTATTGTGAGTCTCTAATCAAGACGATTGAACAAGAACCGGAAATCAGCAACATGCCGACTGTGAAGGAAAGAATAAATCTATTAAAAGAAGTCTTGGATGACTGCGAACATCAAACAGTTCTTTCGGATGACCAGGATGCCCGCACAGGGCACAAGACATCAGATAGTTCATTTTTTGGTTACAAAACACATTTGGCTATTTCAAGGGAGAGAATTATTACAGCTGCATCAGTTACTACAGGAGAGAAAAGTGATGGTAAGTATTTAAAAGAACTCGTACAAAAAAGCAAAGATGCTGGCATGAAAGTAGATACAGTTATTGGAGATACTGCATACTCTGGAACGAATAACTTAAAGTTAGCAAAAGAAGAATCGTTTCAATTAGTGTCCAAACTGCATCCGGTTATTACAAATGGAAAAAGACACGATACTGGGTTTGAATTTAATAAGGATGCAGATATGTTTGTATGTCCGGCAGGACATTTAGCAACAAAAAAGTTATACAAGAATAGAAAAAATCGAAATGCCCAATTAAAGTTTTACTTTGATGTGGATAAGTGTAAAACTTGTCCTTTACGGGACGGATGCTATAAAGATGGAGCCAAAACCAAAACGTATTCTGTTTCAGTGAAGTCAACGGAACATAAAGATCAGGAGGCTTTCCAGCAAAGTGAAGCTTTTAAAGAAATAGCAAAAGATCGATACATGATTGAGGCTAAGAATAGTGAATTGAAAAATAGGCACGGATACGACAGAGCCGCATATTCGGGTTTATTTGGCATGGAATTGCAAAGTGCGGCGACGATATTTGTAGTTAATTTAAAAAGAATAATGAAGCTGATAGACAAAAAAGAGCAAGCTTCTGAGTAATAGAGGAGCTTTTTTTCTTTTTACTGCGAAAAAAAGCTCCGTTTTTTTGTTTTATTTTTCTTGTTTCGCTCTTCCTAAAAAAAGAGGGTGATTTTCAGTGGCCTCGCACGATAGCGCGAGGAGGCTCAGCAGCGCCCATGGAAAGCGCAGTGTTTTCCCGGAGCTCGGTGGTGCGAGGCAGTCATTAAATTTTTAGTTAGGCTTCTTTATCTGTGTTTGAGCTGTTCTGCTTGTAAAGGCAAGGGATGATATAAATGCGCCCCTCTTTTTTATATTCTTGTACAACCTTCCACTTGAACTCAGCAGAATAATGTGGATGTCTCAAAATGCCTCTTTTAGAGTAATTATTTTTTATTCTTTAGCTGTCTACTCTAATGGGAGCGTATAAAAGCGCAGTGTTTCCCCCGAAAGGTTGATACCAAGTTTTCATAGGCTCATAGTTTTGTCTACTATTAGTTAGAAGTTTTACATGCAAAAAGCAACAATATACTATAACACTATCTTAAGAAATTTTAATGTCCTGGAGTGGTTCTGGGCCAGGTTTGGCGAAGTAATAGCCTTGGTATAAGTCATATCCCATTTCGTTAAGAAAATCCAGATCTTCTTTTCGCTCAACACCTTCCGCAAGCGCCTGGGCACCTACATCGTGAGCCATTTTCAAAACAACCTCTGCTGTGGCCTTTTTCTCAGCATCCTTACTGACGCCATTCGTATATTCAAGTGCCAGTTTAACAAAATCCGGCTGCAGATCAGCAATCAGCTCTGGACCGTTAAAGCCTGTTCCAACATCATCCAAGGCATACTTAAAACCATGCTTTCGATAATAACTCAGAATAGACTTCAGATGTTCAATATCCTGGACCTTATCCGTTTCAACGACTTCAAATACAACCTGCTCAGGCCGGATATCAAGTTTTTTTATCAAAGCAAACGTTGTTGCCAGACAATGTTCAGGTACATAAATCGCTGTTGGAATAAAATTAATGAAAATCAAACGCTCAGTCGCGTTTTTTGCATTATTAATCGACTCCATACGGCAGACGCGATCCAAGGCGAACAATCGGTTTCGCTTCCGAGCAGCCTCAAACATTTTAAATGGCGGAATCATTTCATTGTGCTCATTAACACCGCGGCTGAGCAGTTCGTTACCGACAATTTGTATAACATTATTTTTAACGGCTACGATCGGCTGATAGTACGTCTGAATTCTACGGTTTTGAATCAAACCATCTATCCAACTGAACGCACGCGTTTCCTGAAAAGACCGAATCGGCTGTAATGCATTTAACGTCCGTATCGGATCCTCCCGGGAAGCTTCAACCGCAAATATATCATCAGCGCTTAAGTGCGCCTCAATGTAGTCCATCAAGCCAAAAAAGACTGGTTCAACTGTCCAGAACATCCGATTATTGATAAGCGTCCATTCTGTCTCGGGGAAGCCTTTAAAATAATGGGTCAGCTGTTCGGTATGCTGATCTTCTGAAAAATATATCGTATACCCACGTGGTTTGGGGTTGCATATATCACATGTCAAAGTGGCATCTTCCTTTTTTTGTAAAATGTATTGCCACATTTATAATACCATTAAAACGCTGCCTGCCGCTACCCCCTCATAAATGACAAAAGCGTGACCACGCCCCAGAATTAGAATCTTGAAGGCTCGACCACGCTACTCTTTGAATTATAAAATTTTCCCAGGGTTCAAGATGTTTTTTGGGTCAAATGCTTGTTTAATGTTTCGCATCAGCTGCAGGGCGTTTCCGTGCTCTTCTTCCTGGTATTTCTTTTTCCCTGTGCCAACACCGTGCTCACCTGTGCACGTTCCGCCGCGGGCGAGGGCATAATGTACAATGCGTTCGTTAACCTGATCGGCTTGTTCCACTTCAGCAGCATCTTCCGGGTCGAGCATCAGCAGGATGTGATAATTGCCGTCGCCGACATGCCCGACAATGCCCCCAGAAAGCCCGGATTCTTCGATGGCTCCACGTGCATCCTTCACCGCACCGGCAAGCTCAGAAATGGGCACACATACATCTGTCACCATCTGCTGTCTGCCAGGGTGGTTATGAATAAACGCGTACGCTGCGTGATGTCTGGCTTCCCACAGTTTGTTGCGTCCGGCTGTATCGGATTCAAATTCAATGTTCATGCTGTTCATATCTTCCACAATCTCTTTCATAAATTCAACATCCTGATTGAGTCCTGCCTCGTTTCCATGCAATTCCAGAAATAGGGTTGGCACTTCTGCGTACGTTGTTTCGCTATATACGTTCATCTGTTTAATGGCCACTTCATCCACCAATTCAACCCTGGCGACCGGGATGCCCGCTTGCAGAATACCGATCACAGCGTTCACAGCATCGTCTACCGTTTCAAATTCCGCACGGGCTGCCATTATGTATTCCGGGATCCCTGTGACACTTAATGTCAACTCCGTGAAGCAGCCGAGCGTTCCTTCTGATCCGACAAATAAGCCATTCAGGTCATAGCCGGATGAAGATTTTCGCGCCAGGCTTCCTGATCTGGTAATCGTTCCATCTGCCAATACCACTTCCAGTTCACGCACCTGGTCACGCATAATCCCGTATTTTACAGATGTTGTGCCACTTGCATTGGTAGCAGCCATTCCACCAAGGGTTGCATCGGCTCCCGGATCTACTGTGAAAAACATGCCATATCGCTTTAATTCCTTATCAAGCTTAGAACGTGTCACGCCGGGCTGTACCCGAACGAGAAAGTCATCTTCCCGCACCTCAAGGATTTGATCCATATTCGCAAAGTCAATGGTGATCCCGCCTTGATATGGAATGACACTCCCTTCCAGACTTGAGCCATACCCAAACGGTACCACCGGAATCTCATGTTCGTTTGCGAGTTTCATCACCGCACTGACCTCTTCTGTGTTTTCCGGATACACCACAACATCGGGCGCATGACTTTTATGGTAAGACTCATCAGAGCCGTGCTGATCCAACAAGGTTTCGTTCACCGACACACGCTCCGCCGCCATAATGTTTTCCAAAGCTTTTACGAGTTCATTCATATCTATAGATTTTATCAAACCAAACATCCTCTCTCTGAAACTATTTAACTTTCATATCGTCTTTGAGTCAGCCATTTGAAGAAAAATGGGATAACGAGCATAATCGATAGCAATCTGAACAGCTGATAGCTTGTCACGACTGACAAATCCCCGCCAACTGCAATAGCGGTAATGCCCATTTCCACCATTCCCCCAGGCGCTGTACTCAAGAGTGCTGTTGGGTACCCAATATCGTAAAAAAAGGTTAGACCGTATCCGATACCGATCCCGAACAACACCAGCACACCTACTGTCAAAGCCGTATAGGCACTCGTTCTTTTCCAATTGGGTAAATGCCGCGGCTGCATTTCAAGTCCAATATGCACACCAATAAACAGCTGTGCCAGATTTACAAGACTTCCTGGAAGTGCAGGCGTCGGATAGCCGCCAAGCGTTAGAATAATGGTCAGGATCATTGGTCCAAGCAAGATGGACGTTGGAACACGGAGCCTGTTGAGAAGCCAGGCAGCCACAATCATCATAGCAGGATACACAATGAAGGCAAACCATGGCATGTCGCTCCATAAAGTGGCTGAAGCTGTATTGTCAGGTGTTGCAGTGTTGGTGTCTGCACCGAACATAAATACCGTTATAATTGGAACAATAATGACGATCATCATGACGCGCATACTTTGCAAAAACATAATAATCGTTGGGTTAACACTCTTAATCTCGTCAAGCAGAAGCATGATCTGGGAAAGTCCGCCCGGGACACTTCCCATCAGACAGCTGGTCAGATCCAGACCTGTCAGGCGGGAGAACATCCATCCAAGTAGTAAACTGAAGGCGACAGTGACGATCGTTATAACAATCATCGATGGAATGTGATCCCGCATTTCCAGGAAAGCTTCTTCGGTAAATGAAGACCCTGTTAAATAACCGAGCAACATCATCGCGATGACGCGAAATTTTACCGGCCAAAATAATTTTCTTTGTGTCGTGACGTGCCAAACGGCGGTTGCAGTCAATGAGCCAATTAACCACGGCAGCGGAATGTTGACCCATGTGAAAACAGCCACGCCAACGAGCGCCACCACCAACGTTTCAACGAATACCAGTAATTGTTTCAACCGCACTCCAACCCTTCCAATTCGACAAAATTCGGGAAGTGACAGGCACCGTTCGCGTCTCTGTTCGCGTGCGGGTTAGACATGGAGGATGATTTTGCCGATGTTTTGGTTGTTTTCCATGTGTTGGTGGGCGGCGGCGATCTCGTCCAGTGGGAACACACGGTC
Organism: Lentibacillus sp. JNUCC-1; assembly: GCF_009741735.1. Taxonomy (NCBI): domain Bacteria; kingdom Bacillati; phylum Bacillota; class Bacilli; order Caryophanales; family Bacillaceae; genus Lentibacillus; species Lentibacillus sp. JNUCC-1. The sequence goes on from NZ_WHOH01000001.1 coordinate 648,632, forward strand.
AACGATGGGTTTGAGCTTTCCGGTTGAGAACAATGGGAGCGCGTCTTTTGAAAAGGCTTGGGCGAGAGCTGCTTTGTAGGCATCTGATCTTGGTGTCAGCAAGGTGCCTTTAAGATGGATGCGTTTTGCCATGAGCTGACTTAAATCCACGTGTTCCACCATGGCCCCGCCAAGCATTCCAATCAATACCCATCTGCCATCAACAGCCATGCTGTTCAGGTTTTTCTCCCAATACGAAGCTCCGATAAAGTCGAGAATGACATTGACGCCCTCATGATCTGTCACCTGCTTGACGGCTTCATCAAATGCCTCCTCTTTATAATTGATACAGACATCAGCCCCGAGCGATCGGGTCATATCCAATTTTTCTGCTTTCCCTGCTGTTGTGATGACTCTGGCCGCTCTTAATTGTTTGGCGAGCTGAATGGCTGCGGTTCCTACCCCGCTGCCGCCCGCATGAATCAGCACGGTCTCTTCCCGTTTCAATTCACCAAGCCAAAACAGGGTCTGGTATGCTGTTAAGAAGACTTCCGGAATGGCAGCGGCTTCTTCAAATGTTAATTCCTCCGGGATGATCATCGCCCTTCCCGCAGGCATCACCGCATATTCCGCATAACCCCCGCCGTTCACAAGCCCCATCACCCGTGTGCCCGGCTCGACCTTAACATTTGCACCTGCCTTTTCAACCACACCTGCGACTTCAACACCAAGAATCGGTGTCGTTGCGTAGCCGCCTGTATTTTCTCTATTCAAAATGTCTGTCCGGTTTACGGCGGTTGCCTGTACATGAATTAATATTTCGTCAGAACCAGGCTCAGGCACAGGCTGCTCGGACACCTGCAGCTGATCTGTCCCGCCAGGTTGTTTCACTGTAATACATTTCATCACTTCCACCCTTTCTTTCTACCTATCATACCAAAAACAACAATTTATCGACAATCCAGCGGCATAATTGCAAGTCAAGCTTTTAAACATTAAAATAGTACTTATGATTCTAACACGATCGTATATATCATGTGATACACCTAGTTGCCTCTGGAAAGGATGACCACCGATAGATATTACATCACCAATTCTCAAATTCAAAAAATCAATTATGACCATATTTATTCTACTGGCCGTGATCGGTGCCATCGTACAGTTCTGGGTGCCGGTCAATTACAGCATGGTCGATTATTTACCGGAAAATGCCCCATCAACAACTGCGATGGATGTCATGGAAGAAGAATTTGACTCTGCAGTTGCCAACACTCGAGTCATGGTACAGGATGTGTCCGTCCAAGAAGCCCTTGCTTTTAAAGAAGACATAGCGGCAATCGATGGAGTGAATGACGTCTCTTGGCTGGACGATGCCATAGATATCAGAACGCCTCTTGAAGTCGCTGATCAGGAAACAGTGGAAACGTATTATAAGAATGACAAAGCCCTGTTCACCCTGGAAATTGAGGAGGGCAAAGAAGTCCCAGCCACCGAAGCCATTTATGACGTGATCGGCAAGGACAATGCCATGGCGGGAGACGCTCTAAACACAGCGATCTCTCAACAAAAAACTGGACAGGAAACATTCAATGCGGCAGCCATTCTCATCCCTGTCGTTATTTTAATTCTGCTTTTGTCAACACGGTCCTGGTTTGAGCCGGTCCTATTCCTGACTGCCATCGGAATCTCTGTGCTCATTAACCTTGGAACCAATATTTTCATTGGAGAAATCTCATTTATTTCTCAATCTGTCGCGCCGATTCTCCAGCTCGCGGTTTCACTGGACTACGCCATATTCCTGCTTCATAGTTTTGACGATTACCGAAAAACAGATTCGCCGGAAAAAGCAATGAAACGTGCGATGAAACGGTCTTTCCCGGCAGTAACAGCAAGTGCTTCGACAACCTTTTTCGGTTTTCTGGCCCTGACGTTTATGGATTTTGAAATCGGGGCAGATCTCGGGCTGAACCTGGTCAAAGGGATTCTGCTCAGTTTCTTGAGTGTCATGGTCTTTCTGCCTGCTCTAACGCTAATCAGCTACAAGTGGATTGATAAAACCCATCACAAACAGTGGCTGCCTAACCGGTATCCGATTGGAAAATTCGTTACGAAGCTGCGTATTCCTGCGCTTCTGCTTGTGGCACTCATTATCGTGCCGGCTTTTCTTGCACAAAATGAAACCAACTTCATTTACGGCATGGGGGATAACCCGGACAACACACGCGCCGGTCAAGATGAAAATGCGATTAAAGACGCGTTTGGCAAATATACACCGATCGTACTGCTCGTGGACAAAGGCGACCTTGCCCGCCAGGAACAGTTCGTGGATGAGCTCAGTGAGCTGAAATATGTCAAAAGCACCGTTGACTACACGGGCGCTGTCGGTACAGGGATACCACCGGAGTACTTGGAAGAATCCGCCCGGGAACAATTTTTCTCAGAGCATTACAGCAGAATTATTTTAAATACGACAACAGATACGGAAGGCGATGCAGCCTTTGCCCTTGTGGAGGACGTGAAAGAAGTCGCTGCAAACTATTATGGTGATGACTACTATGCCACTGGCGAAAGCTTCACCTTATATGACATGAAACAAGTGGTTCAGGAAGACAATAAACTCGTCAACGTCCTGACTGTTGTAGCGATCGCCGCCGTCTTACTGATTACATTCAAATCCTTGTCCATGCCGCTCGTTCTGATCCTGACCATCCAAACCGCTGTATGGATGAACCTAGCTGTGCCTTATTTCACGAATGAGCCGCTCGTCTATATCGGTTATCTGATCATCAGCATCGTCCAACTGGCGGCCACTGTGGACTATGCCATACTTTTTACAGAAGACTATATGAACAATCGCCAGGAGATGCCGAAATTCGAAGCCATTAAGAAAACCATTAACGAGAAAATCTTTTCCATTGGGGTGTCCGCATCGATTCTGTCCAGTGTTGGCTTTATCATGTGGCTCACATCGACAGACCCGATTATCTCTTCCATCGGGATCCTGCTCGGCCGCGGAACGCTTCTCGCCTTTACAATGGTCGTGATTTTTCTGCCGGCACTGCTCGTTGTATTCGACAAACCGATCGAAAAAACAACTTGGCGCCCCAATTTTTATAAAAGGAAGTGATCGTATGCAAAAACAAACATTTAGAACTGCTTTCGCCGTACTGTGCAGCTTCCTGCTCTTGTTTGGGCTTTTACCCGCCGGGACGTTTGCAAAAGAAAAAGACACCGGCTCTGAGGGCATCATCGATTCCAAGGATGAGACCGTCTATGGCACCCTTCGTTCAGACGGCCAAACAAAAAGCATGTATGTCGTCAACACTTTTCACGTGGAAAAACAAGGTCAGTTAACCGACTTTGGCCCCTATACCGACGTACGCAACCTGACCAATTTAGAAGACATCAAAATGCCGTCAAATCATAAAGTCGTATTCGAGACCGACAGCGACGAATTTTATTACCAGGGCGAACTTAAGAATCAGCCGTTGCCCTGGAATTTATCCATCACCTATACACTCGACGGGGAGAAAATAGCACCCGAAAACCTTGCCGGCAAAAATGGCCATCTGCAAATCCAAATTGAAACGAAGCAAAACGAATCCGTTGATCCCGTGTTTTTCAACCATTATTTGCAGCAGATCAGCGTCACAATCGATCCGGCTAAATTTAAAAACGTGCAGGCACCCAAAGGAACGATTGCAAACGCCGGTAAGAATCAGCAGGTTACATTCACCGTGCTCCCGGAAAAAGAAGATGTCCTGATCATTTCCGCAGATGTAACCGAATTCGAGCTGAAACCCATTGAACTCAATGCCCTTCCTGCTAACATCGCAATTGAAGATCCGGATTATGGTGCGTTAACCAGTGACATGCAAACCCTGGCAGATGCTGTTGCCGAACTGCATAACGGGGTTGCTGAATTGAATGGCGGCATTTCCGATTTGAATGCCGGTGCAGCCGATTTAAGCTCCGGATCCAGTGATTTCCGAGGCGGACTTGCCGAGCTGAGTCAAAGATCTGGGGACTTGATAAGCGGGTCACGGGAAATTCAAAAAGGATTGAACGGGATTAATGAACGCCTCTCTGGAAATTTCGAGACGCCCGATTTAAGTGAGTTACAAGCCTTGCCAGAGGGGTTGCGAAAGCTAGCTGGCGCTTTGAATGAGTCAGCCGTTGGGCTTGGGGAATTGAAGGAAGGATTTAAAGGTGCTCATGATACTTTAAAAGGTACGATTAACCAGATTCCTGAAATTAACCCCGATGAAATTGATAGACTTTTAAACAATGTAGAGAAAGGGAGCGAGAACAAGAAAACAGTTAAAAAGCTCGTTCAAGCATATAAGAAAGCTCAAGAAGTTAAAGGTGTTTATCATGGTACCCAAGATCGACCTGGGGTAAAACAAGCATTTAACGCTGTCCCACAGACTTTGGATGAAGTTTCCGGCGGATTGAATGAAATGGTTACCCAACTCAATCAAACCGCTGACCAGATTGAAGCCGGCTTAAGCCAAATGGATCAGCTCGATCAGCTTGACCAGCTGCAGCAAGGCATTGCCACTTTGGCCAATGAATACAGTAACCTGCATTCCGGTATCGTTTCTTACACAGATGGCGTGAAGTCCTTAAATGCCAACTATAAGGAACTGGACAACGGCATTCAGTCGCTTTCGAACGGACTCAGCTCTGTAGATCAGGGCGCTAGCGAATTGCAAAGCGGTTCAAAAGAGCTCAAAGAAGAAACAGCAGATCTCCCGAGTGAATTTGAGTCTGAAATCCAGGAGATGCTTGACGAATTCGATTACTCCGATTTTGATCCCGTTTCATTCGTTTCAGATAAAAACGACCAGATCGGTGTTGTCCAATTTGTCCTCCAAACCGAAAGCATTGAAATGCCTGAAGCTGAAACACCTGATGCAAACGATGACGACGACAACCAAAGCATCTGGCAACGTTTCTTAAACCTATTTAAATAACACACCACCTCAAAACCGAGGCCAGACCCCTGGGCGAAACACCCTGGTGTCTGGCTCTTTTGTTTGAGAATGATTGGTTATATCGGAAATTCTGCCTCGGATATCGGAAATTTTGGAACCTATATCGGCGTTTTTGATGCATATATCGGCGAATTCACCCCATATATCGGAAAAACGCATAAAAGCACGCTAAAACAAAAACACAAAACCTCCCTGAACGAAAGATTTTGTGTTTCAAGTTCTACCCTACTATTCATTAATGGTACCCAGACTTTAAATTTAAGGCAGTTCATTACCTGCTGCTCTGTACAGCTCGTACCATTCTTTCCGTGTCAGTTGGACATCTGAAGCTTTGGCAATCTGGGTTAGCCGTTCCTGATTCATCGTTCCCACCACAGGCTGGATGGTTGCAGGATGACGCAAAATCCAGGCAATGGCCATCGTTGTTGGACTTACTCTTTTTTCTTCAGCCATCTCTTCAAGCTTTCGATTCACTTGTGGAAAATCCGGATTTCCGATAAAAGGTCCTTCAATCATGCCGTGCTGAAAGGGTGACCACGCCTGAATCGTAATGTCATTTAAGCGGCAATACTCCAATACCCCTCCATCGCGGACCACTGCAGGATCATTATGCATATTGACATTAAATCCAGCGTCAATCATAGGCGTATGGACAAGGCTCAACTGAAGCTGATTCACAATTAAATCGTCTTTTAAATATTTTTGCAGCAATTCCATTTGCAGGGGATTCTGGTTGCTCACCCCAAAATAACGGACTTTTCCACTGCCTTGCAATATCGCAAAAGCTTCTGCGACTTCCTCAGGTTCCATCAAGGTGTCCGGTCGATGCAAAAGGAGGGTATCAATATAGTCGGTTTTCAGCCGACGCAAACTTCCTTCCACCGATTCAATAATATGCTCCTTTGAAAAGTCAAAGAACCCATCACGAATTCCGCATTTCGTTTGCAATTTAATCGTTTCACGCCGGTCATCGCTCAGATTGATCGCATCTCCAAAAATCGCTTCGGAATGACCGTCTCCGTAAATATCGGCATGATCAAATAGATCTATACCGTTTTCAAGGGCATTGACAATCACACCTGAAGCCTCAACTCGAGTCAACTCATTCATCCGCATACAACCCAAAGCTATTTTGCTCGTTTCCAGCCTGCTTTTTCCCAGTTTAATTGTTTTCATGCTATAACGCTCCTTTTTTAGCATACTATAAACGCTTCCCTTCTCATTTTGCAACAAAACACATCTAATTTTGTGGTGTTGATTATATTTTGTTATGTTATAGTATTCACAAAGGATGTGGGTGAAATGAATGACAGGCAGAAAAAGTTGTTGCACATTTTGCTGACCAAATCAGATATGTTTTTTCATATAAAAGATCTTGCAGAACAACTGCACTGCTCAGAAAAAACAATTCGTAACGACTTATCTATCATTGAACAATCTTATAGCACTAATGATCACATTACATTATTACGCAAACCAGGAACGGGCATTTCTTTGCAAATTGATGAAGCTTTTAAAAGTGAAGTGTTTCAAAATTTATTGAGCATTAATCAAACTTCAGAGCGAGAACGTGTGGTGGAAATTGCTTATCAGCTTCTTTCATCGCCCATGCCTTTGACCTTGTCTACTCTAGCCCAAAAATATTACACCAATAAAACTATTATAAAAGACGATCTGAATCAAATAAAGAATTGGCTTACAGCGTTTCATCTTACATTGGAATCGAAACAACGCGTCGGCAGCACAATATCTGGTGATGAACTTAATAAACGAAACGCCCTTGCCAATTTATCTTCACTCACCTCTGAGGATTCAGATAGTCGCAGTCCGGTTCTTGCCCTTTTTCCGCAGAATGAGATCACACTTGTTCGAAAGACACTTAAGGATCTGCAGCAACATTTTGGCATTGCATTTACAGATGGTGGTTTTGACAGTCTGTTAATTCATACGCTCATTATGATCAAACGCATCAAGAGTCATTCCGCCTTGCATATATATAAAGTAAATGAAGATGAATATGCATCATTGCCTTTTAACATGACTGCTTGGTTTTTAGACAGATTAAAGTACAAACTTAATATTTCATTTCCAAAAAATGAACAAACATATTTCTCTGCTCATTTATTGAGTGCCAAGATCAAATATAAAGGAACAAACCAAATCGAACCATATCACCATCCTTTCACCAGAAAATTAACTGATCATCTCATTTACAATATGGATCAGAGCACACAAGTCCACTTTCAAAAAGATCCTGTTTTACACGAAGGCTTAATGGTTCATCTCCATTCTGCTATTCATCGCATTAAATTTGGTTTTCCGATTATGAACCCTTACTAAAAGAAATCAAACGCTTATATCCTTATATGTTGAGAATGTTGCAAACTGCTTTAGAAAATTTAGATTTGAATGATCTAGATTTTCATATTCCGGAAGATGAGGCAGCCTACCTTGTTCTTCATTTTCAAGCTTCAGTAGAACGGTTAAACCAGAAAACACGAACCACTCATCGTGCCGTGATTGTTTGTCACCTGGGAATTGGCATATCTAATTTGTTAAGAGCTAAACTTGTTAACCATTATCCTGCTATTAAGATCATCGACACTATAGGTAAAATGGATGTAAAACAATTTATTCAGCAACACGAGGTCGATTTAATAATAACCACGGTAAACCTTGAACAGCTCTCTGTACCACACATCGTTATCTCTCCTTTATTGGGTCCAGAAGATAAAAAAAAGTTGGAAACTTGGTTAAATGTAACAGGACAACATTCGGCTCCCTATAAACATAATAATTCCGCGCTTCTATCACTTATCAAAAATGGGTTTTTGTTTTCTAACGTTAAGCGTACTCACAGATATGAAGTCGTTGAGATGCTGGCAAATTCATTGTATAAACAGGGTTCTGTTGAGCACGCTTTTATTCACAATACCCTTATGAGGGAGCGTGAATCAGCAACTGGAATCGGTGGCGGAATTGCTATTCCTCATGGAAAGCCTGATCTTGTAAAAAGTTCTTCTATAGCGATGGCGGTGTTACCGGAAGCAATCGAATGGGGTGACGAGCTGGTAAAGGTTGCCTTTTTAATCGCTTTGGCCCCTGAAGATAAACAGGTGGCCAAAGATGTGATTGAACACCTCTCAACCATCAGCAAAGATCCCAGCAAAACAAGCGCGCTTTCGCAGGTTTCAACTTTTGAAGATCTGGAATCGTTACTATGATTAATACGTGCATTACCACAACTCCGGTATAAAGTTAGGATATTGAATCGGATTTCAAAGGTTATACTTGGTATAACCAATAAGGGAGGGGTATTCATGACAAAGATATTAGCAGTTACAGCCTGTCCAGTCGGTATCGCCCATACGTATATGGCCGCTGAAAACCTTCAAAAAGCCGGTGAGGATCTTGGAGTGGATATAAAAGTAGAAACACAGGGATCGATCGGAGTTGAAAATGCTTTAACCGACGAAGACATTCGTCAAGCAGACGGGATTATCATCGCAAGTGATAAAGACGTCAGCAAAGAACGCTTTGTCGGAAAAAAATTGCTCGTTGTCGGCGTTCAAGACGGCATCCGCAGACCTGAAGAACTGATTCAAAAGGTACAAACAAATGAAGTGCCCATTTATAATGCAGGAAATGACACAATTCAAGCTGTTAAGCAAAAGAAGAAGGAAAAAGAAAATCCGATTTACCGCCATTTAATGAACGGCGTGTCGTACATGATTCCTTTTATCGTCGTCGGTGGTTTACTGATTGCAATCGCCTTGACGTTAGGTGGAAAGCAGACTCCGGGTGGAATTGTGATTCCTGAAGACTCCTTCTGGAAAACCATTGAAAGCATTGGTGCCGCTTCATTCAGTTTTATGGTACCGATCCTCGCTGGGTTTATTGCTGTCAGTATCGCTGATCGCCCCGGTCTTGCACCAGGTGTCATTGGCGGATTTATCGCTGCTAACGGCAGTTTCTACGGTAGTGAAGCTGGCGCTGGGTTCATAGGCGGTATTATTGCTGGTTTTCTGGCAGGTTATGTTGTATTAGCTATTAAGAAAATCAAAGTTCCAAAGTCAGTTCAGCCCATCATGCCAATTATTGTCGTACCCATTCTAGGAACATTGATCGTTGGTATATTATTCAGCTTTGTCATTGGAGCCCCTGTTGCATCATTATTTGAGGCACTCACAGAGTGGCTGAAAGGCATGCAAGGCGCCAGTTCCATCGTACTCGCTCTCATCTTAGGTGCTATGATTGCTGTTGATATGGGTGGACCATTTAATAAAGTTGCCTTTTTGTTTGGGTCCGCCATGATCGCTGAAGGTAATTACGAAATTATGGGGCCTATTGCGGTAGCGATTTGTATCCCGCCAATCGGTATGGGCCTAGCTACATTTTTAAATAAACGTAAATATCAGCCTGCAGAACGTGAAACAGGTAAGGCTTCATTTACGATGGGTTTATTCGGCATTACAGAAGGCGCTATCCCATTTGCTGCGCAGGATCCATTACGGGTTATCCCCAGTATTGTGGTCGGATCTATGGCTGGTTCGGTTATTGCTATGATGGGCAGTGTAGGTGATCGTGTTGCTCACGGTGGGCCAATTGTAGCTATTCTTGGTGCTGTCGACAACGTGGTTATGTTTTTCATTGCGGCGCTTGTTGGTGTGTTGGTGACCGCCATCATGGTTAATCTATTGAAAAAAGACGTCGATTCTGAACCTGCAATGGTCAGCTCCAGCGCTGGAAATGCAGCTGTGGAAAACACTTCAGCAGATGAAACAATTCAACAGACAGAGACAGAAGAGATTGAAATTCATAAACTGACAGACATTACTACCCCTGAGCTGATTAAAACGAGGTTAAATGGAACCACCCGTGACGAGGTCATGGATGAATTGATTAAGATGCTTAATGCATCTGGAGTGATCGAGTCAGCTGACACGTACAAGGAAACATTGCTTGCTCGAGAAGCCGAGGGAACCACCGGGCTCGGTATGAATATTGCCATTCCGCATGGTAAATCATCCACAGTCAGAAAACCAGCTGTAGCATTTGGCATTCAATCCACTGGTGTCGACTGGAACAGCATGGACGGAACAAGAGCAAAATTAATTTTCATGATCGCTGTTCCAAAAGAACGTGAAGGAAACGACCATTTAAAAATCTTACAAATGCTATCGAGACGTCTGATGGACGAATCATTCCGGGAACAACTGTTAGAAGCTGAATCTAAGGAAGAAGCATACAAATTGCTCGACACAATATCTTAACTAAACATGCAAAAGAGCCGCTGACCTCATAAAAATGATCACCGGCTCTTTATTTTATCTATTAAAAAAAGGACTTAGCAGATGCTTTTAACAGCTAGCTTGCATACTCAGCCAACTTTTCATTGCGCTCCTCTCGCTCTGATTGAGTTGCCAGATCATATTTTTTCAGCAAATGAAACACATCATTTAACGCTTTTTGTGAAAGTTCTGTCGTCAGGCCCGACTCCAGTCCCTCTGTCAGATCACCTGGCAAATAGGGTTTCTGATCCTGCAGCTTCTGTTTTACAGACTCCAGTGAATGATCAATATTACATTTTCCCATGAACATTTCCTCCTTTAATAGCGCGTGTCTCTACAATGCTTTGAGTTGATCTTCCTCAGTAACTTCTTTTCGTTTGCTTAAAGTGTTGGTAAGGGATGTAATGGCACCGTCACCTGTTACGTTACATGCTGTGCCCAAGCTGTCCTGCGCTAGATAAAGGGCGATCATTAAGGAAACCATCGTAGGACCAAAACCAAGCATGGACTCTAGCAATCCAATCGCCGCCATAACAGCACCACCCGGCACACCAGGCGCAGCTATCATGGTGACACCGAGCATGAGAATAAACGGAAATACCTCGGTGAATGTCGCCATATCTCCCTGCAAAAACATAACTGCCAGCGCACAGCTGACAAGTGTAATCGTACTACCGGACAAATGAATGTTAGCGAGCAGCGGTACCGTGAAGTCCGCTACGTTTTCTCTGACTTTCAACGTTTTGGAATGCTTCAGCGTCACCGGAATGGTTGCAGCTGATGATTGTGTGCCCAAGGCTGTGAAGTAAGCCGGCAGCATTCTCTTCAACATGGAAAAAGGATTCTGCTTGCTGAGCGTGCCTGCAACTGTATATTGGAAAACTAGGTACAGGACGTGCAAGAGCACAATCATAACAAACACTTTGGCAAACACACTCAAAATCGTGCTGACCTGCCCAGCATAGGTCATATTGGCAAAGATCCCAAAAATATGAAACGGTAACAGCGGAATAATGACTTTTTCAATAACCAGATGAATAATATCACGGAACTCTTCAGTGAAACGGAGCAGCGTATTCCCTTTAATCGCTGCAATCCCGAGCCCGAGGACAAACGACAGCAGCAGCGCCGTCATGACGCCCATCATCGGCGCCATTTCAACTTCAAAAAATGCTTCACTCAGTCCTTCAGTCGGATCGGAAAACGCTTTCAATGATTGCCCGTTTAATAATGACGGATAGATCGACTTTGCGGCGACAAACGCCACTACGCCTGCAATAATCGTCGACGCATAAGCGATCGCAGCGGTTAGTCCAAGAAGTTTTCCTGCCCCGCGTCCCATCGAACCGATTCCCGGCGCAATGAAACCCAGAATAATAAGTGGAATAATAAATCCAAGGAAATTACCAAACAAACCATTGAACGTCGCAAACAATTGGATAAACCATTCATTTGAAAACGACCCAATAGCAACCCCTAATACGATGGCTACAATAATCTTAATTAATAATCCAATGCCTTTCACTCTCTCTACCTCCCTTATGTATACACAGACATTTTACCTCAAACTGATCACCCCGTCTATAGAATATTAAAACTGCATAATAGACAGAATATATGGGGGCCAGACCCCTTGGGACTAAAGACCCCGGAAGCCAGCCTTCTGTATGCTGGGAAATGTTTTATGGTGGATATGGTTGTTTTATAGACTGGCTTTTGATAAGCTATTAAAGTGTGTTTCGCTTTGACCGAGTTGCTGTCCGGCACGGCTCAAAGTGAGGTTAATTATTGTGAATACAATCACAAAAGGAGAGAGATACTAGCCGACAAATTAATAGAAGGAGTTGATTTAATGGAATCGGCGAAAACAAATCAAGCACAAGAAACTCAATCAAATGGACAAGATGATTTCTCTTTGGACAGAGTTCCCAGAGAGAAACGTACGATGGGTTGGTTCAGTGTAACCAACATTGCATTTGGGATTGCAACAGCGATTTTTTATTTTCAGATGGGCAGTGTAATGGCCCTTCAGTTTGGCGCACTTAACGCCATTATTTCAGCAACATATGCCATTGTTGTCGCAGGGATTCTCGGAACATTGATTGCCTACCTTTCAGCGAAATCAGGGATGAATGTCAATCTTTTATCACGCGGCGGCGGTTTTGGGTATATTGGCGCTTCCCTCACCTCATTTATTTATGCCACAAATTTTATTATGTATTGCGCATTTGAAGGTCTAATTTTAGTATCCGCTATTCACACCTTCTTTCCAGCCATACCACAATGGACGTTAATTGTCTTTTTCGGTTCATTGGTTATCCCCCTTAATTGGTTTGGCATTAAACAACTGGATAAATTGCAAAAATGGTCCCTGCCGATCTTTGGCGCCTTTTTAATCACTGCCATCGTTGTCTCGTTTATCAAACCTTCCGGCTATGATGGCGCGTTCTGGACGTACATGCCTGAGGGCGTTGAAGTGGGCGGTAAAGCGCTGCTGATGTGCATTGGCATGCACCACGGGATTATGGGGTTAACAGCTTTGCTGGCTTCTGATTATTCACGTTTTCTCAAACCAAAAGATGTTAAATTCGGATCCTTGGCAATCGGATTTATCCCGCAAATATTCTGCTTTGGCGTTATGGGCGGACTCGGAATTTGGTTTGGCGTTCGTTTAGGGGATCCGAATCCTGGCGTTTATATCGTTCTTCTGCTCGGTATGGGCGGTGCATTATTCACGCTCCTTACCCAGCTGCGGATTAATGTCACAAACGTATACAGCGCCTCACTGTCGCTCTCGAACTTCTTTGAAAATATTTTCAAGTTCACGCCCGGCAGACGGTTTTGGGTCGTTGTTTCCGGGGCGAGCGCAATTATATTAATGCTTGGCGGTATTGTCGACCACCTGGATACAGCAATGACATTCCAAGGTGTCTTTCTGCTGGCCTGGGCCGCGATTCTGGTAACCGATGCAATGGTGGTCAAAAAGCTATTGAAACTCGGTCCGAACTTTTACGAAGCACGTCAGGAATATCTATATAAATGGAACCCAGTCGGTGTCGTATCTCTCATCATAGCAAGCGGACTCGGAACCATCGCAGCACTCGGATTTATGGGCACGTTCCTTGAAAGCACCGCAGCATTCTTTTCAGCGCTTCTAGCATCAGCACTGACCATTGTCATAGCTGTGGCAACAAAAGGAAAATACTACACCCATACGGAACCCGAAGACATCCACACCGAAGACCGAATCGCTTAGACTTGATACACAATATTAGTAGACTGAGAACTAACTAGTCTTATAGCATCTGCCTCATGCGGCCGCTCGGGGGAAACACTGCGCTTTCCGCGGGCGCTGCTGAGCCTCGGGCCCACAGGATGGATGTGGGTCATGAGGGCGTTGCGACAGGACGTCGCGGTTTTAGCCTTCCTTCCCCTATAGCTCGCTCCGGGGTCTCATCTAGGCTTTTGCTCTCACGGGAGTCTCCGCGTTTTCCCCGAGCTAGTTGAGTGGCGTTCACCTTCCTGCTGGCCTTCTTAAGCAGAAGGACCGTCCAAGCCACTGAAAAACATAAAGTGATTGGAGCGTAGGGAAGTCGACTCCTGCGGAAACAGCACGAGTCCGAAGACCCCACAGCGGTGGTTTTTCCGCGAGGAGGCTGAGGCCGTGCCCGCGGAAAGCGACTTCCCGCAGCGCAAATCACGATCCTCTCATTGTGGTGGTTGGTATCATTCTCATTAAGTAAGTGAGGGTGTTTCTAAAATACTAGATTCGAGTCTTCTTGAGTTAGCTGTTTAGCTGTTCCTAAGCGTTCTGATGGTAAAGCAACGATATTAGAAGATGGCTATTGAAAAGGACCAGGCATTCCAAATAACAGTTTGGAAGCCTGGTCCTTTTATGATGTTTGTGTCACAATGTCTGGATCAGTATGCTTGCGACGACGATGGAAGCGGTGGTGACGGTGGTGAAGCCACCAACTAGCATGGGGGTTAAGATCTCGTTAAAAATGATCTTTTGCTGCTGGTCATTTTCAGCAACGCTGCGACTGACTTCCTCACATAACAAGTAATCCCCCGGAAATCCGAATAAGGCGGTCAAGGCGACCGGTACACCTTTATCCAATTTCCATTTCATTAATTTCGAAGCGAGTACGCCCCCGACAATGATCCCAATGACACCAATCCCCATTGTCGCCAGCACAATTGGAATATATCCAAGGAACATACTTGGGGTAATATCATTCATAGCTCCCAGTGTGTAGATAATCAAACCGGCCATCGCAATTCCGAATGAGTTGGAACGGTCAAGCATTTTATCGTTGTAAAAACCGATTAATGCACCGATGATTCCTATAATCAATGCCCAAAGGCTATAACTGATCCCGGTCACATTTCCGAGGAAAATGGCCAACGAACCGCCTATGAATAGTTGGAGCAACAGCATGACACTCGTTTGATATTTTTCAGGAATCCATGACTTGCTCGTCGTCTCTTCTGTTTCAGGTGCCGCTTCAGTAGTTGCAGCCGCTTCAAGTGCACTTGGACACATGGTTCTTTTGACTTCTTCAGCATGCCGTCTCAAGAAGTTGGCAGCAAGCGGCATTCCGACCAGTTTTTGGACGGCAATAACGAGAGCTGGGATCGTAATCAGACCTGTCAGGCCCAACTCCTGCAATTTATCAGTGGTTAGAATAAAAGCGATCGTCCCGCCTGTGAGCGGTCCAATCCCGGCCACTGCCGAAGCATAGCTGAAGAACAGCGGAATGATGGCTAATACCAGCACAGCCGCAACGGTAATACCTGAAAGTGCAATAAAGACAGCACGTATTTGAGATTTAAGCAATTTAAATGGCACAAGCGTTCCCATGTGTACAATGAGCGGTGCGATCATCATCGCACCAAATGCACTCATTGCGGATGAACTGATCATATCCTTGGGAATAATCCCTGTCCACAAGAGACTGAGGTAACCCATTATTACGACTAGCAGCATCGGAATTCGCGCTCTGGAAATAATGGATAAAAATTCACCAACCCCCAACAGAAGTAAAATAATCATTGTCGTAACAACTGGATCACTCAAAGCCATGTCCTCCTTTAACTCATTTTAGTTTATGTGGGGCAGGCCCCTGGATAATACCTGGGGCCTGCCCCCTTTTGCTCACAATGTCTATTGTACTGAAACGGCTGCTTGTTTGAGCTGATTTTTTACCACTTCGCCATTTTTAAGGACGGCTACGATGTTATTGTTATCCTCCAGTGAACGGATGTCTGCGAGTGGGTCTGTGCTGGTGACGGTGATGTCGGCCAGTTTGCCAGGTTCAATCGTGCCAATCTGATCCTTCCAGCCCATGCATTCTGCTGCGGTTTTCGTTGTGGCAACAATCGATTCCATCGGGGTCATTCCGATGTCACACATCAGCCCAAGTTCACGCAAATTAGTCCCATGGGCCATGACCCCGGCGTCCGTCCCCATCGCAATTTTCACTCCGGCTTTATAAGCACGTGCCACACTTTCTTTATGCGCGTCGACGACTTCCCGTGCTTTCTCAACCCCGTAAGCCGGCATATCATTACTTGTCTCCGCAGATTCCAATACAGAAATCGGAGCCAATAGCGTCGGAACAAGATATGTGCCATGCTCAATCATCAACTGAGCTGTTTCATCGTCGATATAAATCCCGTGTTCAATTGAATGAATACCTGCCCGTACAGCGTTCCGAATACCCTCTGCGCCTTGAGCATGGGCCATTACTTTTAACCCTCGTCGGTAGTTGGCTTCCTGAACCATGACCTCAAGTTCTTCCTGGCTGAACTGGGTGAACTCAGGATGGTCAGTCGGGCTCATCACACCGCCTGTCGCATGGACTTTAATAATATCCGCGCCTGCCCGGAGCACTTCACGCACTTTCTGTGTAACTTCCTCAACCCCGTTGCAAATACCTCCTGGGCTGCCTGGATAGCCATGGAGCGTCATGTCAACACCAGAACGCATCCACTTGTCACCATGACCACCCGTTGTCGTAAGCGGCGTCACACTGATTTGCATCCGCGGGCCCTGAACAACCCCGTCAGCTACCGCCTGCCTGACACCCGCATCAGTGCCTCCAGCGTCACGCACCGTTGTAACACCCGCATCCATCGTTTTTTTCATGTATTGGACGGCTTTATAAAACCGGTATGAAAACGGGGTCGTCAACTGCTTTTCCAACGACTCGATCTCCATCATCAGGTGTACGTGTGTATCAATCAGCCCCGGTAAAATGGTTCCTCCACCAGCATCCACTTCAGTCACATTTTCTGTTGGAAGCGTGATATCCGACAACCTGCCCGCAGCTTCAATGACATTGTCTTTAATCAGAACTGCAGCATCCTGAATCGGTTCACCACCATTACCATCAATCAAAGTCCCATTTTTCACCAGCGTATAAGCCATGTTCCAACACTCCTTTTTGTTTTGATGAAACATTCAGTCATTTTAACTTGAAACGATGCTTGAGTTTCGATTGCATTCGACAAGGCGTCTGTTCCAAGCCTACAACTTTTAATGTTTCAAGGATTTTATCACAGCTTTTTCACTTTGACTACCATATTTCAAAACATTTTTTCAAAAAACTAAATACAGAATCTATTTGAAAACGTCACCATCCTTTTCGGAATGCGAAATACCGAGTTATAACTTTTTCGAAAAATAAATCAAAAGTCCCGGTCCTGTAAGTTAAAAAATTGGCAGTCCATTATCAGGAAAGGTACAATACACAAAACCCCGTATAAACGATTGCCGCTTTTGCATTTAACTCCCTAACGAATATTTGACACAAACTGCGAACTAATGAAAACTTGAATGACTGCTTCTGGCAATCGCTCGGGGAAAACACTCCGCGTCCAGTGGGCGCTGATGAGCCTCGGGCCCACAGGATGTGGGTCATGAAGGCGTTGCGACAGGACGTCGCGGTTTTAGCCTTCCTTCCCCTATTGCACGCTGTGGGGTCTCATCTAGGCTTTTGCTCCCACAGGAGTCTCCGTGTTTTCCCCGAGCTAGGTGAGTAGTGTTCATTTTCTTGCTTTATTGGGCGGAACGGTTGAAGCGCATATCGGGGCTGAAAATCACTCATAGACGGAATAAATGCTCATAAGTAAACCGAGATTACGTCTGAATAGGGAATAATACGTATAAATGGACTTATTACTAATTGCTTAAGAGTGTTCACGTTCTTACTTGTTTTCTTGAACAGGACCGTCCAAGCATTCAATTAACATAGAGTGATTGGAGCGGAGGGAAGTCGACTCCTGCGGGAACAGCACGAGTCCGAAGACCCGCAGCGAGCGGTTTTTGCGAGCGAGGAGGCTGAGGCCGTGCCCGCGGAAAGCGACTTCCCGGAGCGCAAATCACGGTGCTCTTATATACGTTGATGGGTTTTGACCTACTATGCTTTTTAGTTCGCAGTTTACTTAAACTATGTCTTATAAAATAGCAACAATCTATATGAAAATAGGCTTAAACAAAAAGGAGACTGGCGCTAATGGAAAAACATGATAGCAATCGGCTTGAGGCAAAGCTTACGAAGATATGTGAAGAAGCTCAACTTACCGGTATGGCTTTAATTCTCTCAAAACACGGCAGACCAATTTTTCAAAAGTATTATGGCTGGCGTGATGTAGACAATCAGCACCCCGTCACTTCTGATACCATTTTCGGAGCTGCGTCTATCACAAAATCGTTAACTGCGATGGCGATCATGCACCTTGAGGACGCTGGAAAGTTAACGGCAAAGGACCCGGTCAAACAGTGGATCCCGGAATTCAGCTTACCCGATCATACTTATGAATCCGACATCCTGATTCATCATCTGCTCACCCATACGAGTGGGCTCCCAGGGCTTCCTGCCGTCCATGCTGCAAGACTTCCAAGCATTATGCAGGATCCGGACGGGTCATATTTATTTGACGAGATGCCCGAAAATATCGATCCGATCAGTACGGTGTCGCAACTCATTGATCTGCTGCCCGAGCTTGATTTTCAGATGCTAGGAGCTCCCGGAGAGGTTTTCAATTATTCTAATGAGGGATTTGCGCTGTTGCAGGAAATTATTGAGCGTGCAAGCGGAGAACGTTTTACTGATTATGTTAAGCGTTATATTTTTTCACCCTTGGATATGAAAAGATCGATGTTCACGACTGCAGATTTGCAACGTTTCGAGGATGTCACTGAGTTGTACGCCTATGAAAAAGCCCGGCCTGCCGTTTTTCACTCTCCGGCATGGTGGGACGTTGGCGGCATACATACCAATGGGTCATTGAAGATAAGCGTGGCTGATCTAATGACATATCTGGAAATTTTCCGGAGAGATGGCAGGGTTAATGGCGTGCGTATGCTCTCAGAAAACAGCCTCCGAAAAATGACCACGCCTCATGTCACGACACCAAATGGAACGCGATACGGCTATGGATTACAAATTGATGCATTAGGTGAGGTGCAGCTCATCGGTCATGGCGGCAGTATCAAAGGGGTCTCGTCTAATATGCAATGGGCAAAAGAAACTGGAATAACAGGCGCTGTACTCATCAATATAGCAGGGGCTGACGCTGCAGGGATATTGAAAACAGCCATGGGATTTGTTTTGGGAGAATACGATGAAGAAGGCTCTGTAAGCACGATCAACTTGACATCAGATCAACAGAAAAAGTACGTAGGCCACTATCGTTCTGACGAAGGACAATCTGTCAGAGTTTCATTGGTAGAGGGTGTTTTACAACTGATCGACAACAAAAGCCAAACACCCCTCAAACCCATTGGAAACCACCAATTCTTGACGGGGAATAACAAAACCATCACCTTCCTACCTGATCAAAACCAACACATCACAGCCATCTTCACAGGCATGCGGCAACTTCAGAAAACCAAAGACTAGACATTTAAAAATGCTGCTTACATATAAATTGCAGCTATTTATTGAACCACCATTTCCGTAAACTGCGAACTAACTAGGGAGATTTTATGACTGCTCTAAGCATTTTATATGTTTGTAAAAGCATCGTGATTTCCGCTGCGGGAAGACGCTTTAACTTTATCTCAGCTCAAGTGCAAAATCTGTTCAAGAAAACCACTTTTACAGTGTCTTCTGGCTGCCGGCACGGCCTCAGCCCAATGTCAGAAAGCTAGTGTGGAAATAATTTACAATACATTTCCATAAGTTTTCCTTTTTGACGATTTTGGCTGTATTTTGTATTCTAAGGAAGAGCCCCTTTCTGGTTCAGTGCATAAGGGTTAGAGCGTAGAGTTTCATTTCTTGGACACCTTCTGCCTGGCCGTTCAGGGGTTTTTTCTTCCTGTGCTTCATCTATTAATTGTTTATACAACTGCTTTAAGGCAGACCACTCTCGCATATTGAAAAAATAAATAAGATACTCCTTCAACTTTGCAATGACTCTGTTCATATTTGCTTTGTATTTATATTTTAGTGATTTATCATGATCTTCCCGCTCAATACATTCTGTCGTTTCGCCATGTATCAAACTTGCCATGTTAATTAAATAAAAAGAGGCATAGAAATCCTGTTCGACCGTCAGTGGTGTAGTTCCGCTGAAATTTTCCACATTTAATTTGTTTTTTAATGTATCATATTTTACTTCTATTCCCCACCGTTTAAAGTACAGGTCTTTAAAAGTAGGTACGTCGAATGATTGGTCCATGATGTTTGTAAGGAGAATTTCTTCTTCCCCGGAATCCAAAAAGAAACGAATAACCCTAAGATTATATACTTCCTTTTTGTATTTCATTTGAATGGTTTGATCCTTTTTCGTTGTATTCTTCACCTCTTTCATAACGCCGCTTTTTGGACAACGCATCACATATTTTATGCCGCTTCTTTCTAAGTAGTCTACAAACTCCCGTGCAGGATAACCGCGATCAAAAAGGATAAGATCCTGCACTGAGTCCTTAGAGGGGAGGCTGTCGATGAGTTCTTTCGCTAAATCCCGTTCACTTGTAGCATAAGGAGCTATTTTGGCTCTACGAAAAAGATCATTCTGTATATCATATATAGCACCCGCGTTAGCACGAGCGCGATTCACTTTTTGATTTTGCGCAGTACCATAATAGTCAATTAACGGTTGCGTATGATGTAATTTGATGGTCGTTCCATCCACAGCACAAAGGCGATAGCCACGGAACGTTTTATATTCCGTAGCTTCATAATAGGCATCTGCGATCGAATGAAATAAATAGGAAAAAGCGTATGGATCTATCTTCTTTCTCGCCTCCAAATAGCCTTGTTTAGAGATGTTCGGCATTTGGCAATCCAGCTTTTTACAGAAATCATCGAGTTCCAGTTGCAGGGACTTTCTCACAATCGAGAGATGAAACAAGATTATACTTTGAAAGGTCAATTTATTGTTTCCTTGACGTGTAAAGTAGGTAGACTTCCGTCTGGACGCTATCATGAAATTAACATTGTGAAGTATTTCCTTTGTTTTTTCGATGGCTTCGAGGAAAGTAAATGGTGATTTCATGGCGTTAATACCTCCCTGTAAACTTGATGCTACCTTCATTTTTTAATATTTATAGCGCCATCGTCAAGCATTATTTTCATCATATGGAAAATAATGGAACAAAAACTTTCTGGCATTGGGCCTCAGCCTCCTTGCCCTGGTAGTGGTATGTCGACGTTGCCCGCAAAGGACGGTTTTAGTCGACCATCCTTAATGTACTTGCTGCGGGGGCTTCGGACTTGTGCTATTCCCACAGGAGTCGACTTCCCTCCGCTCCAAACACTTTATGTTATTCAGTGGCTTGAACCGTCCCACTCACATAAGAGTTAGAAAATAACCTTTCATATCTAGCTCTGGGGGAACACGGAGACTCCTGCGGGATGCAAAGCCTCGATGAGACCCCGGAGGTCGGTATAGGGGAAGGAAGGCTAAAACCGCGACGTCCTGTCGCAACGCCTTCATGACCCACGTCCTGTGGGCCCGAGGCTCAGCAGCGCCCGCGGAAAGCGCAGTGTTTCCCCCGAGCGGTTGCCAGGAGCAGTCATTCCAAGTTTTCTCACTGGTTCGCAGTTTGTGTCTTCTATTCATCAAGACAAAAAAGTGCCAGGCGCCCGGAACTTTTGAACCAGGGGCCTAGCACTTTAGCTGGCTATACTTAAATTTCTACGCCTTCTGGCCAGTGCAGGTCGTGTTCTTCTACGCTTGTGATTGCGTTATTTTCGTCAACAAACACAACTCTTGGTTTCAGCGTTTCAATTTCTTCATCTGTCATCATGCCTTGGCTCAGAATAATGACCAGGTCCTGAGGTGAAAACAAATTCGCTGGCGGACCATTCAAGCAAATGCGTCCTGAGCCTTCCGGAGCGGGAATGGCATAGGTTTTCCACCTCGCCGCATTGCGGATATTGGCAATTTGCACCATCTCATAAGGCTTGATATCTGCTTCTTTCATCAGCTTATAATCGATCGTAATACTTCCGACATAATCCAGTTCTGCCTCAGTCACTGTTGCTCTATGAATCTTTCCTTTGCACATGAATCTTTGCATCAAGAGTCCTCCTTTTTGTATTGACCATTTCATCAATATTTCACTGCATCCTACCCACCTATTTTGACATGATTTAAGACCCGTTGCAACGTTCCCAGTATGCTCATGGCAGCAAGATGGCTTGTTTTTGGATTTTCCTTCAGAGGATGATTGGTAACTGAAAAACGCGCTTCCCCAAATTCACCTTTGATATCAATGGTATGTATATTGTTCTCAATCGCTGGATCTGCAATTATGGTGACATTTGTCGCGTCAACACCGAGTCCTGCAATGGACAAAATGATGGAGACATTTATATTTTTCGGATATTGTTCAATTGCTTCTGAGGCATTGCCTTCAAATACCACTTGTGCATGCGCCATCTCTTCGCTGATCAAAGTGTGGGCCGGTTTACGGGTTGTCAGTGTTACTTCTGTGACCTCGCCGGTCGCATGGGCATTTTGCAAAAGATCAAGCCCGCCAATAGCGCCTGAAGGCAAGTGAATCGTCCGCCTATAGGTTTTAGCCAGTTCAGCCATTTCCTGGAGAAAGTTCCCCTCTGCCAATGCACCAATACTGATCAACATAATATCCTTTTTGGTGATGATTTTAGGAAACAGGACTTGCACCGCTTCCACATTAGCCGCTTCTACCACGATATCAATCTCTGAATCAAGAAAAGCATCCAGCTCATCGTACAGCTTGACCCCGTACGCTTGCTCATAATTCTGGTATTTACCCAGATCACGAACAAACACACTTTTAATCTGCATCAGATCTGTACCGTTCTGATTGATTTCTTTTAGCAAAAAACGCGCAATCGCTCCTGCTCCAACCACCCCAATATTCATGCATCATCGCCCCTTCCAAATGTCATTGCCTTATCTATTATAGCTCATATAAGAAAAACGGGGAAAACCCCGTTATGATACTGTCAGTAAGCAGCCAACCGTTTTAATCCTTCTGTGGCATCGGCTTTCGGGAAATATTCAAGCCCCATATGGCCGGGATAATCCGTTTCTGAAATGGTGGTAAAAATTGGATGGTAATCCAAATTGCCTGTGTCGGGTTCATGACGGTCAGGAACACTGGCTGCATGAAAATGACCGATCCAATTGATGTTCTCTTCAATCGATGATAGATCAACTCCCTCTGTCATATCCTGATGATAAAAATCATACAAGATCTTCACGTGTGAGGAATTGACACGTTTAACGATATCGATTGCATCTGCTGCTGTTGACAGGAAATAACCGGGGTGATCTACCTTAGTGTTCAGTGGTTCGATGAGGAGGGTGATATCTTTTCGTTCCAACAAAGGCACACAAGCTTTGAGGCCTGCAACCACAATTTCTGTTTGATCTTGCTCATTTATGTCAGATCTTTCTTGACCTATTTGAGTGACGAGCTGTTTACAATTAAGCAATTTTGCTGTTCTTATGGAATTTATGAGTGCTTTTTTATAGCTTTGCAACTGATCTTTGTCTATTAAGCTGATAAATGGCGTGCAAAATGTCACAATGTCCATTTCAAATTGATCAGCTGCGTTTTTGATTTCGTAAATATCCTTATCCCACCAGCTCCAAAATTCTATCGCACTAAAGCCTGCACGCTTGATCTCTTCCACGCTTTGATAAATATCCTTGTCTTTATAAAGCGCATCAAGACAGACTGAGAATTTCATAATCTCACCCCCTGCAATTCTGACCTTTTACCAGTTTATAAAAAACCCTTCTGTCAGTTTACCCATATATAATAAAACTCAAACGGAAATATACGAGCTTTTCATCACGCCTGTAACCGCTGATAGTAGTCAGCGAGTTCAATAGACGCGCCGCGAGCAAGTCTTGATTCTTCAGCTGCAAAAGCCATAAGATGGCTTTGGACGGAGGCACTTGCAGAAGATGAATTTCCGCTGTTGATGCCTCTGTCAATATCGCGCAAAAATGTCCGCACAATTGCATGGTCACCGCCGCCATGTCCGCTTTTTGGCGGATTGAAATGTACCACTGTTTCCTGTTTGGTCAAGAAATCATAGATTGATATTTGATTGTCTTCCATGCGGCCGCGAATTTCACCTTTTGTTCCCATGACTTGCACATGTCTCGTCTGGTCTCTCGTAAACCCGCACATACTGAACGTGGCAGTGGCTCCATCCGCAAATTCCATGTTGACCACTTGATGGTCCACAACATCGTTATCCGATCTGTAGACACATTTTCCATAAGGGGTTTCCTGGAGGGCCTTCAAAATGCCTGCACGTGAATGATCCTCCGTAAACTTCTTCGCCCAGCCTCTTCCGTCACCGAGGTAATACCTGCCCGCATGAAAAGGACACACACCTTCAGCCGGACAGCCATCCAAACATCTCTCCGGCGCTTCGTCCGGCGCATTTTCCTCACGAAAGTGCATGAGCGACCCATATGAACTGACCCGTTTACACTCCTGACCCATTATGTACGAAATAATATCCATGTCATGACAGGATTTTTGTAAAATCATTGGACTGGACTGTGCTTTATTATTCCAATTGCCACGTACAAAACTATGGGACATATGCATCACTTCTACGTTCTCATTCAATTGAACGGACGCGACTTGCCCGATATCCCCGCGGTCGATTATCTTTTTTATTGTGGTCCAGAAATCTGTATAGCGCAAAACATGGCAGACGGACAGCTGCTGGTTATACTTCTGTGCTGCTCGTTCCATCTGAATACATTCTTCTGGATCAGGTGACATCGGCTTTTCCAGCAAAACATGATAGCCAAGCTCCAGTGCTTTCATCACCGGTTTAAAATGTTCCCGATCCATGGTACAAATAATTGCAATGTCAGCTAGCTTTCCCTCTGCAAACAATGCTTCCCAATCGGAAAATACGGAACTTTCCTCGAGAAGAAAGGTATTTTGGAAATTCTTTCTTCTTTCCGCATTAGGTTCTGCTGTTGCAGTAATTTTAAGTTCATGCGGATAATCGAGCGCATAAGGTGCATAAGCACGAGCGCCTCTGTCCCCTGCTCCGATCACTACCGCTGTTTTTAGTACCATTCTGCTCTCACCTCTTCTTTATTGTACTCAATTTATACATCGGTTACGCACTTTGCAAATAAATCGTTTTCACCATACTTGATTGTTCGTGGCGAACCCCTTATAATGGTACTTAGTTAAATAATTTAACTTAGTTTCGACAGATATATACCTTTTACCCAATGGAGGGATACAATGAAGATGAACATGTCCGAATTCACACTGCAATTCTCACATATTTTCCACAATGAAACCACCCCCCGCTTGTTTTTCGCCCCTGGTCGGATCAATTTGATCGGGGAACACACAGATTATAATGGCGGCCATGTCTTTCCAGCAGCAATATCGTTTGGTACATACGCTGCGGCGTGTAAACGCTCTGATTCCAAACTGCGATTTCATTCGCTGAATTTCCCAGAGGCAGGCGTGCTTGAATGCTCACTGGAAAATCTCGCATATGATGACACACATCAATGGGCCAACTATCCGAAAGGCATGATACAATATATGAAAGAAGCCGGTCATGCCATCGACACAGGAATGGATATTTTATACGAAGGCAACATTCCAAACAGTGCCGGGCTTTCCTCGTCTGCTTCAATTGAAATGGTCACCAGCCAAGCCGTAGCCGCTCTCTTTAATTTAGACATCGATCCAATCGATATCGCCCTTCTTGGTCAGCGGGTCGAGAACGATTATATCGGAGTTAACAGCGGCATTATGGACCAATTCGCAATCAGCATGGGGAAAAAAGATCATGCGATACTTCTGAATACGGACACGATGGAATATGACTATGCCCCGATTAAACTCGACGGCTATAAGATTATTATCATGAACACGAACAAACAACGGACCCTAGCTGGTTCCAAGTACAACGAACGACGGACTGAATGTGAACAGGCGCTTGCAGCATTGCAAACAGAGCTGTCAATCACAAGTCTCGGGCAATTAAGCCGAGAAGCGTTTGACAAGAACAGCTACTTAATTAAAGATGAAACCGTGAAAAAACGGGCCCGACATGCCGTTTATGAAAATGCCCGAACACTCGAGGCGCTGATCAAACTGAAAGCAGGCGACCTTGAAGGGTTCGGCACACTGATGAATGCTTCCCATACATCTCTCCAAAATGATTATGAAGTAACAGGTCTTGAGCTGGATACACTTGTTCACACCGCTTGGGAGCAGCCCGGTGTTATCGGAGCCCGTATGACAGGAGCCGGTTTTGGGGGATGTGCCATAGCAATCGTTGATTCAGGGCAGATTGAAGCATTTCAGGAAAAAGTTAATCACCGTTATCGTGACACAACCGGCTATGATGCCACATTTTATATCGCTGAGATTGGTGACGGTGCGAAAGAAATGATAAAGGATGGTGTTTAATCAATGCGTATTCTCGTACTCGGCGGGGCTGGCTATATTGGGTCCCATGCCGTTTATCGATTGGTAGAAAAGGGCCACAAAGTGATTGTGGTCGACAATTTGCAGACCGGGCATATAGAGGCGCTTCATCCAGACGCGGCTTTTTATGAAGGTGACATTCGTGACCGCAGTTTTTTGCATAATGTCTTTGAACAAGAACAGGTCGAAGCGGTGATTCACTTTGCTGCAAATTCGCTCGTCGGCGAATCGATGGACGTTCCGCTCGCCTATTTTGACAACAATGTTTACGGCACACAGGTATTGCTTGAGACCATGACCGAATTCAACGTTCGGTATATTGTCTTTTCGTCAACGGCTGCCACTTACGGGGAACCTGACACCGTACCAATCACAGAAGACATGCCGACCCGCCCCACGAATACATACGGGGAAACCAAACTCACAATGGAAAAAATGATGCGCTGGACTGAAGCAGCTTATGGGATTAAGTATGTCTCCCTCCGCTATTTCAATGTCGCGGGAGCACGGCAGGACGGCGAGATTGGTGAAGACCACCGCCCGGAAACGCATCTGGTTCCCATCATTTTGCAGACAGCACTTGGGCAGCGGGATCATATTTCTATTTTCGGTGATGATTATGACACGCCTGATGGCACATGCATCCGTGATTATGTGCATGTAGAGGATTTGATTGACGCCCACCTGCTCGCCCTCCAGTATCTCCAGGACGGCGGAGATAGCAACATTTTCAATCTGGGGTCAAGCAACGGCTTTTCAGTAAAAGAAATGATTGATGCCGCCCGGGCAGCCACTGGCAAAGAAATTCCTGCACAAGTGGCGCCACGCCGTTCAGGAGATCCAGCTGTCCTGATCGCCTCTCCTGACAAAGCTAAAAAAGTGCTCGGCTGGCATCCAGCGCGCACGTCGATCGAACAGATCATGCAGGACGCGTGGAACTGGCACCGGACACATCCGGATGGCTATGGGAAGGAGTGAAACCGCATGACCATTTACGCATTGATTGCTGGGCTCGTGCAACAGGCAGAACAAGCGGGTTTAATTGAGGCACGAGATGCCATTTATGCCCGTAACCGTGTGCTCGACCGGCTTCAACTGGATGACTTTCCAGAGACCGTGGCGAATTCGGAATCAGCGCCAATCCCAGATCTTTTGGACAACATCATTGCTTGGGCCATCGAAATAGGCATGACAGAAGATGTGCTGGACGACAAAGAAAAACTGTCCGCAGACATTATGAATTGCTTTCTCGCCCCGCCGTCTGTCATCACCCACAATTTTTACCAAAAATATGAACGCGATCCGATTGCAGCGACAGATTACTTTTACCATCTGAGTCAAAACAGTAATTACATCCAGACAAAACGGATTAAGAAAAACATTCATTTCAAGGCTGAAAGTGAATATGGAGTCATGGACATTACCATTAACCTGTCTAAACCGGAAAAAGACCCTGAACAGATCAAGCGGGAACGCGAACAGAAAACAGACACAAGTTATCCCCTCTGTCTTCTGTGTAAAGAAAATGAAGGTTATGGCGGACGGACCGGCCACCCGCCGCGGGCGAATCATCGAATTGTGCCGATGATGCTGTCGGGAGAGACCTGGTTTTTGCAATACTCGCCCTATGTGTACTATAACGAACACAGTATCGTTTTGGCCGGCGAGCATCGTCCGATGAAAATTAATCGGGATGCATTCGGCCGACTGGTTGAATTCACAGAACAGTTTCAGCATTATTTTATCGGCTCGAACGCTGACTTGCCGATTGTAGGCGGCTCCATTCTCAGTCACGATCATTACCAGGGCGGGCGTTATGAATTTGCCATGACCCGGGCTGAAGACGCCTTTCAGTTTGACCTGAATGATTTCCCTGAAGTGGAGGCATCTGTTCTGAAATGGCCAATGTCTGTGATCAGACTGCGAGCTCAGGACACAGAGAGCCTACTTGATGCGGCTGAGCATATCCGTCAAACCTGGACAGAATACAGTGATGAAGCGTGTGATGTGATTGCCAAAACCGGGAACACCCCGCATAACACCATCACGCCCATTGCTCGGCGCCGCGGCAATGCCTACGAACTGGACCTCGTGCTCCGCAACAACCGCACGAGTGACGCCCATCCGTTGGGAATTTTCCATCCGCACCAAGACGTCCAGCATATTAAAAAAGAAAACATCGGCCTGATCGAGGTCATGGGGCTCGCCGTACTCCCGGCACGTCTAAAGGATGAATTGGAAGAGATTAAATCCTTTTTACTCGGCCACCGTGACAGCGTAAGTGCCATTCATCAACCATGGGCTGATGAGCTAAAAGCAGCCTACCCCGCAGTAACTAGCGAGAAAGAAGCCGATAACATAATCGAAAAAGAACTCGGCCGTAAATTTGTCAGAGTCCTAGAAGACGCCGGCGTACTAAAAGACGAACCCGCATTCCAACGATTTATCGAAACCATAAATGCTTGAAGACACATTTATTACAGACTGCGAGCTGAGCAGATTTTACGACTGCTCCTGGCAACCGCTCGGGTAAAACACTGCGCTTTCCGCGGGCGCTGCTGAGCCTCCTCGCGCTACCGCGCTCCGGGGTCTCACCCAGGCTTATCCTCCCGCTGGAGTCTCCGTGTTTTCCCCGAGCTAGGTTTGAGAGGTTATTCTCCAACTCTTATGTGAATAGAACCGTCCAAGCCACTGAATTAATAGAGTGATTGGAGCGGAGGGAAGTCGACTCCTGCGGGAACAGCACGAGTCCGAAGACCCCACAGCGGTGGTTTTTCCGCGAGGAGGCTGAGGCCGTGCCCGCGGAAAGCGACTACCCGCAGCGCAAATCACGATTCTCTCCTTATGGTGGTTAATTGTCATTCTCTTTAAGCAAGTAAAGTTGCTTCTATAATATCAGATTCAAGTTTTCGTTAGTTCGCAGTTTTTGGCTACTGTGTACTGGATCTGAGGGTTGTGGCTTATTGAAATCCATGTGTAAACAGAATTGATTTGAAGTGGGGTTGAGTATTTTGAATATCGCAACGGAAAAAGCAGTGCATAACTGGAACCATTTTATATTGGAAA
The DNA here is from genome assembly GCF_009741735.1 of Lentibacillus sp. JNUCC-1. Taxonomy (NCBI): domain Bacteria; kingdom Bacillati; phylum Bacillota; class Bacilli; order Caryophanales; family Bacillaceae; genus Lentibacillus; species Lentibacillus sp. JNUCC-1. The sequence goes on from NZ_WHOH01000001.1 coordinate 677,908, forward strand.
ATGACCATGGTATGACGGTCGGTGTGTTGGATTATGGTGGGATTTTGACGCATATCTGCGCACCTGACGTTCGGGGCCATAGCGCGAATGTGGTGCTTGGGTATGAGAACTTTGAGGACTATAAGGAAAATCCGAATTACTTCGGAGCGATTATCGGCCGGGTTGCTGGGCGGATCAAAGACGCCACTTTTCAGCTCGAAGACCAAACGTTTTCCCTCGAAAAAAATGAAGGTGACAACCACCTGCACGGCGGAACAGAAGGATTCAGCCATGTCATTTGGGAGGCAGAGCCTTTTGAGAAAACAGATACTGTCGGAGTAAAATTGACGCACACAAGCCCGGACGGGACGGGTGGCTACCCCGGGAAAGTTGTCACGACTGTGACTTACACACTGGGAAATGACAACACATTAACAGTGACCTACGAAGCAGAGACAGACCAGCCGACACCGCTTGCACTCACGAACCATACGTACTTTAATTTGCGGGGAGATCTGGTTGACACTATCGATACCCATCAGGTCCAAATTCCAAGTGGCACGATTACAGAACTTGATGAAAATCTGCTCCCAACCGGACGGCAAATGCCGGTGGCCGGAACCCCTCTTGATTTTCGAAATGGGCGGGAACTGAAAGATGGGTTGGGTCAAGAGACCTCTCACGCCCCAGGCACAAAAGAAGCCGCCCGTCAGCTTAACATTGCGGGGAACGGCTATGATCACTACTTTTTATTTAATGAAGGAGAGCAACAGCACCGAATATTTGTGCAAGAACCTGTGAACGGACGAACCATGACCATTGAAACAGATCAGCCAGGCATGGTGATGTATACTGCCAATGGGCTCGATGAAGGTCTCGCATTAAACGGCGGCATGTCCAAGAAGCATCTCGGTGTCTGCTTCGAAACCCAGGCACACCCTGGAGCGCTCCATCATAACGGATTTCCTGGCATTATTTTAAAGCCGGGGGAACTCTATCAAAAACAGACTTCATTTAAGTTTGGCGTGGCACCCGAGCGTGAAGGGTAAAACGCCTCATAAAAACACGCCTAATCTGAAAAAGTGGCCCGAATTCTTCCATTAGTATGAAGGATCCGGGCCACTTTTCATTACCCTGTTACCAGCCTGATCCTATTGACCTTCAAATAACTCTGTCAAAAGGAGAGACGCAGCACCCATGGTAGTGGCGTTTTCACCAAAACTTGCCGTCGTGACTTTTGTTGCTTTCGCTTCTTGTGTCAAGCCCCGCTCCTCAATGGTGTGGGTGATTTCCGGCAAAATAATAGACTCTGTTCTGGACACGCTGCCCCCGAGTATAATACAGTCCGGATTGATCACATGAATCAGGTTGGTTAACGCAACGCCGATAATATGACCGGTTTCGCGCAGAACCTGTGCAAACACCTCATCGCCTGTTGCGGCCTGTTTATGTATATCATAAATTGTGAGTTGGTCCTCTGTTATAGGACCTTGTTTTCGTTTTTCCGCTTTAGCCCGCTCTACAACAGCCTGCTCGCTGGCAAACGTTTGGAAGCATCCCTTGTTGCCGCATGAACAGACTTCTCCATTCAGGTCAATCGTCATATGCCCGACCTCACCTGCCAAGTCGGCGGCGCCATGATAGAGCTTGCCATCGATGACCAAACCCGCTCCGACACCACTGTCCATATTGACCATTAGCATGCTGCCTTTATGTTGACCTGCGCTGAACCACGATTCCCCAAGCGCCATCGCCCGAACATCATTTTCCACCTTGACGATGGTGTTGAACCTTTCTTCCAGCACATCTGCCACTGGTATATCACGCAGATCCAGGTTAGGTGCCACGAGAGACAATCCCTTGTCCACATCCACGACCCCGTGCATCGCAACCCCAATCCCCAGAACTTTGTCCGGTTCAGGCAATGCGTCAAGCACAGATTGAATTTTGCCGATCATATCTGACAAAAATTGTTCCTTGGAAATGGGAGCGGCAATGGATGTGGCATCCGTCCGCTCTATCACTTTCCCCGCCAAATTACATGCTGTACATGACATTTTGTCGGGACCGGCCTCAACACCGATCACATAAAACGCATCATCATTGATGAGTAGCATCGTCGGTTTTCGTCCGCCCTGAGATTCCCCAAGTACGCTCTCAATAACCAGCTCCTCGGCAATCAATTCACGGACAATACTGCTCACGGTTGGGGGCGTGAGTTTGGTATCTTTGGCAATCTGTGCCCGGGAAATGGGCTGATTGATGCGAATCTTATTTAAAACGAGCGATTTATTAACCGATTTCATTAATTGAAACGAACCGCGCTCCATACTTTCCACCTCACTGTATCTAGAAAACATCTCATCTATTTTATCACATTGGCACCTTTGTATGAAATTTTCACTAAAGCATGCTTGGTAGTGAAAAAAGCAGCTGAACTTGAGGGAAATTTTTCTTGTTTGATAGAGTGTTTGTTTGCTGTGATAGAAATGGTCTTTCCTTTGATAGACCGCCCTGTTGCTTGGATAGAAATCAGTCTTGCTCTGATAGAACACAATCTTGCTTGTATAGAGGCCTATTTTGCTCCGATAGACCACGATCAAGCTTGGATAGAAGCCGATCTTCCTTCGATAGAACTGGCCCGACGCGACGCCAACCTTACGTCCGCTCTCTATTCCGCCGTTCCAGTTCTTTAATAATCCCGTTAAACCGCCCTTCCGATACATCGAGTTTGTTGGTGAAAATAATGGCGATGATAAAACAGAGTGCAGGGATCAAGGCGAGTGTAACGCGGATCGCTGTCAGGGCTGAATCAGGCTGGGAAATGTCTTCGGCGGACACCGTGGGAGGAGCCTCGGTATAGCCGAATAACCCGATGAGCATCCCGACGCCGCCGACTGCCAACCCGGATGAGGCTTTATGAAGGAATAGAATCAGGCCGTTAAAAGCACCCTCACGGCGAATGTGGTTTTCATATTCATCAATGTCAATGACGTCAGGCAGAAGGGACATGGGAATAATTTGCAATGCGGAGAGGGCGATCCCAACAAAAAACAGAAACACTGAAATGATCAGGATTTGTTTTGCTGGAACAATGAACACACAGCCAAGCACAACGAGTGTCAGAATTGCACCCCAAATATAGGCGTTTCTTTTGCCAAACCGGTTGCTGATCAGTGTCCAAAACGGGGCAAATGCCACAGCTGTTACGAGCGGAATTGCCATGAATACAGCAGCATCGTCCCCGACTTTCAGCACATCACTGATAAAGAAAATGGACAGAGCCATAATGACGCCGCTGCCGATCGCGTTAAACAAATACATACCGGCTACCTGTCTGAATTCCTTGAGTTTGAAAAAAGAGCCAATCGTTTTGAAAAACGTATCATAATTGCGACGGTCCCCTTCCACCCTTTCTTTAGAAACGCTACCTGTCATAAGCAAAATCACCATCATCGTTATTCCAAAAATAATACCCATGAACAGATAGCTTGACTCCGCAGGCCGACTCGCAAAAATAACATCGACGATCAAAGGAATGCCTGCCGCGGCAAACAGAGAACCGACAAAGGAAAAACCGACTCTAAAACTTGAGAGCACCGTGCGCTCATTAAAATTCTGCGTCATTTGTGCCATCAGTGAGCCATATGGAACAGAAACAACCGTATAGGCTGTATTAAACAGCAAGTAGATCGCCAGGTAATATGCAAATCGACCCGTCAAACCTGCGTCTGGAACATACCATAGAGCCATGAAAAACAATCCCATCGGCACAGCACCGAAAATAATGTAAGGACGTCTCCGGCCGAGTGCAAACGATGTATTATCGGAAATCCGGCCCATGAAGTAATCTGTCGCAGCATCCCAGATCCGGGCAATCATAAAGATGAGACCAGCCACCCCGGCCGGTATGCCCGCGACAGACACAATAAACCACAGCATGTAAAAGTTAATGCTGTCAAACGCCAAGTTGACGGCCAGATCACCGGAACCATAGGCAAATTTTTCTCTGAGCGGAATCACATAGCCTTTTTTCATGTCGGCTTCCCCCTTGTATTAAGCCTCTGTTGGCAAAAACGGATACGCCTCCAGCATTTCCTCTGTCACACCACCGGCTTTTGACACCTCACCGTAAAATTTGCCACTCTCACGCACCGTTCGCTTTTGCGTGTCATAATCCACTTCAATCAAGCCGAATTTTGGTCCAAGCCCTTCATCCCATTCAAAGTTGTCTATCAGAGACCAGTGGTAATAACGTTCAACCGGAACCCCGTCCTCGATCAATTCTTTGACCACCTTTAAATGGTCATAAATAAATCGTCCGCGCTGTTGATCCTCAGCATCACAAATGCCATTTTCCGTGATGTAAATCGGAAATGGATAGCGCTCAAACGCCTTCTTGCAGACACGATACAGACCCTCGGGGTATATTTCCCACCCCAAGTCATTTGTTTCGGCCCCTTCCCTGACTTTCAGATCCCCGAACAGTCTCAATGGATTCATGGAAAACGAAACGATATCCCGGGAATAGTAATTGATGCCCATAAAATCGCAATATGTCCCTTTTCCATACGGATAGCCGCCATTCCCGATCGGAAACAAGAACCGCCCATACACCATCCCTTCAAGGAACAGATCATGAAAAACATGCTCAAGCATGCGTACTGTTCCCTTTGCCTGAGGATCACCTTTTTCCGGATCAAACACCCGTAAATGATGTGCAGCTCCAACCCGTGTTGTACCTGGGAAGTTCTGCTCTGAGCGTATTTCATGAATCGTGTTGTATGTCCGTATATGCGCGCCAATCATGTGCTTGGCCCTTTGAAAAAGTTGGGAAAGCTCGGCTTGTTAGGCGGAAAGTTCCCGGCGCTGTACGTTCCTTCCAAATACACATTAGGCTCATTAATCGTCACCCAGTCTGTTACCAGATCCCCAAGTGCCAGCACGACTTTTCGAACAAACCGGTCGAACCACATGACTGAGTCCTTATTGGTCCAACCGCCCAGATCCTCAAACCAGATCGGATTGGTAAAATGATGGAGCGTCACGAGCGGTATGATCCCTTTTTCCAATAATTGCTCGATCTCTGTACGATAATGAGCCAATGCGTCTTCATTAAAGCGCCCATTATCCGGTTCAATCCGGCTCCATTCCACACTCATCCGATATGTATCTTGATTCAAAGCCACCATCAAATCAATATCTTCTTCATACCTGTTCCAATGATCAGCCGCAACAATGCAATGTGTCCCGTCTTTTGTCTTATTCTCCTCACAGAACCGGTACCAGTTGTTATTCCTGTCCCCGCCTTCAATCTGCAAAGCAGCCGTTGCTGTTCCAAACAGAAAAGATTCCGGCATTTTAAAAGTCCTCATTCAAAACGACCTCCTTTTAATTTTCAAGAAAAACCTTGCGCCTTTACCGATCTCCCGCTACCTGGTCAAAATTGTCGGATTGCTGCTGAGGTGAACGGCGAATAGGATAGATGTAAAAACAGATAAACACAATCACAAGAATCAGCATCGGGATCCCGCTGATCATCATGCGAATGCCCGACACGGCAGCATCCGGCTGTATCGCCTGATTGGACACATAACCACTCACTTCAAGGATCACGCCCATGATCACTGCCTGGACCGAAGCACTGCCACGCGCGATAAAACCATTAATGCCAAAGAACATCCTTCCCGGCGCACCCCGGTCTTTACAGCATCTTCATCCACCACATCAGCCAGTAAAATATCCAGCACAACGAGCACACCGGCGAGTCCGACACCAATACCAAGTGATGTGGCAATCGATCCGGCAAACGTGCCTACAAAGAAAAATGGGATCAACGAAAGAAACAATGCTGCTGTAGAAGCGAGTGCGATTGTTCGCGGCCCCACATGTTAATAAATTTTCCCCATACGTAAACAAACGGGAGCGCCACGACAAAAATAGTGCCCAAGATAAAAGATGTCTGCGATTCCGGAACAAGCAGAACATATTTTGTGAAGAACGGTGCTGCACCGGGCAGGATGGCAAATACCAGCTGAACGAGAAAGTTTCCAATCGCAAATGCGACAAACGCTTTATTCATAAGCGTCAACTTAAGTGCTTTCAGAAATGGCGGTCCTTCCTTAGGCGGTTCATAGCTTTCTTTTGCCCCGTACAATGACCACGACCAGAAAAACAGCACAAGTCCCCCGAAAATAACGGCCATATTTCCCCAGCCAATCGTCGTGTACAGTAAAGGCGGCGAGGCGATGCCGAGAATCCTCCCGATGATGCCCCAGATCTGTCGCCAGGAGGACACAAACGACCGATCTTTCAGTTTGGCGAACATTTCCGGAAATAAAGATGTCCAGTTTAAGGCAACTGTTACAAACGCGAGGTCAAACACTGCGATGATTCCAAGGAAATACCAGAACAAATAAGCCTCTGGCACCACTGGAATCCACATCATCGTAAAAGCTGCCGATAGCGGCACCATACCAAATAAAATATACGGAACCCGCCGCCCCCAACGTGTTTTGGTGCGGTCAGACACGTACCCAAGCAGCGGATGTACCGCTGCATTGACAACGCCATGCATAACCATGGCTATGCTGATCAGCCCCGGCCGCACGCCAAGGTGATCCACATAAAAGAACACAATGAACGTCGCGACCATTTGCTGCATCAGGTAAATAGAGAAATTGCCTGAGCTGTACGCAATTTTGTGTGACGTCTTCAATCCCGGATTTCCCATGCTTTGGCCCCTGTTTAAAAACAGCTTTATTCAGACTGACGCTTCCCATCAGCATCATCTTCAGGCAAAATATGTGACAAAACGGTCTGCGGTTGTTTGCCGACCAGCAGTATTTTCCCGTCTGTGTAGCCTTCTTCACGTCCTTTTAAAGCATCGATCAGTTTCTCCCGCCAGGCTTGAATGGCTGTTTGATGATCCGGATCGTTGATAAGGTTCTGTTTTTCCCCGGGATCCAGCTGTAAATCAAAGAATTGTTCGTCACCGGTCTGAGAAAACCAAATGAACTTTTCCTTGCCATTGGTGACAAAATGATGCGATTCCTCGCCAAGTGCATGTTCACCGTGAATGTGTGCGCGCCAGTCGATTTTTTTCCCGCGGGCGAGTGGGAGAACACTTTGACCATCGACCGTTTCAGGAATTGAAGCACCAGCTGCATCCAAGAGGGTTGGCATAATATCTCTCATTTCAACCGGCTCACTCACTCGTGAACCGCGTGCCAGGCCGAGACGGTTGCCGGGATCAGATACAATAAACGGTACAGCAGTACTGCCTTCATATGGCAATGATTTGGCAAAACGGTGGTGATCCCCGAGCATTTCTCCATGGTCAGAAGCAAACAGGATCACGGTATTTTCAAGCTCACCATATTCGTGAAGCGCTAATAAAAACCGCCCGATCTGATTGTCAATATGTGAGATCAAAGCATAATAGGCAGCCCGCGCCCGCTTCAGGCGTTTCGGCGGCACAAGTCCGTGGTCTGTCAATGGATCCAGGCCTGCCAAATACGGATCGTCATCACGCGCCCATTCACCCACCACCGGATCGGGGAGTGTTTCGTTTATATATTGGTCAAAAAAAGTCTGCGGCGGGTCAAACGGCGGATGCGGCCGCACAAATGACATTTTTAAAAAGAACGGCTTTGTGGGGTCACGCCGCCTGAGGAAATCAATGGACTCAGACACCACCCAATTTGTCGGATGGTATTTTTCCGGCAGCTGCCACGGTCTTGCCGTTACCGATGAATTGCAGTCCAGTCCCATATCAAGCAAATCAAGGTCGGCGCCGACCTTATTGCGGAGCCAAGCGAGATAATCATCCACCGCCTCAAATGACTCCCCGGCAGGCGTCGTCTGCTTATAGCGGTTGTAATGCATATAGCCGTCATGCAGCACAACATTATGGAAGCCACATAAATTGCGTGTCGGATACACATGCATTTTCCCGACACATTGGGTGTGATAGCTAGCATCTGCCAGTTCCCCTGCCAGTGTGTGCTCATAATTCCACGGGATCCCGTCCTCATAGCCCACACGCCCATGCGACGTCTGGCTCATCCCGGTCATAATTGCCGCACGCGCGGGGACACATGTCGGGGTTGCGGAATAAGCACTGTCAAACAGCACACCGCCCCTTGCCAGCTGATCCAAATAAGGCGTCTCCACAACGGGGTGCCCCATAATACTCAAACAATCCGCCCGCATCTGATCAACATTGATGAATAAAATATTCGGTTGCATACACTGCCTCCTTGTGGTGGTATCTTAGTTTACTTAATTTATGAATACATGGTTTGAGTTTCCTATAAGAATGCGCTTTCATGATTGTAAACAGCTTACCATAGCGGGTGACTTTTGTCTATATTCTGTTAATGAAGAAGCGATTTTATTTTAGTGAGGAGGATTTTGTGTGTGGAGCTAGGATGTGAGATAGTAGGGCGGCTCTTTCCTTTGATAGAACGCCCTGTTGCTTTGATAGAATGGGTCCTTGCTTGTATAGACTAGATTCTTCCTTTGATAGAGTGCACTTTTGCTCTGATAGACGACTTTCTTCCTTTGGTAGAACCCTCGCTTGCTCTGATAGACGGCACTCTTCCTTTGATAGAACCCCCATTTGCGCACATAGTACTTCTTTCGTTCCGAACAGATACCTATTGCGCTGCTCAAAGAAGCCCAAACGCCACGGAACCATAAAGAAGGAAGCCGCCAAACGCCTGGAGACTTCCCTCTATCTTTTATTAAGACTCGTGCACCGAAGCAACATCCCTTTCGCCTGTGAGTGATGCTTCTACAGCCCAAAAGGCTTCCAGTTCGACGGGGGCCATAGACCATTGATTCGGTTGTCCCATTGTATTTTCAAGATATACAGCACTTAACTGGCGCTGCGTCTCCTCGCCGGTTGCAGCAGCTTCCAGTGCGACAAGACTTTCGAACAGATCCGAGTACTGTTCGGCAATGGTTTTCGCGTAATAGGTCTGAATGTCATGATCCGCTTTTTTCAAAGTGCTGATGTGCGTGTTCACCTCAGCGAGACGGCTTCGGATGGCCTCCAGATGACGTTTCCACTGCTCTTGATCCGGCATATGCTCAAGTTTCGGTTCAACCGCATCGAGCCGTTCAATCATCACGTTGGTGAACAATTCATCGACATGGTATTTCATAATCAGCCGGAGCACTTCCAGCCCGAGTATATTGGCAGTGCCTTCCCACACGGTCAGCACTTGGGCATCACGCAGCAATCTCGGTGTGACAAAATCTTCAATATAGCCATTCCCGCCGTGCATTTCCAGAGATTCACGGGCAAAATGTATCGCTTGTTCAGCGGTATCTTTTTTCACAATCGCAACAAACAATCGGAACAGAAGCGTACCCTCTTGTGAAGCCGATGCTTTCGTATCCGGTCCCATCACCCTGTCCATCATCTCGATGACTTCAAACAGTACTTTCAACGAGACATTCTGTTTGGCGGCAAGCCGTGCCAAAGTGGTTTGGACCATCGGAAAGCGGGTTAGTTTTTGACCAAACGCATCCCGCTCGCCAGCGTAATCATAAGCTTCGAATAAAGCCCGACGCATAATGCCGTGTGAGGCGACGGCGTTTGAGACACGCGATAGATTGAGTGCTTCCATCATATAATAGAAGCCTTTTTCCGGTTCGCCCACCAGATACCCGGTCGCACCCGTAAATTCGACCTCGGCTGACGGCACAGCACGCACACCGAGCTTATCTTTCAAACGGCGGATGCGCAACGTTCCGGCCGCCCGGTTTTCCTCCCAGGGCACAGCAAACAGACTGAGGCCTCTTGTGCCGCTCGGGGAATCTTCCATACGCGCGAGCACCATGGCGACACCGCATGCCCCGGCATTGCTGGCAAAATACTTTTCTCCGGTGAGACGGTAACTGTCACCAGATCGAATCGCCTCGGTTTCATTGGCACCGACATCTGAACCGCCCTGTCGTTCTGTTAAAAAGGTAGCCCCTTCGTAGAGCTCAGTGTCACCAGTTGCCAGAACATGCGGCAAGAAGCGTGTGCGCACATCGCCCTCAGCATACTGATCCAGCAAATAGGCGGTCGCTTTGGATAAGGTGACCGGACAATAAAATCCCGGTTCAGCATGAGAAAGCAAATACCCTTGAGCAAAGGCATACACATAGTTGCCCTTATGCCCAAGCTCAGGGATTTCCTTATGAATATAGCCGACGATCCCGGCCCCGTAAGTTTCCGCAACCGTTTGCCGGTAGCCTTCATTCAGCCAGACTTTGGAAATTTCATTCCCCATTTTATCGTACCGAATCAACTGAGGCTGCCCGGCACGATCTGTATGTGCTGCACGCGCGTCGATCGCACCGGTACACCGGGAGCTGAACGCCTCCAGCTCTCGATCCACCCATTGAAAAAAGGTTGCTGGGAGTGCGCGTTGTAATAGTTCACGCAGATTTTGATCTCGTTTGTAAAAGTGTTCCATGTTGTTTCCTCCCTTTTAAGATTGATCTCTCAGATGACTCTTGAGCAATTTACCTGTCGCATTTCGCGGTAGCGCTTCCATTTCCTCGTACAGACGTGGAATTTTAAAATCGGCAACCAGTTCGGTTAAATGGGTCTTGAAATGGTCTGTCATGTCTCCGTCCATTGGTTCTCTTAACACGACAAACGCCTTCACGGTCTCGCCCCAATCCGGGTTTGGCACGCCGACAACGGCAACATCATCCACATTCGGGTGGGTAAACATCGCTTTTTCAATTTCTTGTGGAAAAATATTGACCCCGCCTGAAATGATGATGTCCTTTTTCCGGTCGACCACCCAGTAATAACCGTCCGCGTCTTGGTAGGCCATATCTCCTGTGTACAGCCAGCCGTCTTTTAAACTCTCTTTTGTGAGTTCATCAGCTTTATAGTACCCTTTCATATTGCCCTCACCTTTCAGGACGATTTCACCTGTCTCAACTTGAGCAACCGGCTGTCCATTTTCATCAACGAGTTGTATCTCACAATTGAGTGCCGCACGCTTACCAATACTTCCGGATTTATTCCGGTGCTCCTCAGGGAAAAGCAATGTCCCGCTCGGTCCGGCTTCAGTTAACCCATAGACACAGTACAAGCTGTCGGTTTTGAACTGTTTCTGAATAAATTCAACTTTGGATTGATCAAGCGGCGCGCCACCATACACCCAGTACTGCATGGAGGATAAGTCGTACGCCTCGAGCTTTTCATGACTGGCACTGGCAAGATAGGCGATCGGTGCCCCAAAGAAGTGCGTTGTCCGCTCTTTAGCAACGGTTTCAAGCAGCAAATCCGGTGTGAATGTTGGCACAAGCACATGAGTCGCCCCAACATATGTGCCAGATATTAAGAACAAATGCAGTGGTGCTGAATGGCTGAGCGGCATCATATGCAGCACCCGGTTTTCAGGACGCATCGTCATTTCAATACAGATCATCTGTGCTACGGTCAAAATACTTCTATGGGTAAATACAACCCCCTTGGGCGCCCCCGTCGTACCAGATGTATAAAGAATTGACGCCTCATCATCTTCAGTCAGATGACATTCAATCACGTCCGGGCTCCCTGCATCGAGCAGTTCCTCATACGACTCCCAGCCTTTGTGTGATGGGCCGGTTTTGACGTATGTGATGCCTTCCTCCAACTCCAAGGCCTCAACTTGTCTGAACACCAGCTCATGACTCATCAACATTTTCGCATCACTGTGATCAACAATATACATAATCTCTTTCTGTGATAATTTAGCATTAATCGGAATGCTTAAAGCCCCCAGCCTCTGAACGGCAAAATACGCATAGACAAGTTCTTTCGTGTTGGGCATATGGATAACCACCTTATCTCCTTTTGCAATGCCCATATCACTGAGACTCGATGCCAGCTGATTCACCGCCTTGTCCCACGCCGCATAGCTGATCCGTTCATACGGCGTTACAAGACCCTCGTGCTCCGGATATTTCCGTGCCTGCATAGCTAAAAGATTTGGTATATTCACCTAAACGCCTCCCCTTTGATTCATATTGAATTTTCCAACAACTAAAGTGTACCATTTACGTTAACGTCAAGCGCAAGCAGAACAATGCACAAAAGCGGAAACGCCTTGGGAACCCCCCAAAAATCATAAGCAAGAACGCGTAGTGGCGGTCCTTGCCACGAAACGTTATGGCTTATGACTCGAGGGGGTAGGCGTTGGAGCTGGGCGTTGCCCTAGGAGCCCTGGACAGAAGTAAATTGCGAAACTTCACTAATATACGTATTAAAATTATTGTGCGGTGTTTATCATGATTTGGACATAGAAAAAAGCACTCCTTTGATGATACAATGTTTTTTGGGAAAAACATACCAACGAAGAGTGCTTTATACCGTTCATTATACCTTGTTTTGCCCAAAAAAACCATCGTTTTTAGGTACTCTTTGTTGGGATTAAAAAATGAGGAGAGATTTTATGGCACATCGCAGCCCGAATTGTCCAAATCAGATTGTTCTTTTTGAGGAATTATTACAGGAGAGAGTTGAACACAAGCCACACGCTGCCCGTTTCTTTATGTACTTAGCAAATGTACTGGATCTAAGGTACTATGCATCTCTATCTATGGGAGCTCCACGCTATTCCCGCCGGGAATTGACAGCAGTTATACTTTACGCCATGTATCATGGTCATTATGCGGCGCAGAAAATCCAACAATTTGCTGAAGACAGCATTGGCGCACAATGGATCTTATCCGGCATGCGAATGCCCAGCTATAAAACGGTGGAACGCACAATTGATGCCTTATTCGAAGAAGTTGATCATCTCTTCATTCAGATCATCGGAATTTGTGATGGGTTATTCCTGGTTGGTTGGAAACGTATGTATATTGATGGTACAAAGATTCAAGCTAATGCCTCTAAACACAAGGCGATGAGTTATGAACGTCTAACAAAGAAAATTGATAATCAATCAATTAATATTGAGTCGTTATTTGAAACGATGAAGCCATACATCAGCAGCTTGGAACAGGTACCGGATGATAAGTTAAACGCTTGTATCCATGATCAGGCCCAATTAGTTAACCACATTTTACGACAACAACACGAAAGAGAACTTCGGAAAAAAGAACAGCAAGTGTTCAACCTTGACCTTGATGAGGCTGAGAAAACGCAGGGCTTGAATTTGGAAGAAACGTTAAAAGCGTCTTCTATGCTTCTGAATAACGTTCCATCTGAAACATTTAACCAGGTGGTAAATGTGTTAAACGATATTGCGATCACAAGTGATCGACTCAACACGATGGAGCAGGCAAAAACAGCTCTGGAGCAAAGATGGAAAGAAGAGAAGGGGAACAAAAAAATCCCACCGGAAAAGCAAATCAATTTTACGGACGCAGACTCTAACATTATGATGACAAAACATCATGGAGTGCAGCAGTGTTACAACAATTTTGCCTGGGTGGATGATAAGACCCATATTATACTTGGTACACACACGGGCAACAGCGCTTCTGATCAACTTGAATTACAGCCAACACTACTTGATGCGCAAAACATGTGCGGCTCATTGGAAGGGATGCAGGCTGGTGCCGATGCCGGATTTTTTTCCGCCGAGAATATTCGTTTCATGAAGGATAAAGGCATCGACTTTTATGTATCCTATCCAGAGCTAAAGAGTCCGTTTGGAAAAGATAAATTTGATTATGACCCGGCATCTGATACATACACATGTCCAGAAGGAAGTACATTGGGGAGAAAAAAAATAAAAAAGTCCGGAAAAATTGGGGAGTACAGTAATTTAGAAGCTTGCCAAAAATGTCCTCTCAGTGCGCAATGTACGAAAGCAACAGACGGTATTCGCAGAATAGAGAGGCATTTGGAAGATGATAGTCTTCGTGAAGATGCGAAGGCAAAGGCCAATAGTGAGAAAGGCAAGGAAATTTTAAGACAAAGAAAAAGCGTACCAGAACCAGTGTGGGGAAATATCCAAACACAAGATGGCTGGAAACAGATGCATATGCGGGGGAAGAAAAATGCCTCCCGTGAGTTCAAATTACACTGTGTGATGCACAACATTCGAAAAATAGTCAAGCTCTACTTGAATAGTTTGTCATATCAGCAGGTGGTCCAAGAGAAAGAAAACAGCCTACGGTATCCCGCCTGATGGAAGAAGCCCGAGAGGAGGTGCTGAACGTTTAGTCGCAATAGCAGAAAGTTTAAAATCGTGATGTTTATTTGTCATACCTATTTTTTTCTTGATTTATTTTATGTCAATAAAAAAGTTAAATAACGCCATCTTTAGCTTTTTAAAAAATACTTTTGTCTAGGGCTCCTAGGCTATGTTTATTAACACTCGAATATTTTATAATTTCCTAAGCAACAAAAAAAGGACCAGGCTCCCGGCACTTAAGTCCCTGGGAGCCTGGCTAGCAATTTATCCTGCTTTCACTCACTTACCATCGCTTTTAAGCTTCAGTAAATTGATTTCGGGGGGGTTGAACAAACGGAATTTCAGTAACTGGATGGCGTCACTGCTGCCAAGGCCCGCACTCACATATTGTTGTGTCCCATTATATTCCCACAAGCCTTTCACACGATCCTGAGGTGGAAATAATTGGTTTGGTTCATACCACGGTTCTGGCACAAATAAAGCGCCGACAAATGGCAGACGATACTGTCCGCCATGATAATGACCGGCCAGAATGAGATCTATGTCCCGCCATTCTGTTTTCGCATCTCCTTGTATATAATCTACCCGCTCATCCACCACAGGGTAGTGATTTAGGGCAATCACAACATCCTCTGAAAAAACATTCATATCAAATTCTTCCCAACGCGCCCCCTGGTATGCTTTATAACGCGCATCCTCCACATAATCCAGCTGGTCCGTACCGTTGATTTTGCCGATATGTTCCGGCCCTTTTATGATGGCCAACTCAAAATTAACAAAGTGGATGTGCGCATCATCCTTTTCGATCGACATCACTGACTCCAGGAACGTCACACCCCGCTTCTCCACCCCTTTTATAAAGGGACTCTTCCCAAATTCGGGTTCAAGTTCATAGCTCGGCGGATCATCATTTCCCCGCACAAAATAGGCATGTTCCTTATCATCGATCCCTTCAAGTAATGTATAAAACGGCTCAACATGTGTGCTGTCAGGGGTATTCATCATATCCCCTGTCATAACAATCACGTCATAGTCGATCGAATTAATCGCCTTAAGGAGCCGTTTCTGACCTCTGCCAAAATTCTTCTCATGTAAATCTGTCAGTTGTAGGATTGTAAAACCATCAAATTGACTCGGCAGTTGCTCAAGTACAATATCTTCTTCGACCAGCTTGACACGATTGTTGTCCCAAAACACGTATATGATGAAGGCAGCACACACGATCAAAATAACTTTTATAAAACGACCCACAAGTTTTCTCATGGCTGCCTCCCTTCTCACTTCTCCTGTGAGCCCCCATTAAATCGGCATATGAACCATTTCAATCGTTTCGAGCCATGCCGATAATGCCAGACTCTCCGGTAGCTCGACATCCGCGAAGGTCACCATTTCCCCTGGATCCACTTGTCGCTTCATAACTGCATCAACCAAGAGTCCGATCGGAACATGATCATGATAATCTGCTAGTTTCACGGCCTTGCCCCTGACTTGAAAACTGCCCACACCCTTATCTATACGCTCGCCCGGATACAGCGTATGCTTGGCCACAGCGCCCACTCCGACTTGCGGCTTCAGACCATTGTTAAGCAACACGCCGCCCCCATTGATCACACGTTTAATCGTTTTAACCACTTCAAGGTGACAGAGGTGGTGGTTTTGCAGAACCGTATAATAAGGCCCTTCTCCCATCTTGAGATAACGTAATGTTTTCTGCTGACGCTCATCATGTTTTCCAGTAATAAACACCCCTGGAGGACCTTTTGGAGCTAATACGAAGTCGGAAATAGGATGCCCTAACCGATCCGCCTCTTCCGCCAATAACGCACCAGCTTCATTTAAATCTTCTGCATAAGGGGCCAACAAACCGTCCACCGCAATTCCGGCTTGAAGCCCATTGGCCACCAAGGCTTGCTCAATTTGCACTTTTGTCCCGTCTGTAAAAGATGTCGTCATATCCAGACGAACCCCATTTCGATTAGACCAATAGGTCATATCTTCACGGGTCGGATCCAATTTCATAAAGCCTTTGATGTTGCCATAGACCAGTGGTTCAAAACCCATATCAATCATATTTTCGTGCAATGCAGCGAGACACCCAGGCTGATCACCCTCTGCTTCAGTAATGAAACCTTTCTTGGCAAAATAGGAACCCGTTGTCACTTGCAGTTCCGCGTTCATTGTCACAACAGGGATCGCGGCCTCTACAGCGCGGGCAATCACTTCCGTCCCGTAAATCACATCACCGCTGCATTCCACAATCAAATCGCATGCTTCAATAAAAGCCTCAACAGAATTGGTCAGCCTGTCAGGAAAAGGATGATCCTCCATGGTCCCCAAGTCACGGCGTGTCAGCACACTTTCCAATATCATGTTCGCCTGTCTGTCAACTTCCACGGCAATGCCTTTCCCAATCAAACCAGTCCCTACAATGCCAATTCGTTTCAAATCGCTCACTTGATAACCTCCCCGGTATAAGATGTCTCCTCAAATTGAAAGTCATTATCGGCCTCATTCAACAAAGGCTGTTTGGCGTCTTTATCAGACAAAATCGGTTTGTTTGTCGGCCAGTCGATCCCCACTTCCGGGTCATCCCAGCGCACACCCCGATCATACTCAGGCGCATAATAGGCATCGACCTTATACTGCACATGTGTGTTAGGTACCAACGTGCAGAACCCGTGTGCAAAACCCTTTGGGATGAGCAACATATGGTGGTTCTGGTCACTCAATGTCGCACACACCCATTGGCCAAACGTGGGAGAACCCTGGCGTATATCCACAGCCACGTCATAGATAGCCCCGGTGATCACCCGAACCAATTTGGTTTGTGCTGCCGGGGCCATCTGGTAGTGTAACCCCCGTATGACGCCTTTGTCTTTGGAAAGTGAATGGTTATCTTGTTTAAAATCAATATCCACTCCGTAATCTTTGAATGATTTCCGGTTGAAACTTTCCATAAAAAAACCGCGGTCATCCAAAAAGACCCTCGGTTCAATAATTTTCACACCGTCCAGTTTTGTATTGATGACCTTCATGTGCATCACATCCCATTCTCATTAATGATTGATCTGGACCTCTAATTCTTTTGTTTTATTCGACTGAACCAGCCGCAGCAGGTATTGCCCATACTCGCTTTTCTTTAAGGGTTCCGCCAGTTCCGTTAACTGACTGAGGGATATATACCCTTTGTTAAAGGCAATTTCCTCCAGACATGCCACCTTCATTCGCTGCCGTTTTTCAACAATCTCGATAAACTGCGAAGCTTCAAGCAAAGATTCATGTGTCCCAGTATCAAGCCAGGCAAATCCACGGCCAAGAAGCTCAACCTGCAACTGGCCTTTTTGCAAATAAGCATTCAGAATATCAGTGATCTCAAGCTCCCCTCTCTGTGAAGGCGTCACAGCTTTAGCCATCTCCACCACCTGATTATCAAAGAAATACAGCCCTGTGATGGCATAATCAGACTTCGGCATGACAGGCTTTTCCACAATCGACAAGACGTTTCCTTCACCATCAAACTCGACAACTCCGAAGCGTTCCGGATCATTCACCCCATACCCGAAAATCGTTGCTCCTTCCGCTCTCGCTGCCACCCGTTCAAGATGGGCCGTAAATTCATGACCATGAAAAATGTTGTCACCCAGGATCAATGCAACTGGATCCTGACCGATAAAGTCTTCCCCGACAATAAACGCCTCAGCCAATCCATTCGGATGCGCCTGAACCGCGTACGACAACTGAATTCCAAGCTCTGCCCCGTTTCCTAACAATTGTTCAAAACGCGGCGTATCTTCCGGAGTTGAAATGATTAAAATCTCTTTAATGCCTGCCAGCATCAGCACTGAAATCGGATAAAAAATCATCGGTTTATCATAAATCGGAAGCAACTGTTTGGATATGGATTTTGTCAAAGGGTAAAGCCGAGTTCCGCTTCCGCCTGCTAATATAATGCCTTTCATGAAAATCCCTCCATTTTTAGCATAAAAAAATACACCTCTTTTAGAGATGCTCCATTACGATGCGCGCTTGCGGTCCTTAATCCACTCAAATAATGACGGGTTCAGAACGAACAACATCCACATGCCCTTTTGCTTCCAGCTCACTCCTTTTATTTTCAGAAGGTGTAAGATGTTTTCATTAAAAGTTCGCTTCAATTGCTTCAATTCGTCATCGATGTTGACAAGGCTTTTCTTCGCCGTAAAATAATGCCAAAAAAACTTCTCCATATAAACTTTGAGTGCTTTTTCGTGCAGCTCATATTCCTGCTTTTCCCTAAAGAAAACAGCTCTGCCTTTTAGTGCATATACGGCACCAAAGCGTTTAAGGTGATACCGGGAATTTACCATGCTTCCTTGTCTCTGAACATAATAATATAACGGCACATGAATATAAGTTGTTTTTCTGCTTTTAAAATACAGCAGATGTGCGACTGTTTCATCGTCATATGAATTGCCAACCTCGTATGACACGCCGTCAAACAAATGCCGTTTATACAATTTGTTCCACGGGACAACGAATGTCACATTGTTTTGTGTGTAAAATTGGTTTAATGCCTCTCTGCTGTTAAAATGCTGAACACTGGAAATGATCTGTTCTTCCGCTGCAGGGGCATTATCACCTTCATCCACTTTTAAAAAGTCACAAACGATAATATCCGAATCATAAAGAACAGCTTGACGATAAAGGGTTTCAAACATCGTCACATGAACATAATCGTCATTATCAACAAACCCTATATAATCCCCGGTGGCAACGCTTAGACCGACGTTCCTCGAAGACGCCGTTCCGCCATTTTGTTTATGAATCACCTTCACCCTTGAGTCCATTTTGGCATACGCTTCACACATAGCCCCGCTCTCATCCGGTGAACCGTCATTTACCAGAATCAACTCAAAATCGGTAAATGTCTGAGCCAAAATTGAATCCACACATTTTGGCAATAGAGCTTCTAAATTGTAGACTGGAACAATGATACTGACTTTTGGCGACACACTGCACACCTCCCAATATAATTACCTTTGCACGGCTTTCTGCTGTGTATTGGTTATTTATTCTTTTTCGTATTCAGGGTCAGATGTTATCCGCTCTAAGTTGTTGATTATCTGATACATATATCAGATAATCGATCTCGTCACTTCACTTTTGATCGCTTTCAGTTTGCCTTGACTCAGTTCAAAGACCACATCACAATTCTCAATGGTGCTTAACCGGTGTGCGATGATGATCAAGGTCTTTTCTCCTTTCAGCCCATCGATGGCTTTCATAATTTCTTTTTCTGTCCCGTTATCAAGAGCTGAAGTCGCTTCATCCATAAACAGTATTTCCGGGTTATGATACAAGGCACGGGCTATGCCAATCCTTTGCCTCTGTCCCCCTGAAAGTCTTACCCCACTCTCCCCAACTGAAGTATCCAATTGTTCCGGAAGACCTTCAACAAATGTTTTTAACTGAGCTTGCTCAAGCGCACGCCATACTTCCTTGTCATCGATTCGGTCGCCTTCAATTCCAAAAGCCACATTACCTCGGATCGTGTCGTCTGATAAGAAAATAAATTGCGGGATGTAGCCAATTTTTTGCTGCCATAATGCCTTTTGTTCGTGCACATTGACGCCATCGACTTTCACTGACCCTCTCTCAGGACGAAACAGCCCTAAAATGATATCAACGATTGTGGTCTTGCCTGCCCCAGACTCACCTATAAAAGCGACAGACTGGCCAATTGGTATGCTGAGTGACACATTTTGAACGGCATATTCAACCTGGTCTGGATAGCGGAACGACACATCGTTGAGTGTGATGGCATGGTGAAATGACTTTTGCCCTTTATTCACCGTCACTCTTCTTGATGTCACACTGTCAAAGTCTTCTTCACCCACGAATAAATCATCGTACACGACAGATAGCGCAGGCTGACTGTATCGAATCGTGGTAATGAGTGCGACGACCCTTGTAATTGAAGGCATCAGGCGAAAAGCCGCCATCGCGAAAAGTGCCATGGTTGAAACGAGACGAGTTGTACTGGTGTCCTGAAAAAGGATGATCAGCATGGTAATCAGAACAATTGATACAAGCAGCGTCTCAATGAATAGTCTTGGCACAAGCTCCAACATTTTCATATACCGGCTGTTGTTGGCCTTGATCTGACTTTGCCCTGTGTAGGACTTAATAAAAAAGTGCTCTTTTCCAGATACCTTCACTTCTTTGCTGGCACCCAGCCCTTGATTGACCCATTTAATCATCTTCCCGCTAACCTCTTGCTGTTCTTCCCCAAGTGTGCTGATTTTCTTGCGCAAAATGGTGAAAAACACAATCACGCTTCCGCTCAATAAAACTGAAGCTGTCAATGTTGCCATAGGAGCGGTGACTAACAGTAAAGTTAAAATACAAATGATAACCAGCATTTCCGTCGCCAGCTGAAAACCTGCCATGATGATCCCTTGAAATATTTTAGGAACCTCCCCATTTACGTTCCGCAGCAAATCGGCAGAATTCCGCTGTAAATGGAATGTATACGGTTTGATCAAATACGCTCGAAACAAGCGTCTTGACAATTTAACCTGCTGATTCAAAATGACCCGGAGTTGCGCATAGTTGAAAAACATCAGATATAGATTTTTCAATACGAACACGCCTAACAGAGCACCGACAGCAAAGATCATAAATCCCGATGTCGAGGTGAAATTGAACAGGTCATATAAATAGGATAAAACTGCTTGTTGCTGAATGATGCCGGGGTCTGTCACAATGTCGACAAACGGCACGATCAAGCCAATTCCTATGGTTTCAAAGAATGCAGCTACAATCATCATTCCGAACAAAACTAATAATTTCTTGCGTTCACCTTTATTAAAAAACTTCAATAGCTTCATTACAGTTGCTTTCATATTTTCACATCCTCCAGCTTAAACATTAACCATCTGTTCCATATCATATAGTCGCTCCTGTATCTCCTCCGTATGATCTGGGAGTTCTTCAGATAAACGGCGAATAAACTCAGCTGTCATATTAGCATCCCCCAGCACTGCTTGGATGCCTGCGACCAAACTTTCCGAAGTGTTTTCTGCAATCCAACCGTTATTACCATGGGAGATTTGATCACGAACACCATTAAAGTTGGTTGCTACAATCGGTTTGTTTAAACATCTGGCCTCAGCCAACGTTAAACAATAACCCTCATGGCGGGATGGCTGTACATACACATCCGCATGTTTGATAAACGGGTATGGATTCATAATGCTGCCCAGCAGAATAAAATCATCTTCTAATCCAAACGCTTCAATTAACTGTTCATACGTCTTTCTTTGTTGCCCGTCTCCAATGCAATACCAGCGTGCTTCATACCCAATTCGACGTAATTCCGCTAAAGCCTTAATAGCGAGGTCCTGCCCCTTTTCAAAGGATAGCCGGCCTACCGTAACAATCTTAACTCCAGGGTAGCTGTCATCAAAGACAACCGTCTTTTCCGCTAAGTCTTGAATCGTCTCACTGGAAATAACATTGTGAAAGACGTTCGTTTTACCTTTGATATGCGGAAACCGTTCCACAAGCTGATGTTTGGCATGTTCTGACACAACGTGAATTCGGTGAAATTGATCGTAAAGGCCTGCAAATAACCGGTCATTGATCACATGTCTAGATACATCAAAGTGTATCCATGACACCTTTGCCGTCGCCCTGACCTTATGGGCTACATAATAATCAATTACCTCTGTCGGTCCTTGATAGGCCACCGCGAGATCAAAGGAATTCTTGTACTCCGGCACCTTCTTAAACACCTGTTGGTAATAGAGAGAGCGGTCGTTCCGTTTCTTTGCAAGAAAATAACCATACGTAAAAGACATCATCCTCAAGAATTGTCCAGACTTCATATAATGCTTGATCGTTTGTTGAGGAGGCTGCATGATGACCGGTTTTATATCATCAAACCATGCAGCCTCCTCAATTTTGACCCAATTCGGCACAAGCTGCAAAAAGACACCTCGTTTTTCCAGTAGCACAAGCGTGATGTCATAACGGTCTTTTGGAAATTGTGTCAACAACGACAGAAAAGACTTTTCCACACCTCCTGCATTCATTCTGCTCAGCATAAATAATACTTTCTTCATTTCAACCCTCTCCTAAGCGTTACTTCATCGTACCTTTCAGTATGTGCCACTTTAAATGGCATCACTGCTCCCACAAAATACTTACCGAACCTAAACTGATTGAATACATAGGTGGTACCAATACACAGAACGAGCGTAATGATAAATGCAGAGATGGAATAAGTTGCGATATTCAAAAACACCGGCGGTTCGACATAACTTATCAGCACAAAGAAAAACATATTTAATAAAAAGATGCTGAATGAATAGTTACTGATTAGCATTATGAATCTAGGCACCCGCTGAAAACGAATCCCGATAAACATTATCGAAAAGATAACCGAACATGCATAGAGAAGCATATCCACCCGTTTGGAATCTGGACTGATCATAAAATACTTGTTCATTAGGAGCATCCCTGCAAGGGCAATACCTGGAATGATCAAAATCCATTTACTGCGCAGCATCGCAACGATCGCCTCATAATTCTTCCCCCCGTAAAAACCTAAAACAAAATAAAACAGCCAACCTACAAATGGCATCCAATAACCGACATTCCAAAAATAGTCTCCCACAGCATGGGACGGAGCATCGGTAAAATTAAAAAAAGCCAGATACCCTGCGTTAATCACGAAGGCAACTGGAATCACCACTTTACCAGACCATTGACTTAAATAACGTGCACAAAATATATGCAGCAAATAAAACTGGAAGATGATCAGTATAAAATAAACAGCTGATTTACCTAGAAAGATGCTGCCGGCAATTTGAAAAAGGACTTCTTTAACTGTCCATGTTTCAGCATTTAACAGGGCATAAACAACACTCATAAACAAATAGGGGAGGATTAAGATCTTCATCCTTTTTTCATAAATCCTTTTGGAACGCTTGTGTGGTATTTATTGGCCAGTAAAAATTCGGAAATAAACACAAAAACAGGCACCCCAAAGAGAACAGCCATACTAAAAATATAGACTGGTGGATGGAAAACCGTTTCCGCTTCATAGATCATATGTCCATTATGAATCGCGTGACCGAATGTAACGGCAAGACAGGCCAGGCTCCGAAGCCAGAAGATCTCATGAATTAACGACTGTTTTTTCATTGGCATATCACCTCGTTGTAGCTGCCAAAAATCCCCTCGTCATCTGACACCACTATAAAGTTTTTCCACTGACCAACTTTGCTGTTCACCCGTTAAGTTATCACTCAAGTTGTGCCGTAAAGCAGCAGTATTCAGTAGGTTTCTCACCGCTTGATAGATTTGCCAGGCGTCAACCTCTACTATAATCCCCGTCTGCTGGGCTTTGGTTTGTTCTCGTGCTCCAGTAAAGTCAGTCGTCACAATCGGTTTGTGAAACAGCTTAGCTTCTGCAAGTGTTATGCAATAACCTTCATGTCTCGAAGGCTGCACATACACATCACATTCTTTCATATATGGATAGGGATTCAGCTGCTCACCCAAAAAAACCGCGTAATCACTGACCCCTTTTTCCGCTGCCAGCTGCTTATATTTATCTGCCTCTGAACCAGTTCCGACAAAGTACCATCTGACATCAAAGCCGTTTCGCACAAGAAAAGACAAAGCTTCTATAGCCAGATCTTGACCTTTTTCATGTGACAGCCTGCCAACAGTTAAAAGACGCATGCCTGTAAAATGATCTTGAAATCCCTCTCCCTCTGCAGCTTGTGCCATGATCAAGGTTGGGGATAAAAGATTGGGAAAGACGTCTGTTCGCTCTTCCAATGCAGGCACGCGTTGCAAGAGCTTATGCCTCCCTTCCTCTGAAACGGTGAAAATTTGCTGAAACTGCCCATATAGTTTTTGGGCAAAATAAGAGTCGAAGCCGATGTGATCAATGTCAAAGTGAATCCACTGAACTTTTTTCTGGGCTTTCACTTTATGGACAATATAATAGCTTATGAGGTCCATCGGGCCCGCATAAGCGACAGCGAGATCATATTCCGTATAATTAACTGGAAGGTCTTTTAAGATATAGTGATAGAATAAACGCCTGTCTTTTCTAAGTTTCGCCAGACCATACACGCCTGCTAGACGGCATGCTTTTACAAGCTTGCCTGCACGAGCTAATTGACGTACGGACTGACGCGGGATTGATGAATCAGATGTTTAATAGCCTGGTACTGCTCCAGCTCAGCAACGTGCACATGGTCTGGAATCGCATCGAGCAAACTGCCGCGCCGCTCCAAGAGCAGTACCGTGATATCAAACTGATCTGCTGGAAGGGCATCGATCATATTAAGCAAGGCTTTTTCCGTGCCGCCAAGATTCATATTAATCACCATAAACATCATGCGCTGTTTCATGATGACTCAATCAATTCATAGAAACCATGAATCGCCTCCACATTGCCCTTTTTCTCCTGTGTTAAATAGGTGGTGATATACGAGCGTAATGCATGATCGTCAATCATTTGTTGAATCGCCTTTGTCACAGCTTCTGGCGTCCGCTCAACGACAAGCCCATTTTCACCATTGACCATTTGGTTGTAAACAGCATCAAATTCTGATGTGACAACAGGCACATTGAGCATCCGTGCTTCTGCAATCGCCAGGCCAAACCCTTCAAATCTCGAAGTCTGCACATAGACATCAGCCTGCTTTATATATGGGTAAGGATTGGCATTGACCCCTAGTAATATAAAATGTTCGGTTAGCCCCATGTCTTTAATGGCGGTTTCCATCTCTCTTTGCAGCGGCCCTTTTCCAAGAACATACCATTTAAAATGCAGCCCACTCTGCTTCAGTTGTCTGCAGGTCTCCAGTGCGACGTCATAGCCTTTCTGATGAGACAACCGTCCAATCGTTAAAAGCCTAATCCCATCAAATCCGTCCTGATAGCCTTCATCAGCTTCAGCCATAGCTGCAATAAACTCAGGGTTATTAATATCATATTGAATCGAAACTTTGTCACGGTATTCAGGGAACGTCTCAAGAAAAACTGTTTCAGCCGATTCTGAGACCGCAACAATGCCATCAAATTTGTTATAATATCGGGTCTGGAACGTCTTCTCTTTCATTTCCAGCCGGTAACTGACATTCACCCAAGCCAATTTCCGTTTAGCCTTTACCTTCTCAGCCACATAAAAAGTGGGCACCCCCTGGGCATAAGCGATAGCAACGTCATAGGCCCTAGGATTCGGTTCTATTACTGTTGAAGCATGCTGCCAAAACAAGCGTGCTTTTTGCTTATTCCCTGTCTTACCTTTCCTGATCTGAAACGAATACTTAAGTCGTGACGACAGCATCTTGAACTGCGATTTTGATACAGCCTGAATGAAAGCTTCTCTCAGATTTAAGGCAGCAAATTCTGTATATATGAAAGGCTTTAATACGCGCACCTCTTTTGGCACCAGTTTTTCGAGCATATGCCCGTGAGCGAACAATTGTAGGTCAACGTCATATCGGGTAAAGTCTAGTAGGTTGAGTAATGTGACAAGACTCTTTTCCGCTCCTGCCACATCCAAGGAATCAATGACAAATAACAAGCGTTTTTTCATTTAAGGATCAACTCCTTTCATTGTACTGCAGCACACTTACGAGACTTTTTTCTTCATTTGACTAGACAGTATAAATAAATCAACATTCACACGCAGAAGCGTCATGATGGATCGATAGGTAAATGATAGGCGGCTTTTTTACGAATGAGGTGGTCATGCTGTCTGATGCACGTTTGAATCACCGCTAAATACTGTTTTTGGCGTTTTTTTACCTGGACCTGATTCACAATGTAATAGGCATGATCCACACATTGGTAGGCAAAGCAGGTATTCACTTCGACAGCCAATTGTGGATAATGAGTATGCATAAAAGGGATGATTTCATTCCAGGCGGTAAACGCGTCGAGTCTTTTTTCATAATAATGGGCGGTCAGAATACTGTTGTCCTGCTTCACATACACATACCCGGTGTAATGGACATAGACAGCTTGATTGGCGTTGGCAAATAAGTGGTAAGTTATTGCTAAATCTTCGTGAATTCGGCCTTCTGGGAACATAACACCTGCAAAACAAGAGCGCTTAAATAACTTATTACACAAGGAAAATCGATATAAGTAACCCTTGAACAAATGCCGCAATGCTTCCTGATGACCCAATTCCTGGATATACAATTCTTCAGGGCTACTGTGATTGACCAAACGGCCATCGATTTCCCTGCCCAGTTTACAAATGCCAATATCGCTATTCGTTTCCTGACAGGTTCGGTACAGCCATTCGTACATTCTTCCTTCAACATAATCATCTCCATCTACAAACCCAATGTAAGCCCCGCGAGCCGCCTGTACCCCTTTGTTGCGTGACGAACTGACACCGCTGTATGTTGTATGCAGCACAGTCACCCGCTGATCTTGTTTCGCATAGGCGTCACAAATAATCCCGCTTCGATCAGTGGAGCCGTCATTAATCACGATGACTTCAAAATGCGTAAACGACTGGGAGAGAATGCTATCGAGACATTTTCCAATAAACCGCTCTTGGTTGTGAACAGGAACAATAATGCTGATTACCGGATCCAATGTCATCCCCTCCCTATAACTTCACTTTGCGTTTAACAAGTGACGATGAAACACCGCGTGTATAAGGAAAATATACAATTTCGACACCCACAGGTTCAAATTGCCGTTCCAGTTGATTAAAAAGGGGATCACCTTTCCAATCATCACCTACAAACATGACATCGAACTTCAACGTCTCCCAGGCTGCAAACTTATCACGATGCTCCTGTGCAACAACGTGATCCACATATTTAATCCCTTCGACGATTTCACAACGCTCTTCAAATGGAATGACCGGATCTTTATGCTTATAAGTCGCAACCAGTTCATCCGTGCTGACACCGACAATCAAATAATCACACTGGGCTTTCGCTCTTTTCAATATGTTCAAGTGTCCGACATGAAACAAATCGAAAACACCTGTTGTATAACCTATTTTATAATGCTTCATATACCTCACTCCTTTTCTCGGAAACACAAATGGCTTCCAGACGATGCGCCAAATGTTCAGCCGCTCTGCCGTCTTCGTACGACCCAACTTCTGCCAGAAATGCCCCCATTTGCCGGTGGTAGTTCTCCTCATCGAAGCTCATGATAGTTTCCATGAGGTCTTGATTACTCTGGGCACTCGGAAATGGCAGTGCCTCAATGTCAAAATAAAGGGCCCGTTCTTTTTGTCTGTAGTCCATGAGATCCGGCACATACAAAAAGCACGGGCGTTTTGTTATGGAGAAATCGAATATCAGTGATGAATAATCCGAAATTAAAACATCCGCTACCATTAATAACTCCTGAATATCGTCATATGCGGTTACATCTCGAACATGGTCACCTTGAATTATTTGATCCGACTGTGACATTAGGTGGGGATGCAACTTGATTAAAATGGTCCATTCTCCCCCGTACTTATCAGTCAAACGCTTGGCCAGTCGGTCGTAATCCAAGTCATAGACATCCATATTGCCATCCTTTCTGAATGTGGGAGCATATAACACCACGTTCTTTCCTGTAACGTTCAGTCGATCTCTGATAAACGCTTGTTTGCTCGGGTCACCCTGCACAAGCATATCGTTGCGTGGAGTGCCATGTTCAAATATTTCCCCGGTATACCAAAAGGCACGTTTGAAAATTTCGGTGCTGCGCTGACATCCGGATAAAAGCAAATCACACTTTCGCGAATCTTTTTGAGCCATTGTGATATAACGTTGGGGCAGTGATGCTTCTGCATCTTTTTCAATTTGCTTTAACCGGAGCGAACTGTGCCATGTTTGAATATAGTATTGTTGTTTTCGTTTCACAAAGAGGTCTGTGGTACGGAAATTGGTTATGATGACTTTTGCTGTGCACAGTTCATAAAAATATCTGAGTGTCATTGTCTTCACGGTTCGGATGCCCGAGGGCAGTGTTTTGGATGTCGGGTCATTAAACGCCCAGACAAGATCGAATCTGTCTTTGGGATACTGGGATAACAAGTACTCTGTAATAGACTTGGGGTTGCAGCCGTATTGGCTGCCATAATAACTGAATAAGAAAATTTTATGATGTTTGACCGGGAAGCAATTAAAGATCAAGATCATACTTCTGCAAACAAAATGTTTCACAGTGTCTATAATGGTCATTTCACTGCATACTCCCTTCTGGCCTGTTGTTCGTGTACAATCTTCAATCCTTCAGGCCGTTTCAGGATCCTGGCTTTCCGCATCATTTTACGCAAGCCCAACAGCCCCGCATTACAGTAAGGATGCAGTAAAAATAAGGACAGCTGTCTGCTTAATAGCCGATCAGGCTCAGCGGCCCTTTTAAAGTTCCGGTGGTTATGCTCGATGTCCTGTTCTATGGCTTTTCGATGCCTGCCATCCGGATCAGCCTTTTTGTTAAGCATTAACAGATTATAATGGATGAGACTGGTCTCCAGAATATGACGGTAAGACGCCCACAACAGCTCTGGATAATGCTGTTCTACAAAAGCATGTCGCTCCTGCAATCCTTTTAACAAATCAAGATGTTTCGGGTATATGCCGCCACAATGCTGTCATCCCGCTGGTAATAGAAGCAGAGTGGCTGATGAACGATCAGGAAACGCCTGACTCTGTGCATGACTTGATGGGCCCAGAATACATCCTCGAACAACACCCCTTTTTTAAATGGAATATCATGAATCAGCTCGGTTTTGTACAGCTTCCCCCAGGCAAAATTCTTCACCCGTTCATTGATGACAAGCTCATACATTAAAGCCCGATTTTTCAGCAGCAGCGGCGGGTCGGTGTGTGCATGATGTCTGTCGTCAACGAGAAGACGGTCATCATAGGCATAATAAAAAGCCGATTGCACAACATCGGCCTGGTAGGTCACACTATGATGGATCATTGTTTCAACCGCCGTTTTCTCCAGCCAGTCATCACTATCAACAAACATTGTATATTCCCCTGACACGTGTTTGACGCCATGGTTGCGTGCGTCGGATAACCCGCCGTTTTCCTTGTGAATGACGTGAACACGCGGCTCCGCTGCCTGATAAATATCCGCAATCTGGCCGCTTTTGTCCGGGGAGCCATCGTTAACAACAATCACTTCGATATTCCGGTATGTCTGACCAAGAATGCTGTCTAAGCACCGGCGCAGATAGGCTTCGACTTTATAAACCGGCACGACGATACTCACCAGTCCGTCTGTCCGCATCTGTTACCCTCCTTTTCATCATGGCGTATAGTTTCTCGAGTTCATGGCCGTTTGTGTAGTCACGTTGGTTAGCTTGTGCTGCAATCCGTTTTCGGAGCGTATGGTCGTCGTACAGCCTTTGAATGCCATGTACGATACCTGCAACAGATTGCTCACAGATGACACCGTCAACACCATCTTCAATTTGACTGGAAGCGGTGGGATAGTTCGTAATTAATACGGGCTTGCCAAGAATCTGTGCCTCACCGACAGTCACAGCTTTCCCTTCATACCGAGACGGCTGCACATATAAATCAGCCGCTTTCATGTAGGGATACGGATTAACTTGTTTGCCCAATAAAATAAAGGCGTCATCCAGCCTGTTGTCACGAATCATCGTTTTGAGCTGCTCTTCATCGCCTCCATAGCCGACCACATACCAGGCAAGGTTATGATAACCACTTTGTTGGAGCTGCTTGAATGCCTGAATCGCTCGATCAATCCCTTTCGCGTGGGACAATCTGGCAACAGTGACCAGCTTAAACCGGTCGTCCGTGAAGATGGGTGTATCTGGCTGTTCATTGGCCAGCTGCCTGACAAGTGTGGGTGATGTAATATTTTCAATGACTTGGACACGGTTCTCGAGCGACGGATATTTTGAAACAAACGCACTTCTGCAGGCTTCGGAAACGGCAATAATATGATCGTATCGCTGCCACATAGCCATATCTGCAGCTACATCTGTATCCACAGTCGAAAAATCTGTGTGAATCCAAGCGATCTTAACATCTGCCTGCACCTTTTCAGCTACGAAATAATGGGGCCACAAATAACTGATCGCGACATCATAGGACTTGTCGTGGCTGGGCAAAAAAGGAAGCGCATATCGCCACATGTATTGCAGTTGTTTATAGCCTTTCTCGGCAGAACGGGTGAAGAGCACTTTCCCCTTTGCCATCAACCTTGTCAGACCAAGACGGATATGGCCGGACATGAAAATCTGTTTAATCGGCATCCGGAACGTTCTGTAAGCTGGCGATTCTGCCAGAAGTTCAACACCATCAGGCAACAAGGACATCAAGTCGCCGGTATGGCTATAAAGCATGACATCCACCTGATGATGCTCATAATCAAAGTGCTTCAGCATATTAATCAGGCTGCGCTCCACTCCGCCGATTTCCAGATCAAAGGATGTGATCAATAACTTGGTCATCTGTCTCACCTTCATTTGAATGATAGATCTTCTTTAAAGCTGAAATACCTGATGCAATGGCAAATCCTTGTTGTCTGAAAGCATGTTTGATCGTCTCAGGATTCGGTTTAGGACGGATAGCTGCTTCCAGTACATGATCAGCCCAAACTTCTGGGGAATCCTGTAATGATAATCTGGTTACAAGCCCAAGACCAAGATCGGCTTCAGGCTGGATGGCGTCTGAAACCACACATGGGAGGCCACATGCTTGAGCTTCCAGCAACACAAGACCCAAACCTTCATAAACAGACGGAAAAACAAAGACATCCATACTATGCAGCAGTGTGGCAATATCACCGCGAACCCCCGTGAATCGCACGTTATCCAGAAGACCAGCTTTTTCAGCTTTTTCCTCGATGGCGTCTCGTAGATCACCATCCCCGACCAACAGTAAATTAACGTGTGGATCCCGTTTGCGCAGCTGGTTCAAGACCGGGAGCATAAACGCATGATTTTTCGCTTCAATAAACCTGCCAACATGGCCAACTACAAGACGTTTCTCCAATTGGGCTTCACGTTTAAATCGTTTCACATTCAGCACCGGAGACTCCAGAAAGCCCTCGTAATCAATCACATTAGGAAAATACGTGTGTGCCTGCTGGTCGCCAAACAAGTACTGTGCCGCGCCATTGCTGCAAGCAAGGCGATCTGTCGCCCATAGCCGGATCATACGCCGCATTGTTGTGTGATACAGCTTACGAGCAGCAGATTCTTGATCATCCTCAGTTGTATGCGCATGTGCAATCCGAATAGGGATGCCTGCCAGTTTCGCGGCAAAAAGGGCCAAACCGCAGTGAAACAGGGTGTGGGCATGAACAGCATCATATGGCCCGTATTGTTTCATTGTCTGATAGAGGCTTTTTAATGAATTTGTTTTTTCAAGCCTGATGATGCGCCCCCCCAACCGCATAATTTCCCCGTCATAATCCGCGGTTTCATGGCTATAAGAAATGAAGTCAAATGTGACGTGTTCTGGATCCATGTGCCGGTACAGATTCATCAGCATGGTCTCGGTTCCGGCTCTGTTCATGGCCCCGACAACATGCAGCACTTTCAGCGGTTTATGACTTACAATTTGATGATTCATGTGTGATTTCCCCGCGATCATTTTGAGGTTTCGATTCAGCCTGTTGGATCACTTTTTTTAGTTCCTTCATCCGTTTCTCTTCAAGTCCGCTGTATTTGATTTGTTCCATGAGACGTAACCACTCCTGGTCTAAAGTCAGTTGATTGTGTCTTTGATTTCCAAATAGCGTATTTACATCTACATTTAAAGCAACTGCGATTTTTTGGATAATGTGAAAAGAAGGGTTTTGGTTAATGTTGCGCTCAATCGTACTTAAATAAGACTTTGAAACACCAGCCCTTTTTGCCAGTTCAGACAGCGTATACCCCTTCTGTTTCCGGATAAGACTAATATTATTTTTCTTCATATTTTATACCTCTTGTTTTCCAGGAATGAAATAGTGACCTCCCATAATAGTGTCGAAACATTTTGTAATGCAGGTGATGACCCGCAGCTGATCTTTAACACGCATTGCTGACCCGGATGGCAGGCAGATCCCATTCGAAAAAAGTTGCTCTGCCACGTGTTCCTGATCGTGATGCGGATAATACATTGCTTCGGTAAAGAGTGGCTGCATATGGAGCGGTTTCCATACTTTTCGAGCTTCGATGTTTTCCAGTTGCAGGGCGTGCAGCAAATGGTCAACTGTTACGTGTGTTTCGCTAGGGTCGATCGTGAAAACAGTCAGCCAGCGATTGGTTTTGGTGTCTTTCAGTTCTTTCATAAACCTGATCCCTGGCAGAAAGGCCAGCTGTTGTTCATACAGATCAAAGACAGCCCGCCTTGCATTGACGCGTTTATCCAGCACTTGTAACTGGGCTCTGCCCACACCAGCCAGCAGGTTACTTAGCCGGTAATTATACCCCATTTGACTATGTTGATAATGTGCAGCGGGGTCCCGGGCCTGAGTCGCAAGGAAACGGGCCTGTTTCATAGCTGCTTTGTCATTTGATACCAGCATCCCTCCACCTGACGTCGTAATGATTTTATTCCCGTTAAACGAGTAGATCCCGAATTTACCGATCGTGCCGCTTGCCTTCCCTTTGTACATCGTGCCAAGTGATTCAGCCGCATCCTCGATTACAGGTACATCGTATTGTTGACACAAGTGCATTAATTCTTCCATTTTCGCGCTCTGCCCGTATAAGTGGACAATAATGACGGCTTTAGGCAGTTTGCCCTGTCTGGCCGCGTCTTGTAAAGCCCGTTCCAATGCCTGAGGGACATGTTCCACGTTTCCGGCTCTGAATCAATGAACACCGGTTTGGCTTGATGATACAAAATCGGATTCGCGCTTGCGACAAACGTTAAAGTCGAACAAAACACTGTATCTCCTTGTTTGACGTTTAATAGCGTCAGTGCCACGTCAATCGCGGCTGTTCCGGAACTAAGCGCTACAGCTTCTTCTACACCGAGGTAGGCTGCCGCTTCTTTTTCAAACATATCCACATGCGGTCCCACCGGTGCAATCCAGTTGGTTTGAAAAGCTTCCTCGATATAATGACGTTCATGGCCTTCCATATGCGGCGGAGACAATAAAATTTTAGACTTTGACAATCATCACACCACCTTACTTTATAAGTTTTATTTGGCTATTCGTTCAATAATACGTGTCGGCGATCCCACTGCCTTACTGAATGCAGGAATATGTTCAATGACAGTTGAACCCGCACCAATCACTGACCAGCTTCCTAAATGCTTCCCAGGGATCACTATCGCGGAGGTCCCAACATGCACGCCTTCTCCAGAAGACACACTGCCAGCGAGCGTAGCACTCGGCGACACATGTGTGTAGTCGCCAATCTCATTATCATGTTCAATAGTCGCGCGGGTGTTGACAATGCACTGCGCACCAACTTGTGCACGGGCATTGATGACCGCGTAAGGCATAACCACTGTCCCATTTCCGATGTCAGCAGAACTGCTGACGACTGCGGTATGATGCACAATGGGGGCAAAGACTTTTGGCGGAAGATCCAGTTGTTGAACGATCTTCTGTCTAATGGCATTGTCTCCGATCGCCACCACGACCCTTGTGTTGCGTTTCAGTAAATGATGGACAAAAGAAATCGGTGCAAAAACGATTCCCCCATCCTTAAAACCTGTTGGATACCGATCATCCAGTATCGCTGTAATAACCCCCATACCGCTCGATATGATCATGTCCTGAATGACTCTGCTATGACCGCCATCGCCTAATATCACGAGACGCATATCATCGAACCTCTTTTGTACCGCTGAATTTAAGCATTGTAGCCTGGTTGTCTTGATGAATGCCTTCTTTTTTTAGCACTTTGGCAATGGTCAGATATAAAATTTTGCAATCCAACAGAACATTTCGGTGATGGACATACCATAGGTCGAGATCAAACTTTTCCTCCCATGTGATGGCATTGCGGCCATTTACTTGAGCCCACCCTGTGATGCCGGGTTTCACTGCATGGCGCGCAGATTGCCTCTTCGTATACAGCGGCAAGTATTCCATTAACAACGGGCGCGGTCCGACCAGGCTCATATCGTTCCGGATCACATTGAACAGCTGGGGCAATTCATCCAAACTGTATTTGCGCAGGACTTTCCCAACAGCCGTCAGTCTTTGTGCATCTGAAAGCATCTCACCATCTTTGGCGGCCATCGTCATTGTCCGGAATTTATACAAGAAAAAAGGTCGGCCGTTCAACCCTGGCCGCTGCTGCTTAAACAATACAGGCGATCCCATGCTGACTTTGATGATGATGGCAATCACGGCGATTAAAGGAGCTGTAATGATAAGCAAGCCCGTGGCAATAGCCAAATCCATCAAACGTTTCATGTGCTGAACCTCCTTATGCGTGCATCTTTTTTACAATAAAAAAGCCGCTGTTTTAACCAGCGGGCTTTCTTTTTCGATCGGTGCCTGACGTGAATCAGACACAGATTGATAACCATTTGGATTGTTGGATTGCCAGCGCCACGTATCTTCACACATCGCATGAATGTCGCGCTTCGCCTGCCACTTTAAGCGGCTTCGGGCTTTATCGGGATTCGCGTAACAGAGGGCTACGTCTCCATTCCGCCGTTCTGATACGATATACGGAATGGTTTTTCCCGAAGCCTGCTCAAAAGCATTAATCATCTCCAGCACACTGTAGCCGACCCCTGTGCCGATATTAAACGCCTCAATGCCGGCATGAGCCTGAATATATTCAAGTGCTTTTAAATGTGCAAGCGCCAGATCAACCACATGAATATAATCCCTGATTCCCGTTCCATCTTTCGTCGGATAATTGGCTCCAAATACCGATAATTGCGGGCGTTTGCCTGCTGCCACCTGAGCAATATAAGGCATTAGATTATTTGGTGTGCCTTTGGGGTCCTCACCAATTTTCCCGCTTGAATGGGCGCCCACCGGGTTGAAATAACGCAATACCGCGATCCGCCATTCGTCATCAGCCTGATAGATATCATGCAAAAGCTCTTCAATCATGAGTTTTGTTCTGCCGTATGGGTTTATGGCCGTCAGCCGACTATCTTCTGTAATTGGCACGTTTTCGGCCACCCCGTAAACCGTTGCGGAAGAGCTGAAGACCATGCGTTTCACTCCATACTGCTGCATGACTTCACATAAATAAACGGTTCCGATCACATTGTTGCGGTAATATTTTAGTGGAACAGAGACCGATTCACCAACCGCTTTCAGACCGGCGAAATGCAGCACCGCTTCAATATCATTTTCTGAAAAGACATGTTCCAACCCAGCCTTATCGAGTAAATCAACGTTATACACTCTGAACGACTTGCCGGTTAGATCCTTAATACGTTTCAATGCGACCGGGCTGCTGTTCGAAAAATTATCCAACACAACAACATCCCGCCCACTCAACAACAACTCCACACAAGCATGACTCCCAATATACCCCGCACCCCCAGTCACAAGCACAGCCACCACAACACCCCCTTCTAAAATTCAAACACGTTTGTATAGTTAGTTTTTAATAGAAAACATGAATTCCGATATGATGCATGAGCATCGTGATTTGCGCTGCGAGATCTTCGGACTCGTGCTGTGCCCGCAGAACTCCGCTATAAATCTCCCCATAAAGTTTGTGTTGCTTATGATTTAAACAGCCTAACGTGCTCATGATAAAAATTAGACACATACTTTCACCGAGCTCCGGGAAAACACGGAGACTCCTATGGAAGCAAAAGCCTCGGTGAGACCCCGGAGGTCGTCAGACCGAGGAGGCTCACCAGCGCCCATGGAAAGCGCAGTGTTTTCCCGGAGCTCGGTGGCGCGAGGCAGTCATTCAAGCTTTCCCTAAGTCGATATTTATCCTATGAGCCAATGAGGATTTCTACTTATGTTCCTGGCTACTTAAAGACAAGGCACGTCAATGTGCGTAAGATACGTATCGTGATTTGCGCTGCGGGAAGTCGCTTTAACTTTATCACAGCTCAAGTGCGACATCTGTTCAAGAAACCCACTTTCACAGTGTCTTCTAGCCGCGGGCACGGCCTCAGCCTCCTTGCCCCGGCAAGGGGTATGTCGACGTTGCCCGCAAAGGGCGGTTTTAGTCGACCCTCCCTCTATATAATTAAAATATCTCCAAAATGCTCTTACTTTCTTAGAATTACTCAAACACTTCATTGACATATTGAATGCGGGTTGAGTATCAGGTGTTGATTTCGGAAATTTCGGACGTAGTCTATGCCATCCTAACGCCCAAATTGTGAACATTTGGTGACAAGAGACGTGATAACCGTGCTGAAAATCTCCACACAACTTATGGTCGCTCACCCTCCCATGTATCACGGGATTATTATCCATACATTCCTTCGTCCTGCGTATCCACAAGGTGGAGGTCGGAAATGCTCCTTAGCTGGGTCTATTGCCCGAATGGGTTAAATAAGCTCCGACTCTGCACTATTGGTGTTTGTTCAATCCTAAGGCCATCAGATGCATTTGTTGAAACATCCCAAATGAATTAAAAAGGTTTATTAATCGCTCATTCAGAACCACTTATCTACGTGGAGTAGTTAACATCAATATTCATGCCACCTGACTTGTTTGTAATTCAGGTAGTCCTTGTAGTAGTTTACTTCCATCAAATTCACACTGCTTCGTGCCAATGGCGAATAAGACACGTATCAACTTACCGCACAAAGCGATCAGAGATTGTTGCTTTTTCAAAGGACGATCGGGACGCGTGGTGTAATAATGATGCAATGTCTTGAACGTCGAATTATGTGCTACCAGTGGGCGCACAGCTAAATAGATCGCTCTTCTCAATCGCTTGCGTCCACGCTTGTCTATTCGTGTTTGCCCTTTGAATTTACCCGAGCTGTGTTCTTTTAAGGATAGACCAGCCATACTTACAATTTGCTGGGGATGACTGT
Organism: Lentibacillus sp. JNUCC-1; assembly: GCF_009741735.1. Lineage (NCBI taxonomy): Bacteria > Bacillati > Bacillota > Bacilli > Caryophanales > Bacillaceae > Lentibacillus > Lentibacillus sp. JNUCC-1. Next base: position 714,986 of record NZ_WHOH01000001.1, read on the forward strand.
AGTTGGAGAGGTCTCCGACCTCGGCGAAAAACGTGGCCACTGTCGTGGGACCAATGCCTTTAATAGCCATCATTTCTTTAGCTCCAGGTAGATCTGTTATAAGTGTTTCGATCTCTTTATCCAATGACACAAGTTGTTGGTTGTACAATTCATATTGATCAAGCAGAGTCTGTAATTCCTGCCTGGCAAAGCGCAAACCTATCTGAACACCAATGCTTTTCTGGGCAGCTTGGACAAGCTGATTGGCACGTTTGATGCCCACACCACTTTTAACGACTGTTTTCCACGTTGAAAGCACGTCTTCAGGGGTCATATCCTGAATATCAGATGGAAATGGGAATTCACGCAGTGTACAAATAGCTGTCTTACCATTCCAGTCATTAAACACATCATCAAACTCCGGAAAATACCGTTGTATGGCGTTTTGGATGCGTCCTTCGACAATCATCAGCTGTTTGGTGAGTTGATCTCGTAATTTAATCCCTTCCCTTAACTCGGCATAAACACCGTCAAGAAGGTTCGGTACAGAGTATCGACCATCCTTAACCATCTGTGCAATAACACGTGCGTCTTTCGTATCATTTTTTGTGGGCGAATTGTCGTCCAGCTCTTTGCTTTTTTTAACATGCATCGGGTTAACTAACACAAAGTCATAACCTTTGGCGTTCAGGTAGTAGGCTAGACTCTTCCAAAAGTGGCCAGTCGGTTCAACGCCAAACATGACATGTGTCTTTTGGTTTTTCTCTTGAAGCCTAGCTACCCAATCAAGCAGCTTTTGATAACCGTGTATTCGATTTTCAAAGATCAATCGTTTGCCAAATTCAATACCTCGATAATCTTGTGCGCGAGCTACGTGTTTGTCTTTTGCGATGTCAATCCCCACGATCAATGTGGATTCTGTGATTTGCGCGATTTTGTGATTTTGGTTATAATTCATTGCGAGTCCTCCTTGGTATTTATTTAATTCGGGGTCATGATCATGACACCCTGTACTATACCAAGAGGGCTCTTTTCTGTTCAAACCTCAAATTTCTTCATTACAGGAATGCTCCTTAATGTAGCACTGTGGGGTCTTCGGACTCGTGCTGTTCCCGCAGGAGTCGACTTCCCTCCGCTCCAATCACTTTATTTAATTCAGTGCCTTGGACGGTTCTACTCACATAAGAGTTAGAAGATAACCTCTTATATCTAGCTCGCGGAAAACACGGAGACTCCTGTGGGAGGAAAAGCCTCGGTGAGACCCCGGAGGTCGATAGACCGAGGAGGCTCAGCAGCGCCCACTGGACGCGGAGTGTTTTCCCCGAGCGGTTGCCAGAAGCAGGTATTAAAGCTATTCCTCTATTTTTTCACCACATAAAAAAGTCGCTGCGGTATTGGATGTTGAGGGTGATGACATTTTCATAGAAGTAATAGCCCAAGTAACACGCTAGGATCACGTAGTACATGAATGCCTGATCCCGCTCGCGGAACACTTTTATAATCCAAGCAATTAAAATCAATTGATACAAATTAAAATACAGCGCAAACCTCGCAAATATCCAATTTTGTGTCGCAATCACCATAAAAATAAAACCAATCAACACCATATTGACCACATAATCACTTTTCGGAAACACCCTTCTCAACTTATCCCGGCCCAAATAAGCAATAAATAACGGAGCAGCATTAACAGCCACCCGAATGATATTGGCACCCCCCTCATCAAAATTACGATAGTGACCATATTGACTATCCCCAAGCGCCGAAAACAACAGCGCTGAAAAATAATCAAACCCAATCGCAATTACAACCGACACAACCATCAGCACCAATGTCGCTTTGGACCAGGCTCTGACCCGAACCAAAAAATAAATCGGCAGTAAAATCAAGGCGCTCTGATGAAAGAACGACGCCGCCACAACGACCAGTGCATACTTTAGAAACTTTCCTTCCATTAGAAATTTGATCGCCGTAAATGCAATGGCCGCGGCCAGCATTTGTCTCATTCCATTCATGGAAATCAGAAACAAGCCGCCTGTAATATAAACAAATAAACTCAGTTCAATCTTGCGAGAGTAATGATATAAGACAATAACAATCAGAACATTTGTCAGCAGCGCGGTCGTCAGGATCAGAATTTGCGGATCATCGGACAAAGTTTTCAAGCCTTTTTGCAAAATCCCAAAGCCGATATCCTTCTCATCAAAAATATACGCCCACGAAAAGTCAGTGCTTTCATAAATATGTTTGTAAAAATATGTGTCGCCTATATTGGCACGCAGTCCGGAAACAGCGACCAAAGCAGCCATCGAGCCAAACACGAGCAATTTATTCGGTTTGACTGTGATCGTGTATCCTCCCGCTACAACCGGCGTAGAGAAATATCTGGACACGAGTGCCAGGAGAAATACAAGACCCAGATTGATCCAGAGTAACGTCATCCTTGCCACACTTCCCATAAGGGTTTCATTTTAAGTGACCCTTGTTTTCATTTTGATATACCAAAATAAGACTGTTCCAAGCGGTAAGGCCATGATCGTTAAAGCTTTCCGCGGTGTTTCTTGTATGAAGGCTCGATTGCGACTCATAAAGCTGCTTGAAACATAATGGATGGCTTGACGGAATTGGAATGCACGTGTCGCAAATGGCAGCTTCATTAAGGCTTTCCGGTAAAAAGAAAAGCCTTGTGGGTTCTTCCGGTACTGGAAGAGCATATTCCTTGAGGAACCGTCTGCCAGATATTCCACACAGCATAAAGTCTCATCCATGAGCAGAAGTTCATAATCCCGATCCAGCTGATAATACTTGTAGGCAAGCCCGACATAGCGTTCATTTTCAAAAAGCGGATATGGATATTGCCGTGTCAGTTCTGTACGATAAACCAATTTTTTATCGCCTGTTACCCCATGTTTGTAATATAAATCAAACAATGAGGATGCCTTCAAATGAGCCGGCCATTTGGTGCCGATCAGATCCCCTTTTGTATTGGTGTTCAGCCCGACGAGACCGCTGTACTGATCACTGCCATGTTGATTCCAAAAAGAAAGGATCTTTTCCACCGCATCTGGCGGCATAAAGTCATCTGAATCCAAACATACATTCAGCTCGGTATTGATTCTGTCGTACGCCGTGTTATGGGCGCCATGCATCCCTTGATTAGACTGCCGGACATAATCAATGTGAATCAGCTGTTCTTGCTGCCACGCTTCGACCAGCGCTTGTGTTCCATCAGTTGAGCCGTCATCGATGATCAGCCACTTAAAGTCTTGATTTCTCTGCCTTTTAAGACTGGCATAACAGGCGGGCAGTGTGTGGGCCCGGTTATACGTAGGCGTGAATATTGTGAGCTGCTTCATGATCTTCACTCCCATATGATAAATAAGCATCCTGTAAATCGGCGGCCGTTTGTTTGATGTCATAACCATGTTGTTTCAATGCTTCCCCCGATATCAATCGTGCCTGTGTTCTGTAACTCAACAGCTGAATCGCGTCCGACCAGGCCGCGTGATCTGACAGCGGTAAGTAATGGACCAGGTGCAGGTTCAAATCCACTTCACTTGTAATGGTGTCAGAAATCAAACACGGCAATCCTGCTGCTTGGGCCTCAATCAACGTTACCGGTAGGCCTTCATGCAATGACGGAAACACAAACAGATCGAACGCATGCAGCAACTCAGGTATATTCTCCCGCACCCCAAGAAACCGGACATGGTTATTTAAACCCAACGCATTCACCCGGCTCTGAATTTTCTTCTTCAGGACCCCGTCTCCTGCCAATAACAGAATGGCATGCGGCAGCTGTTGATGAACTTCCGCGAAGATCTCAATCAGCCCATCATGGTTTTTCTGTTTGTTAAACCGGCCAACATGCCCTAAAACAAAAGCATTATCAGGGATGTTTAATGCCGTTCGAATTTGACGCCGACTGGATTCATTAAATAGAAAGGTATCAATATCTATGCCGTTTTTTAAAATATGGGCCTGACTCGCATCTTTCTGAAACAGCCAGTCTGCAGCAGCCTGTGAACATGCGTACAGATGGGTGTGGTCCGTCTTGATAGAACGGCCTGCATAATATTTATAGCCTTTGGACAAGAACCCGCCTTCACTTGCGGTGTTATGACTGTGGACGATGCGGATCGGAACAGCTGCTTTCTTCGCCTCACGGATGACCAATCCGCTCATTCTGTCCATGTGGGCATGCACCACCTGATAGTGGTGTGCCACAAAAAATTGTTTCAAACTGCGCATATACCCTCGGTGCCCTGCCTCTGTTACATACGGCATCCGGTGCACCACACCGCCCAAGGATTTAATCTCTTCGTCATACACCCCTTCTTTGCACGTCAGGAAATCAAATTGCACTTTTCGTCGGTCCATATGCCGATACAGATTCATGATCAATGTTTCTGCACCGCCTCTGTTCATATTGACGACAACATGCAGGATCCTTAATGGTTCGCTCACATCGCTCACCTCCCAATGACAGATTGATATGACGTTGGTTGAGCTGTTCCCATTAACCGTTGATAGATCAGTTGTTTTTCAAGCATTACGGTATCGATGCTATAAGCTTCTTCAATCGTCCGTCTCCCCTGCTGCCCGAGGTGTTCTCTAAGATTCTTATGTGCCCATAAATGCTTTACCTTCTCCGCGAACAGTTCCGGTTCATGGGGCCCCAGCAAATAGCCCTCCCGATGATTCCGGACCAGCTCGTTATGCCCCCGATTCGTTGTTGCCACCACAGGCAGGCCGGCCGCCATTGCTTCCATAATGTTAACAGGCAGGCCTTCTCGGAAACTTGATGCGACTGCGACATCACATACTGGCAAGAGGTCTTCTATATCTTTCCGAAAACCGAGAAACGTAACTCTGTCGGCAATCCCAAGATGGTGTGCGTGTGCTTTGCAGTCTTCAAGCATTGTGCCTTCTCCTGCCAGAATCAGTCTTATATTCGGGATATCCCTTTTAAGCAATGCCACCACTGATAGCAAAAATTGCTGATTTTTATTACGGTTAAATTCAGATGCATTAAATAATAAAAAGTCATCGGCATCAAATCCCAATGACTTTTTTTCCGTTGCTTTAATATGTTTTGGCAATGGCTTAAATCGACTGGTGTCGACGCCTACACCACTGACGCGATGGACTTCTTTAGCTTTGAAACCGCGCCTGAGTGCGAGATTGTAATCTTCTTTATTAATGGTAAGCAGGCTGTCAGTGTAGTGGGAAAGACCTTTTTCAATCGGGTAATACAGCAGCCAGTTTCTGAACGGAACCCCTTTGCAAAAGTGAAAACCGTGTGCTGTATAAATGACTTTCGTCCCTTTTTTCCGGGCGCTTCTCGCGGTCAGCCGGGCCAGCACGCCTCCCAGCGGTGTGTGTGCATGAATAAAATCATAGTCATGGTGGTCGATGATGGTCCGCAGCTGTTTGTATCCTTTGATATTACGGACATGAAACGGTGAACGGTGAATGTCGATTGTGAATTTCTTGTCTGTAAACGGCAATTCCATATCACCTGCTGCTGCGACATGCACATCCCACCCTTGCTGTTTGAACCATTGCATTTCCGGTAAATGAAACGCTTTGAAATGATAATCAACTGTCGCACAGTAAAGAATTGTTTTTGTCACAGGCACCACCTCCCTTTTAGCCTTACATTGGCATCGCTTGCTGTGCTTCATTTGGTATCGTCTGATTGGCAAGTTGCAGCAGTTCGTCTCGTAATTCGTTGCGGCTGTATATGTGGTAATGATGAATAATATGTTCGATTTCTTCCATATAAAGGCTGGTTGTTTTTCCGATATAAATTTTCGGATGGATTTGTTCCTCATGACTTTCACCGTCATTTAATAATTCTTCAAATAATTTTTCGCCCGGCCTGATCCCGGTGAACTCAATGCTGATGTCGTTCAACGTGAATCCGGAAAGCTTGATCAGGTTAGTCGCCAAGTCTAATATCTTAACCGGCTTTCCCATATCCAGCACAAAAATCTCACCGCCTTTTGCCAATGCCCCGGCCTGGATAACCAATCTCGACGCTTCTGGGATGGTCATGAAATAGCGCACCATGTCAGGGTGTGTAATCGTAATAGGTCCGCCATTTTCAATTTGCCGTTTAAATAAAGGAATCACACTCCCTCGGCTTCCCAGCACATTGCCAAAACGAACCGCTACAAATTTGGTCCGGCTGCCCCTCCCCATATCCTGGATGATCATTTCCGCAAGCCGTTTGGAGGCTCCCATCACACTGGTCGGATTTACGGCTTTATCGGTGGAGACCATTACAAAGGTTTTCACCTGCTCACGGGCAGCGGCTTTGGCAACATTCATCGTACCAATCATATTATTCTTCACCGCTTCATCCGGACTTCGCTCCATTAAAGGCACGTGCTTGTGGGCCGCTGCATGATACACCACATCGGGTTGGTGCCTGGACATAACCTCTTCCATTTTACGGGCATCCTGAATTTCCGCGATTTCTGTCACAAACTCTATCTCAGTATGTTTGCATGTATGCTTTAATTCCATTTCAATCTGATAGATGCTATTCTCACCATGTCCCAGCAGAATCAGTTGCTCCGGACGAAACATCGTAATTTGTCTGGCAATCTCTGACCCAATCGAACCGCCGCCACCAGTGATCAGCACCACTTTTCCGGTAATATGCTTTGCTATTGATGTCATATCCATTTCCACTGGATCACGGCCAAGCAAGTCCTCCACCCGCACGTCACGAAACTGACTGAAGGCCACTTTACCGGTAATCAAGTCTTCTATAGCGGGCAGAATTTTGGTTTGTGCCTCTGTTTTGGCACATTCTTTGAAAATGGTATTTAAATCTCGGCGGTCAAGAGAGGGAATCGCAATAATAATATGATCGATTTCAAAATTCTCCACCACATTGGGAATGTCTTTAACGCCACCTGCTACTGGAAGACTCAAAATATCTAATTGCTGTTTCCCGAAATCATCGTCAATAAAAGCAACTGGACTCAACCCTTGACTCTGCTCTCTTAGCAGCTGTCGTGCAACCATTGTTCCAGCTGATCCAGCACCAACAATCAGTGTGCGCTTTCCATCTGATGTTTGTGGAATGATCCGATCCCTAAAGATCCGCCATAGAAACCTGGAGCCCCCTAGAAAAACCATATACATGAGGCCGGTAGCTACCATCAATCTGTGCGACATAGGCTCGAACCAGATAGCATCAACCATTAAAGCCGATATAATTGCCAACGTAGCAACTTTCAATATGGTCCACAGTTCTCCAATACTGGCGTACTCCCAGACCTTTTTATAGAATTTGAAGTAAAATGAAAACAAATAATGACTGATTAAAATGATGGCGGCAAAAGCTATAACCGATATGGTAAAAACGTTGAAAGACGCCAGCACAAGATAATGACTGGCCACAATCGCACTAAGTACAATAATAGAATCAATGACAATGAACAAACTGAGCCGTTTCTTGTAAGACACAACACATACCCCCTTCCATAGTGATTTGGATAATCAGACATAAAAAATATGTAGTGGGCATCTAACCCATCCTCACACCACACCCTCGATGACGCGCATCTAAGGTCTATTCCAACCCACAGCATGGCCGAGTGCCTCCAATGATATCGGTATAGTAGACATTACCGAGAACGAATTTGTTCTTATTAAAGAACAATAAAACACACTTTTCCCTTATAAAAACAGGCTATTAACTGTTTATGACTCCTTCTGGCGATCGCTGGGGAAACACTCCGCTTTCCGCGGGCGCTGCTGAGCCTCGGGCCCACAGGACGTGGGTCATGAAGAAGTAGCGATTGACGTCGCGGTTTTAGCCTTCCTTCCCCTCTTATGAGAGTAGAACCGTCCAAGCCACTGAATTACATAGAGTGATTGGAGCGGAGGGAAGTCGACTCCTGCGGGAACAGCACGAGTCCGAAGACCCCGCAGAGGTGGTTTTCCTCGAGGAGGCTGAGGCCGTGCCGCGGAAAGCGACTTCCCGGAGCGCAAATCACGGTGCTCTCGTTGTGGCTGCTAGCTATTCTCCACACCATAAGTAGTTAGAACACTGTCCCTACCGATTATTCATGATGACGCCCATGAGGTGGGCGTGGGCTAGGTGTAGAACTTTGCCGGCTTCGGCTGTTTTGTTCTGTGCGGTTTTGCCCTGGTTTAGGACAAGCACAACACCGTCACATTGATTGGCCAGCACCCGCGTTTCGGTGGACTCCAGCAATCCTGGTGAATCAATCAAAATCGCATCATAATGCCGGACAACCTCCTTCAACAACGCATTCATGCTCGCACTCCCAAGCAATTCCGGCGGGTTAGCCGCCTCAGATCCACTCGTTAATATATCCAAATTCCCAATACCCGTTTGATTAAGGGCACTTAGAAATGATGCGCTATTTGATAAAACATTTGTTAACCCCTCTTCATTCGGCAAGTTGAAAATGCGGTGAATCATCGGCTTGCGCATATTGGCATCGATTAATAAGATCTTTTCATTTTGCTGGGTCATGGAAACCGCTAGATTCGCAATCATGGTCGATTTCCCCTCCCCTTTCCCAGGAGATGTAACCAGGAAGACGTGTTTCTTTTTCCAGGCAGTCACAAACTGGATGCTCGCCCGAATGGTACGGAATTGATCTGAAATAACCGATGTGCTGTTAGAGTATGTGATTAGATTCGCCCGCTTTAATGGCGCTTCTTTTGTTTTCCGGCTCAATATCAATGAAATCCCCCTGTCTTCTGACGTTTCCTGTGTATCCTGTTCATGTTTATCTTTCGTCAACTTCTTTTTCTTCATATTTGAAACAGTACCAAGGATCGGGACGCCCAGTATATCCTCCACTTCCTGTTCATTTTTAACTGAACCATCAAGTGATTCCAGCAGATAGGCTAACCCGATTCCTGCCATCAACCCACCCAGCAAGGTCAAAATCAGCAATTTCGTTTGATTTTGGTTAATGGGTTCATCATTTAATGCGGCTTTTGACAACAGCTGAACACCTTCGAATTCAAGGAGATCAACAATTTCATTTTTAAAAACACGTGCGGTCGTATTGGCAATCTGTACTGCTACAGCTGGATCCTGGTCTGTCACCGAAATTAAAATCACCTGTGAATCTTCCAGTCGTTCAACTTTAATTTGATTGGCAATGCCCGCAGAAGACTTTGAGAGATTCAAATCATCTTTAACTTTTTCCATAATAATAGGGTCTGTGATCATGACCATCAGGGTTTTCATAAATTCTCCGTCGGAATCGACTACAATACGTGTTGACGTTTCGTAAGAGGGTGTACTGTTCTTTTCCGCTAGATAGTAACCCCCGGCCAAGCCAAGCAGCAGCATCACGATGATGATCCAATACCGTTTTTTAAAAACATTAAAATGGGCTTTCAAATCAATGTCTTTCTCAGTGAGCCCTTTAGAATCGTGGTCTTGCTTAAATGCGTTCATATGATCACCTTTTTTTGAGATCTTTTATTTTACGTGCCTAGAGAGATAAAAATTCATTATAACGAACGAACAGGTGTAAAAAAAAATGAACTATCTATTTGTGTTGGGGATTTTCATTAGTTTAGTTCATTATAACGAACGCGTCAAGAGGAAAATACATATTATTTCATTTTTCCTGAATTTCTTTTACAAAAAGCTCTTTTTCGGCGTTATCATTATGGCCAGAAAGAACGCGTCTTAACCAATCATCATTGGTTAAATACCAGTCAATGGTTTTGCGCAGGCCTTCTTCAAAAGTGTAGCCTGGTCTCCAGTTCAGTTCTCTGGTAATTTTTGTGTGGTCAATGGCATATCTGAAATCATGTCCCAACCGGTCTTCAACATGTTTGATCAATTTTTGATCTTTAATGAGATGTGCAAGAATCTGCTTGACGATATAAATGTTTTCTTTTTCATTATGACCGCCAATATTATAGACTTCCCCAACAACCCCTTTATGCAAAACCGCATCAATAGCCCGGCAATGATCGTCGACATAAAGCCAGTCTCTCACCTGTTTCCCGTCCCCATAAACAGGCAGTTCCTGATCGCGGAGCGCGTTATGAATCATGAGCGGAATTAACTTTTCCGGGTGTTGTAAAGGGCCATAGTTGTTCGAGCAGCGCGTAATATTGACAGGCAGACCGTATGTCTTGAAATAAGATCTGACCAGCATATCGGCCGATGCCTTGGATGCTGAATAAGGACTGTTTGGTGCCAGACATGTTTTTTCTGTAAAGTAACCGTCCTTGCCAAGTGTTCCGTATACTTCATCCGTGGAAATTTGAATAAACTTTTTACCTTGTTGATAAGACTGGCTGTAAGTGTCCCCATGGGCCGTTTTCCAATGACGTCTGGCAGCCTCCAGCAATATTTGCGTCCCGAGTACATTTGTTTTAAGAAAAATGTTCGGATTTTCTATACTCCGGTCCACATGGGATTCCGCTGCAAAATTAATGACGGCATCAATATCATACTTCAGTAATATGTCTTCCACGAGGGCTTGATCAGTAATATCCCCCTGAATAAAGTGATGGCGCTGATCGCTTTCAACGTCTTTCAGATTGCTAAGATGGCCGGCATAGGTAAGCAGATCGAGATTTACGATGGTGTAATCATAATGACCGAGCATGTATTTCACAAAGTTTGCACCGATAAAACCGGCGCCTCCGGTTACGAGTATATTCATTGGACGCCTCCCCCTATGATTCATTTATTTTACTGGTGTTTTTAATGCTAATTCTTCGATCAATTCAGCAACATCCGCACCGATTGTTTCATCTTTTAAGGCAAACGCCAGCGTTGTTTTTACAAAACCGAACTTCTCACCGACATCATACCGGGTACCAGAAAAGTCATAGGCGTAAACATCCTGTTCTTCATTCAGCATTTGCAGGGCATCTGTGAGCTGAATTTCACCGCCGGCCCCGATGTGATGTTTATCCAAGTATTTGAAGATATCCGGGGTCAGGATGTAGCGGCCAAGGATAGCCAGATTTGATGGTGCCGTGCCTTGCTCAGGCTTTTCCACAAAATGGTCCACTTTATAAAGGCGGCCTTCAGATGCGCTTGGGCTCACGATTCCGTAACGGTCTGTTTCATTGTCGGGCACTTGCTGGACACCTGTAATTGACCGCCCTGTCAAATCATATTGCTCGATCAGCTGTTTTAGACTGGGGGATCTGCTTCAACAATGTCATCACCCAACAGGACTGCAAAAGGTTCATTGCCAATAAACTTCCGCGCACACCATACCGCGTGCCCAAGGCCCTGGGGATCTTTTTGCCGGATATAGTGGATATCCACCTTTGAAGTTTGATTCACCTTTTCAAGCAGCTCAAATTTTTCTTTTTTGATAAGATTGTTTTCCAGTTCAAAATTGCTGTCAAAGTGATCCTCGATCGCACGCTTATGTTTGCCTGTAACGATAATAATGTCCTCGATGCCTGACTCAATCGCTTCTTCCACGATATACTGAATCGTTGGTTTGTCGACAATCGGAAGCATTTCTTTCGGCATCGCTTTTGTCGCCGGCAGGAAGCGCGTCCCCAGCCCTGCAGCTGGTATAATCGCCTTCTTTACTTTTTTCATCCTTACCATCCTTTCGAAGTGTGCTTCACCATCTATCATTCTCGTTCTCTTTAAAGAACGTATTCTCATCATAAATCAAACGAGCAAGAAATACAAGAACATAATTTAAATTTTTCTGATAAGCGTTGGTCCTTTGACATGCTTCAAATGATTTCCAGATTGAGATTATATGATAAGGGTATGATTAAGGGAGGTTTTTTTATTGAAAGGTGTTGTTTTGGTGAAGAACTCAAAAGTATGGATAAATGTTAGAGAAAGTTTTTGGTTTCTGCCCGCGGTTTATGGCCTTTCCGCAATCATGCTCGTTTTCTTAACGAATATACTGGATGCATGGTTGGTATCGAGTTTTAAGGATAACATCCCAAAGCAGATTATCACGGGAAAAGATACGGCAAAAAAATTATATGCAACACTTGTGACGGCTATTCTTACAATGACAACGATTAGCTTTTCAGTCATCATGGTTGTTTTGACAACATATGCGTCCCAATTCTCACCGAGAGTCTTGCAGGACTTCATGAAAAGCCGGGTCACTCAGCATGTACTGGGCATTTATTGTTCTGGTTTTCTTTTCGCACTGCTCCTACTGCTTCTGATCGATTATGGCAAGCCCCTGCTCGGCCCAGCCTCTATGGTGGTCATTGCGATCCTCAACTTAGGTGCTTTTGTCTATTTCATTCACCATACGGCACGTTGGCTGCAGGTGAATCGTTTGGTCGGCATGATTGAGGAAAAAGGCACGAAAGCCATTAAGGAAATGACAAAAGAAAAGCAAACTTATTATGAATACAGTTCCTGGAACAAAGATGAAATCAATCAATATCGCAATCAAGCAAAATCTGTTCTCACTGCCAAGCGTTCGGGCTATATCCAAAGCATTAATTGGAGCGGAATGATCGAATGTGCCAAGAAACATGATGTTGCAGTTGATCTTCATGTCCAGGTCGGAAGTTTCATAACACATGATTTGCCAATTATGAATGTGTATGCCACAGAACAGACAGAAGCAGTTGAGCAACTTCGATCTTTTTTAATTGTGGGCAAAGAGCGCACAGACGTTCAAGACGTCGAGTTCACCATTCAAAAAATCGGCGAAATTGCGCTTCGGGCCATCTCTCCTTCAACAAATGACCCGCATACCGCCGTCAATTGCATCAACAGGATCGGTGGGTTATTAATTGAACTCGGGGATTCGCAAAAAGAAACACCATATTTAGCAGATGACCAGAACAATCTGCGCGTGATCCACAAAACAAAGAGTTTTGAAGAATACTTGTACAAAAGTTTTTATCAAATACGCCATTATGGACAAAATGATATTTCCGTCATTTATGGCATTTTAGAGGTCCTTTACAAAATTGCACGTTCCAGTGACCCCGTTATAAAAGATAAAATCTGGTCCTTCCACTTTTACATCCTGGATGTTGTGGATTGGAACCACCTATCCAACTTGGACCGGGAACATTTGAATGAGATCTATATCAAGTTAAAAGAGTGTTGTGCTTGAAATGGGTCTGGGCGGTGTTGTGGTAACGATCACTTCTAAACACAAGAACGCCTAACAAAACATCATTAACTTCGCGTTCAGTAAGCGTTATCATATAATCAAGCTTTTAATTCTTAGGAGAGGGGTATTTTATGGTTAAAACGATCGCTTTAGCTGGAACTATGGATTCGAAAGGCAAAGAGTTTTTATTTGTGAAAGAACTAATTGAATCATTGGGATTCAATACTCTTATTATTCATACTGGAGTATTTGAACCATCTATCCCTATTGATGTCTCTAACAGTGATATCGCATCAGCTGTCGGAGCAAATATTACAGATCTTGCAGAGAATAAAGATCGAGCTCGTGCAACAGAAGTGCTGTCTCAAGGAATGGAAAAGATACTGCCTGAATTATATGAGGCAGGCAAATTTGATGGCATTTTATCACTTGGCGGAACGGGTGGAACTTCTATGGTAACCCCTGGCATGCGGGCGCTGCCTGTTGGGGTCCCTAAAGTTATGGTCTCGACTGTAGCCTCTGGCAACACTGAACCTTATGTAGGTACGAGTGACATTGTTATGGTTCCTTCTATTGTCGACGTGGCCGGTCTCAACGTCATATCCACTAAAGTATTTTCAAATGCTGTTTTTGCTATTACAGGCATGCTCTCTCATGAAAGTAAAACACCGGAAGACAGAAAACCTCTCATAGCAGCAACAATGTTCGGTTTAACCACGCCTTGCATTAACCATGCAAAAGCTTATCTTGAAGAAAAAGGATATGAAGTACTTGTTTTTCATGCAACAGGCGTGGGTGGACAAACAATGGAGAGCCTAATTGAAGAGGGATTTTTTGATGGTGTTCTTGACATGACTACTACAGAACTCGCAGATGAGTTGGTTGGTGGCGTTTTAACAGCAGGGCCCCACCGCTTAGAGGCTGCAGGAACTCACGGAGTGCCTCAAGTAATTTCTCCCGGAGCTATGGATATGATAAACTTCGGACCATACGAATCTGTACCTGAACAATTTTCTAAGAGAAATTTTTATAAACATAACCCAACTGTCACATTAATGCGAACAACTCAAGAAGAAAACGCTGAGTTGGGAAGAATACTTGCAGAAAAGCTTAACCAAGCGAGAGGAAACACCTCTTTTTTCATCCCTTTACAAGGCTTTTCTGGTCTAAGTAAAAAAGGCCAAGCTTTTCACAGCCCAGAAAATGATGCTGCTCTGATCAGTGCCCTTAAACAAAATATCGACCAAGATAAAGTAACCATGCACGAGATGGCTACCGACATCAATGACAAAGCGTTCGCCGAAGCAGCAGCGGAAGAACTTGTAACACTTATAGAACGAAATAAAGGAGCGAAATAAGCATGATAGAAAAAAAAGATATTCTTAACCGTTTTAAGGCTGAAATTGAGAAGGGAAACACCTTGCTCGGCGTGGGAGCAGGGACTGGCATTACAGCCAAAAGCAGTGAAGCAGGCGGAGCTGACATGCTAATCATTTATAATTCAGGACGTTACCGTATGGCAGGCCGTGGATCATTGGCAGGGTTGCTTTCCTATGGAGATGCCAATCAAATTGTAGTAGAGATGGGAAGCGAGGTCCTTCCCGTTGTACAAAATACCCCCGTACTCGCGGGAGTTAATGGTACTGATCCTTTTAGAGTGATGGACGTATTCTTAGCCCAATTAAAAGATCAGGGTTTCAGTGGTGTACAAAACTTTCCAACAGTAGGCCTAATCGATGGTGCATTTAGGCAAAACCTTGAAGAAACCGGTATGGGATACGATCTGGAAGTTGATATGATTAAAAAAGCTCATGACTTGGATATGTTGACAACCCCATATGTTTTTGATGAAGAGCAAGCTGTAAAAATGACAAAAGCAGGAGCAGATATATTAGTTGCTCACATGGGTCTCACGACCAAAGGAACCATTGGCGCAAAAACAGCACTGACCCTTGATGATTGTGTCAACAAGATACAAGGTATTGTAGATGCAGGTAAATCTATCAACCCAGATATTATGGTGATTTGTCACGGCGGACCAATTGCAGAGCCTGATGATGCTGCGTACATCATTAATAAAGTTGATGGTATTGTAGGATTTTTTGGAGCTTCAAGCATTGAACGTTTCGCTGCTGAAAAAGGTATAAAAGAACAATCACAGGCTTTTAAAAGTATTAAAAAGTAGCGTTGTTGAGATGTCTCGTTTTTTGAGGCATCTCTTTATCATATACGATATAATCCAATTGAAGGGGGGAATCATGATGTTTAACAGACTGGATATTATTTCGCAATTACAACAAGCCTCTCAGTACAACCTCCCTCTTATTGGCGTTGCAGCAGGTTCTGGATTAACTGCTAAATCAGCACAAAAAGGCGGAGCAGATTTCATTCTTGCTCTTAGTTCAGGGTTTTTTCGCCAAAAAGGGATTAGTTCGCTTGCGGGGTACATGCCAATTTCAAACAGCAATCAAGTTGTAATGGATTTTGCTAAAAAAGAGATTTTGCCCGCTATGAGGATCCCAACTTTTTTTGGTTTTAACGCCACAGACCCCACTTTATATCCAGATACTTTAATAAACAAAATAAAATCACATGGTTTCTCTGGTATTATTAATTATCCTACAATCGGATTAATAGATGGACACTTTCGGGAGGCTTTGGAGGAATCTGGATTTACTTATCAACGGGAGATAGATGCTATTAAAATCGCTCATGAAAAAGACCTTTTCACGATAGCTTTTGTTTTTAGCCAAGAACAAGGAATAAAAATGATAGAGGCAGGAGCCGATATTATTTGTATACATCTGGGTTTAACAACAGGCGGTTTACTGGGAGGTCATCAATTTAAATCGCTGCAATCTGCAAAACGACTAGCCGTGCGCATCAGTCATACATGCAGAGAGTTGAACCCTGATATCCTCACTATGGTTTATGGCGGCCCCTTTAATAAGCCAGTCGACATCCAATTCATGTATGACGGCACTGATATTGATGGATATATAGGTGGTTCTGCTTTTGAGCGAATACCTGCTGAAGAAATCATTGAAAATGTAACCCGCTCTTTTAAAACTATGAATGATCATCAGTATAAAAAAGTGATTCAACAGACTGTAAATGACATAGGCGCACGAGAGGATTATATTGATTTCATCATTAAATACGTGAGCGCACATTACCATGAGAATTTGTCACTTAATGATTTTGCTTCTATGGTGAATCTATCACGTTCTTATTTAAGTACTTTATTTAAAGAGAAAATGGGAATATCATTCACAGATTATTTGATTGACTACAGACTTAGCCGGGCTATCGAAATCATGAAAAAAAATAACTTCCCTCTAAAAAACATTGCAGAAATGGTCGGCTATACCGATTATGCTCAGTTCAGTAGGATTTTCAAAAAACGAAAAGGACAATCACCTAGAGCTTTTTTCACTCAACAAAATGACGCTTAGAAAAACCCTCATAAATCTTACACCTTCATCCCAACTTCTAAGTTCCGTTGAAATGAAGGTGCTTTTTAAAATAAATATCTATGAAATTATTGAGTAGGTACAGCGTTTCTACTCTTTTCACTGCATACACAGATAAAAGAATAGGTGGTTTGCAATGATAAATATCTCCCGCGTCTTCACTATGACCGTTTCCTTATCTCAAATGACTCAACATCTGTTTTGTCATTTGAGATGAACACATAATCTATGTCCTTCAAATCACCGACATACTCTTTAAGTTTATCAACCGTTCTGATCTCGTCAGTTTTTACGGCAATCGTATTTGTTATTTTATTAGTCGGGATGTTTGAATCAATATCAAATAACTTTTCAGAGGTTTTTAGAATGCTTTAAAAGCTATACAATAAAAAAGGAAGCCACTGCGAGAATGGCTTCCTTTTTTTATTGATTCTTATTTTATCTGATTGAATCTACCACAGTGATTTCTGACCCAGACGACTCCCACTCGCCTTTTTCATGTTACCAAACGCCAACTTCCTGAAGCAGGATTTTTCCAGACGGCGCGTGAAAATGCAGAGTGAAACTGGCAATCTCTGTTGGATCAAAAGCCGGATCTGCTTGCGTAAATGCTTCCAATGGCAGATCTATCGTTTGAAATATAGGTTCCCAAGCTGGAGAGTACTTGCCATCTCGAAACATGCTGTCGAACAGCCCAAAATGAGTAAAGTCTGTTTTTATAACAGGCGGGATTGGCCCGAATTCATCGAGCGATCGCCGTACGCTGAGACCGTCTACAGTTTCCAGTTCCACGTCAATATCCGGGAGACGCCCCCCATCGTCAGCTGCATCGACGTTGGCCATGGTCAGCGTGATGTACTTCGCTGGCTCATGAGCAGCTGTCTCTAAGACATTCTGCGATAGATCAATAGTGTATGCCGCTTTGTCGCGCCACTCGAGCTTAAGCGCGTCTGCTGGGAGGGCTTTTTCTTTACGATCCTCAGGTGTCGTCACTTCCCAGTTTGCAAACCCCTCAACGTTCAAATCTATCATCTTGCCGCGATCGAATTGCACAAGGGGCCGGTAGTAAGCATGCTGGTGTTGACTTATGAGCGCGGTATCTGGAAGCCAGTCACGACCATGCCGGTAATCCTGAAACAACTTATCATAAACCATTTCCCCATGAAAAATCCGTTCCATAAAGGCGGATACATACACTTTAGCAATTTGCCGCTGGGCTTCAGGTACCATTGTTTCCTGCTGGTTCAAAAACAATCCGCGCGGCAGACTTTGATCCAGACGACCCCAGCTGGTATTAAACTGGGCATGGTTCGCATCGCCAATATAAAGCGCGGCCTTGAAGCCATCTTCATACTGGCCAAATGTCGTCCGGTAAAACTGACGGTCACCCCGAAAATCAGTAATGTCAGCGTCCCTGGCCCCCTGCAGCACTAAATAAGAAACATTGTGTAAGTGGGGATATTCGCCATCGATCTCCTTGTCCGTCGGAGCCAAAGCTGTGACCGCTCGGATGTTGACTGAGCTCATCTCTTCAATCAGGGCTTCATCATCGCCAAAGAAAGTCGGGTAATCCCCGGCCATTGCCACCGCCTGTCCCCTCTTGAATGCCCAATCAATGCGACTTGGTCAAAATCTGCTTTTCCAAATAAGGCACTGGTCTCAGATTGATTCATCCGCTGCAGCTGAGCAAGATGCTTCAATAACAGCCATGCCCGAAGTTGATAGTTATCATTGGGGCTGCCTGACACATTGGAATAATTAACAAAATCCTCATCCACTGAAATCGCCAAGAATCCCCGAGAAGCCAGCTGCTCTCCAAGATAATCATAGCCATCGGTTGAAAAATATTCCATCGTATGATTGCCATGTACCATCAGCACAACTGGAAACGGCCCGTCCCCATCCGGCAGCCAGGTCCGCCCGTTCAGAGGCAAATTTTCAGGCCCGAATTCCCAGAACGCTTCCCGCTTCTCGGGCCATTTGGTAATAAAGTCAGACGCATCCACAGTTGGCGTCACCTCGTCCACTTCAGCACCATATTCCGCCCGTTGCACATCATCCCCGCTCCCATATGTGAAAAATGTAAAGTCATGCGGCCCGGACTCCCCAGGGTTCGAGACATCAATAGTCGCTGGCGCATCTCCAGTAACTTGTAAGGAAAGCTCTTGCTCGTCTAACTTCCCGGCCAAAATAGCCACAACCACAAGCCCCGCTGCTCCCAGCAAAATCACGCGACCAACCTTTTTCCGAATCAAAAAAATTACTGCAAGCCCTATGAGTCCTACAGCCAGACCATAGCCAATCCCGGCAATATATGAAAATAGCAACCCGCTTTTCACGTAATATAAAATAGCCACACTAAGCGCCATCATATAAAGGAGACTGCCGAGCGCAAGCCTGGGCAGCGGCACATACATTAGAGATAGCACGATACCGAGAACAAGACTCACGATTAAAAAAGCCAGGCCGTTCAGACCTACTGCTTTTGCAATATCGGAAGCATGCGCCAGCATACCAGCCCCTGTTGGACTTCCGATGGCCACGGTGACCGCAGCTGCTGTCGTACCCAGCCAGCATACGAGGATCAGCCATTTTGCCACTGCATGATCACGTTCCGGCGTCAGCACCACACGCCGGCCGATCCAACGCATTACATTGATCAGTCTATGTTTCATTGCGCGTCCCTCTCCCCGAAGTTCTTTTCTACTATATTATAATAGCTAGCCTGGCTAATAGCCAGACCATGACAGCAATTGGTGTTATGTAACAAAATCATGACAAAACGTTTTGCTCCGTAACAAACGAGCTGCTTTTTCACAGTCGTCAAGTGGCATTTACTCGAAGTTTTTTCCAGATAAACGATGATTTTCCATAAATGGCTGTCTATTTTCAAAGTGTTATAAGGGTTAACGTTAGAAGCGTGTTCATTGGCAGCGCTTGCCAGTAATATTACAAAAAACACGTGGTATGATGTTTTTGCAAGACAAAACCAAACTAAAAAGAGGTGCAGAATATGTTTAAAAAAGTATCAATCGTTACAGCCCTGTCAGCAACATTATTGTTCGGCGGTGCTTTTCAAAATACAGCAGACGCTTCAGCTCAAAGTGGCAACCACCAGAATCAGGCAAACCAGACTTACCAAACACATTACGTTGTCAATGGCAACTGGAATTTCCAAAACAACCAGGACTTCAATAATTTCTTAAATCGTTTTTTCAAGCAATATAAGCCTGAACAAAAACAACCAGATACTAATGAAAAACCTGATACAAATAAAAAAACCGAAACAAACAAAAAACCAACCGCTAATCAGAACAAAAACGTAACTCAAACACCAGCAAAACAGGAATCACAGACACCAGCACAAAAACCTGTCCAAAAAGAACAGCCTTCTTCAAATTCAGCCATCGAAGGCTTGAGCCAATACGAGCAGCAAGTCGTTGATCTGACCAATCAGGAACGTGCAAACCACGGTCTCGCTCCGCTGAAAGCAGACAAAGAGCTAAGCCGTGTAGCCCGCGAAAAGTCTCGCGACATGCGTGCCAATCAGTACTTTGACCACAACAGCCCAGTATATGGCTCACCATTTGATATGATGAAGTCATACGGCATCCACTACAGCACTGCCGGCGAAAATATCGCCAAAGGCCAGCGCACCCCTCAGGAAGTTGTGGACGCTTGGATGAACAGCGCCGGTCACCGTGCCAACATCCTGAATGGCAACTTCACCCATATCGGTGTCGGCTATGTGGAACAAGGCAACTACTGGACACAGCAGTTTATTGGTAAATAAGCTCTGGAAATGAAGAGAGACCAGCCCTTGAGGTTGGTCTCTTTTTTCGAGTAAAAAGTTTATCCGAAATGGTTTATTGATTTTGGTCTCTAGAATGGCAAATCCTCGTCCTGAATATCAAACTCCGGTTGCTTAGGCTTAGACCTTGACTTATGCTTGGATTCCGGATTCTCTATAACCTTGCCGAATTTTTCCTCATATAAATCCCTTACCCAATATTTGACCGGGGCTTTCCATTTTTCCTTTGGCCCTGGTATGTTTTTAATCAAACTCTTAGGCTTCATACCCAATTCCTTCGCCATTTGAATATCAGCCAGATTCAGCTTACAGCGTTTTTTAGCCTCAGCCCAATCAGGATTGTATTTCTTCCCCATGACGAACCATCCTTTCTTGGAAAAGTTTCTTAAGTATTATTTATAGATAGCTGTTTTCATATTGATTGTCGGTATATATTGAGACATAGTGTAAGTAAACTGCGAACTAAATAGGCGGTTTTTTGACTGCCATTAAGCACTCTATATGTTTAAACGAGCACCGTGATTTGCGCTGCGGGAAGTCGCTTTCCGCGGGCACGGCCTCAGTCTCCTCGCTCGCAAAGACCGCTCACTGTGGGGTCTTCGGACTCGTGCTGTTCCCGCAGGAGTCGACTTCCCTCCGCTCCAATCACTTTATGTAATATAGTGGCTTGGACGATTTTACTCACATAAGAGTTAGAGAATAACCTCTCATACCTAGCTCGGGGAAAACACGGAGACTCCTGTGGGAGAAAAAGCCTAGATGAGACCCCGGAGCGCGCAGCGCGAGGAGGCTCATCAGCGCCCACTGGACGCGGAGTGTTTTCCCCGAGCGGTTGCCAGAAGCAGTCATAAAGTTTTTTCTAGTTCGCAGTTTGTGTCTACTATTCGTTAAAGATTCTGATTGTGAAAGCATTAATTTTTCAAAAAAAAACCCTTCTACAAAAAAGGGAGCAGTTGTAGTCCTGTGAATATGATGGCTCCGAGTAGGGCGGTGACTGGGAGGGTGATGACCCAGGTGACGATCATGCGCTGGGCGGTGCCCCAGTTGACGCCTTTCACACGATGAGAAGCCCCTACACCCATAATGGCTGAAGAAATAACATGTGTGGTGCTCACCGGCAAATGAATCAACGTGGCACCGAGAATCGTGGCGGCGCCGGTCACATCAGCAGCAACACCGTTGACAGGGCGAATTTTCATGATTTTGCCGCCAACGGTTTTGATAATCCGCCAGCCGCCGACTGAAGTCCCGAGCGCCATTGCCGTGGCACAGCTGAATTGCACCCAGAACGGGACATCTGTTGTCGTGTGCATACCACCGACAATCAATGCCATCGTGATAATCCCCATCGATTTCTGGGCGTCATTTGTCCCATGAGCATATGATTGAACGGCGGCTGTGAGAATCTGCACCCGACGAAATTGCTTGTTCGTTTTGGCGAGGTTTCGATTTTTAAACACTATTTTGATGATCGTATAAATAATATAGCCGGCCACAAAGGCAATAAGCGGTGATGCTAACAGCCCCTCGATAATCGATATAAAGCCGCTGTACTGCACAGCATTGAAGCCGTCTGACGCTATTACGCTTCCTGCAATCGCACCAATAATCGCATGCGATGAACTGCTCGGAATGCCGAACACCCATGTCACGAGATTCCAGATGATTGCGGCAATCAATGCAGCCAGAATCACGGTTGTGCCATTTTCCAGATCGAACGGATTGGCGATACCGCTTGTGATTGTCTGAGCAACACCAGTGAACGTCAGCGCCCCCAGAAAGTTCATCGACGCTGCAAGCATAATCGCCCGCCTAGGGGGCAGCGCCTTCGTGGACACAGATGTCGCGATGGCGTTGGCTGTATCATGAAAGCCGTTGATGAAATCAAATATAAGTGCAAATATAACGATGCAAATAACAACCAAAAGTAAACTGTCCATACAATACAAGACCCCTTATTATGCGTTTTTCATGATGATGCTTTGCAGGACACTGGCCACATCTTGAAAACGGTCGGCGATCTCTTCCAGCGTTTCGTAGATCTCTTTATATTGAATCACCTTAATCGCATTCGTTTCTTTTTGGAACAGATCCTTCATCGACGAGCGGTATAACTCGTCACATTTGCTTTCATATTCCTTGATCTGTATCGCATGCTGTTCAATGTCTTCCAATTTGCTATCAGCCAACAGTTCCAACGACAGCACAATTTCCTTTGCAGACTTCTGGATATAATCCGTAAAGGCATCCATATAATCATCAGAAGACAGCACCTGGTGAATATCCATCAGCGCAGAGAATTCTTCCATCCCGTCAAGTACGTCATCCAGATTCATTGTCAACTGCATAATATCCTCACGCTCGATCGGTGTAATAAACACCTGATTCAAGTCACTGATAATATCATGCACCTTGTCATCCGCTTCCGACTCATACCGCTTCATGGTGTTTGCAAATTCCAGCAGGGTCTTGGGATCCTTGACCTTGAACGTCAGAAAATAATCTGCAGCTTCATCCAAATGCTTCCCAAAATCCAGCAAATACGTCATAATCTTGTCCGGCTTTTGATTAAAAATACCCACGCCAAGACCTCCCATTTTGAAAGTAACCTAAAACTCATTATGTACCCGACTTACTTGAAATATTATACGCTTCATCAAAAGAACTTTCCAGAACTGATCGAAGTAAAAATGCTTGGCTGTCGTTGGAAAATTCCAGGTAACGAAGGACCGGGGTGAGGTGAATCGCTTTCATTCAACATGTAAAAAAACGCTTGGATAGGTTATGCCTGATCCAAGCGTTTTTCATTTTTGCTTCCTTTAGTTTAAAATAACTGAGCAAGAAAATCCCTAATTTGCACACTGAAAGCCAGGATTAGAATCAACGATATCACCATGAAAAATACAATCGTAGGTGCAGCATTTGATTTGGCATCTGTTTCTTCGTCACCCTGGTAAGCTTTTACCAATTGACGCATCCCAAGTGATGCCAATCCAAATAACATCGCTCGCATCAACATAGCCCCCACTTTTTTCACACGATACACCACCCTTACATATATAAATGTTATCTATGATGTACACTCTACATGTATTTTAACACAAATCCGTGAAAACTTCCTGTTGTTTCTTTAAAATTCTGCCAAATTAAAGTGGTATTACTTTTACCAATAGCGTCTGGGAAGATTATTATGTGTGAATCAGACTTAATGCGGGCTTAGTGAAATGGGTAGGCGTGTTCAATCTGATATTTGCACACTCATTTCCTGTTATGCACATTCAATCCCATATATGCACACTCGTTTCCCGTTATGCACATTCAATCTCATATTTGCACATTCGTTTCCCGTTATGCACATTCAATCCTATATATGCACATTCGTTTCTCGTTATGCACATTCATTCCCATATATGCACATTCAACTTTTCCCCACACGGCCCCACCAAAAAACCCCCGGCAGCACCGGGGGTTTTCCTAATCTCAACCTAACTTGCTTCAACCTCTGCAAACTGGCTGTTATACAAGTCAGCGTAGAAGCCGTTTTGTTGGAGTAGTTCGTCATGTGTGCCTTGTTCAATCACATTCCCGTGATTCATGACGAGAATTTTGTCTGCGTCTTGAATCGTGGAGAGTCTGTGGGCGATGACAAAGCTGGTCCGCCCTTCCATAATCTTGTTCATGGCTTCTTGGATGAAGACTTCTGTCCGAGTGTCCACGCTGGAAGTCGCTTCATCAAGGATCATGATCGGCGGATCGGCCAATATGGCGCGTGCAATGGTCAAGAGCTGTTTTTGCCCTTGTGAAATGTTGGAGGCATCTTCATTTAACACCGTATCATAGCCACCGGGCAGTGTCCGGATGAATTGGTCGGCCCGGGCGGCTTTGGTAGCTTCAAGCACTTCTTCCTCTGAGGCATGTTCTTTTCCATATGCGATGTTATCGCGGATCGTGCCGTTAAACAGCCATGTATCCTGAAGCACCATGCCGAACTGAGCGCGCAGATCGTGCCGTGACATGGACTGAATATCGTCGCCGTCCACCTTGATCGAGCCGCCATTCACTTCATAAAAGCGCATGAGCAAGTTAATCATTGTCGTTTTTCCTGCACCGGTTGGACCAACGATGGCCACCGTTTGTCCTGGCTTGACATCAATGTTTAAGTCTTTCATGAGTAGTTCGTCATCATAGCCAAACGCAACATGATCAAACGTGACCGCCCCTTCTGTCGGAGCCACATCTCCTGAAGATGTTTCAGGGACTTCTTCTTCCTCATCGAGCAAGTTGAAAACACGTCTGGCTGCAGCAATGGTTGCCTGAATGATGTTGGCGATGTTGGCGGTTTGGTTAATCGGCTGGTTAAATTGTTTCGTATAGGTGATAAACGCCTGGATATCACCTATAGAAATCGCCCGCTGAATCACCAGCAGACCCCCGACAATGCTGATCACGACATAGCTTAAGTTGCCGATGAATGTCATCATCGGATTGATAATGCCTGAGATGAACTGGGCTTTGCTTCCGGCTTCGTATAGCTCTTCGTTGACGTCATCAAACGCTTTCTGGGCATATTTTTCCTGACCAAATGCCTTCACAACTTCATGGCCGGTGTACATTTCTTCAATATGGCCATTCAGATTGCCAAGCGTGTTTTGCTGATTGGTGAAGTAGCGCTGGGAACGCTCCAGAAATGGTTTAATCACAAACAGCGATAACGGAATACTGACGACAGCTATCAGCGTCAGAATCGGGCTGATGGTCAGCATCATAATCGTAATCCCGAGGAGCATGACCATGGAACGGATAAACTGGGTAATGCTTTGCTGCAGCGTATTGCCGATGGTGTCAATGTCGTTGATCACACGGCTGAGCGTATCCCCGTGGGAGTGGCTGTCATAATACTTGAGCGGCAGCTTTTTCAGCTTGCTAAAAATCTCCGCTCGTAAATCATAAACTGTGTTTTGTGCAACACTTGCCATTAAATACTGCTGCAGGAACGTGAACAGACTACTGAAAACATAGAGTCCTCCGAGCAAGAGGAGCATTTTTCCCACTTTGGCAAAATCAATGCCCGTTCCTGTTCCAGTGAGCTGTGAATAGGCACCGTCGAAAACGACTGTAATCGTGTCACCCATCACTTTAGGACCTAAAATGGCAAACAATGTACTTAAAATAACGGCGACCAGTACCACGAGCAAACGGTTGCGGCGCGGTGCCAGATAACGGAGGAGCCGCATCAGTGTTTTCATCGATTGACCTTGTTGCTTCTTTTGTTTGCTCATGCGATTCCCTCCTCACCATATTGCGATTTGACGATTTCCCGATAGGTGTCGCTCGATTCCAGAAGTTCTTCATGGGTGCCGACACCTTTGACCTCGCCGTTGTCAAGCACAATAATCCGGTCTGCATCTGTAACAGAACTGACGCGCTGGGCGACGATCAGAATCGATGCCTCACTGACTTCCTCTTTCAATGCCTGGCGCAATTTCGCATCTGTTTTATAATCCAGAGCAGAGAAGCTGTCGTCAAACAGATAAACATCGGGACGGCGGACGAGCGCGCGAGCAATTGCTAAACGCTGTTTTTGACCGCCTGAAAGGTTGCTTCCGCCTTGATCAATATGGGTGTCATATCCTTTTTCCAGCTCGGAAATAAATTCGTCTGCCTGGGCGACTTGTGCAGCCCAACGTACTTCTTCCATTGTCGCGTCACTTTTTCCATACCGGATATTTTCAGCTATTGTGCCAGAGAATAAGAAAGCTTTCTGCGGCACGAGGCCAATGCTCGAGCGGACATCGTCCTGAGGCACTTCCCGGATGTCAGCCCCATTGACGCGAATGGCGCCCTCACTGACGTCATAAAAACGCGGAATGAGATTGACCAGTGTCGACTTGCCTGACCCGGTTCCACCGATCACGGCCGTCACTTCTCCAGGCTTTGAGGTAAAATCGATATCGCTGAGTGCTGGCTCTTCTGCGTTTGGATAATAAAACGTGACATGATCAAATGCCAGCGCCCCTTTTTGCGAGGCATCTGCTGGTGCCGCGGCCGACTTATTATCTGTAATCGACCGTTCTGTTTCAAGCACTTCATTGACACGATTTGCCGAAACAGCTGCACGCGGGAGCATCACAAACATCATCGACGCCATGACAAGGGAGAACATGATTTGCATGACATACTGGATAAACGCCATCAGGTCGCCGATCGCCATGTTGCCGCCATCGATCCGCAAGCCGCCAAACCAGATGATCGCCACAACAGTCAGATTCATCAGCAGCATCATGAGGGGCATGAGAAATGCCATCAATTTATTCACTTTGATCGTTACATCGGTCAGATTAAAGTTGGCTGTTTTCAAGCGTTCCGATTCCGCTGCTTCTTTATTAAAGGCCCGGATCACGCGTACACCGGTTAAATTTTCCCGCATAACGAGATTCAGCCGGTCAAGGCGCTTCTGAACAGCTTTAAACAGCGGCATTCCTTTTTTCAAAATCAATACAATCGCAGCGACAAGAAATGGCATAACGCCCAGTACCACAAGGGATAGCTTGGGGTCTTTTGATACAGCCATGATGATCCCGCCAACCATCATAAGCGGTGCCATAATAACCATACGGAGCAGCATCATCATGACGCGCTGGATTTGTGTGATGTCGTTGGTTGTGCGTGTGATGAGAGACGCGGTGCCAATTTCATCAAATTCACGAGAAGCAAAGGTCTGCACATGACTGAACACGTCCCGGCGAATGTCCCGGCCGTGTCCCATCGCGACTCTTGCTGAATAATAACTGGCCAAAACGGCAACACCAACAGCGAGTGCCGTGACCCCAAGCATTGCTGCACCGGTTTTCCAGATGTAGCCGATATCACCTTCAACAACACCGTGATCCACAATGTTTCCCATAAGTGTCGGAAGCAGGAGATTGGACATGGCCTGAAGAAAGACGAGCAGCACAACAAAGGCTACCATCCATTTATAAGGGGCTAGTTTTTTTAAAATAGCGATCATGTTTCTTCATCTCCATCAAAATAAGATATAATATGCTGATGCATATCGATCAATGCACTGAACTCTTCATCTGAAAACGACTCAACGGCGTTTTTGAAGCGATTATGAACCCCATTTTCCTGTGCCGTCATCTCCTGAAGCAGCGTTTGTCCGTGCGCGCTTAAAGACAAAACCATCTCACGGCGGTTGCCTTCTACATGGGTCCGTGTGAGTATTTCAGCCTGGACGAGTCCTTCTATGGCATGGCTCAGTGTGCTTTTTGGAAAATGTGTCCGGGCCTGCAGCTTTTTCTGTGGCATTTCTTTCTTATGGCGCATCAATATCATGATGGCAAATTGAGGGACAGAGAGAGCGTTGTCCATCGCAGTTTGTTTCACCTGCCCCATGATAGCCTTTTGCAGCTGCCAGAACGAATGCATAAGTTGAGAAGGCCGGTTGCTTTCCTGATGATCTTTATTCATAGTCTCACCTGCTTTATATAATCAATTCGCTTGTCTAATCATTCGTAATTAGATAATCTAAAATAAAACAGTTCATAATTGAACCATCAGAATATATTAAACCTGTGAAGGGGGAAAGTCAAGAGGAAGTGTTTTGGTTCGGTTAACTATACATTCATGAAATAGGATGTTATTCTGTACGAATCATATTGTAGTGTTGTGAAACGGGAAGGAGATTAATGTGAGCGAAACAAGCGGATCACCCAATGTATCATGGGATTTACCAGCAAAACAAAAAGGCCTCATGATTGCGGCTTTACTGACAGGCGCATTCATGGGGATTATGAATGAAACACTTTTGGCAACAGCATTGCCATCGATTCAGGATTATTTTTCTATCACACGTGGTGAAGTGCAGTGGATGACGACAGCCTTTTTAATGACAAATGGGATTATGATTCCCATATCAGCGTTTCTGATTGACCGATTTACCACCCGCGGTTTGTTCATGACAGCCATCGGGTTGTTTGGCGTGGGGACACTGATTGCTGCGCTTGCACCCCTGTATCCGGTGCTGCTGCTCGGTCGTGTGGTGCAAGCAGCAGGGTCCGGCATTATGCTGCCGCTCCTGATGACGGTTCTTTTGGCGATTATCTCAGTAGAACGCCGCGGGACAGCCATGGGACTGATCGGAATTGTCATCGCATTCGGACCTGCAATTGGGCCGACGTTATCCGGCTGGCTGCTCGTCCATTTTAACTGGCATGCATTGTTCCTGACGATGCTACCCATTGTGGCGATTACGATCACCATTGCGGCTTTATTCCTTAAAAATGTCACCGATTTGCGGCGACCGAAAATAGATATCTTGTCGATCATTTTATCCACGTTCGGCTTTGGAGCATTTTTATATGGCTTCAGTATTGCCTCAGAAAACGGCTGGGGCAGTCCAATTGTGATTGGGGCGATCGGAGGAGGTGTCATTGTAATAGGTCTGTTTATCTGGCGCCAGTTGAAGCTTGAGACACCGATGCTGGAATTTAGGGTATTTCAATTTAGGATGTTTACCCTGGCCATTACCATTACGATGATGGTCCTCGTCTCGCTTATCGGCGCAGAGACCTTGCTGCCGCTGTTTATGCAAGATGCCCTCGGCTTTTCTCCGTTGAAATCAGGGCTGATGCTCTTGCCCGGTGCGATTGTAATCGGGATCATGTCTCCGATTACCGGACGGCTGTTTGATAAATACGGGGCAAAGTGGCTTGCTTTACCGGGACTAGCTATTGTGACCGTGACGACGTTTCTGTTTACCGATTTGTCACCTGAAACGACATTTACATTTCTGACAATCGTCTATGCCGTGCGCATGTTTGGCCTGTCACTCACGTTAATGCCGGTTATGACATCGGCGCTTAACCAGATGCCGCCAAAATGGTATGCCCACGGATCTGCCGTTGCAAATACCTTGCAGCAGATTTCAGCTTCTATCGGCACCGCGATTCTCGTGACACTCACTGCCATGGGAGCGAAATATTATACAGTGGCAGAAGATGCGTCAGCAGGAATGGCAGAAAAACTGGCCCAAATCGCTGGGTTCGAATGGGCCTTTATCGGCAGCACCGTCCTTGCCTTCATCGGCTTCGTGCTTGCCCTGTTCCTGCATCCACCCGAAAAAGAAAAAGCCATTGTGGGTGAGATTCACGGACAAAACCCGCCACCCGCGTGATTCGACAAAGTTCGGGAAGTGACAGGCACCTTTCTTGTGAAAGGTGCCTGTTTTTTCTCTTCATATTTAATCCTTTTTGACTAGTAGGGATAGGACGAGGCCGACGAGGGCGAATATGAAGGCGACAAGGAAGGCGTTTTTAACACCGGCAAGGTATTCAGTCGCCTGTACTGCCCCACTGTCGGACGCTGTTCGTGTGATAAAGGAAATGATGAACGTCAGTCCGAGCGAGCCGCCAAACTGCCGTGCCGTATTGATCACTGCTGTGCCATGCGGGATCAGTTTATCAGGCAGGGCATTGATCCCTGCCGTCATAATTGGCATATTGATCAGGCCGACACCACCCATCGCAACCATAAATAGCACCATGGTGATGACAAACGGGGTTTCAAGTCCCAGTATAAAATGGAACCCGATTGTGCTCACGGTGAGCAATACAAAACCGATGATCGTAATCATTTTGCCGCCATATTTGTCAAACAAATTACCGGCAAAGAGAGACATCACGCCGAGCGTCAACGCACCAGGCATAACAATCAGCCCGCCGTAATAAGCGGAAAACTGCTGGGCGTTCTGCACGTACATCGGAAGGATGGTCTCAGTTGATATGAGCAAACTGAACGACACGATCGATATAATAACGACCAGCCAAAAGACAGGCACTTTAAAAACGCGCAGCTCAAGAACGGGTATTTTCAACCGCAGCTGGCGCACGACAAACAGCACAAGCGCAATGGCACCAGCAATCACACTCACAATTGTGATCATATTGCCGAGGCCGGAATCCTGTATTTTATTAAACCCATACAGCATCCCGCCAAACGCGACCGTCGACAGAATAACGGAGATCACATCGATGTTCGTTTCACGCTGTTCGGTGATATTACGCATGAACAGATAAATCATACCGATGATCAAAGCCGCCACTGGAAGGGTCAGGTAAAACAACGCCCGCCACTCGAAGTACTCAATTAAAACGCCCGAGATCGGCGGCCCGATGGCAGGTGCCACGTTAATAACCAGGCCGGCGAGCCCCATCGCGAAGCCTCTTTTTTCCTTAGGGTACATCAAAAACAGCACCGTCTGCATGAGCGGAATCATGATGCCTGACCCCATACCCTGGATCACCCTGCCGGCTATCAAGACAGGGAACGACGGCGCAAGCATACCGACAAGTGTACCGATGAAAAACAAAAACATGGCGCTCATCATGAGAGTCCGCGTTTTAAACCGGTCAATTAAATAAGCGGTCACCGGAATCAACACCGCAATCGTAAGCATATATGCTGTCGTCAGCCACTGAACCTCAGTTGAGTTGACATCAAATTCCTTCATAATTTCCGGAAAAGCTGTGATAAGCAAAAACTGCGTCAGCACAGATAAAAATGACGCGGACAAAGCCGTCGCCACGATTAAACGTCTATGAAAAAGTGATAAACGATTCAAAAACACACGTCCTCTCTCGTGCAACAATCTATTTTATATGCTACAACTGATGAGGCGTTTTATCAATGGAAGAAGGTGTGGAAATGCGAATTCATTTTTTATGAAAAAGGGGATCAATCCGTTGAATAACAGGTGTAAGTTGCGACCGAAATGTTTTTTACAAATTGGTATTTACCCCACGCAGCATTTGAAAAGGGAAGCACAGCCACATTGGCCGCGTTTCCCTTTTCATATGGTGTAGCAGTAATCTTAGTAAGCACTCCAGCCCGCATCAGCCGCAAGCGCAACACCGTTGATATAGGATGATTCATCGGAAGCCAGGAACAACGCAATATTCGCGATGTCGTCTACTGTGCCCGCCCGCGGAATCAGGTTCGTTGCACGTGTCGCTGCCTTCATGCCGAACTCATCAATATTCGTCATTGTACCCGCAAATCCAGTGTCGATATTTCCCGGTGCAATGGCGTTGCTGCGAATGTTTTGCGGTCCATATTGAGACGCCACATTTTTCGTCATGCCAACAACTGCATGCTTCACTGCGGTGTAAGCAAGTCCGCCGCGGCCGCCTGTCAGACCTGTGATCGACGCCATATTTACAATGGTGCCACCGCCATTTTCCAGAAAGTGTGGAATGATTGCCCGGAGCCCGTACATGACACCGTTCAAATTAATGTTCATGACGCGATTCCACGTGGCGTCTTCCACATTCGCTGCTGCCTGCATGTTATCACCGACACCGGCATTGTTGACGAGAATGTCCACTTTGCCAAATGCCTTGACCGATTCATCGACCATGCGCACCACATCGTCATTATTGGAAACATCCACTTTTACACCGAGGGCCTCGTACCCTGCTGCTTTTAGCTCATCGACCGTTTCTTTCAGGGCTGTCTCATTAAAATCGACAATTACCACTTTAGCACCTTCACCAGCATACGCCTCAGCGATTTTCTTCCCGATTCCGCCCCACTACCTGTGATAATTGCTACTTTTTCTTTTAATCGTTCCATGTTTAGTCATCCTTTCTTTTGAAAAGATCAGTTGAATGGTCAAATACTTTCAACTTTAATTATACGCTTTACCAGACCATAACAACAGAAAGAACCTTTAATTCAGAGGGGCAAATCCCTGTACAAACAGATGCTTTTGTGATTTAATTCACATTTTTGTCAAATTCAAGCCTCCTCCCACGCTTCCTCAAACCTACCCTCTTGACAACTCTCCCAATCAAGCGTAACATTTCACCTGTCGCAAATATTATTCGACAAAAACCGGGAAGTGACAGGCACTTTTGTTTATGCGGAAGTAGTTCAGTGGTAGAACATCACCTTCCCAAGGTGAGGGTCGCGGGTTCGAATCCCGTCTTCCGCTTCAGCGGGAAGTAGCTTAGCTTGGTAGAGCGCCACGTTCGGGACGTGGAGGTCGCAGGTTCAAATCCTGTCTCCCCGATATATCTCCTTTCATTTGAAAGCATGAGGACTGTAATGTCCTCATGCTTTTTTGTGTTCACTAACCTCCCCTGCCGTTCGACAAAATTCGGGAAGTGACAGGCACCTTATCTGCGAAAAGGTGCCTGTCTTTGGTTTTGTTATCCTTTACATTTCCATTCTTTTGTTCTTTGACTTACAATGACGGTAAGCACACCCAACGGAGGGAACATTATGGATTATGATAATTTGACTTTGCATACGGACAAGTACCAGATCAACATGATGTATGCGCATTGGAAAAACAACACACACAACCGGCGAGCGGTGTTTGACGCGTATATCCGCAAAAACCCTTTTCACAATGGTTATTCCGTTTTTGCCGGTCTTGAAAAAATTGTTCATTATGTCAATAACCTGCATTTCACGGATAAAGATATTGCATATCTTAAAGAGCAGGAAGAAAACTATGAAGAAGCTTTTCTTGATGTATTGCGTGCCTTCAAATTTACCGGCAACATTCATGCCATGCGTGAGGGAGAAATTGTGTTTCCAAATGAACCACTCCTCCGCATCGAAGCAAGTATTTTCGAAGCTCAGCTGCTCGAGACCACCATACTTAACATCATGAACTACCAGAGTTTGATTGCAACTAAAGCGAGCCGTATCAAGCAAGTTGCCGGAAACGACACCTTGGTGGAATTCGGAACGCGCCGGGCACAGGAAGCAGATGCCGCGATCTGGGGCGCACGGGCAGCATATATCGCCGGCTTCCATGGTACGTCCAACATGCGTGCCGGCAAGCTGTTCGGTATTCCGACCAAAGGCACCCATGCCCATTCCTGGATCCAGGATCACGATTCCGAGGAACAGGCATTCATGCATTTTGCCAAAGCCTTGCCTGACCAGGCGATTCTGCTCGTCGACACATACGACACACTCAGATCTGGCATTCCGAACGCGATTAAAGTCGGGAAATGGCTCGAGTCACAAGGAAAAAGATTAAAAGGCATTCGCCTCGACAGCGGAGACCTGGCCCGACTCTCCATCGAAGGCCGGAAAATGCTGGACGAAGCAGGCATGGAGCATGTTCAAATCATGGCTTCCAGCAGTTTGGACGAGGAAGTGATTATGCACCTGAAACTCCAAGGGGCAAAAATCACCTCATGGGGCATCGGTACCAAACTCATCACAGGTGGCGACAACCATTCACTTGGCGGGGTGTACAAGCTTGTTGCCAAAGAAAGC
The DNA here is from genome assembly GCF_009741735.1 of Lentibacillus sp. JNUCC-1. Classification (NCBI taxonomy): domain Bacteria; kingdom Bacillati; phylum Bacillota; class Bacilli; order Caryophanales; family Bacillaceae; genus Lentibacillus; species Lentibacillus sp. JNUCC-1. The sequence continues at coordinate 748,648 of NZ_WHOH01000001.1, forward strand.
AAGACTGGCGACGGCGACAATGCATATGACCCTGTCATCAAACTTTCCGAAGATCAAGAGAAAGTCGTTACCCCGGGGTTGAAAAAGGTTTACCGGATCATCAACCGAAAAACGAACAAAACGGAAGGCGATTACGTAGCCCTCGAACATGAAACCGTTGACGATGAGCCGCTCCTCATGTTCGACCCGCTCTTCCCGCACAAATCCAAACGGGTTGAAAATTACGAAGCCGTCGAGTTGCTCCAGCCTATTTTCGAGAATGGCGAACAAGTCTATCAACTCCCGACACTCGATGAAATTCACAGCTTTCACGAAAGCCGGTTCTCCTTCATGTGGCAGGAAACCCTGCGTATGCTCAATCCGCAGAAATATTATGTGGACCTAAGCTATGACCTGTGGCAAATGAAACAACAAATGATTGAAAAACACTCAATGAAATAATAACAAGTCAGCGTCGGGGCAGCCCCGCAAAAAAGGAAGTCTTCGAATGGTTCGAAGACTTCCTTCTTACTTGCATGAAATAAGCCCTTCAGTCCCACCCCCATGAGTGCCTGTCACTTCCCGAATTTTGTCGAATGTATGGGGGAGTGTCAGCAGAGTGTTTCCTGGCCTACTTTTGATTTTCAACAGCCTTTCGACTGCGCTTCTTCCTTAACCGATCAACAACTGTATATTCGCAATTTAGCACATACTTCTGTATACTGACATTAGAAATTATACATACACCACTGAAACACGAAGCTTTACATGGAAACACAGGAGGCTGACACATGTATAAAAAAATCATTATTGGATTATTAGGCGCCACTGTTATGATCAGTGGTATACTGGCATTCGTTTTGTTCGATGATATGTTTTTCAGCAAAGAAGGCACAAATGATTCTGAAGAAGCTAAGGCTGCACAAAAGGAGGAAGCCGGCGATCACCGGGAAGATATTCAAGGGAGTGTCACTGAAGACCAGCTGGAAGATTACGCGAATGAGGGATTGAATCCTTTTGGCGAAAATCTGCATGCGGCAGACCTTAGTGATAGCGACTTCCAAGAATACATACATGGCATGTCACATCAAAAAGTCCGCGCAGAAAAGAAATGGGGATTTTACGAGCTACATCCAAAGCGGGTTAAATGGTTGCTCACGGCATTGGATCAAGCTGACGGCATCCATTACACGGAAGAATATGAGAGAATTTTAACCAAATGGGCCAACAAAGATTTTTCAAGTATCGACAACGACCATAACGTCATATGGAAAATGCAAGGCGGCACAGTCGGCAAAGCAACCGGCATCCTCTCCCCAAAAGAAGAAAAAGCCTACCTCGAAAGACAAGGAGGACAATAACACACAGGCACCGCCACCCGACGAATACCTGTTCACGACTAGTGCCGTTCTCTCGACAAATGCCTGTCACTTCCCGAATTATGTCGAATAATCTCACGGCTTGATTTGGGGCCTATTCTTCTTCTATACATTTTCATGATTGTATGTAAAAAAAGCGGGGATGGGGCTCCCACTTATCATTAATTTGTCGCTCCCATGCCGCCATCAACACGATACTGTGCGACTGTAATATACTCACTGGCATCAGAAGCCAGACACAACACCAGACTTCCAATGATATTAAAATCTGCTTAATGCTCTATTGGAATGGTTCTGGCTATTTTTTTGTATTTTTTACTGATTGCTTTCATCCCCTAATACACCATCTTCACTACTTCGCATTCGACACATTCCGACAAAAACCGGGAAGTGACAGGCACTTGTCGAGGCGCTTACGGCACTTAGGGGCCCCTCCCTATCATCGAGCGAAGTCTTCAATGAAGGTGGAGAGGTTGTCCAGTGCGGTTTGGATGATTTTTTCGCCCAGTTCGAAGCTTCCTTGGCGGCCATCTCCGAGGTTGCCGTTATGGGTAGTGTCTTTAAACTGATGGACCACTTTAACAAAATCATTGTTCATATATTTATACGCAAAAGTATCCGTATTCATATCGCTCTTTTCCACGAGATCTTTCCTGACGATATGCGGCGCCATATACAAACTCTCAGAAATCTCCCGCTCACAAGCATGCCCAAAATGTTCCGAATGGATGTGTTCTTGAATCACACCCTTGGCTGCGTCCACAAATTTCGTGTGTGCAACCTCCACGTCATATTCCCTTGCGAGTTTTTCGGACGCGACTGCTATCGCACTTGAATTTGCCCCATGCCCATTGACAAACAAAAACTTTTTCATCCCGTGTTGCTTTAAACTGGAAACCACATCTTCCAAGATAGCCATCAGGGTTTCCGGACGCAGCGAGATCGTGCCGGGGAAATCCATATGGTGCGGAGAAATGCCGTAGTTGACCGTCGGCGCCACCACCACATGAGGATAACTCTTCTCAGCCAGCAATGCACAGAACGCCTCTGCTCTGTATGAATCACACCCTTCCGCTAAATGCCGGCCATGCTGTTCCTGCGCTCCAATCGGAACCACCGCAACCTTAGCCGTTTTCAGTGCTTCCTCAATCTCCGGCCACGTCATGTCTTTTAATATGTAACCCTTCATCGTATCGCTCCCTTTAAAGAGTGGGGATGCTTTATTGAAGCACCCCCTGCTTTTAGACTATTTAGCTATTGAGCTAATTTCTTCTGGTTCCAAAACCATCTATTATAATAATATATTCTAGTTTAACAAGAAGCAAATCCCCCCGATTCCTTCGACACATCTCGACAAATATCGGGAAGTGACAGGCACCATTGCGGCACTGGCACCGTTGTATGGTGTTTTTGCTGTTTAGATAATCCCTTGGAAGCGGAGGATGATTTCTGCTATGATGGCTGAGCCGATGAATGTGCCAAGCATGACGAGTGTGGCGACGACGAGGGCTCTCCAGCCTAGTTTTGTGAAATCAGACCAGGATCTGCCAATGGCAATGCCGGCATATGCAAGAATCGGTGTTGCCAACGCAAGAAGTTCTACCTCGCCGGTCCATTCAACAACCTTTTCAGACCCTGGCATCCAAGGCATCGAAACCAGAACGCCAATAATAGAAATGTAAGCTATGCTTGGAAAGTTAATGGGAATCATTTCTCTTAAAATAAAGCCTGCCAAACAAATGAGTATAAGCACAATCATGCCTGGTATTGCACCAAGGGGCAATATATCATAACCAGCCCAGTTCCCCAAAAGGGAGGTGAAACCAAAAATAACCAGCAGCAGCGTCCACTCTTGAATATTTTTTAATAACATTCCGTTCCCCCCTTTTAAGATTTCATCTTTTTATTGCGATGCATCACACGGTAAAGCTTTTCTGTTAAAGGCAAGCCAATAAATATGCTCACCCATAGACCGGTTGACAATGACAACAAGTTACTTGCTCCTGCAAACGCCGTGATTTTAGTTTCCAGCTCCGGAAACGAAGCAATCAAAGAGCCACTTGCGGCTGCCATCATACTTCCGCTCCCTACACCGGAAGCCATGGCAAACGACAATGGGTTAAGTGGTGTGATTGTCGCAAGAAATCCTGATATGATTCCGAGAAACACTGCGCCAAAAACCGTCCCAAAAATATACATGGCCATGACGCCCCGGCCTTCAGGAGAATTGATTCCAAACTTATCCATAATCAAACCGACGTTGGGTTCTCTTCCAATGGAGTGCGTCATGCCGATTGCCTCTCGCTTCATGCCCAGCATAACCGCAACAGGCAGTGCAACGAGCAATGTTCCCAAGTTCCCCAGCTCTTGTAATATGAGTGCAGGCCCGGCAGCAATTACTTCCGGTAATGATGGTCCAATGATGACGCCTATTTTCGCCAGCAGCAAGGCAACCCCCAACACAATAATAGGTTCTGCATTCTTAGACTGTTTCTCTTTTACAACTGGTGTGAAAAACAAAATCAGACCAATCACCAAAGCATATAACATAGGTAACAATAAGATAACACCAGGTCCAACAGGAATTCGAAAAGTCCCGATTAATTCAGTTAAAATTACGATTACAAGTACCAAAGCATGCAAGCGCCAATCTTTCCAAATCCCAAAAATCGTATCCCCGTTCATGGTCATTCCTCCCCTTTTTAAAAGATTTATGTTTCCTTAACTTCCAACATTCCTCTCACCACTTCATACACAGCCGTCGAATCTTTCCCCCCTTTCTGTTGTATGCCCGCGATTTGAAATAATTGAAGCGCAGATTGACTTGATAGAGTTGAAATCAGATGATCCTCCGCTAGATTGCGGTATAAATTCATATCTTTTAACATGTTAGCCAGCGAAAACTTCACTTCTTCAAAACTTCGGTTCAATATGTTCGGACCAAACACATCCATGACCTTTGTTTGAGCTGAACCCTTTTGAAAAACACGCGCGATCTTTTCTTGTGAGACCCCTGCCTTTTCAGCGGTGATCAGCGCTTCACTCAGCAGGGAAATTACCCCACCGACAAGCATGTTATTGCATAATTTGACGATTTGTCCTGAACCACTTTCCCCGATATAATCAATATTGGTCCCCATCGATTCGAGCACAGGTAATACATTTGAAAAAGCGTCCTCATTTCCACCAACCATAATTGTCAGGGTGCCTGACTCAGCCCCGTCCGGTCCGCCGCTTAATGGACAATCCAAAAACGCTAATCCATAATGTCCTGCCACAGCGTGCAGCTCTCGTGTGACCTCAACGTCGTTTGTGCTCATATCCAAGATATAAGATCCCTTGCGCATTGACACAAAAGCGCCTTCCTCACAGTCTGTCAAAACCGTTTTGATCAATGATGGTGAAGGAAGCGACAGAATCATAATATCCACTTTTTCTGCCAATGACGGAATATTATCCTCAGCAATTGCACCTTTTTGAGCTAATCGTTGTACGCTTTCTTTATTAATATCATACACATGGACTTGATATGCCTTTTTCAGTAAATTGGTTGCTATGCCAGACCCCATCAAGCCACAGCCTACAACACCTATATGTTTCATCGTCATACCCCTTCCCTCTTATGACTTTTGAGAGAAGGCATAGCAGCATCAACCACTATGCCTTTTTCAAAAGTTATGGCTTGATGTAAACCGTTTTATAATCCGTCCAAAAATCAAGTGCTGTAGATCCTTGCTCGCGCGGTCCGATGCTCGACGCTTTTTTACCCCCAAAAGGATATTGATTCTCAAAATAATTGGATGGAATATTGACATGTGTGACGCCGGACTCGATATTGTGAACAAAATCAAATGCTTTGTTTAAGTCATTCGTATAAATGGTGGACGATAAGCCAAATTCATTGTCATTTGCGAGTGCCATCGCCTCTTCATACGTGTCAACAGCGGTAATACCCAAAACAGGCCCGAAAATTTCCTCATTATAAATCGTCATATCTCTCGTCACACCACTGAAAACAGTTGGCATAACAAAGAAACCTTTGTCCATGTCGTTCTCTGTCAACTGTTTACCGCCGTACTCCAGTTTCGCTCCTTCGTCTACGGCTGTGTTGACATAGTGCAGATAAGTGTTTAATTGACCCTCATCAATCACAGGACCATTATCCACACCCTCTGTAAACCCTTCTGCTATAACCAATTCCTTGGCTCGCGCTACTAATTTTTGAATCAAGGTTTCAGCGACGGGTTTCAAAACAATTACCCGACTGGTACCTGTACAGCGCTGCCCGTTATCTAAAAAGCCGCTAATCACCAGATTTTCCACAACATCATCAAGATTGGCGTCTTCCAAAACAATGGACGGATTTTTGCCTCCCATTTCGGCTTGCATTTTAGCGCCTCTTGAGGTCACTGCTTTTCCTAATGCCAAACCTACATCGGTTGAACCTGTAAAGGACACGGCTTTAATTTTCGGATGGCTTCCGATCGCATTGCCAATTACCCCACCCGGACCTGTCACCATATTGATCACACCTGCAGGCACACCTGCTTCCTCGAACAGCTCCATAATTTTAATGCTTATGAGTGATGTGTTGCTGGCGGGTTTAAAAACGACCGTATTACCGGCAATAATGGCTGGGGCAATTTTCCAAATGCCAATGCCAATCGGGAAATTATATGGTGCAATAACCCCCACAACGCCCAGTGGTTCCCTTAATGTATAACCAAAGACAGCGCTGTCATTTGATGGGAGCGTTTCTCCTGCCAGACGTGTGGCCTCCCCACTGAATTGCTTCATTGCTTCAATTGTTTTTTTAACTTCCCCTTTTGCCTCCCGAAAAGATTTTCCCACTTCTTTCGTAATAATTGTTGCCAATTCTTCCTGTTTATCTTCCAACAGCTGTATCAATTTAAAAATCACATCACCTCGCCTCGGGGCAGCAGTGCGTGACCAATCGCCAAAAGCATCTTCAGCCGCCTGGATGGCATGTTCCACATCTTTTTCATTGGACTTCTGAAAGGTTCCCAGCACGTCTTCTTTGTTTGCTGGGTTAATGCTGGTATATGTTTCATGTGTTTCAGACTTGGTCCACTCACCATTAATATAATTAAAATAAGTGCTGCTCATGATCTAAACCTCCTAGAATATTCATTATATTCCATATTAGCAGTCAGCACTCACAAAAATAAATGTGGCAAGCAACAAAAATCACCCCTAATTTTTGTTGCTTGCCACATATAAACGAAATGCAATGACTAAATCGATCCAGTCTTTTTCAGCATCAAAATCAATATTTAACACGTTTTCTATTTTTCGCAGGCGATAATACAATGTGTTTGGATGAATATGTAAGTGTTCTGCTGTTTGTTTGTGATTTTTATTGAGTTTGATAAACATCCGCAGTGTTTCAATAAAGGCTTGATCCAGCGTGTCAAAATTGCGTAATTTATCTTGCATGAACATATCCAAAACGTCTCCATCTACTTCATACAACAGGCGTTCAATCCCAAGCATCGGATATTCCACGACATCGATATGATGTAATTTTCCATAACCAACAGATCTGAGGGCCTCATTGTAGGAGACAGACAGGTTGTCAATTCGCGTTTCGCGACCAATGCCATAAATAATGTTCATATCCTTGAATTGTACCTGGATGTGTTTGATGAGTTGATTTTTACGGCTGTGTTCAAGCTCTGGGATGATCATAATCAGCTGAAATGCCCTTGTAAGCACCAGGCTGTCCAGACCAAATGTCGCTATTGCTTGTTCGATGGCTTGAATAAAGCGTTCTTTGTCAATCAGTTTATCAGGCTTCCACAACGGTTCAGTTCGGCCTTCAAGAATGATACATTGTACATGCCAATCCTCGTCCCACCTCACATATTGAAGCACATTTTGGAAGTCACGACCCGAAATTCCTTCGATCAGCTGGTTAAACACTTCGCCTCTTAAGTGAATCTCTTTTTCAAAAAGTGCGTTGTCTTTTATCAGCTCCAAGGCAATCGATAAACTCGCCTGTTCAATCGCAATTTGATTCATATGCGTAAAATCCTGAAAGGGCTTCTCAAGATTCAATACGCCGAGCACATCATTGCCTCTTACAATCGGAAAAACACAGTCATCCGCCGTGTTTTCACAATCGGTACTGAGGGTGACATCGGAATGAATAATTCGTTCTAACAACTGGATCACATTTTCAATCCCCCGGCCTTCGATAATGAGTTTATAAAATCTGTGATGGATTGAAATGGACTGTTTGAGCAAATCATTCTTTTCTTTTAAGTTCTGGTACATACGGGAGTTCTCAATTGCGATTGCACTCTGATCGGCTACAGCTTGAATGACTTCCATATCTTCTTCTGTGAATAGCCCTTTTTGGCTGAAGTTATCGACCACCACAATCCCATAACAGCGGTCTTTGTTTAAGATGGGCACTACGAAAGCACTTTTTATTTTCTGTTTGTTTACACCTTGATAATAATGATTGTAATTCTCTTGAGACATGTTATTCATAGCCTGATCGATTTCCGATTCAGACATAAACAGTTTAGGTTTTTTGTCATTGAAGACTTTCCCGGAAATAGACTCACCTGGAGCAAAGGCTATTTTCTTAAAATGCGCTTGATCGATGCCTTTCCCTTCCGCAAACCGCAGCACTTTCTCCTCTTCATCATACAGATAAATGATAAAAACACTGGACGCTTCCAGCAATTCGCTTGCAGCTTGAATAACATTTTTCAATATATCTGTAATCGTCAAAGACTTCGTCAGCATCCGATTAATCTCCAACAACTTCTTCGCCTTCCGAACATCCAACACCCTCACCCCTTCGTTTTCTCAGTATAACACGAAACAAAAAGCACCCCCACAACCAAAAGAGTTAAGGGGGTGCCTGGTGGGTGCTTCCTGGTGAGTGCCTGTCACTTCCCGAATTTTGTCAAATAATGTCGAAGTGGTGTTTGAGTTTGGCGAGGGAGACATAAAGCAGGAAGTACGCCCCGGGCAACATGAGATCACGCTTTTTTACTCGTACTTCCCCCTCAATCTGACAAACGCAACATCCTCAAGTTTCGATGTGCGGACTTCACCATTTGCTCCTTTTTCAATCATTTGCAATTCTTGAAGGTGGGCTCCGCCAACGGGAATGATCATTTTGCCGCCTGGAGCAAGCTGTTTCACGAGCTCGTCCGGGATCTGGGTTGCAGAAGCGGTGACCATGATACGGTCGTAAGGGGCGTGCTCAGTCCACCCAAGGCTTCCATCTCCATTTTTAAAATGAATATTAGTGAAGTTTTTGGCATGCAAATGTTCTTGTGCCTGTTTGTAAAGAGCCTCAATCCGTTCGACAGTGTAGACTTCTCTAGAAAAAGCGGCAAGCAGGGCGGTCTGATATCCTGAACCAGTACCGATTTCCAATACTTTGGATCCGGGTTCCGGCTGAAGGGCGATGGTCATATTTAAGGCAAGCGTTGGCTGGGAGATCGTTTGCCCATGCCCAATCTGCACTGGCAAATCCAGCGAAGCTCCCTCGCTATTTCCAGCTATGAAATCTCTGCGGTTCAATTGGTCAAAGTAAGCTTTAATTTCCTTTTCACGGTTAGTCATTATAGATACCTCCCTTGCATTCAAAAGCATGTTTCCTCTGACACTCTTCATATCTCCCCCCGAAAACACTCGACAAAATTCGTCATTTTTCGGGAAGTGACAGGCACCATTGGGGCACCAATCCGCCCCCATTAGTTCAGGGGTAGTATTAGGGGGATAATATGTTACGATAGTTATGTTATCCATTTTTAGACAGTTTTCCCTCATTTTAGGATTCTAAAAAGCAATCCGCCTATTTTCGCCAAAGCAAAGTATGACTTGGTTGAAAACACACAAACTATTCAACGAGAAAGGTGACATGCATATGAAAAAGAGTCTAATCGATTGGCCGACGTTTATTGGAGCTTTGGTATTATTACTTGGTGTCAGCATTCCGCTCGCCGTTTTTCCTGAAGAAGGAAAGAAGGTTGTAGACCTTGCCAACGAATTGATGACCACCAATCTCGGTGTTCTTTATTTGATTTTCGGTTTGGCCACGTTTGCTTTTCTCTTATTTGTTTCTTTCAGCAAAAATGGGAAAATCAAACTTGGTGACAGAAAAGAGAAAAAAGAATTCAGCACGATCTCATGGGCCGCAATGCTGTTTGCGGCCGGCATAGGATCGAGTATTCTGTATTGGGGCATGATTGAGTGGGCTTTTTATTACCAGGGACCGCCGTTCGGTGTTGAACCTGGATCAGAAGAAGCTATCAAATGGGCATCATCATACGGTATTTTTCACTGGGGGCCTGTGGCATGGGCCATTTACACCCTTCCCGCTCTCCCGATTGCATACTTTTACTATGTGAGAAAAACGCCTGTTCTTAAAATCAGTGAAGCGGTCAGACCAGTTTTAGGAAAAGCTGTCGATACGCCGCTTGGCAATGTGATTGATATTCTGTTCATGTTTGGCTTGATGGGTGGTGCCGGGACAACGCTCGCGCTCGGGACGCCGATGATTGCGGAAGGGGTTCATGACATCACAGGACTGCCACCGAATTTAATTACGAAAACAGTTATCATGATTTTGTGTACGACGATCTTTGCTGTCAGTGCCTATTCCGGACTTAGGCGTGGAATCAAGGTGCTGAGTGATATTAACCTGTGGCTTGCTTTTTTCGTTCTCGCTTTTATCTTTATATTTGGACCAACACTTTTTATCAGCGAAACAACCTTTACAAGCCTCGGCGTTATCATGAATAACTTTTTCGAAATGGCGACATGGCTTGAGCCGCTCGCCAATGTTGGAGGCTTCGAGGAAACAGGATTCCCGGAATCTTGGACAGTTTTCTACTGGGCCTGGTGGGTGGTGTACGCCCCATTCGTCGGTCTGTTCGTCGCCCGGATCTCCCGCGGTCGTACGATTCAGGAAATGATACTTGGAACGGTGCTATACGGCACGCTTGGAAGTATTTTGTTTTTTGGAATCATGGGGAATTACGGTCTGTATTTGCAGCTGAGCGGGAACTTTGATGTTGTCGGCTTTATGAATGACTCCAGTCCGGAAGCTGCAATCATCGCCATACTGAATCAATTGCCAATGGCCGGTCTCATGGTAATTGCGTTTACGATCCTGGCCATTATCTTCTTGGCGACTACTTTTGATTCGTCATCGTACATTCTTGCAGCTGTTGTACAAAGAAAAGTACAGAAAGAACCGCTTAGATGGAACCGTCTGTTTTGGGCGTTCACGCTTTCGTTCATGCCGATCGTATTAATGTACGTCGGGGATTTGAAAACATTGCAAACCGCGAGCATCGTCGCTGGTTTTCCAGTCCTGTTCATCATGACGCTGCTGGCTTGGTCATTTATGAAAGCATCAAGCGCCGACATCCGATCATCCAAAGACTACAACTCACCAACCATCCACATCACAAAACGAGAACGACGCTAAAAATCCAGAGAGTACCACATAATTCAGGGAATGCTAAAATTCGGGGAGTGCCTGTCACTTCCCGAATTTTGTCGAAACGGAGGCGGAGTGAGCTAGCTTATAGTCACTCTGCCTTTGGCTTCGACAAATTCCTGATATTTCAAGCGTTTTTCCGATTGGAGCCCTGTGAAGCAATTCAAAATCTCATCATGGCTTATTAGAGGATCTTTGATTTTAGATACATAATGCCGGTAGCTGCTCCAGCGATATTCCTTTGCCTGTCTGACCAGGCCGGATTCCAGCGGATTCAAGTGAATGTAACTGCTGATTTTTAACATGCCATAATTCGTTTGAATGATCTTATCAAAAAAACGCTTTTCAAATACGTGACCTGTTAAGTTGTTTTTCGTATTTTGACACTCCCACAGCTAAAGCAGTGGGATTCTCGAGTGCTAAGACGTTCGCAGTCCCTTTCGGTTTTGAACTAGCCTCAAGTTAAGGGGCTGCCATGGCCCCGTCCAACTGCGTTATGAATTGTACCGCAATTGGCGGTATACCTGTTACCGGTACACGAGTTATATAACTTGTTTATGTTTGGAGATGCCTGACAGGGCTTTTGCAATATTGATACTTGCATTTAAATCCGCGTGGTTTTTATAGCTGCACTTTTTACATTTGAACCTCAAACCATTACGGTTTTTCTTGTCACAATTTCCGCATTTACATGTTTGCGATGTATAATTTGGCACGACATATTCAACCGTTATGCCTGCCATTTCTGCTTTATACTGAATGAATGTCTGAAGCTGATGGAAGCTCCAATTGTTCAGGTTTCTGCCTGCCTCTTTTTTTGATTTAGCCATGCGAATACCTGTCAAATCTTCCATTCTGATCAGTCCAACACCGTTGGACCTGGCAAAACGTATGATTCGACGGGATATAGTATGATTCATTTCTCTCATCCAAAGCGACTCTTTATCTTTTGACTTTTTGATAGCTTGAAGTTTTTTCAGCTTGCCCAGCTTGCGTCTTCTTGAAGAAAATCTTCTTCTTTTGAAGGCTATTTGGTTGCCTTTAAAAAATAAACTTTTCGTGCCGACACTGCATGTGGCGATGTTTTTCAACCCAAGATCAATACCCAATACCTTCTCATTGGTCGTTTTTTCTACGTCATAGGAAATGGCAATTGTCACAAACCAGCGGCCTCTCTTTTTAAAAAGGTCGACCGTACCTTGTTTGGCTTCACCGTTTAAAATCTTATCGAGCCATTTTTGCTGAAACGGTCGGACGACCAAAGGCACGCCGATACGTTTTTCAAGTGTCGGGAAGCTGATTTTATAAAGGCTGTCATATTCTATTTTGGCGTTTTGGTTATTGAACGCACACCAGAGCCGTTTATATTTTTTCGCTTTTTGGTGTCTCTTTTGACTTTTTACATCCCGAATCGTTTGATTAACAACTGCTGAGGGCAGTTGTTTGTTGGATGAGAACAGCTTGAAAACTTTGGATGTCGCTTTGTTTAGATCGTCATAAGTTAAAAGCCAATTAGCAAAATCCGTGTTTGTTTGTGTCATTGTTTGATACACATTTTGTTTTTCTATTGTCGGCTTTAGCAATTCTACTTTCAGAGAAATTGTTGGCACCATTTCACCTCCTCAACTGTATTATATCAAATCAAGAACATATGTTCCAGTTTCATTTTAATTGTTTTGAACCTTTTATTTTTAAGATCATGTCTTAATATATTCGCTCTCATCCCACACCTGAAGGAATGGGCTTTCCCGCTCATTAGTACGGTAATATGATAGAAAGCCTCTGGTACCCAAATGCGCTTTTCTCTCGCCACGTTTGCACCTCCTATCTGGTAATTTAATTCGTTTGAAATAACCATCGACATATTTCGTCATTATTCAGGAAGTGACAGGCACCACGAAGTTCCGTCACCATAAGTCACCTCGACGCCTCTCAGAAAGGGCATCATCAATATAAGCTAGATTGTGGAAATGTGCAAAATGCTAAAATTTCATTTTGAGGGTTAAAACCTTAACAAAACAGGTGTGAAATCGACTCTTAGTGGTGATTAATAAAAGATTTATGAATTTTCCCTCTTCAAAAGGAGTCAAAATTCCTTTTTACATAAAATAAAAAAGTGCTCCATAAGAGAGACACTAAGTCTAACCTATGAAACACCGTATGATTTTTCGACATAATTCGGGAAGTGACAGGCACCTCCGAGTCCCCTGAGCTGACCGCTTCGGGGACTATCCAAGCAAATGCTCTGCTTTATCGTATGGCAGGTCGAGTGATTCGGACACGCCTTTGAATGTTACTTTTCCTTGGAGAGTATTCAGCCCTTTCATAAGGGCAGGGTTGTCAAGGCACGCTTGCTTGTACCCTTTTTCGGCAATCTGGAGAGCATATGGAACTGAAACATTTGCCAGGCCGATCGTTCCAGTGCGAGGCACAGCACCAGGAATATTTGCCACCGTATAATGAAGGACGCCATGCTTCACAAACACTGGCTCATCATGACTGGTAATCCGGTCACTCGTTTCAAAGTTACCACCTTGATCAATTGCCACGTCAACGATCACAGACCCTTCCGACATGTCACGGATCATGTCTTCTGTCACCAGCACAGGTGCTTTTGCGCCCGGAATCAGCACAGAACCAACGACCAAATCTGAATCTTTGACCTCGTTAGCGATGTTCATAGCATTAGACATAATCGTGTTGACCGACGACCCGAACATCTCACTCAATGTTCTCAACCGGGCCGGATTCAGGTCAATTATGGATACTTCAGCGCCTAGATTACTGGCAACTTTAGCAGCGTTCATGCCAACAACACCACCGCCAATCACAGTAACTTTTCCTCTTTTAACCCCTGGAATGCCAGAAAGCAAGATCCCTTTTCCGCCTTTTGGCTTCTCCAAAAATTGTGCGCCAATCTGAGTTGCCATATTTCCAGCAATCTCACTCATTGGGGTCAGCAGCGGTAAAGAGCGGTCCGGCAGCTGAACTGTTTCATAAGCAAGACCGACCACGTTCTTTTCGATCAGTGCCTTGGTCAGGTCAGGGTTGGCAGCCAGATGCAAGAATGTAAACAAGATCAACCCATCATAAAAATAATCATATTCTTCGGGGAGCGGTTCTTTGACCTTCATCACCATTTGTTTTTTCCAAGCCTCAGCAGCTGTCGAGACAATCACTGCCCCAGCATCCGAATACGCTTCGTCAGAAAAACCGGCGCCAGTGCCAGCCCCAGCTTCCAAAAACACCTCATGCCCAGCATTTGTCAAAGTCACAACACCCGAGGGCGTAATCGCAACACGATTTTCACTTTCTTTAATTTCCTTGGGTATTCCAATTTCCATCGCACATACCTCCTCATCACTATCGTTACAATCTATCTTCTATTATATACCTCCCATATGCCTCATGAAAACCATTAGCTAACAGAAGGGTTTCGACAAGTGCCTGTCACTTCCCGGTTTTTGTTTTATTTTGTCGAATATATCAAGTGTTTCTGCACAAGGCTTTCAGCGTTTAATCCACTTTTTCCAGACATAAAATCTCCCATGCTTTCGACAAAACTCGGGAAGTGACAGGCACCACAATGACTCTACGATGGAATCCCTTTTGCATAATTTCTGGCGGGTTGTGCAGTGTAATATGCAGGACGCTGATTATGTCAGTGATTATAGTATAGAAGGGCGGGGATATTTGTGGCACAACAGCAATCAGCGGGGAAACCGGTCATCCTGCTCAATATCGATTCTCTGATGCCTTACGCACTGGAACAAGTGGCTCAAACAGGCCGAGCGCCGGCGCTTCAGTTTTTAATGGAAAATGGTATGTATTTTCCCGACATGGTCTCATCTTTCCCAACAATGTCTGTTACGATCGACAGCACACTGCTTACAGGAACATATCCGGACCAACATCAGATCCCTGGACTGCATTGGTTTGATATCAATAAAAAGCAATTCGTCAATTATGGCACGGGCTTCAGGGAAACCTTTCGCATTGGGATGCGCCGTTCCATTCACAACATGCTTTACCGTTTGAATCATGAGCATTTAAGCAAGAACGTCACAACCATTTACGAGGATCTGGCGCACAAAAACACGTCTTCTGCTTCCATCAATTCTTTTGTATACCGGGGAAATCATCCGCAACGTCTCAAGACGCCAAAACTTCTTAGCGCATTAACCCACTTTGAAGATGGTGAATGGATTGCTGAGACGCCCACTGAATTTTCTTTGGGTGCTTTTTCCAAATTCCGGTCAAAAGGTGTCCCGACTCAAGTGGCAGCCGGGAATTATAAATATACAGCGAAGGAATTAAGACATCTGATCAAAACAAACAAATTGCCGCAATTCACGTTTTGCATATTCCAAGATATGGACACACGGCTTCACTTCAAAGGGCCCACGTATATGAAAATGATTTTGAAAATCGATAACGAAATTCAAAAAATACTTAACATGTATCCCAGCTGGAAAGAGGCACTTTACCAGAATATATGGATGGTCATTGGTGATAATGGCCATTCCGCTACAGGAACGCGCCGTCGTAAGCACGCGATTGATTTACGCAAAATTTTCAAGCGTTACCGAATTGCGCGCCTGCAGAAGTCAGTCACTGAAAAAGACCAGCTCGTCCTGTGTGTCAATCAGCGTATGGCGTTCATTTATCTGTTAGATAAGAAAGCGTCACTTGATTCATTAGTGGCGTTGCTTAAAAAAGACAAACGAATTGATGTGATCGCTTGGAAACGTGACGGAGCTATTCATGTCGTTTCAGGTATCAAAGAAGGTACTGTGTCTTTCAGGCCAAATGGTCCAGTGACAGACATCTATGATCAAACCTGGTATATTTCAGGCAACCTCGACATTCTGGATCTTCATGTAACCAATCATCAATTTTTAACGTTCGGCAATTATCCGGATGCCCTTGCCAGGCTATACGGCGCCTTGCATTCGCACAGCGGGACCTATCTCGTTGTCAACGCAAAGCCAGGGTATGAATTTAAAGCACAAGCCACTCCAGCCCATCTCAGCGGCGCAGCACACGGCTCCCTGCACCGTCAAGAATCACTCGTCCCCTTGCTCGTGGCGGGCACAAACAAAAAACCCGCTCATCGCAGGTTTACAGACATGAAAAACTACATCCTCAATCTCTGTTAAAAAAGGAAAGTGCCAGGATTCACAAAGGAGGGTGCCACCAAGAGGGTGCCTGTCACTTCCCGGATTTTGTCATTTTATGTCGAAAGGACAACCAAATTGTACTTTCTGAGGTGGGCTCTTATTCACACCCCACCTTCTATCAAATTCGGGAAGTAACCGGCACCGCGCTCAAAACGGTCTTCGGCGTAGGTGCCGTGATCTGCTCCCTGTGTTTCTTTGTAGACGGTCCAGAGGCTCCATAGATAATCTTGAAATATCTTGTGCATATGGACCCGCTGCTTTTCCTCATGTCGCGGTGTTCTGCCAAAATAGGTACTCAAAAACATGCCTTCTTCTGCGGCGTCAAAATCACTCTCCAACATAAATGCTGCCACATCCCACATCGGGTCAAACATCCCACTATATTCCCAGTCAATCAAATACAACTCGCCAGCCCCGCTCAAAATAAAGTTAAAGCACCCCGTATCAATGTGACATGGGAGTTCCTTCACGTTCAATGATTCATAATAGGCCAGCAAATCATAAATCCGCCCTTGCATCCTAGTATATTTTTGAAAAGTGGCCGGAGCAGCCTCTCTGACCAGACGTTCATAATGTGTCAGCAACCCGCGCAGATCAAAACGGTTTTTCATGGCATGAGGTGACTTGTGAAGTTTGTGCAATACCTCAACCACCTGACGCATAATAGCCGGATCTCGTACCAATTCATCTGTTAGCGTCGTCGAATCTTGTATTTCCCGGGAAATTTTCATGCCAGTTTCGACATCAATATATACAAGCTCAGGATTAATGCCAAGTCCGGTCGCAAAGATCAGATTATCGCGCTCAGCCTCGCGGTTCACCAGCTCATCCGTCCCAACACCCGGCAGCCTCACAATGAAGCCCTCTCCATCCACTTTGACAGCATAATTCACATTTGTCATCCCACCCACCGGTCGAATATCCGACACAGTTGCGCCTTCCAGTTGCAATGCCTCCTTCACGGCTTCGAAAACGGTTACATCACTCATGACAACTACCCCCTTAATATTAGAATGAAATCTCAATACATATTAAAAAAGATCCCACCTGCAACGCTACAATTAGTATATTACACGTGATCACTGAAGTTACTGTATTTAAATTACAGTTATCATTATTTTAGCAAAATTAAGTCATAAAAGCTAGAAAAATAAAAAAGCATGTTGAAAGTCCATGCTTTACGTTTAGATCTTTTTACTTTTGGGATAAACTTCTATAGCACTCTCTTACAAAAGCTTTGAATTCCAATAATCCACAAAAGCTTCATACGCCCTTTTTTCAGCAAAATAAGGAAGCAGCTGACTGACGCTTAATTTATACGATTCGATCGTTGGGACATCATCACGAAGCGCTTTTTCCATCCGATGGTTGCCATCAATGATTTTAAAAATGCCAGGATTGAATTCGACCTGGATTACCGGTTTGGTCAGGTCTGCCATGGGTAAATGAGCTTCGTTGATCCCTGGGCGAAACTCGTAAGGTCGATACCATTCCGCAACTTTGATCGTGACTGTAGCTTTATCCTCATCACGCCATACAGGCTCTAATGCACCGCGTTCAATATCCTCTATCATTCTCGTAATATTAAAGCGGAAAATACCATTTCTAAATACTTCATCCCCTGCTTCTACAGGGAAAGGTTCAAAACTGTCGTCAAAAAAGAGCTTCCTGGAATCATTTTTCCTCATCACACTTGCTCCTTTACGTTAAAAATACGCTTCTCATACCGTTCAAACGCTCTCGCACCCTTGATTATAGACAATCACCTAAAAAATTGCACTCCCATTCGACATAATTCGGGAAGTGACAGGCACCGGCCGTGGCATCTGGCTGGGGCATCCGGCTGTGGGACTGACTGTGGAACCACAGCGACGCCGCCCCGTCCCTGACTCCATCCCGTCCACCGCACTCACGACTGCCTCTCTACTTCTGTAGCTTCCAATTTTCTCAGATTAAAAGGTTGTTTTCGCTGCCTTAAACTTATATAGTATGGTTTTAGCACTTTCAAATTTTACTGAAGAAACGTGGTGAGGCGATTTTATGATACGGATTTATACACTTTTATTATTCGTCATGCTCTTATGGGGGATGAACGTTTCCGCGATCAAAGTCCTGGTCGGGGCTGTGGATCCGCTGCTGTTGCAAGGCTTTCGCGTCATGATTGCAGGGATTGCGGTGCTCCTCATTTGCGCCGGGCTTGGAATCTTCCGTCTCCCAAAGAAACATGAATGGCTGACCATTGCCTTCATCGCCATTTTCAATGTAATCCTACACCATTCATTTCTCGCTGTGGGACTCGAACGTACGAGCGGTATTAACGGATCGCTTATACTCGGCATGAATCCGCTGATCACTGCAATGCTGGCCTTTCTTATCCTGCACCAGCGTATGTCCTGGCTCAGAGTGGCAGGCTTTATCCTTGGTTTTGGGGGCGTTGTCGTCACCACGCTGACAGGTTCAGGCGAACTCACAGGCCTCTCACTAGGCGACATTTTCGTATTTCTCGGCATGTTCGTCCAGGGCCTCAGTTTCATCCTAATCAGCAAGCTAAAGCCTACACTCGATGCCCGACTTGCAACAGGCTATATGCTCGTGTTTGGCGCTGCGGTCATTTTTCTCACGAGCCAGGGCTTCGGGTCAGACATTCAGGACATCACACGCCTATTTGACTGGCAGCTCGCCGGCGTCTTTTTGTTCAGTGCCATCCTCGCCACCGCGTTCGGACACATGACCTATAATTACGCCATTAAAAAAGTCGGTCCAGCCGAATCCGCAATTTTCCTGAATTTGAATACCTTATTCGCCGTAACCGCTGCCGCCGTTTTCCTGAACGAAACGATCACCCTCTACCACACAGCCGGCTTCATTCTCATTTTGACCGGTGTCTTTCTCGGTACCGGCGCCCTGGAACACCTTATATGGAAACGCAAGATGCGGACAGAACGGAAAACATGGTGACGAATCAAAAACAATCCCTTCCACTTTATTGGAGAAGGGATTGTTTTTAATATATCTATAGATTTCACATCTCAAACGCCACTCATCGGCTGTCCAGCATCCGGTTAATCAAGTCCAAATCAAACCGCTGATACAGCTGCCCGCTCAGCCATTCTTTCATATGTGTATGGTCAGGATGCTCTTCGTCATTCATAATCTCCAAAAATTGCACATACCCGGACTCACCGCCAACATCCTCAGGCGGAGCGTCTCCTCGTCCATCCAAACAAACTGGATGATTAACCGTCGAATCCTCAACCACTCTGAGCACATCGATCCGGTGGCGCCAATCATCTCCAAAATCATACACATACACCAGTGAACCTATTTCAGGCAGAAACTCAGACAGCTTGACACCTTTTTCCAATTTTACCGGCACACCTTCATTCGGTCCATCCATCATCATTTCATCTGGGACAAGTTTGACCACTGGTTTTGCGCCTTCCTCTGTATATGCCGGGTGATTCACGTTGTAAGGTTTCTCCAGCTTCTCATTTCCAAACAGATAAAATGAATGCAAATGATAATCCCACCAAGCAAAGGCTGCCTGCAAAATTTCGTGAAACTGCCAGAAAGTTCGGTTCAGCGGTACCATCAACCGCCGCCAAACCTCCTGTTCCCCGAGCATCAGCCGGACATCCATTTCAGCTGCCCGCACGCTCAAAACATCACCGTGAGAAAACGCTTGTAATTCTTCAAGCAAGGCTTCAGCCGGCTTAAAGTAATCCGAGTTGCCCATCCCGACAAGACGCCAGCTCAAACGCAGACTGTGCGGGATCTGAATGACGTCTTCTCCTTCCATCTCACTTTCGTAAAACGGCGCCTCTTTACAAGCCTGAGTCATCCGTGCAACGAACTTCCGGTCATTCGTTTTACCAAAAAACACTTCCCCGGCCTGTTCCAAATACGCTTCAATCACATCTTCTTTGACGCCTTCCTCAAACCACACCGTCCGGATCGCGTCTTTAATGAGCGTGTCCAATTGAGAGAAATCCTTAGCACGCAAACCATACAACACAATCACATACAGACTCTTATCATTCACCAATAAAACGGATTGCCTGCCTCTCAGTTTAATCAAATTCGCATGCCAAGAGAATAATCCGCCCGACTCCAAATCTGCCATTGCCACTTCATGATGCTGCTTGACTTTATCAAGCAGCTTCTTCGTCCCATGAATATACATATAAACGCTCCTTTACAAGTCCTCTTAAGCATATTAAATATTACAAAAATAATAAATGAATTCAGATTGTTGCACGCTCAGATTAAGATATTGATATCATACCAAAGTATGATTGAATAGAACAGTCAGACACTTCTATAGACGAATGCGCCTCTATGTAACATCTGAGCTGTTCCAAGTAAACTCATTCTCACATATACCCTGTATCCCGTAAAATAATACCTAGATCATCGTTATCGTCATAAAAATTCAAACCTCATTATATGGTGCCTATGCAGCACTATCTTTCCCTGTCCAAGCTTAGCTATCCATTTACTTTCAAGCAAAGCTGGTATGATTTAAACATTTCTATGCCAAAAAACCCACTTGTTCATCCTAGGTAAGTGGGTTAAGATTTAAACATTTAAGGATCAAGCTTCAACAAACACCTTAAACGTGGCGTTACTTATTTAATTTCCTTCACACGTCCGACAACGCCCGATTCAAGCCTAACCTTGATTCCGTGCGGATGAGTCGGCGAATTCGTCAAAATCTTTGCCACCACACCGTCCGTCAGCTTTCCAGTGCGCTGATCCTGTTTCTGCACGACACGCACATGCTGCCCAATTTGAATAGCATCTCTTCTCGTACCATCCATCACCAAAATTCCCTTCTCAATCATTCGTCTTCTTGATCGTCTGCCCCATCTTCCACAAGGCGCGCAACGTCCTTGCCACACTTCTTGCATTTACCTTTAAGTAAAATCCCATGAAAATCATCATGCATTGTATAATCGACAATCGTCGTCACATAGCACTTGCTGCAAAACACATTGTCCAGCAATTGCCGTTGAATATGCTTGGGAATCTCACGCCACTTTTGCGCCGCTTTTATATCCGTTACAGACATTAAAATACCCCATTTCAAAATGATTACTCAGCTCCCATTGTAAATCAAACACCAATCAATAAGAAGCATAACGATTCGACATAATTCGGGAAGTGACAGTCACTTCCCGAATTATGTCGAAATGGGGTTAGTTGCTTGTGTAGGTTTTAAAACTTTGCCGGGCGTCGTCGAGTTGGGCGTTGGTTAGGGGATTGACACTCCCCAGAGTGTGGCTGCCATAAGCGAGATGGGCGACTTCTTCGATGACTTCAGCCCGTCTGTAGGCATCTCCCATGTTTTCCCCTACAGCGACAACACCATGATTGGCAAGCAATACACCATTGCTCCCTTGCAGTGTGTTGACAACATGTTCAGCCAGCGCCTCTGTTCCGTACTTGGCATAAGGTGCGACAGGTACGCTTTTTCCAATGTCTGCAATCGTGTAATGGACAGGGGGAATCGGCATATGTGCACAGGCAAAAATGGTTGCGTATGTGGAATGTGTGTGAACAATCGCATTGATCTCAGGGTTCTTCAAATAAATATAGCGGTGCATCGGAGTCTCAGATGAAGCTTTTCGAGTTCCGTCCAAAATCTCTCCTGTTTCAATATCCACTTGCAAAATATCATCTGCCACCATTTCGTTATACGGCAAAGCAGATGGTGTAATGTACATCACATTTCCTTTTTTCATACTTACATTGCCGGAAGTCCCGACAGTCAGCCCATTATCATAGCTCATCTTAGCATACGTGAAAACTTCTTCGCGTGACATTTCGCATGTCTCCTTCCTCTAAATGGCTTAAAAGCGGTCACCCGAAAAAACAGGCACCCTTCAGCTGCCGAACAATTTATTTTTGGATTCTAAAACATGCCATTTAATCTTTTCTTCATCAAGTGTCACCACATGTCCTTTCTCATAAAGCACACGGCCATTCACGATGGTATAATCCACATCATCAGCTTTTGCTGAATAGATCAAATGGGACAAAATATCGTTTAAAGGCAGGGCATGTGTCCGGTCAACGTTTACGAGTGTAAGATCCGCTTTTTTGCCAACTTCCAACGTGCCAATCTCTGATTCAATCCCAAGTGCTTGAGCTCCGAGTGCTGTTCCAAGCTTCAATGTTTCATAAGCCGACAATGCCGTCGGGTCTTCTAAATGAACTTTCTGCAAAAAACTGGCAAATCGCATTTCCTCAAACATATCCAGCACATTGTTACTCGCCGATCCGTCAGTACCGAGTCCGACAACAATCCCCCGCTCAAGCATGTCAGCAATCGGCGCAATCCCGCTCCCGAGCTTCATATTGCTTTTCGGGTTATGAATGATGCCAGCTTGTGAACGTGCTAGGATCTCAAGCTCCTCTTCGGACACATGAACACCATGCGCAGCAATCACATGCCGGGAAAACAAACCAATTTCGTCCATTAAAACGATGGGTCTCTTGCCATACCGCTCTATAATGGTGTCAATTTTACCCCGCGTTTCGTTCAAATGGGTGTGAATCGAGCAATCTAGGTCATGTGCTGCTTCAACCAGTTTTTCAATCAATTGCGGTGAACAGGTATAGGGCGCATGCGGCGACAAAATCGCTTGAATGCGGCCTTCCGCTTTGCCGTGCCATCTTTTCACAAAGTCAACACATTCAGCGAGCACATCCTCTCCATGGCCATCCTGTTCAATAATCCCTTGCGTCAACAAAGCACGCATTCCAGAAGCCTGCACACCTTCCGCGACCTTGTCCATGCCATAATACATATCGCCAAATGTCGTCGTACCCGATTTCAGCATTTCCACCATGCTCAGCATCGCAGCCCAGTAAATATCCTCAGAAGACATCTTCGCCTCAATCTTCCATATCTCTTGAAGCCATTGCTGGAGCGGTAAATCCCCGGCATAGCCCCGCAAAACACTCATCGGGGTGTGGGTATGCCCATTGATTAAACCTGGCATCGCCACCAAATGCTCACCATCAATCACCCGATCCGCTTTCTCAACCAAGGTGTGATTAGGGGCAGAACCGAGTGCATTGATCACGCCTTTTTCAATATAAATATAACCGTTTTGAATCACCGCATCAGCATGTGTCATTGGAACGACGGAAACGTTTTTGATTAATAGATTTTCCATAGGCACTACCAGCCTCCTAACGTCTTCTGATCAGATGAAATTTAAGCACATCACTGCGAATATAGCTTTCACCGTAATAAACGGTTTTGTTTTGTTTCGTATAATAGACCTGTTCCAGCACTTGGAGCGCTTCTGAAACTGGAACATTCAGTTTTTCCGCAAGTTCCGGTGTGGCATTTTTAGCGTAAATATTACAATAAGAATGGGATATGAACGTATCCTTACCCGACTCCAAATAATCGAATATCGACTCTTTGTCCTGATTCTGAATAAAGTCTTCATTAATTACGTCCGGCATGCCATAAGCAATATCATAGGAAATGGGACGTCCGTCTGCTATCCGAACCCGCTCAAGTTTGATCACCGCTACGCCTTCTTTGACATTTAATTGGTTGGCCACATGCTGGTCAGCACGCACTTCTGTAACAGTGCCTTCCAGCGTCCCGGGATTTAGATCTTTTGCTTTCAGAAACTCTGTGATACTCTCGAGTTTTTCAAGTCCGGCCTGCAATGTAGGGGTATTTGACAAGACATAAGTGCCCACACCGTGACGCCGTTCCACATACCCGTCAAATTCCAGCAGCTGGAGCGCGTCTCTTAATGCGGTCCGACTTACTTTTAATTGTTTAGCCAGATTGATTTCCGAGGGCAACTTGTCCCCCACTTCAAATTCACCAGCTTTTATTAAACCGGCTATTTTTTTATGGATCCTCTCTGGGAGAGAAAGGGGTTTTTCAATCTCCATCGTATTTCCTCCTTGATCGAACACAGTCACTTACATATTAACTGTAAACCCCTTCCTTTTCCAAGTCTTGCCTGTTTACTTCAAATAAGAACTAATATTTCTGGCTGCATGAACTCCTTTGTCCGTCACAATCGCGTCCACGAAATTGGGGGTTACAATATCAAATGACGGATACAACCCTTCAATGCCCTCTACGGCCGTGCGCACACCTCTGGCATAGAAAACCTCTTCCTGATTGCGATATTCAATTTCAATGTCGTCAATATTCGGCGAGTTCTCATCCGGACCTTCATAACCCAATACGTAAAAAGGAATATTATGGTGCTGAGCAACAACCGCATACTGGTACGTCCCGATCTTGTTGCACACATGACCTTCCAGCGTGATTTTGTCAGCAGCCGTCACCAGTTTCGTTACCATGCCCTGCTCCATCAAAAAGCCGGGCATATTATCCGTCACTAGCGTCACCTTTGTACCTGTTTCTTTAATCGAATGGGCAGTCAATCGAGCACCTTGAAAATAGGGGCGCGTTTCCGTGCAATACATTTCGATATGCTTGTTCTGCTTCTTCGCCTCGATCAGCATATGAATAAGCGCCGCATCTGCAAAGCAATGGGTCAAGACTTTATCGCCGTCTTCTAAAAGATTGGCCGTATTTTGCCCGCAACGGATGGCGATATTATCAGC
This sequence comes from Lentibacillus sp. JNUCC-1, assembly GCF_009741735.1. NCBI lineage: Bacteria > Bacillati > Bacillota > Bacilli > Caryophanales > Bacillaceae > Lentibacillus > Lentibacillus sp. JNUCC-1. The sequence goes on from NZ_WHOH01000001.1 coordinate 773,295, forward strand.
TTCTGCCACTTCCTGATCCATCAAAGTGTGCAATGCTGCCGCACAGTCTTCCCCATGATGTCCAGCTTGTACCTGTTTCTCAACTTCTACAAAACATTTATCCAAAATGACCTTCAGACGCTGGCCAGTCGGTCTTGTGCTCAACAACCGTTCGTAAACAGTCTGAGCGTAATCCTTCACGGCGTCTCCTTTCAAGTCGTGTTTGCCTTGGAATGCAAGCGCAAACCCATACCCCGCTGCAATGGCAATCACGATAGCACCCTGAATGGTCATATCTTCAATGGCCACAGCAACATCTTCATACCGATCACAATCCACATACTGCACCTCATCAGGATACAAGCGCCTATTTAACAAAACCACCTTGTCCCCTTGATAATCAACCGTATTATTCAAATAAGCCAGCAGTGGTTCCTTTACATTATTACTCATATGATGATCTCCTTTCTATCTCTAAACCGTTTGTTGGGAAAAACTCTTTTAAAAAAGTGTTGATTAAAAAATATCATCAGCAATGCACCTAATGACACAGCGAAAAATTGAATGACTGCTTCTGGCAACCGCTCGGGGAAAACACGGAGACTCCTGTGGGAACAAAAGCCTAGATGAGACCCCACAGCGCGCAGCGCGAGGAGGCTCATCAGCGCCCACTGGACGCGGAGTGTTTTCCCCGAGCGACCGCATGTGGCAGTTATTAGAACTATCTTGCATCACATTTTGTAGAAATTAACTTTATAAAACCACCTTAAACAAAGAACATGCCTGCAATCGAGGCGCTGAGCATGGAGGCGAGGGCCCCGCCCAGTAAGCTTTTCATGGACAACTTCATATAAAGCTTCTGACGTTTCGAGTCAATCGTGCTCAATGTGTTGGCCATCGTCGCCATTGAGGCAAAGTTCGCAAAGCCACACAGTGCAAACGTAATGATCATAGCCGATTTTTCCGAAAACTGGCCAATGCCCTCCGTGAAATTAATAAACGCGATAAACTCAGTCAACACCAATTTTTCCCCAATCAGAGACCCCGCCATAATCGCTTCATCCCATGGGATACCAATCGCAAACGCAAACGGCGCAATCACATAGCCCAGCATCTGCTGCAGGCTCGTTTCAAATCCAAACCAGCCACTCACATAACCAATCAAGCCATTAATCATATAAATAATTGCGACGAACGCCACAAGCGTTGCGCCGACGATCAATGCAATTTGCAAACCATTAGCAGCACCCTTGGATGCGGCATCAATGACATTCGAGGACTCTGTATCATTTGAAATCTCAATTTCCGCTTCTTCTGTCACCTTTTCTGTTTCCGGATAAAACAATTTGGCAATAATTAATCCAGACGGTGCTGCCATAAACGCAGCGGGAAGCAAGTATTCCAGTTTAACACCGAGAAGCGCATATGATGCAAGCATCGTCCCAGCCACAGAAGCGAGTCCACACGTCATCACCGCAAAAATTTCCGAAACGGTCATTTTATGCAGATGTGGTTTAACCACAAGGGGGACTCGGTCTGTCCAAGAAAAATATTGGCAGCTGCAACGACAGATTCGCGCTTTGTTGTCGTAAATAGTTTGGAAAAAAGCCCGCCAACGTACTTGAAAATAAACGGCATAATGTTCAAATGGTAAGCAATGGCGACGAGTGATGCGAAAAAGATAATCATCGGCAACACGTTAAATGCCACCACAAATGAAATCCCCGATTCTTCCGTATACAACCCGCCGAAAACAAAATCAATCCCTTCGTTCCCGTAACTGATAATGGCATTCACAAAATCGGTAATCCCTTGTAAAATGGTATTGCCGAGTTGCGAGGATAACACGAACCAAGCAAACAACATTTCAAACACCAATGCACTTATAATCAATCGCAAACTGATTTTTCGTTTATTGCTGGAGAAGAGAAAAGCAACACCGCATATGACCAAAACGCCAAACAGCCCCCAGACAAAGTTGAGCAAATTCAAAGTAGTCCCTCCCTTTAGACCCCGGAAACACCTTGTCACCGCTGGCCCATTTGATCGTCGTTCTGATTATTTTTGAACTGAAACAATCGCTTCCAGCGCAATTTCGATTTCATCTTTAACAGCCTGATCAACAATATCTTTATGAGGATTATAATGATCCATATCATCATAGGCATAGCCGTCGAGCGCAAGAATACCGCCAGCTTTCACATTTCGCAGCTTCGCGATGGTGTAAAGGGCGGACATTTCCATCTCAGCTCCCAACGCACCGGCGTCCTTATACAGCTTGTGCGGAAATTCCAGCGGACCCGCATAAAAAGCGTCCAAGGTCACAACCGTTCCTGTACCATATGTCACCGCTTTTTGAGTGGCGGCTTCATTTAAAGCTTGGACCACACGGAAGTCAGCCACAGCTGGAACTCCTTCAGGCACCATCTGCTTTGTTAAACCGTCCGTTCGCACAGCTGAATCCGCAACAATGATACTGCCAGGCGGCAGGGTTCTCGTATAAGAGCCAGCGGTACCAACGCGTATCAGCACTTCAGCGCCAGCTTTAATCAACTCTTCAAAACAAACCGCAGCTCCCGGTGCACCAACACCGTGGCTCGTGACTGTGACCCACTGGCCTTTATAATAGCCATTAAACGTGCGATATTCCCGAGAATGTGCCACTTCTTCAGGCTCGTCCAACAGATCCGCGATCCGCTTCGCCCGGAAAGGATTTCCGCACACAATGACAAGCGGCGAAATGCCCTTAACTGGAATTCTCGTAGTCGGCATCAACTCAACATGATCACTCATTATAATCCCCCTCAAATTTTAAATTAAAATCACACAAGAGGTACGACCTCTCAACAACAATAATAAAGGCGCTGGAAAACGGTGTCAACACATTTTAAAAACAGGAAAAATTCGACATAATTCGGGAAGTGACAGTCACTTGTCGAAAGTGGCGCTTGTCGATGTTGAAATTCGGGTATAGATGGTCAACATTGCAGTTTTTTCGGCAAATGTATGTGTCTTCTTTTAATACCGTTAGTGATATAATGGGTTTATATGCATTTTTTTATAGTTTTGTTTTTGATTTTTCTGCAGTGTATCTCAACACGCAACTTGGGGCTTTACATGGACAATATTAAACAAACGACGATGGAGGTCGTTTACTCGGTTTTACCCATTACGATCGTGATCACAATTTTGCAATTCACGCTCATTAAACTGCCACTGGAGACATTTTTTCAATTTTTAATTGGTGTCGCGATGGTCGGTGTCGGCTTGATTCTATTTTTACTCGGCGTAAATGTCGGACTTCTGCCGGTCGGAGAAATGATCGGCTCAGCCTTGTCCAAAACTAAAAAAATATGGCTGATCGTCTTTTTCGGCTTCTTGCTGGGAACGGTCGTTACCTTGGCTGAACCGGACGTACGTGTCTTGTCTCAGCAAGTTGACCAAGTATCAGGCGGCGCCATCCCCAAGAGCACCCTGATTCTTGCGGTTGCCCTCGGCGTTGGTGTTTTTGTTGGACTTGCCATGCTGCGGATTATTTTTAACTTCCCCATGGCGTGGCTGCTCGGAATCAGCTATGGCACCATTTTCATACTCGCTGCCTTTACACCAGCGACCTTTGTCCCGATTTCATTTGATTCCGGTGGGGTGACAACGGGGCCACTGACAACCCCCTTCGTCATGGCGCTCGGTGTCGGCGTCGCGTCTGTACTCCGCGGTAAGTCTGCTTCAAGGGACGGGTTTGGACTTGTTGCCCTCGCATCCGTCGGCCCTATTCTGTGTGTCATGATTTTAGGAGTGATTTACGGATGAGTTTTACGATATTCAAAGGCTTTGGCCACACTTTGGGGGAAGTGGGCCTTGCACTATTACCGCTCGTTATTCTGTTTATTGTTTTTCAGATCTTCTTTTTAAAATTGCCACTGCGAAAACTTCTCGACATTACAATTGGTTTTCTGCTGACGTTTTTAGGCCTCGCGATTTTTCTTCAAGGCGTCAACATCGGATTTTTACCAGTCGGTGAATTGATGGGTGAAAAGCTTGGCGCTCTTACGCATCGCTGGATCTTAATTCCGATCGGATTCCTGCTCGGATTTTTTGCCATCTATGCGGAACCTGCCGTAGCCGTGTTGATCAATCAGGTTGATAAAGTCTCCAGCGGGTATATTCCGGAAAAAGTACTTCTTTACACACTTTCCATTGGTGTCGGGATCGCTGTCGTTCTGTCAATGATCCGTATTATAGTTGGGATTTCTTTATGGTATTTTATTCTGCCGGGGTACATTTTGGCGTTTATTATGGTAAAATACACATCGAAAACATTTACAGCGATTGCTTTTGATTCGGGCGGTGTGGCAACAGGACCGATGACCGCAACATTCATCCTCGCTCTGTTCGTCGGGCTGGCTTCAGTGACTGAGGGACGCGATCCGCTGCTTGACGGATTCGGAATGGTTGCATTGGTGGCACTCGCTCCGATATTATCCGTGTTAACGCTCGGTGTTTTATATGGCAGAAAGGAGAAGGGTCAATATGCCGAAGAAACTGATGGTGACCATCGTCAAAAAAGAAAACGCTAAAAAAGTGGTTGCCGCCTCAAAAAAGGCTGGTGCCCGCGGCGGAACAGTCCTCCGGGGAGATGGCATCCGGCTGAACGAGAAAAAACGCGTCCTCGGTATACCTGTTGAACGAGAACGCGAAATCGTATTGACACTGGTATCTGACCGAATCTTCCCCGACGTCAAACAGGCAATCATCGATGCTGTTAAATTGGAACGGCCAAGACATGGCATTGGCTTTGTGATCGACGCGAAAAAAGTAACAGGGATCTGTCAAATGCTGGGTATGGATATGGAAGCCGAAGACCATAGCGATGAGGGGGTTAATACCATGGAAGAACAAGACATCTTGTATGATCTGATTGTGACCATTGTCAACAAGGGTGACAACGAAAAGGTCGTCGATGCAACCCGAAAAGCCGGCGCGGAAGGCGGCACCATCCTGAATGGGCGCGGTACAGGGGTCCACGAGAAAGCCAAATTGTTCAACATTATGATTGAGCCGGAAAAAGAAGTGGTATTAACACTGATCGACCGGAACAAAACAAGCAAGGTTCTGGAAGCCATCGAAAAAGATGCCCAGCTCAATAAAGCCGGAAAAGGTATTGCCTTTGTAATAGAAGTCGACCAAACAGTCGGCATTAACCACATTTTAAATGAACGTGTCAATAAAGAATGGCGGAAAAAACATAAATAAAACAAAGAGGGTGCCCCGAGCGGCACCCTCTTTCCGTTAAATTCCCCGCACGATGATATGCACTGCCTGAACCGGTCCATGCACGCCTTTTACAATGTTCATTTCTATATCTGCACTGTTGCTCGGCCCTGAATTGAAGTTAATGTACGGAGACAGATCTTCCCCATTTTTAACCTTACCGTGAATCATGTCGGTCGCCTGGGTCATGCGCGGAACAATGGTCGATTCAGGCACAATCGCGACATACGTTACAGGGAGCAGACTGACTGAACGGGCGTTGTTGCGATCGTTCAGCTGGGTGACCGTTCCAGACTCGGCAAGGCTCACATCACTGACGAAAAAGCCGACATTCGCTTTCCTCGCCTCTTGCACGTTTCGCTCCACACCAGCGTCCGCATCCCAAATATAAACACGCTCATCCTCAAACACATCGCTTAAACCAAACGTGTCAAAACGCTCATCACGCGTCGCAACCATCGGCCCGCCACCATACGATTGCATCACGTCCCGGACCGTTTCTGCCAGCTCGTCTTTTGTTGTTTCAATCACATGAGTGTCTTTCTCCACACTGTTTTCCTTAAAAATCGTCCGAAGCTCAGTCGGCGTTTTCCCCCGATAAACCGCTCGCTGCGGCTGATACGTCCACTCTGGCCGTTCCACATGCGTCCGCCGGGCACCGCCAAGACGATTCCTGACATGATCCAAAAACGCCTCCCGGTTATGAACGGTTCCCTTAGCCATTGCGTCGCTCCCCTTTCTTATGGTCCTTAAACCACTTACGAAAATTGCTGCCATGAGGCGCAGGAAATTCTCTGATTTTCGTCCAATCTTTCAAAGGGCCCGGCCCATTGGAAATAGTCCCTTCATGGCTAAATGGCTTAGCAAAAACAGGTGCGCCCTGTGTCGCCATTTTAAACAATGACGGAGTGCTTGACCCGATGCCAAACGCCGCCATGGCTGCTTCTTCACTTTTATCCGCATAGCCTTCTTCCACATAAATTTCCCTGTGCCTGATTAGTTGCTCATGCAGTGGAATTTTCACCGGACAGGCTTCGGTACAGGCCGCACACAGGCTTGACGCATACGGTAATTCCCCGTATTCTTCGTAACCGCCAAGAATCGGTGATAGAACCGCCCAATCGGCCCCTGATAAATGGAACCAGACGCATGGCCGCCAATATGACGATACACCGGGCACACGTTCACACAAGCCGCACACCGTATACAATGGAGCGCAGACTGGAATTCCGTTCCCAGCGCTTTCGACCGCCCGCCATCGACAATGACCAAATGGAAATCATTCGGACCGTCAACACTCGTCTCACCGACTTCAGGCGTGACATTCGTGACATAGGTTGTGATTTTTTGCCCGACAGCACTGCGACTGAGCAAATTAATCATCACATCCAGCTCGTCCCATGATGGCACAAGCCGCTCCATTCCCATGACACTCACAAGCGTATCGGGAAAACTCGTGACCATATTGGCATTGCCTTCGTTTGTTAAAAGTGACACCGAACCAGACTCCGCCACACCAAAATTACACCCGGTCACACCCATATCCGCATTCATAAACACATCTCTCAACTGATGCCGGGCAAATGACGTCAATTCACTCGGATCATCAGACCCCGTATAGCCCGCTTTTTCTTTTAATGTATCTCGAATTTGCGATTTGTTTTTATGCAAGGAAGGCACCACAATATGTGACGGCCGGTCCCCGTCTTCAGCCTGCAAAATATACTCGGCCAAATCTGTCTCATAAACCTGACAGCCGACCGCTTCCAAAGCCTCATTCAATCCGATTTCTTCCGTGACCATAGACTTCGCCTTGGTCACGTTTTTGGCGTTCTTTTCCTTCGCGACCTTCTGAATGTACGCATTCGCCTCTTCAGCCGTCTCAGCAAAAAAGACATGCCCGCCCCGTGCAGCAAAATTTTCACTCAGCAGATCCAAATAGTAATCAAGGTTTTCCAGCGTATGCCGGCGGATTTCTTCCCCAGCATTCCGCCAGTCCTCCCAATCACCAATCTCGTCATCGCCTTCAGTCGCGGCAATTTTCTTTTCACGAAGCCCGTCCTGCGCTTTCGCCATCGACTGACGCATAAAATCGTCATCCAAAGCCTCGTCTACCCGATCAAAAAAAGGCTGATTGCCAATTTTCATAGCCACTAGATACCGCCCCCTTCATTAGCGTGAATTTAAAATTTGTGCAATATGTTTCACAGGCAGCTGCTTCCCTTTTCGGTCAATCCGCCCTTGAATATTCATCAAACACCCACCGTCGGCCGTAATCAGCACGTCCGCCCCAGTGTCTTCAACATGACGGATTTTTTCATCCACCATCTGCTCAGAAATCGGCACCATCTTAACCGCAAACGTCCCGCCGAAACCGCAGCAATCATAACTGTTCTCAAGCGGCAGCAGTTCCAAACCTTCCACATTTTTCAATAACGTAAAAGGAGATTCCGTCTCGTGCAGCAAACGCATCATATGACAAGACGTATGATACGTCGCCTTGGCCGGATAAACCGCCCCGACATCTTCAATCCCCAGCACATGTACGATAAACTGGGTAAACTCATACGTTTTATCAGCCAGCTCTTGCGCCCGCGGCTCCCAAACAGGATCCCCTGCAAACATCCGCGGGTACTCCTTCAGCATGCCCGCACACGATCCCGACGGCGTAACCACATACTTCGAAACTTCAAAACTCTTAATAATTTGCTTAGCAGATTTCTGAGCCTGACTTTTATAACCACTGTTAAACGCCGGCTGCCCACAGCAGATCTGCCCCTGCGGAAAATCAATGTCACACCCCAGCCGCTCCAGCACCTCAACCATGTCCTTCGCAGCTTCCTGATAAAATATTTCCCCCAGACACGTGACGAAAAGTGATGCTCTCATAGTGACCTCTCCATTTCTGATATTAATAAATGCTAGTGTTATGATAAAGAAGAGAAGAAATCCCCTTTTGCCTGTACACTAGCCAGCTTCCATAATTATCGTTCGACAAAATTCGGGAAGTGACTGTCACTTCCCGAATTTTAGTTATTTCCTCATCAGCCCCGTCATCACACCTCATACGGAATAGCGGCTTCAGAATGTTTTTGAGATAGTGGATGCAGGGGAAACTTGGCTTTTGTTTTGGACCTTTTAATGCAGAATCTCTTTTCATCTTCAACAAGAGCTAGAACTTCCTCCACAACCTTGTTATTTTTTGAGCCTTTTTCACCCCAAGCAAAAACAACCTTTTCTGACTGCATAACTGCTTTTCTAATAGCCTTCATGTTCGTTATTTTTTCTTCCAAAGTTTGCGGCTCTATTTCACTAGGATCAGGCGTTACCTGGGAAAAAAGGTTCACAATAATCATCGATCCATATCCCCAGTCTCTAGCAAAACTAACGCACCTTCTCAATGTTTGATCTGCCTCATTTTCATCCTCCAAGGTAGGGTTAAACATAACAAAAGTCACCGCCGGTTTCTTGCTATCCCATGAACATGTCAGCATATAGCGGTGTGTTCTGTCATTACTGGTTTCACAACTTATCGATTCATCTTCTCTCCACTCCATTATGTCACGTCCATTCTGTTAAATTTTAGTTATGTGCATAAGCAACTTTTTGAAGCACTAGTATAGTAAAATCAAATGCCCTTGCAGATTATGCAAGGGTCAGGGATTCTAGTAGTAGGTATATAACCTGTATGTCTACTATATCAAACTTTTGTTTGGAAGTGTATTTTACCCCGGTAGACAGAATTCAGGTAATGGGTAATGCTGTAAGGGACTGACAGGAAGATTTAAATGAAGAGTTTTTTACGTTAAGACACAAAAATATTCATGCCCCTCTTATTAAGAGGGGCATGAATAAGAAGCTAATATATATTTACAACTCCATATTCTCAGGCCAATGCAATTGTATACCCTGCTCCTTTAACAATTGCTGATAATCATGTAAATACGCTTGATTTTCTCGAACCATATGTGGGGTAACTTTATTTAGTATTGCATATGCAGCCAAATAACCTGCCGATTCCCCTATATTCCATTCCGTTGGATGCAAACGATAGCATCCATTTGTGATTTGGGTTGTCCCTATGTTTTTACACGCAGGCAGAACGTTTTTAACTCTTACAGGGAGTAAGGCCCCTAAAGGAATCTCAAAAGGGTAAGACGGTATGTAGAACGTACGGTTTGAAACTGTTGTGTGGTGTATGTCCAAATGATAGCTTCCGACACCGACACTATCAAAATAATTCTTAATTCTTTTATTCCCTCTTAGTTCCTTGCTTACATCCATCTCCGTGACTGTATAAACTGCTTTAATTCTTCTTGATTCCCGTATATATGGATATTTGGCAAGCCCATCTTCTGTTCCAAGCACATCTTTTCTCAAGCGCAATCCAGGGTACCCTTTGCCCCCATCTAAACGTGGAGCTTCGGTCTGCAGCCAGTACAACAAAGACAAGCTTAATTGTTTGGCGTTTTCTAAGTGTTTCCTGCGTTCTTTATCTGAGACGTCAATAATCGGCCCGAGAAAATAATCATTCTGAGGCCAGTTAAGGAGAGAAATATCACCCTCATATAATTTCCCCTCGAAAAGGTGACGGTCTATTACACGACGATAGGTAAATAAAGAAGGGATATTCTTTTCATTAGGAAATAAAGTGAAAGTCTTCATTGTGGAGGTGTCCTCTGAATTCACAGCATTCCAACTCAGTAGCGGAGAGTCAGAAAAACTAGGATAATATCCTTTCCAAAAATCATACTGCGCTGGCTCATCAATCGTATAATCTTCTCCTTCAATATAGTCAACAGCCAATACATGTGTAATAGCCTGCATGTCGGTTGGGTCCGCTGTCTCTAAGGCGTGTGGTTCTTGAGTATCTGCTTTTGACTCTGCCCCAACTACATATTCTACACCAGCAAGTTTAATCAAGTCTCCACATTCTGTCGCATCTAAAAAGTACGTACCTGTTAGTTTGAATTTATTCTTATCCACCAAAGATTCCACTGTGACTGACTTCACTATGTCATCAACTGCATGGGCATCATAAGGAACACAGTGGTACAAGACATTGATTTTGCCACTATTGATATATGGAGAAAGCATATCTTCCAACACACTTAAAGCCACTTTGGGTTCGTGAGCTAACCTTGTCACCCATGCATTTCCGGGATTGAGGCGCCTATCCATCTTAGCGTCGCTCGTAAGCGGGTAATTTGTTTGATAGTATTGACGAATTCTCTCTCTGAACTCAGTATATGTGTCAGTGCATCCAAATTCCTCTATCCACTGATGTTCGTCTGGAGGGACGGCTTGGCTGGTCAATTGTCCTCCAAGCCAGTCGGTTTCTTCAGTCAATACAACAGTAAGCCCCATTTTCGCCGCTGCTAAAGAAGCGATGCAGCCGCCTATTCCCCCTCCAAGAACGATGACATCGGCTTGTTCATGCTTAAGCAACTTTATCCCTCTCTTCTACTCTAATTCTGGGAACCTCACAACCAGTTTCAATCCACATTCAAACATCCTATTCCAAGGAGCCCAAGTCTTTAGCTCTTCAATTTTAAGGTTCTCAAAGCTATAAAGGATTTCACTATTCAAACGCTGCAACAGCCGTTGATCTCTTTCTCTGCAAACCAGGTCTGCTTGATCTTTTAAGTCAAAATAACTTAAATCATAACTCGGCAAAAAGTCCGCTGTCATCTCCATACGAATTTCCGCCTGATATAAATAATCATCCAAAACGTGGTACAACACATTTTCTTGTATCTTCTCGGGGTCCCCATTTAAGCCTAAAACCCCTTGGGAGATCGTGCTGCCAAGTGTGTTGCAATTTGTATTCCATCCCTTATATGATAACACTGAATCAAGAAGCACCTTCTTATCCATTAAATTGATAAGTTCAAAATCTCCACCGTTTGCATATGCTGAATCTGCTACGATTACTTTTTTGCCGTTATTCATGTGATTTTTCAATTGCTTCACAAATCCAGACATGTTTCGATCATTCACATATGTATGATGTTTACCTGATTGTTCCCACGACTCCTGCATTTCGCCGCCCGGCGTGTTATAGGCAAGAATAAGATCTGCTGTCTCCGGACTTTCAACTAATTTACATCCAGCAGCCAACACATGCGAATTTAAACTCTCTAAAAATGGCCTGTCCTCATACATGGGTATAATTTCCGGGCCTAAGGGGCTGCTCCATACTGGGTATATTTTCGTCGTATAACCTGACAGCTCATTGTAAGCCCTGGCAAGTAAAGTAGCGCCCACCTCGTCAGCACCAGGATATATAAGAACCTGATCTTCCAGGCCCAGCTGAGCCCTTTTTTGATAGATAGCTTTTTGATCAATGGCAGTGTAGCCGTATATTGCACTGTCATCTTGAGGAATGACGAGGCAATTGAGTATACCTTCATGCACAAGATCCAACAAACCCATATTGATGGCTACGTTAAATCGCCTTCTGGTTTCATAATCCGTCACATGTTCGCTGGGCAAGCGCTGCTGTATATCTTTCAGCTCACACAGCTCCTCATCTGTAAGTTCTTCATTGTTACTTTTATCTTCCAAAAAGGCCCTCAGAAAAATTTCCCCTCCCCAATGCTCATAATAGTCAGGTTCCTCATCACTTGAACTGTACTGGGGCGTGCGCATGATGAGGCTAAAGGCATAAACTGGGAGTTCAGGATTTAATGTGAGCAACTCACGCAAGCGATTCAACATTATCGGAACCATATCCTCTTTAAACTCATGCAAACGGGACGGCAGAAGTCCCCCGTACATCAGCATATCAATGCTCAGTATTAATGCATCACAATTCTGAACTTCCTGTTGAACCCACTCCCACAAGCGTTCAATATCAGCCGCTCGCTTTTTTCTCCCCAGTATGTCACGAGGCGGCATTTGTATAGTGACCTCCCGGGCTGTAGCAGCAATTCGTTCAACCATGACCGTATTGCAAGGTCTTTCATCCAAAGGCAAGTAAATGATTTTCATGGAAGGCACCTCCTTAACGTTAAACGATTTCTTCCACCGCTACTTTCTTTCTCAAGCCATTCAATTCTTTAAAAAGAACTTCCAACAAAAGCAGCGTCGATGTTTCATTAACCGAGCTCAAGGCATTTCCGTTTGAAGAGGGTATAAGATAGGACAACTCTGCCTCACAATAGATCGGGGTATCTTTTTGACTAGTAATGCCCACCGTCAAAGAACCCTTTACTTTGGCCACTTCGAATAAGTGATGTATTTCAGAATCGCTCCCCGATAAACTCAATCCAACAACAACCGTTTCCGGGTTTAATAACTCTTTGGACTTCTCCATTTCGTATTTATGGGAAAAACAATCAACTATGATGCCTAGTTCCATTAATTTATACTTTATTTGCGTCACGACAAACGACATTTCGCCCAGCCCATAAAAAAATATTCGATTTACGTTTTTGAGTCGGGCAGCAAATTCTTTAACGTCATAACCTTCATTTAAGGTTTCAAGTTTATTTAGTATTGTGATATAATCTTGCTTTACTTCAATGAGACTTGTTGTATCGGGCTTATCATGAATACGACCGCCCACAATCGCTTCTTTAGCCATCAATCTGAATTTGCTATAAGAATCAATCCCCAGTTTCTTGCAAAATCGAGTAAGCATTGAGCTGGATACGTCGATCTTTTTAGCCATTTCAGATATCGTAAAATCAGGCACTTCATCCAGATTAGTAATGATATAATTGGCGATTGTCGTTTCCCCTTTTGTTAACATATGCTTGTTTGATTCGATCAGTGTTGTGATCTTGTTAAAAGGCTGCAAAGATTCCTGTATAAGAAAGTGTCGCAACGCCCCGATCATCCCCGCGTTGTTGAGCGTTCCGGCGATTTCAATTTTTGTTTGCTGTAAAATTGCGGGAATGATATCTTTCTTTAACTGTTCCATAATGAGCGGATATAGGTAATCTTTCTGATGCGTAATCCCCCGCCGATGACAATCATTTCTGGATTCATGATATAAGTGATGGTTGCGATCCCTTTTGACAAATAATAAACCAACCGATTAATGGCTTGAATGCAGATCTCGTCACCACTTTTCGCCATATCAAAGATCCATTTCCCACTTATGGCATCAGATGAAATGCTTTTTTGTTCAGCCACATAATCAATCAGAGCTTTTGTTGAGGCTAATTCTTCAAACTGACTTCCCTCGATCGGAATATAACCAATTTCTCCACTGCTGAAACTATGACCCGTATGAAGTTTATTATTGATAATATAACTCCCGCCAATTCCCGTTCCAACAGTTAGACAAAACATGCTCTTTGCGCGGTTCCCTTTTCCCAGCCAGGATTCGGCCAGCCCTACACTATTCACATCATTTTCAACTTCTACAGGAAGTTCAAAATGATCTTCCAGAATTCTTTTCAAAGGCGTGCCAGTATATTCGGGGATAAGCGGTGAGGCATATAAGATTTCCCCTTTTTTCGAATCAACCTGTCCTGCCGTACTTACACACACGCCACTTATAATATATTTTTCCAAAAAGCATGTACCTATTTCTTTAACCTTTTCTATAATGGAGCTTCCGCCCAAGTGGGCTTCTGTTGCTGTTTCATGTTTTTCTACAAAAGTACCCGCTTCTGTGAGTACACCGTATTTGATAAAAGAACCCCCTATATCAAATGCTAAAAAAGTTCTCATAGTACCTCTCCTTAGACGCTTTTATCCTTTTACTGCACCTTCTGTAGCACCGGATATAAAGTATTTCTGTAACCAAATAAAGATCAATAAGCTTGGAATGGTCGTTAAAATTGAAGCAGCACTAATTAACTTGAGATTCCCGCCATCGAAGTTTTGTGACATTTGCGCCAACCCAATGGACAAAGTATACATACTGCTGTCTGTTGTATTAATAAGCGGCCATAAATAATCGCCCCAAGTGAATGTAAAAGTATAAATGGCCAGTGAAACAATCGTCGGCTTCACAAGTGGCATCGCAATTTTATACCAAACTTGGAATTTATTAGCACCGTCCAAATACGCGGATTCCTCCAAATCTTTCGGAATGCTTAAAAAGGCCTGACGCATAAAATAAATCCCAAACGCTGTAGCAATTTGCAAGACGGTTAATCCAATATGTGTGTTTCTAAGACCTAATTGGCCAGCAATCTGAAATAAAGGTGCCATATACAATTGAAACGGAACAGTCATTGTTGAAATAATAAGCGTCAGTGCGATTGTGCGACCTCTAAAATCGATTCTGGCAAGCGCATAACCCGCCAGACTGCTAAATAAAATATTAAGCGGAATAGCTATACCGGTAACAATCACAGTATTCCATAAAAATACCCCAAAGTTTGTTTTGTTAAATGAATCTATGAAATTAACCATCGTGGGGTCTGTTGGTAATAATCCGTCATATATGCCTTGTTCAGGGGACTTCAGGGCTATAAAGAAGGTGTATATCAACGGACCGACTGTAACCAAAGTGATAAGTAACATTAAAATATAAACCAATATTTTTTTTAACTTCATTTGGGTTCTCATTGTATCACTCCTTTTAAGCCCTTAAATCTTCTTCGCGGCCACTGGTCAGCTTCATTTGTACTAAAGAACCCACAATCGCTAGTACCAATAAAACAATTCCAGCAGCAGAAGCAATACTGACATCAAGGTTCATGAATTTATCATATATATACATAACAAGTGTAGTCGTGGCTCCGGCTGGCCCACCATCAGTTGTCAATGCAATTTCTTCAAACACCTTCAACCCATTTACAATCGTCAACACTGAAACGAGTGTGATGGAAGGCATTAACATAGGCATCGTTATTCTAGTAAACTTTTGGATCGTGTTAGCGCCATCGATACTTGCAGATTCATATAATTGGTTCGGAATGGACTGAAGGTTAGCTAAGTACATGATCATATAATAACCAAGCCCTCTCCACGCCGTGATAAAAGCAACCGCTGCTAAAGCAGTTGTTGAGTTTGTAAGAAAGTTCATTCCTTTATCCAGAACACCGATCCACACCAAAAAGTTTGATACAGCTCCGCTTTGTGAATAAAGAATTTTCCACATGATCGCTCCAACAACGATCGGCGTTACAACTGGCACATAATACAATACACGAAAGGCTCCTACAGCCCTGATTTTTTGATTTACCAAAGAAGCCAAAATCATGGGAAGAAAGATGTTCAATGGCAGAACGATAGCCAAGTATAAGATTGTGTTAACAAATGCTTTCCAAAACATATCGTCCGAGAATATTTCTTTAAAGTTTGCAAGGCCAACAAATTCACTTGTGTCAGCGATCAGCTTATAATCCAGTAGACTCCATCTGAACGCCTCAACAATGGGGATGATGAGAAATGTTCCTAAAATAACGATCGCCGGGAGTAAAAATAGCCAGGGCGTTATATTTCTCATGATCTTCTTTTTTGATGCCGCTTTAGCATTTCTGCTCACCCATATTCCCCCCTTGGAATGATAGAGACTAGCGGTTTAAATGCTAGTCTCTAAGTTTTTATTAAAATGTGACGTCTGTTATCCCTGCATCTTCAAATGAAGCATTCCACTCATCTTCTATTTTCTTCAATGCTTCCTCAGGTGTCAGCTTACCCTGCAAATTTTCAACAAATGTCATTTTTACGATTTCACGCAACTTCGGGTTATTTTCCAAAGGTGGCATCAGTGATTCCGAACGTTCTAATGACTTTGAAGCTTCCAGCATCCCTAGTGCTTTTGGTGAATCTCCTGGGTTTTGGAAGTAATCGTCTTCTAACGACTCTTTTGTTGAAGGCAGCACTGTTCCGGCTACTTTAGCAAATTCAAGTTGATTCTCTGCATTTGTTACGAATTCCGCCAGAGCAACCGCTGCATCTGGATTATCCGTTTTTGAAGGAATAGAGAAGTTCATAATCGCTACGTTCATCGGTGCATCTTCGTCATTTAACGGCTGCCCTGCTTTTGATGCTTCATAAACATCGGGCGCGCCTGATTCGATCGGGCCTAGGAATGTAACGCCAGTCTCAAGGAAAGAAATGTTTTCTGCCATATATAATTCTTGAGCAGTCGTGAAGCTTCCCTCAGCGTTTTCCTGTGGTATGATGCCTTCTTCGTACATTTTTTGAGTTAATGTAAAGAACTCCAATATCTTATCATTATCAGTTATTTGTGCTTTACCGTTTTCTACAATCGGATCACCATTTGCAAGCGTAATCATTTTATCGATCACAGTTTCTCCTTCGTTAATAACCTGATAGAAAGAAGGATTTCCTGTCTCTTCTGTTATAGATTTAGCAGTCTCGTAGATTCCCTCAGTGCTGTTTGGTGGTGAATCTATTCCTGCTTCTTCAAAATGGTTACTATTGTACCAGCTTACAGTTGTTGTAAGATACCAAGGCAATGCGTATAAGCCCTCGTCGAAATATCCTGCTTTAAACGGTCCTTCAAGATATGAATCCTTTGTATCTTCATCGATCTTATCTGATAGATCCAGCAACCCGCCTTGTGCAGCAATATTAAACACAAATCTCGGAGCTAAATTCACAAGATCCGGGACGTCACTGCCTGTTAAAGAAGTTAATACTTTTTGTTCTATTTCTGCCTGTGGGATATCCTCAATGATAACATTGACATCTGGATGAAGTTCTTCAAAATCCTTTTTTATGTCATCAAAGTAACTATCAAAAGGTTCACCAGCTAAAGATGCTGTCCACATTGTTACGTCACCTGAAAGGCCTTCGTTACCCGAACCGTTTTCATCTCCACTACCGCTGGAAGATTCGTCATTGTTGCCGCCGCAAGCAGCCAACGCAATTAATAACCCAGTTAAAAGAATGGCCAGCATTACTCCTCTTAAACTTTTACGCATTTTATTGCCCCCTTTAAATTATAGAAAACGTCATCGCAGGGAAACGCTTTCATTGTCATTTTATTTCTAATTAGTGACAATGTCAATACTTTTTGAAAATATTTTTTATCACTAGCATTTTTTATGAAATAATTTTTAAACTATGAGGGGTCTATTAAAATATAAGAAACCGTATGAAACTAAATTTCATACGGCACTTTTTATACTACTGATATCAAAACTTGTTAAAAGTTTAGAGTTACATGGCGATCTTGTTCACGCCCTTGAACATATGTGGCTTCATAATTATATGAGGGAACGAAATCCAACAACGCTGTTTGACCAATTGAATGAGTTCTAAGGTTGATACACCTCTCAGTAACTTCAATTATTTTATACTCAAACGGTGTCTCTATGAAAGAACTTCCCGATACAAATAGGGTGCCATTTCTTTGTTTCAAGGTATTAAGATGATTATGACCGGATAAAACGAGTTTTAACTCAGGATACTGCAAGCTTGTTTGAAGAATTGTATCCTGAAAAGAAAGTGGCGGTTCGTGGATAACGTGATCTAATCCACTCTGTTTTTTGCTCATACCAAATACAGGGCTATGGGTTATTAAAATATGTTTTTTGTCTGGATGTGCTTGGAATTTCTTTTCCAGATAATGAATTTGAGCTTGAGTAAAGTAAGGATTTTGCTTGTTTTCCCAATAGTATAAGTGATTGTCTATCCAATGATTAGGTATAATATGCAGTGCAGATGTCTTGTCAATTACAGAATAAGC
Organism: Lentibacillus sp. JNUCC-1; assembly: GCF_009741735.1. NCBI lineage: Bacteria > Bacillati > Bacillota > Bacilli > Caryophanales > Bacillaceae > Lentibacillus > Lentibacillus sp. JNUCC-1. The sequence goes on from NZ_WHOH01000001.1 coordinate 791,173, forward strand.
TGGCTTGTTTTCGCAAAATAGATTAGGGGCATTCTCCATCCATGTATTAACTGCATTCTTATGATCTAAGTCATGATTACCTAAACATAAATAAACGGGCACAGAAAAATTCATTAGCTTGACCGCTTCTTGGATCAAATCTTTTTTGCACGTTTGAACCAAATCACCTCCATGGACCACAAAATCAATCTGTTCGCTTACAACAACGTTCTTGAGATACGTAACTAGGTTATTAATAGATTGAGGGTATGCTGGCTGCTGACAGAACCCTACAGGATTTGCCCCAATATGTGTATCAGTAAAATAAATAAATTTTGTCATAGTTATCCTGCTTTCTTTATATATTCCATACGCTTTGAATCGGATAATGATCTGATAACGTTCGTGTTGTTTTTGTTTGTACAATATCAAAGTCTATCAGTTTCTCGTACATTGCGTTATTCGCTAAAAGGTAATCGATGCGCAATTGAGCTCCATTTTGCTGCATTTCGATGTACGGCGTTGGAAAGGTATGCTGAAATTCCTTTGAAGTCCTTGTATCACGAAGTCCTGCTCCCAGCAATAATTCCATTGGTTTATAATTAATTTCCCCTTCAAGAAGGTGTTGCCGGTTCAATATATTGTTTTCTTTCAAATACTTAATTACGTTATTTTTTTCGTATTGCACTCTATCCAACGGTGATAGAGTGTTTAGATCCCCCATAACAACTGCTGGTCCATCAATATGTTGAATTACATCTGCAATAAAAGCAGTTTCACGCTCTCGTTTTTTCGATTCAAAAGGTGTCAGGTGAGCCACAACAAAACGAATCCCTTTAATTTCTACATGTAATAAGCCGTGATAAATTGGGTCTTTTTCTATTTGTTCGATAACTGTGATCGGATATTTGGATGCAATCCCTACGAAATATGGGCTCGTTGTCATTTCAAACAAAATACTATAATCTAAACCCAACGCCTTCATTTCATTTTGAAAAGTCTCTTGATCCCATCCGTTGAGTTCATTGAAACTAATGACATCACACTTTTGTTCTTGTATCCAGGATTTTAGTCTTGAACGTCTGTCTTTATCAGGACACCCATCCATAATGTTATAGTGCATGACCTTCATGTAATCATTCCCATCTTTTTAGTGATAGATATGCTGTTTATTTTGTTTTCATTTACACTATTCGACAAAGACGGGGAAAACACCTGCTTTTAGAATTTAAATCCTTTAATAGTTGAGTGAAATGGCCAATGTTCAAACGTAGAAGAAGGCTGCCAACTAAGGTCAGCAGCCTTCTTCACAAATTATCCGATTTTCCCCTTCCCCACCATCACGGTAATTCATAATACCCGTCAAATATCGCATTAGCCTCCTCTTTTGACACGCGTCTGTAACTTTCCCCGAAAATACTCATAGTTGATTTGTCACCTGAAAGCTTAAGTTTTGAAGTGTGACCATTTGTAAACTTCACCTGGATTTCGTTTTGGCTTACAGAAGACACACTGCTGATCGCATCATTGCTCATCACATCTGAATAGGGTACAGCACTGGATATATAAGTTGGAGCGACGTGAATAGCGAGATCATTAGTCGGATTCAGCCAGTACCCTGTGAAGGCTTCGATATCAATCCCCTGCTGCTCTTTCTTTTTAGCGGCCGCTGCTTTGGCTTCTGCTTCTTTCCGCTTCTTCTCTTCTGCCTCTTTTTGTTTCTTTGCCTCGGCTTCAGCGCGTGCTTTTTCTTCCGCTTCTTTCTTCCGTTTTTCCTCAGATTCCTTCTTCTTACGCGCTTCTTCCTTTGCAAGACGTTCTACTTCAGCTTTTTGCTCTTTTATGGATGCCTGCAGTTTTTCAGAGTTTTCCTGGATATCATTAAAGACGGCGTGACTCAAGTCTTCTTTTAAAAGGACTTCAATCGCTGCTGCAGCTTCATCGAATTCTTCCTTGGCGAGGGCTTTTTCAGCCTCTTCAAAAGCAGCGGCATATTCCTTTTGCTGTGTCTGAAGCGTTTCTATCTCATCCTGCATTTCTTCGGCGTGCTCAATAAGCAGGTCTGAGCCGTGATCCTCTTCTATCACGCTCTCTATTAGTGCAAGTGCTTCGTCAAGCGCTCCTGCTGTTAATTGTTCGGATGCTTCCATAACCATTTCTGTCTGAGCGCGCAAGGTCTTAGCTTCTTCATCATCAGCTTTTTCCTCCAAAGCCCGTTCAAAAGCTTCAACCGCTGCTTCATAATCCGCTTCCTCAAGCGCGGCCTGACCGTCCGCCATAGCCTGATCATATTCTGCATTCGAACATCCAAACAATCCAACAAACCCCATCATCATGACAACCACCAACCATTTACGCATCAACTTCCCCCTCAACATTAAAATACTCACTCTATGAATCCTCTAGCATAATATATGGTAGAAAACACCCATATATGACCACTATTTTTGAACAAATACCAGATTGGTGCCTGTCACTTCCCGGTTTTTGTCGAATCGGGGGAGGAATTTTAAGTAGGGAAAAGTGTTATAATGAACGGTAATGATTGGGTATCCAGTAATATAAGGAGGCTGTGTTGATATGGATGTGCCGTGGATTGGGATACAGGAGTGGGACAAGCCTTTATTTTTGCATTGGCCGGTGCCGTATGAGGTACTCCGGCCACTCGTGCCAGAGCCTTTCGTGTTGGATACGTTTGATGGACAAGCTTGGGTGGGCATTGTCCCGTTTAAGGCTGTCCACACCAAGCCGCGCTGGGGATCGGACTTGGTTACGCTCGGTTCTCATTTCCAGCTGAATTTTCGGACGTACATCCGTTTTTTACGAGGAGCCAGCTGTTCAATTTCTCAACGTCTATACCAACAGCAGGCTGGCTGCACTGGGGGCGAGGATGATGTCCCTTCCGTATCATCACGCTCGGTTTAGTACAGATCATGGCGGGGGCAGGTTGGCTTACAATATGAACCACCCTGAAGCTCAGTTTTCGGTAGATGTTCGGCATGCATCCGAAATGTTTACTCCAGATGCCGGAACACTGGAGCATTGGCTTACTGAACGGTATCACTTTTACAGCATAAAAGGAGAGCGTATTTTTAAAGCAACGATCGCGCACACGTCTTGGAGCCTGCATGAAGCGCGCGTAGAATCCATAAACACCAATATTGGAAGTTTTATACCTCAGAGGTCCAGCGCGCTGGCCCATGCCGGGGCATCGCAGACGACTTATTTGTATCCGTTTGAAGTGAAAGGGAAATACGTTAAGTAAGAAAAAAGGAAGCCCGCTAAAATTGCAGGCTTCCTTTTTGGCTGCTAAACGCCTTGAGATTTCACTCACCCATTCGACATAATTCGGGAAGTGACAGGCACTTTCTCGTACAAAGCGGCCATTCCCCCGTAGAGTGTGTAGAAAAAGGCGTCGGGTGCGTCGAGCGAGAAGGAGTTGTATTGCTTGGGATCGACGGGTAGTATGTTTTCAAAAAGCTGGGCGCTGTCATAGGCGTAGAAACAGAAAAATGTATAATCAAATTCAGGCATTTTCTCATATATCGTTGCAATGTCGTGAGCGTATTTCTCTAAATGACTTGCCGCTTCTTGCACCATGGTGACAGCATCATCAACAACGAGGGTGATTTTCAATGTGTTTTCATCAACAATTTGCGCGTTTGCCATGACAATCAGCTCCTCGCTTATAATTTGTCAATCTTGATCTGGAAGGTCTCCGGTCCTTGTTCTATATATTCCCATGCGTATTGCTCGGGTACATTGAGTTGAACTGATAGTGCAAAGGCTTAGGATCGTGATCATTCACAATCAGCATTGCTTCACTCGAGGCCAACTTTTCAAACGTCTCGAAAATCACCTTATGCTTCAGATGCGGCGGATACTCTGTCACCTTAATCGTTGCAGCGTATGTACTCACTGTTCATTCCTCCTATATATAAATTATCTTGAATTTCATCTAACTACCCTGATTATAAACAGGAACACCCGCCCTTGCAGTGAGCCACATCACGCATCACAAAAACAATTTCCCATTCGACACAATTCGGGAAGTGACAGGCACTTTGGAGGGACTCGGAACGTCTTTTATACATGAGTGAGTTGGCTCACTGCTTTGCGAGTTGGGGTGGTGTAGAGTTGAGACATAGCAGGTATGGAAGGGTTGATGTGTGGATGATTAAGTTGGACAGAGATTTTGTTGTTGGAAAAATGGAGACGTTTTGTTCCGAGTTGCTTGGGCAGGAGGATTTTCAAGCTTTGAATGGGATGATCGAGCGCTTTAGGACCGATCAAGAAGCCCAGGATCAGTATAAACAGTTTGTAAACTTGTACCACGCTTATCAGGCAAAAGTCCGTGATCAGCGGGAACAAGTTACTGAAGAAGAAACTGCCGAGGTCGACCAGGCTGAAATGGCGCTGTATACTAATAAAGTCATCCGCGAGTATCTGTTTGCAGAGCGGGAGTTCAGCACCATTCACGATCTTATCAGCCGGTACTACAGTAAAACAGTCGAACTTAACCGCATACCCACTCGGCGGGAAGTTAAAATAGAAGGGACAGGCTGTGGCAGCAACCAGCGAGCTGCCGGAGCAGAATATCCAGCCCTTGATTCGACATATTTCGGGAAGTGACAGGCACTTGTCGAAATCCCGTGACATGCAAAAAGAAGCCTTCTCCACTTGAAGGCTTCCTTTGTCCTCTGCAATTCTTAGAGCCAATTATGACCGTTGAGTCTACACTCTTTCCCCCGCGATAAATACTTCTTCAGCCGTGTTTTCCAACTTAAAAGGATTACCGGACCAGATTACAAAATCCGCATCTTTCCCCGGTTCTATGGAGCCAACGCGATCGCTGACCCCGAGGTGCCGGGCTGCATCAACGGTCAATGCTTTTAATGCCTGTTCCTCGGAAATCCCCGCGCGGATGGCATGAACGGCACTTGTTATTAAATATTCGATGCCGACCACGGGATGATCTGTTGTGATCGAGCACGGGACACCCGCATCAAGCAACGTCTTGATCGTTGTCCAACCTTTGTCCTTAAGTTCCACCTTCGAACGCGTTGACATGGTCGGCCCCACCGACACGTGCACATTATGCTTTTTCACGTAATCGGCAATTTTGTGGCCTTCTGTGCAATGTTCTATCGTGAGATCAATATCAAATTCGCGTTTGATGCGCAGCACGGTCAATATGTCATCAGCACGATGAGCATGTACCCTCAGCGGAATTTCCTTTCGAATCACTTTTGCCAAGTTCTCCATTGCCAGATCCCGTTTTGCGTCAGCTTTATTAATGTAATTTTGTGCTTCAATCAGTTTCTGACGCAGCTTGGCCGCAACGCCCATGCGCGTCACAGGCATTTTCCCTTTATCGCCGTGAACACGTTTTGGATTCTCACCCATAGCAGCCTTCATCCCAGATGGCGCTTTAACGACCATTTCATCCACAATTGTGCCGGCTGTTTTTAAAATGACCATCTCACCACCTATAACGTTAGCGCTGCCGGGCATGACCTGAACCGTCGTAATACCGGACGCTCTGGCATCTTTAAACCCTTGTTCCAGCGGATTAATGCCGTCGATTGCGCGCACTTCTGGTGTGACCGGATCACTCGTCTCGTTAAAATCACTTCCATCTTTGCCGATACCTTCCTCAGAAACACCGAGATGTGTATGTACATCGATCAGCCCGGGTGTGATTACTTTACCGGAAGCGTCGATTGTTTCAGCGTTCCCAGGAACATCTTCCGGTGAAACAATATCTTTGAACTTTCCTCCTTCTACAAGCAACACCTTGTTATCAAACTTGTTTCCTGTACCGTCAAAAATTACCCCATTCACAATTGCAAGCATGATACTTCCCCCTAATTTAGATATACGTTTCATTTTACACAAAATTCCACCACCTCACAAACAAACCCCTCGAAAAGTCAGGGTATTAGGGCAATAATATTCGTCACAGTTCAACAAAAATCGGGAAGTGACAGGCACCACCAGACAGCGAAAACGCCCCTGAAATGGTTCAGGGGCGCTCGTGTCTTACATTCACGTGTCATCTTGATTTTCTTTTTTCTTTCTTCTAAACACTCTTTTATAGATGTCTTTCACCCTTGTGATCGGTTCGTCCTCAATAAAGTAAGCGATCGCGGCTTCGCATAAGGCATAGGTTCCTGCAGATGCCACGGCGCCTGACACGACGTTCCCGGCTACTGGGACAAATTTCACGAGCTGGCGGGCTACTTGCCTAAGTGCAAAGCCAGCCGCCACGTTCACGCCCAGCGCGCCGAAAAACTCCAGAACGCCTTTCCGATCAATTTTTTGCCCGCTGATGAGCGCAATAATCGTCACCATTACCGTCTGCATGCCCGTGATGACCGGGAGATCTGACAACGGAATGGGGTTAGCACCCACCACTCCAGTCATTCCCGCTACACTACGGCCAATCCTCCGGGCAATTTTTTTTTGAACAGAACGGATCTTCGAGAGTTTGGCTAAAATAATCTGCGCTTCATTGGGCAACTGCTGAATCAAATAATCCAGCAATGTATCCACGTTCCATCTGATATCGTACACAATTTTACCGTCTTCAAATTCAAGATAGCAACAGAGTGGGATGACCTTAACCGGCTCTGAGACCGCATCACTTAATTTCCCGGTTAAAATATCAACAGCTTCAGATATGTTTTGCTGTTTTACAGGATGGTCAAACGGCGGGGTGTCAGGCTTTTTCGGACTCAGCTCGTCCACCTGTGTAACCGCTCCGACGATCGGCACATCATACGCATGTGCCGCCCGAATGCTTTGCTTCAGATCCAATAATTGCTGCAAATCCTCATCGATCCGCGCACTGACCTCTTTCGCCTTGCTTAAAAATAAGATCGCATCCGGGCACTTCTCCTCTATTGAAGCCTTAACTTCTTCCAATGCTGACCCATGTTCAAAAGCTTCACCCGGCTTGTCCGCTTCACCCAGACCTCTTGTATCCAAAATTTCAAGACTGCCCAGTTCGGATTCATAAGCATACCATTTTCCAGCGCCCGTCTGCGCCTTCACATCACCGATTTCTGCCCGCTGTTCGCCAAAAATTGCATTAATCAAGCTGGACTTTCCAGCACCGCGGCGACCGACAATCGCAATCCGTGCAGGCCGCGCATCCAAGGTGAACGCCCGCAAGTTGTTCAGCTCTTCCTGCACAATCCCTTTGACCTTCTCCGGGAGCCTGGAGCCTTGTAGCGCTTCAGAAATGGAATGCATCAAATCCTCCACTTGCTCATTTCGGTTGTTGTTGCCTCCCTGATCTTGACTCATCTGAATGCTCCTATCCACGTGCAAAATTTATTTCCATCTTTAATTCGTATTATTCCATTTACCCGGTCCATTGTCCACTAAACAACCAACGGACATTCGACAAAATCCGGGAAGTGACTGTCACTTGTCGAATGCGACATATTTCGGGAAGTGACAGGCACCTCCCGAATTTTCTATTTTAAACCCCAGTCCATATGTATGATTTTGCTGAGCATCTGAATGTTTTCCGCTCCTATATGCTCAGCAATTTTAGTTTCTAGTTCGGTTTTCAGGGTTTCGTTCTTTTCATAGCACTCCTTACCCAACGATGTTAATGTTATTGCTTTTTCCTTCTTGTTATTTTCCTGGTTCATGACAATGACCAGCCCTTTTTCCGTCATCCGCTTGATAAACTTGTGTGTCGCTTGACGGGATATATCCATATGTTTTGTCACCGTCGATATCGTCGTTTGCTCCTCACGATAGATCTGCGTTATGATGCGCCACTCCGAATGTGAGAGATAAATATCACTCATTTCATTCCAACGCACATCCAAAAATTCACGCAGCTGCATATGCCGCTCACCAATCGCATCAATTAAATTCACACGCTGCACTTCATCCCCATGAACCTTCCCCCAATCCATATTCTGCCCAATAATATACAAAACAGCACCCCAAATGTCAACCAAGTTGATAAAATTTCCGGATTGGGGTATAATGAGATTAGTAAACTAAGTTGACAAATAAATCGAAAGAGGTTTATAACATGCTTCAAACTGGAGATTTAGCGATCTATTCAACCCATGGCATTTGTCGGATCGATGAAATTTGTGACAAAACATATGCCGGAAAAACGCGAACATACTATGTTTTACGCCCCATCGAAAACAGCAGCAATCTAACTGCCCACATCCCTGTGGAAAATGGCAAAACCCTGCTGCGGAATCTAATTGGCAAAGCAGAGGCGAAAGAAGTTTTGCAATCGTTTCATTCAGAGGGAATCGAATGGATCGAAAGGCCGCAAAAACGTGCACTTGTATACGGGAAAATGATCAACACCGGCAGCCGACTGGATATCGCCAAACTTGCCAACACTTTGATACGCAAGCGAAACGAAATTGAAGACGATGGCAAGAAGCTCAACGAGAGCGATAGACAATTATTAATGGACATCAAAAACATATTCTTCAGAGAAATAGCCTTTGCACTCAACACAAACGTTGACGATATTACGAAGAAAGTCAATCGCATACTAGCAGTTTAAAACCCATAGCCGAGGCAGTGGGTTTTTTAGTGTTGGTTTTCGAGAGAACTTGAAAACACCATTCGAAAAAAACCGGGAAGTGACAGGCACCGTTTGTATGTTCACATAATTAAAAGGAAGCACGGGGTCGCGTGCTTCCTTTTAATATGGTGTGGATTCTTCCGAGTCACGTGGGGTCAGGAATGTGTGCTGGGCGGCAGTGTGTAGATCCCGCCAGATTTGATTGAGTGCATTGCCCTCCATCACAGCTTGCATGCCAATGTAGCGAAACAAGTTATTGGCGCAATATACAGCTGTTGCCGCACCACGCTTTGCCGTGACAGAAAATCCCTTCTGCAACGTTTCAGAGAGTTCTTCTCCTTTCACATGTTTCTCCCACGACGATCGGACGGCCTCGTGAAATGCCTCGTTAGCTCTTTTCCAGCGTCCCTTTTCGTCATCCAGCTTGCCTTTCAAAAACGTATAGCGATGGCCTGAGCCCTTTTGCCAGGCTGCTTTATTTCGTTCCAAGATGGCTTCCACTTCTTCTAAAAAGTGCCGTCCAATACCAAGTGAAACAGCTGCAAATGACGCTTCTGAAAACATCATAAAAGGGTATGTGTGAACAAGCCCAGCGTAATCATTTTGATGCTCAAACAGGGAAAATACACGGCTGCTGGGAACGAATTGATCAACCACCTGAATGGAATGGCTGCTCGTGCCTTTCAGCCCAAACGCATCCCAGTCATCAAGCACATTCACCTGTTCAGGATCCAGCTCCATGGCCAGGATCTCTTGACTGCTTTCATCTCTATTTTCAACGACACAACTTGCCGTAAACAGAGTAGCATATTGGGACCCACTGCAATAAAACCACTTGCCATTAACATTATAGCCACCCTCTACGGGCCGTGCTTTTCCGGCCGGGAAGCCGCTGCCCGCAACAACTGCCTGTCGAGGAGAATAAAAACGTCTGGCAGCTTCTTCGGTCATATTCGGCACAAACATCCCTCCGCCTGAACCGACTGTGACCAACCAGCCAAAGTTACCCTCTATACGGGATGCTTCCTGAAAAATGTTCACAGCTTGTGGCAAATCCAGCATCTTTCCTCCAAAAGCTTGAGGTACAAGCAACTTGAAAAGATTCTGCTCATACATCAATTCCAATAGTTTGTCTGAGATCTGTTGCGTTTGTTCAAAATCTTTGCGTTCGCTGCGTATCATCTGAATTTGGTCATCTGTGAATAATGACAATATATCCTCTCCATTCTTGAATGTAGAATTTTTGTCGGAATGTTTGTATACAATACTTTTTCAGGAAATACTATCTTTTTCCTACCTTAGCATATCAAGCATAACGCTTAAAATCGTTCTTATACTAATAACTCTCCTGATAGAAAGCGCTACTAACTCTGTACAAGCACCAGCGAATGCTCTTACCAAACACTGCAGCTTTCGACAAATTCCAACAAAAACCGGGAAGTGACAGGCACTTGTCGAATACGGCACTGGTTGGCTCAAAACGGGACCCTATGTCTGATCTCCCAATATTTAACCCTCTCTCCTTCCAAACCCTAATTCATATTTCATCACAACCCCATTAACATTATCCTCATACGCCTGAACATCAATTTCCTTTGGTGAGTAGCAAAGCCATACCCTCTCAACATGATCAGGCAAACTAGCCAATTTCTCAACAGATCTTGATCTTAAACTGTTATCAATTTCAATCGCCAATACCAAATGGCCTTCCTGATCCTGCCACCCAACATCTATACCCGTGCCAGACGTATCATCTCGATACCTCTGCATGCCAGTTAACCCGTATTTGGCCGCTAACTGTGCCAAATCTTTCAACATGGCTTCGCGAAAAGATTTCCTTGTGTTATGATGCGCATAATTTTTGGTTACTAATTGATCGATATCTTCTCTAACAAAAAGCATATTCATTTTATTCACCTCTTTTCTGTACTGGAGGTTTACAACAGTTTCGATCTGAGGAAATATGCTATTTAGTCAATCCACTTGCAATACATCCCCATAGGTTTTGAGCGAGCAGCTGCCAGCAACACTAACGACGACAGTTACGAGAGCAACTTCCCCTTTTTCGGGAGTAAGGGCACCTGTTACGAGAGCAAGGACCCCTGTTACGAGAGCAACCTTACAACTTACGAGAGCAAGAACGCAATTTACGAGAGCAGCCCTACAACTTACGAGAGCAAGAACGCAATTTACGAGAGCAACCTTACCATTTATGCGAGCAACGACACCAGTTACTTCAGTAATGACTGATACATGATTAAATGCATGCTCCCCCCTACTCCCAGTTAGTTGAGTAACTAAAATTAACCAGAATTGCAGTAATAGATGTTGAAATTCCATTGGTAGAACAATAACCTCTACCGATATCAATTCGACAAAATCCAACAAAAACCGGGAAGTGACAGGCACCCGCTCAGGCACGTGCTCTAGCTCGGAAAAGCAATCCTCACCGTGGTCCATTCTTCATATTCACTATCAATTTCAATCGTCCCACCATACGTTTCCACCAGCCGTTTAACAATGGCCAATCCCAGGCCATTGCCGCCTTGTTTCCGGCTTCTGGACTTATCGACGCGGTAAAAGCGGCGGAATACGAATGGTATCTCACTTTCGGGAATGCCGATCCCATAGTCTGTCACCTCGATGACCAGGCGGCCGTCGTCCTGCCGCGCCTTAAGATCGATCACTTTTTCATCCTCTGAGTAATTAATGGCGTTGTCGAGAACAATGATCATCATCTGTTCAAAGTGATTTTGAACCATTTTCAGCGTCGTCCCGGATTCCACGCCCAGATCTGCTCGAATCTCAAAGTCACTGTGAACGAGCTGATAATTCTCAATGACCGTTTCCAGCTTCTGCTTCACCGGGATATTTTCCAGATTGGCAACGTCTGTTGAATCGTCCTGCCCTTTTGTCAGCGTCAGCAACTCCGACACTAGGTGCGTAAGGCGGTCTGTTTCATTCAGGCTGAGCTGAATGGATCGCTCCAGTACTTCGGGATTCTCCTTGCCCCAGCGCTGGATCAACGACAAATGGCCATGAATCACGGTCAAAGGCGTTTTTAATTCATGGGAGGCGTCCTCGACAAATTGCTGCTGCTGTTGAAAAGCGCGTTCCAAATTGTCCATGAGCTCATTAAACATCATGCCAAGCTCAGCCATTTCATCACGATTACTTTTAACCGGAACACGCTCCTGCAGCCCTTTTTGCTTCACATTTTTCATCGCGGCAATCATTGAATGAATCGGTCTGAGCAGTTGAAAAGAAATCAGACGCCCTCCGATAAAACTCAACACAATCGCTACTATGCCGGTCACCAGTACGAGCATGCCGATCTGCTCAAACAAACTTTCATAACTCTCGATATCACGTGTAATTTCAACGGTCCCGCTGAAGCCGTCCCTCTCAACCGGCATCCGAAAAACAAGCAGTAACTCCTCGTCCACCTCAACTTCCTCCAAAGATTCCTCTTTCAAGCGTTTCGGCTCAAGCCATTCATCGACATCATCATCCGCGACGGTGACAACCGGCACGCCCGCATCACCAATCACGCGTATCGTCTGATCCTCTTCATTCAGCACCTCGAGGTACGCAGCACTTTCTGCCACATCCCGATCAGCAGGCATCCCCTCTATATAAGCCGTAACCTCTTCCATCTTTTTTTGAATGGACTCGGTTTCCTGGTTCATCGCCCAGTTTTGGATGATCACATATTGCGAGACACTATAGGCCAAAAATAAAATCAACATCAAGCACGCCGCCCACAATGTCAACTTCCATTTAATGCTCATGCTTTTCGGAAAAATATTCCTGACTTTTTTCATGTTCGCATCACATACCCCGTCCCTCGCAACGTGTGAATGTAGCTGTCCCTGTCAGAAGCGTCCAATTTCATCCGCAAATGTCTGACATACACATCTACCACATTTGTTTCGACCGCAGCATCATATCCCCAAATGTGCTCAAGCAGGATTTCCCTTGTCAAAACGCGGTCGATGTTGTTCATAAACATATACAGCAGCTCATATTCTTTTGTCGTCAGCTCAATGACCTGATCGCCTTTTGTCAGCAAACGCGTTTCCACATCCAGGGTCAGATCTTTAAAAGTAAGCCTGTTTGACGACGCAGAAGTTTTCTCCTCACGCCTGATGATCACCCGGATCCTCGCGAGCAATTCCTCGATTGCAAAAGGCTTCGTTATGTAATCATCAGCACCGCGATCCAGCCCCTGCACCCGGTCCATGACACTATCTTTGGCCGTAATCATGATGATAGGCGTATCCTTTTCATTTTTTAACCGTCTGCAAATTTCCATGCCATTTAGCCCCGGCAGCATCAAGTCGAGGAGGATTACATCCCAATCATGCGCCAGCGCCAATTCAAGCCCTTTTCTACCGTCATATGCCGCCGTAGTCTCGTATCCCTCATATTGTAATTCGAGCACAATAAATTCCGATATCGCTTCTTCGTCTTCAATAACCAGAATCTTCATGACCAGCCCTCCCGGTAACTTCTCCGCTATTAACACCACTATAAAGCAAATGGACCCTGCATGCTACTAGACACACAGAGCCCATTGGACTTAACTTTCCTGACGCTTAGTCATCATCTTCCTCATCTTCGTCGTCATCGCCGTCATTATCATCGTCTGTATCTTCATCGTCGTCATCGTCATCTTTCTCTACTTTCAAAACGTCCCCTGTTTTAGCGTCGACTTCAACTTCATGTTCGACGCCCTGATCATCTCTAATTTCCAGGGAATAGACGACCGTTCCATTTTCGTCATCCAGTTCGTTTTCGATAACATCGCCTTTAACTTCTTTTAACGCAATGGTTTCGCTCTCTTCTGATGTGAGCTCAGCTTCTTTTTTCAGTTGTGCTTGTTCTTCCTGATCAGAAAGTTCGTCGTCATCATCGCGACCATCATCATCTGCTTCTTTTTGCAAAACGTCACCGCTTTCGGCATCGATTTCAAAGTCCCACATCTTACCGTCTTCAGCTTTGACATCGACTTCATAGACCGCCTTGCCGTCTTCATCATCCAGCTCTGTCTGGACAGCTTCACCCGGGACTTCTTCAAGCGAAATGTTGATCGCTTCTTCTTGTGAAATGCTTGCCATTTCCTTCAGTTCTTTTTGAGAAACGTCATCATCTTCCCCAGCGGACGCCGCAAATACAGAAGTTCCGGCAATGCCGCCACCAATTAATACCAAAGCCGTGCTGCCAATTAATAGTTTCCGTTTCATACTTCATTCCTCCTTTTTTGATGTTACATATTCACCATAACCGCCCCAAATGAAAATTCACTGAACTGAATCTAAAAAAATTTTAATCTCCATTCGACATATTTCGGGAAGTGACAGTCACCACCCGAAAAATATATCAACGTGAAAAAAGCCATCCGCGGTGTGATTACCGCGGATGGCTTGATGTGAGTTGATTAAAATGTTTTGGCACCGATGTATCTGCTTGACCAATAATTGTAGTTCATGTTGGTTATTTCAACGCCAGTGGATGGGGTTCCAGCGTGGACCATTTTGCCGTTGCCGAGATAGATTCCACTATGAGAGATTCCATTTTTATATGTGTTCTTAAAGAAAACGAGATCGCCTGGTTTAGGAGAAGACGTTCTAACACCATTGTTTGCCCAGATACCTGCGTGTGTTCTAGAGACATTGATGCCGTTTTTCTTTAACACATAATTGACGAAGCCGCTGCTGTCAAAACCGGATGGCGTTGTTCCGCCGAATACATATGGCGACCCGATCAATGAATTGGCAGTTGAGATCACACCGTCCGCACTTGCCTGACTGCCACTATTACCGCTGTTACCAGAAGCTTTTTTGCTCAACGCTTCAAGCGTGTTCGGTCCGGCCATACCATCGATCGAAAGACCCTTCGCACGCTGGAAACTCTTAACCGTGCTTCTCGTGCTTGGACCAAAGCTGCCGTCAACAGATGTGCTGAAGCCGTGTCTGTTCAAATCCGATTGGACCTGGCGAACGCCGGATCCCGTGTCACCGTAGCTGTAATAGACAATAGAGGAACTGCTGGAGTTACTTGAACTGCTTCCTGAGACCTTCAACGCTGCGAGTGTATTCGGTCCTGCAAAACCGTCAACCTGCAGTCCTTCTGCCGTTTGGAAACTGATCACTGAGCTTCTTGTGTTGAGACCATAGCTGCCATCTATGCTTATGCGGTAACCATAATCCACTAATGCTTCCTGAACCTCGGTTACACCTGGACCTTTGTCACCGTAACTATAATATGTAGTAGCTGACACACTTCCTGCAAACACCGGGGTTAACAAAATCGTAGTAGCAACGACCGGCGCGACAACATACTTCCGAACATATCTTTTATCTGACATTTAATAGCCTCCTGTATGTATGAATACCAACTTCCATTGAGGAACGATCAATTTTTAATAGCGTATATACACTGTAACAGATGAATATAACAAGACTATTAATATGAGAATACGATGACGTTACAACTGGAATAAGGCGGTTTAATTACAGAATTAAAGGGTAAATCTCTCCGTTTGATGGAAAAAATTAGATATATAGACTCGACGGATAGATAGCTGAGCATCACTGATAGATTGACAAACTCCAGCGATAGCTTCCAAGACTTCCTTGATAACCACTCAAACTTCAACTTTGAACTGTAAAACTCCAAGGGATTCAAGCCAAACTCCCTCGATTCCGACTACCCCAACTCTACAAAAGCAATGTCCATTAAAACCACATTCATGACGCCGGAGTCATGACAAATATTGGAATCGTTGAATCACGCTCGGGCTCATATATCTGCATTCCATCCCAAACCGCAGCACTGATTTTTTCTCACAATTCCCAAAACACCCTTGACAAAACGGTGTCATCATACTAAAATGTTGAAAACCAATAGAGACTATTTAAATAGTTCTAACTTCTTAGGAGGGCATTTATGGACACGACATTAACTACCGCGTTAAAAAGTATCGAGCAGCAGCTGTTTGAGATTGGAGACACCCTTTATGAGAATCCTGAATTGGGGGATGAGGAGTTTCAGTCCATGCAGCTGCTTGTTGATTTTTTGAAGCAGCATCATTTTCAAGTTGAAACAGGGATTATCAATCGTCCGACTGCATTCAAGGCTGTATTTACCAGTGACAGACCAGGGCCAACGATTGCGTTTCTCGCTGAATATGATGCACTCCCGGAAGTCGGACATGGCTGCGGACATAATTTGATTGCAGCGATGGGCGTTGGAGCAGGCGTCACACTGAGTAAGGTGGTGCATGAAACTGGCGGCAAGGTGATGGTCATTGGAACACCTGCAGAGGAAACGAACGGAGCCAAGGTTGCAATGAGTGAAGCAGGCGTTTTTGACGATGTTGACGTTGCGATGATGGTTCATGGCGCGGACCAGTCCTATGCGAGCGGGAGCACATCTGCCATGGAAGCACTCCAATTTACGTATACGGGAAAAGCTTCTCATGCGGCCGCGGAACCCGAAGCAGGCATCAACGCGCTCGATGGTGTGATTCAATTATTTAATGGCATTAATGCGCTGAGAGAGCATCTTTCTTCAGATGCCCGTTTACATGGCATTATTACGGAAGGCGGCCAGGCGGCTAATGTGGTGCCTGATAGAGCCGTTGCCCAATTTTATATCAGAGCGAAGGAACGCACTTATTTAGATACTGTCATTGAAAAAGTTAAAAACATTGCCGAGGGGGCCGCACTGATGACAGGCGCGTCGCTCGAGGTTTCCAACTACGAAACGAGCTTTGACAATTTGGTCACGAATGAAGCTCTGTCAGAAACATTCACCAAGCGTTTGCGTGAAGTGAGTGTACATCCCGTCTATCCCGGTGAACAAAGCTTCGGCTCCACGGATATGGGCGATGTCAGCAAAGTAGCGCCCGCCATCCATCCTTTCATTGGCTTAAATGAACCAGGACTTGTCTTTCATACGAAGGAATTTGCTGATAAAACCGTCACCGACGACGGCCACCGGGCTATATCAGAAGGTGCGCTGTCGATGGCATTGACGGGATATGACATTCTTAGCGATGAAGCGCTTTTCAAGAAAATCAGAGCAGAGTTTGAAGCAAGTCAAACATAACTAATCGATAGGAAAGGAGTGCGTACACATTTGAATACCCAAGAAGTGGAGCCGATCAATTCAAACCAAGAGAAGAAACCCAAGTTTCAGTTTCCACACGTCTTCATCATTTTGTTTGGCCTGATGGTGATCATGGGAATTGCCTCATATTTCATCCCAGCAGGTGAATTCGAGCGAACAACCGATGAAGACGGAACGACCGTCGTTGTTGAGGGCACTTACCACCAGGTGGAAAGTAATCCGACCGGCTTTTTTGACCTGTTTCTCGCACTGCCAGAAGGCATGTCACAAGCGGCGGGGATTATCTTTTTCATCTTGATTGTTGGAGGTTCTTTCAGTATATTGATTGAGACCAAGGCATTGGATGAGCTGATCAGCAGTATTTCATTAAAAATGAGTAATAAAGAGATCTATATGATTCCTGCCGTGATGCTGCTGTTCGCCTTGGGCGGCGCGACATTTGGCATGGCTGAGGAAACCATTCCTTTTATGCTCGTCATCATTCCTCTGGCAATTCGCATGGGATTCGACTCCATGGTTGGCGCGGCAATGGTACTCGTTGGTGCTTTCTCCGGGTTTACCGCGGCATTTCTGAATCCTTTTACAGTCGGAGTGGCTCAAACAATCGCCGAATTGCCAATGTTTTCAGGGCTTGGGTTTAGAATTGCGATGTGGGTCGTATTTGTCGGTGTCAGCATTGCGTATGTGATGTTTTATGCCAGAAAGGTTAAAAAGAATCCTGAAAAAAGCCTTATGTATAAGGAAGACCAAAAGCGACAAATCAGTGAAAAAGTCGATCAGGAGCCGATTACAGTTCGTCAGATCCTTATCATCACGGTTCTGATCGCCACACTCATCGGTTTGGCATTAGGCGTTATCTTTTTGGACTGGTATATCCAGGAGATCGCAGCGTTATTTATCATTATGGGCATCGTGGTCGGATTAATCGGGAAAATGCGGTTAAATCAGCTCGCTGAAAACTTCGTGAAAGGGTGCGAGGGCATTGTTCTAGGCGCATTGGTAGTCGGGTTTGCTTACGGAATCCTGGTCGTACTTCAGGACAGCCGCACGATCGATACCATTTTATATAGCTTGTCCAATATGGTTAGCGGGCTCCCGGCAGGCATGACAGCTATTGGTATGTTCGTCACCCAGAGTGTTCTCAACTTTATCGTGCCCTCCGGAAGCGGCCAAGCAGCCTTAACCATGCCCATCATGGCACCACTGGCAGACTTGGTTGATGTCAGCCGGCAAACCGCCGTCATCGCGTTTCAGATGGGCGACGGCATTTCCAACATCATTACCCCAACCAGTGGCGCATTCATGGCCGCTCTCGCCGTCTCCCGAGTACCTTGGGTCAAATGGCTGAAATGGATTTGGCCGCTGATCCTCATTCAATACGCACTCGGCGCCCTATTCGTCACCATCGCCCACCTTTTTGTCTGGTAGGCATGTGGAGGCGGGCGTGCCCGACCCCAGATAGACGCAATTACCCGAAACAAAAAGCAAGAAGGAAGCGAACGCGTTTGTTCACTTCCTTCTTGCTTTTATATTACAACCCAACCCACGACACCATTCGACAAAAACCGGGAAGTGACAGGCACTTCCCGGTTTTTCTTTTAGGGTATACGCACTTGCCCGCCAGTTTCGATAGATTCATAGCACGCATCGAGCACGCGCATGTTATGAATGGTGTTTTCAAGGTCGTGATACAATTCGCGAGTGCCATCCAGAATGGCCTGTGAAAAGTGCTCGACTTCAGCACAGTACTGGTCCCCTTTTACAGTTTCAGTCCGTTTCACACCCGGTTTCTTAACAATGACCAATCCCTCGCCGCCATTGGCATCCGGCCGATAAGCTCGTGGCACGATAATACTGCCATGCGACCCGTGCACTTCATATTCCGTACGCAGGTCCAAATTAAAACTGGCATCAAACGAAGCCGTCACACCGCTCGCAAATGTCATATAACCAACAACATCCGTATCTACCTCATAATCCGGATCCACAACTGCGTGAACATGGACTGTCTTCGGCTCTTCCCTAGGATATTCCGAATCGAATGGACACCATAACTGCCAACATCATACATACAGCCGCCGCCTTTTTCGCGGTGCATCCGGATATTATCCGCCTTATTCCCGATAAAAAAGGAAAACGCCGCACGCATGTATCTCACATCACCGATCTCCCCAGACGCCATGATCTCCTTCACCCGCTCATGCTGCGGATGAAAATGATACATAAACGCCTCCATCAACAGCACACCATTCTCCTCACACACCCGCTGCATCTCCCGAGCCTCTTCCTCATCAAGTCCAATCGGCTTTTCACACAAAATATGTTTCCCAGCCTTGGCCGCTTCAATAACCCACTTTTTATGCAGGTGATTGGGCAGCGGAATATACACAGCCTGGATATCCGGATCTTCAAGCAACGCCTCATACCTGTCATGCGTTTTCGGAATCTCAAACTTCTCAGCGACAGCCCGCGCTTTCCCGGCATCACTGCCACTCGCGATCGCAGTCACCTCTGCATTCTTTGCCCGCTGAATCGCCGGAATAAGTGCTTTTTGAGCGATATTTGCCGTACTGAGAATACCCCATTGGATTTTTGTCATGTTACATGCCCCCTAGTCTATAAATGTTCAGTTGTAAGTAGTTCCAGTGTATCATATATATGTGAATTTTTAAAAAGCACTCTCCCTTGCTACTGCGAGAAGGAATTAAATATTGCCCGGTCCTTCTCTATGTCAAAACGATTCGAGCACATTCGACAAAAACCGGGAAGTGACAGGCACCAAGGGAGGTATCCAGCCACTTCCAAAACCTTCAAATAATAAAGCATCCTCACTTTTTTAAAGTAAGGATGCTATCCGGTCGTAGTCTCTGTTTTATTTATCAGTACTTTTTTCAGATGCTCATATGCCTTAATGATATGCTTCTGAGGAAACAATTCTTTTTTCCGAGCATTCCATTCCTGAACTTCGGCTATAAGCTCTTCGTTCGAAGTAGGACATTTAGTTTTAATAACCCAATGGACAGTTGCGAGCAACTCCATTCCATATGGTGTCTCAAATCCTTCTATAACTTTCCTGATTCTTTCCAGCCGCTTGGTCTCGGTCTTGCTATTTTTCAAATAATCAAACGCTTTTTGCTCAGCAGAATTGATTAAATAAATTTCAGCACTTCGATTTCGATCCCCATAACCTCGTATGAAATGCCCTTCTAACCGCTGCAACACAAAATTAAGATTTTCAGCATATGGACCATATTTCTCTTTTGTAAAGTTGAGTTTTAGAGGCTCGCCAGTCTCCTGAATAAAATATGCCACTTTTTGTACTTCAAGCACGGAAAGACGATAATCTGGTTCTTTGTATTGATTTAAAGAAGCCAAAAGAAGGGCCCTTGATGTGGTCATTCGTGGTGTTTTCGTACCGATTTTCATTTCATCAGCTTTTGGGCTGCCAACTGGCTCATAAATACGAACATCCACATCCAAGTCCTTAAATGCTTTTTCAATTAGAGGTTTCACTTCCGACCAGTCCAGCCCTCCATTTCCACACCCTAAAGGCGGGATGGCTATTGATCGAATACCTAATTCCTGTACATTTTTAACCAGATCCTTTAGTCCCTCTGTTATATAGCTCATTTTAGTTTTTTCTTTCCAATGCTGTTTCGTTGGGAAGTTTATAATATACTTTGGGCCAACTAGAGCACTTGTATCGACGATATGCATTTTCCCTGTCTCAACTTCATTCTTTCGACATGACTTTTCATATTCACGAAACACCTCTGGAAAAGCCTGTTTAAATTGCAATGCTATCCCTTTACCCATTACACCAACTGTATTAACTGTATTAACCAGCGCCTCCGAAGAATCTTCTAATAAATTCCCTTTCATGTATTTAATCATAACTGTCACCTCCTAAAAATAAAATTGTGGTCTTGTAACGACTTTCATATCAATGCTTTGTTCTTTTAACATTTCCTCAACAATAGACTTTATCCGTTCATTATAAACACCTATTCCAATGAAGCGTGACACTGGCACCGATTCATACACTAAGAACTCTGCTTGTCGCTTTCTTTTTCTGTCCGGATATTCATTAGTATCATGCCAATACTTGCTCTCCACCACAGACCAATCCACTTCTTCTAAATAAGTTAAATCATTATAGAATTCCGTTAAAGCGACAATGGCATGGCCATCAGTAAAAACAAATTCGTAATTTGATTTAGCAATTTCGCTTGTGCTGGTGACAAAATATATGATATCGCTCTGTGTTCCTTCAAACCCTTCGACGTTGTCATTTTTAATCGCATAAAGCATAGGTGAGTTCGGTGCAAAATAAAATGGGACGTAATCGTGTAATACACCATAGGGCGAAACAGGAATATTTGTGGTGGATCTCCTATTTTGTATGGTTTGATGAGCAATATCGCTGTAAGGAATATTGTCTGATGTTATTTTAGAGTATGCTAATAGCTCGCCGTTCTTTAATATTGATGGCAAGTTACTGTAATGTGTTATATGATACAACAATTTGGTATCCATTTCCCCACTCCGAATATTATTTTGTGCAACAGAGCTTCTAACTTCTATTATATCACTAAAGCCCATTAATTGGGTAATCTCCCATGCAAAAAGCAGATCACCAATATCTGCAATCTTTCCTATAAAAATATCAATTTCTTCAAGACTCTTAGAGTTCGACAAAATTCGGGAAGTGACAGGCACTGTTCGTATTTTCTGTTTCCCGTAAAAAAGTTTCTTTGGATGTTTAAGGAAAATGTACTATATTTTTCTATCATTTTATCTATTTCTGGGTGTTTCACCACTTTAGCAGCGATCTTTTCGAGTTTCCCGGGATGCTGGGAATGTCTTAGGATTTCTACACAAGGCTCTTTGACTTTTGACTGTCAAAAGTTTGAGTACGAATTGCCCAAAAAGCGCTTGCCATCGCATGTTTCAGGGGTAACAGATTACTCCAAAAGGCTCGTTTTAAACAGGCATCAAGGGGTACACGGCATTTAAGAGTTGAAATCCTACATAAATTCACAACACGAGAAAAACTCTTTCAAAGGAATTATCTAGAAAAAGACGACTGGAGGTGTATTCTCGCAAGTTGATCTACCCCTCTTATCAACTGGGGAAAATTTTAAGGAGGCATTCTTTTGACAAAATCACTGAAAGTTTTCGGAAGTGCAGCCCTGATCCTTACAGCCCTTTTCGTATTGTTAACATTTACTGGACAAGCATCCGCTAAAACTGACGGCAAGACTGACGCAGCGTCCAAGCATATCAAAGGCGAGCTGGTCGTTTCGATTGAAGCAAATACCAACAAAATGTCGATTCAAAGCGCCGATCAGACAATCTCTAAATCTGCCAAACTCGAACAAAACGGTTTCCAGATAGCAGATTCATTGTTGAAGAGCATTCAGTCAGATTCACCCACACAATGGACAACACTTTCGAAAAACAAGTTGTTGAACAAATGGGAATGGTTTACTTAATCAAATATTCCGAGGCTAAATACAAATCCACCGCGCATGCAAAAAAAGCACTCGAGAATGCTTTAAAAGACTCAGGCCTAAACGTCAGATACGTTGAAGAAAACGAGACCATGCACGCCCTGGAGGCTGTACCTGAACAGGTCACTCCAATGACCGTGCATCCCGAACAAGACTGGCAATATAACATGATCAACGCTTCACAGGCTTGGGATGTCACATCAGGTTCCAGCGCCACCAAGGTCGCGGTGCTTGATACAGGCATCGACAGCTCCCATCAGAGCTTAAGCAACTTTGTCGATACCTCCCTCGGCAAAAGCTTTGTCGGTGGCGACACGGCAGATCGGCAAGGCCACGGCACACACGTCGCCGGAACCATTGCGAGCTATGGAAACGTCTCTGGTGTTATGCAGGAGGCAACTTTAATCCCTGTAAAAGTTCTCGGTGACGATGGAAAAGGGTCCATGTACGGTATCCAGCAAGGCATCACATACGCAGCCAGCATCGATGCCGATGTCGTTAATATGTCCCTTGGTGGCGGCTCGTACAACCAAGGTATGGAAGAAGCCATCATCACTGCCAACAACCAAGGCACCATCGTCGTCGCGGCAACCGGAAATGACGGCGTCCAAAATGTATCCTATCCAGCAGCATATGACGCTGCAATCGCAGTCGGTTCGGTCACATCAAGCGAATCACGTTCCTATTTTTCCAACTACGGACATGAATTGGATATCGTCGCACCCGGGTCAAACATTTACAGCACCACCCCAGGTGGAAACTACGACAAGTTCTCCGGCACATCCATGGCAACGCCACATGTGGCAGGGGTTTTAGGTCTGATGAGATCCGCTGACCCAAGCGTAACCGTTTCTGAAGCAAAATCCATTTTAAACACCACCGCACAACCAGCAGGTCCACAGCTTGAGTACGGCAACGGCATCGTGGACGCCTATGCAGCCGTACAAGAAGTTGTAGGCGGCGGTACAGGCGGTGGCGATAATGGTGACGGTGGTCAAGAAGACCCCCAAGCACCAGCCTGGCAAAGTTATACATGGTATGTAGCAGGTGACGTCGTAACATATAATGGGAAGTCTTACGTATGTGAAACGTCCCACATCTCATTCCCAGGCTACGAACCACCGTACGCTTCGTATTATTGGAGTCAAAACTAAAAAACACCCCCGACAGAAAGCGTTATTCATCTGTCGGGGGGTTCTATGTCATGATAAGAACTGCTGAATCCTGCCTCCAAAAATTCTCACATAACGATACCTCTATACTGACATTGTGCAGACAGCAAAAAATAACGTCATCTATCAAACGAAGATGCGGTTCTATCAGAGCAAGAGCCGCGTCTATCAAACGAAGCTTCACTTGTATCGGAGCAAGAATTGTGTCTATCAAACGAACAACCCATTCTATCACAGCAATAATGAGTTCTATCCAACGAAGATACCGTTCTATCAGAGCAACCCAATTCGCAAGGTTACTTTACAATACAAAAAGCCCGCTCGGATATTCACGTTCACTCTAAATCAACCCCCCGCTCCCTATAATCTCCCATAAAAAAGCTAAGAAGGAAGCGAGCAACCACGTTCACTTCCTTCTCAGCTTTTTTTAGCAACACTCTCACCTAATAACCCTTTGGCTTCAGGCCTTATAGTTTCACCCTCCCACCACCCGGCAAGCCCAGCGGAAGCACGAGATCCGCCCGAGGCCCGTCCCCACGCTTCCCGATTAGAGTATTTTTATTTAGCATAGTACCAACTTAGGTTTATTTTATTGACCTTCTTTAACCACTAAAAGCAGTCTTCGAGCGGTTCGGTTTAAAATTCCCAAGAATGTGGTATATAAAAATAAAGAAACATATGATAAGCACAACGGATCGCACCCATCAAGAGGGACGGCTCCGTTGAAGGTAAATAGACCTCCCACTGGAGCTGGTGCCTCAGGGAGGTCTATTTGTCGTTCTCAATTGATAACAGGTATAGAATACAAAACTCCCCTGATATATGAAAAATTCCAGTGACAATTTCGCCCAACTAACCCCACGCATCCACATCCCTCAGCGCACATTTCCCCACAAGCCGACGCACATATTCAATCGTTTCTGCTTCCGCCTCCTCCCCCGTCTGCACAGAGCGGTTGTTCATCAATGTCGTGAGCTTGCCCTGCCATGTGTATACCGTTACCCCCAATATGAACTCAATATCCTCCACCTGCAAAAATCCCTGATCAGCAGCATCTTCCAGCATATGCCGATTCCGTTTGAACATATCGTGTTCCATAATGATGAATTTCAGTTCCTCCGATAAATCAGATTGATAAATATTATAGTATCTGTGAATCAATTTATTAGGATCACTCCCCAGATCCGCCACAAACAAAGCATTAAAAATACCCGGCGAGGCAAAAGAATGCCTGAAAAAGCATTGCCACGTCGATAGATATTTGTCCAATGGATTTCGCGTGTTTTTCAGTGCAAGTTGCAAGTCCTGATTATAGTCATTTAAAAACCGCATGGACGAAAAATAAATGAGATGGGAGAACTCATCAAAATAATTATAAACCGTCGACGCCGTGAAACCGGCCTTCCGAGCTACTTTCTTCACCGTCACACGCTCAATGCCTTCTTCGTTGATAACATCCACCGCTGCATCAATAAAATATTTATACATTAATGCTGTTTTGATATCCTTATGTTTCATCACGACCGCCCACTTTTCCGTTAAAATTTTCATAGAATCAGGAGGCCCACTAAACCGTGAGCCCCCTTCAACACGAGCAACAACTAAGATAACCGCTGCAATATGTTCTTCGCCGCTTCCTGCCCTGTTTTAATCGATGTCTCCGTATATAACGTGCCTAAGTAGTCTCCGGCCAGGAACAACCTCCCATCCGGTTTGGTCAAATACGGCTGCAGTTTCGCCCGTCCAGGAAAGCAATACGCGAGCCCCAGCGGAAAACGCTGTACTTTCGCCTCAACGACTTTATCACTGAAGCCCGGAAAGATCTCATTTAAATCGTGCAAATACGTCTGGATAATTTGCTCATCCGACTGATCGATCAACTTTCGCGCCAGACTCGCAGGCGAAAACGTCATGATACTGCTGCCCTTCTCTCTCGTGGATTCCCATGAACGATTTAAATTGGACATGTTGAACGCCACATTAAACGACCTTTTTGGCGTGGCAATCGCATAGGCATCATCCCACACTTGCGGATCCGTCTCGTTCGTCAAGAAAGCCGCACTGACATATGGGCCGTATTTAATCTGATCAAGCGCCCAGCGCATGTCCGTATCCAGGTTCGTGGCAATTTTATTCGTAATCGGAGCTGGCGTAGCCATGATCGCATATTTCGCCTTGACCACATGCACCTCACCGTTCTCTGTATACGTTACCTCCACATGATCCTGATGCTGCACCACCTCGGTTACCACAGCACCAAGCCGAGTTTTATCAGAAAGCGACTCACCCAACGTATTGGTTAACGTCGCCGCACCGCCATGCACATTGCGCGATAGCCCTTCCCCCTTATCCCAGACAAGGTGAAAATAGCCAATCCCGGCACCCGCCGATATCTCCTCAGGGTCCCCGGCTGACCGACTCACAGTAGGCCGAAAAATCGCATCAGCATCCTCCGGTAATTTACCCACGTAATCAGTAAAAGTTTGATCATTCTCAAACTCATAAATACGCTGCTGATGATCCTTGAAATTCTCACCCGGCTTCGGCGCCACAATCTTCCCATACTTCATAACCGCCAATCTAATTTTAGCCCCAGCCTTCAAAATCGCCATCCGAGACTTGAGCGACATCGGGATTCGAAATGGATAACTTTCCACACGCCCATCCAAAATCACCTTCCCGTTCATGGCAATTCCGGTAACCGTCCCCGGAACAGGCGAGGCTTGAATCCCCACAGACTTCAGCAGCTCATCCGTCGACGACCCTTCACCGGCCAAAACATGACCACCCCAATTGAGCCAATACTTCCCGCGACGCTCAGAAGACAGCCGTCCGCCAAACCGATCATCCGATTCCAGAAGCAAAATATCCTTCTCCCGCAACTCCCACGCCGCAGCCAGTCCTGCAATACCGCCGCCTACAATAATCGCATCTTTGATTTCCATACAAACAACTCTCCCTTTTTAAAAATGTCACCGATTACATGAATGTATTTTATTTCATGAATGCATTCATGTTTTGGGAAAATTGTATCATGCATGATTTAATTGTCAAATATTCAGGGAGCTTTTAAGCTGCTCAAGTTATGTACAAGCAATTCATCAGTCTTATAGAGACAAACTCTCCAGATACCAGCCTCCATCTCCCAGCTACGATGTACTCCCTTGCGCATGCACTCCCCCCTTCACCGTATCCCCTTCGACCACACCAACTCTAACCGAACGCGGCCGCCTTTTCCCAACAGGAACAATATATTGGGAAATAGGCAATAAAAGGATCAGCTTGTTAATAGCGATGCTGCCAGCAATCGTCAGCCCGAATATCGGCAAAATTAGGACACTGTTCCACATATAACTTGGCAACTGACCTTCCAGCAGCAATATAATTAACGGATGCACCAAATAGATCCCCATGGAATAATTACCGATCATATGGATGAATTCGGTGATATACTTCCCCCTTGCGATACGCTCATACACAGATAGTAAAAACAGGAAAAAGATTGGAATATAAATCAAATTGGCAGGCCGCATCGAGCCAAACAGTTCACCCGGCGTGATTTCCACATAAATTCCCACGACCATCCAAACAAATAACATACCAAGAACCACTCTATACCGATGAAGCCGCAGCATAATTTCCTCATAATAATACGCCAGCACCGCCCCAAGAAGGAAATAGGACAACCAATTCAAAATAAATGAATGGTGCCCCGTAATCACGCCCACCGCTCCTTGCAACTGGGACCCCGTGTTCGTCAGCCAAAAATAATTCAGTGGAACACTCAGCAGAAATAAAACAATAAAATATTTCCTGACGCGTACCAACTGAATCAACGGAAAAAAATATAAAACTGAATGACCGTCACCATAAAATAAAGATGATAATACCCCGTGCCCAGCACAAAATAACCCGCCATCTGACGTCCACCGAGCACCACTTCCCCAGCAAACCAGTCGACAGTCAAGTACACAATTGTCCATACCGCAAAGGGGGCGACCACCTTTGACGTTCTTGATAACAGAAACTGCCGAAGTTTAAACCCTCTCTTCTTCACTGAACTAAACAGCAAAAAAGCACTGATTACCGCAAACACCGGTGTCCCCAGCCTGGAAAACTGATTCACAAACAAATTCGGTCCATAAGAAAAGCCTTCCGTACGGCTATAAGCAACAGCAGTCACATGAACAAAAACAATCATCAAACAAGCAATCGCCCGCACAAAGGGAATTTCCACGAAATAACCACTTTTCACGTCAGCAGCCCCCTTTCAATTCACAAGTCTTATTAGCTGCCGGTCTGTTCTTAATAACGTCTTAGTGAGTTATAATGTAAAACCTCTTTTCATTGCAATTCGATCGTGGGATAAAACTTAATCCGCACGTCTGTTACCCCTGATGGAATGCAAAACACCACTGATAGATTGAAGAACTCCAGCGATTACACTCAGAACTCCCCAGATAAAACCACAAACTTCAATTTCAAACATCCGCCTTATTCTGCTTCCCCGGGCAACAGCTCACATGTCTGTATCACGCGTAAAAATAATACAAAGGCTCGGAGGAAGCATGAGATCCGTTCCCCATGCTTCCTCTATCCAACGAAAAAGCGGTTCTATCAGAGCAAGAGCAGCGTCTATCAAACGAAGCTTCACCTCTATCGGAGCAAGAACCGTGTCTATCAAACGAGCAACCCATTCTATCACAGCAATAATGAGTTCTATCCAACGAAGATGCCTTCTATCAGAGCAACCCAACTCGCAAGGTTACTTTACGATACAAAGAGCCTGCCAAGTTATTCACTTCCGCTCTAAATCAGTTCCCGCTCACCACAACCCCTATAAAAAAAGCTGAGAAGGAAGCGAACAAACGCGTTCACTTCCTTCTCAGCTTTTTTTCAACAACACTCGCACCTAATAATCCTTAGGTATCAGGTCTTAAAGTCCCGCCCCACATCACCCGGAAAGCTCAGCGGAAGCGCGAGATCCGTCCCCATGCTTCCTTCTGTCAATGGCCAGACAAAAACCAGGCATCGAAAAGGGTGGATTTTGGCGTATACTTGGTTTATAATTGTCTGAAAGGAAGATTGATTCTGTCAACATTCACACTCCCAGATGATACATCATCCTAATTATGTATCTTAAACACCTATGTCACAAACGTCATTAAACCCTTATACAAGGGAGAGACTAGGAGGTTATAGCATGTCCGGCAAGTATTGGATTGGTTTGCTTTTTATCGTTCTTGGTTTTGGCTTTTTGCTGCATCAGGCTGATATATGGGACTTTTCAAATGTTCTCAGCACCTGGTGGCCGCTTATTGTAATCGGTATCGGAGTGATCCATATCGTAAATTCCACCTATTCGTATTTACCAGGTTTCATTTTTATTTTAATAGGCGGATTCTTTCTCGTGGATCGGTCGGTTGATATGGACTTAATCCCATATCTATGGCCACTCATTCTAATTACGATTGGTTTAACATTCATTTTTTCAAAGGTTCACCACAAAACACATAAAGATTCGAATCAAATTATCGATACATTTTCACTGTTCTCAGGAGTCGATTTAAAAAGCCAATCCCAGAAGTTTGAAGGTGGTAGTGTGACAGCTTTGTTTGGAGGTGCAGAGATTGATTTACGAGAAACTGCCCTTTCAGAAGAAGGTGCTGCACTTGACTTAACAGCATTATTCGGGGGATCTCCATTTTTGTTCCTGAGCATGTCCAAGTGGAAATTACCGGCCTTCCCATCTTTGGCGGCTGGGATAACAAGATAAACAATCACAAACATGATGAAGATACACCCCTCCCAATACTCAAAGTCAATTGCTTAACAGCCTTTGGCGGCGTAGAAATTAAGAATTAAGCGGGACACAAGGACAAGGGGATCGTCCCTTTTAAGGATTCCAACGATCAAAAGGAAGTCTGCAGACTGTATGCGGACTTCTTTTTAGCTTCTTACTATGAAAAGTCCCGTCGGCATCTGCAAAGTGAGATCCCGTGTCGTCTCTGCTACCCCATCAACCATTACCGTATTACAATGCCTCTCATCCAGTAGTACATATATTATCCTCATAGCCAGTTTTCACCTCACAGATACATCTGACAAAGGATTCGGGAAGTTAGAAACACCACTGCTTGAGCGGCGTTGCAGCAGGTGCGGGGCAAACACGGTGCCTGTCACTTCCCGAATATTGTCGAAACTTGGCGGGGGGGCGTGAAAACCTGGATATGCCATGTGTAATTCTGGATATATCATCATAAAACCTGGATAAGTTACCCATAGTTCTGGATCAAGTGAAAAAAATCTGGATATCCTGTTCCACACGCCGCAGCGGTCCTTTCCCCACATACTTGGTCCTAAAAAGACAACTAAACAGCAAACACAAGCAGTCCAAGGGTTATGATCCGCATCCCCTGTCGTCCAGGTGGTAATAACCAGATTTTCAAAACAGCACAAATCTCCAAATGCTCTTGCACGAGGATACTTCTATACTAGAATAGTGGAGACGCCGATCATTAACGTCATCTATCAAACGAAAATGCATTTCTATCAAAGCAAGAGCCGCGTCTATCAAACGAACAACCTATTCTATCACAGCAATAATGAGTTCTATCCAACGAAGATGCGGTTCTATCAGAGCAACCCAACTCGCGAGGATACCTCACAATACAAAAAGCCCGCCTGGCTATTCACCTTCACACTAAATACCAGACCCATATAATCAATAACCCCATAGAAAAAAGCTAAGAAGGAAGCGAACAAACGCGTTCACTTCCTTCTTAGTCTTTTTCTGCAGCACTTGTATCTGCTACTCATTTAATCAGTCCTTACCGTGTCTTGTTCTCACCTGGGGGAGTTCAGAGGAAGCACCAGATCCGTCCCCACACTTCCCCGGCTTTGACAAGTGACAAGCGTCTTCTAAAATGGTAATATAGCGGCATTCACACTTTTTTTAACGATTAAAAAAGTGTATATACATGAAAGGGGGATAGCTGAGATTTCCAGGTAGAGTTGAGTTGAGAGAATAGAGACATGTGCAGCTGTTTAAGTTGCAGGATTAAAATTAAGAAAGGATGACGGAATGTCTAGTTTGAGTCGAGTTGAGGAAAGTAGCGCGTTAAAGAATGAGCAGAGAAAAAGGAAAAAGTCAGCTATGCCGGATGTATATGTGATTTTGTTCGGTTTTTTACTGTTGGCATTTATGCTATCTTATATCATTCCCTCGGGTACGTTTGAACGAGTGGAGAAAGGTGGCATTACCCAAGTCGTGCCAGACAGTTTCCAATATATAACAAGTGACCCGCTGTCGATCATGGATTTGTTCAGCGCTGTTCAAAGAGGATTGGTGAATGCATCGGGAATTATATTCATTATCCTCATTGCAGGCGGCGTTATCAGAGTCATTGAACATACAGGCGCCATTGATGCTGCAATACATCCCCTGCTGCGAAAATCACGCGGCAACCAGAACATGTTAATTGTGACTTTCTGTACGATTTTTGCAGTTATTTGTTCAATAGGCATTGCACCTAACCTGGCCGTTGCCTTTGTTCCAATAGGTATCCTGCTGGCAGAAAAATTGCGCCTGGATCCGGTGATTGGCGTGGCGATGGTGCTTCTTGGTGCCTATTCGGGATTTGCAGGAGGCGTGTTTGACCCGGTCGTAACAGTCCTGGGGCAAATGATTGCGGGGGTGCCCATCTTCTCAGGAGTGCTGTTCAGGATGCTCATATTTGCAGTCTTTGTTTCCATCACGATTACGTATATCATCGTGTATGCGAAGAAAGCCAAATACCAATCATCCCGCAGCTCACTGGAAAGCGAGTCCATGATCGAACCACATGCAAGTGGGGAAAACGCGATTGAACCTCACACCTTTACGCCCATTTATCAAATTATTATTCTGTTGTTTTTCGGGGCAATTGCTCTGTTCCTGTATGGTTCGCTGCAGCACGGCTGGTCGATTAATGAACTGTCCGCCATTTTCCTTATGCTGGGCATTTGCATTGCGCTGGTCACACGAATAAGTCCAAA
The DNA here is from genome assembly GCF_009741735.1 of Lentibacillus sp. JNUCC-1. Taxonomy (NCBI): domain Bacteria; kingdom Bacillati; phylum Bacillota; class Bacilli; order Caryophanales; family Bacillaceae; genus Lentibacillus; species Lentibacillus sp. JNUCC-1. Next base: position 822,588 of record NZ_WHOH01000001.1, read on the forward strand.
TCAGTTTGTAAAAGTGTTTATGGATGGCGCTGGCAGAGTGATGTATGGCGCCCTGATTGTCGGTGTGGCAGGTGCCGTAATTGTCATACTGCAGGATGCACAAGTGGTTGATACAATTGTGCACGCGGTCTCCTCTGCATTAAACGATTTCACACCTGTTCTATCAATGGTCCTGTTATACGGATTCAATCTACTGTTCAATGGGATAATTTCATCAGGGGCAGGACAAGCAGCCATTGTCATGCCGATTATGGTCCCGATTGGGGATATGCTTGACGTGACAAGGCAATCTGTGTTCATTACATTTAAACTCGGTGATGCGGTCACAAACATTATTACGCCTTTATCCGGCACCCTAATGGCTTGTCTGGCCATTGGAAAAGTATCGTACGTTAAATGGGTGAAATTTGCTTTTCCGCTATTGCTCATTTGGATCCTTCTGGGCGCTGTATTTGTAGCTGCTGCCGTTTTGATAAATTATGGACCAGTATAGGCAATCAACGAGACTGTCGTATGGTACAGACAGATTGCCAGAAGCTGAAAAAGGAAGGGGCAGATCAATATGAAGCAACAAGTCTTAGACTATATCGATCAAAATAGAGATGAAATGCTCGCTTTATGGGAAGAACTCGTGAATGTGGAAAGTGCCAAAGACCAGATACCGGGCATTGATTCATTGATATCTAAAGTAGAAGCTATTTTGCAGAATGAAGGTTTCCACACAAGAATCATTCATTATGAAAAAACCGGAAATGCAGTTGTTGCTGAATTTGGAGATGTGGAAACAAAGAAACCGATTATTTTCATCGGTCATGTAGACACCGTTTTCCCAAAAGGCTTCCTGCATGATCATCCTTTTCAAATTAGGGACGGTAAGGCTTACGGGCCGGGCATCCTGGACATGAAAGGCGGCGTTGCATCAATCCTATATGCGGTTAAAGCGTTAAGAGCTGCTCAGTTTAGTAACTACCCACTTAAAGTGATTATTGTCGGTGACGAAGAAGATGCCCATACCAACTCCGACGCAAAATCGATGATACTCGAAGAAGCAAGGAACGGCGCATATGCCTTCAACACTGAGACCGGCAACCTCGATAACAGCCTGTCCATTGGCAGAGCGGGTGGTGCCATCTACGAGTTGGAAGTGCGCGGCGTCGCCAGCCATACGGGAATTGACTGGAAAAAAGGGCGTAATGCCATCATCGAGTTGTCACATAAGATGATTGCTATTGATTCAGAGTCCAATCATGATGCTGGCTACACCTACAACGTGACCATTACAGAAGGCGGCACAGCACCCAATACATGCCCGGATTATGCCAAGGCAACAATCGGGACCCGTTGCCAGACAGCAGCCCAGCAAGACATGATGCACCACACACTGAAAAAAATCAGCGAAAAACAATTTATCGATGGAACAGAAACTTCCCTGACATACATCGGCGGATTCGACCCGATGGAGGCAACAGATGGAAATCGCCGACTGTTTGAAGCGATCAGAACAACCGCAGAGGAACTTCAGATGGAGGAGCCACATGCCGTTACAAGCCAAGGGAGCTCTGACTCAGCCTACACCACATTGGCTGGCGTTCCAACCGTATGCTCCCTGGGCCCCGTGGGCGAAGGAAACCACACCCCACATGAATACGCAGTCGTCGAATCATTGTTCGAACGCTGTAAACTATTAGCTGTTTCCGTTTTAAATGTGTAAAAAACCTATTCGTACAGCCCAACCCCCAATGGATTATCGACATCCATTGGGGGTTTAAGTTGAACCAATGCCCCAATCAGTGCCGAGTCGGTGCCTGTCACTTCCCGAATATTGTCGAAACTTGGTGGGGGGCGTGAAAACCTGGATATGTGGCAGAAAAACCTGGATATGTCATGTGTAATTCTGGATATATCATCATAAAACCTGGATAAGTTATCCATAGTTCTGGATAAAGTGAAAAAAATCTGGATATACTGTTCCACACGATTATGTCCATATAATTGTGTAAAAAGAAAAGGCCATCATTAGGCCTCCTATGTTACAATATTTTCACCACAAAAAACCGTAACGGAGGTATTAATGATGACCCAAATTAATTTTACACTAAATTTTGATCAACTTAAAGAGGAAGTCATGCAATCTAGTCTGAACGACGTAATTAAATCTTCGATCGTCGTAGTACTTAACAAATACATGGAGGAAGAAAGAAATCAATTCATGAACAACGCCTCTTACGAGCGGGACGGAGAGCGCAGTGACTACAGAAATGGCTATTATGATAGAGACCTGGTTCTCAATATTGGTAGAATCCCTTTAAAAGTGCCTCGAACCCGAAGCGGCGAGTTTTCAACTCAAGCGTTTGAAAAATATAGTCGAAGCGATCAAGCTTTTCTACTGTCCATGGTCGAAATGGTGGTCAATGGCGTTTCAACTCGAAAAGTCTCTAAAGTCGTTGAACAACTTTGCGGTGAAAAGGTGTCAAAATCAATGGTTTCTGATTTGACAAAGGAATTAGACCCTATTATAAAAGAGTGGTCTGAAAGACCTCTAAGCACGGATTACTATAGATATGTCTATGTTGACGCCACATATATCAAAGTCCGTGAATTCCACAAAGTCGTTTCAAAGGCAGTCTATATTGCCCTGGGTGTCAACAGTAATGACGAGAGAGAAATCATTGGATTCAAAGTCTCCGGGGTGGAATCAAAGGCGAATTGGAGCGACTTCTTTGAATCACTGATTTCCAGGGGGCTCCATGCACCTAAGTTAATTATCTCTGATGCGCATGAAGGCCTTAAATCAGCCGTTCAAGAGAAATTTCTAGGCTCTAGCTGGCAACGCTGCACAGTTCACTTTATTAAAAACATCACAGATGCAATGCCTAAAAAAGATAGTGCGGAAGCACGCCACCACTTGAAAGAAATTTTCAAAGCTCAATCAATAGATATCTCAAGAATGCTTAAAGAAGAGTTTATAACCAAATTTGGTGACGACAAAAAATACCAGAAAGCCATTAACGTCCTTGACGAAGGCTACGAAGATGCCGTTCAGTTTTACACTGAACCACCTGTGACTCATCGCCACATTCGGAGCACAAATGTGCTGGAGCGGATAAATGGGGAAGTTAAGAGAAGGGTCCGGGTGATTAGGATCTTTCCTAATCCTGAATCGGCATTTAGACTGGTAGGAGCCGTTTTAAAGGATTATGATGCCTCAGTTGATTCGGGAGGGAGGAAATACTTTTATCGATGAAAGTCCGTCCCTAGGATTTCTGTTAGTGGATACAGAGATCAACCACCACCCTTGCCATTGTTTGGAGCCATGGGTGGCGGCTGGTGATAAAACACCCTCAACGGGCACCATCCACATAACCAGTGTACCATGGCTAATCACTTCTAAGTTCCGCTGGCGGGGCTCTCTCCCCTTCAAGCGATCACTAAGAAGTGGCACAGCTGGCAAGGGCAAGCAGCTACGCTGTGGTTTATTGCATACTTGGCATTTTTGCTTTCATCACAAGTAAGACCCTTTAAATATACTAAATATTGTAACATTATTTTTACACAAGATTAAGGACTTGACTTTCCACACGCCGCAACGGTCCTTTCCCCACATAATTGGTCCTAAAAAGACAACTGAACAGCAAACACAAGCAGTCCAAGCGCTATGATCCGCATCCCCTGTCGTCCAAATGATAATAGCCAGATTTACAAAACAGCACAAATCTCCAAATGCTCTTGCATGATGATACTTCTATACTAGAATAGTGCAGACGCCGATCAATAACGTCATCTATCAAACGAAAATGCGTTTCTATCAGAGCAAGAGCCGTATCTATCAAACGAAGCTTCACCTCTATCAGAGCAAGAACCGTGTCTATCAAACGAACAACCCATTCTATCACAGCAATAACGAGTTCTATTAAACGAAGATGCGGTTCTATCAGAGCTACTCAACTCGCAAGGATACTTCACAATACAAAAAGCCTGCTCGGATATTCAATTTTTCTTTGAAAGCCAGTCGAATATCCAATAATTACACAACAAAAAAGCTAAGAAGGAAGCGAACAATCGCGTTCACTTCCTTCTTAGCTTTTTTCTAAAACACTCGCATCCAATAATCCTTTGGCTTCAATTCTTACCGTATCCCTCACTTTACCCAAGCAGATCAAAGGAAGCACGAGATCCGTCCCCACGCTTCCCTCCGTCCCCACGCTTCCCTCGTCCCCACGCTTCCCTGAATCTATCACACCTGCTTATCCGTAACGATCTCCCTGACATGATCAATTGCACTGGGGTCTTCCAAACCGGTCACATCCCCATCGACACTTCCTTTTAACTGGACCTCTTTTAACAGGCGGCGCATGATCTTACCGCTGACTGTTTTAGGCATCGCCTCGACGAAAAAGATATCCCGGGGGCGGGCCAATTGACCGACAGCTTGGATAATGCCGTTTTCAATTGTTTGCTTCAGATCTTCATTGGCAGTATATCCGTCCGAGATCGTTGCAAAGACGACCGGCACCTCGCCTTTTATTTCATCCGGAGCGCCAATGACCGCTGCTTCAGATACACCAGCACATCCGAGTACCGCATTCTCTATTTCCATCGTACTCAACCGATGGCCAGAGACGTTAAAAGCATCATCTGAACGTCCAATAACCCAGAAAAATCCATCCTCATCTTCAATTGCAATGTCACTCGCATAATAGCAGCCTTCTACCTGGCTGAAATATTTTTCATAATAACGATCAGGCTCTTTCCATAGTGTGCGGCACAGCATTGGAAATGGTTTACGAATAACCAGATTGCCGATGGTACCCTGTGGGGGGTCATTCCCTTCATTGTCGACAATGCCAACATCTGCACCTAAAAACTGCGCCCCTGCTGATCCCGGCTTCATCGGACTCAACCAGGCGGCTCCTGCCAGCGGACATCCCGCAGTCTCTGTTTGCCCCCACGTATTATTGACATAAATATTTCCATTCCCCAGTACATCGCGCGTCCAATGCCATGTATCTGGGTCAAATGGTTCCCCAACCAGCGAAACCACATCCAAACAAGACAAATTATAGGGCTCAAGGGCTTTTTCGCCCAAACTCCGCAGCATACGCAATGCCGTGGGAGCCGTAAATAGTTTGTTTATACGGTATTTATCGATGATCTGATAGAAACGATCAGATTCAGGGTAATTGGGTGCGCCATCATATACAACCGTTGTAACACCGTTTGCCAGCGAACCAACCACACCCCAGATATGCATGGTTAACCAGCCCACATCCGCCGTACACCAAAAAACATCATCCGGTTGGTGGTTCATGTGATATTTGGCATAAATGTAATTTTGAACAACGAAAGCCATTCCTGCATGAACCACGCCTTTCGGTTTACCAGTGGTTCCGCTCGTATAAAAAACGATGCCAGGTTCATTTGCTTCAACATGAACCGGGTCAAAGTGGATAGAAGCTTTCTGCAGTTCCTCATGCCACCACACATCCCGCCCTGTTTTCATAGAAGGCTCGGTCCCAAGACGATCAACCACAACAACCGACTCAACACTGGGTATACGGTCAGCCACACGGTCCATCTTTTCCTTCAGTGGAATGACTTTCCCACGTCTTAAACCGGCATCCGCGGTGATAACGAGTTTTGGCTCATAGTTCGATAGCCGGTCATAAAGCGACTGCTCGGAGAAACCCGAAAAAACTGTACTGTAGACAGCCCCCACACGAAAACACGTCAGAATTGCGATGAAGGATTCCGCCAGATTCGGCAGGTATATGGCGACAGGATCTCCTTTCCCCACACCTTTTGATTGGAGGACATTGGAAAAGCGATTGACTTCGGCAAGCAGCATATTATACGTATAAAAACGTGTTGCCCCTTCCTCACCTTCCCAGATCAAAGCGGTACGATTACCGGCGCCATTTTCAATATGACGGTCCAATAGATTGTAACAAGGATTACTGATACCGCCTTTAAAAAATTCAAAGTCAGGCAAGCTGCCACTAATCGTTTCTTCCCATGGTTTAAACCAGTGCAATTCACTGGCGACCTTCTCCCAAAAAGCTGCCGGATCCTCCTGCGATTCCTTCAACAAGGCCTGAAAAGCGTCACTGCTCCCCAATTCAGTCGCTGCTTGTTTTTCTTGATCCGGGTAAATAACCCTGCTGCTCTTAATGATATCGTGAATTCCACCTGATTCCGCTTGCAATAATATCTCCCCTTTTTGAAATGATTAAGTCCCTATAAATAAAAATGTAAACGTTATCACTATAGTAGTAGTTTCAATTTTATATAATTTAGGTATAATTGTCAATTCCTTTAAAAATTCAATTGCAAGCTGCTAAGTCGACCCCCCTAAGTATTTGACTAAGGGTATATCCCCTATAATTTTTTCCTATTTGAGTGTATTTAGCATAGACTATTATAAAGAAAAAAGTTCAGAATATACGTTCCTTTAAACGCAGTATATTCAATTGTCGGGAAAGTAGTTGTGCTTTCTTTTTCCGCAACTTTTCCCTGACTTACCCCTTCTACACCGCACCCTCCCCCCTTCTTACGTACTAATTCTACGAACATAACACTGAACGCACTTACATTTGCAACTGTATTTCCAGCCAATTTAATCTCCACTTTTTTACCTCTACCACGTTATAAAACTCAAACACACGAATAAGATGTTACTATATTCCAATTTTTAAAACTACAGAGGTGATCGTTTGCCAAATCAATCAGACGTTATCATTATTGGTGGAGGCGTTATCGGTTCAAGTATAGCTTACAATCTTTTAAATGATGGGTACCAGGGCCGTATCGTCATTTTTGAAAAAGATAAGCTTTATGAATTCTCTTCTACACCAAGAAGTGCCGGTGGGATCAGGCAATTATTCACAACGGCTATTAATATTCAAATAAGCAGTTATAGCTTAGGTAAATACAAGACATTTGCCGATGATATGGCAGTTGATGGGGAAAAAGCAGATATTGATTTAAAGCAGTACGGCTACTTGTTTCTTGCTAAAAACGAAAATATGGATGACTTGAAAAAACAATTGAAACTTCAAAATGAGTTAGGTGTACCATCAGAATTTCTTTCAAAAGATGAACTGTTATCAATTATCCCTGAGTTAACGATCGATGATTTGCAAGGCGGTCTGTACTGCGGTGAGGATGGTTATCTGGATCCGTATTCTGTGATGCAGGGCTATGCACGTAAGGCAAAAGAGCTTGGAGCAGAATATATCTATGAAGAAGTCGACCATATCATAGACGAACGTGCGGGTGTAAAGGGCGTGCGACTAAACAACGGAGAGATTCATGAAGCCAATATTGTGATCAACTGTGCCGGCCCTGGGCTCCTGAATTAAGCAAAAACATTGGACTGCCCCTTCCCGTGGTCCCGTTAAAACGTCAGATTATCCATTTCGACATTCAAAAACCACTCCAACGTCACCTGCCATTAACAGTTGATCCAACAGGTGTTTATTTTCGTCATGAAGGTGATTCCCTTATTACTGGCTTCGGTGAAAAAGTCAAACCGGGTATTGACTTCAGGTGGAAAAGAGACTTTTTCCTTGAACACTTATGGCCGGTACTTGGACATCGAATCGCTAACTTTGAACGCGCGAAGATTAAAAGTGGCTGGGCAGGGATTTACAGCCATAATACCGAAGACCAGAATGCCATTGTCGGTGAGCACCCACAGTTAAACGGCTACTATTTAGCATGTGGTTTCAGCGGGCATGGCATGCAGCAGGCTCCTGCTGTTGGAAAAGGCATTTCCGAGCTGATCATAACCGGCACGTATCAAACATTGGATTTGTCTCCTTTGCGGTTCGAACGTTTTGCAGAGAATGACTTAATCATAGAAGGTGCGATTGTTTAAATTTCAGTCTAGAGGAGGCAAATGAGCATGTTATTTTTAAATGAAAAGGACATCAAGCAAGCGATATCAATGAAAGATGCGATCAACGCCATCGACAAGGCGTATGACATCTATGCGTCCAACCAATTTAAAATGCCCACAAGAACACAGGTCGTTGACGACAAGAACACGTTACTCTTAATGCCGTGTCTGACAGAGGAATCGATTGCGACGAAGCTAGTAACCCTATTTCCTGAAAACACCACACACCCGACACTGCATGGTCTGATCATTCTAAACAGCAGTGAAACAGGGGAAATCAAAGCAATTATGGATGGCACATTTGTAACCGGTTTCAGAACCGGGGCCATCGGCGGTTCAGCCACCCGCCACCTGGCACATGACGACGCCAGTAAACTTGCCATCATAGGCACCGGGGTTCAGGGATTATATCAAGCAGTATCCGCATGTACAGAAAGACCGATTACAGATATATATCTATACAACCGGTCTCCTGAAAAGATCCGGGATTTTAAAAACACATTAAGAAGATGGATTGGGCACAGCATTCAACTTCATGATGCGAGCACCTCTGAAGAAGCTGTAAAAGAGGCTCATATCATTATTACAGCGACCACCTCATCAACACCGGTACTCCCAGATGATCCCAATCTGTTGAAAGGTAAATTAACCATAGGCATCGGCTCCTTCCAGCCCTCCATGCGGGAATTTCCCGAGGCACTGTATAAAATTAGCGAGCACATATTCATCGACTCAGACGATGTCCGGGAAGAATCCGGGGATATAAAAGACCCGCTCGAGCATGACTGGATCAATGAAACAGACGTAGAAACCATGTCAACTTACCTGACATCACCCCGAAGAAACGTTGATAAAGGCAAAAACATCATATTTAAATCTACAGGAATGGCTTTGTTTGATTCCGTCGTTGCCAATTTAATCTATCAAAAAGCAATCGAAAAGAAGGCGGGTCACACTTTTAACTTGTAAATCTGCAACACACGCTTCAAAGGCATTAACTTTATAAGAAACGACAAAGAAAGGAGGTTTCAATTATGAGGCCAAAATCAAAGCTTTCAGATCCAGGGATTATATTGGTTGGTGTGCTGCTTTTTGTTGCGGGTATCGTGTTGGTCTGGTGGCCAACAGACATTTACTTTATGGGCATATCACTCGCAGGTTGGTTAATGTTTGCCAGTTATTTTATCTGGTTTCTCATCGCCGTTATATATGTCCTTTGGATTGAAAAGATTGATAAGGAAGAGGAATAAAAAATTTAAAAGTAAGGAGGGAATACAATCATGCAAGTCATGGAAGCAAGTATTTTAGGTGTTTATTTGGTAGCCATGATCATCTTGGGTGCTTCGTTTACAAGGCGCGCACACTCATCCGAAAGTGACTATTGGACCGCCGGCAAAAGCATCAGTACAATGGTTGGCGCATTTGCATTATTCGCCGCCCTGGCAAGCTCCAGCTCACTGATGGGGCTGTTGGCTCAGGGGTCGCCATGGGGGTTCCATTTCTTTTAGCTTATGGATTTGGTGCCGTAGCCATTTTGCCCTTTACAATGTTTTTAGTGTCAGGACAAATCAGGCGCTCTGGTGTGAGCACCTTACCAGAGTTTTTCAAACAAAGATTTGGCAACTCTGTCCAAATCATTGCCGTTGGGATTGTTGTTGTGGGCATGACGTTTTATATGGTCCCTCAATTAACAGCATCCGGATTGATCGGGTCATATGTTTTAGGAATCGATTATAAGACAGCTGTCATCGTTCTGGGGCTGGGATTTACCATCTATGCAGCGCTTGGCGGAATGTGGGCCATCACATATACAGACCTCATTCAAGGTGCTGTTATACTCGTCGGTATGTTGGTTCTGTCCATCATCATCCTGACAGAACACAATGGCTTCAGTTCTTTACTGCAAGACGCCCTGTCAACGACACCCGTCTTTGGAGATGTGACCCAGCCATGGATGTCCTATTTTGGATTATTCCTCGCATTTCTATGGTTCGGTATCGTTTCACCATCGGCAGTCATGCGTAATTTTGCTTCACGTGATGCAAGAACAGCCCGTCGCTCGGCTATGTGGGCATGCTTGCTTTACCTCTTAGTCTTCATCTTTGGTTTCATCGTAGCTTCAGGCGGAGCAAGCCTGGGCATCGCTGATACACTGGAAAATCAGGATATGATATTTGTATCTGTCATTGAACATTACATGTCACCATTCCTGGCAGGACTCATGTTTGCCGGCCTGATCGCAGCCATTATGTCATCCGCCGACGCCATGCTGCTCGCCATTTCCGCAGGTGTCGCCCGTGATATTTACAAAGAGTATATTAAAAAAGACGCATCCGAAAAAACCATCACAAGACTCGGATTTGGCGTCATGATCATCGCCAGCATCGTGGGCATTCTGTTCGCCATCAATCCCCCACAATTAATCGCCATTATGGTCGGGTGGGTAGGCGGCGGCTTATTATCTGCATTCGGCTTTCCGCTCGTACTCGGTATCTGGTGGAAAAGAGCCAACACCGCTGGGGCACTGGCAGGCATGTTAGGCGGCGCGGCAACATTCCTCATCCTGGTTATAACAAAACCGTTCGCTCTGGTATCAGAACCCATCATCGCCGCGCCCGTCTCTCTCATATTGGTAATCGCCGTTAGCCTGATGACATCTCCCCCATCAGCCGAAACGCAAAACCTAGTCGAAAAGTACCACTCAAGATCAGACAAAACAGCAGGTTAACAGGAGTGAAATAATATGACCAACCAACCAAAAAAAGACATCACACTGATTGGACGAAACCAACTCATTACCGAAGATCAACTCTATTCATATATGTATAAATCGCTTAAATGGACCGACCGCTTAAAAAAAGAAATGACATCCGACTTCATTAAAAAGCATACATGCAAAAGAGAACTGATCTACCACCCAATCTGGCTGATCAAAACGCTCGTTATAGCAGATCGCAAACCATTTCCACCCAAAAAGATGCCAAAAATGATTTTTGTTGACGCCGTTTCCGGTTACAGAGGATTAATCACAAAAGTACCTGAAACGACAAAACAACCTATCCCTGCCCCTAATATCATTACACCAGACATTGACCAAACAGACATTGTAAAAGATTATGTTCATGACGTTCAGAAAAAACAAATCAACCGTGCATACGTCCTGAAGAAACCAGATCATAAAATCATTGATTCATCCTTGGTCTATTTACCGTTATGGTTTGTAAGCGTTGCTAGTGGTGAATTTAGTAAGCAATTCGTCTTAAATGCAAATACTGGAGAATCTGAAGCATTTATGAGTCAGCTTTGGACGTCTGGCGAGTGGCTGAATGTGGCTAAGTAAAGAGTGGATATCTGGGGAGGCGGATCCTCCCCGGATGACTTTTTCATGGCTGATGCCAGCTTTAACCAGTGAGCAGGATGCTGTTGCTTGGATAGAATGCACTGTTGCTGTGATAGAACCTGCTCTTGCTTGGATAGAACCCGTTGTTCCTTTGATAGAACCCACTCCCGCTTGGATAGACTTCACTTTTGCTTGGATAGGATGCATTTTTGCTTGGATAGAAGATACTCTTCCTTTGATAGACATATTCTTCAATCCAAGTGTTTCAAAAAGTAAAACCCACTGATTAATAATCAGTGGGTTTTACCTTTATATTGAATGTTTTATAACTCGTGGATCGTACGTGCCTTACATCTGACCTTACCAGTACCACACCTTTGAGTAAGGATTTTTTCAGGCTTTCATTTCTTTTGTTTTGAATCAAAACCCCAAGCAAAAAGGAAGCAAACAACCATGTTTACCTCCCTCCCGCCGCCAATAACTTCAAACTACTAATTAATGGTTAACAGATGCTGCCTTCAACTGCACAAGCGCTTCCTCAAGCTCATCTTCAATCCCTTGCAACTCATCATTCTGCTCTTCCACCGAAGCTTTCCTCACCTCGATCATCCGCTCGACTTCTTCCTTATTTGTGCCACCTCTCACCGAGCGCCTTTCAACAAAGACGTTTGGATCAATGATATCGTTCCACTCTTTTTCCGTTAATGAAGTACCGTCAATCATGTTATTAATATCCGCAACATCCCAGTCGTATAGTTCTTTGCCCGTCTGAACGGACTCCTGCGCAACTTTAGCGGCTATGGTATGTGCCTTTCGAAAAGATAGGTCATGGTCTCTCGTCAGCACATCCGCAAATTCTGTAATAACGATCAGATTTTTTTTCGCCTCATTCTCCGCATGTTCTTTATTGAATGTTAAAGTACGGATCACCGCATGCATAAGCTTCATCACTCTTGAAGCATCATGGAAACTTTTGTACAAGGTAGGCTGGAGATCATCTTCCGTATCGACGATATCACCATATGGCGCATTGTGAAGCATTTGAATAACTGTTTGTGCTGATCCCGCTGAGCTGCTGGCTAATGCACGGGAATGTTCGATGGATACGGGATTTCTTTTTTGCGGCATGATGCTGGAAATCTGCACATATGGATCGGCCACCGTTATGAGTCCTACTTCATGGGTGGCAAAGCGCAGGAATTCTTGTACCCATCTGCCTGTGTTAACCATCAAACTGACAATCGACTGGGCTGTTTCAATCAGATAGTCCCGGTGCCAATTGCATCATAAGAATTCTCCATCAACCCTTCAAAACCCAACAGCTCTGCCAAACGCTCCCGGCTGATAGGAAACCCTGTGGTCGTAATAGCTACAGCACCTAGCGGCGAATGATTCACCGTATGATAGGCACGCATAAGCCTTTCACGGTCACGTTGTAAATTATCAAAGATTGCCAGCAAATAATGACCGAATGTAGTCGGTTGGGCAGGCTGTGTGTGGGTATGAGCAGCCATCACTGAGCCGGTATGCGCTTCTGCCTGCTCAAGTAGGGCATCACTTAACAGGTCCACATCCTTAACAAGTGAAAGGATATGTTCTCTTAACACATAACGGTACATTCCCTCCCCATGTCATTACGACTTCTCGCCATATGAACTTTTCCTGCAAGATCTTCGCCAATCAAGTCGCCCAATTTTGATTCCAAAGTGAAAAATAAATCTTCATACTGCGGCTGATATTTCAATTCAGCTCGGTCAATTTTTTCAAGTTTAGTCAATCCTGATAAAATGGCCTCTGCTTCATCACCGGGAAGCAGCTTTTGTTCAGTCAACATTAGAACGTGAGCGCGATGCAGGGCAAACATCGCGTCGAATAAATAATCCCTTTGATCTTCAAACACAGGCTTCAGCAATGCCTCCACATACGTATGTCCTGGAAATTTGGTACCTTCTTCTTTCAAGAATGCTTCTTTCATATTTATAAACACTCTCCTAGAATCCAATTATTCATCATCTTTGAGATCTGATTTCAACCTTTGTAATTCGTCTTTTAAATCGGACACAACAGAAGCATATTCAGGATCACTATATCGATTAGTCATTTCCATCGGATCTTTCTCCAAATCAAATAATTCCCATTCAGGTTCCATTGGAATATCCACAGCTCTTGCCATTCCAAGTGCCTCATTATAGTAATACACCAGTTTATATCTGTCTGTTCGCACACCATAATGCGCACAGACTTTATGAGGCTTGCTCATATGTTCCCAATATCGATAGTACATAGATGTTCGCCAGTTTTCTGGTGTTGTCCCCTCCAGGATTGGCACAAGACTATCTCCTTGCATAAAATCAGGGACCGGAATACCAGCAAACTCCAACAATGTCGGAGCAAAATCCACATTCAATGCCATCGCATCTGTAACAGACGCTTTTTGAATCTTTCTTGGGTATTTTATGATAAAAGGCATACGTAAGGATTCTTCATACATAAACCTTTTGTCATACCAGCCATGGTCCCCAAGGAAAAACCCTTGATCCGACGTGTAAATGACAATTGTGTCCTCTGATAGCCCTCATTTTCAAGAAAATCCAGCAGCCTTCCAACATTATCATCGATCGATGCAACACATCGTAAATAATCCTTGATATACCGCTGATAGTTCCAGCTCTTTTCTTCCTCATGTGACAATCCCTCAGGAGGCGCTATTTTTAAGTCATATTCATTAAGATCACGATCAATTCTCATAGCTGCTTCTTTAGCTGCTCTTGAGCGGTTGGAATAATCATCATTAAATGTCGGCGGCTCAGGAATCTCCAAGTCCTCGTATAAATGCATATGTTTCTCATCCGGTTCCCATGGACGGTGGGGGCTTTATGATGACACATCAACATGAACGGTTGATCGTCTGCTCTGTTTTTGATCCAATTGATACTTTGATCTGTAATAATATCTGTGACATAGCCTTCAATTGTTTTTTCGGTTCCCATTTCAATCATTTTGGGGTTATGGTAATCCCTTGCCCGGGAAGAACGTTCCAATAATCAAACCCTGTTGGATCATTGACACCCCATGACCCAGATGCCATTTGCCAATAATGGCTGTTTCATATCCATTCCGCTGTAGGATCTTGGGCATCGTTTCTTGTCTGCCATCAAATGTATCCCCAAGCGTTCGAACACCATTTAAATGATTATATTGTCCTGTTAAAATGGCTGCCCTGCTGGGAGCACAAATGGAATTGGTACAAAAACACTGGTCAAACCTCATCCCGTCTTCAGCAATCCTGTCTAAGTTAGGTGTCTTATTAATTTGACTGTCATAGCAGCTCATTGCATGGGCAGCATGATCATCACTCATAATAAAAATAATATTCGGTTGTTTCTCAGCAGCCATCCCATGTTCTCTCCTTCTTAAAATGTCATTATCATATAAAACCCATGTTTAGCCTTTTGTTCCAGTTAATGCGATACCTTCTACAATTTGCCGCTGGAAAATCAGGAATACAATAATCATTGGAATAACCGTTAACGTACTCATCGCCATGATCGTATTCCATTGAATCCCCCCGGCATCTGATGTGCCATACAGTGAGATCCCAACTGGCAATGTCCTCATTTTGGCGGTAGATGTTACAATAACCGGCCACAGGTAAGCGTTCCAGTTTCCTAAGAAAGTGATGATGGCCAGTGCTGATATTGCCGGTTTAACCTGAGGCATCGCGACACGCCACCATATTTTGAATTCACCCATCCCATCAATACGAGCTGCATCCAATATGTCATCAGGCACATCACTCATAAACTGTCTCATCAAAAAGATGCCAAATGCCTCCATCATGCCTGGAAACATCAGTCCCCAATAAGAATCGATCCAATGCAAATCACTACTGAGTACATACCAAGGAATAACAAGCATTTCTGTAGGAATCATCATCGTACTCAATATGAGCAAGAATATAGCCTTGGCACCGAAAAACCTGAACTTCGCAATGGTATATCCAATCAAAGAACAGAAAATGATATTACTCACCGTAACGACTACTGCAACAACGAAACTATTAAAGTACCATCTTAAAAAACCGGTTTCCGTAAAGGTATAAATATACCCGGACAGATCAATAGATTCAGGTAAAAATGAAAAGTTGTAGAAGTCGGTCAAACTTTTAAGTGAAGACATAATCATCCATAGGAACGGAAAAGCTACAATAATAATTCCGCTCAGCAGTATGAGATGAATAATGAACTTCCCCATGCCGAATTTTTCCTTCATATTCATCCCTCCTAGAACTTGTAGCTTTTATTAAGCACTCTGAATTGAATGAGTGTGACGATTAAAATAAGAATAAACAAGAATACTGTACTGGCGGCAGCAAAGTGCAAGTTATAATCTCGGAAACCTTGGTTGTACATATAGACAACAACACTTGCTGTACTGTTCAATGGACCTCCCAGTCCCCCGCCTGTCGCACCGCCTGTCAAGTTGGCAATCTGAGTAAATGTCTGCAGTGTTTGAATAACACCAATGATCGCCAGAAAGACAATAGTCGGATTTAACAGTGGAAAAGTGATCATCCAGAACTTCTTCCACCTTCCCGCGCCATCAATTTCAGCAGCCTCATAATATTGTCTTGGAATCACCTGAAGTCCGGCGGTGAAAATCAGCATACAGAAGCCCATCATTTGCCAAATAATTACGACGCTGACTGATATTAAAGCCGTATCAGGATGCGTGAGCCAGCCTTGTCCAGGAATGTTCAAGGCGTCAAGAATTTGATTCAATATTCCTGTGTTAGGTTCATAGATCAAACGCCAAACCCAGCTGACTGCGACAATAGAAGTCATATAGGGCAAAAAGAAAACAATCCTGTAAAACCATTTAAAACGATCCACGCGTTCAATCGCCAATGCAATTAATAACCCAAATGCCATCTGTAAAGGTACAATCAACAACACATAATAAATGGTGTTTCGAACTGAAATCCAAAATACTTTGTCCTTCATCAGTTCTTTATAATGGTCTAGCGTAAAGACCGATGACCCCTCATATGTAAATGACATTGATAAGGCCTGAACAGCTGGTACAATTCTGACCCCTAAATAAAACAATATGGGTACCAGTAAAAAACCATAAGCAATAAGCGTGCGTCTTCTTTTCAAGGTCATTTGCCCTTTTTTCGAGCTTTTAGCCATTTACATTCTCCTTTCTTCCAGGCACACGACCATATTTTATAGCCGTATGCCCAGAAGCAGTATGATCACACATTAATGTTCTTCAAAGTATTCATCCCGCACTGTTTGAATTTCTTCTACAAGCTCGTCAAATGTCTTGTCAATATCTGCGTCGTTTAAAAGAATTTGATCGACTTTGTTCATCATGATTTCCCGCTCTTTTTCAGCTCTGACAAAGAAAGTCGCATGTGCATGCTCAAGACCTTTTACAAACGGCCCATAAACTGGATCTTCTTTAATCTCTTCATCTTCTGCAAGTGCTTGAGCTGCTGGCAACTCACCGACATTTTTCATCCATTCTCTTTGAACATCCTCTTGAATCAGGTACTCAAGAAACTTCTCACTCGCTTCCAATTTCTTGCCTTCTACACCTGTCGCAATCGCGTTCGTCCAATAAGATGCATAGTTGGATTCAAGACCGCCTTTTTCAAGTACAGGAAGCGTTGTAACACCCCAGTCGAAATCGGTACTGCTTTGAACATCCCCGATTCTGAAGGAACCATCAATGATCATACCTGCTTTTCCGGATATAAACGCCTCACTGTAACTATTAGCGAAGTTTTGATCCCCTATCTTATGTTCCTTGCTCATATTCACCCAATATTCAAATGCGTCATACCCCTCAGGCTCAGAGTTCCACAGGACTTCTTTACCATCATCACTATATGGCTCAACACCAAACTGACGCAGCATAACCTGTTGGAACATGTGCAAGCCCTGGCCGCCTACGTTCCAGCCATAGCCTTCTTGTTCATATCTGCCATTGTCATCTAATACCGTCATTTTTTTCGCATAGTCAATGACCTCATCCCATGTTTCAGGCGGGGTATCTTTGTCCAGACCAGCCTCTTCAAACATGTCTTTGTTCCAAAATAATGCCAATGAACGTACAGCTATAGGCAATGTATAATACGTGTCATCAGTTTTGTTCGGTTCAACCATATCTACATAGTAATCACTGATCTCTTCATCAGTCATGAATTCATCACGTATCGGCTGAATGTATTCCCGATCTACATACTCAGGGACCCACCCATAATAAATGTTCATAATGTCAGGCCCTTTATCAGCCTTCATCGCCGCAAAGATCTTTTGCTGATATTGGTCGTGCGGATAATCCTGTGCAATCACTTCAATGTCAGGATTCTCTTCTTCAAAATCCTTAATGATCTTATCAATCTCTTCAACTTTTGACGGATAAGTATACTGCCAATATGTGATCGTTGTCTTATCAGGATCACCTTTCGTTTCATCATCTCCACCACACCCGGCAATAAATAGCATGCCTGCCAAAATCCCTACCAATAACCATTTGATCTTTTTCATGTCACTGTCTCCCCTTTGTTTATGAAATAGGATAAACCCAATATGATTCTTTACTGAACGGCTCGAGTATTTGCTCTTTCAATTCAGGTGCTTCTCTTATCCTCATATCAAGCGGCAACGTGATAAGTTCTGATTGCGACCGGTGTGCCCGCATGACATCCATTTTCTGATCGAGAACATCGGATACATCCACAACCATATCCGGCCTCCCCAGCTCTTCTTCCCGCTCACGCGTAATGGCGGCCCCGTATATAAGCGGCCTCTCTTCCACGGATAATTCCGATACCGCGATCGCAGTCGCTTTCGACAGCGCGTCATGATCAGGGTGTACGCCATGCTCCGGATAAAACGTATAGATGATCTCCGGTTTGACATCCTCGATCACTTTTAATATACGGTTCGCCAAAAATTCCGGATCTCTGAACTGCAGTGTTTTGTCTTGCATCTTCCACAGGATCATTCGATTGATCCCAATTTTGTCACAAGCATCCTTCAGTTCCTTCTCTCTCACATCCGGAAGTGTCTCCCGATTCGCAAAAAAAGGATTCCCCATTCGCCGTCCCATTTGCCCCATGGTTGCACAGATCAGCGTAATGTCATCTCCATTGTCTGCGTGTTTAATCAATGTTCCAGCTCTGCCAAACGACTCATCATCCGGATGCGGAAATACAGCGAGTATTGATTTCTTTTTATCCATTTGTCCCACCCCTATTTCGGATATTGATCATTCACCACAATCAAAAGGTGTTTTGCTAAGCTCTAGTCCAATCTTTAGATTCCCTTCTTTGTCATGACCTGCAAGCAGCAATTTGTCTTCTTCTAAAACCTCCCAATCTGTTAGTCCTTCTGAATACACCCATCCATCGTCAAGCTTCAACCCCACTGAAAACCAGGCTTCGTTTTTTACAATCTTCCCTTCTGAAAATTTTATTTTCCCATTTCTGATATATGCACACGCAGGCAAAGTCTCTGGATCCTGGACCCTTACATAAGAACCGGTTGACGTTTCCATATGCAGGAAGATTGGTTCATTTACATACTTATCAATTTCTTTTTGAACTTGATTAATTTCAATCGGTTGCATGTCTTTCACCCCTGATTAAATTTTGATGACGCTTTCATTTTCTTTAAGAAATAAGGTTATCGCACCTAATACCCCAATACGTTCATCTAGCTCTGCAATCTCTATGTTTACTTCAAAAGGCACATATTCCTTCACTTTTGCTTTCAACTTAGAGATAAACCAGTCGCCACTCTTTGAAATGCCACCTCCCAGCAGAATAATTTCAGGATTTAACAAAGACGTAATGTTAATAATCGCAGCACTCAAATCAGAGATAAATTCATCGATAACCTCCAGTGCCAGCGCATCATCCTTTTTGGCATATGTAAATATATCTTTGGCAGTGATGACCTCATGACCGTAAAAAGGATGCTCAGGATGCTGTTTTAATTTAAATTTCATCTTTTCCACCAGCGCAGGACCTCCCAGCTGGCTATCCAAAAACCCATAGCCTTTGAAAGGTTTGGTATAGGCGTTGAAAGCTCTCTCTTTGTCGGTAATCATATAACCAACTTCTCCAGCCCCCCATTTACACCCTCTGTACAAATTCCCATTCAATAAAATCCCGCACCCGATGCCAGTTCCGATCGACAGAAGAATCACATTGCTTTTATTCCTGGCTCTACCAAGCCATTGTTCTCCTAAAACGCTTACATTTACATCATTATCTATGAGCACTTTCCAATCAAATAAAGTCTCCGCCTCTTTTTTAAGCGGATAATTTATCCAATCCAAGGAAGGTGCATCAATGACGATTCCTTCTTCAACATTCACAATTCCCGGTACACCGATCCCCATTCCCAAAACTTCCCCAGCACTAATTCGTGCATCTTTGAGAATCAGATGAACTGTATCATGGATGACGTGTAATAACCCGACTTGTAATGAAGCTTGTGTATCAATCACCCGTTGGTCGTAAATGGTACCATTCAGATCACTCAAAGCAATTTCAACACCCGAGCCGCCAATATCCACACCAACGACAAACCCAGCCTTTTCGTTAAAACTCAGCTGAATGGGTTTTCGTCCAACCTTCAAATGATCTTCAGTTTTATCCAGCTCGTTGATCCAGCCTTCCTCTATCAATTCATCAACCAATGCAGATACTGTCGGCTTGCTCAAATTGAGCTTCTTTGAAATGGTTGACCTGTAAATCAACGGATGCGACCTGATACAGTTTAATATTAACCGCTTATTCAGTTTTTTCGTGCTCATCATGGTTTGATTTACATCATTACGCATCTCTAATCTCCAATACAATGATTTTGTAATTAGTTAGTAAGAATTATTAACAATTTATCACAGTGATTATTTTCTGTCAATAGCCGAAAGTGACAATTTATAAAAAATTTAATTTCCTGTATGAGTCATTACATTAACTAAAAAAAGCAAGAAGGAAGCAGACCACCGGCCTTTTCCTTCTTGCTCTTATTTAACCCTCATCAAAACAACCGAAACGGAATCAACGAAAGCAACGCCTCACCCTTGATGCGCTCCCTAGCAATTGTGCCAACATCTGCGCTTCTGCTATCAAGACTTTCACCAGGGGTGCGGTTATCCCCCATCACAAAATAGGCATCTTCTTCAACAACCGTTTTTTCCATATCATTTGAAATACCACTTACATATGACTCCTCAAACGGCTGTCCATCTACAAATACCACCCCGTCAGAGATTTCAATTGTTTCATTTGGCAATGCAATAATTCTTTTGATCACGTCATAACCATGTTCATCCCGGAAAATGATGATATCATTCCGCTCCGGCTGATAAAGCAAATGACTCGATAATATGACATCATTGCTTTCAATCGTTTGAGACATTGAATTTCCACTAATTACTGTAATCCCAATCACATAACGAAAAGTAAAAATCACCGCAGCCATCATGACGGCAAATACAACCCAGCTCAGCCACTTTGATTTTTCCTTTTCATCTTTCCGCTCTTTTGTTTCAACAAGATTGACTTCTGTGGCACTTATTAATCTCATTTTTCATTACCTGCTTCTGGGTCACTGACATCTTTTTGTTTTGATGATTCATCACTTTCTGCTGCTTTTTCATCTCCACGATTTCCTTTTGCATCAGCTGAATCTTCCGCATCTGCTTTACCACCGCTTTGTATCTTGGACATCTGATCTTTAGCATCTTGAAGAATCGACTGATATTTCGCCATGACTGAAGCCTTTTCATCATCATAGTTAACATCTATGTTTTCAATCAACGCATCCGCATATGTCTGTAATTCATCGATGCTTTTCTTTCTTTCCGCAGCAGTGAAGGTGTTCAATTGCTCCTTGGCATGCTCAATTTCCGCTCGCAGCTCTTTTTTCAACCGTTCTGTTTGCTTTGCCTGCTCTTCCGTAATGGCACGATCGATTTCAGTAATAGATTCAGTCTGATTGCGATCAAACCAGTTTAATAATATAGAAGAGAGATCCTGGTCTGCAAAAGCAACGTTAATACTACCGCCAATAAATACAGTTAAAACAATAGCTCCAACCAGTAATCGAAGTCGTTTTGCAAAGGGCTTCCGTTTATGTATTTCTTTTCTGCTTCTCATCATAACGCCTCCTTTTTTGTAAAAGGGCCCGCACACCAACGCAAGCCCCTTGAAAAATTTTACATCATTACCCGTCGATGCCAGATACGACATCATCCAGTGCCGCTTTCGCATTATTTCTAAGCTCTTTTGCAGCGTCAGCCACAATGGCGTGTTGTTCTTTAACAAGTTCTTTCACCAGATCATTAACGTTTTGTTTAAGGTCATTAACCGCTATATCAACTTGTCCCTTGAGACCATGAACTGCACCTGCTTCTTCCTCATCCAACTTAGCGGTTATCTCTGCTTTAGCATCCTCAATTGCTGCTTCTAATTCTGATACAGCATCATCTTTAGCTTCGTTCAAGGTTTGCGTGACCTCATCCACCGCATCCTGACCGGCTCCCTCTGAATAACGTGTTAAGTCATTTGTCGCATATTCCAAGCCTTGTGAAGCAGCAGCATCAATTTCAGCCTTTCCAGGACGAAAGACTTCATTATAGAATTTTGGTCCCATTTCTTTCATAATCTCCGCCTTAGTACTCCCCAATGACTCTAGATGGCTATCTTTGGCATTAGTTATATCGTCCTTACCTGTCCTAATTTCGTAACTTTTTTTCACGTTAACACTATTCGTGACATGATCCTTATGATCTTCTTGTCTCTCAGCTAATTCCGGTAAAAACCCTTTAGCATAATCAGTTACCTGGCTTTCTATTGATTCTGTTGCACTATTGTACTTACCGTCAAACCAGTTACTTAACGCTTCACCTGCGTTTGTATTCGCAAAAGCAATCCCCGCGCTTGATACGACTCCAACTGCCAAAACACCTGCTAAAACTTTACCCTTAACTGTTTTTAATTTCATATAAATATCTTCCTCTCGTTTTTTAGTTTTTTACGTCATTCAGATAATAAGTCTGCCAGATAATCCTCAATATCCGCTGTGATCTCAGCGTTTATTTCGGCTTCCTTTGACTGTGTGTATTGATCAAAATTCTTCCCCAATAAAACCTTTTTCGTCTTTGATAAACGTCTAAGATATTCTTTTTGGTGATTTTCTATGTCCTGTTCCCAATGTAAGACGGTGTCCGCACTGAATATCTTGATATCTTTTTTCGCACCTGTGATTGCCTGAGCTAAACCTTCTGCTATCGACAAGCGATCACCGATCCCCGTTCTTTTTTCAGATGATTGCTTGAAGGCTATTGTTTCATACCAATTTTGAAGACCAGCTTTTGAATCTGAACTGGCATAGACGACTGTCACAGAACTTAACAGCAGGATCGAGGCCAGCCCTATCATAATGATTCTTTTCAAAATCACCACCTCCCGTTCATTTACGCGCTTGATAGCCTGTCCATCATTGGAGACACAAGTGATCCAATGACTACAAACTGCGTCATATCCCTCCTTGAAAATTTTTATTTGAAATGCGTTCTTTATGTAAGTCATGTTGTTCACTATTAAGAACTTCATGACCTTAGTCTAGGATATTTTGACCTATTTGAAAACCCTCAAATACAGTCAAATATTCTATATATAGAACGAAAATAGCTATTTATCTCTAATTACCTTTGTTTTTCGCTTAATTTAAAAATATTATATTCTTTATTAAGAACTACACTTGGCACAAAAGCGGCTTTATTCATGTAAGAGTCAGTTTGTTAATGA
This sequence comes from Lentibacillus sp. JNUCC-1, assembly GCF_009741735.1. Classification (NCBI taxonomy): domain Bacteria; kingdom Bacillati; phylum Bacillota; class Bacilli; order Caryophanales; family Bacillaceae; genus Lentibacillus; species Lentibacillus sp. JNUCC-1. The sequence continues at coordinate 845,661 of NZ_WHOH01000001.1, forward strand.
CCATAATAGGAGGACCTTATTAATGGGGTATACTGGGCATCGTAGGTTTTTCAGCTTGCTCTTCTATCTAGTTTTCTTAAAATTTAAAGATGCCTTTAGCGCAGATAGGTCTGTGCTTAAGGCATCTGTTTCTGTTGAGGGTACATATGAACAAGGGCGTAGTTTACCCTGAAGGTTAAAATTCAAGTTTGATCCATTAAATTCATTGTCTACAGGTTGTTCAATAAAAAAAAGGTATGGACTTAACGTTAGCCCATACCTTGTATTGTACTGAATTGTCTTGAACTCATACTTTACAGCAAAATGTATAATTACCACTCAGCAACGGAACCATCGACATGCCGCCACACAGGGTTGCGCCAATTATGTCCTTCTTCTGTCATTTTCTTCACATGTGCTTCATTAACAGTGATTCCCAAGCCTGGTCCCTTTGGAATTTGTACATAACCATTTTCATAGGCAAAAACAGATGGATCTTCTACATAATCCAATAAGTCACTACCTACATTATAATGAATGCCAAGACTTTGTTCTTGGATAAAGGCATTATGTGATGTTGCATCCACTTGCAGACATGCGGCTAGCGCAATCGGCCCTAATGGACAGTGGGGGGCTGCAGCAACATCAAACGCTTCAGCCATTGATAAGATTTTTTTACATTCAGTTATACCCCCAGCATGAGATAAGTCCGGTTGTATAATATCTACATACCCATCCATTAATAATGGTTTGAATTGCCATCGCGAAAACATTCTTTCACCAGTCGCAATTGGTATGGATGTGTGTGCTGCAATTTCACGCAACGCTTCATTATTCTCCGGCAAAACTGGCTCCTCAATAAACATTGGGCGAAAAACTTCTAATTCTTTTGCTAAAATTTTCGCCATTGGTTTATGTACTCTTCCATGAAAATCTATGCCAATTCCTATATATTGACCCACAGATTCCCTAATGGCAGAAACACGTTCCAATACGCTGTCAACTTTTTCATAGCTATCTATATATTGCAACTCCTCTGTGGCATTCATTTTTATTGCTTTAAATCCTCTTTCAACGACTTCTTTAGCTGCTTTTCCTACATCAGAAGGACGGTCACCGCCTATCCAAGAATAAACTTTAATCTTGTCACGAGCAGCTCCTCCCATCAGTTGATGTACAGGCGCATTATAATATTTTCCTTTTATATCCCATAGAGCCTGGTCAATACCTGATATGGCACTCATTAAAATGGGACCACCCCGATAAAACCCTGATCGATACATCATGTTCCAGTGATCTTCGATATGCGAAGGGTCCTTACCGATTAAGGATTCCATTAACTCCTCAACAGCTGTATAAACAGTTGCTGCCCGTCCTTCTATGACAGGCTCTCCCCATCCTACTAATCCTTCATCTGTTTCAATTTTTAAAAATAACCACCGCGGGGGTACCTGGTAAAGACGAAAATTAGTGATCTTCATATTAAACAATCCCTCCACTTTGAAATAATATGGTCCATTTAACAGGTGTTATATACAACCTGATTAATTGATTTTATTTTCGATACGATACTAATTTCTCATTAAGATTTATTGTATCGTGATATATATCCTTATAGATTTCGTATATTTGTTCATATACTTTGGTATTGTAGGGGTTTGGAATGAAAGCTTTTTCTACGCTAATAAACCTGTCTGCGCATTCTTGCAGCGAATTAAACCAACCACATCCGTAAGCTGCCAGCATTGCAGCTCCTAACCCTGGACCCTGGACATTAGAAAGTTTAACAATTTCAGCATCAAAGATATCAGCTTGCATTTGTAACCAAGTATTACTTTGGCTACCTCCGCCTGTTGAGACAATGGATTTAATGGTTTTCCCGTTTTCACGTAAGATATCAATAGTTTCCCGTAGCGAAAACGTAATTCCCTCAACTATCGCTTGAATAAAGTGTTGTTTTGTGTGTGATTTGCTCAATCCTATAAAACTTCCTCGGATCATAGCGCTATTATGTGGGGTTCTCTCACCCACAATGTACGGAGTAAACAATAACCCATCCGAGCCAGGGGAAGATGCATTTATCCCGGATAATAGTTCCTCAAAGGATTCTTCTTTGGCAAACTCTTCTTTGAACCAGTTAAGACTGTCCCCCGCAGCAAGTGTGACACCCATTTTATAATAGCTATTTTCAAGAGCATGATTGAAAAAATGAATGCCTTCTGTAATATTACTATTAAATGTTTTTTCTTCATAAGATAAAATTACTCCAGACGTTCCAATACTGCATAACGTCTTACCATTTTCTAATATACCCGTTCCTATCGCACTACAGGCATTATCTGCTCCACCTGCAAAAACTTTTGTCTTTTCCTTTAATCCGGTTTGATTCGCTATATTTTCAGTGACAGTCCCAGTTTGCGCATGAGAAGCAACTAAAGAGGGACATAAGTTCTGGCTGATATTAAAAGCATTACAAATTTTTTCGCTCCACTTTTTTGTCACAACATCTAACAATAGCGTGCCAGCAGCATCGGAATACTCTGTACACAATTCACCTGTCAATCTGAATCGCACATAATCTTTTGGTAACAAAAACTTATGCGCTTGACTGAAAACCTCTGGTTCATGCTCTTGGACCCAGAGAATTTTCGGTAATGTAAAACCTTCCAGTACAGGATTTTTAATAATATCTTGTAATTCTGTGTTCTTTAATGCTTTACTTATTTCCAGACATTCTTCTGTTGTTCGTGTATCATTCCAAAGAATGGCGTTTCGTAAGACATTATAATGTTTATCCAACAAAACCAAACCATGCATTTGTCCTGAAAAACTTATACCTTCAATTTGGGAGGGAGCCCCTCGGAAGTTCTTTATTATACGCGATATCCCTATGATTGTACTGTTAACCCAATCTTCAGGATCTTGTTCAACAAAGCCGTTTCTCTCTTGCAGAGGAGCATAGTGTACTGATTCTTCACATACCAACTCGCCACTTTCACTCACTAAAAGAATTTTAACGGCACTGGTTCCTATGTCAATACCAATAACATATTTCATTAATTAGGATTCCCCCTTATATTATTTGTTTTGTTACCTCATTTCTTTGACTACATCCGGGGGCGTTTTTCCAGTAACACCTGCTACCAAGTTTTCTGCGGCTCTCATTGCCATATCATCACGTGTTTTCTTAGTAGCAGAGCCTATGTGAGGAAGAGTGACTACGTTATCCATTAACAGCAAAGGGTTATCTTTGTTAATAGGCTCTTGTTCGTAAACGTCTAATCCTGCGCCGCTAATTTTTTTCATTTTCAATGCTTCTATAAGCGCGTTCTCATCTACTGTCTTTCCACGAGAGCAATTGAAGAAGAATGCATCTGTTTTCATAAGTTTGAATTCATTTGCTCCCATAAATTGAAATGTAGAATTTGTTAAGGGAAGCATAAGCAAAACAAAATCGGATTCTCTTAATAAGTTTGTCATGTCTGAATAGCGAACATTGTATTTTTCCTCTACGTCTTTACGACGAGACCTATTATAGTAAAGCACATTCATATTAAACCCTTGTGTTGCTCGCCTAGCAACCTTTTCGCCAATTCTTCCCATTCCTATAATCCCGAGTGTGGCATCATGAACATCTTTTCCAAAGAAATCCTCACTATCCATTTTGTTCCAGTGGCCTTTTTTTACATGGTGATTACATTCACTCAACTTTCTTGCCGTCATCAATATAAGACCAAAGATTGTATCAGCTACCGTTTCATCTAGAACATGAGGAGTATGTGTCCCTAGAACTTTGTGTTTTTTCATAGCTTCAATATCAAAGCCATCATAGCCGACCGCAATATTACTGACGACTTTCAACTTAGGTGCTTGGTCAAGAAATTCATTTGTGATTTCACCTTTTGGAAGCATTAAACCATCTATATCTTTAATCTCTTCAAGCAGCTTTTCTTTTGGAATGGGCGTTTTTTCGTCCCATATCTTATACTCACAATACTCGGCAATATATTTTTCCACGCTTTCAGGAATGGGTTTTGCAATATACACTTTTGGTTTCATAACTATTAAAACACTCCTTTTCTATATGGTTTTATACTCAATTAGTTTTTAGCATTTTTTTATAGGCTTTGGATAATAAAGGTGAAAAAAGAGTTGCTACAGCCACGATTAGTAAAATCAGTGTGATTGGTCTTGTGTAAAAGATACTTAAATCTCCTTGCGACATCACAATAGAACGTCTGAAATTACTTTCCATGATCGGGCCCAAGATCAATCCTAATATAAGTGGGGGCGCAGGAAAACCAGTCCTAATCATGAAATAGCCAACAATTCCCGATATAATCATAACGATTACATCAAAATAGCTATTCCCCAAAGAATAAGAACCAACTACGCATAACACTAAAATTACAGGACTGAGAACAGCTTTTGGTATGAGTAATATCTTCGCGAAAAGACGAATTCCCAATAACCCAAATATCAATAATAATACGTTTGCTAATAGCATTCCGACGAACAAGCTATATACAAGAGGACCATTGTTTTCAAAAAGCATTGGACCTGGTTGAAGCCCTTGAACCATCAGAGCTCCCAGAAGCACTGCTGTAACAGCGTCTCCAGGTATTCCCAATGTTAGTAATGGAATCATTGCTCCACCAGTAACACTGTTATTGGCAGCTTCTGGAGCAGCGACACCTTTTATAGAACCTTCCCCAAATTCTTCTTTGTTTTTTGAGAAGCGTTTCGCCTCATTGTAGGCTACGAAAGCTGTGATGTCCCCACCTGCTCCTGGTATCATACCTATAAATGTACCAATGCCAGCCGATCTAAGTATGGTAATAATTATGGATTTAAATTCTACCCATTTTAATTTAACTTTTTCAACAGATAATTTTAACTTATGTTTTGAAAACACTTCTTCCATTGTTTTAAAAGCTTCTGCAGCTGCAAATAATCCAATCATGACAGGAATAAATTCTACACCGCCAGTTAAATTCATACTCCCGAAAGTAAAACGTGGAAATCCACCGATTGGATCCAATCCTATTGTGGCAATAAGTAAGCCTATAAGACCGGCTATTAATCCTTTTACCATCGACTTTCCTGCAATACTTGAAATAATTGATATACCAAACACCGCTAAAGCAAAGGTCTCAGGTGCACTAAACCTCAATGCAAACTCAGCTAGTTGTGGGGCAACTAAAATTAAAACGATTACACTTAATATGCCCCCTATAGTTGAGGATATAGTGGAAACTGTTAATGCTTTGTGTGCAAAACCTTTTTTTGCCATTGCGTAGCCATCCAATGCAGTGGCTGCAGATGCTGGAGTGCCTGGTGTATTTATCAATATGGCCGTTAAGGACCCACCATAAACTGAACCAAAATATATTCCAATAAGCAGCAATATCCCCACTACCGGCTCCATTCCAAATGTAACTGGCAACATCAACGCTACTCCCATCGTAGCTGTTAAACCAGGTAAAGAACCAATAGCAATACCACCTATTACTCCAAGAATTAAAACACCGAGCACCTCAAAATGCATTACCCCTGTTAAACCATTCAATAGATCGCCCATGATGTCACCTCCTAAGAAAATAATGATCCAATAGGAATGGATACCTTCAATAATTTATCAAATGCAACATAAACAAACGCTACAGTTCCAATCGGTAATAAAAATATGATGATTTTGTTTTTAACTTTTGAAAATAACAGCAACCCTAATATGGTGAAAACTGTAGCTAAATAAAAACCAACTAATGGTATAACAATTATATATAAAAGAACGATAACCATTGTGCCAAGTGCATATTTCATTGTATTCTTTTTCTCATCTTTTTTCGATTTGTCTCTATATGTCTGTACCAATAAAATAAAACCTAGTACAATAAGTAAACCGCAATAGACTCTTGGCATAAATTCTGCACCAATTAATTGGTTCCCTAATTTTTTGAAACTAAATGTCAGTGTATAAAAGAAGACACCAATAACGATCGTAATAATACCACTAATATAGTTTGACAGCTTCATTTTTGTTCACTCCCTATAAAAGAGAGAGAGAACTCTGTTATACACGAAGTTCTCTCGCTCCATATGAACATTACATATTTACAACCTTAATCTAAATCTAAATCTGAAATGATCTCACCATATAACTCTTGATTTTGTTGCATGTATTCACCAAATTCTTCTGAACCTTGTATTTTCAAACCTAAACCATTTTTGTCCATAAAATCTTTGAATTCTTCTTCTTCTGCTGCCTTAAGAAAACCATCTTCCAGTTTAGCTACTATGTCATCAGGTGTTTCTTTAGGCACAGTTAACCCTCTCCAAGTACCTATTGGAGCTGCATCTAACCCAGCTTCAGATACTGTTGGAACATCTGGAGCCATATCAGATTTTTCATCAGACATTACGGCTAACATTTTTAATTTCCCTGCATCTATTTGTGATTTAACTTCAGCAGGACTTACTGTTACCGCATCTATGTGACCACCGACCAAAGCAGTTACCGCTGGTGCTGCACCATCATGAGGCACGTGGTTTAATTCAATCCCTGCTGCTTCTTCAAGGTTAGCTGCGGCTATATGCCATATTGATCCTGGTCCAGAGTTACCTACTGAAATTTCACCCGGATGTTCTTTAGCATATGAAATAAACTCTTCCAAAGTATCATACGGTGCATCAGCAGGAACAGTTAATGCTGCCGGGTCAAAGTTAATAAGACCAATTGGTTTAAAATCTTGTGGTGTTAGAGGGGATAGACCTAAATGCTCAAACATAGTCAGCTCTACAAAAACCATCGTAACAGTATAACCGTCTGGCTTAGAGTTAGCTCCCTCTGTCATACCGACTGAACCGCTTCCGCCAGTTTTATTAACTACACCTATAGAAGTCCCTAAGTGATCCTCTGCTAAAGGAGCCAAAGCTCTAGCTGCAGCATCTGTCCCGCCCCCTGCAGCTGTTGGTACAATGAGTTCTATTTCTTTCTTAGGAAAATCTTCATTCGCATTATCAGCGGAACCTGAATTGCCCGAACCAGCATCCTCATTTTCACTGTTTCCGCTGCATCCCGATATTGTAAGCACCAGAACCGTCATCAGAATTAAACCTAATAGTTTTGTAAACTTGCTCATTCTTATACACTCTCCTCATTGTTTAATCGCTTTCATTTTGTATGCAAAGTTATATATTCAGAAGCGATATCCCTTGCACCTTCCACCAAAGAATGTTCCACCTGCTCATCAGTTGCCTCTATTACTTCTTTTGCGATAGAAATGGCGCTAAGTAAATGCACAAACGCTTCACGGAGGGGATTAGACCCGCCAACAATTATCCATTGAAGATTTGCGTCTTTTATAGAGTCAGATAGTGTTTTAATATCATCATGAAGAATCGCCCCTACAAAGTAATTCGCTCTGTCATTCTTACTTAGTTCTGAAAACAAGTCGATTAACCTTATATGGTAAAGGGTTCTTGTGAGCCCGTATTTCCGAGTAGATTCGAAACCTTTTTTCAGCATATCAGTATTGACTTCTTGGACTAAAGAACTATCTAACGAGTTTGATAAAATTGTTTCTTTTTGAAGAGCTTGCAATACTTCTCCTCCCAACGTGGAAATAGAAGAAGTTAACGATTTATGTTCATCTACAATTACATATTTTGTATGTGACCCCGGAAGAACAATTAAACCGCTGCCTTGCACATCAATTTGTTTAAGCAAACCAAAAGATTCTACTTCCTCCCCACGCATTACATCGTGATCGTTCAATATATCCAAAAAACCCTTATTATCATCTGGGACATTGTTAGTCATGCCCGGAACAAAAATACACGGGATATTATAGAAGTCATTCAAATTAACAACAACGGAATGCTTCACAAAGTCCTGTAAACTTGCTGGACTTAAGATATGAGGGACCTCATATATGCCTAGATTAGAAGTAATCATTCCTGATGCGACAATATAGCTAATACTGTTAGCATTTAAGTTGTTATTTGTTAATAATGCATTTATACCTTTTGTCAGCTGCTTTTTCAGGTTGTTATTATTTCCTTCTATAGCGGTATTTCTTACACCTACTTTAATCTTTAAGATATCAATTACTTCATTTTGACTCTTATCCACTAAACGAAGTCTAGAATTGGTTGTACCAGAGTCAATTAAAATCATCTTCATTTTCACACCACTTCTCTAATACTTGCTTTAAAGATTAAATTCTCCTGCTAGTTCTACAAAACGCTTAGCTTTCTCCTCGATATTTATAAAGTCTTTATCATAAACCGATTGGTTGTCGACTAAAGAGCTTCCTATACCCAAGGAACAGCAACCCGCTTTTAGAAATTCACGAGCATTACTTAAAGAAACCCCTCCTACCGCCATTATTTCCAGTTGATTTAAAGGAGCCTTTATATCGGAAATATAAGAAGGACCAAGAGCACGAACCGGGAATACTTTAATCATTCGCGCGCCATGTTCATGAGCAGTTAAAGCTTCTGTTGGGGTTAAAACACCTGGCACACACAGAACATTATAGCGAGTAGCCAATTTCAAAGTATCAATGTTTAAGGTTGGAGCTAGTAAAAAGTCAGCACCCGCTAATATAGCATTCCTAGCAGTCTCAGGATCCAATACAGTACCAGCCCCTACTATTAAGTCAGGAAAAGATTTACTTATATTTTCAATGCCTTCGATAGCACCTGGGGTGTTCATTGTAATTTCAACAATTCTTATACCACCCTTATAGAGACTCTCTACAGTTGCTTCAAGCTCATCTGCAGAGTTTCCTCTAATAATAGAAACGATTTTTTCTTTCTTTATTTGGTTTATTACTGAATCCATATATTCACCCCCCTTTATTTTAGACAACACCCACGTTCCTCATTAGGGAACATCGTTCCATATTGTGTTATTAAAAGTATATTAAAATATAAAAGCGCTGTCAATCATCTGAACCAAGTAATTTAGAAATAGACGCACACACCTCTACAACGTCTTTAGCTATTTGCTGCAACTTTTCTTCGTCTATCCGCATAGTAGGTCCTGCCACGCTAATTCCTGCCACTACTTGATTATTGTGATTAAGTATTGGAGAAGCAGCACAGGTTATTCCTAACTCATGTTCTTCATCGTCAATAGAGTAACCTTTTCTTCTAATTACATCAATTTCAGATAACATTTTTTCTTTAGTTACAATGGTCTTATCTGTGAATTTTTTCAACCCAACACCGTTAATCACTTCTTTAATCTTCTCATCAGATTGAAAAGCAAGAATAGCCTTACCTACCCCAGTACAATGAAGTGGAGCTGTTTTTCCAACGTTCGAAAACATTCGGATTGTTTTTGGGCTTTCTATTTTATCTATGTAAACCACCCTATTTTCCTCCATTATAGCGAGGTGAGCAGTTTCACCTGTGGATTGTGACAGACTGCGCAGATAAGGAGCAGAAAGTTCTCTGATATTGAGTTGTTCCAAGACTTTTTGCCCTAAATGGATAAGTTTATGCCCTAATAGATATAACTCGGTTTGTTCATCTTGTTTAATGTACCCCTGGTTTTTAAGTGAAGTTAACAATCGATAAGATGTACTCTTCGAAACCTCAAGTCGACGTGACAATTCTGTTACACCTAGTCCTTTGGGATACCCCTGTAAAATATCCATTATCTTTAATGCGCGATCCACAGATTGTATAGAAGTTGTATTCTTCACCATTTCATCTCCCTTCACCTTTAGTATTTCATTAATTATTCTTTTAGACTTACTTGTAAAGACTTCAAAAATTCTCTTGCATTTTTCTCTTGCAATTCAGCATCATTACTACTCACGCTTCTAACCTCAACCGAAATTCGCAAATCTCTTTGACTTAAGATTTTTGTTCCCTTCATTTTTTTCAATATTAAAGTTGCCTTTTCTAATGTCATAAAACCCGGTTCTCCTAGAGGAATATGGTAATCTCCATACCATTTATGTTTAGAATTTAGCACTGCATTAGATAAATGAAGTTGACTAATGTGCATATCAGCTATTTCAAGAGAATGTTCGATATTTTCGCCATTAAGAGCTGCATGAGCTGTATCGTATGCCAGTCCAATATTTGGATAAGATTGTTTAACTTGGCTTATAATTTTTACAGCTTCCTCAGTCGGACCAATGAACTTCTTTTTATGCACATGTCTATCAAGTGGCTCAATCAGGACCTCTAGACCAAAATCGCCAGCATATGAGCATATATCGCAAAGACTGTTATATAAACTTTCAGCTGCTTTTTCTTTAAGATGCACCTTTGGATTTGGACCGGTAATGAGTGCAATATACCCTGCACCTGATTCAACAGCTGCAGGGATGTGCTTTTTAATTCTTTCTGTAGCATATACTCTCTCTGATGAATCTACCGCTGATATATCTAAACCTTCATTAGTAATTAATGCTGTCATCCACTGCACGACTGAGAAGTTTGCTGAAGCAGTAGCTTCTTTCACTCTTTGTCTATCTACCGAATTGTTAATAACTGGGATCTCTACACCTTTATAAAAGCCTTCTTCAGCAAACTGTTCAATTTTACCTGCTAAAAAACCCTTCTTATCTGCGTCAGGAAAATATAACTCTGGCAACAGAATAGTGGGTTTAAACGTATTATGTTCTACCATTGTTAGCCACCTTTATTTTAAATTCATGGATACATAATCACTTATATCTTTTATTGCTTCATCCGGGTTTGAAGAGGACTGTTCTGTCTCTTCTTCTACCATAATCCAACCATGGTATCCAGACCCACGTAGCATCTTTACAATTTCAGGGAAATCAATATCACCCGTCCCCATTTTCCTCCATTCACCTGTGATAGAGGCATCTTTAAAATGTACATGCTTAATATACGGCAGGTATTGCTTAAATATTTCTAGTACATCCATGCCCCCCATAGAAATATGGCCAGCATCTGGTGTGTAGCCAATAAATTTCATGTCTAATCCTTCAAAAAGTATTTTATAATCTTCTTCTGTTCTAAACGCTGATCCATCGGGTGAACTAGGATGAAACGAACATAACACACCCTGTTCAAAGGCCCTTTTCGCTAATGAATTTGCACAACTAATAATATTTCTCTGTTTATTTATTAAATTATTCCGATCCTTAAAGGTCCTTGGAGCAACATTTAGAAGAGCCCCCGGAAAATGCTTTATGTATTCCATATAATAGTTCGCCAACTCACGTTCCTCTTTAGTTTCTTCGTTATGCAACCAGCTAAAGGGAACAGTTAGTGCCGCTAATTGAAGCCCTCGTTTATCCAGTTCTTCTTTGAGAGATTCAGGGCTTTCTGCAAAACGACCTAACAAAGAAATCTGTACATCAATGCCCTGAAACCCGGCATTTTCCACAACATCCATAATATGCGGTAGATAGTCTGTTTTTTTGTCATAATCAAGTTCCCATGTTGAACCATGGCATCCAAACTTAATATTCATATAATAATATCTCCTTTATAATGTTTCTTATAGTGGAACTGCGTTTCGTTACTATTATAAAACTAAAAGAAAGCGATGTCAAATGACAGACAAGTTCCGCTCACACTAAAAAACAGTGAGGAAACAGATCCCTGCTATTCAATTTAAAAATGTATAGTCTAAATTTATATAGTCTGCCAGTCCAGTTAATGAGAGGAATCCCAAAATAGATCCTATATACCTAGTGAAATAACAGAGGATTGAATTCGAAGTAATTTTACAGAGCGATAACAAATAAGGAATTGTTCTTATTCATGATCGAGTAGGAGGGGGTGACTAACCCCCGACCTCTCACACCACCGTACGTACGGTTCCGTATACGGCGGTTTCATTTAAGTCCAACGCAACGTTTGATATCGTTTAAGCAGACTCTTAAGCCCTTGGATTGACCAGTATTGGTCACCAAGGGCTTTATGCAAGATGGGGCTTTTGGCAATCCGCCAATAAGCCTTTCTTGTGTTGGCCCATTCCCACGCTTTCTCTTTCTTCACGCCGTATTTCACAAGATTCTTGTACTTCGTTTTGACTAGCTTCCATTCTTTCCACCTAATCATTCGCAGTCTTCTTCGAATCCAGGCATCCAGTTTGTTGAATGTGGTTGGCGTTTCTGCCAGTTGATAATAACCAAGCCAGCCCACCAAATATCGATTGAGTTTCTCGATTCTATCTGTCATATTCATGGATTTTCTTCTGGATGTAAGAGCCCGGACACGTTGTTTGAAGCGTTTGATACTCTCTTTGGGTATCCGGATTTTCGGGTGATCTTTGTGAAACGTGAAGGAAAACCCCAGAAATTTACGTCTCCATGGGCGATCCACCGCACTTTTCTCTACGTTGACCTTCAGCTTGAGTTTACTTTCAATAAATTGTGTAATATTTTCCATTACACGCAACCCTGCACGTCTTGATTTGACGTATATATTACAGTCGTCCGCATAGCGGACGAAACGGAGTCCTCTTTTCTCCAATTCCTTGTCCAACTCATCTAAGACGATATTGGAAAGTAGTGGACTGAGCGGACCACCTTGCGGAGCTCCTTCTGTATTAGGACGCACTAAACCCTCTTCCATAATACCTGCCTGCAGGTATCTTCGAATCAGCTTCAATAGATGTGGGTCCTCAATACGTTTGTTCAATGTGCGCATCAAACGATCGTGGTTGACTTTATCGAAGAATTTCTCTAGGTCCATGTCAACGACCCAACGGTAGCCTTCTTTCATGTATTGCCTTGCTTCTCTTACGGCATCATGTCCTCGCTTGTTTGGTCTAAATCCATAACTGTGTTTCGAGAACGTTGAGTCGTATTCTTCAGTGAGAACTTGTGCAATTGCTTGTTGGATGAATCTATCCAACACGGTTGGGATGCCTAACTTCCTCTTCCCGCCGTTTGGTTTCGGGATTTCGACACGACGGACAGGTTGAGGACGATAAGACCCCTCTTGGATTTCTTTTCGCAGGCTTGTCCAATGTTTCATGACATGCGCTCGTAGGTTTTGTACGGGCATTCCATCTACACCATGACTGCCTTTATTACGTTCAACGCGTTTTAGTGCGTTTATTAAGTTTTCCCGTGATAGAATTCGATCCAACATGATATCCAACTCCTGCGTGAATTGTTCTCTCCTCTTGTGTGGCAATCACTTTCAGCCCTTCTAATGTCCCCCACGGAATTCACCGTTTCCTCCATTAGGAAGGATATATGTTTCTGCTTCATCAAGTGTTGCGTACGCGAAGCGACAATTCTCCTTAAATGATTCAGCCCTTCATGGGAACTCTAGATATCCCCATTACTATGGCGTCTGCTGACTTCTGACAGTTCAGTGAGTACTTACGTACTCAGTTACACAATGGGTTGTGCATTTCTGCCAGACCTCCCAGGGTAAGCACACACCCTTCCTCCCCATGTCCCCGCTTCATCTACTTTATGCACCCTTTGGCAGTATGGGTTTTGGCTTGTTGTGCAGCCTCGTCCAAGTACATCTAGCCTTATGAAGTTCGTGTTCCTCGGGGCGGAGATTTGCCGCAGACTTCCTTCAGATTCCAGATTTCTCTGGACACCCTTGTCCTTGGCTAATCGCTACTACTGCCTTCACGATTCGGGACTTTAACCCTATAGAGTGTGCGCATGCCTGGCACACGCATAAAAAGACTCTGGTACGAGATGATCCGTACCAGAGTCTTTAAAATATACCGCGTATTAACGAAGTAACTGAAGTACTCCCTGTGGTTGTTGGTTGGCTTGCTTTGCCGCTATGTCTTTCGATCATAGAATAGACTATATCTTCACCCGTGTTAGTGGGGCTGGGCACTTCGGTTGATATTGGTCAACCTACGAATCTCATTGCCGTGGCTTGTGCGTTAGGCAGTGCATTCTAGTCGTTGAACCTTCGCCAGGTTTTCACCTGAGGCGCTTGGCTGCTGATTGTCCATTGTGACATTGCCTTGTTTTTCAAACCATCACGTCTGCCGTTTCCAGCTGCGTTGTGGTACAAGACACTTTAGGAGGTCCCAGCAATTCACCCAGTTATGATCCAGTCCGTTACCAGGCTGGACGCCCGTTCACAACGTTACCGAAGAAGTTGTAGTACTCCTTGAGGACTTTGTTGTGCTTGAGCTAGCATTGATTGTGCCGCTTGTGAAAGGATGTTGTTCTTAGTGAAGTTCATCATTTCTTTCGCCATCGTGCGAACATTTACTTTCATAAATGACCAGACTATATCTTCACCCTTCGAATGCTTGCTTGACCATTCGTGTTGGGGCCGGGCACTTCGGTTGCTGAAAGTGTTGCGGCTGCTTTCAGTTCCCTACGGATTTCATCACCATGTCTGTTTGAGTTAGGTGGACTATCCTAGTCGTTGAACCTTCGCCAGGCTTTCGCCACAGGCGCTTGGCTGCTGATTGCCCAATCTCGTCTTTTCTTAGAACCATCACGTTTGCCGTTTCCAGCTGCGTTGTGGTAAGACAAGCTTAAGGGGTTTCCAGCAATTCACCCGGTTATCATCACTGACCGTTCCCAGCCAGGACGACTGTGACTGTTGTTGCCTGTTTAAGCGGCAACTAAGTCATAATCTACGTCGCGGATACGTGATTCAGCGGCGGTTAGGTTTTCAGCTGATGCACCAAGGTTGTTGATTGTGTGGTCTAAGCGGTTTTGAACAGCACCGAGCTTCGACCGTTCTGCGGATACAGTGTCAATAGCTGATTGAATGGTTGTAATTGCTTTGTCAGCATCTGCTTGTTCACCAATGTATATACCACCTGTTGCTTCAAGATCAAGCTTACCAGAGGTAGCGCTATTAGCCACGCTTACTGATCCGTTTTTAACAGCGTTGGTAAAGGTAACCTCTTTTGGACTTGTCTCAGCTACCTTTGCATCCTTCAAATCACTAACGGGAGCATTTAAATCCGTATATGTTTTACCATCTTTACTTACAGCAACAAAATTCCCATCATTGTCTTTAAGTGCGTATTTAGCGTCTTCAACACCAACACCAGCTTCAGTACCATCATCCATAATATCTGTCGCTTTAAAGCTTACAACAGAATAGGTATTTCCAGCTTCTAATTCCCCTGATTCTTGTTCCGCTACTTTTTCAACGAAACCAGCTTTAAGACTATCCGCACCCATATCATCAATTGCAACACTTAGATTCTGGCCTTGATTTGCTCCAACATGAAATGTAGCTTCAAAGTCCCCAGTCAGTAAATCTTTTTCGTTAAACTGAGTGTCCTTTGAAATATCTGTTAGTGCACTTGCAAGCTGATCAACCTCTTTTTGAAGCTCAGCACGGTCTGTATCAGTATTCGTATCGTTCGAACTCTGAACTGCCAACTCCCGCATTCTCTGAAGAATTGCATGAGTCTCATTCAAAGCACCTTCAGCAGTCTGTATAAGAGAAATCAATTCTGTTATCGCATCGGTATTTAACCCGCTGCTTCTTTATGTTTCCATAAAGTTCAGATCATATCTTCATCCGCTTGGGATGCTCCGCGCTCGTGGGTAGGTTATTGGTTTTGAATCCTCACTACCTGATCGTTACACCTTCCTGGTTACATGTTACTCTCAATTCACCAGGCTTGGCTCGGTATTGCCCACCATTCGCACTGCTAGGCGTGGTTTGGGGTTCCACCGAATTCACGGAGTTGTCATCTAAACATTTCTGCTTAGAGCGGCATTTCCAGTCTACCGTCTTGTGCGTTCTTAGACGCCATTTCCAAACCTTTAATCTGCCCACGCATTTTTTCAGAGATCGCCAAACCTGCTGCGTCATCCCCGGCACGGTTAATCTGAAGACCTGAAGAAAGCTTTTCCAATGAACCTTGTACTGCGTTGTTGTTGGCACCCAACTGACGATGTGTGTTAAGTGCTGAAATGTTGTGATTGATAATCATGATCAATCTACCTCCATGTTTTGTATTTTCGGGTCACGTCCTTGTGTCCCGTGTATAACAACTTCCTGTTAAGAAGTTATTAACCAATGTATGTGCCTCGCCAATGAGGCTGCCCCCGTGTGGTGTGCGGTTGTGCACGAGATCCGCGTCTAAGCATGTCCGGCCAAAACATACTGCCACGATGAGGACCTATTACTATTATCGGCTGGTTGGAAATATGTTTAAGCTTTTTTGAAAAAAGTTTTTATTTCTCTCTAAAACTTCAAACGTAAGCTACCTTAACCGATAATATCCATATAAGCCACACAACATCAGGGAGTGTTTCAAATGCCAAAATCAAATGAAAAACAGCTTATGCAAGTTCATAATATCCTCCAGACACTGCTCGAGGCCTCGGAGCATTTTCATAAACTCATTAAAGCCAAAGAAGTGAATCAAAGCATCTTTATTTTCAGTTCTATTGTGGAAGGCCTGGGAGCGTTGGGAAACGTCCCTGAAGGTCTTGATAAACAAGACTGGTCCAGCCACAAAGGAAAAGTGGAACAGTATCTTCTTCAAATAGCCAAGCTTTTAGAACAAGGACAATTTCTTAAAATCAGTGAGATCCTGCAATTTTCATTCATTCCGTTTTTAAAAAAGATGCTCAAACAAACGGAAGCTGTCACTCAACAGTCGGAAAACAAAACCTATACGATCGGTGTGTTTTCACCACAACGCAATCCGCGGGACTTTTATACAAAGGAACGTTTGGAGGCCATGTTGAATGAAAGTGAAAAGCAAGATACAAAACTCATCTTTTTTACGTCCAAAGATGTTGACCTTGAGCATAAAACCATTTCAGCGGATGTTTTCACAAAGGGGGAATGGCAACAGGTTAAAGCATCTTACCCTGATGTCATCAACAATGTAGGCGGTGGCCGACGTACAAGGGTGGACAGACGCTTGCGACGGGAAGTGCCGTTTACAAGTTTTTTCGTAGGCAACAAATTCTTTCTTCCAAAACGCATGGTGCAATATCGTAAATATGCGGAACTGCTCGTACCGTTTAAACTCTGCCTTCATGAAATAGACATTCATGATTTTCTGGAAGAGAATAACAGTGTTGTCTTCAAAGCCCTTTCCAGCAACAGAGGGGAAAACATTTATTTTGTCACGAAAAAAGGCAGCCGTTATACCATTTTGGCTCATAAAAAAGAACATATTTTAAGTGAAGATGCTTTCAATAAATGGGTGCAAAACACGATTTTAAAGGAAAAAGGCAGCTTCATTGTTCAACGTTACATTCACACTAGAACGAAAGCTGACGAGCCATACCACATTCGGGCACATGTTCAGAAGAATGGTGACGGTGAATGGGTGCTGACCCATATCTATCCACGCGTTGGGAATAAGAAAAGTAATCTGAGCAACGTGGCCACGGACGGGCGTGTGGAAGATCTTCATGACTTTATGCAACAAGAATATGGTGACAAAGGTGAGATGTATGAGCAGGATATATTGCGGTTGTCCATGGAGCTTGCTCATTACCTTGACAAACTGCACAACCTTGCGTTAGATGAACTCGGAATCGATTTGGCCATTGACGAAAATGGTCGCTACTGGATGCATGAGGCCAATAACGGCCCACAAACCGCATACCATGAAGAAAAGCGGGCTGTCAATACGATCGCTTATGCCAAATACATTGCCAAAAACGGGATCTACCATTCAGATTTCCTGGGGCAAACAACTGGCGGCCGTTTTCAAGCCAGGACAAGCCAACTACCCTTTGCGGACACTGGTAAGCAAGCGGTAATCGGTATTCTAATGGGAAGAATTGCAGATGACAATCTCAGTGTTGCTATTGCAAAGTCTGCATTGAACCTGGGAATATCACTTTTCGCTTTTACGCCAAAGGATTTAGACATGGACGAAATGCTGATAAAAGGTCATTTTTACGAAGACGGAAAATGGGTCCCGAAAATTGTTGCATATCCGGATGTTGTGATTGACCGGCTTAAGCTGCGCGGTGATCATAATGCTGAGTGGGTTTATGAGGAATTGGAGGACATTCAATTTACAAACGAATGGCCGGGAAGACGTTATTCGCGGTCCCAGATTCTGGACAAGCTTCAAACTTCAGGTTTGCTGACAGATGTTTTACCGAGTTCCCATCAAGTCACCAAACCGAGAGATATTTTCCGAGAGCTTGAAAAGCATGGCAAAGTTCTTTTGGTGCCAGAAACCGGCCCTCTTTCAAACGGATCTACAATCAATCAGACTGAAGACGGAAAATACCAGATGAATTCCGACAAAGCATATAGCGAACTGCCGCTGAGGAATAAGTTAAAGGACATTTTAGAAAGAGAAAAGATGATTGTCTTTGGAGATCAACGTAAAAAATTTAATGAAGATGAGACCTTTACAATTTGTACGAATTTGATAAGAGTTGATGATGGCTGGGAGAGCGTGAACGAATACGCGGATATCAAATCTTTAGAAACAGGTGGTAGCTTTCGCGAGGACTTACAGGAATGTTTAATTAAACATTTCGGGGAAGCCGCTGCTACGGAAATTATGAGTGAAGCAAAACACCTAGCAGTTAATGTAGCTGATGCACTTAAATATGCTTTCGGTGATCTGATTTCAGAAGTAAGCATCGTTATGGGCGTTGTTGAGAACTATGGACTGCATTTAATAGATGTTAATCCTAATGGTCCAGAGCATGTTTATGATGCCGAGGTAGTGGCTGAGAAGATGGTTGAAAGTGCTAGCCGATGTTTGAAACAAAGAGTTTAGGTTCATTCGTTTAAAATCTACTCGACTATTAAACCAATAATATAAGATCCTCCTACAATTGCGGGGATCTTATATTATATTCTTAAACCAGTTTCACCTATAAATAACAAAGGAGCGTATCAACAATGGAAAATGAAACCTGCCCAAAATGCGGGTCCGAACTCGTAGAAGACGCCTGGGAAGATCTATCCCTACAGAACAGCAACATAATAATCGACACCTACCCTGCTTACGTCTGCAAAAATCACTGTGGTTACGTCGAAAAAATCAATAGCACAAACGAAAGCCTTCACGATCACGTAGAGAAACCAAATCTATTCACATATGCAACGAGGGAACTATCACAGGATGCGTTTCTTTGCTGGTTAATGGCATGGGCAGATCCTGTTTTTCAGAAAACAGATGCGCCTTTACACAGAGCGGCCATTAATTTTATATCTGCTATCTTCAATAAGCATGCTCAAGACGCTCCAGAAATTGAAACGATCAAAATCAAACGTCAACACGAAGATCTTGATGTGCTCGCCATTATTAATCAGAATTATGCCATATTAATCGAAGACAAAATCAAAACTAAAAATCATTCACGACAGCTTTATCGGTATCGGGAAGCCATAGAAAAATATAATCCCGACCTCATTCAATTACCTATCTATTACAAAACGTACGACCAAAGCCATTATCGTTCCGTTATAAAGGCTGGGTACGCCCCATTTACGCGAAAAGATATGCTGCCTGTTTTAATACAGGGTAAAGAGGACGACGTGACGAACCCTATTTTTCTGGACTACTTACGTCATCTGAAAAAATTGGAACTTGCTGTATCAGCCTACCTGACAAAACCTGTATCCGAGTGGGATGGTCGGTGCTGGGAGGGATTTTACCAAGCCCTTCAAAAAGATATTGATGGAAATTGGAAATATGTACATAACAAATCTGGCGGTTTCCAGGCTTTCTGGTGGTCTTCCAATTTGGGTGATGAATTTTATCCGCAGCTGGAACAAGATAAGCTTTGCATTAAAATAAAAGCTGGAAATAGCGATAATAAACGTCAGCTTCGGAAAGAGAGGATGAAACAAGTATTACAGTTATCTGATGAAAAAGAACTGAATCTAAAGAGACCTTCGAGACTTGGAACGGGAAAAACGATGACATTTGCTGAAAATTCAGATTATATGCAGTTTAAAGCTGATGGAATGGTCGATGTCGAGGGCACCGCAGAATGGTTGAAAAGATACTAAGTCAATAATACACCCCCTCTTATCTTGATAAGAAGGGGGATACCTAATTTCGTCTTGGTAATCTTTACTTAATCACTGATCATTCATCGCATGAACATACTCCAAAAAACTCGGCACACTAAAATTTAATATGCTATATACTGTGTAAGCATATCCGGTTATATCCGTAAATGTTAAGTCAACATTTTGTCCGCTCAGCCCTTTTGTTTTATTTTGAGTAATAGACTGTATTTCCCCAAAATAAAATGTTTCCATATCGCTGCTTCCTGCTGAATATGTTCTTAAGTAAATAACTCTTTTGTTTGTAGCCATGAGCTTGCCTAACTTTTGATCCGCACGGCCGCTCATAACCCGATGCACGGTTTCCCCATCTTCTAAAATGATCGGCAGAAGTTCCAGTTCACTTTTTGTAAAAGATGTTGTATTAACCTCGTCTCGTAACTGCTCCTCTGCCACGTCTACTAAGTATTCTCTGATCTTCTTCAATTGTATTTCCTCCCTATCGGTTATACTGGCGCTTATGGGCACAACCTCGGCCGCACCCTACAAATTCCGCGCTCTCTTCGCCGCCTCATTAGCTTCGCGCTGCATTGCATTGGCTCTGTTCAACCTCTTATTCACCTCAGGTGCGTAACCTGCGTTATAACCAAGCTGTTTTCCTAATTGACGTTTAGCATAATCGGCTTCCTTTTGCTTTTGCCTCGCCTGAAATTCGGCCTCGCGTTTTAAATTGCTGTTATCAACTGGAGCGCTCGGTCTTCCGCCAACTGCTCCTCGACCTGATGAAGCGCCGCCTCCCCCGGAAGAACCAGGACTCAGCACACTGGCCAGCCAGAAGATAAACAATCCGATTGCGGAGAAGATCCATAAGAATGCTTTGCCAAGCAATTTGATTAATGTCCACACCTGAGAAAGAGTCGGGAATCCAAGCTCGTGCGGATTTGCCGAGGGCTTGAATTTATTTTTGATTAAGAGCAATCCTTTGATAATTAATAAAGTAAATAAAGCTGCAGGAATGATCAATAGCAGCCCTGTCATCCCGAACGAATAGTTGTATGTATAAATGCTTTCGTTGTTCATATTCAACAACTGCGTTAACCCTTGATCAGCAGCATTGCTTACGGTTTTATAGAAAAATATAGTTAAGACTGTAAATAAGAGTGCATTTCCTTTTATAATTGCCTTGATGGCCTCCAGCACACGTGCAAAATTCATTGTGTTTCCCCCTCATATTTTTTTATCACCGATAATCTACCACATGATTCTTACATCTCACCCACGTAAAGCCGTCTCCCTTTGTGATTACGGCACTATCGACTGGTCCACCTACCGATTCGACGTCTGCTGACAATTTCTTTTTAAAAGATGTCATATGAATTAAGGTCTCAGCCATTTCTGCCAGTTCCTCGTGGGGCAGATGCTCAATAATGGCCATCATCGGATCAATGAACTGCTCTTCTTTATATCGGTTCATTGCATTGAAATGTTCATGGTATAAATGAAGAATTTCTTCTTTAAGATTTTCTTTAATCGCTGTGAGGTTCGTCTGGCCGGAAAGTTCAGTATCCAGCGTTTTCACGAGTGAGCGATGTAGAGATTCAACATGGCGCTTCAGATTTTTCCTCAGCAGCTTGTTCATCCCTGGGTGGATCCCCTCGATGAAATTATTCACCACATCACGCTGTGCCA
Organism: Lentibacillus sp. JNUCC-1; assembly: GCF_009741735.1. Lineage (NCBI taxonomy): Bacteria > Bacillati > Bacillota > Bacilli > Caryophanales > Bacillaceae > Lentibacillus > Lentibacillus sp. JNUCC-1. Next base: position 867,249 of record NZ_WHOH01000001.1, read on the forward strand.
GTGGAATGATGGACGCCCGCCGCTCATGGTTAATCGCTTTGGATTGTGGCGTATTCCTGTATTTCACTTTTTGATGGATGCTGCCGTCGACCAAGAATAAATAGAGCGAAGGATAGATCTCCTTTTCACCGAACCCGGCAAAAACAAGGCCGGAAAATTTGCGTGAAAACAATTTTAATGTGGCGCTGATGGCAATGGATTTTATTGGATCTACCCATTCGTCTATGAGATTATAAGACTCAAAGTGCTTCTCAATCATGCCTTCTATTTCTGCGCCGTATGCGTCAGTCAGACGGGCAAAGTCGTCATCTGTGAACCCTTGAATATGCTTCGTTTCCGCAAAATCCGTGATGCTGTTTTGCAGAAATGCCTCTCCATTTTCCATATACATGTCTTGAATCTCATCTTGAATATATAAGTCACCATACTCTGCAAACAAATCGTTCTTGATATCTGCCAATGCTTTTCCGAGGCTGATGACCTCAGTTTCCAAAGCGTGCTTAATGTAGCTGTGTTCACTGCATTCCGACATGAGGTCTGGATAATCATTGTGATGCAGGAAGTCGAAAAAGCTCTCCGTATATGCCTCTAACGTGTCAAAGCGCGTATTACCAATATGATTGCGATACATTTTAATAATCGTTTCCCATGGGACGTCCAGAAACGAAGCATTTCCATAAATCATAATGCCGACTGGATGGGCATCGGACAATTTGAACAGTTTATGTGCCGAATGATAGATTTTTTGCCCGCCTTTGACCGTAACAGCACTATCGGCGGCGAGAGCAATTCCTGCTGTATTCATAATCGCTATTTCAAGTGTCATGTAATTTACTCCTTTTTACTTAAAAACTCAACTTTCGCACCAAAAAAGTCTTAATGAATTCAACGCCTATCAGGACCCGTTGGGTCTGACATATAGAGCTTGACTTTTGACTTTAACATGAAAAAACACCTCAACTTTTGGTATAGTTGATTTGATGAGAATCACATACCATACAGAAGAGGTGCTCTCTATATGATAGCGAAAAACAACTCGAATAATCAACTGCCAAATGAAATAAATTCAACATTTAAGGAATTAAAAGTGCTCAAGCACTTGCGTAACGCTGGCATTACAAAATCCTTTGGCTTTTCGTGTGCTTACATTTTCCAGCTAATCTTTAGTCTGATCTTTGAAAATAAAAATTGGTTTCGAACGCTGGAAGGCAAAAGAGCCGCGGATGTTCCGGCTAAGGATACTATTTACCGGTTTCTGAATCAGTCGACGTTTAATTGGCGCCGATTTTTGCTTTCACTAGTCGCTTATACCATAAGTAAGGTATCAAAGCTCACTCGTCATGACCGTCCAAAAGTGCTCATCTTAGATGATTCGTCTTATGATCGGAACCGAAGTAAACATGTAGAACTTCTGGCTCGTTGCTTTGATCATGCATCACAGAAAATGCGTTTTTACAAAGGGTTTCGCATGCTGACACTGGGATGGTCTGATGGTGCTACATTCCTGCCTGTTGATTTTTCGCTGTTAAGTTCGAAAAAAAGCAAGATTAATGGGATCTCTGAAAGTATTGATAAACGTAGTTCTGGTTACAAGCGTCGTCAAGAAGCGTTGCAAACAGCGCCTGAACAGATTCCAGGTATGATTAAACGTGCGATGAACGCTGGTATCGATGCTTCCTATGTACTGATGGATTCATGGTTTACACAACAGCCCCTTGTTAAAGACCTGACAGAACAAGGTCTTGACGTGATTGGCATGGTAAAAAAACTAAAGCAGCGTTATCTGGTAGATGGCAAACGTGTTAGTCTGGATGAATTGTATCGTATAGCTGCCCCAACTGATGGCAAAAGAGGCATTTTACGCTCCATCCACACAACGCAAGCAAATGGTGTGCCGATTAAAATCGTGTTCGTACGCAACCGAAATAAGAAAAGTGATTGGTTGGCTATTTTGAGTACAGACTGTACATTAAGTGACCGGGAAATTATTCGAATTTACGGCATGCGCTGGGATATTGAAGTTTTCTTCAAAACGACAAAATCACTTTTAAAACTCCAAAAGGAGTTCCAGAGTCGCTCTTATGACGCTCTTATTAGCCATACAACCATTGTGTTTGCAAGGTATATTGTCTTATCATGGCAAAATCGTTGTAGTACAGATGACCGCACATTGGGCGGTATATTTTATGAATTATGTGATGAAGTTAATGACCTCGATTGGGCTGTGGCTTTACAGCAGTTATTCGAGCTTCTTGAAGATACCTTGAAAAAGACGAATAAGAAAATGCAGCAACTCATCAAAAGTCAACTACAACAATGGATTGCGGGTCTGCCGAGTTATATCAAGGTTTACCTGCCTATTTCAGTCTGCGAAAGTTGAGTTAAAAATAAATATCCGTTACATTTTGCCGATCCAATTGATCCCACTGCACATCAGCCATTAGAAACTTTTGACCTGATGGTATGTAAAACTCTTTATCTATTGTCATTTGATCATCAGGTGTGTAACCATACCGATTGAGCACGTTACCATGGGACCCGTCACCTAAAATGCTGGCTCTGTAAATCTCTGCAAACGGCATTAAATCCGTTCTCTTTTCCATGATATCCGGGGAAAGGTCAACCATTGAATGTGCCACATGTCTTGGCGTATTGCTGTCTATTAAAATAGCAAAAGCCGATTTCCGCGGTAATTGCCGCAATTCTTCCTCTGTGAATTGTCCATACGCCATCTGCAAGTAAGACGGTAATTGATCAGGCTGATGGATTGTGCGTTCGATCGGTTCAAGCATGAGATGTGTGGCCGCCAAATAACATCTTGCGGCCAAGTTTTGTTGTTTTAACAGATGTGCCGTTTTGCCAATGCTGATAAATAGCTTCATGTTGGTCGGGTCTATGTCAATGGCTTGCAAATAACAGTTGAGTGCCCCTTCCAGATCCCCTTCTCTTTTTAAGGTGACGCCTTCCGTGATTAATTGCTGAACTTTATTTTCCATTTAAAATACCCCCTGTGTATTCATGTTTTGCTAACTTCTAGTCATCCATTTCCGAAAACGGATCCCGGATCATGATGCCTTGTTTATACAATCTGCGGTATTCCTCTGTGATGAGTTTCTCAACGAGGCTGCTGTTGGTATCTGTGCCTTCCTGCAGCATCAATTCCAGATACCAATTTGCTTTTTCGGACAGGTATAACTTCTTTTGAATCTTTTTCTCGCCTTGCCCTTCAACCAATTCGGGAAAGTACTTGCGAATCATGTTCTTTTCTGACTTTGAGTCAGCTGAAATCTCGCTTGCGAACTGCAGCGCTTTCTCATAGGAAACTGGGATGATTTGCTCGTCAATCACTTCCTGTTCTTCAAACTCCGGAAAAATATCATCATTATTAACGACAACCGGTGTTGTGAATTCGCTTTTCACATAAAAGAAAAATTTATTGCTCCTTGTCCTAAACAATTGCTGTAACTGTTTAACGTTAGCGCCTTTTTCATGTTTGGGTTCATGTGTAAACCGTTCACAAATCTTTTGAGCCGTTTTCGTATTATAAACGGCTCCTTCAATGGTTTTTTTCATTGTAAGTCACCTCTTTCCAATTAAAGTACTAACGTTAATTCATATATTATATTAACGTTAGTACCAAGTCAACAATAATGACTACTTCCTTTTATTTTTCCTTTCATGTACTATTTATGTAAACCTTAATTGGGAGGAATTTACATTGGATCATAATTGCATTTTCTATGGCCCTCCAGGAACAGGGAAAACCCATGCCGCCACAAGAGAGGCTGTGCACGTGGTGGCCAACCAACCAGCAGACCAGGATCACCGTCACCTCTATGAACAATTTCTCGAGTCAGGCCACATCCAATTGTGCACGTTTCACCAGTCGTTAAGCTATGAGGAATTTATTGAAGGCATTCGAATTGGTGAAGATGGACAATTCAAAACCGAAGACGGCATGTTTAAACGCATCAGTCAGCAGGCCGAAGCAGCGTATAATGCATACCAGCACCGCCGATTCATCCAAATGTCACTTGGTACGACGGGCGATACATATCTCGAATATGGGCTTGAACATAATATGGTCTCAACCAATATATGCACAATTGACAGCGACAAAATGGCTGAAGAAACCTATCAGCAAGAACATCAGACATACGATACGCCGGAAAAACTTGCAGCGATATCCAAGGATCACTGGGAAGGATCTGCGCCTTATTTGCATATTTTTAAAAACGTCATCAAGCCAGGTGACATTATCTTCATTTCCGATCATGACAACAAAGATACCGTCCATGCGATCGCCAAAGTGGTTGGCGATTATGAGTATCAGTCAGAAAAGTTCAATGAGCATTATAAACACATGCGTAAAGTGGAGTGGCTATGGACAGATCCCATCAATGTCAGTGACATCTACAAAGCTGACCAATTTGACTATCAGATCAAGCAATTGAGCGAGCTGAAACGGGAAGACTTTAAGCCCGCTCATCATGTTATCCAGTTAATCGATCCTTTGGAAAAATATGTCCTGATTATTGATGAAATCAACAGAGGGAATATCGCACAAATCTTCGGGGAACTCATCACTTTGATTGAACCGAACAAACGCCTTGGCACAAAAGAAGCCACAACGGTGACCCTCCCTTATTCCAACAAGCCATTTGGCGTGCCGGAAAATCTGTACATGATCGGCACCATGAATACAGCGGACCGTTCGATTGCTCTTATGGATACAGCGCTGCGGCGACGTTTTACTTTTAAAGAGGTTATGCCTCAATCGGACTTGCTTAAAGATATTCCGATGGAGAATGGCCGTGGTCCAATCCGTCTGCCCAAGATTCTTGATACGATCAACCAGCGGATTGAATTTTTATATGATCGTGAACATACAATCGGACATGCCTATCTTATGGATTGCCACAGTGTGGACGATGTTTTGAATGCTTTTACGAAGCGCATTATACCGCTGTTGCAGGAGTACTTTTACGGCGATTGGCGCCAAATCGAACATATTCTGGGCGGCGCCACACAAGACGAGACAGATAAAAGCTATTTTTTATTTAAACAAGAGATCACACCGGCAACCATTTTCAATGACACAGTGCAAGGCGAACTGCAGCCAAAAGTAATGTATGAACGCGTTGAAAAACCTGAAGCGGAGGCGCTGTTCCGGATCGGGAAATGGTCATCCAAATGAGGCACCTCACCATCCAGGAAAACCACCCGGTACCGATCACGTCTGGATCAGATGCGGGCGGGGTCTCCTTAACCCGTGAAGAAGCGAGTCAATTAGAAGTGTATATTGAGGAGAATCATTTAAATAGGGATTTCATTGTTTGGGGGAATCGTTCCATTCGGTTGATCAATTATGTCGGTTTTATCCAATGTCCTTATTTTTCCATGGAAATTCTGCCAAAACTGAGCTTGGACGAAGACACTCTGAGATCCCGGCATACATTGCTGATGATGCTGGATGAAGTCTATCAATTCAACATCACTGCAACCGCGAGCAGTAGATTGAGTGCTCAGCCCTATTCATTGTTTCATATTTTTGCGAAGATGTACGCGGAGGAACTTCTGTTTGAGTTCAAAAGGGGCATCCATGGCCAATATCGCACAACGGAAAGAAATGGCCATTATGTCAAAGGGAAAGTTAATATTCAAAAGCACGTGAAACACAACATGCTGAAAAAACGGCCACACCGCGTATACTGCTCGTTCGCGGAACACAGTCACAACAACGTGATCAACCAGCTGTTTCTGGCCACGAACAGACTGTTGCAAAAGCATGTTAAGCAAGGCGACGTCCTTTCCCAGCTGCACCAGCTCAACCAACAGCTGTTTGACGTCGATCAGGTGAAATTCACCCCTGATATGCTGCAAAACGTCATCATCGACAGAAATTTGTCCCGGTATCAAACAGCCATTCACCTAGCGATTTTATTTCAAAAACAGCTGACGGGCGGCTTAATGATCGGACGGAACGAAGCATTCTCACTCTTATTCGATATGTCCGATCTCTATGAACAATACACCGCAACACTATTCCAGCGGTATCTCCCAGTCGACATATCGGTCCAGGACAATACACACGCGTTATTTAATAGAAACGGAAGACCGGCTGCGCGCATCCTTCCAGATATCGTGATCAAACAGCCAGACAATACAGTGATCATCATCGATACAAAATGGAAAGCTTATCATTCCGGCCGCGGCATTGAGGAAAGAGACCTCGTCCAAATGTACAAATATCTAAACACCTATCCCAATTGCCAGTGCGTGTATGTCTTATATCCACAAGCCGGAACATCAGCAGTGCTAAGTAATAATGTATACACCCTACGTAACGATCGAAATAAAAAAGTCATCGCTAAAACAATCCCATTAACAGACAAACAAACCAGCATCCAGTTTTTAGAACAAATGACCCTGCAAGAACATTCGACAAAATTCGGGGAGTGACAGGCACTTTTCCCTCTATAATGAAAAAGAAGCACAGGAACTTCCTGTGCTTCTCCACTCTATATATGCTTGTCATATGACTTATTAATTTATAGCGACATAATCCCTAATCCTACTAAAATATTAGCAATTATCCCAACTGCAATTGCCCCAACCGGACCAACGGCCATGCGGACAATTGGTCGACCTGCAATTTCATTTAGTAAGTAGAATCCTGCTATAAAGAAGAATCCAAATCCGGGTGCAATCATGTTTGCTGCGTTCGCACCACCGATTAATAAAGCAACTTCCAAAATTTTAGTCATGGCGCTACGAATATTCTCACCAGAGTTACGGACACCAGGGTATTTATCCAAGAACTTGGCAATGGAGCTTAGCAACATGACCTCTGCGAAGATCACTACAGCGCCAATAAGAACCGCTAACCAGACGTTTGGCATAAACAACCCAACTACGAAGATCAACGTAAAACCTACCGGGCTATAAACACCAGTTGCAATAGCGGTACTTGCTACGAGTGGTATAAAGCCAATTGCTCTTGCAGCTGCAGCTATACCTGCATCTGTTTGTTTACCATCAGCCAGTAAATTTAGTGAAATAGGGTCACCAGCCATTAGTAACAAATTCGTGGCGCCTGCGATCAATGCCCCTATAATCATGAAGAAGACTACATTCTTTCTGATAGACTTAACCTTTTCACTAAACACGGACGCGAGATCTACAGATGCGTCACCCTCAGGCTTTTCATTCATAGCATAAGCGAATAAGAAAATCATTCCTACTATTAATGCCATACCTTCTTGGTTCAGAGAAACTGCATTATCACCAATTTGAATTAAGCCTTGTTCATTTACAAAAACAGCCAGCTGTCTAGCAATTGCAGAAACAACGAAAGTCAAAATACCTTTTTTGACGCCGTATTGCATAGCTACAGCTAATGCCGGGAATGCCATGAATGTTACGACTACAGGTGTTCCAACTTCTCCAAGCGGTTCCAAGAAGTTAACAGGAAGGTAATCAAATAGCTTAACAAATCCTTCTAACCCTGAAAGGAGCCCCCAACCATAAAGCGCCCCCACTATCGCGGCTACAGGCGTTCCCCACCTGTTTTTGGGTGCAATCAAACCAATGATGTCAGTCCCTAATAAAATACTATGAATTAGAATAATACTTGCCGATAAGGTAAATGGTATCCCGAAACCGATTACCAATCCGAAACTCATGGCAAAGGCTGTTAGACCGAGTTCTCTGCGTTTCAGCCTTCCTTCAACATGTTCAGATACAATTGGGCGTAAACCGTCATTAAAAACAGCAATATTCCTGTTAGCCAAAACTGCGGCCACTGCCCCGATAAGAACTACAAAGATTGTCTCCATGTTTTATCCTCCATTCGTTATAAGTTGTTTTTAATTACTTTCAAAATCATCGGAACTGCCGTCTCCATATGGTCACCGGTAAAACCAAATGCCACTTTACCATTCTTAACTGCTTCGACAACATTTTCTTCAACAGGCTTTTTGCCAGGCATTGAAACGGTTTCACATTTGTCCCGCCCAATCATAGCAATAGCCATTGCCAAAGCGCCTCCACCACCAGTATGACATGCCCCTAAATAGTAATCTGCTTGCCCTGTTTTAATTGCCATTGCTGCATCCAAATCTGATTTTATAACCGTTTCGATTGACGAATCTTGTTCTTTAATCAGTCTTTCAATCTCCTTTTTTTCCACCTGTCCACCAATAACTATTTTCATTTGTATTCCTCCTCTTATTTATAAAGGCATAAAGCCTTTTGCTAATTCTGATCAATTACCGTTGTGTAATGCATATATAAATATTGTCGTTCGCCATCAGGGAGTCCTTCCCCCATTTTCTTTCAACGAAATCCACTTGTGCTTGAGCTGTATCGAAGTGCTCTGACGCGCGAACTTCTTCCATGATGGCATCATTGGGCTTTTCCACTTCTTCACCGGAATTGGTTCTCGTTAATGCCATTGGCAGATGCGTAAATAGCATCTCTGCTTGTGTAATGTCCGACTTCCCAAGGATTTTTGTCAATTCATCAAAAGCAGAAAAGGCAACATCATAAGCTGTTTTCGTAATAACACTTTGTTCTATCAATATATCCAGTCGTTTTCTATAATCTTCCATATTCATCATATATCCACCCTTTAATTCTATTCTTAACAGAAAAACAGTTACTCTATTTTAATCTGGTTTCAGAAAGTATCGATTCCAAATGTCTGGTAAATGGATTGCATCCTCCAACTTCTGCGCCAAATCAAAAGCAAACCCACAGTGTTTTATACCTGGCTTCGCGATAATAACCATTCCGCTTGCCAATTCGTTAATTGGTACAGTCATTGCTGTAGTCTGACACATATTAGCTGCCCTGATCAGACATTTTCCATGATGTTTTGTTATTGCTATGCCTGTATCCCCAAAAAATTGAGGGATCGTTTCTCCATATCCATAAACATCTACTGGTCCCTCACAGGTCAAAATCATATCTGCTTGCTTTTCTTTAAAGCTCTTGTTTATTGTTTCAATAGCCACACTGCGCTCCTCTATGCCACACATATCCATTTCTTCAATGATATACGAAGCATTATTAATGGAAGATAGAACATGCATTACTTTTTCATGCATATCCTTTTTATCTGGGGTTGTTACAGAACCTTTTTTGGGAACGATGATTTTCAGCTTCTTATCTTCCAATCCACCTATACCGCACCCTATTACAGACTCCATTACATTATTTAATCGGGAAACTTTTTTTCCGATAATACCGATACTGGCTTTAAAATGTATCCCATCTGTGGAGGTTTTATGATTTTTTACAAGGAGACCTACACCAGCACCAATCACGGACGGCAGGTGACAGCTTAACGCTGGACCTAGCACTGATCCTCCTCCATCGGTACCGATTGCAAAGTCATTTATTCCTTTTAGTATATTAATCGGTCCCCCACTGCTGGAACCAGTCATGACTCTATAAGTAATCGGGTTAATCAAATCTGTGTCTATTGCTCTCCCTTTATCAGAGCCTTTGTCAATTGTAAGTAAGGCGTATTCAAGGTGTCTTCGGAGGATTTCAATAATTTCAGCAGGAATTTGGTCGGTATCCTTAACTCCAAAGTATTGTACATCTTCATTTTTTTCTTTTACTTCATGAAAAACCTTATTATTGATCCGAACTACTGATCGTCTAAGCTCTTTTTGCGCCTTTTCGAATCTATCTTGGACACCCATCATAGATCATTCCCTTACTGGACCTTTAATTATAATCACCGTACAAAATATAGTATATTGTAATTATAACGCTTTCATGCTTCGCTTTCAATACGTTTATAGAATAACTAATAAGTGCCTTTCAGTAAATTGCCGGATGAATCATAAATCCCCATGAGTTTCGGGTTGCTTTCTAAATCCTTGATGAGAGCCACTCGTGAATTTGTTACAAAGATTTGTGTACGAAAGGCGTACAAGGCCGTCTCCCCCACACTCACCTCACTCGTCTTCAGAGTGCCATAATAATCAATCGCTGATGGATCATTTTCACTTACGGACACTTTTTTTAAATTATTTATGTCTGTACCGACGAGTGCACTCTGCATTCGAGACCTTGGATAGAATCCTCCGCCAAACGTATATGCATTTTGGTTGTAAACATGAGACACCTCTGACACATAAACCATTGCAGGCTTTTCGGGTAATTTCTTTGTTGCGTGTAGTGGTGTTGTGCCCGTCAGAGCATGGCCTGGTTCACCTTGTGTTGCACCCATTTCGTTTAGTAACTTTAATGTTGCACTTGAGGTTGCACTAGGCATATTCATTTCAATCTGTGTATAACCTTGTTCTTCTAATATTTTTTTAGCTTTCATCATGGAATATACATTAGGTGTTGCCTTAGCCTCATAATCTTCAATGAGTAAACAAGGAAAGCTGGTTAGCCCTGAAATTTGAATACCAGGGAGTTCTCCTATTTGGCTTACTTCCTTACGCAGTGTGTTAATTGTAAAACCACCGGCTTGACCCTCATAAATAAAATCTTCATGATCAGCTATACGTAAGAGAATCTTCTGCTTCATGTTCAGCTCCTTGGCTGCGTCACTAATTTGGCGGGCTTTTTCAAAACTAAAAACAGTTACATAATCCGGTGTAAGTTTTAATATAGCTTTAATCATGTGCTTAGGAATCTGAACAAGGTGCCCGACATGCCCAATTTTAATTCCGTGTTGATGCAGTACAAGTGCTTCCCAAGGGTCCACTGCCACTGCTTTTTCAATCCCCCCACTTACAATAGCTTTTGCAGCAAGTTCATTTCTGGCAAGTTGTTTAGTCATGAAGAATAACTCTATATTCTCTTTTTTAGCTTCTTGGGCTAAAATGGCGGCATTCTCTTCTATGGAATCTAAGTCCAACACATACGTATTTGGAGTAATGATGCCTTGCTGATGTAAGTCAATGGCTGTACTCATAAGTTGTTTATTTCTTTCTAGCGTGATATCTAAGAACATAATAGTCTCCTTCCTATCTTCTCTTCATAAAAGGAAGAAATGATGACCCATTCTCTGTTTGTTCTAGCCCAAGATAGCCTGCTCCCGTAGCCGCAATATCAGATAAAGTATCTCTTTCACCAAGATCAACGGATCGGCACTTTTTCTGATAGGCAAGAAGATAGGTCTTTTCCCTTGTATGCTGATTATGTCCTATAGTCGGATCATTACCATGATCAGCACTCATTATAAGAAGGTCTTGATCCGTCATTTCTTCAAAGATTTGCGGCAAAAAATTATCAACCAGTTGAATTCGATTGGCATAACGTGCGGAGTCTTGGGCATGTCCTGCTAAATCAGTTTCTTGGACAGTGGCAGCAATAACACCTTTTTGAACGGATTTCATTTCTTGCAATATATCTTTCATAACATTCTCTGTATCAACACCTGGACGCTTTGTCGCACCTTCACAATATATGACGTCCTGCATCTTACCAACCAAAGACACTTCCAGTCCTGCCTTTTTTGCTATAGTAGGTAACTGATGTTCAGGTGAAATGCCATATCCTAAATGGCGAACTTGATATCCCTTTTTGTAAACATTAGATTTAGGAGAGTTTACACCTACCAAGCCGTCTTCCCTTCTCTCAATAGAATTCTTTAAATGGTTCGGTGTCACATTCTCTCCACCAAGTGCAATAACCCTATTTACTCTTACATTTTTGCGTACGCACTTCCCGATCTTTAAGACGTCATCGAAGGAAATATGGTCAAGTGGTGCACTTACATTGTAAATTTGCCCGTAATCAGTTTCAATATTGTCAGCGACAATGACAAGGTCATTAACCAATAGATACGGCAGATCATGGTCAGGTATTTTAACATCATAACCTTCTGCTTCTAGGGCACTTTTGACTTCCATCATGTTTTCAACAAATGGAGCTTGGTATGTTTTCTTAGGTTTGCTGCCCATTATTTCGTTATGACCTTCAAAGCTGTCCGCCCCTCTATGCATAAGATTCAGTTTTCCAAAGCTTGCCAGCGGTTGAATTTCTTTATTCAAGTTAGGATGCTGCAAAATCTGGTTAATACCCAGCTTTTCGAAGTTTGGTATCTCAATCGATGGATTTGAATCAATAACATGATGAAATGTATGAGCACCCACATCTTGAGGGTGATAGTTTTTTGCATCTGCCATATATCCAACGCCTAGACTATCTAAGATTAATATGATCACTCTTTTGTTCATCAAATTTCTCTCCCTTCTTTATTTGGAATGTCTAACACGGTCTACACTGTCAGAAAGTATCCGGATCACTGTGTCAGCACCACTTCGCATAGGATTAATTCGAATCATTGTTTTACCTAAACGTGCATCTGAAGCAAGGAAAGTTCCAGAGACTTTATAAAACATAGGCACAAATTCATATTTGGATTCTGCTCCGACAGGATGAGGCGCTGCTCCAAGTTCATTTGCATAGTGGAGAACATCTTGAGCAATAGGTTGTTCGAATTCAACTAATAATACTTTTGATTGTGCATTTGCCAGAAATGCCTTTTTTATTCCTTGAACCTCATTCTGATTTAAACGTCTTACGAGTTCTTCATTGACGTTAGCTTGAATGGCCAGCATGACAGGGGCGTAAATTAGACCTCTCAAAGCTTCTAGTGCTTCATACCCTTGTACCTGACTACCACCAGAATAATTAAGCGCTTCAATCTTTTCAATTAAATCAGCACTGCCTAATATAATTCCTACGCCTTCGGGACCTAGTAATTTAAATAGGGAAAATGTGGACAAATCTGCTCCTAATTGTGCACCAATGTAATTCGTTTTCATAGCAGCGTAATTGTCATCCGTAATCGTTTTTAAATGGGGGCTTGTTGCTTTGATCAGCTTTATAACGTCACGTAATTCATAATAGTCGTCTATTTGTTGACGTGTATGCTGAATTAATGCTCCTTTTAGCTCCGGATGCTTTGAGATAACCTTTTTCACAGCCTCCTGATCATTAAAATCAGCAAAGATTGGAATGATGCCCATATGATCCAGTGTTGTTTTACTCGTTGGGTATATCGGAGCATCATGGAGAAGGATTTTATCATTTGGTTTTAGAAAACTCATGAAGCCGTACCTTAAAGCACCGGTTCCTGCTCCCCGAACAAGTTTAGCTTTTTCAACCCCAAAGAATTCAGCAAGCACTTCTTCAACCTTTTTGGTGTAATTCGGTTTATTTTGCCCCTTTACGACTCCCAAATCCCCTAGCGATAGAATGTCATCCCCTCGAAAATGTTTTGTAATGGTGTCAATCAACCGAAATTGATCGTTCTGAGCTTGGTCTAATGTGAGACTTTTCAATGGTGAAGTTTCCATTGTCATGTCACCCTTTCATAAATGCGATTGGGTTTTTAACGAGCATTTTATCAATCGACTCGCTAGTAATTCCATTTTGCTCTAAAAGTGGTATAAACGTATCTAAAAGGTAGGCGTAACCTAACCCCCTTGATATTCTAGATGAGACTTCCTTGTTATATCCATGGATAATAACACTTGATCCATATACCCTTTTCTTTGTATTTCTTTAAGTATATCGGCACGAACTTGGTCTGGCATATAATTTTCTTTTCCGATGGTGTCGAATTCAACAAACGCTCCCTCTTTCAACACATGAAGGATATAATCAGCATCTCCGGTTAAATCGAGGTGGCCAATAATAACACGGTTCAAATCGACTTCATTATTTTTAAAAAACGCAACCTGCTCATGCCCAAGCGTACCTAATGTAGTATGAGTCGTGATCGGGGCACCTGTTTCTTTATGCGCAATCACAACTGCATCAAATACTTTCTTCTCCGTATCCGTCCATTCGTTGTAGCTAGTGCCAATCTCACCAATGATACTTGCTTTTACATTTGTGCCTTTAATACCCGCGGTTATTTCTTTAATCATTCTGTCTGCAAGTTGTTCTTTCGTTTCCCTAAATACTTGTATCGGGTAAAACTTTTCTTGATAATAGCCTGTTGCATGGACAATATTAATTCCTGTCTCTTCTGCAACACGTTCAACATATGGGATATTTCTCCCCATACCAAAATTCGTGACATCTACAATGTTTCGAACTCCTTTTTTATAAAGTTTTTTGTACTCCTTAACTGTTTCTTCATACGCATCTAATTGGCAATCTTCATTATTTTTTACCTCTGACAGATTAATCGTTGTGTGTTCATGCATATAGGTCATTCCGTTAACGAGCATCGCCTTCACCTTCCTTTAAGGTTAATATCTTGGCATTTTCGAACCTTTTTCAACTTGTGCCTGAATGCTTAAAATTTGTTTTATATCAACTGAACCCCATTTTCTGCTAATTTCTTCCTCCCGATCTGCATCAATCATAATAACGGCCTCCGAAGTCTCTTTTGATATTTCTTTCGCTTTTTCAGATTGAAAATCAGCTGATTTGAATGTTTGTATGATACGTCTATCATCTGTATTCCAAACTGCAACATCTATTTGCTTGGTATGCAGCATTTCAAACAACTGCATATAATTGATATGTTTGAAATCTGGTTCCAGGCCCTCGAATTCACTGAAAGTTAATTCCATCTGGTCAGGGGAGTCCATATCTACCCCAACGCGCATTCCTTTTCGTAACGAAGGTTCTTCAGGGTTGGCAAAGAAAATTCTGTGAGCCGATACATAACTGCCATTTCCTAGCTCCTTCATCACCTTTACGTTATGATACTTTGAAAGACTATTATAAGCCGTCATTTTAGAAACAATCGTAAAGTCACTCCGCTTTGTACGAACCGCTTCAACCCGGTTCATCCCTCCCCTCATATAGGAGAGACCAACCTTTTTACCTGCTTTTTGGAAAGCTTCCACAATTCCTGTAGCAAGCCCCTCATACTTCCGGGAATATGGAAGTGGCATCGTACCAATTAAAGGAGAGATACCGGCAATTTCTTGCAGCAATTGAATGTCCTTGTCTACAAGATATGTACCCAGATGTCCTCTTGGTTCCAAGCGTATGGCTTTTAACTCTTCTAGTAACTTCAATGCGATTTGAACTGTCCCCGGCCTATCCCAAGCCTCTCGCTATAGTCTGAAACGCGAGGAATCTTCTTTCCAATATCCAAATCTAATATTTCTATGGCAATATTCTTGGCAGTTAAACCGTTTTTAGAATATAGTTTTTCCCACATAAACTACACCTCTTATCCAATATACTATTTTTCGTATATTAATAGTATAAGCGTTTACATTGTGGAAATCAAACATGTCGATCAATGTACGGTATACTGTATACTCAGTGTAACTCTTCCCTTATAAAAATGCAAGGCGGATTTAACTTTGTTTGATTATTTACCGATGCAATCTCTGCTGACTTTTAATAGTTCTTGCATACTCTGAAAGGCTATATAACCAAACCGATATCTGTCCAAATTCTAACGAGTCACCTAAAAGTCACTCATTTCCACAGTCCACCATCTTCCCAAAGCAAAAATAATTTCATTGGTTTTTTAAAGTAAATATGTTAATATAAATATAAGTTAATAAATTCGGACCGAGAAATGGAGAGCCGCAAACGCTTATGCAATTTTGCATAAGTGCTTTGGCGGCTCTTTTTTTGTTCGCCGACCAGTTACACTGGAGTACTTATAAAGGAGATAAAGCCATGGTTGAATTTTCTAGTTATAAGAGAAACACAATTATTGAAGCCATTAAACAAGAAAATCTGGACATTTTAGTAGTTGGTGGAGGAATAACCGGAGCGGGGATCGCATTGGATGCCACTACTAGAGGGTTGAACGTCGCAGTCATCGAGATGCAAGACTTTGCAGCAGGCACTTCAAGTAAATCTACCAAACTCGTTCATGGGGGACTGCGTTATCTACAGCAATTTGAAATTAAACTAGTAGCTGAAGTAGGTAAAGAAAGAGCAATTGTGTATGAAAATGGACCCCATGTTACCAAACCCGAATGGATGATGCTTCCCTTTCACAAAGGCGGAAACTTCGGGCCACTCAGTACTAGTGTTGGATTGAAGGTGTATGATTTTCTGGCAGGTGTAAAAAAAGGCGAAAGACGTCAAATGCTAAATCCTAAAGAAGCGATAAACAAAGAGCCGCTCATTAACCAAAACGACCTTAAAGGGGCAGGATACTATGTTGAATATAAAACAGACGATGCCCGATTAACCATAGAGGTTTTGAAAAAAGCAATTGAACAAGGGGCACATGCTGTTAATTACATGAAAGCGGTGAACCTTCTATATGATGAGTCCGGTAAAGTATGCGGGATCAAAACGCACGATGAGATTAGCGGTGAACTGCATGAGATTCACGCAAAAAAAATTGTCAGTGCCACAGGTCCATGGCTCGATGAATTACGTGAAATTGATCACTCCAAAAAGGGCAAAACTCTTCATCTTACTAAAGGAGTTCACCTTGTCTTTAGCCAGAAGGACTTCCCTTTAAAACAAGCGATTTATTTTGACAGCCCTGATGGCCGCATGATTTTTGCCATTCCTCGGCAGAAAAAAGTTTACGTCGGCACCACAGACACCTATTATAAGGCTGATGTAATCGATCCTAAAACAACTGTTGAAGACCGCGATTATGTGATCAATACCATTAACAGCATGTTCCCGTCTTTGAGAATAAATAAAGATCATGTTGAATCGAGTTGGGCAGGCGTTCGCGCTTTATTCTCTGATGGTAATGACGAAAAGCCGGGTGAAATATCAAGAAAAGATGAGATATTCATTTCCGAATCAGGCCTGATTTCAATGGCAGGCGGCAAATTGACCGGATATCGGAAAATGGCTGAGGAAGCTGTGAATACCGTGCTTAAGGAACTGAAACACGAAGACTTACTATATGATGCCCCTTCACAAACACGGCATCTGCCTATATCCGGCGGAGACGTCGGAGGCTCTGAAGGGTTTAAGATATTCAAGCAGGAGAAGTTAAAAGAAGGAATGGATCTTGGTCTTTCTAAAGACACAGTTACGAGACTCATTGATCTATACGGCAGTAATATCTCAATACTTTTTAATATCTATCAAGAAAGCATAGAGAACGAGGCGGACATAGACCCGCTTGTGCTGGCTGAATTGAAGTACGGTTTAAACTATGAGCTTGTCTATAAACCCGTAGATTTCTTTGTCCGGAGAACAAGTGCATTGTTTTTTGATATTGATTGGGTGAAACAGCACAAACAAGCCGTGATAAATTATATGGCCTATCACTAAAATGGACCGACGATCAAAAAGAACAGTATACAGAAGAACTCGATGTGGCTATTAAAGAAGCAGAGTTAGATACTTAATTCTTGATTTCAACAATAAAAACCACAGGGATCACCTATTTGGTAATATCCTGTGGTTTTTTAGTGTGCCAAAACAAGTAATTACCGCCATAAATCTCCATCCCGATTACAATATTCAAATTGTGGATATTTTTATGATACAATATACATAATTCCATTAATAAGGAGAATAAAAATGCCGAGCATTGTAGATATGGTTCAATCCCAAATAATTGCGTCTGTTAAAAAAGAATCTGATATTGAGAAAGCAAACAATTCCAGTGCAAATATAACATTTTTGCTAACAGGGAACTTGCAAACTACGAAAGAATATATTGATAGGTTAAAAGCTGCAAACAAAGTAACATTTGTACATATAGACTTCATTGAAGGGCTATCAAATTCACATAGTGCCATCAAGTATATTGCTGATTATTGGAAACCTGATGGCATTATAACAACTAAAAGTAATTTAATTAAATATGCCAACGAAGAAGGCTTAAAAACGATTCAACGCATCTTTTTGATAGATCATAATGCAATAAAAAGAGGTATAGATATATCCCACTCTTGCAAACCACATGCCATAGAAGTCCTGCCTGGTATCATGCCGAGTGTTATTGATGAACTAACAAAATCAACCCACCTGCCGATCATAGCTGGTGGGTTGATAAAAAACAAACAAGAAATATTGGAGGGCTTAAAAGCGGGGGCTTTGGCCATTTCATCCGGTAATTCTAAGTTATGGAATATGGATATCTAGTGCTATAACGTCACAACTTCTTTAATACTGTCTAGAACGAACCGTGGTTTTTCAAAGGTTTCGTCTAACATCGCTTGATCCGTAATACCAGTAAGCACGAGTACGGATTGAATACCGTAATCATTTCCCATTTTTATATCCGTTTCAAGCCTATCTCCCACTATGTAACATTGTTCAGGAGGTATACCGAGCAATTCTTTTACGATGAAGTCAGTTGCCAGTAAGGAGGGCTTTCCGAGAATCGCTTTAACTTTCTCACCAGTTGCACCTTCCACAGCTCCGATAATAGCACCGCAATCAGGAATCTGCCCCCATGAACTGGACATGTTCTATCCGGATTAGTTGCCACAATCTGAGCTCCATTGCTCCAAGCTTGGAATGCCTGGTTTATTTTTTCGTAGGTGAATTCGCGATCCCACCCAAGCACTACATAACTTGCCTTTTGAGGATCCTCTGTAAAAGGGATCCTCAACTTGTTCAATTCGTCATATAAGGGTTGCTCCCCGATGACCAGGACACTTTCTTCCTCCTTCATAACTGAAGCTAAATATTTAGCAGCAAGTAAGTTGGAGTTCACTACATCAGTCATAGTCGCTTCGATTCCCAGCCTGTTTAATTTATCCACATAGCTCGAAATGGATTCGATAGATTTATTAGTAAGAAAAACAACCTTGTCCCCGCGTTCCCTTAAATGGTTAATCGCCTCAGCAGCACCATCTATTATTTTATTATCTACATACACAGTACCATCCAAATCAAAAATAAACCCTTTCACCAAAATATCTTCCTCTCAATGAACTCTTTATGTTTGATCACTTCCACCTGTTAGACGGGAAGCAATTGCCTGTAATACCAGCACCAATACGATCAATATCACAGACATAGCTGCAGCTGAATAGTACTCTGCTCTCAGGATGTTCTGAAAAATTGCTAGACTCATGGGAGCCCAATCTGCAGGTGCCATTAATATGGAAATACTTGTTTCTTTAATGACTGTAATAAATACCAGTATTGAACCTGCTGCGATACCAGGAAGCATTAGCGGCCCAATAACGGTAATTGCTGCAGTAAGTGTTGAAGCGCCAAGGTTAACCGCTGCTTCTTCAATATCAGCTTTAATAGACTGCATTGTTCCCACAGTAGACCTAACCATATATGGGAGACGTCGAATAGTATATGCAATGATCAAAATCGTCGCTGTACCTGTTAACTGCAAAGGCGCTGTATTAAAGGTTTGGATCAATGCAATACCAAATGCAATACCGGGAACAATCAATGGAATAGTCGTCATAAAGTCCAAAGTTCCGGAATTCTGTCTTACAACAAAATACGATACAAATGTAGCAATAACAATACTCAATACCAATGCTCCGGCAGCCAGGATCAAACTATTTTGTATATTACCCAGTGACGATGAAAAGATATCTTTGTAATGTTGCAATGTATACCCTGAAGGTAAAGGATCCTTACCCCAAGTTTTTGCAATAGACTGCATGAACACAGTAAGCATTGCAAACAGAGGAATCAATACAACAAACCCTGCGAATGCAGATAAAGACCTGCCCAACAATTTACTTTCATTTAATTTAATTTGCTTAGGCTTTCCAGAAACAGAATCATAATTCTTTCCTTTAAAAAAGAAGTTCTGCAACCAGAATACGAATCCAGCAACCGCAATCATAATTACTGTCAAGATAGCCGCGCCGCCCCAGTTGAAGAATCCAGAGATCTCTCTATATGCTTCTACAACCAACAAGTTAAGATCCGTTGGCGCCAAAATAATTGGAGTACCAAAGTCAGAAAAACTAACGGCAAATATAACCAAAGCTGTAGAAAGCATTCCTGGGACTACCAAAGGAAATGTTACCGTAGAAAATGTAAGCCAGCTTTTAGCCCCCATGTTTCTTGAAGCCTCTTCCAACGAAACATCGCTTACTTTAAATGCGGCAACCATTGGCCATAAAGCATAAGGGAAAAAGAAGAATACTTGAACAAGCACAATCCCTGTAAAGGAATATGGATCTATCAAAAATCCCTCTCCACCCAATGATTGATAAATATATGTTACCCATCCCGATCTTCCAAACATTATGATAAAGGCATAAGCCGAAATAAATGTAGGAACAATCAACGGGAGTGTACAAAGAGCACTGATCGTCTTTTTAAAGGGCATTTTTGTTCTTGCGATTCCATATGCAATAGGAATACAGACTATCAGCACTATAATAGACACGAGTAATGATAAGTAGAGACTGTTCCCAAGAGCATCATAATAAGTGCTGTTGGATAAAATGGCTTTAAAATTGTCCAATGTAGAGTTCTTAAATTGATCAATCGTTGTTTGCAGGGTGTCCATACTAATTAATGAACCGAATAAATTAATGGGTTCATCAGTGAAACTAACTAAAAAAACAGATATTAAAGGTAAGATCAAAAACAATAGGAAAAACCCGATTATTAGATACTTAACAATATTAATACCTGTTAAGTGTTTTTTAATCCATTTCATAGTAGTAACACCCTTTCAGGTGACACTCCTAATTTCACTGTCGCTCCATTTTCCATGATGCTATCGCCAGATTCATAGATTGTATCTGCAACAACATTATATTCGCCTACTGTGATGTCATACCTAACAGTCGACCCTAAATAAGTCGCGAATTGAATAACACCTTCAAAGTAGTTATCATACTCCATCGAGTGTTTATTAATAACATTAATGCTCTCTGGTCTTATGACCACTTGTACATCTTCCTTGTCCAAATCGACTACTGTTTGCACCTCTTGTTCCCCAAATCGAACAACAGAATGCCCGTTTTCTTTACGAACTACTTTTCCATTGAAAATATTCGATGTCCCAACAAAATCTGCAATAAATGGTGATTTAGGGTTACTATACAAATCAGTCGGTGTCCCAATCTGCAATATTTCACCTTTATTCATTACTGCTACACGGTCAGCCATGCTCATCGCTTCTTCCTGATCGTGTGTTACAAAAATTGTGGTGATTTTCAAATCTTGTTGTATCTTTCTAATCGTATTTCTCATAGAATGTCTTAACTTCTGGTCTAAATTGGATAAAGGCTCATCCATCAGAAGAACTTCCGGTTCCATAATAAGCGCTCTTGCTAAGGCAACTCTTTGCTGTTGTCCCCCTGAAAGCTCACTGGTTAATTTATTTGCATGCTCTGTTAATTCCACATATTCAAGTATACTCATTACCTTTTTCTCAGTTTCCTTCGAATATTTAACGAGTTTACTATTAAGCATTCTTGTATACACACCAAACTTCTTAAAGATGTTGCTGTCTCTAAGTTGTTTCACATTTAAGCTATATGCAACGTTATCGAAAACGTTCATGTGTGGGAACAAAGCATAGCTTTGAAACACCATACCGCAGTTTCTATTGTTTGGCGCTATGTCATTCACATTGTTACCGCCAATTTTTATGACCCCTTTTGTTGGTTGTTCAAAACCGGCAATACATCTCATTGTCGTTGTCTTCCCACAACCTGAAGGACCCAAGAGGGCAAAAAACTCGCCCTCTTCAATGTCCAAACTTATATCGTGCAGTACAGTTGTACCCGAAAAGTCTTTTCTTAGCTGTTCTACTACCACTGACCCCATTGAAATCAACTTCCTTTAATTAATATTAGCTTTCCACTCATCACGGATCCGGTCATAATTTTCGTTTACCCAGTCAATATCCAGATCAACAGCATTCTCCTTCAAATTATCGAGAGTTAATGGTGTTTTTGATTCAACATCTGGGTTAATCGGGATATGGTACCAATCCGCCAGTATTTCTTGTGCATCTTCACTTAACATAAAGTCCATGAACTTCTTTCCGCCCTCTGGGTTAGGACCATCTTTTACAAGAGTCATAGGATTAACCAGGATAGGCGTTTTTTCTGGAACAATAAAATCAACTGTTTCCCCATTGTTTTTATGTTCATAAGCCATGAAGTCAAATCCAACAGCAATATGGGCTTCTCCCATTGCAGCACCTTTAGTTGGACCAGAGCCAGAGTCAGGAATTGAGTTTGCCTGGTCTGCTAAAGCCTGGAAATATTCCCAACCTTCTTCCTCACCATGCTGCATCATATAACTTAACACCATAAGTGTAGCTGTTCCTGACGCAGCAGGATTCGGGAATTGAATTTTTCCTTCCCATTTTGGATCCAGTAAATCTTCCCATGTTTTTGGTGCTTCCTCTTCTGAAACCAACTCAGTATTATAGGCAAATCCCAGAACAAACATTTCTGCTCCTACATAATAACCATCTTCATGTTTCATCTTGATACCGTTTTCAACAACTTCCCAGTCTTCCGCATTTTCTGGAATATATGATGTAATGATATCTTTATCTACTGCAGCCTCAAACGGCAGTATGCCTCCGCCTCCGTACCACACATCGGCTTTTGGATTTCCTTTTTCAGCCATCATCTGATTGACCAATACGTTTGTGCCTGCATAATGGACGTCAACTTTACCCCCGTGCACTTCCTCATACTTTTGTGCCAATTCCTTTGATAAGTCAGGTGTCTCCGGTGAGTAAAGTGTTATTGACCCGCCATCGCCATCTCCTCCACCATTAGAAGAGGAACTGTCATCACCTGCGCAGGCACTAAGAAATAACACCAAGAAAAGTGCCGATAAAAACACAGTAAACTTCTTCATAAATCCAACCCCCATTTTATTTTTTATGAATTCTCTAAAAACAAAAAGAAGAAAAATAAACACAGACCCATTCGCGAGGAAAGGGTTTTCATTTATTTCTCTTCTCCTGGATTCTCTTAGAGATATTCAATTGCTTACAGTTTAGCAAAGATTTTACCTTTTGTAAACAAAAATTTTAAAATACTTAAAAGCAATATTATTTTCACAGACATCATGAAATATCTCATGCAGGATCTTTTACAGTGTGCGTAAAATAAAACACCCCGAAGGCAGAACCAAATATTCTACCTTTTGAGGTGTTTTGATTAGTCTCAGTTAACGTGATACATTAACTCTTATGGGTTTAGAAACCAGATTCCATTCTTCACCGATCATATCAAATGTGTGGATCGCGAAGACATCGGCTTGTCCAGGCGACAACGCGGTTATGGTGTTCTTATTCACGTCAACAACATTCAAGTTCCCCTCAGTAAACAAGGTCGTTTCGATGTTTTTCTTTTTATCTGCTCGATAATTTACAAATGTTTTAGCTTTGATTGTTGCAGATTTGCCAACTTTGAGGTTACGCTTCTTGATAGGTGTCTCAATGATTGTTGGTGCATCTGTAAGCCATTGTGTGTAATCAGTAATCGGTCCAATGAGACCTTTTTTCAACAGGTCTTCAAGTGGCGGCTGTGAACGGAAAGTCCAATGCATACTGATCATGCCGCGTTGTCTAAGATAAGTAACAGACTCCTCCGAAAGGCTGCGATGACTAGAATTTAGTCTTGCACCAATTGCAGTTGCATAATTCATCATTTGTTGCGCATCTTCTACTCTCGCCTCAGGGGTGGCAGCTACTGACGAAGAATACAAATAACCAACACTCATTTCGGGAGCTATTTCTCTGAACTTCTTGACATGTTCAACGGAAAAGCTTTGCAAGACCACTTTATCTTCAATTCCTGCATCTTTTATCTCTTGTAAAACCGCTTCTTCAATATTGTCTGCTTTTAATTCGACCAGTAGTACTACGTCTTTCTTCTTGAAACCATCTAGGAACTCTTTGAATGTTGGCACTTTTTCTCCTTCAAAATCTGGACCGAAAATAATTCCTGCATCTAATTGTCGAATTTCATTCAATGTCAAATCTGATACTTTTCCTGTACCATTTGTTGTTCGATTAACGGTGCTGTCATGCATAATGATCAAGTGCCCATCTTTTGTTTGTTGAATATCTGTTTCAATTAAGTCTGCACCTAAGTCATAGGCCAAATTGTATCCAGCCATAGTATTTTCCGGTGCTAATGATGGCACTCCACGATGGGCAACTACGATGGGGCGCTGAACCAATGTCTTTTCCGGATATTGGCTAAATGCATTAACAGTCGATGACGGACTCGATGTAACGATTCCATCTACACCATTATGGATCAAAGAGTGTATATCATCTCCGATACCCCATACCGCAATTGCGCGTGCATGAAAGAAATGAACAGTGTCAGTTGTAATTAATTTTTCCGGAAGAGCTACAGTCATTGAATTTGTCAAATTCGCATCTTCAACAAGCTTTTGCAAATCATGCTTGTTTAGGTGATTTTTTTCATATAATACAGTTCCGCGTACTGTAGGATGTGCTTCCTTAATTTCTCTAATTATGTCAAGGTTTGATGACAGTACATGGGCATCGTTTATGGACGCTGAATCCAAAACATCAATAACACCAGGGACCGCATTAACATCCTCGACTTTTATAACAGGAATAAACTTTCCACGGATTTCATCAAGAAGGTCTGTCAATAGTTGATCTCCAACTGATATGTCACCGCTTTCATTTAGTTCAGCAGGAAGCAACGTTGAGGAAACCCCTTCCAACTGTGAGATTTCGTTTGGAATATAACTGGATATAACCGTTGGCGCATTCAGCATATTGGTTTCAGGTTCATCAGGTAAGAAAGCATTATTATCTTCCATGGGCGGCAAATCTTCTGTCCTCGTCTTTACAAGTACATTGTCAAATTCAACAGTTGCCCCGGAAACCTGGAAGCCAAGATCACCTTCATACCATGTATCTGCCAAGTCCGTATCAATTACCAATTGTCCATTAACAAAGTGCTGAACACGATTATCTTTTACGATCACCTTCAAACGGTGTGTATCACCATATTGAAAGTCTTCAGGGTAGAAGGTTTTTTCTGGAACATTCCAGGAATTGGATTCTGTCCGAATGGCGAATTCCAAACCATTAAGGGCGGAAGTACCACGTCGTACAGCAAACTGGTAATAAGGGTAATCCTCATTTTGAACACGGTACATCAATGAAGCCCAGCGAGCGTCATTTACAGCGGATTTAAATGTCATATCAGCTTCAAATACATAATCACCAGTGCCCTTAGGCATTGGAATTAGAACACGAGATGGATTAGAAATATTCGGTGATGTTAATAAAAGTTTGCTGTCAGTTACTTCTGCGTTTCCTTGAATCACATTCCAATTCTCAGGCATGGTACCCTGATCAAAGTTTTCATCAATTAACTTCTCTCCACTCGCTGAAGCAAACTGTTTCTCTACTGTACTAAAACCCAAAAAAACGATTGCTGCCATAGATACAATCCATACCATTTTTTTAAACAACCAAACGCCTCCTTTATTTTTAAGAAATCTATGCAGGTATCTAGGGGTGATGTTAAAAACGAATAGACTTTAGAAGTGTCACCTCCTCTAAAATTTGGCAGAAAAAGAGAAGTTGCCGAAAATAGCCCTGTCTATAACAAGGGTATTTTGCTTGGCAACTTCTCCTCGACTCCACCAAAATATGAACTTACATATAGACTACTACCAATTAATTGTTTGGTCTATAGGAAAAAGGTAGTGTTTTCTGAATTTTGAAAGTAGTAGTTTAGTAGGAAGCAATAGAAACTTGAAGCTTATTATTCCAGTGTTGAAGTACGCTTACCACCAACATTCCTTCTTAGAATTGCTTCCTCGCTATTTAATGTTGAGTCTAAAGTTTCATAACACTGTCTATACTGGGTAAAAACTATAAAATTACCCAGGAGATGATTCGTTATGCAAGATTTTCAAGAGCGGTATGATGTGTTTCAGTCAGCACTGGAAATACCTGAACCATGGTACGTATTTCATCATGAACTGGCCAAAGAAGAAAACACGTTGCACATTTATATTGAATATAGGTCAGGGGCCGAATTTTCCTGCCCCAACTGCGGTAAATCTGGATGTAAAGTTCATGATACCCTGGATCAAGATCGGACATGGAGACACCTTGATTTCTGGCAGTATCAAACCCTGCTTCGGGCAAGAATGCCACGAGTAAAGTGCGATGCTTGTGGTAAAATACGTACAGTGCACATTGACTGGGCACGCTCTGGTGCCGGATTTTCCTTTCTTTTTGAACAACATCTTTTATCGTTAATGATTGAGATGCCTGTTGCCGCAGTCGCTCGTAAAGTTGGTGAACATGATACTCGCCTTTGGCGTGTGTTTAATTATTATGTCAATAAAGCAATGGAAGACATGGATATATCGGAATTAAAGCGCGTTGCCATGGATGAAACGTCTCGCGCCAAAGGGCATAAATATATCACGCTTTTTATTGATATGGACACAAAACGCTTGATATTTGCCACCAAAGGAAAAGGCGCGGACGTTCTACAGGATTTCTGCCTCCATCTTGATCATAAAGGGGTCTCACGCTCCCAAATTGAGGATATCTGTTGTGATATGTCTCCATCATTTATATCAGGTATTGAAAAGAACTTCCCAAATGCTTCAATTACTTTCGATAAATTTCATGTAATGAAATTGGTCAATGAAGCGTTGGATCAAGTACGTAGAGAAGAACAAGCAACACAACCGGAACTCAAAAATTCACGCTACGTATGGTTGAAAAACCAGGGAAATCTAACTAAAAAGCAGGAAGCTCAATTTCAAAAACTCAAGGACATGGACTTAAAAACAGGACGCGCATACCGCATGAAGTTATCGCTTCAAAACATGTGGACACGGTCTTACATTATTTCCAAACTCTACTTTAACGAATGGTACAATTGGGCAACACGTTCCCAACTTAAACCAATGATTGATGCCGCCAAATCTTTAAAGAGGCACCAGGATGGTATCTTAAGGTGGTTCGAAAGTAAGATGACCAACGGTCTGATTGAAGGGACTAACAGTCTGATTCAAGCGGCCAAAAGAAAAGCCCGAGGTTATCGTACAGCCGAGAATTTTATTGCCATGGCATATGCGACAGTCAATAAGCTGGATTTGATCAAACAATCATGACTGCAGTTATTCCTTTGTTTGCTTGACGACCACTACCTTGTATGCATTAGAGCTTGTCAAGTGGGTTCCTTGACTAGCTCTAATGCATACAAGACAATGCAAGCCGCAAACAAGGAATGATAGGTTCGCAGTGTTACTACTATTTTGTTTTTTCAATACTAAATAGCGAAGAGCCTTAGAATTTAACTTATATTGTGAATAACTAAACTAAACCCAGTTTCCTATCATAATAGTTTAACACCCTAACATTTATTGTTGAGCCTAAAAAACGCACCCTCACATATACACGAGGATGCGTTCATAATTCCCTATAACATTCTAACGCTCTTCAAGTAGCCTAACGCCTTGAAGCTTACTCAGTTTCCCCAACCCATTCATCAATCAGATCCTGATTATCATCTATCCAGTTCTGGGCGCCTTCTTCTTCTGATTCAGCTTCATTCAGTTCCGCCATGAGGCTGCCAAGCTGGTCGTCATTGAGTTTGAAGTTATCAAACCATTCAACGACCTCAGGATATTCGTCTTCAAATCCCAGGCGAATCCCATAATGAATATCTTCTTGGTCACCGTAGATGTTTTTGTCGTCTTCAAGTAATTTTAAATCCATTTCTGCAAACACCCAATGTGGCTTCCAGAGCGTGACAACTATCGGTTCTTCGTCTGCCATTTTCTTCTGTAATTCCGAAATCATGGCTGGTTCAGATGAGGAGACCAAGTTGTAATCGAGCCCGTATTCCTCGATCACATCCCCAGTCAACTCCATAATGCTTGAACCAGGGTCAATGCCGATGATTTCGGAGTCCAATTTCGCTTCCATGCCTTTTAAATCTTCAATGCTGTTGATGTCTTCCATATACTCTGGAACAGCTAAAGCTAAATCCGTCCCTTCATACCATGGCTCACGCAAATCGATTTTATCTTCATGTTTTTCGTAGTATGGTTTATCGGTTATTGGCATCCAGATTTCCATACCGATATCAACATCTTTTTGAGATAATCCTTCATAAAGGATCGCTTTTTCGACGGCTTTGAGGTCAACCTCGTAGCCTTTATTCTCTAAAATGATTTTCCACATGTTAGACACAGCGACGTTTTCAGCCCAGTTGTTCATTCCAATCGTAATAGGTGCTTTATCTTCTGGTTTTGCGTCGTTTCCATTTGCGCCGTCATTGGCATTTTCGTCTCCGCTACAAGCAGCAAGTACTAAAATCATTCCTAATAATGTAGTGAAAAGTAGTTTTTTAATATTTTTCATAAAAAATCCCCCTTTTGTATGTCAGTTCCGTTTATTTTAAAAGTCTTTCTTCAAATGGGAATGAAGAAAAGTTTTCCACGCCATCACTTGTGACGAGTAGTTGTTCTTCAAGTTTCACGCCTTCTTTTCCGCCGGGTGAACCAATATAGCTTTCAACAGAAATGACCATGTTTTCTTCAATGATCCCATCATAACCAACTTGGTCAAAATCCTGAGGATGGACAATGTATGGATATTCGCCACTCAACCCTGTTCCATGGGCAACGGTAAAATAACGATTTGGGACGAATTCTTCAGGTATTTTCCAGCTTTTATCGGAGTACTCTTTAAAAGTCATTCCCGGTTTAAGCAAATCGATATTATATTGAACCTGTTCATAGGCTAATTGATAAAGGCGTTTTTGTTCATCTGTCGGTGGGCGTTCGCCACAGTAAAATGTTCGGCTGATGTCTGTGAAATACCCGAATGGTCCGTTCATGTCGGTGTCGAATCCTACCAGATCACCTTCCTGGATGACTCTGTCACTACATTCCTGAAACCATGGATTCGTTCTTTCCCCTGAACTTAGCAAACGGGTTTCAACGTAATCTCCACCTTGCGCGATGTTGACTTGATGAAGATAAGACCATAATTCATTCTCAGTGATACCAGGCTGCAAATTCTCAACCATGCGAATCATGCCCGCTTCAGCTGTTCTGACCGATATTTTCATGGCGTCAATTTCTTCGGGGGACTTGATGCTTCGTGCATGCTCAACAGGTTCCTGTCCGTCAACGACGCGCATGCCTTCTTTCGCTAAAGCAATTGCACCTGCAGGATTGATGCGATCGATAGCGATTTTGTTATTATCTCCTGCATATTGACGCATAAGATCAGCTATTTCCTGTGCCCATTGCTTGGATACACTTTCAAGATGTTCTCCAGAGGCGACGTAGGACATGGTTAATGCCGGGCGCACTTCGTCTATGGTTTCTATTCCTTCTGATAGATGTTCGCAATTCGGGAAGTCGAATAAAACGACGGGGCCTTCCGTGGGAATAAATGTATAACGGGCGGGGTTACGTAACATAAACACTTGCATGTTACGGCTACCAGTAGCGTATCGCAAATTCACCGGATCAAAAAGCACGATCCCACCATACTCTAATGATTTTAACTGTTCACGAACACGATTCAGACGATATTGACGCATTCTTGCTAAGTCTATTTGTGTTTTGTCATGACGAATGCTATTAATTTTTTCCAAAAAAGTCACCTCACAAAATGTTAATTCCTGTCTTTGAAGACGTAACTTATTATAACATGTATCAATCATATTGCAACATGTTATTCAATACGTGTCCTAGGTGGGAGGTGATCGATACGTTATTCGTAACCGATTTCGATGCGATAATTAAAGTGTTCAGGCAGGTATTTTGTTTTTGAAAACTCGATCGGCTGGCGGTCAGTGCCAAGGGTCACACGGTTAATACCGATTAACGGATCCCCGCATGAAATACCCAATAAGTCCGCTTCATGTTGATTGACTAATGAAGCAGTCACATCTTCTTTGATATTTGAGTATGTCACGCCATTCATACCGAGCAGAGGGAAAATATCAAACCATGAAGCTGCTTTCTCTTCAATCAGGTGACCAATCTTGGCGGGGGTATAGAGCTGCTGAATACCGATTGGGACGTCATCTGCCAAGCGGACACGTTCAAGAAAGTATATGGATTTGTTTTCTTGTTTTAATTGATGTTGCGCATAATAATGGTCAGATACATACTGTGATCTTAGAACTTTAGCAGAAAAGTCCGTACCGAGTTCATGGTGAACAATTCCCGGGTTTTCCATTTTATCATTAGGGGTTGTTTTTATACGTGCAACAGCCCCGCGGCGGGTTTCAATAATGCCTTCCTGTGTCAAATCACGAATGGCCTGCCGAATCGTTGTACGGCTTACATTAAACTGTTGCATCAGATCGCCTTCAGAAGGAAGCGGGTCCCCAGGCATCCATTCCTGATTTTTTATTCTTGCCATTAACTTCCCTTTTATTTGCACATACAGGGGGATTTTTCGCTGTTCTTTAGCCATTATGTCAACTCCTGAAAATATAATCATAGACGACACTGCCACTTTGAGGTCGTTGTGATGTTAGCAACTTTATTCTACTTGACCCTCGTTTTATTGTCTAACGAAGCACCGGAAGCAGGATTCGACAAAATTCGGGAAGTGACAGGCACTACATGGGTGAGTGTCATGGATTTAAGATTATTTCTTGCGATGTAATCGGCAACTCCTTTTTCACACAGTTAAATTTTTACGGAATCGGACTTTATGATACGAAATTAAGACATCCATCCGGTGGGCTACGAGGGGAGATATGGCTTCAAGGGAGGATGTGCATGTGAAAAAGATAAAAGTGAGTTGGCGTATACGAAGGCGTTTCTGAATATGGAGAAATTGTAGCCTATTACTTCCCGCAATTAAAGCTGATCTTCCTCAGACAGTTCCAAATGACGCTTCATGCGATAGTAGTGGATCTTGCTTGGATAGCAGTACCTCTTCGTTGGATAGAAGCCGTTTTTGCTTGGATAGACCTCCCATCTCCTTTGATAGAAGCCTCCCTTGCTTGGATAGAATCCCTTCTTCGTGCGATAGAACGCGCGCTTCCTTTGATAGCCATTTTGATCATGCATTAAAGAGCAAAAAAACGCCAAGAGAAACAGCAACATTCATCGAATGACTTTCCCCTTGTTCTTATGGCGATCCCAGCGTTTAAGTTGTTACCCGTGGTGTATCGTATCTTAAATACAAATTGATGGCTTATCATAATTATGATAAGCTTATACTATAAAAATGGAGAGTGGTAATATGCGCCACATTAGACCCATATCTGATTTACGAAATCACTTTGCGGATAATTCCAAAACAGTTCATGAAGATCAAGAACCTGTCTATCTTACAAAAAATGGCTACGGTGATATGGATGTCATGAGTATTGAAGCTTATGAACAAAAGCTGTTTGAAAGTGACATATATCAGAAGCTGAAAGAAGCAGAGTTAGATGCAAAATCGACTCAAACACGACACACGCACGAAGATGTTTTTCATAGTATACGAAAAGGACTTTCCGAAAAAAGTGGTGGTGAAAATGTATAAAATTAAATATCTTCCAATCGCTAAAAAGGATTTGCTAGAGATAACAAGATATATTAAGGATGAGTTGCATGATTCATTGGCAGCATGAACTTGATTGACGCTTTCGATTCGTCCATTTCGCGTATCAGGAATTCCCATATTCCTGCAAGGTTTATCAGTCAACTGCTCAACTGGATACAGAATACAGAGTTCTCACTGTTAAAAAATATTTGGTATTCTATACTGTACTCGAACACCAGGTAGAAATTCATAGAATCATTTATGCTAATTAAATAGTGGTATGTATATGTCTCGTTAGCAAGCGAAAATGCCAGTCCCTCATCATAACGCAAGCTAAAACACCAGCTCACGTTTTTATGAGCTGGTGTCTTTATTTAAGCAGTTGCCAAATCTGGTTTGTGTGTCTTGTTGTGTTTTCTATTGCCAATATGTCTTTTTAGAAATGGCATTGCCCAGCGGTCTAAACCGTAACGACCTGCATTGGCTCCGGCGATGATCAGGAAAATGGTAAGCAGGACCATTTGTGCATTCGTGCTAACTGTACCACTGAACAAGAAAGCAAAGTTCATTGTGATGCCCATAAGTGCGGCGAAATTCGTAAATAAACCAAGTATAAGAGCGATTCCTACTAACACTTCACCCCAAGCGACCATAAAGCTAAATACACCTGCATTCGGCAAGGCAACATTTTCTAAAAAAACAGCCCACCAGCCTTGTACGGCAGGGTGCTCTCCACCCGCGCCCGCGATGGCCCCTTGGATAAAACCACTTGCATCAAAACCGGCACTCACTTTCCCAAGTCCCGCAGTCAGCCAAGCTAAACCAATATAAATGCGAACAAATGCTAAAATCCCTGCGACAATTTTATTATTGCGAATGACGTTCATGATCATGGTCCCCATCTCCTTTTTCCAACATCATGCTCAACACTTCACATTATGTTGTATAAAATTTCTTTACACCTATATTATATACACATTAGCACCGTGTGTATATACATTTGTTCACAGTTTCACAATGTTGTAACATATATAGTTTTGGAAACTATCCCCCGCACACCACTCAAGCGGTTCATCGAGCGATAAATAAATCATCATTGTGCCTGGGCCATGTGTATAGCACTCAGCCTTTTTCGCCCGAATATACGACCCGTCGCCGAGATACACACCAAGGGCTCTTCCTTTTTACTTTAACCTGATCGACATGCGAATTGAGGGGTACATTGCCGCCCCGGGCTTCGATCTATTTCACAACGCTGTCGATCATTATTTGAATGCCGCACTTTTGAAATCACCATGCCATTACGCTGATTCAAGATCGATTCAAGAAACGGAAACACGGCACCATTCGACAAAGACCGGGAAGTGACAGGCACCTTTCGCCCGAAAGGTGCCTGTCACTTCCCGATTTTTATTTTTCATATTAAGCAATGTAATTCCTTTTCTTTCCCCCATCACTTAAACTGACTCTAAGATCTCTACGACAAGGAATGATTCCCATGAACTACTACACCGATGTGCTTCAATATAGAGGAAATCACTATGATTTTGGCTATTACCAAGGCGAATTGCTAAAGCATTCTCCAATTATCTCTAACCGTCAAAAACAATGGGGGCCAAAGAAAGATCGCCATTTTATTGTTGATGAAAAACTTTATGGACGTATTATGGGTAAGTTTTCTCCTGCTATCTTGGAAGAAATTCACGGGCTTGCGGATGCGCTTGAGATGAATCTCACGGAGGCATACCGGCTGTTTGGCGGTTATTATCGTGAGTTTGTTCGAAGTGGGTGTTCGATTTTTGCGGATCCGGATTTTATGGTGCGAAATTATGACAGTCATCCGGTGGGCTATGAGGGAAGATATGTGTTTTATCAGCCCACTGATCAGGGTTATGCGGTTCTCGGGCCGTCGATGCAGATCACTGGCCGTATTGACGGGATGAATGAAAAGGGGCTTGTGCTCGGTTATAACTTCACCCATAGCAAAAAATCAGGTGACGGATTTCTGTGCAATATGATTGGGCGGATCATTTTGGAGAATTGCGCAAATGTGGACGAGGCGATCGACTTACTGAAGGAACTGCCCCACCGGCACTCATTCAGCTATGTGATTTTGGATCCCGATGGTGAGTCCTATGTCGTGGAGGCTTCTCCGCGAGAGGTTGTGGCACGGCAGTCGAATGTGTGCACCAATCATTTTCACGTGCTCGATGAGGAAAATCGCTACCGACAAGCGGAAACGAGACAGCGTGAGGAGACCATTCTGGAGCAGCAACAGCACGCGACAAATCCGCTGCAGGCGTTTCAAGTCATGAACGATCCGCAATATGATGTTTTTTCAAAGAAATACGATGCATCGGCTGGCACGATTCATACAGCTGCTTATTTTCCAAAAGAAATGAAAGCTTGGTTTGCGATCGGTCCCAATCGTATGCCTGTTATTTTTGACTTTGAAAAATGGCTTCGGGGGAAGGACGTGCATGTGAAACGGATTAAAGGTGAGTTGGCTTATATGAGGGCGTTTGTGATTATGCGAGAATTGTAGGTTATCATTTTCCCGTTATGTCTGGGATAATCCCAACCGACGCTTCGTGCGATAGAAGTGGATCTTGCTTGGATAGCGGCACCTCTTCGTTTGATAGAATCCATTATTGCTTGGATAGAATCCCCAGCTCCTTTGATAGAAGCCGCGCTTGCTTGGATAGAACCCTTCTTCGTGCGATAGACCGCGTACTTCCTTTGATAGCCACTTTCAAACATTTATGACGAGATGGATCAGAATAAGATGATTAAATAGTAGCATGTATATGTTGCCTCATTAGCAAAAGTCATGAACGACAAAGGAAGCACGAGTACCGTCCCCATGCTTCCTCGAGGACGGTTCCCACACTTCATTTTCGACAAAATTCGGGGAGTGACAGGCACTTTCTATCTATCACCTAATCTTCGTTTATTCAAGGAACTCTACCACCAATCAGTATCAACACACCGAAACTTTTGATATAATCTTCATAGAATGGTATTTGAAAGGAGCAACCTGCAATGGCCTGGTTCTTTGGGAAAAAAGAGAAAGCACCTGATCCTGTTATTGATGAAATAAACGCCTTAAAACAGCAATCACATACAACAGAAGACAAACTTACAAGCCTTGAACAACACATGCAGAAATTAACCAGACTACAATATAAAACAAGTAAATCCATGGAAGACAAGCTGGACCATTTAGTGGCAAAGCAGACCAAACAACAGTCCAAAACGTCTGATCACACTACTCAGCACCAGCTCGTCAGCCATTTAATCAGTCAAATCGATGACATGGATATGGTCTATAATCAACTGTCCAATGATCCTCAATGGGCCGGATTGCTGGAAAAATGGATTGAATCATCACTAAAGACGCTCGCAACGATTGGCATAACGGAAACGATTCAAATAGGAAATACCTTTGACCCTAGTCGCGCTGAGGCGGTCGAAACCATTCCACCGACTGGACAGCACCAGCCTTTTGAAATCAGTGCCATTCACAAACGCGGCTTTGCCTATGCGGATGGATCGATCTATCGAAAAGCACAGGTCACAACCGTAAAAGAGGAGGACAAATCATGACACAAGATGCGACAACCAATCAATCTTTTCGCCCCATCATTGGCATTGACCTGGGGACGACCAACTCGGCCGCTGCCTACATACATAACCAAAATCCAGCCATGCTTGAGATGAACAATGCTTCATTCATGCTGCCTTCAGTCGTGTTACGTGATCCAAATGGTCAGGTGATTGTCGGTGATGATGCCAGGAGCGCGCTTGTGGCCATGCCCCAGTACACCAAATCAGCCGTCAAACGGGAGATGGGCCAGGATACACGCATTGAGCTGGGGAACCAATCCTACAGACCTGAAGAAATTTCCGCCATGATTCTGAAGGAAATTAAAAAGCAAGTTGAAAGCCAGCTCTCAGAAGGGGAAATTGAAGCGGTCATCACTGTCCCAGCTTATTTTACAAACCAGCAGCGCCAGGCAACCAAAGAAGCCGGTGAACTGGCCGGATTCGTTGTGGAGCGCATTATCAACGAACCAACTGCTGCTGCGCTGGCTTATGGCATACAGAACATGAAAAACGACGGTCATATACTCGTCTATGATCTTGGTGGCGGGACATTTGATGTCTCTGTCGTCGAGCTTATGGACGGCATTCTTGAAGTCAAAGCTTCTGCCGGTAACCACCGATTGGGGGGTGAAGATTTTGACTGGGCACTTGTGGACTGGTTCGCTGAAAAAGTAATCGATGAACATCAGATCGATCCTAGAGAAGAACCGCGGGCAAAAGCTCGATTGAAAGAAGAAGCGGAGCATGTGAAAAAGCAATTATCTTTTAAAGAAGCCGTTGATGTTTCCATCCCGGTTGCTACTGTCAGTGGCAACCGTCCAATCGGCCTGGAAACAACCATTACGCAGGAGCAGTTTGTCCATTTGATCAAACCGTTCCTCGCTGAAACTCAATATAATCTTGAATATGTCTTGGAAGAAGCCGGGCTCGCCCGCGCAGACATTGATGACGTCATCCTCGTTGGCGGATCGACCAGAATTCCCAACGTTCAAAAACTTGTAACGGATTTCTTTGGCAAGACCCCGCATTCTGAGATCAACCCGGACGAGGCAGTTGCACTCGGGGCTGCCGTTCAGGCTGGCATCAAAGCTGGAACACTTCAAGACAGCGGACTGATCATTACCGACGTTGCCCCTTTTTCCATGGGTGTTGCAGTAGCGGGAGAAATTGAGCGCGAGCTGGTCCCAGGGCAGTTTCACGCAATTATCGATCGAAACACAACAATCCCTGTTACACGGACACACACCTTTTCAACGACGTTCGATCATCAAACAGCTGTCACTGTTGAAATTTACCAGGGGGAAAATGACTGGGTCACAGATAATTACTTCCTAAATGAATTTTCACTCGAAGGACTTCCAGCAAAACCAGCCGGACATGAAGCCGTTGACATCACATTCCGCTATAACATTAATGGCATTCTGGAAGTCACTGCCAAGAATGCGTCCAGTGGCAATGAAATGACCGTGACAATCGAGGATGCTATTGATCGCAGTTCGGATGATGCGTTTGCAGACAGTCTTGCCAATATTGAAGCTGCTTATGGACAAGGGGCCGACAATACCCAGCAACTTGATCATTGGAGCGAAATCGATGTAACAGATGCGATGGAATCCCATGCTGATTTGCTCAAAGAAGCACGTGATTGGAAAGACCGCTTGCAAGAAGCGTTCAACAGTAATGTTGACAACGATCAAAGCGCCTCATTGCAAGATGTGATCAACCAACTGGACGCCGCGATCCAATCCAAGAATGCCATAACACTGAACGACGCAATCGAAAACGCGATTGACCTGGCAATCAATCTGGAGCTTTAAGGAGGGCCTGCCAATGTCGAAGCAAGACCAAAGCTATTATAAAATCCTGGGCACTACCGCAAACATTAGCCAGCGTCGCATTAAAGAAAAGTATATTAGCGCCGTCAAACAACATCCACCGGAAACAGATCCCGAGCAATTTGAAAAAATACGCGAAGCCTATGACACATTAAAAGACCCTGTTAAACGTAAACAATACGATCTATCGCGCAAGTACGGCGGCGACATTGAAAAAATGCTGGAGAAGGCTGACAAACTGACCATCAATGAAAACTACGAAAAAGCGGAAAAAGTACTCCTTGACGTATTGCAGATTGATCCGGATATCTTGAGCGCACAACTTGGTGTCATATTCGTCCGATTACGTCTCAACCAAATCAACAAGGCACATCAGATGTTGGAAAAGCTGCTGTCCTCACCAGCTTTGTATGAAGATGAAGACCTTACACCCGCCATGGTGTACGCCGCTTTCGGCAAGGTCTTGATAGACCTCGGTCACATCGATGAAGCGATTCATTTTTTGGAGCAAGGGGTTGAACAATTCTCTGATGAAGGCCGTGAAATAAATGACCTATTAACAATTACTTATTTAGATACTGGTCAGGATCAAAAAGCCATAGAAACCGCTGAAAAAAACGTACCGCCAGCAGACCTCCAACCATCTATTGATGATTTTGACCGTTACGTTAACTGGTTGTATGCCATTCTTAATACCAACAGTTGGCCAGAACTTTCAAAAGTGAAGGCCCGTTTTCGGAAGTACTTGAAAAATCTGCAGGACCCTCAAGAACGCGAAGAAGCATTTTCGGTGCTTTCAACCGAATATGTAGAATTGTCCGAAGTTTATCGTTACCGGGATGCAGAAGTCTTTTTGGAACTGGCAACCGTCACTAATCCACAGGACCAGGACGCAAAAAGCGCTCTAAAAG
The DNA here is from genome assembly GCF_009741735.1 of Lentibacillus sp. JNUCC-1. Lineage (NCBI taxonomy): Bacteria > Bacillati > Bacillota > Bacilli > Caryophanales > Bacillaceae > Lentibacillus > Lentibacillus sp. JNUCC-1. The sequence continues at coordinate 904,994 of NZ_WHOH01000001.1, forward strand.
AAGCCAAACAATTAGCCCGTGCCGAAAAAGAAATCGGCAAACTCGTTGGGGATGAAACCATTTTTCCACTGATGATCTATCATAGCGTTCATTGGTTTTATAATGACGACGATTATCCCCTGGTTCGTGAACTTGATTATCTGTTCAATTCGGAGGCCATTAACGCACTAAAAGCAGAAACAGACTTTTACGCTGCAGGTATTCTAAAGCTGCAAAAAAACTATCCCGTCTTATATAATATGTTCAAGTCTGAATGGGACGCATTATACCAAGACCTCACTAAACACATGAACCGCGAAGCCAAACGCGAATTGAAAAAACTGATGTAGCAGGCAGGGGAAGCATGGGGACGGTACTCGCGCTTCCTTTTTTCGACAAAATTCGGGAAGTGACAGTCACTTCCCGAATTTTATTTCAAGTAATTATTTTCCTGTTCTTCCTTGGATAGTGCCAACCGATGCTTCGTGCGATAGAAGAGGATCTTGCTTGGATAGCAGCGCTTCTTCGTTTGATAGAATCCATTATTGCTTGGATAGAACCCTTTCTTCGTGCGATAGACCGCAGTCTTCCTTGGATAGCCACTTTGTTTATGCTTGATCAGATATGCTCATTAATAGTACTCACTTTTCATTGCTAAAAAACCACAAGGATGCCTATCATATAGGCATCCCCGTGATTTTCACTGTCAAAGAAAACATGTGGTAATGTGATTCACCCACACCATCCCCCCGCTCACTCCCCAATCTCCCACCCCACTTTCGCCCGAAACGCTTCATCCCGCAGCTTCTTCCTCACCTGTTTCCCCAGCTTTTCACAGCCTCGATTGAAGCCTTTTCAATCTGAGCAATCTCTTTCTGGGAAAGGTCCTCAATAATATACCCCTGGACCCATTTCCACTGGTTATCACTCAAATGCGCTTTCAAATTGCCCCAGAGTTTATTGTCATCGGGTAATGGCATGCTGTTGTCTAGCGCTGGGAGCGGGTACGATTGGGCATTCCGCGAGATATGGTTGCCATCCATGGCTACTTTGCGCTGCTCCTCGACCGCCTGCTCCTGCGCCTCGACACTGCGCGATTCACTGCGGATGCGGTCAATCAGCCGGTTCCTAATTGTGTAATTAAAATATGTCGCCATCGGTCCCTTGTCCGGGGCATATTTTTCATACGCATTCCACAACGCACACAGCCCTTCCTGAAAATATTCCTGATGCGGGTCCCGGATATTCAGCCGATGGATATGATAATGAATCCGCCGCTCGTTTTGCTTAAACACCTCTTCAAACGTAAATGATTGCTTTGGCTTCGACATATGCGCTTCCTCCAAATCGCTTCTTTATATCTATAATCGAAACGAAAAGTGAAAAAGGGGCATGGTTGGGCGAAAAATTTTCGGCACATACTACAAAATGCGTAATGATGAAAATTAGTAAGGAAGCACAAGTGCCTTCCTCATGCTTTCTTGATGACTTATCATAATTATGATAAACTTAAATCATTAAAATTGAGGAGTGGTAATATGCGCCACATTAGACCCATATCTGATTTACGAAATCATTTTGCGGATATTTCCAAAACGGTTCATGAAGATCAAGAACCTGTCTACCTTACAAAGAATGGCTACGGTGATATGGTTGTCATGAGTATTGAAGCTTATGAACAAAAGCTGTTTGAAAGTGACATATATCTGAAGCTGAAAGAAGCAGAGTTAGATGCAAAATCGACTCAAACACGACATACGCACGAAGATGTTTTTCGAGATATACGAAAAGGGCTTTCCGAAAAGAGCAATGGTGAAAATGTATAAAATTAAATATCTTCCAATTGCTAAAAAGGATTTGCTAGAGATAACAAGATATATTAAGGATGAGTTACACGATTCATTGGCAGCCATGAATTTGATTGATGCTTTCGATGCGTCCATTTCGCGTCTTCAGGAATTTCCATATTCCTGCAAGGTTTATCAAACAACTGCTCCGCTGGATACAGAATACAGAGTCCTTCCTGTTAAAAAATATTTGGTATTCTATACTGTTCTCGAACACCAGGTAGAAATTCATAGAGTCATTTATGCTAAGATGGATCTGAATAAATTGATTAAATAGTGAATAGCAAATGCGTTTAACCAGGACTTCAGGATCGAGTATGCTGGGGGATGTTAACTTGCTCATTCCTAAATAGTACTTACTTTTCACCACCAAAAACCACGGGGGTGCCTATCATATAGGCATCCCCGTGGTTTTACTGTCAAAAAAATCGTTGCGCCATTCGACAAAAACCGGGAAGTGACAGGCACTTGTCGATTAACGCACTCACCCGCCCACTTGGAACAGCTCAAACTCTGCAATCAGTATCGAGTGGTCGGAGTAGTTTTCTTCTCGTTCATGATGGGAAAATTGAGTGTCTGTCAGATGATTGGAAAGGCTGGGGGATAAAAACACATAGTCCAAGTGAAATCCATTCTGTTTATGACTGAACCAGCTGTAATCCAGGTTTTCTCCATGGATGTCCTTCCAGGCATCTGTCCATCCACCCTCCAAGAGCTGCATAATATAATCACTGAATTTACGTGGTGCACTGCTTTTTTCATCCGGCCTTGCCGTATTAAAATCACCAACAATCATCGCGCGATCATTCCGACGACGATACGCATACCGAGTGATCTCTTCCCCAAAAAAGCGTTTGTCATATGTTTCATTCACATTTGGCACATGAATGCCGAGCACATTTAAATCAAACGAAGGCAAATAAATCTCATGCCATCGATGCGAACCGTGTTTTTTTGAAAATGGCGCGGCGTGTGCTTCAAACGGATAAACAGAAGCGATGAGAAGACCATTTTCCTTATTAGGCGGCTCTGAAGAAAGTGTATACGACCACCCAGCCTGCTTCAAAGTCTTCATAAGTCCCATCCCAGCTTCATGATCTTTGTATTCAGTAAGTACCACCAAATCCGCTTGATGAAAAAGAATCGCATCAGAAATCTGCTGCATAGCCTTTTTGCCACCCTGCCGAATGTTCCATGTCATGACTTTCAAAGATCCGATTTGAATCCACCTCCAACAAAAAAACACACGCAGCTAGTGTTTTTTATCCTATTATTAAAATATAACACACGTACAGTGTGTTTTTTCTCAGTTATAAGCGAGATTAGGACGCATCCTACACTGACTGACCTCTTGTTGGACCTCCCTGCGCATTGTGATGGGTACAATAGGATATTGGGGTAACCCCCCGTACCTTCAGAGGAGGAAATTATGGTAAAATGGAACACACAACAGTAGTTTTCCTGTCCAAGGCATCTATGACACAATCCTGGCATTTGCCAACCAGTGTGTAAGACCAACATCCATAAAGAGGTGACATTATGTATGTAAAATGCCCCGAATGCAAAAGTACAATTAAAATTAAACAAAATGGTCATGGTCACTGCAAGTGTGGAGCTCATGTAAAATTTTTGAATGAAAAGTAGAACAAAGATTGTATTCACTTAAATAATTGCGCAGTAAAAGGCAAGATTAATACATGCAATAACACTTTTAGACGAGAAAATATTGTTATCCATATCAACCCTTAACCCCAGCAATACAAAAATGAGGAAGCACGAGTGTCACCTCCATGCTCCCCAACCATAAAAATTCTTTTCCCATTTATTTCTCTCATTCTAATCCGCAAGCTTTTTTCCTTTCATATCTATTTATCTTTGAGATCTACATCAATAAGTTTAGTATCGTTTTTAAGTGATATTCCCTTTTTAGACTTATCCAGCTTAAATAGGTCTTCTACATCCATTCTTGAAGTTTTGTCCTTAACAAGGTCAACCGTTTTTTCTTCTAAATCAGCAAATTCTTTAGCTAGTCTCTGAAGTTCATTTATATTTTGCTCAGCTTGTTGTTTATAAAATTCTGCTTGAAACTTATATTCGTCTCTTTCTTTTTCTGTTTCAGCAGTGTATGCCTTATCCATATTTTCTTTAGCTTGGTTAAAATGTTCATGTGCTCTGTTCTTTTCCTTCTCGGACATGTGTGTGTAAAATGTCTTAACCAATCCCCTTACAATGTCCTCACCGTATACTTTTAATAAGTTAATGATTACTGGAAAAGCCACTTTTATAAACCACTTTTTAAGTTTACTCATCATTAATCTCTCCCTTTATATTACCACTCACATTTACTTACCCTAACTCCACCTCTCCAAACATCACCGACTTTAACGGTAGTCCTAAATAGGCAACATGCGGAGGGTTCTTTTCACAACGATATGAACATAATTGACCTACTGTAATGTATCGACTCTGAACCAGCCTTCCAGATTGAATATTTCCACAGCAATGGTTTAAAACAACGTCATCCAAGTTAACATCCGCTTTCTATGACAGGCCTATATTTAAACTTAAATTCCATATCTATCCCTTAAATTGCCCATTGCAGTGTCTCCATCTACAGTTCGACCTGCTTTTACATCTTCCAAGCCTCCCATAACCACTTTAGCTTCACATATTTTCTGCATGCTTCTTTCATAATGCTCAATATCCATAACTACCAAGTGGCTATAACCGTTTTTGGTTACAAACACAGAACCGTTTTCTCCAACACAACGCCGCTTCACTTCGGTCGTATTCTTCAAGCCGCACATAGGAATGATCTGCATCAAATCCTCTCTTTTTTTGTAGCTATAATTATATCCCAAATATTGCCGTAAACCAACGAAATAAAGTAGAATATCACTGGTTAAAATTGCCCGACACCATTCGACAAAAACCGGGAAGTGACAGGCACCACCCGTGTTCGAACACCTAAAAAAAGAAAGCGTGGGGTCCCCCCCCGCGCTTCCCACTCTACAACACCGACTTAATCTGCCGGCTATACAAATACCTAACTACCACAAAGTAAACAATCTGTATCCCCAGGAACCCGCCCAAAACCAGCCCCGATTCTGTAAACAGCTGGTACTCAAAGAAATGTGCAAGGGCTGTGAGGGCTACGGCTCCGTGGATGAGTGCTACTGCGATGGGGGCGAAGAACAGGATGGCGGTTTGTCTGTTGATGACTTTGCCGAGTTCTTTGTCTGTCAGTCCCATTTTTGCGATGGCGCTGAATTTGGCTTTGTCTTCGTCCAGGTCTGAGTACAAGCGGAAGTATAGGAAGCTTCCTGCTGCGACGAAGAAGACGATGCCGATGAACAAGCCAACGAAGAGGATTGGGCCATAGGTTTTGTTGATCATATACATGACGGCGTCAATGGCTTGGAATGCAAATGGCGGAACCTCGTCCATTAATTGGGTTCCGGCTTCCACGACTGCATCACTTTGTCCGTCTGCGGCTTTCCATACCCAGTTCTTTTCTGTGCTTTCCGGCTCTGGCAGTTGCTGATAATCCGCTTCGGCCACAATATAATAGCCTCTCAACTCTGGTAAAACTGCCTCATTTTCAATCGTCCGTGCTGGCGTCAGCTGGTCGCCATTTTGCAGCGAGATTGCATTGTTCAGCATATCTTTTTCTCCGCCATGCGCGGCTAACACCCGATCACTTGGCTGGACTGCGAGCGCCTCCCCGTTTTCAACAGAGACTTTGCCCGCCCCCATAACGTCAGCAAACTGATTGTACATCGACGCGCTGACAACAAGTGTACGCTCACCTGAAATCGTATAATACTGCAATTCGCTGGATGTTTTTTCAGCTTCAATATTGTATTGGTCCAGTGTGCTTTCAATGGTCTGGATATCTTTTTGCGGATCCGCCTCATCCTGCATGTCACCGTGAAAATAAGTGAATGAATACGGATTCGTTTCTTTCATTCCGGATGTCAAATAGGTCTGGAATCCGAATAATGTACCAATGGCACTGAAAGCAACAGTGGAAATAACTGCAACCATGAAGAACGTTCTTGCATTATCTTTCATGCGGAAGGACAAGTCTGACAGCAGGAGCATATTTGTCTTCTTCCAAAAAACAGCTTTTCTTTTCTTCAAACGATGAATCAGGTACACACTCAGCTGTGTAAAAAATAAATACGTGCCAAGAATAACGACCACAATAACGGGCAGCATGACATAGATCACCATCGCGCCTTTTGCCCATAGCGCCGTCACATAGCCTGCACCCAGAAGCAGTGCGGCAATAATGGTCAGTGTGACAGATGCTTTTGGTTCCTCCTTAGGCTTCTGGCTGCCTTTGATCAGCTCGGTAAGTTTTCTAGAACGAAGGAAAAAGGTCACAAAGAAAGAGATGATCAAAAAGAGCAATGTAAACGAAACAAAGGTGATGATGATGGCAAGCAATGGAAAGTAAAAATGTAATGCCTGCTCGATAATCAGCACTTTTTCAGCAATCATCAGGATCGCTTTGGCAAACAACAGGCCGATGCCAATGCCGATCACTGTCGCGAGCAGACCGATCAGCATATTTTCCAGGAATACCATCAGGCGGACTTGCCGCATGGACATGCCCTGCATCATGAGCAGCCCGAATTCCTTTTTCCGTGATTGTAGGAAGGCGCTCATCGAGTACAGGACAAAGAATAATGAGAACACATAGATGATGCCGCCTGCGATTCCCATGCCATACATCACTTCTGATCTCATGGTGTCTCCCGTCAATGCGGGATGAAAAGCAAATATCGCAAACGTGAAAAATATCATGACGGTGAACATACTGCTCAGGAAATAGGCGGCATAGAGCCGTTTGTTGCGGAGGACGTTATTAACGACGAACTGTCGGAAAGTCATTGTCATTCCCTCCCAACAAGGAAAGTGTGTCGATGATCTTCTGGAAAAATGCTTGCCGGCTCTCACCCTGATGGATCTCCGAGTAGAACTTGCCATCCCGGATGAAGACAACTCTGTCACAATAGCTTGCCGCCTGTGGATCATGTGTCACGAGCATCATCGTCGTTTTTTCCTTTTCATTAAGGGACACAAGCATTTCCATGACATCTTTGGAAGCTTTTGAATCCAGATTTCCCGTTGGTTCGTCTGCGAGCAATAGCTTTGGTGTATGGATCATTGCCCTGGCGATGGCTGCCCGCTGTGCCTGGCCGCCGGATATTTCATATGTCCGCTTATTCATGATAGGCGTGATCCCAAGTGTGTTTGCAATCGCATCGGCCTTGGCTTCCATATCCTTTACCTTTTTCCCGTCAAGGGTTAATGGAAGCACGATATTTTCTTTGACTGTGAGGGTGTGCAGCAAATTGAAATCCTGAAATACAAAGCCAAGTTCCCTTCTGCGGAACTGGGCCAACTGGTTTCGTTTCAAACGATGCGGATTTTCCCCTTCAATCTGGATGTTGCCTGTTGTTGGTTCATCAATGGTGGCAATCAGATTGAGGAGCGTTGTTTTCCCGCTTCCGGACGGGCCCATGATCCCGACAAATTCGCCCTTGTCTATTTCCAGATTAATATCCGTTAAAGCTCTATATGCGACCTTTCCTTCATAAATTTTACTGACTTCGTTGACTTTTAGCATGTCAATACCCCTTTCTGTAGAGAAGCTGTTTCTTGAAAACAACTCATAAAAAAGCTCTACAGATAGTGTAATCCGTTTTGTTCAAAGCTGCGATGGGATAACCTTTCATGAAGCTTACATTTTTGTAAGGATTATAAGTCTACAGTTTGTGATCGGGTAAACAGGATCCGGAACGTGCTGCCTTCCCCTTCTGTTGAATCCACCTCAATCGCATGTCCCAGGTAGTCCGCAACTTCCTTCGTTAAATACAGTCCCATGCCGGTCGATTCCCGGAAAAGGCGGCCATTGTCTCCGGTGAAAAAAGCCTGGAAAATGCGTTTCTGATCATGCCACGGAATGCCCACGCCATAATCCGTTATTTCTAAAACGGCAGCGCCTTCCTCCGTTTTATCGAGCACAATTTCTACGCGGTTGCTTTTGCCGGAGGAGTACTTGACGGCATTTTGCACAAGCTGGTTCACAATAAAAAACAGCCACTTCTCATCCGTTTCGACGGCAACAGACTCACTGCGGATATGCAGTCGGGGATACACCTGGTTACGGATGTAAAACCGTTTATTTTCTTGGTTAACTTCGTGCAGCAGCGCTTCAAGCCGGACAGGCTTCACATGGAAGTCATCCTGGATCGTGCGGAGCCGCGCCATGTTTAATACGGTATGGAGCCCATTTTTAATCCGCTCGGTCTCCTCCCTGATATCAGAGGATTCAGGTTCATCGAGGTTCTGTGCTGTCAATTCAATGACGGATAACGGCGTTTTCATCTGATGGACCCACCTGTCAATAAATTGGCGGTGTTCATCCTGGGCATCTTCCGCCTGCTTCAGCTGCTCCATAAACAGCATGTAATGACTTTTCGTCAATTGATCCAATGCCCTGCCGACCGGGGCATCACTGGTTTTTTCCAAAAGTTCCTCAAGCCGCTCTGCCTTTGCGGAAAGGCGCTTATAGACTTTGTGACGTGTGGCGTATTGAAAAATTAAATAACTGCCGAGAAAAAACACGGCTACGATGATGCCGTACAGGAGAACCGAGTAATCACGATACCCGCTGATCAGCAACAGAAAAGTAAAAAAGGCAAACTGAACAATATGAAGGACAATTAACAGCGCATGTTCTTTCAGAAACAGTTTCATTCATGGCTCTCCTCCCATGTCGGCCGCAAACGGTATCCCGCCCCGCGGACGGTTTCCACGGCCCCTTCAATACCAAGCTCCTGAAACTTTTTCCTGACCCTGGTAATATTAACGTTCAGCGTATTTTCATCGACATACGTCTGCTCGTCCCACAGCTTTTCCAGCAAATCCTCCCTGCCCGCCACACGCGGATGACGTTCCAGCAGCGTTGCCATAATATCACTTTCATTTTTCGTCAGCAGAACGGTCTGACCCCCAAACCGCAACTCGAATCTTTCCGGGAAAAGCTGAAGACCGCCCATTTCCAGTATTCTCTCTCCCCGGTTCCTCGCATATTCACCGTATGCCCGCCGCAGTTGACTGCGAATTTTCGCCATGACAACATCCGAATGAAAAGGCTTGGTGATATAATCATCCCCGCCATTTTCAATCGCCATCACCTGATCCATTTCACCCGTTCGCGCAGAAATGAAAATCACCGGACAAATCGATTCCTTTCGTATTTGCCTGCACCAATAATAGCCGTCAAAATACGGTAAATTGATATCCAGCAGGACAAGCTGGGGCTGGTGCTTCACAAAGCTTCCCATAATATGTTCAAAGTCTTCCACAATCGCAACGTCAAATTCATATTTTTCAATATAACTTTTCAGATGGGAAGCAATTTTCGGGTCATCCTCTATGATCATGATTTTAGTCATCGTACATCTCCTTGTTTCTGTGTCATGATGGATTGATTATAACATTTTCGGGGAGGGTGGGAGGAAACTCCAGTGATTAGCGCGCGAATTCCACTGATACGCTCACAAACTTCAACGATAAATCGGAAAACTCCCTGAATACCAAGTTTGAGAAACCATGATACGGCACTCGCGTTTCCTCAAACATTTTAAAATCCTTGTAGATTTAACAAGCAAAAAATGTTCATTTTGGTTTAACAGTTACACAAGGATTGTAGAAGATCAGTTGAGTGAAGCAGATTTTGTGGGAGAATGATTTAAAACACACAACAGACCGGATGAGAAATCCAGACGTTGTGTGTTTTTCTGTGTAGTAACTTTGTTATATTGCTCTACAACGATGTCGACCTCAGCAGGATAAAGAGGGGAATTAACATCTCTTAGCTCTGTACGTTCAACCACCCGTCTGCTCCCCAAAAACTTGTTCTTCTAATTCCTGCCGCTCCTCTTCTAAACTCTCCCACTCATAATAGTCTGTTAAAAGATCTGGTTTATCACCATCTACCTCTTTAATAGCCTTTTTAACTGTCCCTGCCTGATATTTTATTTGAAAAGATAAAATTTCTTCCATAACCTCTTTTAACCGTTCTTCGGGTTTTTGATGAAGTAACTTTTGTTGTTGATACATCATTTGAATTTTAATACTATAAACGGGATCTTTCCATAATGGGATCATGTGTTTAGGAATTCGCCGATGTGAACGATGATTCATATATTCAAATCCGCGCTTCACATAATTATTAATCGTAACAGTCGATACACCAAGCTGTTCTGCAGCCTCACCAGGGGTAATTAGATATGAATCATGATATTCAAACTGTATATTTGTTCCGCCAATCTCATAAAACCACTTCTCAAAATCCACCTTAAATTTACCAAATTCAATATCTTCAACGGAGCCATTGGTGATTGTATCAATCTGCTTTAGCCAATGCAATAAAGCTTCATGGTTTTTTTCAGAAGTAATAAAGGATTTGTTAAAATCCAGATGGTTTATATCTGGGACAACACGCTTAAGCCGATCTTTAAACAATTCCATCATGAACATAGCCACAGTACTTAGAATAGTAAAGGTTTCCTTTTCAATTTTTGATTGATTATTTTCTTTGTATGCAGCATCTATATCTTTGTCAAATTCCTCTAGTATAGCCACACTCATAAATCCCACTCCCTTCTCACCTCCATTATAACTTATATTTACGATATGTAAAGATCATTAACTTTATGATAAATTATTATGGACAATAAACGTACAACATATACACCAGAAGGAAGCATGGAGACGGTACGTGCTTCCAAGCAAATAGTACGCACTTTTCACCACAAAAAAATCACAGGAATCCCTATCAAATAGGCATTCCTGTGATTTCTACTGTCAAAGAAGCCATTAATTGGCTCTTAACCAATCAAAACTCCATAGATAAACCAATGAACTTCCCGGATACAAGCTCAAACTCCACGAATACACTCACAAACTCCAGCGATACAACCGAAAACTCCCCGGATTCCCAACACGTTATTCCTCAAGCAAGCTTTCCAAAACCCTTTGTGATTGCAGTGCTTGTTCCCCATCAATCATTGGCTGCATGTCCTGCTGCAGACAATCTATAAAGTGTGTAACCGCCCCTGTAAAACCACGGGTTGTCAACATTGTTTCCCAGGTCCCCTGTTCTTCCCAATGCAGTATACCATCTTTTTCTGTTTCCACCGTGCGCATGTTTTTGACACGGGTGATGGAATCCAGGGCGACCACTTCCAATTGTTCCAGGTTGGTACCGGCTTGGCGGTGCATTCCGGTTTGGTAAACGATCTTGTCATCTGTTTCAAACGTATGCTGGGCATAAATGAGCTGATCTGCCTCATTCAATTGCAGCCGCGGATATACGAGCTGAATTTTCTTTCCTTCTGTTAACCAGCGCACGGTATCTATCAGATGAAGATAGTCATCAAGCATCGTCAACTTATAATCCGCTCCTATTCCATTCACATGATGTTTTTCAAAACGGACGGCAGAGGCATGGGGGATCTTTTGCTTTGCCTTTATGTATTGTGGTGCAAAACGGCGATTGAAGCCAACCATCAGCTTTCTGCCATGTTTTTTGCTTACTTCAACCAGCTCTTCCGCTTCTGTAACGGTTGCCGCCAGCGGATTATCCACATATACATCCTTGCCATCTCTCAATAACTCCGCTACCACTGCATAATGAGATGTAGTCGAACTATGCACAAAAACAGCATCACAGTCAGCAGCAAGCTTTTTCACACTGGCGTATTCCTCCATACGGTACTCACTGCAGATTAAATTTCGTTTCTGCACATTTGGGGTAAAAGCACCTGCAACCTCCCAATCAGTCTCCTGTGACAAAATCGGTAAATATGCCTTTTGGGCAATTCCACCGAGCCCTATAATCCCAATTCTTGGTTTTCTCATGATTAGCCCTTCTTTCCAGCAGCATAACAGAACAGATTCCCCATACCTTTATGACATCGTATCATGGCAGTCCATTCCCTGCATCCCGAAAAAGTTCCATTCCTCTGTATCTATTATAAAAGATCATTGAGGAATTCTGAGCACCCCATTGTGCTTCCCCAGACAAAATTAAAAAACATGCCCTGTTATTCCTCAAGTTCAGGAAAACAGGGCATGTTACCACTAAGCACAATGGTCGGTGTATCTCAACATAGTTGTTGTATTTAATAGAAGTTAGGGACCGACACCCTAAACCCTCTATTACAAAATAGATGGCTTTGCGCCATTAAGCGGATTTGTCTGTTCAATGGCCAGTCCGGTATTGAGGACAAGGTCTTCTCTGAATTCGGGGCCTGTGATTTGAATTCCGCACGGCATGCCATCGATGAGACCGCATGGTACGCTCAGTGAAGGGAGACCTGTCAGGTTCCCCGGGATCGTAAGTCTGATGACGTTGGTTAGGAAATCGACCTTTTCACCGTTCAAATCGGCTTGACTATCCCCAATATTGATTGGCATTACCGGTGATGTTGGTGTTATGAGGACATCCACTTTCTTGAAGGTGTCCCGGAATTCCTTTTTGACCTGCTCCCTCACCTTTAACGCATCGGCATATGCCTGTGAGGAAGGGAAGGCGCCCATTTCCAGCATACCTCGGTTATCTGCACCAAAATCACCGGCGCGCTCCAGTACATTGTTCATATGAACAGCAGAGCCTTCTGACAGTGTGATGGTAAATCCGGCATGACCCGTTTCTGACATTGATGGAATGCTGACCACTTCTACTCTGGCCCCCTGTTCAACAAGGGTATTTATGGTTTTTCGGACTAATGCGTCAATCCGGTTGTCAATCTGGTTGAAATAGAAATCTTCCTCAACACCGATAACCAAATTTTTCACATCCCCATCAAGGACACGATTGGAATCGGCTGGGTTTCCGTCCCCTTTTCCCGCGATAATGTTAAATAGACCCGCGGTATCTTTGACCGTTTTGGCCATCGGACCGACATGGTCATGTGTCCAGGAGAGCGGATAAACGCCATGTGTGCTGACACGTCCGTATGTAGGTTTTAAGCCTACGATACCGCAAAAAGCAGCAGGAATACGGATGGACCCGGCCGTATCGGTTCCGATGGATGCCATGCTTGCATGCGCTGCAATGGCAGCCCCTGAACCGCCGCTTGAGCCACCGGGGATTTTGCTGAGTTCCCATGGATTATGTACTGCTCCGTAATGCGGATTGTCGCTCGTCAGCCCCATCGCGTATTCATGCATATTCAACTTCCCGGTAAGGATGGCACCCGCTTCCTTAAGTTTAGAAATGACACCGGCATCATAGGGCGCAATAAAATCCTGATGGATCTTTGAAGCCATGGTCGTGAGCTTATCTTTCATGAATATGTTGTCTTTAATGCCCATTGGTATACCATGATACATCCCGCGATATGTCCCGTTTGCGATTTCCGACTCAGCCTGTTTTGCTGCAGTTTCTGCTTCTTCTCGATAAGATGAGATCGTCGCATTTAATTTTTCCTCACAAGCCTCGGCTTGATCCAGCACAGCCTTTGTCAATTCGACCGGTGAAACCGATTTTTCTTTAATGAGTGGTGCCAGTTCTTCTACAGGTTTTACAACCAAATCATTTTTCATTATCGTACCCCCAATTACTTTATATATTTTTTCATTAGCTATATCCGTCTATTATCCTACCATTAGTAGGGTGCTTTGTATAGTAAATAGGGGGTGGAGAGCATGGGGACGGTATGAGGCTACTGAGAAAGATGACTTTTGCAGTGGCCTCGGATGGTGCTCGCGCTTCCTTACTCTTATGACTTGCTTAGGAAGCATGGGGACGGTACTCGTGCTTCCTTCCCTTATGATTTAATTGAGGAGAACCGTTGAATTTTATTTATGTAAATATGCTTAATCCTACTTGAAGGTTACACATGGTAAACACAATCGTACATCTGGTGAAAAAATTCGCACACAAGTCCCTTAGTGTTCAGAACTGGCATGAACTGTAAATTTTGGTGTGTCAGTTACAACCACTTTAGGATGACGTAGAATTGGCGTCAAATATATACTAAAACATAAGCAATATAAGCACCAGGAAGCACCAGTACCGTCCCCATGCTTCCACAGCCGCTTATTTTCCAAAAAAGATGAAAGCTTGGTTCGTGACGGTCCCATTCTTATGCCTATCATTTTTGACTTCAAAAAGTGGCTGCATGGGAGTGATGTTCACGTGAAAAGGATTAAAAGTGAGTAGGGGTATACGTGGGCGTTCGTATATATGGGGGGAATTGTAGATTGACCGATTAGGGACCAACAGAGTTCGATGGCATGTTTTACCACCCGGGTCCACATGCCTATGCTCTGTTTTTTATTTTAAATATCTCTCGATCATGCTCAGTTATTTTCTTATCAAAATAAGTAAGATCTTCCTTTGTTGCAAGGTGTTCGAAGTTTTCTATTGTCTCAGTGTGGTATTCGGTAAGTTTCCCAGTTTGCTCGTAAATAATTTGTAATTTACCTTCCATGCTCGTCAGGCGACGGGATGTCTCTTTTTGTTCAGTCTTAACTTCAACCATTTCTTTTTTCAAATCCTGGATACCAGCTAAGATCTGTTGAAGCAATTCTTTTTCCATTCACAGCAGCCTCCTAGTTAATCAAATATTTGGGGAATAACAGCCTCTTGAACAATACCAGCGTAACTTATTCCTCCATTATTTTTAGTTCTCCATATGTATTATAGCATAAAAGGTCTTAAGTCTTGTGAAGTATATATTTGGAGACATTTTTTAGATAGTGTGCGATTGACGGCAACTCGATGGATGCTATCTAACAACAGACACAAGGCATGGTAAACATAATCGCACACCTGGTAAAAGTCTTCTGTAAGTCCTTAGTATTCAGTTTTAACGAGCAAAAACTGTCCATTTTGGTTTAGCAGTAAGTGGGAAGCATGGGGGCAGTACTCGTGCTTCCAAACAAATAGTACGCACTTTTCACCACAAAAAGTCGCAGGGATCGCTATCAAATAGACAACTCTGTGATTTCTACTGTCAAAGAAGCCATCAACTGGCTCTTAACCAATCAAAACTACATTGATAAATCAATGAACTTCCCGGATACTAGCTCAAACTCCATTGATGAACCAGTGAATTCAACTGATACCAGACAAAGCTCCCCAGATACGCTCACAAATTTCAGCGATACATCCGAAAACTCCCCGGAGACCATAGAAACAGCATTCGCGCTCCCAAAAGTTTCAAAACATGGTGTTGAAGTTCAAGGTTAGACCCGGGACTTAAATCTTCTATGACCTCCACAGCATTACAGATTTAATGTTCTATTTTTATTATAAAAAACCCCTTCAGTCCTTTAATCTGAAGGGATTTCTCAAACTTTATATTCGCATTCCAGTACTTAAACAACCAACCACCTTAAAACGTAATAATCGGTTTAATGGTTTTACCGCTCTTGGTATCCTCTAAAGCTTGATGTATTTCATCAAATGAATATTTCTGGATCAACTTATCAAAAGGAAACTTGCCCTGTTTATACTGTTCGATTAATTGCGGAATGAACAAGGAAGGAATAGACAATCCTTCTGTTACTCCTACAATAGAACGATTTGGCATGACAAGGTCCTGATGAATATGAATGGGGACTTCTCCTCCGACAGCTACAACGGCTACTACGCCGTCTACCGCCAAACACCGTATAGACTGAAGGACGATATCGGGTACACCTGTCGTGTCAAAGGCATATTGTGCGCCTCCGTTAGTGATTTTGGAAATCTCCTCGAGCGTATCTACTTTCTTGCCATTCAACGTATGGGTGGCACCCAATTCTTTCGCCAAATCAAGGCGTTCCTGGTTAATATCAACTACAATCACATTCTCACAACCTAGCTGACTGGCAACCATCACGCCACTCAATCCAACAGCTCCGGCGCCAAATATAACGATGTCAGAGCCGTACTCCGGTTGTAATTTGTTCGCGACTGTCCCGGCACCCGTCTGAATGCCACAACCCAGTGGGCCCATTATGGACAGATCAACATCTTTATCGACCTTAACCAAGTTGCTTTTGTGCGAAACAGAATAGGTTGATAAAGAAGATTGACCAAACAGCGTGGCCACAGACTCTTCTTGTTGCCGCATGCGCATGGTTCCATCTCTCATTGTTCCTTCAAAATTTAGCTTCCCGAGGTTTTCACAGCTGCCTGGTTTACCTTTCTTACACATCTTGCATTCTCCACAAAATGCAAATGCAATAACCACGTGATCGCCTTTCTCAAACTCGGTTACCCCGGGGCCAACTTCTTCAACGATGCCGGCTCCTTCATGTCCCAACACAATTGGTAATGGTGTAGGCACTTCCTGGTTTAAAACACTCAGATCTGTATGACATATCCCAGTGCCAACTAACTTAATCAAAACTTCATCTTTATAAGGACCTTCAAGCTCGATGTTTTCTAATTTCACATTCTGATTTTCATCTACTAGAGCACCTGTAACCTGCATTTTGGTTCCTCCTTCATGTTTTAATCCATTTATTCTATCACGCCTATTTAATCTGCAAATCCAATCGGTGGCAGATGATTCATGAGTGTGATCATTTTTGATTGAGTGTACATATCCAAGGCCTCTTTGCCATATTCACGGCCGAGTCCACTGTTTTTATAGCCGCCAAAAGGAGCGCCTGTTTGGAAATTATTGTATTCATTGACCCAGACATTACCCGCTTGGAGAAGGTTGGCTGTTTTCACTGCATTTTCCAGATTCGTTGTAATCACCCCAGCGGCTAAGCCATATTCTGTGTCATTTGCTTCTTGAATCATTTGATCAAAATCGTTCCAGCGTATCACGGAAAGAACGGGGCCGAAAATTTCCTCCTGTGAAATTCTCATATCGTTTGTTGCCTCAAATATGGTCGGTTCAATGAAATAACCATAATCGTTACCCTCGACATCTACTTTATGTCCGCCTGTTACTAGTTTGGCATTCTCTTGCTTACCGATATCAATATAATCCATAATACGCTTACCTTGTTTCTGGGAAATTGCACAGCTGATTTGCGTATTTGGATCTGCTGGATCACCTATTTTTAATGATTCAACTTTTTTAACCAGCTGCTCCATAAACTGATCATAGATGTCATCATGTAAAAATAATCGTGTGCCTGTATATGGTAACTTAAAAGTGAGCCACCATCGCAGTTGAAAATTGAGCCACTCTAATAGAAAATATACCCCTAATGAAATATCAGGGGGTTGAACTCGGAGTGATCACATTGATGGAAAAACAAAAAATAATAAAATCATACTTGGAAGGAGTAAGTCAGAGAAAGATTGCCGAACAAACGGGAAAATCTAGAAATACGGTGAAAAGTTACATTGACGATTATGAGAAGAGCAGAAAGGAAGATGTAAGGGATCTTCCAATAGCTGAGAATATTGTAAAGGCGCCTGCATATAAAAAGCGGATTGGTAAAAAGAGAGTATTAACAGATGATATAAAGCGAATTTTGCGCGGCTATATAAAGGAAAATGAATGGAAGAGAAACCACTACATGGCCAAGCAGCAAATGAAAATGATAGATATGCATGAGGCGTTGTTGGATGCCGGACACGCCATTAGTTACACAACGGTGCGAAACTTTGTTAATAAAGAAGTGGCTAAATCAAGGGAGGTGTTTATCCGGCGGAATTGTGTACCTGGTTATGAGGCGGAATTTGATTGGGGCGAAATTAAGCTTGAGATTGATGGAGAAATCAAAAGTTATTCATTAGCAGTTTTCACATTAGCTCACAGCAATTATCGCTTCGCGAAGATTTATCAATCTGAGTCTCAGGTTTGTGTACTGGATGTTCATTCGGAGTTCATTCATCATATCGGTTTTATTCCTAAGGTCTTTACCTATGATAACATGCGGACCGTTGTAAAATCTTTTGTAGGGACAGAGAAAACGGTCACAGATAGCATGATTAATCTTTCCAATTACTATCAGTTTAAAATTCGTTTGTGTGAGCCACGGAAAGGCAATGAGAAAGGACATGTGGAACGGAGTGTAGAGTTTATACGGAGAAAAGCATTCTCAGCAATCTATTCATTTACGAGTTTACAAGAGGCGGAAGATCACCTCTCCTGTACACTTAAAAAGATCAATGAACGGTATCATCATGAACATCAAGTAAAGCATATAACGCTATTGGAAGATGAAAAGAAAGTCGCAAGACCTGCTGTTATGGCACCATTTGATAGCGCGGAGTTGGTTGAATGTCAGGTGAATAAATATAGCACAGTGATGATTAAGCAAAATCATTATTCTGTGCCGGAGGGGCACGTTGGGAAATACATCAAGGCAAAGGCCGGTGCCACGTATATTAAGTTGTTTATTGATGGAGAGCTTGTAGCTGAGCATCAACGAAAATGGGGTGTGCATGAATGGCAAATGAATATTTATCACTATCTGAGTACCTTCCAAAAGAAAAAAGGTGCCATATCCCAAAGTGAATGTTTGAGACAGGCACCAACCCAAATAAAAGATATCTACAACAATTATTATATAGGAAAAGAGAAAGAATTCATAGAGCTGCTTCTTTACGTGAAAGAAAACAATAATCTGAAACGGGTCCTTGAAGCCGTAGAAGAACTAAGTGCCATCCGATTTGATCTCGTCACGACGGACAGCATCCTGTTTATTTGCGGACAATCCACGTCTACGACCAAAGCGTTCTCCGGTGGAGATGAAACCATGAATCAGTCTGTGAGCAACATGGAGGCATACGCAGACATGTTTAATCAAGTCGGATAAGGAGCAGTGACCAATGGATAAACAACAACGAATTATTGATCTATGTAAAGATTTGCGCTTACCAAGCATACGAAAAATCGTTCAGAATGAAGCTTTGGAACAACCAGCTCAAGCATTTGAAGTGTTACTTCAAGTGCTTGAACAAGAAAAAGCCGACCGGCAGGTGCGGGCAAAGCAAAATCGTATCCGTACGGCTAATTTCCCACAGAAGAAGCTATTGGAGGAATTGAGAGTAGAAGAATTACCGGAACAAGCCAGTCAAAAATTACCTCATTTAAAAACACTGGATTTCATAGAGGAAGGGCAAAATGTCATTCTGACAGGTTCATCGGGCACGGGGAAGACCCATATTGCGATTGGGCTTGGAATGGAAGCATGCTTGGCAGGATACCGGGTATTCTACGCTACGGTCCCTTCCTTGATAAACCAGCTAAAGGAACATCGTTCAGAAAGAACCTTGCGCTCATTTGAGTTGAAGTTTGGGAAATATGACGTTGTTATCCTGGATGAATTAGGTTACATTTCTTTCGACAAGGAAGGTGCGGAGTTACTGTTTTCTCACCTCTCGCTACGGGCAGGTAGGAAATCAACAATTATCACCAGCAACCTGCCATTTACGAAATGGCAAGACATGTTTCATGACCCGGTATTGACGGCTGCGTTAACCGATCGTCTTACACATAAATCTCATGTCGTAAACATGATAGGGCCTTCTTACCGAATGAAGGAAACAGAAGCTTGGATCAAAATGAGTGGAAACAAAGTGGCTCAAAATTAAATTGCGAAATGGCTCACTTTTCACTTGCGAAATACATGTGCCATTTAAACAACC
This sequence comes from Lentibacillus sp. JNUCC-1, assembly GCF_009741735.1. Classification (NCBI taxonomy): domain Bacteria; kingdom Bacillati; phylum Bacillota; class Bacilli; order Caryophanales; family Bacillaceae; genus Lentibacillus; species Lentibacillus sp. JNUCC-1. Next base: position 924,458 of record NZ_WHOH01000001.1, read on the forward strand.
CTGGCCGTTGTAGAAATAAAATCCGAATGCAACTGTCTCAACGGCACGCTCGATGTCATCCACATCCGGGAAGACAATGTGCGGACTTTTACCGCCAAGCTCAAGCGTGGCTGGTATTAACTTTTCACCTGCCGTTTTTCCTACTTTACGCCCCACACCTGTACTTCCTGTGAAAGCAAGTTTATCGATGTCCGGGTGGTCCAAGATGGCTTGTCCTGCTTCATCCCCAAAGCCAGTGACAAAATTAACAACACCTGCAGGAAGTATGTCTTGTAACAATTTAGCGAATTCCATAGTCGAGATACTTGCATCTTCAGCCGGTTTTAAAACCACCGTGTTTCCAGCAGCAATCGCTGGTGCCACTTTATAAGACAAAATCACCATCGGCACATTCCACGGAATAATTTGTCCACACACGCCAAAAGGCTCCCTCTGCACAACTAACTGCCCATCATTTAAAGGACGGGACATCCCTTCAAAATTCAGTATGGCTGAGGCGAAATATCTGAACTGAGCAATCGCAATATTATAATCACCATAATTGGATTCGAATTCAGCAATTGGTCTGCCGGTGTCCAGACAATCTATTTTAGATAAACGTTCTTTATTCTCTTCAAGCGCATCGGCAACCTTGTGCAAATACTGTGAGCGTTCTTCTATCGATGTATGAGACCATTCTGAGAAAGCTTCCCTAGCAGCACGAACCGCTTTGTCGACATCATCAGAAGAAGCACGTCCCATCTTGGTCAAAACATTTCCATTTGCAGGGTTAAGGACTTCAAAATAGTCGTTGGATGCCTTTTGAAGATTTCCGTTGATAAATAGGTCATATTTTTCGTCTAGTTTAACATCAAGATTAGCCAATTTGATTCCCTCATTTCTGGTTATTGTATTATACAACTTATTTACCCGTGATTTTAGGAGCACAAACTGAAAAACCCATAGGAATGCTTGTCTTATAAGCATTTCCCATGGGTTTTATTTGTAAAGATACATTTAGATAACAATCATTAAATTGGTTCTGTATAATCGGAAAATCTCCAGAATCCCCCGCCAGAACATCAAAATCTCAGTCTCAACATACGTGATTCACATTTAGGAGTTCTTTCAAGAGGGACTATACGCCATGTGTGCTAGGTTAGGTTTGCGTAACGCACAACCCCGATAAAAGCCCAATGTCCACTTACATCAATTATACACGATCCGCCATTGCCTCATTGATCAACTTCGCAAACAGGATCGTGACCATTACCACGATAAACCTCCTGTTTAATCTAAAACCAGTGAAAATGGCTTTATTATGCCACCCTCTCAGAAAAACTTTCCCAAGGCATTGCCATTCAAGAAAATACAACTATTATTGTCACTGTAAAAAGCTGAGACTAACAAGCATGGATGAAGCTATACATCCCTGATATGAAACAAAAAAGCGTATATATCAGAATACAAACTCACAGTATTCCAATGCTTGAGGGCAATACAATTTCAAGGGGGCTTTTATGATTTCATTATCACTATTTTTCCATAAAACCCTGAACTCTTTTTGATAACCATATCTTTTTTCTTTAATTAAAAACGGTAATGACATTACAAATTCACTATCAAACTCAGTAAATACATTTTCTCTTTTGGAAACATACTCACATGCACCGAAAGAATATGGCTGCTTTCCGATTTTAATCATCTCTCGGTTAATACTGAGCAAGAAGTTTTGAAAATCATTAATAACTAGGGTTGCACCCCCAAATTCCTTTTTTAATTTTTGATCACATTCTAAACTGGTACAGTACACGTAATAATTATTATCATCAATGTTTTGTTCTATTACTACATTTTCCAACGTAACATTATTTGCTTCTTCTCCAATGTGTATTCCTCTTTGCATAGAACGGAACGCTTGCTCAAAAATTGGGTTTTTAGGCTTCCCTTTATTAAAAGTGTAATTACCAATGTTGAATTTTGTGTTTAGACGACCCTCATCATTATCTCCTATTTCACTACCTAACTTTTCCTCTGAATAATTGTTTAAATGGTTAATGAAAAATGTCTTGCTGCCTTGTAATTCCTTTAATCGTTTCGGCTCCATAAATTTATATACCTTTTTAGGCAATGGTAGTCTTAAAAGCATATTAACCCTCTCTTTTCTTTTCAATTATCCATCCTAAGTTCCACGCTCAATCTCCATAAACTCCAACCTAAAGTCATAGTTCTTAATCGTTTCAGTTAATCCGATCATGGATAACTTTGCAGCTGTGGATTCAATTGTTTCTGGTCTATTTAAGTCATGACTTTCAAGTGGTCGATAAGCAAACACAAACGTAATATTATTTTTGAGTGCCCTTAACTGTTGACTGAAGCTCTATGAACACTGAAAATGGCTAATGAATTTTTGGGCTGCTCGTGATTGTTGCGTTTGAGATTCGTTATCACTTTTGATTTTTTGAACAATGCTTTCATAAAATTCTTTAAGTGTATCTATGTCATACTCTAACCCGTCTTGCAGTACTCTCATGGCATCTTCAATTTGGTTTACCAATACTCTAACATCTCCAGACAAGCCATCCTTAACATGTATAAAGTATATTGCATCGTCTTCAACATATAGTAAATCACATATTTCTATATTACGGTATAGAATCTTGTCTAGGACAAAAATAGATGCGATTTCATTATGACAAAAGTTATAATCTCCTTCACTTTCTTTGTCCGGCCATGTATGTACTTTGTTTAATTTAAACTCATGATCAAAATTTGTTGTTACTTTATTTACAAAATGTTTATTGAGTTCATCAATGAATGATCGACCCACTTTATACCAATTTCCATTCATGAGCCAGTATGAAGCATCGTCTAACCTTACCTTTACATCTAAGTGTTCATATAAAGTTTGCTTAGCCTCTTCATTATTTTCAACTTTTGCTGTTAAATAGGTGTTTTTTATGATTGACAGAATATCTTCCGCTTCCTTATCCAAATCTACATGCTTCTTGAACAGCTCTGCAATATCATTTTCTGTTTCATAAGTTTCTGTGGTTTCGGGATCGTCATTTATTTTCATGTAGTGTGTATCATACACTTCGTAAAAAGGGATAATAGAAAAGTCCACATTGAAATTTTCCCCACTCAAATAATCAGTAAATCCTTGTACCAACCTCATATCCAATTCATCTGTTGTATGATCTTTATCATTCAATCTATAAAAAGGGTTGATATCATATCCTTGTGCTTTTAATAGACCTAAAACCGAGCCTAACATGCTATCAAGCTCTTTCAGCGTCATGGCCTTACCGAGTTGTATTGAATCCTTCGCGAGAAACCTATAATCTTTTTTCTTGGTAGTTATGTTGATTCCTAACTTTTTCGTAATTTTATCACTCGGCAATGCCACATAAATCTCATTAAAAAAATTATTGAAATCCGCTTCTGTGTTTATCGTTACTCTTCGGTTATATTGATAATTACCGCCTAAAATGTTTCCTGTGAAATATCTGTCGTTCACTCTCTTAATCACGTCATCATTTTGGCTTATTAGACGCGATAGCAACTCTAAGCCAAAATTATAGTCTTTAACGCCTTCAAGCACTTGATAGCCATTGCCCCCCGTTGCTGCGAAACTTTCATCGCCTACTTTCAGAAACAAAACAAACGATTGCCTTATGTTTTCAATTTCTCCTAAATCGTTCACCAGTTCTGATAAAGTTGCACCCCAATTAGGAGAGGTTTTTGCCACGCTAGTATATAAGCTGTAAGCCGATATGTTACGGAACCTGTATTCTCGATTAGTGTGGATAAAGAGATGTTCTTCTTCATCTTTGCCTTCATTGAAATCATTAATAATACTCTGCCAATTTCCACCACCATACAACCTATAAATGGTAAAATGGCTGGCACTCATAATATCCCACCTTTACATTAGGTTAAATAAAGGTACTTTTTACTGGTTTACTTCGTTCATTCCAAATGAAAAGCCCAAGCATAAAAAGTTCATTGTATGCTTGGGTCTTGGTGTGATTGATATATAATAGTTTAAATTAACATGAAAGACATAGAGACTATAAAGATGTAAATAATGCTTCTGCAAATCTTTAACCCAAGACTATTATACTATACATTTCGACATATTCCAACAATTACCTTAAATAGGGTTTTAAGTTATCCCAAATATCTTAAAGAAACATTGAGACGGTAATCGTGCTTCCTCAAGCATCCCAGGAGGCCTACTATCAAAACGCTAGCGATATACTTTCAACCTTCCTGGAATCTCTAAACATAAATAGTACTCACTACTAAATTCTAAAAAACCCCAGGAACGCCTCCATTTCAGCGCTCCTGGGGTTATCACTGTCAAAGAATACCTTAAATAAGCAATCACTTTAAAAAGCAATAATCGGTTTAATGGTTTACCGCTTTTGGTATCCTCTAAAACTTGATGTATTTCATCAACTTGCGTTGTTTATATTGTTCGATCAATTGTGGGGTGAACAAGAATGGGATCCACAATCCTTCTGTTACCCCCAAAATTGATCGAGTTGGCATGACGAGCTACTGATGAATATGAATGGGGACTTCCCCTCCGACAGCAACAACGGCTATTACACCAGCACGCCGCTCAATCGAGCAGCTCCAGCACCAAATATAACAATGCCAGAGCCAAGCCGCCCGGGCGTTTCTTACACTAACTTTCCAGGTTTTCCAAAATTACATTCCATAACCTAATAAGTGCACCATTTATATCTTCCCAGGAAATATCATCAGCATAACGATATTTACCTTGATAATTTAACCAGTGCCGTTGTAGGCCATCATCAAATCTAACCTCATCGAGAATAGCTTGTCCACTAAACAAAGTAGAAACAGACCCTCTTTTTTCTGCAGTCTTTCTAACCGCTTCACCCAAGACATCATTCTCGATTCGGTGCCCTTGTAACTTAACAAGAATGTAGATATCGTAAAAGTCTCTCATTCTTGTATTAGTAATGCCTCTTGTTAATATAGTTTCAAATTTTTCAGCAATAACCGTTTCAATGTTATATGCTAGGATATCAATACTTCTGTGCTCAAGTAATAAATCAAATGTATAAATAACTTCCTTTGGTGTGATTTCATCTCCAGTGGTAATATCAACTCTTATAGGAATTTTCGCATCGTCCATAACAGCTTCAATTGACACTCGGTAACCGCTGTACTGGTCCTCATCCCTTATCTCCTCTATTCGTTTTAGTGTCATTTTCACTCCGTCATCTAATGGCACGCCTAGAATTACCCTAAATACAGCTTCAATCGATTCCATATCAACAGGAAAAGATTTAATCGTTGCATCCATGTCTATTGTTGAACGCATATCTACACCAACTAGGGCAGCTACCAACATGCCACCCTTTAAAATGAAATTTTCTTTATGCTCTGATCTGGAGATTCTTTCTAGAAGTCTCTCCAACATATAGTTCCTCAATAGTATTTGTGCATTTATTTCCTTTTCTTTTGCAAGATTTCTTATTAAGGCTTTTATTTGAGTTGAACTCTTCATAGTAGAATCTCCATATAATTTCTTAGGATTTTTTGAACCCGTAACGCTTTAGCGTATTTCATTAATAAAGAAATATTTTTATCTTTACGAACGAGGTATCTCTTCAATGCATCATTTAAGATAGCAATATCCATGTTATTTCGATTTCGAATAATATCACAAATGGTTCTTTCCTTGTTGTAGGCTGTGACCTTCCTTCCAAAAAAAGTTTCCACCTCAGTAGTTCCCATTAAATGTAATGTTTTTTTACAGAGTATACTTGAATGCCTGAATTCCTTAACTTTGTGGCGTTGTATCCATTTGGTACGGTTACAGACCATTCAAGTGGATCCCTATCCGTTAAATCATGGCAGAATAATGCTGTTTCATGAGAGAATACCACTTTTGGTCTTTTCATCTGAAGCATATACATTTCATCTTCAAAGGCATCAGGTGTTACATAAACCCCATGTGATACCCGATCCAATTTCCCCTCTCGCACAAGAGGCGTTAAATAATGACGTGGGATACCTCGTTTTTCCACTTCATTCGTTACTACGATTCCATTGTTATCTGCAATTAAACGCTCTAATTGTTCACGATACCTCATAATATCGACCTCGTTTTGCTTTTATGCTTTAATTATATACTATTTAAGCATAAACGCAAAACAATACTTGTAAACCATCGGAATCATACCTGCTTTTGTACTCAGCTCTCCTCCAACTCTGCACAATCAAATCACCATTCTCCTTATCTTCATATTGCATTTGTAAAAGATGTACAAGGCTCAAATTACTTAGCAGTGACAAAGAACGTATAGGACCTTTCGGCCCGACTCCACATTTACTTCAAAGAACAATGGGTTCACTCCACTGATTCTAGAACAAACTCAAGCGATACATCCAAAAACTTTCCTATTACCTTACCAAAAACACACACCACAAGTGTTTCACCCCCCATCCACAAAAAATAACACTCGTTTCGTGTGTTTTCCCTATTTATCAGTTATTTTGTGGTATTTTTTAAGCGTGTAGGGAGAGGTGTTTAGTATGAAAGGACTGGGGCAGCGCTTGGCGAGCCTTCGCGACAGCTCCGATTATTCGCAAAAAGAACTTAGTGCGCTCATCGGTTACTCACATAATGTGTATGGTACATATGAACGGGAAGCGAGTACGCCTTCTGTGGAGACGATCGAGAAGCTTGCGGATATATTTCATGTATCGACGGACTATTTGATCCGCGGCAAAGATTATAATCCAAACGAGAATCTGCCAACCGACATGTTGAATCTCTTACGTCTGTCGAAATTATACAGGAAGCACGGCTTCGAAAACCATGCCATTTTAGACTATAAAGCCTGGTCTGGATTATCTTATAAGGACCTGCAACTTATGGACGACTTATTTAAAAGTGTGCTGAAGTCAAAATAAGCGAGATAAGGACGCTTGCGCCACGGCGTCCCTTCTGACATCCATGACTCAGGCTTCCGGTGTCCTCGTTACGATCCTATCCCCATTTCCCTTCCAATCCCATTTAAAGGAGCCAGACCATGACAAGAACGTTTACATTTGAAGAAATTTACGAGCAAAACAAACGCCGCATTCATTATCAGATCCACAAGCTCAACATTCATGACCCACATCAGGAATACTTTCAGGAGGGACTATGTGCCATGTGGCAGGCCTACGAAACACACAATCCGAATAAAGGGCCGATGTCCACTTACTTCAATTACACGATCCGCAACCGCCTCATTGATCAGCTTCGCAAACAGAATCGTGACCATCACTATCAGGAAACACATTTGCAATCAGCCAAGCTTCACCACCAGCAGCAGATCTTCAGCTCAGTCACACCACTCACAGACCTCATGTCAGACGATCCTGCCTTCTGTACGCAATTAAAATCCCATTTAACAGAAAATCAATGGAAATGGTTTTATCATGCCATCATTCAAGAGCAGCCTTATCAAGACATTGCCATTCAGGAAAATACAACTGTCGCTGCTGTAAAAAGCTGGGGCCAACAAGCACGCAAGAAGCTATACACCTCCGAACTGAAAACAACTATTATGAATGACCTCAGCTCTTAATGACAGCGCTGTCAATTAGAGTCCATTCTACAATTAAAAAGGAGTCCGTCACATGAACTACATAAAAGAACTCAACGCGTTTCACACACAAATCATTTTCACCCCACTGTCAAGCTCGGCAGTGGCACTTTGGTATGCCCTGATGCATTTCAACAACATATCCGGATGGCGTAAAGAATTCACAGTGGCCGCGAGTCAGCTGCAGTCTCATTCCGGCCTCAAAACAACATCATTCAAACGCGCCCGTGAGGAACTCGTCACCAAGGGCATATCGTCGTCACATCTCAAGGCGCCAACCGGGCGGCCAAATACTGCATGGTATCGCAGCAGCAGGCGTTTACAGACATAGCAGACGCACCTGAATCCGTACCCAACTCTGAAAAAGCCATGGCTAACAGCACGGAACAAGCACCTACTGTCAGAACCACCCACGCAAATCAAAACGACGACATCATATCGAATCACAAACCAACCCACACAGAAGACCACAAAATGGACCACACGACGGGCCCATTATTTAAACAAGACGATACACAAGACAAACAAACCCATACAATCACACCTGCAGATCAACACGACCATCAAGCCGGCCAATTCTACAAGGCTCATTTCGGTATGCCCACCCAAAGCATCCTAACCGACATTGCAACATGGATTACCGATACAAACGACGAGCTCGTCGCCCATGCTATGAAACTTGCATTAGAGCGTGGCAAACCGAGCTGGGCGTATGTAAAAGGCATCCTGAAAGCCTGGGCAAGGAAAAATATCATGACGATTGCAGATGCTAAACAAGAAGCCATAGCTTATTCGACTAAACACCAGCCACAAAAGCCGCGCTCTTATTTTTCTCCTTCTTCCTTCCGACAAGAGGTGATCCCGGACTGGTTTAATGAGCAGAAAAAACAAGGCAAGGCAAGAGAGTCGACTAAAGCAGACCAGCATATCATTAATCCGCAGCATACACGTGCGGAACTTCGGCGAATGCTGGATGAGTTTAATTAGGCAACATCGGTGAGGGGGAATAGGGATGTTTAGCTAACCCCCTTCACTCAAGCGGCGGATGATCAACACTCATTTATCATTCATTATGTGGAAAGTATAGTTTGTGGAAAGTATAGTTTGAGTGGTACTACCTCACTGGCCCTAATTATTCATCAGCAAAAAATGGCTCGACAGTGGCAGAGATCGTTTATTTTTATGGCAAGGATCGCTCAAAAAATGGCAAGCGTGGTTCCATTCAATACCTTACCTCACGTTCAGCAGTTCCAAACGCATTAGGAGGCTTTAGAAGGTTAAGAATCGGTGGCAAATATATTCTAAACTTAAGCAACATAATGATGAGTAAGCAGGAGTATCATCCTTTTTTAATGCCATTCCATGATTAAAACCATTTACTTAATATGAAAAAATCTCTCCTTTTAAGCATTAGCGGAAAAAGCGGTGAATAAGTTCTAATAAGGGCTTTTTTAATCTGGAGGGGAAACTATGATAACAAGTGATAGATATCAAATTAATGACTTTTTGGAAAGTATCGCAAACAAGAGTATATTTAAGCTGAACGGTTTATCCATTAAAAATGAATATCCTAGGTTAAGGCAGACTATTAAAAAGTACAAGAAAAAGATTGAAGAGGCTGCCAAAGAGCCAATGGATGAAATTAAAGATATTATGAATAGTGATAGTGTAATCCGTGTAATAGATGGTAATACTCAAACATTTACTCAGACTATCGATTTAACTAATGGTGACTTTTATAATATTACTTGGAGTGTAACCAAAGCCATGGAAGTGGTCGACACTTATGACCTTCCTCCAATGTCATTTTTTGTTAATGTTATTTCAGATGGTATTGCTCCTGGTGCTATAGAATCCCAACGTTTAAAAGCAGTGGCAAATAGTAAAGATCCAATTTTTATTGTTAGCTATCCTTTGTTAAATACCAGAACACAAATGGTTGTCATTGACGGAAATCATCGTTTAATGAATAAAATCCTAAGTGGTGAAGAAAGAATAAACGGTTACTACCTTGATAACCAATACCAAGATAAAGCACTAGCAGGTGAGCTAGATAGAACACTGTATAAGGTCCATTACAACTTGGGAGCAATTATTAACTATATGGTTGGCGAGATCAATAAAAGTAAATTAAATAAAAGCTTACTACGTGTATAAAAAAGCAGGCAGAAAAGAAACTGTAGCTCAAAAGCCTGGTTTATTTTAAATAAAAAATAATCATATGGATCCCATTGAATGATTTTCAAATTGCCCAATCGCTTCTTTCAGCGCTTTCCAATGTAAACGGATAAACCAGGCATAGTTCATACCTCTTGATGGCAGCGCCTTCTCTCCATGTACTATAGAACAAAAATATGGCAACCATACTTTGTCCTGCATACTACTTCACATTCATGCTTTTTCTTGTGGTAAACTAACCGGCATATTTTGGTGAATTCTCATGCACGGCACAAAAACTGTTCATTTTAGTTAAGCAGTTATAGCAACATAAGAGTAAGGAAACACGAGTCCCCCTCGTCCACATACTTATATGCGAGGCTAGTGTTCTTGACGTTATTTCCTAAATTAATTTAAAAAACTCGACCGTCTTTATTAAGAAGTTTAACCATTTTACGATCGAGTTTTCAATAAATTATTAGTCTTTCATTTGAAAATAAGCGTCGATTGCAGATAAAAATATGAAAAACATCCACCTATAATAGATTTCCCGGTCATAATCTTTATGCTGATTTGGGTTATTATGTCTTAGGTTGTATTTATTAAGTATATGGAATAACTGCTCAGTGTCTGGCTTTTCTGGAAGCAGTTGCGTCATTTCTCTTCTTACATTTTCCATTACTCGCCCTAATTGGAGTAGAGCTGACCTTTTGTCATCTATAGTAGAGCCATATCTTAAAAATTGCTTTTTTGCTTCTTGTATTTCCGTATATTGTTCGTCATCCGAATTATCATACTGTGCTTCAATAAGTTCTCCTAAGCCATTATTTACCCACTCTCTTATGTATCCTTCCGTAGAAAGTTCCCAACCCTGATCATAAATATTTAAAATTGAATTAATCCTATCCCTAAATACCCTTTGCCCTTTCTCCTTATTGCACATCCATGTTTCTTCAAAATCATCCCACTTACATTCAGATACATAGTCATGTAATAATTCAATAAGTGTAAATAACTCATGTTCTTTATATCTTTTATTATAATCAATCGGCATAAGATTTCGTATACGAGTTTTCTCAAATGCAAAAGCTTCGATATTGGAACCAGCTATTCCGTCTATGTTAGATTTTTGATTTCCATATAACTCACGAAAGTATAAATCCCTTGCTAAATCTTCGTGGATTTGAACGAAAAGATCTTTTAAATCTCTGATGGAATTTAATTTTATATCAATCTTCTCGCTTCTTTCAGAATAGTACACTTTACGCATTATAAGTTCCCCTTTCCCCTAAAACTAGGTGTCATCACCCATATTCGAGGTTATGGATAAAAAAGATTATAAAAAACACTATTAAGATTACTAAGAATCGCCACCCATATAAACCAAAAATTTAATCAACATAAAAATAAGGAAGCACGAGTACAGTCCCATGCTTCTCTGTGCTTAATAATGAACTTAACACACTTAAAGTGATTTTTCTCTTTCAACCGGAATAACCTGAGTTTCATAATCGACTAACGGATAATGACAAGCAACATAATGGCCATCATATATTTCCCTATATTCCGGTGCTTTGTTTTTACAAACTTCATTTGCAAATGGGCACCTAGGATGGAAATGACACCCTGAAGGTGGATCGCTGGGATTTGGTATTTCTCCTTCTATTACTTGGCTTTCCTTTCGTAACTTTGGATCTGGTATAGGCACAGAATCCAATAGTGCATAAGTATAAGGATGAAGTGGTTTCTCAAATATTGCATCCCTATCCGCTAACTCTACCATCCTTCCTAAATACATAACGCCAATCCTATTGCTTATATGACGGATAGCGGGCAAACCATGAGCTATAAAAATATATGTTAACTCCATTTCTCTTTGTAGCTTTTTCAAAAGGTTTAGTATCTGTGCTTGTATTGAAACGTCTAATGATGAAACAGCTTCATCACAAACAATGACTTGTGGTTCAAGTGCAAGTGCTCTTGCGATTCCTATGCGCTGACGTTGACCACCACTAAATTCGTGAGGGTACCTTTTCATTTGATGTTCCTGGAGCCCGACTAAATTCATAAGCTCAAGAACTTTTTTTCTAAGTTCTTTTCCAGATGCTAAGTTATGGACAACTAACGGCTCTCCTATAATGTGTTCTACAGTCATCCTAGGATTTAAAGAAGAATAGGGATCTTGAAATATTACTTGTAAGTTCTTCCTCATCGCTCTTAAATTTTTTGTATTGAGTTTTGATATCTCACTATTACCAAAGTAAATCTCACCTTCTGTAGGAGCTAATAGGCCAAGTGTTAACAGTCCTGTAGTTGATTTGCCGCTGCCACTTTCACCCACAATCCCCAATGTCTCTCCTTTATATACTTTAAAATTAACACCATCAACAGCACGTACAGTAGATATTTCTTTTTTTATAAAACCCTTGGAAACTTCAAAGTGTTTTTTTAAATTCTTTACTTCTAAGAGAACTTCGTCATCTGGTCTCGCATTCTTCGTATTGGTTTCTGACATCTATCTCCCTCCTAAACTTTAATGCATCTCTTCGCATGATTTTCACTTATAAATTCTAATTCCGGATGAACAAGTTTACATTCATCGTCAGCTAAAGGACATCTTGGGTGAAACTTACATCCTGTAGGCATTTCAGAAGGATTAGGCACGGTACCTTCAATTGAGAATAAATCATCTACTACCTCGTGAACTTTAGGCATAGATGACATTAAACCTTTTGTATAAGGGTGTTTTGGATTTTCAAACAATTCATGCACTGGTGCTTCTTCTACTACTTCACCAGCATACATAACTACAACTCGGTCAGCCATTTCAGCTACTACTCCCAAATCATGTGTGATAAAGAGTATACTGGTATTTGATTCTTTTTTAAGATCTTTCATGAGCTTCAATATTTGTGATTGGATAGTTACATCCAACGCAGTTGTCGGTTCATCCGCTATTAACAATTTGGGATTACACGATAATGCCATAGCAATCATCACTCGTTGACGCATCCCCCCCGATAAATTATGAGGAAAGCGACTCATAATTCTCTCAGAATCAGAAATACCTACGTGGTCAAGCATCTCTATCCCTTTTTTGTTTGCTGCCTCTTTGGATAAATTAAAATGTAACATCAGTGCTTCTCTTAACTGAAAACCTATTGTAAAGACTGGATTTAATGCAGTCATCGGCTCTTGAAATATCATTGATATTTCATTGCCTCGTAACTTTCTATATTCCTTTTTACTAATCTTACGTAATTTTTTATCTTCAAAAGTCATATCTCCATCATACACTTCCCCATTAGGGGGCAAAATTCCTAACAAAGCTAAAGAAGTCACACTTTTCCCACTGCCAGATTCCCCTACTATAGCCAACGTTTCCCCTTCGTGTATGCGAAACGTGACACCATTAACAGTTGATACATATCCGTCATCTGTTTTAAAACGAACTTTTAAATCCTGAATATCTAAAAGTTGCTTCGCCATATCAGCACCTCACATTATTAGTCTTTAATTTTAGGGTCTAGTACATCTCGGAGCCAATCACCCAGGAATATAACGCCTAGTACTGTCATTGTAATGGCTATTCCAGGAAATGTCGCAACCCACCAACTAGTAGATATATATTCTCTACCATCACTGAGCATCAGTCCCCATGAAACATCAGGTGGCTGTATTCCAAGTCCTAAAAAGCTTAAACTTGCCTCCAATATAATCGTTGAAGCAACGTTTAATGTTGCGATAACAATAAAAGAGGAAACGACATTGGGTAAAACATACTGGATTATAATTCTAAAATTTTTAGCACCTATTGCACGGGCAGATCGAACATAATCTCTTTCCTTTACACTTAATGTCTCACTACGAACCATTCTGGCATAAACCACCCAAGTTGTTCCTCCTAGAACAAGGATTAGCGTTATTAAACTTGGACCTAACACCGCTAATACGATTAACATAAATAAAATATTAGGTATAGCTAAAAAGGAATCCACTGTTCTCATAATAATAAAGTCCCATATCTTTCCGTAATACCCTGCAATGAGTCCAAAAATCATCCCAATAAAACCTGCTAACAGAACAGCACTTATACCTACTAATAAAGAAATTCGTGAGCCATATATTATTCTACTTAACACGTCACGACCTAAATTATCTGTTCCTAAAAGATATTCCGTGCTCCCTCCATCTAACCAAAAAGGAGGGAGCAGTCGATTTACTACATTAGTTTCTGCAGGATCATGCATAGCAAGGTTATTTGCAAAGATAGCAACTAATGATACACATACAACAATTACCAATCCCATTGTACCGGTTTTACTTCTAAATAACTGTTGTAATAATTTTTTTGTTCGGCTTTCCTTGCGCTTTGGAACTGCATCCACGCTTTCTATCAGATTTTCCATAACAACGCCCCTCCTTAGTCATACTTAATTCTTGGATCGAGAAGTCTATAAACTGAGTCAGCAATAAGATTACTGAGAATAACAGCTATTGCTATAATAAATACCGCAGCTTGTACAACCGCCATGTCACGCAAGTTTACAGCCTGTATTAATAACTGGCCAATCCCCGGCCAAGCAAACACAGTTTCTGTAATCAACGTTCCTCCAATTAATGTTGATGTTTGTAAAGCAGTTATTGTAATCACTGGAATAAGCGCGTTACGGAAGGCATGAATATTAACTACTATTGCTTCTCTTAAACCTTTACTCCTTGCCGTCCGAATAAAATCCTGCTCCAGAATTTCAAGCATGCTTGATCGTATAAGCCTCGTCATTTCAGCAGCAATTCCTGTTCCCAATGCAATTGCAGGCAACACGAGATGTAATAGGGACCCCCTACCTGACACTGGAAACATCTCAAGGTTCACTGCTAAAAATAAAATCATCATAATACCCAACCAGAAATTTGGCATAGCTTTCCCCAAAACCGCTCCGCCTGTAATGAACAAATCAAAAAAACTATTACGTTTTATAGCTGACATTATACCCAACGGCACAGAGACAATAATAGCTATAATCATGGAAGCAATTGCTAGTTCGATAGTAGCAGGTAATCGTTCGATTACTAAATTCAAGGCATCTGTTTCATATCTGTGGGAATTCCCAAAATCCCCCTTAATCAGATTTCCCATATAATCAAAATACTGAGTATAGAGCGGGTCATTATAACCAAGTGACTCTCTCAGTGCTTCACGCTCTTCGTCAGTGGCTGTTTCAGATATCATTAGGGAAACCGGATCACCTGTAACACGCACAAGAATGAAAACAATTAAGGTAATGAGGAATAGAACGGGGATGGTTTTAATTAAGCTTTTAACAAAGTATTTCAAGTCATATTCCTCCTCTTTAGAAAAGAGAAGGGAGGAAGAACCCCCTTCTATTTTAGTGTAATTTCATCCACGTATAACATTTCACTTAATTTTGGTGTGAAATCTAGCCTATCATTAACTCCATAAATAGAGTTAATTTGATACAAGTAAATTTGCGGCCTATCTTCTGCTATTATTTCTTGCGCTTTCTGATATTGCTCGACACGTTCATCTGGATCCATGTTAGACATAGCATCTTGTATCAGTTGTTCTGTTTCAGGATTATCATAATCGGTTTCTCCAGCTGCTTGTTCTTTAGTTAAGCGCTGTAAAGCAAGGGATGCATCAAACATGGAATTTCCATATGCTATAAAAAACACATCTTCAAATTCTTTTTCTGCATATCTAGTAGAAAATGAACTCCATTCCAACATTTCTACATCAGCAGTAATACCGACTTCTTGTAGCATTGCTTGTATTAACTCAACGGACTCTTTATCTTTTAAGTATCGACCATTAGGCGCACTTAAGGTTATATTTAACCCGTCTTCATAGCCTGCCTCAGCAAGTAGTTCTTTGGCCTTTTCCGGATCGTATACCTGGGTATCATATAGTTCTTCGTTTGCTCCCACGTTACCTGGTGTTACACGTGTTCTTGTCGGTGTGCCGTTTCCTTCAAGAAGTGAATCTACAATCGCCTCTTTATCGATTGCTAAATCAATAGCTTCACGAACCTTAGGATCTGCAGTAGGATAATCCCCTTGCGTACGGAGTGCCAACAGCATCACGCGCTGTGATGGTGAATTTACCACCGATACTCCTTCTTTATCTTCAATACGTTCTATATCAGTTGGAGGAATATTAACTGCTACATCTACCCCTCCTGTTAAAACTTCTGAAACCCGTGTAGAATCTTCCGGAATAGATCTAAATACAACTTCCTCCCATTTTGGTTCTTCACCAAAATAATCATCAAAAGGCTCTAGAATAAGTCGGTCATCTTTCTTCCATTCCTTTAGCTTATAAGGACCTGTGCCAGCTGGATCTTTAAGAAATGCATCCCAGCCTTCGGACTCTATATAATCTTTAGGAAGCATACCTGAACCAATTCGTGACAATCTATTTAATAGAGCAGGTTCAGATTCATGTGTATAAATATTAAACTCATAATCACTAAGAACCTCAACTTCATCAATCTGTTGATAGGAACCATATTCCAACAGCGTATCATCTTTAGCCACTCGTTCAAGCGTGAATTTGACATCCTCAGCTGTTAGCTCTTCACCATTATGGAAGGTCACACCTTCCTTCAAAGTAAATGTCCAAGTATTCTCGTCTACGTTTTCCCAGCTTTCAGCAAGATCAGAAACAAATCCTTCTTCAGGGTCGTTCCTTACAAGATAATTAAACATATTTACATGAACTGCTTCTGTACTAGTATTATTATGATCATGTATGTCAAAGGAGACAATGTCATTTCCACTTGCAATAACTAATTTTTTGGAATCGGCATCCTCTTCAGGGTCACCACCATTCCCTTCAACATTTTCCCCGCCACTTGAATTTGAGCAACCTGCAATTAATAAAACGAAAATCAATAATGTTGACCAGAAGACTTTTTTCATTAAAATTCCCCCCATTTATTCAAACGTATTATTTAAAAACTTGTTTACTAAAAGCGTCATTACAGAAACTCCATATAACAGCGCTCGTTCATCAACATCAAACTTAGGATTATGGTTACTGTATGCAGTAGACTCATCTGAATATGTTCCTAATCTAAAAAATATTGATGGCACTTCCGATGAAAATTCTGAAAAATCTTCACCACCCATCGCAGGTGGAGAATACTTAATACTTTCTTCTCCAAATAATTTTGTTGCTGAATCTACAAATAATTCTTTTGCCTTACTATCTATTTTTATAGGTGGGGGACCAAAGTTATATTGGAGATTGCAATTCCCTCCGTATGATTCAGCAATAGAAGCCGCGATTTTTCTCATACTATTTGAAACCAATTTTCTAGTGCTTGGATCTAGTGTTCTTACCGTTCCTTTTACTGTTACTTTCTCTGGAATAATATTATTTTTTGTCCCTCCTTTAATGCTACCAATACTTATTACCGCTGAGTTTATTGGATTCACTTGCCTGCTGACTATCTGTTGGAAAGCCAATATAATTTGAGAAGCAATCGTTATCGGATCAACTGTCAGATGTGGATAGGCAGCATGCCCCCTTTACCGAATACTTCGAGATTAAAAAAGTCAGCAGCCGCACCACTATACTTTGAATTAGATATGGAAAATTCGCCAACTTCTATTGTAGGGTGCACATGTAAACCAGCCATCATATCAATCGGAGGATCTCTTAATGCACCTTCATTTATCATTTTTTTTGCTCCAGCAGCAATTTCTTCCGCAGGTTGAAAGATTAACTTCAGTGTTCCTTTCTTTAACCCCATAATAGAGAAAACTTTAGCAACGCCTAGTAAATTTGCCATATGCATGTCATGACCACAAGTATGGGCTACTTTCTCATGTATGCTCTTATAATCTTCTGTGATTTCATCATCCATCGGTAGGGCATCCATATCTGCTCTCAAACCGAATACCTTGCCATCCTCTTTTCCCTGAAGCAATCCGATTACCCCTGTATTTCCAACACCTTCTTCAACCTCATAGCCCCAACTTTTCAGATAATGTGCTATGGTAGAAGCAGTGCTTTTTTCTTGAAAAGCTAATTCCGGATGCTTTCTAAAATCCCTCCTGATTTGTACCAGCTCATCATAAATACTCAAAACTGTATCATAGAGAATTGGATCGGATGCTTTCATCTCATGAAAGGTATCACTTTTGGCTTTTGACTTCATCACGAATACCCGCTCCTTGTTGTTCCATTTCATTCTTAAATTCAAATATGAATGATGCCATCATTTTAATACCCTCTATAAAGTCTTCTATAAATATATTTTCATTCGGAGCATGATTATTAGATGCGAAATGACCTACTCCGAAAGAAACAGCCGGAATGCCGTGTTTTTGACATAATTCAAACATTGGTCCTGTTCCAGGTGTACTTGGAACCACATTCGGCATCTCGTTTGTGCTACTTTTAATTGTATTAATTGCGGCTTTCGTAATTCGTTCAGTAGGAGAGGTTCTTGCTGCCTTTTCTTTTGTCAAACTACGAATTCCTATATCAGAAAACCCATTATCATCAAGATGCTTTCTTAAGTCTAATAATATTTTATCTGGATCTTGGCCAGATACTAGGCGAAAATCTAACTTTGCAAAAGCCTCTGAAGGAAGAACGGTTTTCGAGCCCTCACCTGTATATCCACTTTGTATACCGCAAATATTACATGTTGGCTCAAATATATGTTTGATCTTTAGTTCTTCATCTTCAAGGTTATTTACAAAATTTGTTACATTTAAGTGTTCGAGCAGAAAATTTTCACTTAGACGATAATGTTTAATCATCTCTTCATCTTCTTTTGTAAGTGGGTCAATATCATCGTAGAAACCAGGGATTAGGATTTTTTCGTTTTCATCTTTTAAATGGTTTAATGCCCATACTAAACGCCAAACAGGGCTTTCTACAATTGAAGCCTGTGCAGAGTGCAAATCAGTATTAGCCCCTTTTGAAAACAATTCTACATAGAGCATACCTTTTACACCTAAAGACAATTGTAATCGATGATCCCCATCTCTATATCCAAACTCCCATACGCAACCATCAGCCCTGATTTTATCTTTGTATTCATCTGCAAATTCCGGTAAGCTTACACTGCCAATTTCCTCTTCGCCTTCAAATATAAATTTAATATCTATAGGAAGTTCACCTATTACATTTTTAATAGCATGTACCGCAGCAAGTCTCGCAATTAAATTCCCTTTATTATCTGCAATCCCTCTAGCGTACATCTGCCCATCAATTATAGTCGGTTCAAAGGGTGGCGTATTCCATAATTCTATAGGATCTTCAGGTTGAACATCATAGTGGTTGTAAAAACTTAATGTGTTTTCCCCCGTCCCCTTCAGATGTGAAAACACAACGGGGTAGCCACTTGTTTTTAGTACTTCTGGTGTCTGTTGAAACGCTTCTTCAAACAACCCCTTAAGATAATCTACGCTGTCCGTCATCCCTCTGTTTTGAGCAGCAACGCTAGGAATCTCGCAAATCTCCTTCAACCAATTAATGTAGTAATCACGATTCTGATCGATGTATTCGTTTACACTCTTCATAAAATAAAACCTCCCAATATTTTTACACCATGAGTTCCCTTGTACGAGCAAAGATACATATTCAAACATTTATAGGCAGTCTTTCCATTTTCTATGAGATATTTAAATTCAAACTATTAGTGTCCTCAAAACAATTTTGCAGTCTTTCCTCCTTCCGTTGAAATTTTGTAGATGATTATGATGTTTATCATAGTATGAATTTCAGGTGTATAAATATGCCATGCCCCTGAAAAAACTCATAATACTCTCAAAGGTGATTTCCATAAGCAAATAGTCATCGTTATTAGTTTCTTATTTATATTTTTATTTATCCAATTATATCAACCATTCAGTTATTGTCAATAATCCGTTTGTAATCTTTTTAAAATTATTACCACATAACAGTATGTTAGTAATTAGAGAAGCATGACAATCGCCCATGTTTCCAAACTAGCCCAGACAAACGCAAGCGACAATTCTAGTAAATACTAAATGGGCTTAATCAGGGTAAAAGCAAGGAATTGACGCCGAATTTAGTTTAAATGCAAATAATAATTAACGATAATTCTTAATCGAAAAGTCAATCATCTCTTCATTATTTTTAATTAAGTTTCTTGCTGTCTCATTTGGTTGAAATTCTTTTTCCCCTTTTAATACATCCAAATAAAGTTTATGAGTTTTAAGCGTCCGTTCAATATTTTTTTTATCTTTAAAATGAATCATATGGGGTTTGATGATTTCATAGATCGTCTTCCCAATCTCAATAACAAAAGGATTTTCGGTTTCTTCCATAACTGTATAATGGAATTCTAGATCAATCTCAACCAACTCTTCAGGTGTAAGCTTTTTTTCCATTCTATTAATTTGCGAGTTATAAACCGATTCAATCTTAGCGATATTAAACGATGCTTTTGTCTTTAAAATACTAATCATTAATACTTCAAACTGTTGTCTAAATTCAATTAACGAATGAATGTTTTCTCTATGCAAGATCAAACTGAATATAAGTGGATTCAATCCACCTGGTGAGTTTTCTTTTGTTATAAACATCCCTTCGCCTCTTCTGATTTCAACGATGCCGATTGATTCAAGTACTTTTATCGCCTCTCTTAAAGGCGTTCTACTAACTCCTAATATGTCCATTAACTCTGATTCTTTCGGTAGCTTATCCCCTGCTTTTAAATGACCCTTTATAAGATTTTCCTTTATTATGTTAACTATTCTTGTAGACATAGTTCCTTTCTTTTGCAGTGGTTCAACTTTTTCAATCATTTACATCCCTCCATGTAGGTAGTATAAATTTTTTAGAAATATTTACATACTCACATTATTATGTTATCATATTTTTCAACATAGTACGTACTATGTAGTATACACAAATTGAGGAGGTAATTAAATTTATGAAAAAACTTATTTTGTTTTTTGTTTTAGTTCTGATACTGGTTGGATGTGGAAATGATTCAGAACCTGCAGCCAGTGATGGGATTCAGAAGTTGGATATTACTTTGACACACGACGTTACGGAGACACATATTAAGCACAAAGCTTCTGTGGAGTTTAAAAAATATATTGAAGAAAACTCAGACGGAAACATTGAAGTGACTATTTACCCAAATAATACTTTGTTTGATACTGCAAACCAATACCAAAACCTAGCTTCTAACGACACTCAATTTATAATTTCTGATATGAGTCGCATGACTGATGTTCACCCTGCCTTTAACATTCCGAATATGCCATTTTTGTTTGAGAGCAATGCTGAATCCATGGCCTTTTGGCAAAGTGAAGAAGGACAAGAAATCTTAAATAGTTTTGAAGATGATGAAATAAAGGGATTAGCTGTCTGGCCAAATGGTCCGAAAAATTTAATGAATAACAAGAAAGCGGTAACATCTCCGGAAGATCTTGCTGGTTTAAAGATCAGAACTCAAGGTGGGCCAGTTCTGACAGAAACTTATGATTTACTTAACGCCAGCACACAAAGTATGGGTATTGATGAGTTATTTACATCTCTGGAAACAGGTGTGGTGGATGGCCTTGAGAATACATTTGGAGCTTTGGAATCGTTTAATTTTGATGAGGTTACAGATTATTTAACGGTCACCAACCACAATAGAATCGACTATGTATTACAAACAAACCTTGAGTTTTGGGGCACGCTAAACGATGATACAAAACAGCTAATTGAGGAAGCTGCTGATGCCGCAACTAAGTTTGCAGTGAATACCTCAGACGAATTAAATGAAGAATCATTTAAAAAGCTTAAAGAACGTGGGGATGTGGAAATTATCGAGTTGTCAGAACAACAAAGGAAAGCATTCAAAGATGCATTTGAACCACTTTATGATAAATGGGTACCGGAAATAGGTGAGGAATATATAGAACAAATTAATAATCAATCATAAAGGCCAGATTTCTGATCTTTATGATTGTAACTAAGGTGGATTTAGGATGAAATACTTGAGAATTATAGAAAATAACTTGGTAGTCATCTTTTTCCTGTTGGGTGTGATAACTAATTTGATAGGTATCGCTTTAAGATTTTTCCCATCCATTCCACAATATTGGGTGCCGGAAACATACACGCTTCTATTTCTTATTGCAATATTTATCGGTTTTGGAACAGCATTAAGAGATGGAAAACACATTACTGTTGATTTGGCAAACAGATTTACCAGTAAAACTGTTCAATCAGCAATGATGCTTTTGTCTTATTTACTCAGTCTTGCGTTTGGTGTGCTGTTCATGGTTTCAGGGTACTTCATTGTTGTAAAAACATTTAAACAGGGACTTACAACACCAGATATAGGTTTGCCGGTTTGGATCACCTACCTAATTATGCCAATAACTGGGATATTAATTCTGATACATCTCATCAATTTTATTGTTAAACATTTTAGGAAGGAGGAGTTCTAGGTTGGCAGTAATATATCTTTTAGCTCTATTGTTCCTGTTTATGTTTTTACAAGTCCCTCTGGCCATTAGTATTGGTTTGTCCAGCATGATCATGCTTTTAGTAGATGGCTTCTCTCTAGATACAATTGCATTGCGTATGTTTACCGGAGTAGATAAACCTGTTCTTATGGCTGTTCCTGGTTTTATTTTTGCTGGATTAATTATGGCAAGGGGCGGGATGGCAAAATACCTATTTGAAGTTATGAATGCTTGGATTGGGCACACAAGAGGTGGGCTCTCGACTGTTGCTATTTTAGTATCTCTGATATTTGCGGCTATTTCTGGTTCAAGTGCCGCAACAGCAGTCGCAGTTGGATCCATAATGATCCCGGTAATGACCAAAGCAGGGTATGATAAAAAATATGCTGCTGGATTAGTTGCTACAGCTGGAACTCTTGGTATTCTTGTCCCACCTTCAGTTCCCCTCATACTTTATGGTTCAATTGCAGAAATATCGGTAAAAGGCTTGTTCACTGCTGCTCTTATACCTGCCGCCCTCTTGGCAACTGCTTTAATTATTTTTTCAATTGTGGTGGCGATTAGAAAAGGTTATGGTGGTTTAGAAAAAGCATCTTGGGAAACTAGGATAAAGGCCTCAAAGAAGGCTATTTGGGGACTGCTTTTCCCAGTTATTATCTTAGGGAGTATTTACGGGGGAATTGCAACTCCGACAGAAGCTTCTTTCATTGCAGTTTTATATGCTTTTATCATTTCAAAATACGTTTATAAAGAAATAGATTGGAAAAATTTTAGAGACATAGTTATCAGCTCAGTAAACACTACCGCAATGATCTTTTTAATCATTGCATCCGCATCCCTATTGGGTGTTTTCTTAAGTTTGGAACAAATTCCACAAACATTTGCTGCATGGATTGGATCTAATTTTGACAGTACAATAATGTTTCTTTTACTTGTCAGTTTAATGCTATTTGTACTAGGTATGTTTTTGGATGCTACCGCTATGTTAATGATCACTTTACCAATTTTCTTACCAATCTTAGCTACATTAGATATTAATTTGTTTTTCTTTGCAGTCATTATGGTAGTGACTATGGAACTTGGCATGATTACTCCACCTCTAGGAATGAACCTATTCGTAGTCAGTGGCGTATCAGGGTTAAAAATTGAGTCAATTCTTAAAGGTGTCTTGCCTTTTTACGCGTTATTAATAATTGTGTTGTTGATATTAATATTTATACCTCAACTATCCTTATGGCTTTTATAATAGAATCTTGGAGGATGAAACATGAAAAAGTATTCATTAGGCGTAATTTCAGGTGATGGAATTGGACCAGAAATTATGGAACAAGCTTTAAAAGTCTTGAATGTAGTAGAAAAGATTCATGGCGGCATACATTTTAAAGAAAATAGATACGATTGGGGGTGTGAATACTACCTCAAAAATCATAAAATGATGCCAGATGATGGATTAGATAGACTAAGAGAAAATGATGCTATCTTGTTCGGTGCCGTAGGAGCACCTTCTGTACCGGATGATATATCTGTATGGGAATTAATTTTACCCATTAGACAACAGTTTGAACAATATGTAAATTTACGACCAATAAAACAACTTCAAGGAATAGAGAGCCCATTAAAAAAACTAAATGGAAACATTGATTTTACAATTATTAGAGAGAACACCGAAGGAGAATACTCGAAGATTGGGGGCAAATTACATGCAAATACACCCAACGAAGTAGTTATTCAAAATAATGTGTTCACTAGATTTGGTACAGAACGAATCTTTGATTATGGGTTTAATTATGCCCAACAAAAACAGAAAAAGTCTGTTACGGTTGCTACAAAGTCAAACGCGATTAAGCACTCTATGACCTTTTGGGATGAGATAGGAAAGAAGTTTGAAAGTAAACATAATCTCCAAGTTGATTATTATCACATTGATGCCCTTGCTGCCTATTTCATCACTAGACCTGAAGACTTTGAAGTTATTATATCCAGTAATCTATTTGGAGATATTCTAAGCGATCTTGGAGCTGCAGTTGTGGGCGGTCTGGGTCTTGCACCATCTGGTAACATTAACCCTTCTGGAAAGTACCCTTCTATGTTCGAGCCAATCCATGGTTCTGCCCCGGACATTGCAGGTAAAGGAATTGCTAATCCAATTGCTCAAATCTGGAGCGTGGCTCTAATGTTAGAGCACTTAGAACTGGGGAACTTAAGTGAATTGGTTATTAATGCAATTGAAAGCACCTTGTCCAATAAAACCATAAGAACACCGGATTTAGGGGGGGTAAATACAACAGAAGATATTGGAAATTTAATTGTCAATAACTTAGAAAAATATGTTTAAGCTTATATAATGATCCCCACTCAAAGCTAGGTGAAGCTAGCTGTATATAAAATGAAATTCAGCACCCCGTGTTTCGTTGAACGTGTCTAACCAAACTGAGCGTATGTAAAAGGCATCCTGAAAGCCTGGGGAAGGAAAAATATCATGACGGTTGCAGATGCTAAACGAGAAGCCGAAACCTACTCGAGCAGACAACCTCGCCAACAAACGCGCGCTTATTACGCCGGCGCTACCGCAAGAAAAGAGGTGGTACCTGATTGGTTCCGCGAACAACAAAAACAGCGAGATGCAAAAGAGGCAGCACGCCCGTCAACGCTCCCTGTCGATCCGCTCAAAACCCGGGAAGAACTGCAGAGCATGCTAGATGCATTCAGACAGGTGCCGGTGGTGGGTGGCAACTAGTAAGGCATGTCCAAAATGAACCACTGCCTCACGCCTTAAAAATCAAATTAGCTGACACACCCAAAATTCTTGCAGCTTGCCGTTGGGACAGTCCTTTGATGCCCTTCACCCGTCTTAAGATCGCATTTCTTTCCAATCGGGGTAAACTCTTCACATGGGCAATTTCAAGTTGTCCCAACAGCTGTTTAATTTCTGTCCTGGCTTCTTCGTCCGTCTTTCTAATGGTGTAAAAACGATCTTCAAGGCATTGATCTTGATTGGGTTCTTCATTAAACGCTTTAAAACGTGCTTGTGCAGTTGTCTCATGGCCAGAAAACAAGCCCAACACCAGCTCCTTGTCCAACAAGTCACCTGGAAAATAGGGTTCACCATAATAGCCCAGACAACTGCTCCACTTCCATTTATCCACCCTGGTTGTGATCTTCGCTTTAACCGGGTTTTGGTGGATGTACCGAGTCACCGTCAGTAAATACGCGCTCGTTTCCACATTTTCACTTCTGAATCTGTCTTGAAACAGGTGGCCGGTTGTTCTGTATTTCCAATTATAATACCGGACATAGCTGACCCCTATCCGTTTCATGGTCGTTGCAAGCGGTTCGTTTCCTTCTTTCAACAGCAAATGGACATGATTATTCATCAGACACCACGCGTAGAATTGTATGGCCGTTCGGGCTTTATATTTTTGGATGATTTCAAGGTATTTCTCACAGTCCGCATCGTCATGGAATATTTCCTGCCTGTTCACACCACGAACCATGATATGATAGATGCCAGTCTTACTTTTCACCCGGGCTTTGCGGGCCATTTTTCTGCCTCCCTGCTTGCTCATGACTCTTCATGTATCTCTCTAGTGGTCTGCCGTCATCCTTTTCTGCCCTAAACTCGCGTTGCTGCGACGCAATGTAACGGCTTCCCAAATCGCTTCATTGGAAATGTTCTCATGACCACTTAAGTCAGATATTGTTCTGGCTAAGCGCAGGATTTTCATTTGTACCCGCGTACTCCAGTGGTATTGACTCGCCCATTGCTGCAGCATTTTCTGCTGATCATCATTCAACCTGCTACAATGGGACAACTGCTCATTGGACACAACCGAATTCGTGATGTCTCTGTTAAAACGCGCATATTGTATATTTCGTGCTGCTTGGACACGGGACCGTATACCTGATGATGGCTCATTACCTTCTGAGGATTCTTGCTCCAATGCCACTGTGTTAAGCGTTAACAAAACATCCATCCTGTCTTCTATTGGGCCGGATACGCGATTGGTGTAGGCAAGAACTTGTTTGGGGGAACAGGTGCAGTACCGATGTCTTGATCCTAAATAGCCACATGGACAAGGGTTCATAGCACCTATTAATATGAATTGCGCCGGGTATGTCACGGTCGAAGCTGCCCGGCTGATCGTTACCCTCCCCATTTCCAGAGGTTGCCTGAGCATGTCCAACGTTCGCTTAGGGAATTCCGCCATTTCATCGAGGAAGAGCACCCCATGATGTGCAAGGGTGACTTCACCAGGTTTTGGGTTTGC
Organism: Lentibacillus sp. JNUCC-1; assembly: GCF_009741735.1. Classification (NCBI taxonomy): domain Bacteria; kingdom Bacillati; phylum Bacillota; class Bacilli; order Caryophanales; family Bacillaceae; genus Lentibacillus; species Lentibacillus sp. JNUCC-1. The sequence goes on from NZ_WHOH01000001.1 coordinate 950,976, forward strand.
GCCGCCGCCTATCAGTGAAACTGCTGATGCTGAATGATGCGGGGCTCTATAAGGCGGCAGCTGATGCTTTTCGTTCGTCATCCCTGCCAATTGATAAATGCTCATGACGTCAAAACTTCCCTCTTGTTTTAACGGTGGTAAAATGGATTGAAACGTCTCTGCAAGCAAGCTTTTTCCACAACCGGGCGGGCCAACCATCAACACATTATGCCCGCCTGCCGCAGCAATTTCCAGCGCCCTTTTGGCCTGCTTATGCCCTAGAACATGCTTGAAGTCCTTGTCATACGTGAGTGTGATGCTTTCTGAGAGGTCTGTTATGCGTGAAGTCGCGCCTCGAGGAGAAACATTCAATTGCATTTGACCTGAAAAAGATTCAACAACATCTTGAAGTGTTTCAGCAAATCGAAGTTCAAGCCCATCAATATGAGTCAATGGAAACTCATGTATCGGCGGTAAATACAACACCTTATACCCCGCCTTTTTAGCTGCCATAATAGCCGGCAGCATCCCTTCAACCGGTTTAATGGATCCATCCAAAGATAGCACACCCAGAAAAGCTGCGGCGTCAGGAATCGGATCTTTTATATCACCCGTTTCCTTCATAATCCCAATCGCCATCGCCAAGTCAAAAATCGGGCTATTTTTCTTTTGTTCTGCAGGGGATAAGTTTATAATGATCCGCTTATCAGCAATCTCGCAATCATACGCATACAGAGCCGCCAGCACCCGATCCTTCGACTCCTTCACAGAAGCATCCGGCAGCCCCACAATACAAATCCCTTCAACCCCCGGCAGCAGCTGCACCTCCACCTGAACACGGTAACCTTCCATGCCTTTCAGACCAATGCTCGAAACGACAGTTGCCATAACGTCACACCTCTCCTATTCGTTAGCGATATCATAAGGTATTCTGAGAGGGGAGTCAAGAACGTTTGTTCTATTTTTGAAATTGTGAAATCGTATTTTGGGGTGTGGTAAATAAGGGAATTGAGAAAATAGGAGGATTTGATGGATGAAAATTGATTTTCTTGTGGCTTAAGTATGGTAAAAGGTGAAATTAATAAAAGAAAAAATAAAAACCACTCCACTTTATTGCTTTATCGAAGTAAAGGAAGCACGAGAACCGTCCCCATGCTTCGGTCAGTGCGGCTTTTCCAGGGCGTGCACCTCGGCGGGTCTCTTTTTTATATTGTGATGAACTTTATAGTTCCCGGTGCGTTTTAGCCAGGCGAGACAGGACGCATTCCAGTCATCAATGTTATGAAAAGTACGATGACTGCTGAAATTGTTTTTTACAAATTTGACAACTTGTTCGACTTTCCCTTTTGATTCCGGATCGCTCTTCTTACATAAATAAATGCGAAATTGCCTTGCCTGATGGTATTTCGTGAATTCTGCCGTCATAATTAAATCTCCGGCATTTTCGTTTACTGCTAAAAGGGCATCTTGGTCGTAGACCATTTCCTGTGGCATCCCCCCAAAATATTGGAATGCATTCTCATGCATATGGATGACATCGGTTGTTCTGAACGGTCGGTCTAGCCACTCTACATATTTGTATCTCGAATGTGATAGTATAAACGCGATGAAATACAAACGATGCTTCCCCTTCTGATTATCTTCAACAACCGTCTGGCCGAAATCAACCTGCGCTTGAAGACCCATTGGTAATTCCGGGACCGCACTGTAAGTTCGCTGAACCTTTACTTTGGGAATGTAATACTTATCACGTAGTTCATTTACATAATTTCTTACTGTATTCTCACTCACATCTGTCACTTCCAACTTCTCCTCTAGCCAATCATGGATTTGAGCCGCTGTTAAATCAGGGTGTTCTTGAAGCCATGCAATTATATGTGCTTGATAAGGATCTAACTTTTTCCCCCTAACCCTTAGTGAATTTACAAATTCCTCAAATTCATCGGGATCCATTCTCAAATAATCTATCACTCTATTTCTGGATATCCCTAACTTCCTTGCAATCTTACTTTTTGAAAAGCCCTCCGAATACAAACGATGAATTTCAACATAAGCCATGTATATTTCCACTCCTGCGTCCCCACTTTCAATAAACTAACTCTAGTATATTGAATCTAGGGGTGAATTTGGAATAACTGTTTAATCTGACTTGTGAAATTCTGTTGATTCTTATTTGTGGAAAACTGTTGAGTCTAGTTTATCATTTACAGGCGTGTCGCGTTCCAAATAAATCTAAATAAAGCATACATGAAATCCCCATCTGATTACAGGTGGGGATTATTTGACGCTTACAAAATGATGAAATGGGCAGAATTCCCAGAGCATCTAACATTTGAAATGTATGATTTAAAGGAGCAAAATGCGATTGGGGAGAAGCAACTTCACGTTTTACAGGAACTCCATTGGATAGATGAGCATTTCACTTTGATTATGATGGGGCCGACCGGCGCTGGCAAGACACACTTGTCTGTGGCTCTTGGCATACATGCCGTAGAACGCGGATACCAGGTATCCTTCACCTCAATGAGCCAATTAATGTACATTCTAAAGACGAAAGACTATATCAGTAAATCCAAGACAAGATATAAACGCATTGTCTCTTCTGATCTCGTCATTATTGATGATGTAATGTACATGACATATGATGCCGAAGAAGCTCATTTGTTTTTCCAGTTTGTTTATGATCTGTATGATAAAGCAGCTTTTATTCTAACTTCTAATAAAGGTCCTGGTGAGTGGGGAAAGTTTCTTGGTGACCCCACTCTCACCACCGCCATTCTGGACAGATTATTGCACCGAAGTGAGGTTCTTACGTTTGATAAGGAGGCAGACAGCATACGGATGAAGTATCGCAAGGCTATTTTTGATACGTCACCTGTTGAGTCTTAATTGTGGAAACCTGTTTAAAATTATTTGTGGAAAACTGTTTATTTCTACTTGACGGTTACAAGTGTTTCAGCAAATCGAAGTTCAAGCCCATCAATATGAGTCAATGGAAACTCATGTATCGGCGGTAAATACAACACCTTATAACCCGCCTTTTTAGCTGCCATAATAGCCGGCAGCATCCCTTCAACCGGTTTAATCGAACCATCCAAGGATAACACGCCCAGAAAAGCTGCGGCTTCAGGTATCTGATCTTTAATTTCACCCGTTTCCTTCATAATCCCAATCGCCATCGCCAAATCAAAAATCGGACTGTTTTTCTTTTGTTCTGCAGGGGATAAGTTTATAATGATCCGCTTATCAGCGATCTCGCAGTCATACGCATACAAAGCCGCCAGCACCCGATCCTTCGACTCTTTCACAGAAGCATCCGGCAGCCCCACAATACAAATTCCTTCAACCCCCGGCAATAGCTGTACCTCCACCTGGACACGGTAACCTTCCATGCCTTTCAGACCAATGCTCGAAACGACAGTCGCCATAACGTCACACCTCTCTTATTCGTTAGCGATATCATATGATATTCTGATAGGAAAGTCAAGAACGTTTGTTCTCTTGCCGAAAGTGTAGAATCGTATCTTGGGGTGTAGTAAATAGGGGAATTGAGAAAATGAAAGGATTTGATGGATGAAAATTGAATTTCTTGTGGCTTAAGTATGGTAAAAGGTAAAATTAATAAAAGAAAAAATAAAAAACACTCCACTTTATTGCTTTATCGTAGTAAAGGAAGCACGAGAACCGTCCCCGTGCTTCTTTGATCACGCTTCTTCATGTATCTCTCTAGTGATCTGCCGTAATCCTTTTCTGCCCTAGGCTCGCGTTGGTGCGACGCAATGTAACGGCTTCCCAAATCGCTTCATTGGAAATGTTCTCATGACCGCTTAAGTCAGATATGGTTCTGGCTAAGCGCAGGATTTTCATTTGTACCCGCGTACTCCAGTGGTATTGACTCGCCCACTGCTGCAGCATTTTCTGCTGATCATCATTCAACCTGCTACAATGGGACAACTGCTCATTGGACACAACCGAATTCGTGATGTCTCTGTTAAAACGCGCATATTGTATATTTCGTGCTGCTTGGACACGGGACCGTATACTTGAGGATGGCTCATTACCTTCTGAGGATTCTTGCTCCAATACCACTGTGTTAAGCGTTAACAAAATATCCATCCGATCTTCTATTGGGCCGGATACGCGATTGGTGTAGGCAAGAACTTGTTTGGGGGAACAGGTGCAGTACCGGTGTCTTGATCCTAAATAGCCACACGGACAAGGGTTCATAGCACCTATTAATATGAATTGCGCCGGGTATGTCACGGTCGAAGCTGCCCGGCTGATCGTTACCCTCCCCATTTCCAGAGGTTGCCTGAGCATGTCCAACGTTCGCTTGGGGAACTCCGCCATTTCATCAAGGAAAAGCACACCATGATGTGCGAGGGTAACTTCACCAGGCTTCGGATTTGCGCCACCGCCTATCAGTGAAACGGCTGATGCTGAATGATGCGGGGCTCTATAAGGCGGCAGCTGATGCTTTTCGTTCGTCATCCCTGCCAATTGATAAATGCTCATGACGTCAAAACTTCCCTCTTGTTTTAACGGTGGTAAAATGGATTGAAACGTCTCTGCAAGCAAGCTTTTGCCACAACCGGGCGGACCAACCATCAACACATTATGCCCGCCTGCCGCAGCAATTTCCAGCGCCCTTTTGGCCTGCTTATGCCCTAGAACATGTTTGAAGTCCTTGTCATACGTGAGTGTGATGCTTTCTGAGAGGTCTGTTATGCGTGAAGTCGCGCCTCGAGGAGAAACATTCAATTGCATTTGACCTGAAAAAGATTCGACAACATCTTGGGTCGAATTGTGAACAGAAAATAGTTGATCCTGTACGATGTCTGGATTCCACGATATCCAATAGATCACGAGCTTCAGTTTCCTTCAAGGGTGTCAGAAGCCATTCATCTAAAATAAGGAGATTAACCTTTTTGTATTGCTTTATGACTTTCCGGAACACCCCTTCCCCCTTGCCACTGCTAGCTCGTCTAGTAGATCTGGTAATCGGATGTATTTAACCTTATAGAACTGACGGCAAGCAGCTATACCGAAGGCGCATGCAAGATAGGTCTTCCCGTTTCCCGAAGCTCCTTTTAAGATTATATTACGATGCTCTTCAATGTACTGCCCAGAAGCTAACCTAAGGATTTGTTCCTTATCTAGTTTCCTGTCTGCATGGTACTCAATATCCTCTATAGCGGCCTGGTTGTTACGGAATTGGGCACCTTTTATAAGGCGTTCCAGTTTATTGTTTTGTCGTCTCGACCACTCCAAATCAACGAGTAAGGCAAAACGGTCTTCAAACGTCATTGATTGGTAGTCGGGATTTCTCAATTGTTCTTGATAGGATTCTGCCATGGCAGCCATACGCATATCATTCAACTTTGATAATGTTGATTCGTTTGTCATTCTTTATCTCCCCCATAATAAGCAGCTCCACGAGTGAATCCATACGAGCTACTTGTACTTTTTGTGTCGTGCTGTTCTTCCTGCATCAATTTATCCTGTCCAGTACTTAGTATTGTTTGAATGCTTTTGAGTGTTGGTCTGGGCGTATAAGACAGTGCCCGTTCACATGCGTTTTCCACTCGTTCAATAGAATGTATTTCGCAAGTGAAAAGTGAGCCATTTCGCAATTTAATTTTGAGCCACTTTGTTTCCACTCATTTTGATCCAAGCTTCTGTTTCCTTCATTCGGTAAGAAGGCCCTATCATGTTTACGACATGAGATTTATGTGTAAGACGATCGGTTAACGCAGCCGTCAATACCGGGTCATGAAACATGTCTTGCCATTTCGTAAATGGCAGGTTGCTGGTGATAATTGTTGATTTCCTACCTGCCCGTAGCGAGAGGTGAGAAAACAGTAACTCCGCACCTTCCTTGTCGAAAGAAATGTAACCTAATTCATCCAGGATAACAACGTCATATTTCCCAAACTTCAACTCAAATGAGCGCAAGGTTCTTTCTGAACGATGTTCCTTTAGCTGGTTTATCAAGGAAGGGACCGTAGCGTAGAATACCCGGTATCCTGCCAAGCATGCTTCCATTCCAAGCCCAATCGCAATATGGGTCTTCCCCGTGCCCGATGAACCTGTCAGAATGACATTTTGCCCTTCCTCTATGAAATCCAGTGTTTTTAAATGAGGTAATTTTTGACTGGCTTGTTCCGGTAATTCTTCTACTCTCAATTCCTCCAATAGCTTCTTCTGTGGGAAATTAGCCGTACGGATACGATTTTGCTTTGCCCGCACCTGCCGGTCGGCTTTTTCTTGTTCAAGCACTTGAAGTAACACTTCAAATGCTTGAGCTGGTTGTTCCAAAGCTTCATTCTGAACGATTTTTCGTATGCTTGGTAAGCGCAAATCTTTACATAGATCAATAATTCGTTGTTGTTTATCCATTGGTCACTGCTCCTTATCCGACTTGATTAAACATGTCTGCGTATGCCTCCATGTTGCTCACAGACTGATTCATGGTTTCATCTCCACCGGAGAACGCTTTGGTCGTAGACGTGGATTGTCCGCAAATAAACAGGATGCTGTCCGTCGTGACGAGATCAAATCGGATGGCACTTAGTTCTTCTACGGCTTCAAGGACCCGTTTCAGATTATTGTTTTCTTTCACGTAAAGAAGCAGCTCTATGAATTCTTTCTCTTTTCCTATATAATAATTGTTGTAGATATCTTTTATTTGGGTTGGTGCCTGTCTCAAACATTCACTTTGGGATATGGCACCTTTTTTCTTTTGGAAGGTACTCAGATAGTGATAAATATTCATTTGCCATTCATGCACACCCCATTTTCGTTGATGCTCAGCTACAAGCTCTCCATCAATAAACAACTTAATATACGTGGCACCGGCCTTTGCCTTGATGTATTTCCCAACGTGCCCCTCCGGCACAGAATAATGATTTTGCTTAATCATCACTGTGCTATATTTATTCACCTGACATTCAACCAACTCCGCGCTATCAAATGGTGCCATAACAGCAGGTCTTGCGACTTTCTTTTCATCTTCCAATAGCGTTATATGCTTTACTTGATGTTCATGATGATACCGTTCATTGATCTTTTTAAGTGTACAGGAGAGGTGATCTTCCGCCTCTTGTAAACTCGTAAATGAATAGATTGCTGAGAATGCTTTTCTCCGTATAAACTCTACACTCCGTTCCACATGTCCTTTCTCATTGCCTTTCCGTGGCTCACACAAACGAATTTTAAACTGATAGTAATTGGAAAGATTAATCATGCTATCTGTGACCGTTTTCTCTGTCCCTACAAAAGATTTTACAACGGTCCGCATGTTATCATAGGTAAAGACCTTAGGAATAAAACCGATATGATGAATGAACTCCGAATGAACATCCAGTACACAAACCTGAGACTCAGATTGATAAATCTTCGCGAAGCGATAATTGCTGTGAGCTAATGTGAAAACTGCTAATGAATAACTTTTGATTTCTCCATCAATCTCAAGCTTAATTTCGCCCCAATCAAATTCCGCCTCATAACCAGGTACACAATTCCGCCGGATAAACACCTCCCTTGATTTAGCCACTTCTTTATTAACAAAGTTTCGCACCGTTGTGTAACTAATGGCGTGTCCGGCATCCAACAACGCCTCATGCATATCTATCATTTTCATTTGCTGCTTGGCCATGTAGTGGTTTCTCTTCCATTCATTTTCCTTTATATAGCCGCGCAAAATTCGCTTTATATCATCTGTTAATACTCTCTTTTTACCAATCCGCTTTTTATATGCAGGCGCCTTTACAATATTCTCAGCTATTGGAAGATCCCTTACATCTTCCTTTCTGCTCTTCTCATAATCGTCAATGTAACTTTTCACCGTATTTCTAGATTTTCCCGTTTGTTCGGCAATCTTTCTCTGACTTACTCCTTCCAAGTATGATTTTATTATTTTTTGTTTTTCCATCAATGTGATCACTCCGAGTTCAACCCCCTGATATTTCATTAGGGGTATATTTTCTATTAGAGTGGCTCAATTTTCAACTGCGATGGTGGCTCACTTTTAAGTTACCATATACAATAGAATGCTTATCAGCTAGTTTCATTAACCCAAGGCAGGACTTCAGTCCTTGCTTCTCAGTCTTATAGGATGCCAGTATACTTTTAACAGTCGTTAAAATATGGCTGCCTGAGGCTCCAGCCCATTCAAGTACGTAGTCTTGATTGTAGTTAATAAACTGTTTATGCTTATCAGGCATATGGTCCGCATTTGTTGAAGTTTGTCCAGCCTCACCGTTTAACCGTTTATGAGAGGCAATTCTGAAGTTCTTAAAAAAGACTTCCACGATGCTTCCGGTTTGTCGCACATCTACCTGATGACTGATATAATCATAGGGCACAGAATAATACATTTGATCTAAATGTATGTGATAATCATACTGTACGGTTGCCTTCTTCCAAGTGGCAATCTCATATTGGGAAACAGGCAAAGGCATCAACGCAAATTTTTCTTCTTCCAAAAAGGCCGTTTGTCTGTTTCCTTTCTTTTTTTGAAAAGGTTTTGTATTTAACTCCATTAATTTTTCCTGAATTGCTTGATTCAACTCCGTAATGGAGAAGAATTTTTGATTCCGAAGGGATGCAATAATCCAGGTTGAAACGTTTCCCACTGTGCCTTCTGCACTTGGTTTATCCTTCGGATGCCGAACTCTGGCTGGAATAATAGTTGTATTGTAATGTTCCGCCATTTCCTGATAAACGCGGTTTATAATCGGCTCCGACCGCGAAGCTTTTACCACACCCGTTTTAAGGTTATCAGGCACTACAATTCTAGTGACGCCCCCGTAGAACTGAAATGCGTGAATATGAGCTTTTATCCAATTCTCAATCCCCATGGACAGGAAAGCTTCTACGTATGCGTATTGGCTGCATGGCAAGGTTGCGACGAATATATATGCTGGAATATCTTCCCCTGTGACGTTATCTTTGATATACATCTTTTGACCAGCCCAATCAACCTCCAAAAGCTCTCCAGGCTTACGTTTGATTCTCATGGTAGCCTTTGTTTTAGTTGCATACTTATGATAGAAGCGACAGAATTGACGATAGCTGTATGGGATTTCTTTATTTGATCTACAACTTATACAGTATTCGTCCCATAAGAGCGAGAGTGTCACACCACTTTTGGCCAGTTCTTTATGAACATGTTCTACGTCAGGCATTCTTCTAAATCCAGATTCAGCGCTTTTTTCAGGGTATAGAAGCTCTTGAAGTTCTTGGTCCGACATATCCTGCTCAAGAGGCCAAGAAATCCCATGCTTTTTTGCTCTTTTCAAGACCTCGCTGATGGTGTTTCTTGAATGTGCACAACTTGAGGCAATCCCTCTTTGGCTCACCTCCTGGGCATGAAGCCGTAAAATTTCGCGATATTTAATCACAAAAAAACCTCCTACATAATGAATTTGCACAGTATGTGCAAACTTATTATATAGGAAGTGGCTCAGTAGTGGCAGAGGTGGCTCATTTTTATGGCAGAGATGGCTCAAAAACATGGCAAGCGTGGTCCTATCCTGTGTCTTTCTTCACCCATCTGATTACAGGTGGGGATTATTTGACGCTTACGGACGTCCGTACAAGTGATACGCTGCCAATTCGACCACAAAAAAACCGCCTGGATGCCTATTTAAGGCCCATAGCGGTTTCAAATCATTTTATTGAATTTATGAATCTAGTTCCCTTTTCTGGAAAGCTTAATATGAAATGAATACATATCTGCACGATAATACGCATTTTCAAATTCAACAAACTTGCCATCCATATCGGTAATCGTACGCTTTGCGTTCAAAACACCGGTATGCTCTGGCAATTTAAGCAAGGCAGCGTCATCCCCCGTAAGCGGAGTTGATGTAATGATCTGATCTGCTTCAGATGTAATGACACCCATTTCGGTTTCCAAAAGGGTATACAGGGACACATCCTTCAGATCAAACCGGGCAAGCTGCTCTCCAATTTCCACCGGATAATAATGGCGTTCAATGCCAATCGGAATACGGTTGGCATAACGAAGTCGTGCAATATGATAGACTTTCGCCATTTTAACGAAAGGTTGAAGCTCTGGGCCAGGTGAAAGAATCTTAGATTCAATCACTTGCGCACCGGGCTTCATACCCATCCGTTCGATGATTTCATAGGTACTGCTAAGACTCCCCAGCCAATCATTAATCGGCTTAATGGCGACAAACGTCCCTTTGCCCCGCCTCTTTTCCAAAACCCCTTCCTGAACGAGCTGTGAAATGCTTTGCCTCACCGTACTACGACTCACATAATACTCGTCCATCAGTTCACGTTCACTCGGGATCTGATCTGTATACTGTCCAGCTAGAACCTTCTCTTCAATCGCCTCTTTCAATTGCACGTGCAAAGGGATTGAACTGATATAATCAAGTGCCATCAAGTCACCTCAAAGTCAGAAAGTTGTTATGGTTAATTATACATGAAAGAGCGCGGCAATGAATAGTAGCCTCATAAAGATGATTAGTCTCTGCTGAACAGATCGCGTGTATAAACTTTGTCTTTCACATCTTTTAAATGCTCATCCAGCCTGTTTGCAACAATAACATCAGCTTCTTCTTTAAACGCTGCAAAATCATTTACAACCCGGGAGTTATAGAAGTCATCTTCTTCTAATACTGGCTCATATACAATGACTTCAATGCCCTTTGCTTTAATCCTTTTCATAACCCCTGGATGGCAGACTGACGGAAGTTATCAGAATCAGTTTTCATAGTTAAACGATAGATACCTACAACACCTGGTTCTCTCTCCAAAATGGCATTGGAAACATGATCCTTCCGAGTACGGTTCGCATCCACGATGGCCTGCATAATATTGTTAGGTACATCTTCATAATTTGCCAAAAGCTGTTTTGTATCCTTAGGCAGGCAGTAGCCACCATATCCAAATGAAGGATTGTTATAATGGCTGCCGATCCGTGGATCAAGCCCTACACCTTCTATTATCTGCTTGCTGTCAAGTCCGCGAACTTCTGCATATGAATCAAGCTCATTAAAAAAGGAAACACGCATAGCAAGGTATGTATTTGCAAATAGTTTAATCGCTTCTGCCTCCGTTGAATCTGTAAACAGAACATCAATGTTCTCTTTCACTGCACCTTCTATGAGCGAGTCAGCAAATACACGAGCACGATCAGATTGTTCACCTACCACAATACGTGATGGGTACAAGTTGTCATACAAGGCTTTTCCCTCACGTAAAAACTCAGGTGAAAAAATAATATTATTTGTTGCAAATTTGATACTTATTTCTTTTGTATAGCCCACAGGTACAGTAGATTTAATGATCATGACCGCCTCTGGATTTGTGTCCAGTACATCTCTGATTACATCTTCAACGGTTGACGTGTCGAAATAGTTTTTATCAGGATCATAGTTTGTAGGTGTCGATATAATTACATAATCAGCACCCTTGTAAGCTTGTTCGCTATTAGTAGTAGCTGTAAGGTTCAATTCTTTACTGCTCATATAATCGCTTATTTCTGTATCAACAATCGGAGACTTCTGGTTGTTAATCATGTCTACTTTTTCCTGTAACACGTCCAGAGCTACAACTTCATGATGTTGAGCGAGTAAAACTGCGTTTGAAAGGCCGACATACCCTGTGCCGGCAACTACGATTTTCATATCTAATTACCTCCAAAATATTGAGAAAGTCAAGAGTTACTAAATCTTTTTATCATGTGAATTACTTCACATGATAATACTTAACGTACCAGTCAGCAAATTTCTGAAGTCCTTCTTCAATCGTGGTTTGGGGTTTGAAACCAATTGCTTCATACAATCGATCAGTTGAAGCATATGTAGCCGGTACATCACCTGGTTTGATTGGTTCATACAGTTTATTAAATTCAACTTCACGTCCAAGGGCGATGCTTAAAGCTTTTTCCAAGGCACCGATAAATGTCATAAGCTTCTCTGGGCTGTTATTGCCGATATTAAATACTCGATGTGGAGCACCCTTCTCATTGTTAGGCGGAGTCCCCAAAAGTCGTTCCACCCCTTTAACGATATCATCAATATATGTAAAATCGCGATACAGATCGTTCTCAAAATCACCATTGTTAAATATCTTTATCGGCTCATCAGCAAAAAACTTGTCTGTGAATCCAAAGTAGGCCATATCTGGGCGTCCCATCGGCCCGTAAACGGTAAAGAAACGTAGACCAGTTGCGGGGATATCGTATAAATGACTATATGTATGAGCCATTAATTCATTTGACTTCTTTGTAGAGGCATATAATGATACAGGATTGTCCACAAAGTCCGTCTCCTCAAAAGGTACTTTTTTATTGGCCCCATAAACAGAACTAGAGGATGCATATACAAGATGGTCAACTGGGTAATCACGGCATGCCTCTAGAATGTTATAAAAACCTATAAGATTGCTCTGGATATAGACATCGGGGTTTTCGATAGAATAGCGAACACCCGCCTGAGCAGCTAAGTTTACAACAATATGAGGTTGATACTCATTAAAGATTTTCACTAAAATATCTTTATCCGATATATCTTCTTTGGCAAATGTAAATTGCTCATATAATTTTAGCTGTTCCAATCGTGCTAATTTCAGATTCATATCATAATAATCATTCATGTTATCAATTCCGATTACACGGCATCCTTTATCAAGTAGGCTTTTAGTTAGGTAAAAGCCTATAAAACCAGATGCTCCTGTGATTAAATATGTTTTGGTTGCGTCAATAGTAATATCATTCATGTCTTCAACTCCGTAAATATTTTAGTTTAGGGTTATTCTCTAAAAACATTGTGTTTTAATTTAACTTTATCCTGCTTCTTTAAATGTTTACATTAGGAGGAAGTGGACACCCATACTTCGAAAAAAGAGTTTTCCTCATATCCTTCCAATTACAATTCATTCACAATTTCTATATTAATTCAACATAGCTATTTAAAAGCTTATGTATTATTTTTTGATATTTATTATGATTCTATGCAGTATTTGCCGTATCAAATTCTTATTAAGTAAAGTTGCGATAACGATAGCTACAATAAAGTTAACTATATGGAGGTGCGCTTCGTTTATATAATTTATAGTTGCAACGATCACAACTAATAACAATGAAAATAATATTTTAACAAAATTATATTTGATCATAATTTGCTTCTGTAGATCAACAGCTCTATATATAGTTAGAATTAAATAAGATAATAACGTAGAAATAGAAGCAGCATACAAGCCTATATGTGATATTAATGCAATATTAAATATCACATTTATAAATGCCGCAATTAATGAAGAAACACTTATACTCTTTGTTTTTTTGAATGCAACATAAATTCCACCATAATATGCTGAAAGACTATTAAAAAACATTGCAAGAAACAATATTGGCATTTGGTAGAACGCTGAGAAATAAGATTCATCAATAAAAATATTAAACAAAACTGGGGAAAGAGTTACTAGTAACAATAACATGCCAACTAAAATATTAAACAAATTATCAAAGATATTTGTGTAGTAATCCTTAATATCTTTATCTTTAGAATTGACTGAAGCAGATTCTTGCCAGGCAAGGTTGAAATTATTATATAATAGATTAAAAACGCTAGGTATTTTATTTGCAACAGCAAATATACCAGTCATCTCTACATTTAGAAAAGCTGTTATTATCCAACGATCAGATATATTAATAACCCACCATGATAATGAATTAGGTAACAGGGGCGCAGAGTAAGCAATTAACACTTTAATATATCTCATATCAAACATCTTGAAAGAAAACATTTTTATTATTCCACTACTAATTATTGCATATATTGTACCCAAAAAAACAGATAACACTAGAGCTATTAACACCCCAGTTAATCCTAAAGGGATTTGTTTTACAAGAAAGTAAATTAACGTAAGCTTCATTAAGGAATTAATTAAACTTGACATTGAATATTTTTTTAATAGCCCCAAACCTCTGCAAGTCTGGATTGCGTATCTATAGTACAAATTAACTACAATGAATAAGCTTATTAACACTTGAGTTTCTATTCGTAGGAAAGACAGTATTAATATACTTATAATAAAAAGAATAATAGAAGATGCGAAGACATATAATGCGGAGTTTGTAATTATCTTCTTTTTCTTTTTTTCAGTTCTAGCGTCAAGTAAAAACCTAAAAACTGCCTGTTCGATTAATAAAGAAAATGTAGGGACTACTAAAGATACACTTGTTAATACTAAATCATACGTACCGTATTCAGCTTTAGTTAAAAAAGCCGTTAAAATCGGCAATATCAAAAAAGAAATAGATTTAGGTAAAACATTACCAATGCCTAATATAATTGTATTAATAATAAGTCGTTTTTCTCTCTTCATATTGTTCATATTCCCAATCTATTGTGAATTGAATAATCTTACTTAACAAACTGGGCTTTCCAGTCTTCAATAGCTTTGACATCAAGTTTAATTTCAGTAGAAATTTCCTTATTGAGATAAGTATCCAAACTATTAATTTCGTTTCTATTTATTACATTAATATTAAAATCACGTTGTTTTTCAAGTGCTCTATTGTCAATTCCGATAATGATACTTCGACGTTTTTTTTGAAGGGCTCTAATACCAGCATGTAATCTAGTGCCTACATAATCTAAATCAAGATCGGAATCGAGCAATTTATCGTATGCTTCTAAGGTAGGGTCAACAATTTCTATTTTATTGCTCAGTGAAAGTATATACTCAAGATCGTTTGATCCTTGTACCCATGCATATATTTTTTTATAGTTTCTTTCTAGTATATCTACCATTTGTTTATCATTTTGTTCATCTTTACGATAATCAGTAATTGTAAAAACCACATTCTCCGCTTTTTTGACAGGTATATATTTACAATGATCAGCAGTTAACTGCCACATTGTTGGACAGCCGGTATTTATGACATTTGTTATTCCTATTTTTTTAATTTTTCTTTTGTATAATTATCTCTAACAGAATGTAACTTTTCTGTATCTAAAGCATTTTTATATACTAACTTAGTTAATAAGCTAGTTTTCTTTTGATAATTCGTCCACCCAACCCCATTAATATAACATTATCAAATTTCATGGCATCATAAAAATTTATATTCCATTGATTAGCTTTTATAATATTCTGTTTTGATGATAATAGGTTTGTTCCAGCCACAAACGAATAATTACTTTCTTTAATTATTCTTCTACTATGCCTACTAATTATTTCGTGTGTTGGAATATTAAAAAACATGGATTTACGATTAAAAATCTTTAAAATTTCTTTTTTAACTGAATCTACAATTATTTCATCTCCAATATTTTTAGTTGCAACTGATGTGTCCAATATTGATATTTTTTTCATAATATTATTACCCTCCTCGATAGATCAATACTTGATGATAAATTTTTTCTAATCTTTTAGCAAGATCATTGACGTCATAACCTGCTTTTATTATCTCATTTTTCTTGTTATTTCGATGATTTATTTTCTTGAAGTTTAATATACTGTTTGTCCAAGTTGAAAGATCATCAGTTAAATTGCACCATTCAACAATATTTAATATTTCAATTTCTTGTGTGATATTTGTTGATAGAACACATGGCACCCCAGATGCTTGAGCTTCAACTACCGTTACAGGCAATCCTTCATGATATGATGGCATTACAAATACATCCATTGCTTGTAACAACTCCGGAATATCCGATCTTACACCTGTGAAAATAACTTTATCTTTCAAGTGAAGTTTCTGCACTTTTTCTTCAATAGATTTTCTTAGCTCCCCATCACCTACTAAGATTAATTTAGTATTTTCACATCTGTCGTGAATATTTTTGAAAATATCAATTAAGAGCTCATGATTCTTTTGATGTGTAAAGCGCCCAACATGTCCTAGTGTGAAGGAGTCTTCAATTCCCAACTCCTCCCTTTTCACCCTTCTAATTTCTTCGTTATAAACAAATCTCTCTGTATCAATAGCATTATTTATGATTTGATAGTTATTATTATTATATTGTTTTTTTGGATAAAGCCATTTAGCAGCTAACCGAGAACAAGCAAAATAATGAGTGGCAATTGATCCGATAAACCTTTTATTAAATTTATGAATATACTTATGAATGAAGATTCCACCTTGCATGGTATTATGACTGTGTACAATGCGAATTGGGACATTGTGTTTTTTCGCCAACTTAAGCGGCTCGATGTAGGTTAACGAACTTAAATGTTGATGAACAATCTTATATTCTTTATGTTCTTTAAAAAAGTTATTAAGGTCTTTTCGATTTTCTAGCATCCCATGTTTTCTTGGAGTTATACTAAAAATTCTACCACCTAAGCTTCGAATTTCTGTGTCATAAGCACATTTTTCTTGAGTATGTACAAGGAAGTCGAACTGAACTTTACTTCTATCAATTTTCCGATAAATATTCATTATAAAGGTTTCTATTCCACCTCTCCCCATACTTGAAACAACATGTAGAACTCTGATCATAATAAATCACCTCGCTAAGACTAATGAATTTATAAGTAAAATCTCAATAACATCCCCTAAGAAATTAATTTATTTGTGAGAAAAAGCATAGTTCAAGTCTCTTTTTAGGCTCTTCGCTATTTAGTATTGAAAAAACAAAATAGTAGTAACACTGCGAACCTATCATTCCTTGTTTGCGGCTTGCATTGTCTTGTATGCATTAGAGCTAGTCAAGGAACCCACTTGACAAGCTCTAATGCATACAAGGTAGTGGTCGTCAAGCAAACAAAGGAATAACTGCAGTCATGATTGTTTGATCAAATCCAGCTTATTGACTGTCGCATATGCCATGGCAATAAAATTCTCGGCTGTACGATAACCTCGGGCTTTTCTTTTGGCCGCTTGAATCAGACTGTTAGTCCCTTCAATCAGACCGTTGGTCATCTTACTTTCGAACCACCTTAAGATACCATCCTGGTGCCTCTTTAAAGATTTGGCGGCATCAATCATTGGTTTAAGTTGGGAACGTGTTGCCCAATTGTACCATTCGTTAAAGTAGAGTTTGGAAATAATGTAAGACCGTGTCCACATGTTTTGAAGCGATAACTTCATGCGGTATGCGCGTCCTGTTTTTAAGTCCATGTCCTTGAGTTTTTGAAATTGAGCTTCCTGCTTTTTAGTTAGATTTCCCTGGTTTTTCAACCATACGTAGCGTGAATTTTTGAGTTCCGGTTGTGTTGCTTGTTCTTCTCTACGTACTTGATCCAACGCTTCATTGACCAATTTCATTACATGAAATTTATCGAAAGTAATTGAAGCATTTGGGAAGTTCTTTTCAATACCTGATATAAATGATGGAGACATATCACAACAGATATCCTCAATTTGGGAGCGTGAGACCCCTTTATGATCAAGATGGAGGCAGAAATCCTGTAGAACGTCCGCGCCTTTTCCTTTGGTGGCAAATATCAAGCGTTTTGTGTCCATATCAATAAAAAGCGTGATATATTTATGCCCTTTGGCGCGAGACGTTTCATCCATGGCAACGCGTTTTAATTCCGATATATCCATGTCTTCCATTGCTTTATTGACATAATAATTAAACACACGCCAAAGGCGAGTATCATGTTCACCAACTTTACGAGCGACTGCGGCAACAGGCATCTCAATCATTAACGATAAAAGATGTTGTTCAAAAAGAAAGGAAAATCCCGCACCAGAGCGTGCCCATTCAATGTGCACTGTCCGTATTTTACCACAAGCATCGCACTTTACTCGTGGCATTCTTGCCCGAAGCAGGGTTTGATACTGCCAGAAATCAAGGTGTCTCCATGTCCGATCTTGATCCAGGGTATCATGAACTTTACATCCAGATTTACCGCAGTTGGGGCAGGAAAATTCGGCCCCTGACCTATATTCAATATAAATGTGCAACGTGTTTTCTTCTTTGGCCAGTTCATGATGAAATACGTACCATGGTTCAGGTATTTCCAGTGCTGACTGAAACACATCATACCGCTCTTGAAAATCTTGCATAACGAATCATCTCCTGGGTAATTTTATAGTTTTTACCCAGTATAGACAGTGTTATGAAACTTTAGACTCAACATTAAATAGCGAGGAAGCTCTTTTTATAAACTAAAAAAGATATTTCGGTATGGGAATAAATATGAAACATGATGCTCCAATGTAAACTGTGTAGTATAAACATATAAAAAGCCGTATACTATTATAATGCTTGAGTATAATAGCTTTTTAGAATCCCTACTTAATAACTTACTTACCATTGCTGCTCCTAAGATAAAAGCTGTATATGAATAGAAAATTAATCGACCTAAATTGACCATACTTCCAAACAAAGAGATTATTATTGATAGTGCATAAACTGTTAAGAACAACTTGAAATATAATTGTTGTTTACCATAAAACTTTTTATAATAAAATAATAATAAGATTAATAAGGGAACTGTCGAAAATGATGATATGCTTATACTAACACCATCTATTGATCCATATTTTGTATATCTACTTCCTAATAATGGGACAATAAATTCAGATACAAATATAAAAAGTATAGGTGCTGTAATAAATAAGATATTATAACTCCGTGAAGCCTTTTTAGACAGATTTGATTTATTTATTGCAAAATAGACTAATATGATCATAAAAAAAGCGGAATAATGAAATAAGCTTGCTAGAAAAATCAACAAAAAATATTTAATAGGTTTTCTTTTAGGTATATAATCAAATGCAATAAATACAATACTAATTGCTATAAACATTCTTACTAACGCTACAGATAACATTTGGAAATATAGCATAGTGCTTAATAAAAAGACAGCTGTTGGCAAACTGATCATATACCTATATTTCTTAAAGCCATAATAAAATAAAAACAATGGAATAAAGGACGTTACTAGTTGCATATACAAATAGTCTTCAGTAAAAAGGGCGACAATATTATTGAGTATTAAATAACCTGGCTCCATTGTTGAATTCAAAAAATAATCAAACCAGCCATCCTGTGAGACATAGTTAAAAATTTTTATGTAAGAACTGTCATCAATAGCTGAAAATCTTCTAAATCCATAGGTGAAAAACAAAACAGCAAATGAAAGAAACGCATATACATTAAAGAAAAGAGAAGTTTTACTACTCTGTGCTAATCCAGCAAACATGACTGCACTTAAAACAACTGCAATATAATAAAGCATTGTATTTAAATATTCATCTGGTAAAGCAACACATAATATCACTGCTGTTATTATATAGAGATAGACAACAAAAACATCAGTTTCCTTCTTAAAATTACTATTTTTATAAGACAAATTGAAATCTTTTTTATCAATAGTACTATCTATAAATTCCATTGTTACCCCCTATAATGAAAACAAATCAAATGTTATTATGGCTGAATTCTTTGAAGAACCTTTCTCTCCGCTCATCAATTTTCTTTTTATCGTATTTCTTCGCTTCTATAAAATTTCTTTCAGCTTGACTTAACATTTGTTCCTTTTTCAAAGTCTTTAAAATAGAACATATTTCTTGTGTGTTGTACTTTGTATTACCAAATATAAATCCATCATCTATTAACTCAGGAATTCCAGCTGTATTAGCACCAAAAGCCGGCACTCCTCTACTCATAGCTTCAATCAAAGCACGTGGTAATCCTTCTTGTCGGCTTGGTTGCGTATAAATATCAATCGTTTCAAGCCAACTAAAAACCTCGTCATGGATCATAGGTCCCATAAATCTAACTTGCTCAGTAACGTCGAATTTCTCGGCAACAGATTTTAAATATGATTGATCACCTGCCCCAACAAGTTGATATTCAAAATGGGTATAACCTTGTTTTTTTAATTCACCTAAAGCTTCTATTACATATTGTTGTCCTTTATACCTTACATTCACCGCTGCAGTTGTACCTATTATAATTTTACTATTTGCATCCATGTTTCTTATTTTTTCTTGTCTTTTCCTTAAGATATTGTCATCAAATTTAGTTAAGGCTACATTTGAGCAATTAACACTTTTACCACGTGTAGGATATCGATCTTGTAAAAAGTGGTTTGTTACATAAACTACATAATTAGAATTTTTAACACGTTTCTTTGTCGCTAGATACATAAACGGCGCAACTAATTTCCCTTTAAAACTATGGTTCCAATGTGCATCCCATGGACAAGCAACAACTTCTGTTAAATACGGTTTATTATATTTTTTAGCATAATCAATAGCTATAAAACCCGACATACTTGGCAGCCTAGCTACGATATAATCAGACTCCAAGACTGCTTTTTTAACAATTGCTTTTGCTTTTTTTCGATAAAATAATACACCTTTTGCGCTACTAATATTGGGCATTTCATACACTTTAAAAGGGATACCATTTATTTTGGATAGATTCTTCGTTGACTCATCTTTTTTTAATTGGTTTAGTCTAATTACTGTTGCAATTTGGTCTGCAATTGCGTAATACCGTTTAAACATTTCATTATTGTGAGCAATGCCATAATAATTTTGTTCACCATCAACACTTAACGGTCCATCATGACAGAACAATACTTGCATTATAAAATCTCCTCTTAATATTTCATTTTATCTACTTTAAACTGTTCGCCTAATATAAAATCAAACTGATCGGGCTTAAATTCTTCATATCCACTCAGCAAGTAAAAAGTCAACTCTCCGAAATAAACTTCTTCATTTACCCAATATAAATCGACTCTAACATGTGGAAAGTCTTTGGAAAGATCAGTAGCTACCTGAATCATTCGTTCAAGCCCACCTGGCTTAGGTATTATATCTCCACAGTTTGGTATATCACTATCAACATCAAGAAAATTCCATTCAAGATCATAGAAGTTTCTCTTGTGATTAGAATATCTATCAATATCTATCCAAACGTATTTCGCTTCCCCATTAAAACAGATAAACTTATAATCACTAAGTTCTTTTTTATTATTCGTTTTGTCTTTGATTAGTTTTTCGCATATTATTTTGGGTTTGATATCATAATAGGCCCACTCTCTTCCCATCTTGACTGGCCTATCCACTAGCCACTGATTTAGTGTATTAATGGTTTCTTCAATGTTTAAAGTACTTTTATCATGGCATAATATGTTTGTTTTACTTGCATTTGTTGTTTTGAGGACAAATTCACTCGGCAGATTATCAAAATCTATATCATTAGCATTATCATACACACCATATTGTGGGATTAAAATATTTTCATAGCCTTTTTCAATAATGAATTGTCTTACATTATGCTTATCTGCGCATTGTGTCATTAGTGGATCACGATAGTATAACTTGTACCATTGCAATTTCTCAGTAAATCTTTTTGGATTTTCTAAGTTTAAAATTCGTCCCGTTTTGATCCAATATTGAATCTTTATCATAAACTTATCAGGCAAAAAATCCAGTAACCCGAGTATTTTAAATCTTATCTCTTGATTAGGTATTAATTTTTTATAGTTCATCTCTATCAACCTATTTCCTTTTGTATTTCATCAAGGTAAGCTTCAACAACCATCTGCCGATCAAATTCTTCTTCTACTTTTTTTCGCCCAGACAATCCCATCTTTTTCTTTTCTTCATGAGGATGGCGTAAAAATAATTCTATTTTTTTTATAAGGTCTTCGCTGCTTTTTTGCTCAACAATATATCCATTCTTACCATGATCCACTATCTCTCTACAACCGCTTCTATTTGTCGTAATAACCGGACGTCCGCTTGCCGCACTTTCCAATAGTACATTTGACATGCCCTCTGGATAATATGTTGGGTGTATCGTACAGTGAGAAAGAGAAAGGTACTTTCTAATGTCTCGTTGCATCCCATGATATTGAATAACTTTTTTATCGTGCATTTTTTTAAGCTGATCATCATAATCTTGTTCACAAAATCCCAGAACATGAAATCTTGTCTCAGGGTGTTTCTGTCTAATGTATTGAGCCGCTTCCAAGTATTGGTCTATGCCTTTTTCCTTCATAATCCTTGAAATAAAAACAAAGTCAATTGTAGAATTATCTGGGTAATCAATTAAAGAAAAATGATTTAAATTAACCCCTGAACCAGGTACTAATTTATGTTTACTCTCTGCAATCTTATTATCAATGAAAAACTGTTGATTTTCCTCATTCTGAAAAAAGACTTTTGATATGTCTTTAAAAGCTTTTTTGTATAAGATCACGGACACCTTTTGCATTAACCCGCCACTTTCTACTGCGGTACCGAGCCCAGTAATGTTTGCTATGTAAGGAATCTTTAAGCTTTTTGCAGCCATCCCCCCATATATGTTTGGTTTAATTGTGTATGTCAAAACGATATCTGGTTTGATTTTTTTCATTATATTTTTATAATAACGAAGTAATTTCCACTCTTGGTATACATTTAATCCGTGTCTATTAACATCTGCTTTAATATAATGACAACCTAACTTAACTAGATCATCAATCCTTTCGCCGTATGGTGAAGATATGTGTACTTCATAGCCCTCTTCTAACAGTCGTTCAACCAATTCTAATCTAAAGTTGTAAATAACTACATCATGGTTGACTAATATAAGAACTTTTTTAGAACTCAACTCTATTCCCTGCTTTCAGTAAGCCGTATAGAACTACTCAAATCTCGGATTCTGTAGTTATCTTTATATTGACTTAGATTTATATCGTATACTAGATTTCCAAACACTTTGTTTACTATATCAACTCTAGGCAGCATAAAACGTAATAATGGATTAAATACCTTTACCAATTTTATATTTCTTCCGTGCACATTGGAGATCAATTTTACCATTTCACTCGTTTTTACATATGTTTTGTTTTGAGGAAAAAACAGTCCACTTTCTTCTTTTTCGATCATTAGTCTCAAGAACTCAGAAAGATTATCAATATGCAACATGCTTCGCTGGTTGTTAAGATCAGGGAATATAGGAAGTTTTTGAGCTGCTTTTGCTAGCTTTGGGTAATTGCCTTTCGATTCTTTACCATAAATCATTGGCGGTCTAATTATAACCACTTTAAACACTTTATCATTTAGCGGCTCGATTCCTTTTTCTGCCTGCAACTTGCTTTCTCCATAAAAGTCTTTTGGTTTTGGTATTGTATTTTTGTCTATCACACCGTCTTCTCCTACAGCATCTCCATACACAATAATGCTGCTTATAAAGATAAACTGACCCACGTTTTCTACTTTGGCTTTATGTGCCACTTCTATTGTTAAATCTCGATTTACTTTATAATATTTCTCTTCCATCTTGGGATCTTTGGAAACATGCGCTATCCCAGCAACATGAACAACAGAATCATATTTAGAAAAATCCATTTCTCTCCATGATCCATCTTTCAAACTAATCTTATCAACAGAATAACTATCAGGATCTTTGCCCAACCATTCTGCTAAACTGTTACCAACATAACTATTAACACCTGTTATCAATACATGTTTCATTTTGACACAGTCTCCTTGCTACAGGCAGATTCATCCTTGGTAGTTCTACCTGTCCCGCCTTCTACCACACCATCGCTCTTGACAACGCTGATAAACGTTCCGAAGAAGCATTTCACATCTAGCCAGAAGCTCATATTGTTTACATATTCCCCGTCCAGTTGAGCTTTGATATCAATTGGCAGTTCGTCCCTGCCTTTAATCTGCGCCCAGCCGGTTAACCCGGGTGAGATGTCGTTTGCGCCATATTTGTCTCGTTCCTTGATTAGATCATATTGATTCCAAAGGGCTGGTCTTGGACCAATAACACTCATTTTACCAGTTAGTATATTTAATATCTGTGGAAGTTCATCGAGTGATGTTTTTCTTAAGAACTTACCCATCTTAGTAATATACATATCAGGGTCTTTTAATAAGTGCGTTGGGGTGTCCTTTGGTGTATCGATTCTCATAGTACGGAACTTTAATATGTTAAAATGCGATTTATGCAGACCAACTCTTTTTTGCTTGAAAAAAATTGGCCCTTTTGAATCCAATTTAATTCCAATAATGAGTATGATGAAAACGGGTGATAAGATTAAGAGTCCACCAAGCGACAGAATGATATCAACAAGCCGTTTTAATTTTAAATACATATTCATACGCTCCCTGGGTTTTAGTAGCTTAATACTTCTCCAGAATTATTTGGGTAATTGAACTCTGAGGAACTACTAAACTACTAAGGTATTGTGCAATAATGTAATGGCAATGTGCCGAGTTTCTGTACTCGACACCTGCCATTATTATGTTTACTTTTTAGCTTTTAACACTCTGCTTAGCAGCCAATTCATTAACCAAAGCTGCCACGTCGTTTCCGATGCTCACATCTTTCAAAGCAAACTCCAAAGTCGTTTTCACAAACCCAAACTTCTCTCCAACGTCATGGCGTTTGCCTTCAAAATCATAGGCATAGACGGACTGCTCTTGATTCAAATTTTGGATCGCGTCAGTCAGTTGAATTTCTCCACCCGCACCGATTTCGTGTTTATCTAGGTGTTTGAAAATTTCAGGTGTGAGTACATAACGCCCCATAATAGCCAAGTTAGAAGGAGCTGTCCCCAGTTTCGGCTTCTCCACAAAGTGATGTACCTTGTAGCGTCTGCCTTCAGATGATGAAGGATCTACAATACCATAGCGATTAGTCTCGTCTTGTGGTACTTGCTGGACACCGACTACTGAACTCTCTGTTTCTTCATATTGCTGGATAAGCTGTCTGAGTCCTGGTGTCTCTGATTCCACGATGTCGTCCCCAAGGAGAACAGCAAATGGTTCGTTCCCGATGAATTTACGTGCGCACCATACGGCATGGCCTAGGCCTTGCGGGTCTTTTTGTCTGATGTAATGAATGTCAACATTTGATGTGTGTTTAACTTTCTCAAGAAGCTCAAATTTTTCTTTTTTAATTAGGTTATCTTCAAGTTCAAAGTTATTATCAAAATGGTCTTCAATAGCGCGCTTGTGTTTTCCGGTTACGATGATGATGTCTTCAATACCGGAGTTAATAGCTTCTTCAACTATGTATTGAATAGTTGGTTTATCAACAATTGGAAGCATTTCTTTCGGCATTGCTTTTGTGGCCGGTAAAAATCTTGTTCCCAGACCGGCTGCTGGGATGATGGCTTTTTTAACTGTTTTCAAATCATGACCTCCAGTGTATTTCTTTTAATTACCTGGCACCTGGGCCAGTTCTCTTTGCTCCATAAACACAATCCCCAACAACTCATCTTTCAACATCTCACCCGAATTATGCGGCAAGTTCTCCAGCATCATATCAATAATCTGTCTATCAACCTGAACCGTCTTCCCTACATAAATCTTCTCATAAACTGCATCCGGATGAACCTCATTCTCATTAAGCAGTTCCTCAAACATCTTCTCCCCTGGACGCTTACCAGAAAACTGAATCTCAATCTCATTTTCCGTATATCCTGATAGTCTAATCAGATTACGAGCCAAATCAACAATCTTCACAGGCTCACCCATATCCAGAACAAAGATCTCTCCACCCTTAGCCAGTGTTCCTGCCTGAATCACAAGCCGTGAGGCTTCGGGTATGGTCATAAAATAACGCGTCATCTCCGGATCAGTAACCGTAACCGGTCCCCCGCGCTCAATTTGTTTTTTAAACAAAGGAATAACACTCCCACGACTGCCAAGAACGTTGCCAAAACGAACAGCCACATACTTGGTCTGACTCCGTTTATTCAAGTCCTGAATAACCATTTCAGCAATCCGTTTACTCGCGCCCATGACATTCGTCGGGTTCACAGCTTTATCAGTCGAAACCAAAACAAAAGTATTAACGCCGAAGGCATCAGCTGCTTCTGCAACATTCCGCGTCCCCATGACGTTGTTTTTCACCGCTTCATGCGGGTTGTATTCCATGAGAGGCACATGCTTATGAGCCGCTGCATGATACACAATCATCGGCTGATGTTCCTGCATAATCTCAAACATGCGGTCTCTGTCCTGCACGTCTCCGATCACCGGAACAATCTCTGTCTCAGTCTGGCCATAGTCTTGTTTTAATTCCATATCAATCGTATAAATGCTGAATTCCCCATGGCCGACGAGTACGATTTTCCCTGGTGTGAAACGCATGAGCTGGCGGCATAATTCAGAACCAATTGATCCACCGGCACCGGTGACCATGACGGTCTGACCTGTGACATATTCAGAAATGGCGTTGATGTCGAGTTCGACTGGTCGTCTGCCGAGCAGGTCTTCTACTTCAACGTTTTTCAGATTGCTGACGGAGACACGGCCTGTCATGAGATCCTCGATTTTCGGGATCATCTGGACTTTGGCGTTGGTGGCGTTACATTTTGCCACAATTTCCGACAGCTCGCCATTTTTCAATGATGGGATGGCGATAACGACGAGTTCGATGTTGTGGTTGTTCACCACTGTGTCGATATCCTTGATCTGCCCGAGGACAGGGACACCATAGATTTCCATGCGCTGCTTCGTGATGTCATCGTCCACAAAGGCAACAGGCATGAGGCCATCGTCATCCACGTTGTTATTGTGGAGTTGTCTGGCAATCATTGTTCCGGCAGACCCCGCTCCGACGATCAGTGTGCGTTTTCTGTTTTGACCAGTTGCAATATACCGATCACGGAATACGCGCCAGAAGAAGCGGGAGCCTCCGATAAAGATAATATGTAAGAGCCATGTGACGAGTAAAGCCCGGCGGTAGATTGAGAAATCATTGACCAGGAATTGTACGATGCCTGCCGAGATGATCGTGAATGTCACGGCTTTGACGATCGCGAGCAGTTCGCCGACACTCGCATATGCCCACACCTTGTTATATAATTTATAAATCATGGCATAAAGATGGTGAAAGACAAGCATAGCGATGGCGCTGATGGTCAGTACGGGTACGGCATTTTCCACCTGCATGCCGGGATACACAATCCATGTCGCGGCAAAAATGGCGCACAATACGATGATCGAGTCGAGCGTCATGAGAAAAAGCAGTCGTTTGCGGTATGTCATCGTGAATGTGGCCTCCTTTCCAAAAGCATGTAACGTTTTTTACAAGTTCCGACGTTATTCCACACTTTTTACATAATATCCATTATAGTAGATTGAAAGTCATTTTCATAGTGACTTTTCATTACAATAACGTTAACTTCTTGAAACATTGGAAGTATATGTCAGTTTAAGAGGTAGCGTAAGTACTGTACGAGTTCTTTCCGATGTTTAATGGCGGTTTTTCCGTATAGATGGCTGATGTAATTCTTCACCGTTCCTTCGCTTAGGAATAACTCTTTGGCGATTTGGTGATTGGTCTTGTTTTCAAGAAGCTGGTAGGCGACATCGAGTTCTCTTGGTGAAAGGGAGATGTGACGTTCCTCAAGCTTGCGTTTGAGCACATCTTTTTTTGTGTATTGAAGTTCAGTGACGCGTCGAGCCAGAATTCGACTGATCTCCCCTGACAGAATCACCTGGTCGTTGAGAACGTCATGAATCGACTGGACAACATGACTGAAATCGGCGGTGGTCAGAAGAAAACCATCTACGCCTGCAATTAAGGCTTCGATCACTATTTCTTCCTCTGGCTTTTCATATAACAGGATGATTTTAATATCTTGGTTGATGCTTTTAATTTTCCGGGTGGCATTGATGCCGTTCATGACAGGCATATGCACGTCCATGAGAATGACGTCCGGTGGATTTATTTTGGCGCGCCGCAGGGCTTCTTTACCGTTTTCGGCGCTCGCTATAAGGTCGAATCCTCCGTGGATGGCAAACAAGTCCTGCATGACTGTTCGTGTCATCTTCTCATCTTCCACAACCATTACATTAATCATATGGCAGTCTTCTTTAACGGTTTGGTGTATTGCATAAGTGTGTTTGGTTAGAGCAGTTATGATGTAATCGTAATGGGGCCCGCGATGAAGGGGCGCTCTCGATGACTGTGGTTCTGATGTGACCCATATGGTGATACTATGTTGTTATTGTATCATTCAGGGTGTGCACGAATTTGCAGTTCTAAAACAAGCCAAGAATTTTTCTCCGTTTTACCGGAAACGGTTCGTCACGAAAGACGTTCATGTCATCGATGAGCAAGTGTGCGTTTTCCATGAACATGTAGCTTGTCGGTTTCCCGTGACGTTCTCGAATAGCTTCATGTGCTTCATGCATATAAAACCCGCGTGATGTTGTATTGTGTGCGTCTGATGCAACAAAGTGCGTTTGATTCGCCTCGATCAGCTGGTGTGTATATTTCTGTATCGCTTTGCCGAACTTGCCAATGACGCTGCCAGCAGTGATCTGAGTGAGCGCGCCTTTTTGCACAAAGTTGAACAGGCGATCAGGATGCTCAAGGAGTTCAGCATTCCGCTCAGGGTGCACAATGATTGGCATATGCCCAGCCACTTGCAAGTCAAAGAGCATACGCTCAGCATAATGAGGCACATGCTGGGACGGAAACTCCACGAAAACATACTTCGAGTGATTGAGTGAGAGTGCCTCCCCTTGCTGAAGTTCCTCTATCATATCCCCGTTCATGCGAATTTCCTGCCCGGGCAAGACTTTGATAGGAAGATTTTTAAACAGCTGGTTCAAAATCTCCACGTTTTGCTGTATCAAGTCCCCGGGTTATCGAAGCTGCCGTTTCTATGATGCGGTGTCGCAATAATTGTCGTAATACCTTGTCTCACAGCTTCCCGCGCCATCGCAAGACTGTCTTGCTCAGTCTGCGCCCCATCATCTACACCTGGAAGTATATGGCTATGAATATCTATCATACTGTCACGTCCTTTAGGTAGTTACAGTCATTCTATCAAATATCGACATAAATTAGTAGACTATAATCGGTAAATTGAGTGACAGTTTTTGGCACTGAATATTGAATATGCACCCCAAGCCCGCAAGGGCCATATAAAAACCAGAAAGAACGAGCGATGTCTCCCTCTCTTCTGGTTTTTAAATATGACACATTAATCCGCATAGCGGTCTCAGATCGCTCTTTTCTATTGGGCTTTTCACAGTTAAATCCCTTAACGGACAGTAGAATTAAGTTCATACGTAAAGAAAAATCAGTTCTAAGTTGAGAGCATCGTGATTTCCGCTGCGGGAAGTCGCTTTCCGCGGGCACGGCCTCAGCCTCCTCGCTCGCAAAGACCGCTCACTGCGGGGTCTTCGGACTCGTGCTGTTCCCGCAGGAGTCGACTTCCCGCAGCTCCAATCACTTTATGTTTTTCAGTGACTTGGACGGTTCTGCTTAAGTAACCAAGTATGAACGTAAATACTTCTTTTCCTGTTCCACTAATAGGTATTATTTTCGATTTAGCCGTAATCCAACTTAACTTATGAGTATTTATTTCCGTTTATGAGCTATTTTCAAGCTCTAAATGATCATTCACACTTTCATTCGTTCTGGCTACGAAGCGAGAAGAAAGGAGGACACTCTACACCAAGCTCGGGGAAAACACGGAGACTCCAGCGGGAGGACAAGCCTCGGTGAGACCCCGGAGCGCGGTAGCGCGAGGAGGCTCAGCAGCGCCCGCGGAAAGCGCAGTGTTTTACCCGAGCGTCCGCATGAGGCAGTCATAAAGCTATAAGTTAGGTCTGTTTAGTTAAATCCAGTTTTACGGCTGCTGTGTCTAAAACAATGGCAACGATTTATACGAATGCAGTTTTTCAGAAAAACCATCTTTTCTGTGTGACGCGTTCTGGCGGATTCAGCAAGAGCGTTTTTCCTGTCACAATCGCGTCGAGGTTGTTTTTTAATTGTATAACACGCTCGCTCCCTGCAGCTTTTTTCACCTGCTGATAAGCCGATTGGACAAATAGCTTATTTTTGACACGTGGCTGTCTGCCTGTCGCGATGATATGGGCCTGATTCGCCTTGATGAGCCGCTCAGTGAACTTGGCCACTTTTTTACCACCTTTTCCAGCAACATTAGCCGCACCCAGCTGTACAAGCGCCCCATTTTTCACCAGACGATAAAGCTTATCTGGGTTCTCAGTCATTTCATCGTTTCGCTCGGGCTGAGAGATGATCGGTACATAGCCTGCGATCTGCATCTCGAAGACCACGTTCGTCGTATAATCGGGCACATGGTCATACGGCAGCTCAAGAAGAATGTATTTCCCCTCAAGCCCCAGCGGCATGATGTCCCCTCGCTTCAATTCTCGAATCAAATCCCGTGAATACGTGTGCCTTGACCTGGCAGAATTTCCACGGGGATCTGTGATGCTTTCAGCTGTTCGTTCATGTCTCTGACACTATCAAGGATGGCATTATACCCGCTTTCGGAGTCAATCGGATGGTGTGGTGCAGCGATGATGGATGTGATGCCCTGTTTCGAAGCTTCCGATGCGATTTTCAGACTGGCGGCCATAGCGGGCTGGCCGTCAGCAAACCCTGGTAGAATGTGGCGGTGTAAATCTATCATAAATGATCCCCTGTGTTTGGTTCCTTTTAGTGCGTTAGTCCTACAATTATAGTAATAAATAACCAGGTAGAATGCAAGGAAATGTTATATTTAACAGTATTTTTATGCATATGTCGAAAAATGGCGAATCACTTGGTGTGACTGGTTTTAAGCGAATACCGAGACTATTTAGTTGGGGTGGTATATAGTGATTTTAATAGGGTTGGAGGTTGTTGTTAAAGTATTTGTTATGGGTATTTTTACCTAATTCTAAATAAGCGTTTCGTTCTTGCTGAAATTTGACAACGGGACTCCTGCTCCTCCCTTTTTAAGAAGGAAGTGTACCCCAGGGTACGCTTCCTTCTATCTTTTGAATGGTTAATCACCACTTGGTTTAACTTTGATTGTCTCTTTCACTTTGTCACCTTTCGCAGCTTTTCGGGCGGCGACGATGGCATTGCCGGCGATGAGCTTGGCTAACTTAGGGCTTTGCTCTGCTTTGGGGTTTTTGGGTGTTATGTGTGACGTAACCTTGCCGCCGTTCGCTTTTTCGATAATGGTGACGACGGGTATGTCCGCGTCGTTGGCTGCTTTGATAGCTTCGGTGATTTTGTCAGAGTCGACCGGGTTGATGATGAGGACGTCTATGTCTTTGTCAAGCATGTTGTTGATGTCAGTCTTCTGCTTGCCGGCGTCGTTTTCAGCGTTGGAAGTGATCATTTCGTATTTGGCTTCCTTAGCGTTTTTCTTGGCTAGGTCCTGGGTTTCTTTTAAGAAGTCGTTGTCCTGGGCTGACATGGACAGGCCCATTTTCAGGTTGGCCACCTTGTCCGTGATGTCCGCACCTTCCACCTCTTTGTTTGTGGTGGTAAAGAGTGAACAGGCGGATGTGATGGTGGCGATGATGAGCATTAATATAATGGTGACAATGGATTTTCTGCTGGTCATGGTGGGTACCTCCTTGTTTGGTTGTGCTTTTAGTATGTAGATGCCCGTTATTTGGGGAGGTCAATCTTGAATTTTTATGTATCTGGTGATGAGGAGGTAGTATACCAGAGGAAGATGTGGTTCTATCAGAGCAAGGATGGAGGCTATCGAACGAAGAAGCTGTTCTATCGGAGCAGAATTGGGTTCTATCGAATGAAGAACCGGTTCTATCAAAGCAAGAAGGGGTGCTATCAAGCGAAGGGCTACGTCTATCGCATGAAGTGCGTTTGTTTGGCAGCGTTGCGGAAGCCAGTCAGAAGGAAGTCCTAGGCTTTTGAAGACTTCCTTCTAGCTGTTGTGTAGTGTTTGCCGAAATGAAGGTCGGATTGTTGGGTACATCATTTAATTTTAAAACTGTTTGAACCTCTGCTCCTCCATAAACGTATGTATTTTATGAGAAGTGTTTGGGGTGTGGTGCATGTTATCTGATGAGGAACTGATGAACAATCTTAAAGGGAATCATTTGGATGCTTTTGATGAGTTGTATCATCGATGGTCTGGGGCCCTTTATCAATTTATCTTTCTTTATATGAAAGACAAACAGCTGACAGAGGATATTTTGCAAGAGACATTTACTCGGGTTTACCTTAAAAGATGTTCTTATAATCAAGACAAATCTCTATTCAAGACGTGGATACACCGGATTGCCTACAGATTGTGCGTGGACCATCACAGAAAGCATTCTAAATACACCAGTGTGAATCTTGATCATAACCACCATCTTCTGCCTGATTCAGCCGGGGCTGACCAAGAGGCGGTCAATCGCATCTTTATTGATCACCTGTTAAGTTCGCTGTCGAGGGAGGAACAGGCGATCATCATTTTGACCTATTACCAGGACTTTCCGACAAAAGAAATTGCAAATATCCTAAAAATGCCGATCGGAACAATTAAATCAAAACGGCACTATATCTTTAAAAAGCTCAATAAGAAATTTAGAAGTGGAGCGGATCGCGATGAATATATTTGATAATGATTCAAGAAAGTTTAAACAGGAGATGCAAACTGAATATCCGGATTTAACCCAACTTATGGATCGCGTTTCGATTGAACTGCCGGACCATTTAACAGATCGCCCCCTCTGCCACATTCCAGACTAAGCTATTATTTAACAGTCCCCAGGAAAGAAATACCGGACTTTTTAACAGCGACACCTCTCGTAGCGGGGGTTGCCCCTTTATTACTGTTTAGCGTGGTTGCTTTACAATTCTTTTTACTTTGATGGGAGTGAAATCATATGGACGTTGGCAGCGTCATACCAATCGCGAGTTTAATTTTGTCTATTATTATAGGTGGAACCGGGGTTATGTTGATGGGGTCTTTAAAGAAGCGGATCTTAATGGCAACCGGTTTAAAACGATTTCCCAAAAACCCCGAGGAAAGATATTCATTGCTGGCAAAGCACTGTGGGTTTTTGTCATACTGGACAAATTTTGATCGCTTTAACCTGTATCTCCTAGTTGCTGGTGTCATTCTTTTAATCGGGGCATTGGGCATTACCATCTACAATTTGAATGTGGAGGGGCCGCTTTTTCTTTTTCAAGTCCAATTGGGATTGCTGATTAATGCGATTGCATGGATCTTTTTATCGAGTTTCTTTTTTATAATGCGATTTGTTCAAGTGAGCAATATCTATCGGTATGGCCGGAAAATGATGTGAGATTTGAGAGCCAGAATTTAGGGCACATATTGGGTGGCCTCCTTCTGGCTTTTCTGAGGGGGGTCAAGTTGACGTTTTGACTTGTTTTAAAGGGATCGATCAGTTATACTTTGTATAAAGATATAGATTTCGCATAAGCTATTGATAAGCCTTATTGATGGGGGCATATTGCGCCAGACCGGGTTAACGGTCTTCCATCAGTGGCGAGATGCTAAAAAGTAACTCACACAATCTGGTGGGCAGGGTGGGTTACTTTTTTAGTGCTTCAATAAGCGCAACTACGAGCGAAATTAACATGACGACAAACACCGACGTCGGTAGATCAAAATTTCCACTCATACTCATCCCCTCCTGTCTTGTTGGAGGATTTGAGCGTCACCCTGCCTGCGCAATATGGGTTCGGAGTCAGGCCCTGATACCTATAGCTTGAGTTTGAAAGGTCGGAGCTAGTTAGTCGTGGCCCCAGGAACGACTCCCCTCCGCTTATTTTACTTTATATTGAGATGCTTGGAAAGTTCTGTGCATAGCAATGCCAAGAACACGCCACATCCAGCTCCGGGAAAACACGGAGACTCCAGTGGGATGCAAAGCCTCGATGAGACCCCGGAGGTCGTCAGACCGAGGAGGCTCAGCAGCGCCCACGGAACGCGCAGTGTTTTCCCGGAGCTGGTAGCCAGAAGCACTCCCTTAAATTTCAATTATTGCTCAGCAAAAATTCACTGCAATATAAAAGCCAGAAGGAAGCCCATCTCAGAGGGTACTTCCTTCTGGCTTTTTGCTTACGCTTGACCCTGTGCTGTATTCTCAGCAGGCAGGCCTTTGTCGCGGTTCTTTTTCCACAGCTGGAGGAGGACGATGAGTCCGAATAGGCCGAGGCCGATAAGGTCGGTCCACCAGATGTGGTTGAGCAGGACAAGAGCTGCTGCGACGGCTAGGATGCGTTCGGCCCAGCCGTATTTGGTAAACAGGTAGCTCTGGATGAATGTTGACCAGGCGATGATACCGATGAACGCGGTCCCGATGCTGAGTGCGACTTGCAGGAATGTCGCAGTGTCGTCTTGCAGGATCAGCATCGGGTTCATGACGAATGCGAACGGCAGAAGCAGTGCGCCCATGTCGAATTTGAACCCTTGGATACCGGTCTGGACCGGGTTGGCTTTGGCGATGCCTGATGTTGCGTAGGCGGGCAGGTTGATCGGCGGTGTGTCGTCTGCCAGGATGCCGTAGTAGAATACGAACAGGTGGGCAGCGAGTACCGGAACGTCCATTTTGATCAGAGCTGGTGCCATAACGGCGGCGAGTACGATATACGTGGCCGTTGTCGGGAGGCCCATGCCCATAATGATACAGGCGAACATGGTGAACAGCAGTACGAGTATGAGCTGCTCGTTAGCCAGGTTCAAGATCATGCTGGACAAGGTCGGGCCGAGACCGGTCATGGTAACAACGCCGGTTAAAATGCCGGCGGTGGCACAGGCTGCGACGACACTGAGCGAATTCTTGGCGCCTTGTTCACAGGCCATGAAAAATTCTTTCCAGCCGAATTTCGTTTGCCCTTCCCCTTCTATTTTCTTCCCAAGCGCGTACCAAATGAGCGCGAAAACGAGTGCGCCGGCCGCGACGAATGTCACGTATTTGTTTAGGCCGAACAGCAGGTGTCCACCATAGGCGCCCCCGACGAACAGAAGTGATACAAGAAAACCTGCGCCGAAGCGCTTTTGCATGCGGTATGAGAACAGCGCAATGAAAATGGCACCCATGATGGCCATAAACGACGCGAGAATCGGTGTGAGTCGCATGACGAGCAACACGATAATCGCGACGATTGGCAGCAATAAGTAACCGCGATTGGCGAGAATCCTGAACGGTGACACGAGCTCACTGCGCGGGATTCCGGACAGATTGTACTTGCTTGCTTCCAGGTGCACCATGAACAGGATCGCTGTGTAACTGAGCAAGGCCGGAACTGCGGCAGCTGCGGCGATTTCGAGATACGGAATCCCAGTAAAATCCGCCATGATAAAGGCCGCGGCGCCCATGACGGGCGGCAGAAACTGTCCACTGGATGACGCGGCAACTTCCACGCCCCCCGCGACATGCGGCCTGAAGCCGATTTTTTTCATGAGCGGAATGGTGAACGTTCCGGTCGTGACCGCGTTCGCGACCGAGCTTCCGGAAATCGAGCCCATCATGCCTGATGAGACGACCGCTGCTTTGGCCGGACCACCTTTGAACGAGCCAACGAGTGACAGTGCGAGATCGATGAACATGCGCCCGGCGCCGGTCACTTCGAGGAAGGCCCCGAATAGGATAAAGATAAAGACGTACTGCGCGGACACGGTGATCGGGGTGCCGAAAATACCTTCGTTGGATAAGTACATAAACTCCGCAATTTCACTCCAGCTAAAACCAAAGTGGTTGATCGCGTCCGGCAGAATTGCCCGGCTGCCGAGGAACTCGGGTAAGAACTTATCACCGAGCCATGCGTACAGCATGAAAATGAACGCCAGGATCACGAGTGGTTTTCCCACAACACGGCGGGTAGCTTCGAGCACGAGCAGGACAGCAATAAATGAAATGACCGTGTCCAATGTGTTCGGGTTTCCCACTTTTCCAAGCAGGTCGGCGAAAATGATAATGATGTATATACCGGTAAACGCGCCGAGTGCAGCTAGAATCAGGTCGTACCAGGGGATCTTTTTCTGACCGAGGCCTTTTTTAATCGGGAAAATTAAAAAGGTGAGGGTCAGCGCAAACCCGAGGTGGACCGCGTTCTGCTTCATGCGGGGCAGCATTTCGATGCCGGCAGTGTAAAGATGGAACAGAGACATCGACACGGCGGTGATGAGGATGATCATGGCCATCCAGCCGTACAACGTCCGGTCACTCCCCTCCAGTTCATCAAGCTGCTTATTCATTTCTTCAATGTCGTATTCTTCTTTCAGATTGGATTGATTTGATTGAGCCATGGTGACCCTCCCTTGTGGTGATTGTAGTGTTTCTTATCAAACTATCAGGTATGCGGATAACCGTATAAGCGTCATCGTGATCTGCGCGAAGGGCAGTCGCTTTCCGCGGGCACGGCCTCAGCCTCCTCGCTCGCAAAAACCGCTCGCTGTGGGGTCTTCGGACTCGTGCTGTTCCCGCAGGAGTCGACTGCCCTTCGCTCCGATCACTGGCTATAGTTAAGCATCGCCACACTTATATTAGGCATCCATTTATATGTTTGCAGAGTTGGTTAATGCTATAGCCTTATTACTTTCACTATCAAAAATCAAGAACCATAAAACAAACCGCTAGTAAGCCAGAACATATTCTCAGTATCAGGAATTTCATTATATGTTTGCTCTTTCCACAAAAGAGATGTAGAAAGAAGAAAAAAACTTCTAGAGTATTTGGCGTTAAAGTACTTTTGCAAAACTCTCACTTTCAACTATTCCCCTCATAAAGGCAAGAAAGAAAGTAAACACTCCTCACCAAGCTCGGGGGAAACACGGAGACTCCTGTGGGATGCAAAGCCTCGGTGAGACCCCACAGCGCGGTAGCGCGAGGAGGCTCAGCAGCGCCCGCGGAAAGCGCAGTGTTTCCCCCGAGCGGTTGCCAGAAGCAGTCTTAAACAGTTTTGCAGTATGTGTCTACTTTTCATAAAGGAAGGTTATTTCTCTATGAATCTACAAGAGTCACTGCGTAATTTTTCCAAAAAGGTAACTGAACCTGGTCTGCTCCATAACTTCAAATGTGATGGTTTTGCCCAGGTATGGATTTTTTGATAGTTCGTATGTTTGCCCGTCGATGGTGACGGTGTATTCGTTGAGTTTGACGGCGTGGATGGATAGTTGTTTGAAGGGTTTGTTGAGACCTTCGTATATGAAAAAGCCATCCTCTTCCCTTGTGGTTGCGCCCTCAGGTGTTTGGTATTCAATGCCGGCGCCGAAGCTGCAGTTCCAGCTTTCTGTGAGCACAATTTCGCCGGTTTTATTGATCTGGAATTTTTCGATCATGGGGCAGCGTGCGACGGAATGGATGTACCGGGATGTCAACGTCGAATCGGCATTTATCTGCTGGACCATCAGGATGTCGCCGGAATCATCCGTTGCTTGGATGATGTGCACATCTGATGCGAGCAAATAAATGCCGATCCCCATTAACACACACGCGCTTAGCCCAATGATCCACCCCGCAGGACGCTTGATGAGCCGCTGCAGGGCGGGATTGGATTGTGTTTTCATTAGTCGGTCGATACGCCTTCTTCCTCATAATACTTGGCGGCGCCTGGATGCAAGTCAATCGACATGCCGTCTGTTGCTTCTTCCAACTTGATGTCTTTGCCGCGGTCATGGGCTGCTTCCAGTTCGTCTTTGTTATCGAACATAGCTTTTGTCATATTGTAAACGACGTCTTCGGACAGTTCTTTATCCACGACGAGGATCGCCTGAACGGCTACGGTATTGATGTCTTCTTCCTGACCGTAGTCGGCGTACTCATCTTTTGAAATCGTGCGTTCTGTGTAGTAGGAATACTCGGATGTGAGTGTTGAAATAATGTCATCGGACAAGGATAGGACGGTCACATCTTTGCTGGCGCCAAGCTCCTGGATGGCACTTGTCGGTGCACCGGCGACGATGAATGCTGCGTCGATTGTACCGTTTTGCAGACCTTGTGATGCGTCACCAAAGCCGAGATATTCTGGTGTGAAATCGTCATACGTGATGCCGGCAGCTTCGAGGATCTGCTTGGCGTTGGCTTCTGTACCACTGCCCTGGTCCCCTACTGCAACTTTTTTACCTTTAAGATCTTCGATGGACGTGACACCGGAGTCCTTAGTCGTGACGAGCTGAATGTCCTCTGGATACAGGGACACCATGCCGGCCATGTTGTCGACCTGGTTGCCTTCAAAGTCGGACAGCGTCTCACCGCTTACAGCATAGTACGCAATGTCGTTCTGAATGAGGGCAAGCTGATATTTGCCTTCAGCCATTTCCTGAGCGTTCGCGACAGATGCACCGGTTGAAACAGCTTTTGCACCGGACACACCGTCAACATTGCCGAAAATTTGCTGAGCCATGGCAACACCAAGTGGATAGTATGTACCACTTGTACCCCCTGTTCCGATGGTTACGCGGACGTCGCCGCCACCGGAGTTGTCTCCCCCATTGTTATCGCCGCCATTGTTGGACGAGCCACCATCATCTTTGGCACTGCCGCAACCTGCAAGCGCTAACAGTAATACGAGTAATAGAAAGCCTGTCAGTTTCAGACGTTTCATTTCTCCACACCCCTTTTGTTAGAATTTATTTCATTTTGTAGTATACATTAAATTTTAACCGTTTTCATGTGTAAGTCAAGTGTTATTTGCTGAGCAAAGAGCTCGCCTGTCGATTGTGATGCGCTCATGCGGGTGGTGGGAATGGCGAGTGGAGATTATTCGGGAAGTGACAGTCACTTCCCGAATTTTGTCGAATGGATTTTGGGTGGAAACTTGATTTGTGTCAAGGTGTTTTGGGGTGGTGCGGGTGATAATGGGTGTGTGGGGTTGTGTGGTTTTAATTTTCCAGCCTGTGTGTCTTGAGTGGAGGGATGAGCATGGGAAGGATTTATATATTGGGTGCGGCGTTTGCGATGGTTTTTGTGCTTGTTTTGGCGGTGTATGTGCCTTTGCAGGAGGTGGATTTGGCTGAAACAATTGAGATTCCATCTGAGGAGATTGTTCGGGTTAAGTTGAATATCCCTTCGGATCATCGGTATAGAAGTACGGATAACCCGGAGAAGATTCGTGAGTTGTTGGATTTTCTGGATGATTTTCAATATGAAAGTCTGGTGGGGAATGAGACGGCTTATATTCCATCGCGGGCGAGTATTATTTATTTTTATAATGATAGTGGTGAGTCTGATTTTATTGTGCCGTATGTGCGGGAGGTTATGATTAATCAGATCTTTTATAAGGTGAAGGATGGTGAGATTGAGGCGGATTGGCTGGTGGGATTTTATGAGTCGTTGTAGTAGGCGGGTGTTGCAGCTCAAAAAAGCGGGGCCAGTCCCCTGGTCTTTTGACCCGAAGGACTGACCCCTTCTGACACTACTGGTTATTCGGCGATAACGCCTTTTTGCCATGTTTTGACTTTGTCAGGATTGTCTTTCATATATTGTTGAGCGACTTCTTCTGCGTCTTTGTCGTCAACGAAGATTGGTCCCATGAGCTCTTCTTCGTTTTCTGAGTTATAGTTTTCAGCGAACTGAGTAGCGATCTGATACGCTGCTGGGGAGGTTTCCTTGAATTCTTTGTTGAAGACAAGGTCGATGTGGTCCCCGTCGCCGCCGTAAATTTCATCAGGGTCTTCGAGCATTTTCAGGTCTTCTGCTGCGAAGATCCAGTGTGGTTTCCAGAGTGGGACTACAACTGGTTCTTCGTTTTTAATTTTCTTTTGGAGTTCGGAAAGCATGGCCGCTTCTGAACTGGATTGGACGCTCCATTTGTCAAGACCGTAATGTTCGAGTGCTTTCTCCGTGTTCTGCATGATGCCGGCACCTGGGTCGATGCCTGTGATTTCCCAGTCAACTTTTTCGCCGAGATCTTCGTTGCCTTTTAAGTCTTCAATGGAATTGATGTCTTCCATATATGAAGGAACTGTTAGGGCGAGCGGTGCTTTGTCGATGATGCTTGTGTCGTACACTTCGACGTCGTCACCGTATTTTTCAATATATTCTTGGTGTGTTGTTGGGAGCCAGCCGGTTGCAGTGAATGATGCTGGATCGTCTGCGACTGCTGCCCACATTGGGCCTGCTTCCACTTGTTTCATATCGACATTGTAGCCGACGTCTTCAAGTACGGCTGCGAGCAGTGGTGTACGGGAGGTTGAGCCTGCCCATGACACGTATGGGAGCGTGATGTTCTTTTCGCCGAGTTCAGCGTCATCTGCCAGTTTCGTGTTGTTCTCGCTGGCATTATCGTCGTTGCCCCCACCGCATGCGGCGAGTACGAGTGACAGCACAAGCATAGCAGCAAGTGCCATTGAAAAACGGATATTCTTCATATGTGTGATGCTCCTTCGTCTAAGATGTATATTAGTTTATCCAACAAGCCATTTTAAAACTCATGTAAAGTGAGGTCAATCTTAACGCCTTATTTTTTTGGGGGGGTGGGAAGTGACAGTCACTTCCTGAAGTTTGTCGAATGGGGTTGATTTCACATAGGTTCTTGCTGTTTATTAAGATGCAATATCCAAAACTGCGAACTAACTAAGTTTGTATGAGAAAAGACGTCGCTCCGAAAATACATTTCGCTTTCCGCGGGCACGGCCTCAGCCTCCTTGCCCCGGCAAGGGGTATGTCGACGTTGCCCGCAAAGGGCGGTTTTAGTCGACCCTCCTTAATGCGCTCGCTGTGGGGTCTTCGGACTCGTGCTGTTCCCGCAGGAGTCTTCATGTATTTTCTCCGCTATATATGTGCCCCCTATTTTTGTAATGTTTATGGGCGACTTGCATAACGAATTGCTCTGTAAAAGAAGTGATAGAACGCACACCTCACCAAGCTCGGGGAAAACACGGAGACTCCTGCGGGAAGATAAGCCTCGGTGAGACCCCACAGCGCGCAGCGCGAGGAGGCTCAGCAGCGCCCACGGAAAGCGTAGTGTTTGCCCCGAGCGGTTGCCAGAAGCAGTCATTCCAAGTTTCCTCTTGTTCTCAGTTTGTGTCTTCGTAGTTATTAGAGGGTTAACTGTAAAAACATCAATTTTTTAGTGACAATCAGGTACATAAGCTATATATTTCACAATACCTACTGGTAGCGATTTTAGTTGAAGGAATGATAGCTATGATCAATACCTCGCTTTGAAACGGGATGTCAAAACGCAGGGAGCGTGAAAACACGAGAAAGAGGCCGTTTGAATTGTGGCTGATCTGGCAGAATGACGAGACACGCCAGCGTTATTATTGTTGGTAGATTACCTCATGAGGATAACGTCTATACATTTTCATACGAGACAAAAGGGTACAAGTTAAATAAAAAAGGCTGTGGGAGTCGACTTCCCTCCGCTCCAATCACTCTATGTTTATCAGTAGCTGGGAAGGTTTTACTCACATAAGAGTTAGAGAATAAGCTCTCATAACAAGCTCGGGGAAAACACGGAGACTCCTGTGGGATGCAAAGCCTCGGTGAGACCCCACAGCGCGCAGCGCGAGGAGGCTCAGCAGCGCCCACGGAAAGCGCAGTGTTTTCCCCGAGCGGTTGCCAGGAGCAGTCATTCCGGTTCGCAGTATGTGTCTTCGTGGTCATGAAGTAGCCAATCAAAAAGACCCGGTTTTCGGGTCTTTTTTGAAGTACATAAAGAAGTTAGTCTGCCCACCAAATCTCTGTGGGCGGTTCTTGTATGTGTATCTGCTGCAGGTTGCGGACGGCTCGGGTGAAGCCTTCGTTAATGGACATAATCGGATCTTCGTGTTCGATGCTGATGACATGGTCATAGCCGTATGTACGGAGGGCACTGACAATGTCGGACCATTCTTTGATGCTGTGCCCGTAACCGACTGACCTGAAGCTCCAGGCACGTGTTTGAACAGCATCGTAAGGCTGCATGTCGGTCAGGCCATACATATTAACATTATCCTGATCGATATACGTATCCTTGGCATGGAAATGATGGATCGCGTTTTCTTTTCCAAGTATTTTAATGGCGGCGACTGGATCAATGCCTTGCCACCAGAGATGACTCGGGTCCAGGTTCGCGCCGATTGCGTCGTTGGTTGCTTCGCGGAGCTTCAGCATGGTGTATGGTGTATGCACAAGAAATCCGGCATGAAGTTCCAGACCGACTTTCACACCATGGTCCTTAGCGATCTTTCCGGCTTCCTGCCAGTAAGGAATTAACTTTTCCTCCCATTGCCACTTCAAAATATTGCTGTATTCAGTTGGCCAAGGGTTACAGGCCAGTTCGGATATTTAGACCCTTCATGTGAGCCGGGGGTGCCGGAAAATGTATTCACCACCGGTACGCCCATTAACGAAGCCAGTTTAACTGTTTTAACAAACGTTTCATGCGCTTTTTCAGCATGTGCTTTGTCGGGTGAGACCGGGTTGTCGTGGCAGCTGAATGCGCTGATACTCAGCCCGCGTGACTCAATCTTGTCCAAATAGGCTTTTCGCTTATCCGCACTCTCTAGCAATTCATCTAAATTACAAAAGTCATTTCCTGGATTGCCGCCGGTGCCAATCTCAACCGCTTCAAGACCGATATCCCTCACACCGTCAAGCATGTCATCCAGCGTTTTTCCGGAAAACAAGACGGTAAATACACCGAGTTTCATATGACCACTCCTACCTCTGTTTATCGTTAACCTTAAATCTTCACTATCTTCTGTGTGTCTGCCGCTTCCAGAATACCAAGTATTACTTTCAACGAAGAAAAAGCGTCGTGTCCGGTGACCACTGGTTCTTCATCCAAGCGCACAGCCTTAATAAAAGCATCGATCACACCCGTGTTTGACTGGTTGTCGTTCGTCTGAATGGATTCCAGCTGATAATGGACTTTACCGCCATCAGACCGTATGACTTCAATTTGATGGTCTGGATGTGTATATATTTTTATGATCCCGTGTTCGCAATAGATGATGGTGCTGTTGTCCTCTTCCCCGTAATACGTCCAGGAAAATGAGGCAGATCCCAGAACGCCTTTTTTGGTTTTTAGACTGCAGACAATGTTATCAGCAACTTGAATCGGCTGATCGTTTTCATCGACTTTATCAAGCGCCCCTTTAAAGGCACTGACATATTCAATTTCGTCATCAAGCAAATAATGGATCAGATCAATTTTATGAATGCCTAAGTCACCTGCTACGCCCAGGCCTGAGCGTTCTTTTTTAAAAAACCAGGTTGAGTTGCTTTTGTTGAAGCCCCAGTGCTCTGGCCCCTGATGTCCAAATGTCGTTTTAAATGTCAGTGGTTTGCCTAATTCATTGTTTTTGATGATCCGCTTCACTTCTTGATGGGCCTTTGTCAGACGCTGGTTGTGGTCTACCATCAGTTTTTTGCCTGATTGTTCCTGTGCGGAGAGAATTCCCTCGGCCTGCTCTAAGGTTAAGGATAAGGGTTTTTCGCATAAGACATGTTTTCCGTTCAACAAGGCGTTTGTCGTGTGAATATGGTGATATTCATTTGAAGAACAATCACTGATCACATCAATCTCTGGATCATTCAGTAATGCCTCAACACTTCCGGCTGTCGTCCCGCCGAACAGTTCAGCAAGTGCCTCAGCGCGTTCCGGATTGCGATCGTAAAAAACAATTTTACTCACATGGGGATTTGCCTTATATTCTGGTGCATGCCGATAACGTGTGATCGACCCGCATCCGATAATACCTGCTGTGATACTCAAACAGATCCCTCCTATTTTGGTTTAGTCGATTCTCTGACCACCAGCTCATGCTGCAACACGGTGCTTGTTACCGCCTCGCCGCGAATTTTCTTTAACAGCATTTGAGCTGCAATGGTTCCCATTTCGCACATGGGCTGAGCAATGGTCGTCAATGTGGGGTGTGTCATGTTGGAAAAGTCAATCCGGTCGAAGCCGACGACAGCGATATCGTCCGGAACACTGAGACCGTTCGTGTGAATCTCCCTTAAAGCACCAATGGCTAAGAGGTCGGAAACACCGAACACCGCTGTTGGTCTGTCGTCAAGTTTCAAAATATCCCGCATGGCTTGTTGGCCGTACTCAAATCCCAGTTTATGTGTATATCTGATATACGCTGGATTCACTTCAATGCCATGATCCTCAAGAGCCTTCTGGTAGCCTTTTTCACGTTGCCTCGCATATAGAAAGTCCTTATTAGAATTAATGAGCCCGATCTTCCTGTGACCTATATTAATGAGATGCTCCACTGCCATATAAGCGGCTTTCTCACTATCAATGGTGACGTAAGGGATGCCGCTGTCGATGTCGTATTCACTGCATTGAATAATCGCATGCGCTTCAGCGAGCGCGATCAGTGTTTCCATATTGACCGCCGGATCCATTGATATAATGCCATCTGCCATCTTGGAACGCACCAGATCAAAGTAAATGTCCTCGCGCTCAGGGTCTGAATTGGTCTCACAGAGAAGAATATTATAGTTGTGATTGAGTGC
Source organism: Lentibacillus sp. JNUCC-1 (assembly GCF_009741735.1). Taxonomy (NCBI): domain Bacteria; kingdom Bacillati; phylum Bacillota; class Bacilli; order Caryophanales; family Bacillaceae; genus Lentibacillus; species Lentibacillus sp. JNUCC-1. The sequence continues at coordinate 995,071 of NZ_WHOH01000001.1, forward strand.
GGTCGTTTCAATGCCCTTGATGATTTCAAAATAAAACGGGTTAGCAATTTCAGGGATCAAAACCAGCAGCAACCGACTTTCCGAATTGCGCAGATTCCGTCCAAGACTGCTCGGTTCATAATTTAATTGTGCAATAGCTTCCTCCACTTTTTGTTTCGTTTTGTTTGAGACAGTATTGTGCCCATTCAGAACCCTGGATACCGTCGCAACCGAAACCCCCGCTTTGTCTGCAACCTGTCTGATGTTTGCCATAGTATCGTGCCTACTTTCCTGTATCGAGCCTGTGCGATAGTTGATTGTCTCGTATCATATTTCATTTTAATGGCATTCTTCCGTTTCGTCTAAGAAAGCTTTTCTTTCCTTTGCAGAAGCACTGCTGCCACAACAATCATACCTTTAAACGCTTCTCTTAAAAAAGGCGGTACACCGAACAGGTTTAATAGATTATTCATCACGGCAATAATCAGCATCCCATAGACTGCCCCGAGAATAGAGCCTTTTCCACCGCTAAGGCTCGCTCCGCCGACAACAGCCGCCGCAATGGCATCCATCTCCATGCCACGTCCCGCATTGGAAAAGTCCATCGAGCCGATGCGCGATACTTGTATGAGCGCTGCGACTGACACAAGCAACCCCATAAGACCATAGACTCGGAGCTTAACTTTGTTGACTTTTACCCCGGAAAGTTTGGCTGCCCGTTCACTTGAACCGACGGCAATAATCTGCCGGCCAAATGTCGTGCGCTTCGAAACATAGTATAAAATCGCTGCGATGACCGCCCAGTAGACGATTGGCATAATCATATACGGTCCGATTTTGAAACTGGCAATCTGCAAAAACTCCATCGGGACTCTTGGGTTATAGCCCTGCATGAAGTGCTGAGTGACACTACGGAAGATCATCATCGCCCCAAGTGTCGCAATGAAAGGTGGCACCTTCCCTCTTGTGATCGTGACACCAATGAGCGCCCCGAGCAGGTACCCGAATATGAGCACAAGCGGAATTGCCACAACGAAACCGAGCACCCCTGTCAGACCAAACATCCCGAGAAAACCTTTTGCGCCCGTGTCGATCAGCATCATGGTGAAGGCACCTGTGGCCACAAGCGTTGACCCAACAGACAAGTCAATGCCTTCTGACATAATGACCATTGTCATCCCGAGTGCAATAATGCCGATGCCTGCGTTATTTCTTAGAATATTGATCCAGTTGTTGGTCCAGGACTGCAGCCAGTCACCGAAAGAATCATAATCAAATCCAAGGACCAGTGTTTGTAAAATAATCATGATGACCAATGCAATAAAGATGCTGAACAACGGATTATTGGACCATCTGTATTTAAACCATTCCATAAAAGATCTTTTTTGTGTTGCTTGGCTGTTCTCCATGTCTGGCATCCAACTCCTTTACGATGTTAATTCCCGCCTGTCGCAAGCCGCATAATCTCATGTTCGGTCATCTTATCGTCTGTAACCTCACCCTGAATGACCCCGTGGTACATCACAACCGCTCTGTCACACAGGCGGATAATTTCCTGCGCTTCCCCTGAGAGGACAATAATGGCAATCTGATCTTCTGCCAATTTAAGGATAATGTCATAGATGTCTTCTTTGGCACCGACATCAACACCTTGCGTTGGATTATCCAGAATCAGAATCTCCGGATTTGTAGCCAGCCATTTCGCCAGAACAACTTTTTGCTGGTTGCCACCTGAGAGACTTGTAATGCTGTCAGTCAATTCACCCATTTTCAGACGTAATGTTTTGCGGTGACCGGCAAAAGCTTCCTCATGCCGGTTGATGTCAATCACCCCGCCCCGGGAAAATTTTGGCCAAGTGGTGATCGCAGCATTTTCAATAATATTCATATCAGGGAGGATCGCATTCTCTTTGCGATTTCGCGGGAGGTAAGCAATCCCCTTTTCAAGCGCCTCCGTGGTGTCATGAATGGTGATCGCCTGACCGTCCAAATAAATCTGTCCGGAAGGCGGGTCATTAGCCCCAAAGACTGACTGGAAAAGTTCACTCCTGCCGTCTCCGAGTAACCCAGTAACCCCGAGAATCTCACCAGCACGTACGGTCAAGTTAATATCTTTAAAAAGCTGCTTTGATGTTAAATTTTCCAGACGCAGCACTTCACGGCCCAGTTCTTTTTCCCGTCTCAAGGATTCTGTCCGGACATCAAACCCGACCATAAACCGAGCCAGATCATCTGTGGTCACATCCGCTACATCCCCCTCTGACACGAGGTTGCCGTCTCTTAATACGGCATAGCGGTTACACACCTGTTTCACTTCATTTAATTTATGAGAAATAAATATAATACCGACATCATGGGTCTTCATCGTCCGCATCATTTCAAAAACCCGCGCAATTTCTTGTTCAGTCAGAGACGTTGTCGGTTCATCCATAATAATGATCGATGCGTTCGTCATCATTGCACGACAGATTTCCACGATTTGTTTATAGGAAGAATCCAGATCCTTGACCATTGTCCGCGGATCCAGATCAATGTTCATTTGTTTAAAAATTTCAGCTGTTGCTGTGATCATACCTTTCAGATCAAGAGTCCCGAATTTGGTTTTCAGTTCTCGGCTGAGAAACATATTTTCATAAATGGGCAGGTCATTAATCAGATTTAGTTCTTGATGGATAAAAGCAATGCCTGCATTGAGCGAATCTGAAGGTGTTGTGAAGCTGACCGGTTCTCCGTTGATTTTAATGGCGCCAGCGTCCATCTGATGAACGCCACCTAAAATGTTCATCAGCGTCGATTTCCCTGCACCATTTTCTCCGAGCAAGGCACAAATGTCACCGCCTTGAATGGTTAGGGAGACCTCTTTAAGCACATTGTTGCTGCCGAATGATTTTTTAATGTTTTCCATTTCGATGATCATGCCATCACTTCCAGACCAGGATTTTTGTGGAGAGGGGTGTGTGGGCCCCTCCCCTGTTATCCTATTTTCTCATTCATGCTGTTCGTGACCTTAGTAAGGTGAGTCTTCGTCAAGAAACTCTTCATAATTGTCGCGATCCACAATGGTTGTCGGAATAATGGTTTGTTTGTCAACGTCTTTGCCATTTAAGAGGTCAAGCGCAACATCGACCGCATCTTTAACCATTGCCGGACTGTACAGAGCAGACTCAATCCAGATGTCTTCATTTTCCGGCATCATTTTAAAGTACTCCTGCATGCCGCCCCGCCAGTTACAACTTGGATCTCATCTCTTCCAGCTTCATTGATGGCCTGAAGCACACCAATGGATGTCTCATCATCGATCGAATAGACAGCGTCAATATGGTCAAGGGATGTCAGGATATCGGAAAAGTCACTCAGACCAGATTCCCGCGTAAATTCTGCTGCATATGTTTCAAGGTTCATGTCAGGTGCGATGTCAGCGATCGTGTCTTTAAACCCGTTGACACGGAGTTTGGACACAGAGCCAGCAGATGGATTTTCCAGTACGACGACCGTTCCTTTTGTGCCGATCTTATCGACAATATAATTGGCGCCCTGGATCCCCATGTCTTCGTTGTCACCCGCAACACGGTAAACGCCTTCAGCATCGATTTCAATATCGAAGTTGACAACCTCGATGTCTGCGTCTAATGCTTTCTGGATCGGAACTTCCATTCCTTCCCACTGTGGGAATGCAACAATGGCTTCTGCGCCCCAGGTCATCAAGTCGTCAAGCTGTGAGGTCATTTCCTCTGCGTTACTGCTCGTTTGAATCTGATACTCAATCTCATCAGACAATTCTTCAGCTCTGTTCTCAGCATGATACGCGACCGCTGCCACCCAACCATGCGTCACGGCTGGTGCCAGGATACCGATTTTATGTTTATCACCATCGCCACCATCGTTCCCGCCGGTATTTCCTTCAGCTTCTGCTTCTGTTGTGTTATCTCCACCACAGGCACTCAAGATTCCAGCGATCAGTAAACCGAATAATACCAGCACATAAAAAGATTTCTTCATTTGAATAACCCCCTAAATGGTTTCGTGTTCAGAAATACAGGCTCAGATACGGTCATGTGCGCTTGCTAGCTTTCTGACTGATTGGAACACACCCCCTCCTTTCGAGTTGTGTTGTGCATGCTTATAACCTTTTTTGTTTCCAATGACCGTTCGATTGCCTTCAGCAGCTTCAGTGTATACAGGACATCTGAAAGCGGAATAATTGTGTTGTCCTGATTCGCTTCAAGGCAATGGATGAAATAAATCAGTTCTTGTTGAAAAGGATCTGTTGCCTCGACCTGTAAGGATGTTTTTTCTGTAGATGAGTAATAGGTCATTGTCGTGTGACTATCCTCATCCGGATCGATATTGTCACCGGCTTGACTCTTGTAATCTAATGTTGCATCCGGTGTTTGAGCCCTGAAGGTCATTGAGAACGGATAATCTGGTGGCATGCGGTGTGAAGCTTCCACGAATGCCTGACTGTTATTATTAAATGTTAACGTCGTCATAACATGGTCCCATGCCCCGTACGCATTTTGGTGACCAACAGCGTATACCGTCGCAACCTCTCCAAGCAACGCACAAATGTAATCGATATCATGAATATGCAAATCGAATAAGGCCCCGCCACTTTTTTCAGGGTATTGAAACCAGTCACTCCACTTCGGGGCCTGCCCAAGCCGCTTGGCGTGGATCACTTGTATATCTTGCATTTTTGTCTGGCTGTAGGATTGGATGAGAGCGTATTCTGGCCAAAAGCGCAGAACATGTCCCACGAACAGTCGCACCCCGTTTGCTTCTGTTGCCTCAATCATGCGTTGCGCTGATTCCGCTGTTAGCGTCAGCGGTTTCTCGCAGAAAATGTGCTTACCTGCATGTGCCGCCTTGAGCGCGTATGATTCATGCAAGTGTGTCGGGAGGCAAATATCAATCACATCGATGTCGTCATCTGCTAATAAGTCTTCAAAGCTTGTAACATGGGACGTATTGAATTCAGCAGCCAGCTTAGTGCCTTTTTCCTGATCAGCCGTACAAATTGCCTTCACCCGAGCGTTAGGGATATGACTATATGCTTCCAAGTGTTTCTGACCAATAAACCCCAGACCAATAAGACCGATGTTTTGGATGAAGATCACCTCCTCAGTTAGTGAGTGGATACTACAGCACTGATGTAATCGATTACATTTAGCGGTAAAAATTAATGATTGCTTATTATGTTATGTATCTCCTGCTGAGAAACCCTTACTGTAATCGATTACATTTACATAATAAGCACAAATCTAAAAAATGTCAACACTTTTCTAGAAACAGATAGCCACTTTTTACGATTCTATGTAAAACACCCCATGAATATGACAAACACCTCATAAACATTAACCCTCCCTACAGTCGGTAGGTGCCTAAGTGGTGCCTGTCACTTTCCGAATTTTGTCGAATGAGGTGGTCTGGGAGATGCGATCGCAAGGCGTCTTTTGCTGAGTGGGTAGGTTTATTCAGGAAACGTGTTTCTATCGGGGCAAGTGGGCGTTCTATCAGAGCAAGAGTATGTGCTATCGGAGCAAGAGCGTGTCCTATCAGAGCAAGACCACGTTCTATCGGAGCAAGAGCGTGTCCTATCAGAGCAAGACCACGTTCTATCAAAGCAAGAGTGCCTCCTATCAAACGAAGATCGCCACTTCCACTTCCCCATTAAAACGTGGCGCCGGATCCAAAATATGTTTGCTACGGTTTGGTGCCTGTCACCTCCAGGTTTTTGTCGAGTGGGATTTGGGTGGAGGCAGGTCTTTGCGGGTGACCTGTGTGGGGGATTGGTATAGTATTGTTTTAGGAATTATCTTTTTGGATTTTTTGATGAGTTGTGAAATGAAAGGATTGAAATATGTATGGCTACATCCGTGCAGCGTTTGGGAAAGGATCATTTAATGCCGTGGAAGATGCTGGCGCTGCTTGTGGGGCTGCAGGTTCTGGTGGCTTTTGTGGGACGGAGTCTGGCACCACTTGGACCGTTGATTGGCGTTGACTTATCGTTGACGAAGGCGCAGATTGGGTTAATGCCTGCTGCGTTGTTTGTGGGACAGTCGGTTATAGCCCTGCCGGCTGGGTTTTTAACGGATCGGATTGGGACCAAGTGGATGCTCTTGATCGCAGCTGTTTGTCTGGGCGGCAGTTTTATGGTGATGACGTTTGTGTCTGTTTATGCGGGCATGCTGCTGATGATTGTACTTGGTGGTGTCGGGTACGGTGCGTCCCATCCGGCTGCGAATCGTGGCATTTTGTATTGGTTTGATGCGAAGAAACGTGGCACGGCGATGGGCATTAAGCAAATGGGTATTACGGCAGGCTCTGCTTTGTCAGCGTTGTTGCTGCTGCCGCTTGCGAATGTGTGGGGCTGGCGACCAGCGGTTATTCTTGCCAGTGTGCTGCTGGTGATCGTGGGCTTGGCTGTGTTTATGCTTTTTCGGGATCCTGAGGGGTGGCAGAGGCGGAATCTTCAGCTGAACCGGCACGTTTTTTTAGTGGACTGGTTGAGATGGCGAAAAACGGAGCGCTCCTTTTGATCAGTTTTGCCGCGATGTTGTTGAGTGGGTCTCAGATGATTTTCAATACGTATATTGTGTTATTTGCTTATGAATTCTTGGAGATCGGGCTAATTTCTGCCGGGTTGCTGCTGGTAATCGCTGAAGTGGGCGGATCTTTTGGCAGGATCATCTGGGGGCTGGTCAGTGACCGGCTGTTTGACAGCAAGCGGATCGTGATTATTTTGATCATCTCCATAATGGTTGCGGGGATGGGGCTTTTGTTTGCCTTTTTGCCAGCGGGTATTTCTTTCTGGGCAATGACGCCGCTCACGTTTGTGTTTGGTTTCTGTGTATCGGGCTTCAATGGCATTTGGATGAACGCTGCGACGGAATTGGTGCCATTTCGGCAGTCCGGGATCGCTACCGGATTCAGCTTGACTATCGGTGCAGTTGGGGTCATGTTTGCTCCGCCAGTGTTTGGGCATCTGGTTGACACGACGGGTGCGTATACATGGGGCTGGCTGTTTGTCGCGATGATGATGGGCGTTGTGATGACGCTGCTGTTGGGCGCGATGCGGTTTGTGAAGGGGCGTGGATAGGAGCGGTGTTTCGGGGTGGTGCTGGGTACCGGTCTGGTGCCTGTCACTTCCCGGTTTTTGTCGAATGGACATCCTTAATAAAGGGTTCAGCCTCTTAAGGTTGGGCTCTTTATTATGTTATTTGCACAAAATCCTATTTATTCACTTTGCATCGGTTCTCACATCAAACTGGCATTTGTATTAATATGATGTTATATTACATCTTAGATATAATAATTGATTAATAATTTCTAATTAAGGTAAAAATATTTTTCTTTTGCACACACTTACATAAATACAAACTCGAGGTGATAACACATGATAAAAGCTTTAATATTTGATTTTGACGGCCTCATTTTAGATACGGAAACGGCATGGTATGAATCCTATAAAGAAACTTTGGAGGAACTATATGGTTATAATCTACAAATAGAGGATTTTGTTAAATGTGTTGGCTCCAATGGAGAAGTTTTTTGGGATTTTCTACAAACAGAGTTAGGTGATTCATATGATTATCATATGATTAAAGATAAAGCCGGAAAGTTACACACACTAAAAATAAAAAACTATAAAGAGCGGGATGGCGTAAAAGACTTTTTGGAGGATGCCTTCAAAAAAAATCTTAAAATCGCTTTGGCAACAAGCTCTTCCAAAAGGTGGGCTACGACACACTTAACCAATCTCAAATTAATATCTTATTTTGATATTTTGATAACGAAAGACGATGTGAAAGATGTCAAACCTTCTCCGGACCTATTTAATAAAGCAATCAAAGAATTAAATATAAGACCGTCAGAGGCCATCGTTTTCGAGGATTCATTAAACGGATTGATTGCAGCCCAAAAAGCAGATTTAAAGACAATTATTGTGCCTAATCCGATCACTAAGTCTCTTCCGTTCAAGGATTATCATTTAAAATTAAATTCTATGAAGGACATGACTCTTAAAGAGGTCATAAGTACGACCTGAATAGATTAATAAGATTAAATTCTATTTCTAAATTGGAGGTCATAAGTTGGAAGATATTATTGAATTAAAAGAAAGTGATTATGAATCTGTTTCTTTATTATCACAATTTGCCTTTCAATACGAGTTATCTGAAGACGAGCTTATAAAGAAAAAGAAAGAAATGGCCCGGCATAGAATATGGGGGTGGATGGTGGAAGGGGATCTTGCAGCCAAATTGCATCTCATCCCACTTTCCTGCTATATTCTTGGAAACACGTACAAAATGGGTGGTATTAGTGCTGTTGGAACATGGCCAGAATACCGCAGACAAGGCATGGTCAAAAAACTGCTAAAGCATGCCTTAACAGAAATGAAAAAAGAAGGTCAAACCATATCTTTTTTACATCCATTTTCAATTCCATTCTACCGTAAATATGGTTGGGAAATGGCTTTTCATAGTAACAAATATACCATTCCCATGAAAAAGCTAAAAAAAGACTGGGATGGTAAGGGATATTTACGTCGTAACCCATTGGACCTTGACACGCTACATTCGGTTTATACGAGGTACGCTAAACAATTTACAGGTATGCTCACACGAGATAGAAAATGGTGGGAGCAGCGAGTTTTTAAAGATAGATGGCACACCGCGGTCGCATATGATGAAGCTGGGAGTGCTGAAGGATATCTTCTTTACATGGTTAAAGAGAATGTTCTTCACGTGCACGAAATGGTTGACTGCACGCTCAATGCCAGAAAGTTGTTATTCCAATTTATCAGTGACCATGACTCGATGGCAGAGGAGGTACGAATCACTCTACCTGATAATGATCATATTAGGTTACTCATTAATGATCCTTCATTCCAACACAAAGTTGAACCCAATTTCATGGCACGTATTGTCGACGTGCTGGCATTTCTGGAAAAGTATCCATTACAAAAATGTTACTTAACACAGCCTCTCTTATTACATGTTGTAGATGACTTTTTACCTGAAAACAATGGTACATATCACTTTAATTCTATTGGTGACCACATTAAGATAACCTATGAAGCTTATGATGACATTTCTGTCAAAGGGCTTCATTGTAACATCCAACAGCTAACCATTATGATGCTTGGTTATAAGCGTCCCAGTGATCTCTTTAATGCTGGTCTTTTAAAGGGGGAATATGAAGATATAAAGAAACTCGAAAAAATCATCCCTTTTCAACAAACCTTATTAACAGACTCATTTTAAAGTCTTTCAGTCTTGTTACCTTTATAAAAAATGAGCAGGGAAAGCGTTGTCCCTGCTCATTTTTTATCCATCCATTCTAATATCAATATGGAGACTCACTCTACTACCCAATAGGTAATAATTAGAGAAATGGACCGGTTTATTGTTGGTATCTTCAATTAGTTTATCAACTCTGATTACTGGGTCAATACTGGAGATATCAAATAGCTTACTAATGTCTGTTGTGGGCAAAGAAGCTTCAATCTTCTTCTTTGCATTTTGAAACTCTATGCCATAATCTTGGTGAATTATATCGAAAGTAGACACATCATCCTTAATTTTAGGAAGGATGTCGGGATAAACATCACATGGCAGATACGCAAAGTCAACACTAAAAACATCGTGTTCATCTTTAATGATTCTTACTAGCTTTACGAGTTCAAAAGGTTTTTTCCGATCGAACTTTTCCATTAAATATTTGTCCGCCTCTATGATTTCTTTTGATATTACTTTTTTTGTGAATTGATTCTCCATGGCAGACAATCCTTCAGTAAACCCTTGCAAATCCAAAATATGAATAGGGCGTTTGTGCCCCTTAACAAAAGTCCCCTTGCCATGTACAACTTCTATAACATCCTCATTTTCTAGTTCTTTCAATGCTCTTCTAACAGTAATTCTGCTTGCATTAAATCGATCACACAACTCTTTTTCTGAAGGTAGTTTTGCCCCTTTTTCAATCATTTCTGTTTCAATCATATCTTTAATGTGAAGCTTAATTTGTTCATATAAAAAAACAGAGCTTTCTTTATTCATTTGTTTGTAAGTTGACATATTCCACCTTGCCTTATCATTTGTTAAAAACAGTATGTTGTTTATTTAAATAACATCCACCAGACATCCTGCGTAGCTAACCAAGAGTAGCATATGCAGGTATGTTAACGGTTTCAAACACTTAGGCACAACTAAACTAAGTGGCGTATTATAAATCATATATTTTTAGTTTAACAAAAAGGAATCAATATTCCTAGAAGAACACATACAATTTTTACAAAGGTGGGTATTACTATCTTTAACTCCAAATGAATCCTTGTGAGTTGCATTAGAAAGCCATTTTAAACTTTTTGTGCCATCTTTTACGTAAATCTGATAAATATGCTTCACTTAGTGTACCATGCCCCCGTTAAGAATTTCCTCTGCGTAATGATTAGGTGGCGCTATCTCCTCCTCTTCCTTGTTGACAACAATGAAGGTTAATACATTGGTTTTCTTTTCACCATTCACTGTTACATCTATAAACGCCGGTCTATAGTCACCTGTAAAAACACCTTCTCGTTTGTATAAATACTCTCTTGCTTTTTGATTAATTCTATAAACCTTTCCTTCTACTCTGCCACTTTTTTCAATAATATCCGCCCTGCCACCGTCAGACTTGCCTATTAAAAATTGAAGCTTATAATTAGATAATACCCCTCTGCCAATTACGTCTTGAAATAAGTCATTCACGCCTGCTTCAATAAATCTTTTGTGATCCATACATGAGCCATAAGCAAAATAGAAAAGTTCTTCTTTTTTCTCATATAAATAGCTTTTCCAATCTCCGAAGCGTACTTGTGTATGCATACCAGGGTCACGAGCCACATACATATATGCCTCTGTCTTCCCTTGATCGGTATATACCGTTCTGGTACACCGATGCAAAGAAGTGTTTTTTTCAGATATTAACCTATCGAACTGTTTCAATTGATTATCTGTTACCTCAATCAACTCACCATAGACCCTTTGATCGCCCTCTATTGCAAGTATTGGATATCCGAGCGTGGTATCGTATAAGCTGCCAAAGACCCAGGCCTGTTCAAATAGCAATTGTGTCTTATACTTTGTATGAGAGTTAACTTCATTTTTTCGAAACGTTCCGTACACAAAAAGATATACAGTAGCCATATCATCAGACCCTTTCTTCACTTCCCATTAACCTGATTAAAGGTTCCCTGCTTGCCTAGTCCAACTGCTTAGGATACTCAAAACCTCCATAGAAACCGCATGTAACACTCGCACTCACTGCGGCAGATTGTAGAGCCTTTTTAATATCCTTATGTGTATAGTATTCAGTTAGGAAGCTACCAATGAAACTGTCTCCAGCGCCCATTGTATCAACTACCAATACGTCCACGACATCTTGCTGGTACCGGACGCCATCAGCAAAGAACAGCGCAGGTTTATCACCCTGGTAATACCTATAATGTCCATGTCATATTGGGAAAGAAGTTTAACTAGATCATCTATTTCAAAGTCTGAAAGTTCTGCTCCCGAGAAAAAGCCAATTGAAATATGTGGACAAACCTTTTGTAGATATGCAGGGTCAACGTTATCGGAAAAATCAAACGATATGTTTATGTGCTTTGAAATACCCGAAAGTTCTTCTTCAAGTGAAGAATAACAACTGATATGACATACATCAAATTCACTCATATACTCATAGTCATCTTGTATCATTTTCAATTTCATCTTATGCTGAACTGTGTTTTTAGGACCTCCAATAAATATCCTGTCACCGTCTTCTGATAAAGACACTTTAGGCTGGCCGCTTATACCCTCAACCGTACGGGACAGCTCATAATCCACTCCCTCCGATTGAAGGGCATATTTAATGTGTTTAGCTTTTTCATCAGTAGCAAAAACACCAATATACCCCACTTTATTTGCTCCAGATCTTTTACTGTTTACTGCAACATTAACACAATTGCCTCCTGGGAAATATACACCTTTGTCTAAATAACAATCCACAACGTTGTCCCCTACAGTTATAATATTCATTACTCTGCACCCTTTCTATTATCCTTTTACAGACCCCTCCGATAAACCACGAACTAAGTATTTCTGAAGTACAATCAGTAAAACAATCATTGGTAATGAAGCGATTACCATTCCTGAAAGAAGCACACCCCAATCTGTTTGTAAAGCATCTCTGAAGTTCATCAGACCAGAAGGAATTGTCTTAAGTGATTCTGAATCAATAAATACAGTAGCAAATAAGAATTCATTCCACGCATAGAAAGCAGTTAATACTACCGTCGTGATTAATATTGGTATAGACATAGGAAGATAAATCCTCAAGTATATACCGAATTCTGTACACCCATCCATTAAAGCAGATTCGTTTAGTTCTCTGGGTATGCCTAAAAAATACGCTCGTAATAATAAGATACATATAGGCAAACGAAAAGCAATATAAGGCAGTATTAAAGCAAGCCTTGTATCAACGATGTGCAAAGAACGCAGCAGATTAAATAATGGAATAATGGCTACCTCAGGATTCATCATCATTCCGCCAATTAATACGATTAATGCAACATCTATTAGACGCGAGCGATAACGCGCTAGTGCAAACGCCGCCATGGACCCGATAATAAGGACAGCACCTATCGTAATACCGGTTACAATTACACTATTAAAAAAGTAACTTGAAATCCCTTTTGACCAAGCATCAGTATAATTATGAACTAACCATTCACTTGGGAAGCCCCATACGTTATTATATATTTCATCATAACTTTTCATGGATGAAACAACCATCCAAAAAAGAGGATATAGGATAATTATTGCAAATATAATTAAGCCCAATAATGCAATAAACTCACCCACTCCAAACTTTACCAGTTTATTGGATGATTTATTTTGTTTTCTCATATCAATCATCCTTTCCTGTGCCAGATAATTTAATTTGAATTAACGCCAATATCGCCGTAATGAGAAATATTACAAAAGCGACAGTTGATGCAAGGCCCATGTTATCTTTGACAAAACCTTCTTGATACATGTGCACCGACATTGTAATGGAACTAAAACCAGGTCCGCCGCCAGTAAGTATATACGGCTCATTGAACACCAACATTGATCCAGTGACAGTTATTAATGTGTTTACGAAAATGGCTTCCTTAACTTGAGGAATAGTAATACTGAAGAATTTTTTTATCTTACCCGCCCCATCAATATCAGCCGCTTCATATAATTCTTTAGGAACCTTTTGAATGGCAACTACAAAGAGCATCATAATAAAACCGATACTCTGCCATTGGGACATGGCGATTACTGCATAAATTGCTGTTGAGGAATTACCTAGCCATGGTTTAGCTAAGTCTTCTAAGCCAATGAGTTGAAGAAATTCATTTAATAACCCCATTTGCGGGTTATAAACAAAACCAAACAGAAGCGCAATGACCGAAACAGATATCATAACTGGCATAAAGTATACAACCCTGAAAAATGGCGCTATTTTTCTAAAAACCTTATCCTCTAATACATAAGCTAGAACCAAGGCAAATCCGACTTGTAAAATAACTGATATAATTGCGTACTTAGTGTTATTTAACAAGCCTGTTATCATTACTTGGTCTGAGAACAGTAACTTAAAGTTCTTCCACCCGACGAACGTTTTTTCAGTGGAAAATACCGAGAAATCAAAAAACTGTTGTAAAAATTCTGAAATAAAGGGATATAAACAAATATTGTAATGAAGATCAACCCAGGTAACAAAAAAGTATGGGAATCATTTTATTCTTTCTTTGTTGCATTCTTACACCTCCGTACACTTGGTTGAAAAAATGTTGTTCCGAGACTCTAAATCTCGGAACAACGGGTTATTTTTTTGTTACTTTAATTCTTGGGCTGTTTTCTGAACCTCATTCATTACTTCTTCCGGAGTTTTCTGGTTGGTTGCCAGTGACTGACCACCCCTCATGAAAACATCAGCAACATTGATATCGACAGCGTTATCAAACCACGGAGCTGTTTTTGAAGCATCCGTTATCAGTTTATATGCTCTTAAACCAATATCGGAGGTGTTTTCTTCCGTTACCGCGCCCTTAATGGCATTTAATTGACCATCTTTTTTAGTGAATTCAAACGCAGTCTCTTCTGAGGTTAAAAACTTCAAAAAGTCAACTGCTTCAGGAGGCGCATTTTCACTTAACATCCATCCCTCTGGAGCCCCAGTTAAAGCTTTAGGATCGCCTTTTCCATCTTTGAATGCAGGAAAATCAAAGAAATCAAAGTCAACATCTCCTCCCTCTTGTACCATTCTGAATTCCGCAAATTGACTATATGAGATCGGGACTTCTCCACTGCTAAACATATTCCTCGCTTCCTCATTATTGATCGCAGTAGATATATCACCCATATAGGAAGTTAATTTTTGGAAAGCTTCAAGACCCTCAACATAACCTGGATCCGTAAATTCGCCAGTTTCTTTATTGTAGTCTTCTTCTAAAACTTCTGGATCTAAAATTCTTTGAAATATTGTTCCCATAAAATGAGAAACAACCCACTTATCAGACAATCCAGCTACTATTGGCGTCTCATACCCATTCTGTTGAAGTTTATCCAGTACAGAAATGAGTTCGTTGAACGTTTCTGGTGGTTCTAAATTATTTTCTTCAAATATCTTTTTGTTGTAGAAAAATGCTTTACCATCAACTGTGAAAGGAGCACCATAAATTGTATCGTCAAAGGTAAAGCCTGATAATTGGGACTCGAGTATTTGATCTGACCACTCTTTATCCTCGCTCATTACATCATCTAGCGGCATAATCTTGCCTGATGACACCAAGTTAGATGCAAATGAATCTGACCAGGATGAGAAGATATCCGGAAGTTCGTTACTGGAAACCAATACTTTAATTTTTTCTTTGTAAGAGTCATTTAAAACGGAGTTAACATTGATTTTCACATTGGGATGTTCATCCATATACTCTTCTATTTTTTCATTATAGAAGGTTTTTCTTGGTTCGTTTGGCCAGCGATGAAAAAAGTCTATTTCTACAACATCTTTTCCACTTGCGTTTGCTTGTTCATCATCTGATGAACAAGCAGCTATCATTGGGATGATCAGCAACAGCATAATGAAACTCAATATGCCTTTTTTCATAAAAATCACTCCTACTCTTGAATTTTGTATTGTCAAAAGTTTCTCAGCCAAACAACTCACAACCGGCGACATCTGGATGATAAGTTAAAAATGATCGTCCACCGCGAAGGTATATCATTGAATAACTGTGTCTGATTAAAGCATTTAATGGCTTTGACAAGCCGTCACATCAATTTTTAGATGTATTTAGTACTCCATTTTCCACATATATCTTCTTACAGAAAGTGGGTGTCCAGTATGTTCAGAGAGTCCATCAGCATACTGTCTTAATACGACCCCTGCCAACGCCGGACCAAAGTATTCTTTCAAGTCCTCGTCAATACCGCTATAGTCTAATTTGGTAATATCAACCACTTCTACTTTTTCACTAAACTTCTCAGCGAAACTAATAGCTCTTTCATCTAACGGAAGAGTCGGTCCTTCTCCTTTAATAATTAGAAAAGGCACATCGAAATCAGTTATTTCGAAAGGTCCATGGAAGTATTCCCCTGTATGAATAGCATTTGAATTAATCCAAAGCATTTCCATAAGTAAGCAACTTGTAAATGAATAAGCTTGATGATAATATGCTCCGCTACCCATGGTATAAATAATCTTTTCTCTTTTGTTCTCTTTTCCAAATTGAAATGCTCGCTCGTATGTTAATTTCTGGTTTGAATCAAATAGTTCTTCAAGTTTATTTAATTGATCCAATACTCTTTCGTACTTTTCGTTCGGGTTTAAGCTATTGATAATGGAGAAAACAAGAGTATAGAATATCCCAATTTCACCATCAATAGCATCTGACCCATCTTTATAATTGTAGTGAACTGTGTACTCAGCTTCTTGGCATAGTGGTGATTCAGTGTCAATGGAAATCGCAACTGTAATTGCACCTTTCTCTCTGGCAAACTTCGCCGCTTCGACAGTTTCAGGAGTTGTGCCTGAATGCGAGCGTAAAATAACCAAGCTATTGTTCCCAAGCCCCTTTGGATTACTGTGAATAAATTCATTGGATGTATAGGCCTTACTTGGAATGGAAAGTTCCCTGTCAACAAAATAGTCTCCAGTTGAAAGCGATGCCAAAGATCCGCCACAAGCTACAAAGTAAATATTATTAATATCTTTTTCCTTCACCGCACTTACCACACTATTGATCTGCTCTACATGCTCTGTCTTCATTCTAATACCTCCAGTTATTTTTTAAGACGTCATATGATGTCTTAAAAAGACTATAAGCTTTCCGTTTAGAATTGTCAATAGTTTTTTTAACATTTCAAGTAAATTTTATTTAGAAATGGTTTGCACTAGGCACAGTTTAACTAAGATTCTCGTTATGAGAATATAAAACGCAATACCTTACCTGTCACTTTCGACATGTTTCGGGAAGTGACTGTCACTTGTCGAGTCGTTTGTCGAAGTTAGTTTTGACTAATTTAACTATTGTGATATCATATTTGTAAGCGTTTACTTCATATAAATAGTGTATAGGGAGGGGATTTTGGTGAAGGGGATAACGAATTTTTTTGATCGGGTGGTACAGCGGTACTTGCCTGATGCGTTTTTGTTTGCAGTCATTTTGACGTTAGTCGTGTTTGTGATGGGGATCTTTTTTACATCGAGTTCGACGCTGGAGATGGTGAGTTATTGGGGTGACGGGTTTTGGGACTTGCTGGCGTTTGCCATGCAGATGTCGCTCATTGTTGTAACGGGGTATATTTTGGCCAATACGCCGGTTGTTAAAGGTGGGCTCGAGCGGATAAGTCGGCTGGCCAATACACCTGGACAGGCGATTGTGCTGATTACGATTGTGACGATTATTGCGTGCTGGATCAACTACGGGTTCGGCCTTGTGGTCGGGGCGCTGTTGGCGGTGCATATTGTGAAGCGCGTTCCGTCGGTCGATTACCGTCTGCTGGTGGCGAGTGCGTACAGTGGTTTCCTTGTGTGGCATGGCGGGCTTTCGGCATCAGCGCCGCTTCTGGTCGCGACTGAGGGGCACTTTTTGGAAGACACGATTGGGACCATTCCGGTGGTCAACACGTTGTTCAGTCCTTTTAATTTGTTTATTGTGATTGTGTTTTTGGTGACGCTGCCGGCGTTGAACTGGCTGCTTATGAAGAGTCGCGGTCCGGTCACGATTGAGCAGCAGCCGTGGAATTTTCAGGAGGAAGAAAAGGTGGAGGAAGCTTCGGCCGAGGAAATGACTCCAGCGTCACGGTTGGAGAACAGCATGATCCTGTCACTGCTCGTCGGGGCGCTTGGCGTGGTGTACATCGTCTATCATTTTGTGCAAAATGGCTTTGATTTGAATTTGAACATCGTCATTTTCACGTTCCTGTTACTCGGTATTCTGCTGCACCGGACGCCGAAGCAGTTTCTGGGCAGTGTCACGGATTCGGTGAAAAACGTCGGCGGGATCATCATTCAATTTCCTTTTTACGCGGGATTATGGGTATGATGGTAGAGTCCGGGCTTTCACAAAAAATGTCGCTGTTTTTTGTGAACATTTCCAATGACTTCACGCTCCCGTTATTTACTTTTATCAGCGCGGGTATCGTAAACTTCTTCGTCCCGTCTGGCGGTGGTCAGTGGGCTGTGCAGGGGCCGATTATGATTCCGGCTGCGCTTGAGATTGGCGTTGACACGGCGAAAACGACCATGGCTGTTGCCTGGGGTGACGCGTGGACGAACATGATTCAGCCGTTCTGGGCGCTGCCGCTGCTCGCGATTGCGGGCTTGAAAGTGCGTGACATCATGGGCTATTGTGCATTGATTTTAATTTATAGCTTTTTCCCGATAGCGATCGGGTTGTTGTTCTTTTAAAAAGATGTGCCCGGGTGCCTTGTGAAAAGGTGCCCGGGCTATTTTTTCTGCATCTGCTTGGCGCTCAGCTGAGCAATGATGATGCCGGCGATGATTAAGACGGATCCCGTGATGACGCCGGGAGTGAGTGTTTCGTTTAAAATTATTGAACTGAACAAGAGGCCGAAAATGGGCACGAGCAACGTTGAGATTGTCGCGGTGACCATATCGATCAGGCTGAGAATGAGAAACCAGACGGTGAAGCACAGCGCAGACGCGAACACGCCGGTGAACATGATGTAGTAGATGCTCGGTGTGTTCAGCACGATGGGTTCGCCCCATTCCATGACAAGGGCGGCGATGATGATGCCGATTGTGCCGCACGTCATTTGCCACGTGTTGACCTGGAGTTGGGGCAGGTTTTGCAGGTGGCGGCGGTAATAGACATTCGACATCCCCCAAGAAAATGCGGCTACGATGATGAGCAGCTCCCCGAAAACAGCTTGGAGGTTATCCGTGAAAATGCTGTCCCAGCCCACGATCGTGATGATGCCGATCATACCTGCGAGGAGACCTGTGACTTTGCCTGGGCTCATTTTTTCGTTCAGGAATTTTGCGGCGAGAAAGCTGCTCCAGACTGGCATGGAGTACAGGAGCACGGATGATTTTCCCGCGTCGACGAATTTCAGACCGTACATGACGAGCAAGAACACGATCGATGTTTGCAGCAGTCCGACGAGGGTCAGGTGCTTCCAATACTGTTTCGGCGGCAGGCCGGTTTTGCGAATCCAAATGACGATGAGCAGGGTGATCGAGCCAGTCGCAAAACGGAACGCGGAAAATGTGAACGGCCCCATATAGTCGAGCGCCTGCTTCATGAGCACCCAGGCATAGCCCCAAAGGAGCGTGACAATGAGGATGGCCAGGACGAGCGCCCATTTGTGCTGCTGGAGATATGTGATAAACGCTGATGTGGGGGCTTCTCCGCTTTCTGACTGTTGTTGTGTATGTAATTCCTTCTTTTTCATAACCGTCTCCCCCCACCTTTCCTGTTTCTATCGTAGCATTTTTTGAGCTAGGAACAAATGAAGTTGTGGTGTTTGGTGCAAGGGAAGTCCACAGCGGTTGGGGACTTCCTTTTTGATTTTGGGTGGGTGGTGGGATTTTGGTGCGGAGCGAGGAGTGGTCTACTGGAGGGCTGTGCTGCTGTCGGAGCTAGGGTGCGTTCTATCAGAGCAAGATCGACTTCTATCAGAGGAAGAATGCGTTCTATCGGAGCAAATGCGCATTCTATCAGATGAAGACCCTGTTCTATCAAAGCAAGATCCAACCCTATCCAAGCAACAGCCGATTCTATCAAACAAACTTCCTCTTCTATCACACCAACCGTCTCCTCCACCTTATTCCAATAAAAAGCACCTCACCTCAGACGACAGCATTCGACATAATTCGGGAAGTGACAGGCACCCGCCTTCCCCCACCGCACAAAAAAATGCCAGGCGCCCGGGACGTATGTCCGGGGCGCCTGGCCGTGTCTGTCACATTTACCGTTTAGGATGCTGGGCCTTTCACGTATGCTTCGTCTTTTGTATAGATGGTCAGACCGACGATGTTTTTGCCGGTTGACGGGAAGAAGAAGCTGGCGATGTAGCCGAATACGACTGAGCTGAAGAATGAGACCATGCTGACGGCGAATGGTGACAGTCCTGTTTTTTGGATAAAGAATGATGTGATGGCTGCGAGTATCAAGCCGACGAATACGCCTGGTGTGTTGGCGCGTTTTGTGAATATGCCAAGAGCGAATATCCCGGCGATTGGCACGCCGAACAGGCCGGTGATGCTTAGGAACAGGTTCCATGTTTCGGCGCGGTCGGTGGCGACGAGATACAGGGCGGCTGTCATGCCGAGTATTCCGGCGGCGATGATGGTCAGCCGGGCTAGGAGCACGTCTGTTTTTTCATGATTTTTACCGAAAAAGCGTTGTTTGAAGTCGGTGACCACACAGGCTGAAATACTGTTCAGGCTGGATGAGATCGTTGACTGGCAGGCCGCGAAAATGGCTGCAATCAAGAGTCCGGCGACACCAACGGGCAGGCTTGTCACGATAAAGTATGGCACAACGGCTGATGTGTTGAAGCCCTCAGGTAATGTGCCAGCTGTTGAATAGTACATGTACAGAACGGTTCCCATGCCATAGAAAATCGGGATCGTGATCAGCGCGAGCACACCATTGGTCCACAGGGATTTGTTCGTTTCTTTAACAGAGGACGTTGTCTGGTAACGCTGCACGACGTCCTGGCTCGCTGTGTACTGGTGCAAGTTGTTGAAAATTGATCCGAGAAAGATGATCGGAATCGCGGCTGCGGCTGTGCCGAATTTAAAGTTGTCGGTTGTGATGAATTTGCCCTGCTCGTTTGCATCCTGAATGATCGATGCAAAGCCACCGTCGATCATGTTGATGCCCATGAATACGATCAAAAGCGCACCGCCGAGCAAGAGAATGCCTTGGATCACGTCGCTCCAGATGACGCCTTCCATCCCGCCGAGGAATGTGTAAATGATACACAGGATCCCGACGACGGCTGCGATCAGAACGGGGTTGATGTTGGACACCGATGTGATCGCGAGTGTTGGCAAGTAAACGACGATTGCCACGCGCCCGATGTGGAACAGGATGAACAACAAACTGCTGACCGATCGCATGGACACGCCGAAGCGCTCCTCAAGGTATTCATACGCCGTAGTGACGTTCAATTTTCTGAAAAACGGGATGTAGAAATGAATTAAAACAGGGATAATGGCGAAAATGGCCAAGTTACCAGCAGCATATGACCAGTCTGTCAGAAACGCCTGCTCCGGTGTTGACATGAATGTGATGGCACTGAGCGTTGTCGCGTAAATACTGAAGCCCGCTGCCCAAGCCGGAATTTTTCCGCCGCCTTTAAAGAACGCGTCGGTGTTTTTTCCGGACCGTCGGGTGAAATACACACCCACGCCGAGCATTGCGATTAAGTACACAACCAACACAACCCAGTTGACCGTACCGAGACCTACCTTTTCCATTTTGTTGTCCTCCTTTAGATGCGTCTGTTCATGGTGTTTTCATAATGTTTAAACCGTTTTCATTTCCTGCAAAAAGCAGGGCGTGATCTGCCCGAGGACAGCCGCCCCCTGCTCGTTTTACAAATTAAAGTCAGCGATTAATTGCTTAACCTCGCCCACCTGACTGCTGTCAAAGCCGCGCATTGGCTTTTTATTAGTGCCGGCGTCGATGCCTTTTTGATTCAAAATTTCCTTCAGCGTCTGATAAAGGCCTAGGTCGAGAATTTTTTCAATCAAGTCGTTGGTCGTGTGCTGAACATCGTATGCTTCAGTGACTTTTCCTTCAGCGACCAGATTCATGATCTCTTTCGCCCGCTTGCCGTTCACGTTAAACGTGCTGCCGATCGCACCATCCACACCTGATACGAGGCCGTAAATGAGCATTTCGTCGAATCCGGAATAGATCAGCTTGTTCGGGTAGCGTTTCCGCAGACGTTCGAGCAGGAAGAAGTTCCCGTCGGTGTATTTCACGCCGATGACTTTTTCATTCTGGAAAAGTTCATCAAACTGTGCCATGTCCATTGATACGCCGGTCAAAGCTGGGATCGCGTAAATGATCATGTTATTGTTCGTTTCATTAATGATCGTTTCGTAGTAAGACTTGATTTCGGCAAAAGTGAACGGATAGTAGAACGGTGTGACCGCAGACAAGCTGTCATAGCCGAGTTCAGTGGCATACTTGCCAACCTCAACCGCTTCCTCAAGATTGATCGAACCGACTTGGGCGATCAATTTCGCTCTGCCAGCCGTCTCCTCATGTGCGATGCGGAAAATCGTCTTCTTCTGGTCCGTAGACAGCATGAAATTTTCCCCTGAGCTACCGTTGACATACAACCCGTCAACACCTTGCTCCTCGATATTCTGATTCACCACTTCACGAAGACCTTGCTCTTTTATTTGACCCTGCTCATCAAACGGCACGAGTAATGCTGAAAATAAACCTTTCATGGGAAGTTCCTCCTTGTGATTGCTTCTTTTATCGTAAAAAGTTATAATATGGTCAGACCAATTTTTAAGTCACCTCAATCATAAAAGCGTTTTAACAAAATGTCAACCGTTTTTTGTAAGAGGTTACAGGATGGATGTTATCGTGAGATTTTGTTCGCATGTGAGAGCAACGTGATTTCCGCTACGGGTAATCGCTTTAACTTCATAACAGCTCAAGTGCGACATCTGTTCAAAAAAACCATTTTCACAGTGTCTTCTAGCCGCGGGCACGGCCTCAGCCTCCTTGCCCCGGCAAGGGGTATGTCGACGTTGCCCGCAAAGGGCGGTTTTAGTCGACCCTCCTTAATGTACTCGCTGTGGGGTCTTCGGACTCGTGCTGTTCCCGCAGGAGTCGACTACCCTTCGCTACAATCACTTTATCCTGTTTGGCGCATATACATTTTTGAGGTAGCAATCCTAGCGGAGGGAAAATACGAAGACTCCAGTGGGAGGATAAGCCTCGGTGAGACCCCGGAACGCGATAGCGTGAGGAGGCTCAGCAGCGCCCACGGAAAGCGCAGTGTTTTCCCGGAGCGGTCATTTCGCTTCATTTTTTAATGAAATATATTAATTATGATTTTCTCCTCTATTCAAGAAGGCTAAGAGCGACGACTTATATGATAAAATAACTATAATTCACAAATGTTCGGGGGGTGTTGCCATGGCCTTACAGAGAGCGTCACTGGTGGATATTGCGATTGACCGGATTAAGGCGCATATTGCGGAGCAGGGGCTGCGACCGGGGGATCGGTATTTGTCGGAAAAGGAATTGACTGAGAAGCTGCAGGTGAGCCGGACCGTGGTGCGTGAGGCGCTGATTTCGCTGCAGTCGATTGGGCTGCTGGCGATTAGGCGCGGTGGCGGTGTTGTGATCAGCGACCAGAATTTTGATGTGATCAAAGAGATTTTGCATCATCATTATGACGCGCACGGGGTGAAATTGCGTGAGCTGGTGGAAATCCGGCAGATTATTGAACTTGGCGCGCTGCGGTTGATGATTGAAAAGGCGGTCGCGGTGGATTTTGCCGAGCTGCGTGACATTAATCAGCGGTATTATGAGGCGATTGTTGAGCACCGGGATACGCGTGAGGCAGACCGGGAGTTTCATCAGGCGCTGATCCGGGCGACGGGGAACGAGACGTTTTACAATTTTAGCGAAATTATTCATGATTATTTTTCCATAACGAAGATCGATCTTGTTCAGAGTGAATCTGCCCTTTTGGCGTCCCATCAGGAGCATGAGGCGATTGTCGAGCGGCTGGCGGCGGGTGATTTGGCGGGTGCGCAGGCATTGATGACGGATCATTTGAAGCCGATCACCGCCTATATCGATCAGTTGGAGGTTGATGGTGACGATGAAACCGATTGAGGTGACGGAGCGGCAATCGCTGAAGCATCAGGTGATTGCGGCGATGAAGCAATATATTGTTGATGAGAAGCTGACGGCCGGGGATAAGCTGCCGACAGAGCGGAAATTTTCCGAGATGTTTGAGGTGAGCCGGTCGGTCGTGCGTGAAGCCTTGAGTTATTTGGAAAATACGGGCGTCGTTCGTGTGCGGCAAGGTCAGGGCACGTTTTTGAATGAGTCGAACATTGATAAGCTGCTGGATAATTTCTTTTTCCTCTGGCAGATTAATAACGGTGATATCCGTGATATTCGCGGGCTGAGGCTGATTTTTGAATCGAGTGCGATTGATGATATTGTGGCGCGAAATGATGAAACGGCTGTTGCGGCGCTGAGACAGATCGTTCAGGAAAATTTGCAGGCCAAGACGCTGGATGCTTTTCGGGAAGCGGATATGGCGTTTCATAAGGCGCTGCTGCAGGCGACGAACAATCAGCTGTTTGCTCAGTTGACGGACGTGATTACGAATTACTTTTTCCAGGTGCAGCATATTGAGCTGTCGCTGGCGGAATACAAACGCGTTGGCGAGGAGCATGCGCAGATTGTGAACGCGCTTGAGAAGGGTGACGCGGCCGAGGCCAAGGCTGTGCTGGCGCGTCATATGAAGCAGGCGAAGGATTAGGAGTGATGGTATGGGACAGTTTTTGGCGATCGATATCGGCGGGACGTATATGAAATACGCTGTGCTGGATGATGGGCTTGAGCTTCAGGAGCACGGGAAAAAGCGCACGCCGGTCAATGCGGATCATGCGATTGTCCGAGAGCTAAATGCGATTGTGGCGGACTTTACCGGGCGATTTCAGCTGGACGGAATTGGCATTTCGACGGCGGGGATCGTTGACCGTGACCGGGGTGAGATTATTTATGCCGGGCCGACGATTCAGGACTACCGCGGGACGAATTTTAAAGAAGCGCTGGCCTGGAGCGGTGTGCCGGTTCATGTGGAAAATGACGTGAATGCCGCGCTGCTCGGTGAACGGTGGCAAGGCGCCGGGGCCGGATGTGACGATATATACTGCATCACACTTGGCACGGGAATCGGCGGTGCGCATTATCGCGGCGGGCTTGTGAGCGGGACCCATTTTCAGGGAAATTCGGTTGGCTATATGCTGGCTGATCCTGTTAGCGGCACGAATTATGAAGGCCGGGCGTCGACGTCGGCGTTGAATGCGCTGATAGTAGAGCGCTTGGGTGACGGCTGGACGGCGCGCGATGTGTTTGCATTTGCCCGGGAAGGCGATCCGGCGTGTGTCGCGGTGCTTGAGGCCTGGGTGCGGGAAGTTGCGGCTGGGCTGGCGCAGATTATTTTGCTGGTGGACCCGGAGCGGATTGTCATTGGCGGCGGTGTGTCGCAGCAAGGTGACTTTTTGCTGGAGATGATTCATGAAGCGGTTCTGGCATTTTTGCCGGGAGATTTTTTGAAAACGGAGCTTGTGATTGCGGAGTTGTTTAATGATGCGGCTTTGTATGGTGCGGTGTATCCGTTTTTTGAATGAGATGGTTTTGGTTTGAAAATTTTACAAAGAGGTGTGTGTAGGATATGAAGTTACCTAATGATTTGATTGTGTCGTGCCAGGCTTTGGAAGATGAGCCGCTGCATTCCTCATTTATCATGAGCAAAATGGCGCTTGCTGCTAAGGAAGGCGGCGCCAAAGGGATTCGCGCCAACTCGAAAGACGATATTCTTGCGATCAAAGGTGAGGTGGACCTCCCTGTCATCGGGATCGTGAAGCGCGATTACCCGGGCTCAGATGTGTACATCACCGCGACGGCGCGTGAAGTGGACGAGCTTGTCGAGAGCGGATGTGAAGTGATTGCCATGGACGCGACGTTTGGCGAGCGACCTGAGAAGTCTTTGGCGGAATTGGTTGCTTATGTGCGTGAGGCTGCGCCGGATGTGGAACTGATGGCTGACATCGCGACGGTTGAAGAGGCTGTGGCGGCGGCGGGGCTTGGATTTGACTATGTGGGCACGACCTTGCATGGCTATACTGAGGACACTAAAGGAAAAAAATTGTACGATGACGACTTTGCGTTCTTGCGGGAAGTTGTAGCGGCTGTTGACGCTGCCGTGATCGCGGAAGGCAACATCCAGACACCGGAGATGCTCGCCCGGGCGTTTGAGCTCGGCGTCCATGCCGCAGTCGTCGGCGGCGCGATCACACGGCCGCAGCAGATTACCGAGCGCTTTGCTCGGGAAGTGAAGTAAGCTCGGGGGCTAGGCCCTCTTTGAAAAGCGAGAAGGAAGCAGACAGAGTCTGACCGCTTCCCTCTCGCTTTTTTGTGTGGTTTGGATTTGATGTCCTCTGCCTGAGGAATTCGCCTATCGGACGAATAACACGGCCTATCCAAGCAAGAAGCCCCTCTATCAAACGAAAAACAGCCCCTATCCAAGCAAGAACACGTTCTATCAAAGGAAGCACCCAGTCTATCCAAGCAAAAACCCCCTCTATCCAAGCAACCCTCCCCATTCGACAAAATTCGGGAAGTGACAGGCACTTCCCGAATTTTGTAACTTCCCGAATTTTAATACTTCCCGAATTTCATCACTCCCCCATTTTTTATATCATTGCGCTGCTGATGAGGATGAGGAAGATGACGGCCGGGATGACGATGTTGACGACGGGTTTGCCGAAGTGTGGGAATCTTAGGTTGTCAGTGCCAATGTTAATGTCGTGCAGGAAGTTTTTGAAGCGCCATTTGAATACGACATACAACGAAAGCAGCAGTCCTCCGAGCGTCAGCAGGATGTTCCCCGAGACGTAATCGATCAGGCCGAATATGTCCATGCCGAACAGCTGGACGGAAGACCATGGGCCTTGTGACAAGATGGACGGAATCGAGAGTAAGAATATGAACCCGAGAATCACCCATGAACTCACTTTCCTTTTAATACCGAGAAGTTCCGAGGTGTTGTGGGCAATTGCTTCAATCAAACCGACGCCGGTGGTCAGGGCTGCGATCATGATCAACGCGAAGAATACGAAGCCGAATAATTGACCCATGGGCATCTGGTTGAACAATGCCGGGAAGGACATGAAAAGCAGACCTGGACCAGAGTCGGGGGCCATATTAAAGGCAAACAGCGCTGGAAAAATGACGAGTCCTGAGATGAATGCGATGAACGTGTCCAGCCCTATCACCCATGCGCCGTCTTTGACGAGATCGGATTTATCCGGTTTTAGATAGCTGCCATAGGTGAACGCTGCGGCAAAACCAATTCCGACTGAGAAGAACACTTGCCCCAACGCTTCGAGTAGTGTGCCAGCGGTGACTTTGCTGAAGTCAGGCTTCAAGTACCAGAGGACACCCTCCATTGAGCCGGGCTGAGCCAGTGAAAACACAGCGAGCACGACCATCATAATCAGCAGGATCGGCATGAGGGTTTTTACAAATTTTTCAATACCATTTTTGACACCTCTTGAGACAACGAGTCCGATAATGAGAGTCGGGATCAGCGTAAAGCCAATCACGGCAAGCGGATTGCTCACCAAGCTGTCATAGACCACAGCGGCCTGGTCGGAAGTGACACCGTTAAGCGAGCCGCTGCCAATTTTGAACAGGTAGGCCATGATCCAGCCCATAATCATTAAATAATAGGACGTGATCAGTATCGATGTTATATTTCCCAGCCAGCCGATCGACACCCATGGACTGCCTTTACGAGTTAATTTCCTCAGACCCGTTATGGCGCTCGCCTGACTTTTTCTGCCAAGCCCGGCTTCTGCCAGAAACAGCGGCAGACCGATCAGAACCACGAGCACGACATAAATCAGCAGGAACGCGCCACCGCCATTATTACCCGCAACATAGGAAAACCGCCAAATATTGCCGAGACCGATTGAAAAGCCGGCCGCTGCCATAATAAAGCCAGCACGACTCCCCCACCCTTCTTTCACCTTATTTGTCCGTTCTTTCATCATCCTCACCTCACCCTATTTTTATAAAAACCCATTTAGCCAGCTTCCTTAAACGATTGCCCCTTCGATGATCAAATCTTGTTCATAAAAACGTTCAAACCGCAGCGGTGTCAGATCGAGTGTTTCATAACGTCCAAGTCTGATCAGTTCAGATATCCCCTTACCGACGGCTGGTGCTTGCTGCATGCCATGACCGCTGAACCCGCACGCGACATAATAACCGTTCATGCCGGGGTGCTCTCCGATGATGGCATTCTGATCAATCGTGTTGTGGCTGTATATTCCAGCCCAGCCGCGCTTAACTTTGGCCCGTTCAAAATTGCTGACACGACCGGCAAGCACGGGCCACAATTGTTCAATGAAAAAGTCCCGGCTCCAGTTAAAATAGATTCCCGGTTTAACTTTTTCTCCAAAGCCGGTGATGAGTGACTGGCCTTCATGGCGAAAATAGACACCGGTCGGATCCACTGTAAGCGGAAGGTCCCGTGTCAGCGGCTCTGCGATATCGAATTGAATAATCTGGCGCTTGAGCGGGACAACCGGCAGCGGCAAATCCATTTGATCGCTGAGCTGCGGCGCCCATGGCCCGGCACAGTTGATGACGATTGGCGCCTCGTGCACCTCACCATTTGTGAGCCTTACTCCCGCTGCCCGGCCACGCGCATATTCTATCCCGGTCACTTCTTCATAAATATATTCCGCCCCAAGCGCTCTCGCTTTTTTCGCGTAGCCTTCCATAACAGAGTACGGATCGAGATAGCCATCTTCAGCACAATACAAACCGCCCTGCAAATCATCTGTTGTCAGCTCCGGGATGATGGTATGGAGGTCGTCTTTTTCGATAAATTCCGATGGCACGCCCAAGCTGTTCTGCAGTTTTAATTGGTTTTGAAGCGCTTTCAAATTTTCGCCTTTTGCCAGAAACAGGTAGCCCCGCTGCTTAAAATCAATCTCTGCTTTGTCCCCGTCCACTGCCATATCATCGGCGAATGTCTGATACTTTTTCAGTCCATAACGGCTGATTTGAATGTTCACTTCTGTTGTGAACAGCTGCCGGATCCCGCCTGCACTCCTTCCTGTTGAGGAATATTCATAAATCCTGTCTTTTTCATAGACGGAAACCTGCCCGGTAAACCCGTCATTTAACAAATTGTATGCGATACTTGACCCAATTGCACCGCCGCCAATGATAATTACGTCAGATTTTCTCATGATTTTTCCACCCCTTTTAAGTGATCATCTATTTTGAATATTTATCCATTTATATCATAAAGACGGAATATCATGCTATGGGCAATCCGTACAAAAATAGTGATTGTTTTGATAATAAAGCATGAAGCATGATATAATGAAAGGTAATCAGATGCATGGAGGGACCCGGATGAAGAGCTTTGTGCAATTTCTACAAACAAGTATGAAAGCGATTACAGATATTTCTCCATTTCCGATCAGTGTAACGGATGAAACGGGGCGGATTATCGGTGACAGCAATCCTGAGCGTATCGGGACCTACCATGAGCCCTCAGCAGATGTGCTGCAGCGCGACATACCACAGATTTTTGAAAAGGCTGCCGTCAGTACGATGGAAAACGTGCTCCCAGGTGTTGCGGTACCGCTTTATTTTGACAATGAGAGAAAAGGTGTGCTCGGGCTTGTCGGGGAGCCGGACGAGGTGCTGCCTTATGCCAGACTCATGAAGCAGCACGTGGAAATGGTGTGGCAGGACACTGTCAGACAACGCATTGACGACCTGGAAAGCGCGATTTTGGACGCCTTCATTCAATATATTTTATCGGCAGAAGAACTGGACGGGGAGAAGGTCGTTCAGTATTGTGACATGCTCGAAATCAACCCTACTCTCAAACGCTATTGCATCGTCATCGACCTCCGTGACACACTGCTGCGCCGGATGCAGGAACATCACCATATGTCCGCTACCGCCCATTTTCGCAAGATCCTCCTAGATTCAGTCGATGCTGTTTTTGGAAAAACGCCTGAAGATCTGTCGGCGTTCTTAAACACAGAAAAAATCATTCTGATCAAAGCGGTCACGTCGGATGATATTTATTGGAAAGAACTGGACTTGTTTCGGGAAAAAGGTACCCAATTGCTCAAACTGCTCGCGGCCCATGATGTGAAAAAAGTCAGCATGGCGGCGGGCGCTCTTTCAGATGGACTGGATGATTTGGCGCGCTCTTATCATGAAGCAGAACGTCTGATTGAGTACGGCCGAGACCACGGCATTCAGCCGGAGATCTATTCTTATCAGCAGTGGGATATTCTTGTGTCCATGCTGCCCGACCGATTGGATGATGGATATAAGCAGAAGCTTTCGGAACGATTTGCAGCTCTCTATCGTGATAAACAATTTCCAGACCTGGCTGCAAGCTTTGAAGAATACTGCCATCACAATCTCAACATCAGCAAAACAGCCGCCGCCCTCTTCATCCACCGCAACACCCTCATCTACCGGCTGAAAAAAATCGAAACCATCACCCAGCTCAACCTCACCCGCTTCGAACACTGCACCCTCTTGTGGATCGCATTGAAGACATGACGAAATGTCAACTCGGGTGAAGGGGGATTCGGGGCGTTTTAGAAAAGCGAGAAGGAAGCGGACAGCGTTTGACCACTTCCCTCTCGCTTTTTTGTGTAGATGAATTTAATATCCCATTCGACAAAATTCGGGAAGTGACTGTCACTTCCCGAATTTTCTTGGCCGCCTTCTTCCCTTTTGTTTCGGTCTAGCCTTTTTCGGGAAGAGCGGTATAAACAAATTTAACCGACTTTTTTACCGTTATAGAACAAGGAGGCGTTTGGTATGACCCCGAATCAGATTGGGTTTGCCATATTATATCTGGGTGTTTTCATCCTGATTGGCAAGTGGCTGCGGGTGCATGTGAAATGGATGCAGAATCTGTTCCTCCCCTCATCTCTCATTGCCGGTTTTCTCGTGCTTCTCGTCGGTCCACAAGTGGCTGGGAGAATCACGGGTTATTTCGTGTCGGACGACAGTTTTTGGTCGACAGGCATTTTAACCGAGAATATCGTCAGTGTATGGGAAACACTTCCTGGATTGATGATTAATATTGTATTTGCGACGTTATTTCTCGGAAAAAAGCTGCCGTCACTGAAAAACATTTGGCAGATCGGCGGGCCACAGCTGGCGTTCGGCTGGACGGTCGGGTGGGGCCAATATGTGATCGGTATTGGGCTCACGGTTCTTCTGCTTACCCCTTTCTTCGGGGTGCCGCCGATCGCGGGTGCGCTGATTGAGATTGCATTTGAAGGCGGTCATGGGACGGCCGCCGGCATGAAAAGCACCTTTGAAGAAGTCAATTTTGCCGCGGGTTATGACTTGGCAGTCGCCCTGGCCACAGTCGGTGTCCTGTCAGGTGTGATCGTCGGGATTATCCTGATCAACTGGGGCGTACGCAAGCAGAAAACGAAGGTCATTGAGGACGTGCAAGGCTTCTCAACACTCCGAAAGAAAGGCATTATGGAGTATGAAAACCGCGAACCAGCTGCGGATTTGACCGTGCGTCCAGAATCGATCGAACCCCTAGCGCTTCACTTTGGTTTCGTCGCGCTGGCCGTACTGATCGGCTTTTTACTGCAAAAAATGCTCGTCTGGATTGAGGCGCTGACATGGGGTGCGGCAACCGGGTCTGAGTTCATGACCTACATACCCCTCTTTCCGCTCGCCATGATCGGCGGCATTATTTTGCAAGGCATTCTCGGAAAAATTGATAACGCGCATGTGCTGGACCGGCAGATGATCAACCGGATTCAGGGCTTTGCGCTCGACGTCCTGATTTTGGCAGCTGTCGGAACGGTTTCGCTCGATGTGATCGGTGAATATTTCGTACCATTTATGGTGCTCGCTGTAGCCGGTATTCTGTGGAACGTGTTTGGTTTCCTCGTATTCGCCAAACGCATGATCCCAGACTACTGGTTCGAACGCGGCATCGGCGACTTTGGTCAGTCAAGCGGGATCACCGCCACAGGTCTGCTGCTCATGCGTGTCGTCGATCCCGATAACAAATCACCAGCATTCGAAGCATTCGGGTACAAACAACTCATCTATGAGCCCTTCCTCGGCGGCGGACTCGTGACCGCACTCTCCGTCCCGCTCATATTCGAGTTCGGACCATACCCATTCCTGATCTTCGCAACCGTCATGAGTCTGACCGGCCTGTTTGCGGGTCTATTCTACTTCGGCGGTAAGCGGGCTCGGAAATAACAAGAGCCAGAAGGAAGCGCCCACGGCTTGGCGGCTTCCTTCTGGCTTTATTGTTTGTGTGAATTGGAGGTGCGGCTGCGGCTATCAAAGGAAGGTGGCGCTCTATCCAAGCAAGGAGCACACCTATCGCACGAAGCATCCGCCCTATCCAAGCAAGAACCCGTTCTATCGAAGCAAGTATGCAGTCTATCAGAGCAAAAGCCACTTCTATCATACGAAGATGTGATCCTATCAAAGCAAGCCCACAAGCAAAAGCCAGAAGGAAGTGCCCACAGCTTGGCGACTTCCTTCTGGCTTTTTGACTGTTTGAACTGGAGGTACGGCTGCGGCTATCAAAGGAAGATGGCGGTCTATCCAAGCAAGGAGCACGCCTATCGCACGAAGCATCCGCCCTATCCAAGCAAGAACCCGTTCTATCGGAGCAAGCATGCAGTCTATCAGAGCAAAAGCGACTTCTATCATACGAAGATGTGATCCTATCAAAGCAAGCCCACAAGCAAAAGCCAGAAGGAAGTGCCCACGGCTTGGCGGCTCCTTCTGGCTTTTATTAGAAATGTAGTCTCATCCCTCCATCGCAAATGCTTCACAATTTTATATGATTAAAAGAGTTATGCCGTTGTGAAGGCGGCTCGTCCGTTTGCGGGAACGCATTGAACGGAGGCGCATGGTAGACACGCCACCGCCCATGTCCGGTTTTCTTTAAATCAAGTGCGTTTAACAAATGATATGCAGTGCTCGCCATGCTGAGCTGCAGCAACTCACGGCATTCACTGTTTGATATAGTAGGTTTCCGTAAAAGAAAATAATCCAATATGACGCGTACATGAGCGTCAATCGAAGTATGACCGCATCGGGGACATGACCATTTCACGCGTAGTCTTTCCATTGGAGAATGGTCGCATTTTTCACAAGGAATTCCTTGAATAAAGTGATCCTCCTGAAGTCCAAACATGCTGACAAGGTCAGGGTGATGCGGTTTGTCACTTGAATTGAGCAGGCGATCCAGGTTGAGTTGCTGCTGGCGTGTTAGCAGACGTTGAGGATATTTTTTCTCGATTTCTTGAAGTTTTTGCGGGAGGGATTCCACATGAATAAGTTTATTTTGAACATCAGGTGCTTCATGAATGTTATGCAGGATGGCATTTGGATTGCTGACGACGGTGAGGGTTTCGATCGGCATGAGTGGGAGATTGAAGTTTTGCAACCAAGATTGGAGGTGCATTTTTTGCTGTGTGACCTGTTGAATGGGGTTGCGCTGACGCTTTTTATCAGCTCCGACCGTTTGAATAAATTGATGGTGCAGGCTGTCATATGCAAGTTCACCTGTCATGTTTTTGATTTCAATGATGAGCTGAAACGCCGGCGTGACAATTTTCGTATCCATTTGAAAAGGGAATCGTCCATTTAAAAGCCGCAGTCCCCTATAATATGCTGCATTTTTCAACGGGGAAATTGAGGCAGCGTAGTCCACGGCCTGTTCTCCCTGGTAACCGGCCACGTGCTTTCCGTATTCACTGAGCAATTTGGGGTGCTCTCGATAACGGGGTTTTAAACTTCGGAACAGCGCTTCATAACACAATAGAACGGGAGGTTTGGTGCGGGGTTTACCTGACAATTGAGTCACTCCTTTTTATCTATTAAAAATAAGATAGCATAACTTGAGGGTGAAAGGAAATTTAAACCATTTTTAGTTGAAAAGCCGTGAATGGGGAGTGAAAATGGTGATGCGTGGAGAGGCTATCAAACGAAGATCGCGTTCTATCAAAGCAAAAGCCTCATCTATCGGACGAAGCACTGGCTCTATCAAAGGAAGAACCGGTTCTATCAGAGCAAGAATCTCATCTATCCAATGAAGTATCGGTTCTATCAAACGAAGAACGCACTCTATCAGAGCAAGCACACCGGCTATCCAAGCAAGAACACCTTCTATCATACGAAGACGCCGTCCTATCCGAGGAACCGCACTGTTAAAAGCCAGAGGGAAGCGATCCCAGCTTGGCGACTTCCCTCTGGCTTTTGTTTGAATTGAAAATTTCAGAGCCCCTTCGACATAATTCGGGAAGTGACAGGCACCGGGAAGTGCTGGCACTTCTTAATTTGGGTAGACGGTTCCGCTTTCTAGTATGTACCATTTGTCTTGGTATTTTCCGATAGCGAGATTGAGCTCCCAGCCTTCTTGCAGGAGCTCGGTGATTTGCCTGGTCGCAACTACTGGGCCGGTCGGTGGTCCTTCTTCTAAGAAATCCACCAGCCATAATTCACTATTTTCTATCTTTTTAATTATAAATTGTCCATCTGTAACTTCCTGATAGTTTCTGTTTGGTGTTTGCTGTGTTTTTTCATAGATCAATTCAGCTGCTTTTTCGGCATTCGGCAGTGATGCCGTTTTGTCGTTCTTAAAGTAACCCATTAAATCCTGAAAATGTTCATCAGTAATATAGCTGTTTTCATGCAGCCACTTCGTCAGTTTTTTCATCACACGCACGGCTGTTTTCATGAACGAGGGACCACTTGCGACTTTTCGTACGATAAAATACTCGAAGAACTCAGCATACTCAGAGGCTGAAATTTCATCCAAACCAAACATTTTAACGAAACAGTCTGGATCTGACTCGGAACGCTTTTCCCATTCACGCGCTTCTGCTTCATCTAACATCATGTATCCATAACCATTCAAATAAACCTCAAACAGCTCGATGACTGAATAATACCCGTTGTAAGTCGGACGCTTCAGCCTCTTCTGTTGTGCTTTCAAAAAAGCATCCAAAGCCTCCGTAATCATCACTTTAGACATCCATAAAAACCTCCTTGCATCCATACCTCTTCTAAATAAATAGTATACCGCCATTTTAAAAAAATCAAAACCGATATCCGGTTCCTAGCCCTCTCTGCCCCAACTGTGATAAGTTAACTACAGACACATTGTAAGTGGCGAGAGGAGGGTTTTTATGATTAGGTTGAGAAAAAACAATCGTGAGCCATATATTGAGGCAGTGTTGAATGCTCTGCATGCCAAGCAAGAGGCTCTGTTTCGTACATCATTTTTAGAGCTGCATCCTGCTGATCAGGCGGATACGTTTCTAAGATTTGATGCGGCTGAGCGTCAGCAGGTGTATGCATACCTGGCGCCTGATGAGCTGGCGGTGCTTTATGACGGGCTCGAGGTTAAGAACCAGGTTTTATTTTTTGAGGAAATGGATGAGGGCTATTTTTCCGAGGTGCTCAACCACATGTTCACCGATGATGTGGTCATGTTTTTAAATGACATCGATGAGGAGCAAGCGGCGAATTTCCTCAAAAAAATGGCGCCTGAAAAGGCTAAAAAAATCGAAACGCTTTTGGCGTATGAACCAGAAACAGCTGGGGCGATTCTGACAAAAGAGTTTGTGACTATATCGTCGGCTGACAGCGCTGAACAGGTGATCGAACACCTGCGCAAAGAAGCACCGGGTGCGGAAATTATCTATTATAATTATGTGGTCGATGAGGCTGGTGCGCTGGCGGGAGTTGTGTCGCTACGGGATTTGATCACTGCGGCGCCGGATGAGCCGATCACCAACATCATGAGCAGGCAGGTCGTGTCGGTGCCTGACGATATGGACCAGGAAGACGTAGCAAAAGTCATTCAGAAGTATGACCTACTGGCGGTACCGGTTGTGACCGAGGCACAGCAGCTGCTCGGCATTGTCACGGTAGATGACGTAATTGATATCATTGAACTGGAAACGACAGAGGATTTCGGGGAAATTTCCGCGACCAAAGGAGCCACGGATCTGCAGCTAAGTGCTTTTACCGCCGCCAAGAAGCGGACGCCATGGATTATTACATTAATGTTTTTCGGACTGATCACCGCGGGCGTAATTGGTCGCTTTGAAGACACGCTTGAACAGATCGTACTGCTGGCCGTGTTCATTCCGATGATTATGGATTCAGCCGGAAATGTTGGGACCCAGTCGCTCGCTGTTTCCGTTCGAGGACTTGCACTTGGAACGGTCGAACACGGCAAGTTCTGGAGGATGATCCGGCGTGAATTCAGCACCGGCTTTCTGATCGGACTGCTCTGTATGATCATCGTGCTCGGCATTATTCCACTCATTTACGGGGAATGGCTGATTGCTTTTATTGTAGGGGTATCGATTCTGTGCACGCTGAGTATTTCAGCTGTGATTGGCTCGGTCGTTCCATTGGTCATTAACAAACTGAAATTCGACCCTGCCATCGCATCCGGGCCATTTATCACCACCCTGAATGACATTACCGGTCTGCTGATCTATTTTACCATCGCCACTTCTCTGCTTGATCGACTGTAAAATTGTGTCTGAAGAGGCCGGCTTCCTAGAATCTAATGCATTGGTATGCTAGCCTACTTGGACACATTTGTTTTACATTTCCACTAACGGGAATACTCACTTTGGAGAGACATTTAATAGAAGCGTTTCGCCAAATATGCGCGGATCGTGCTGAATACATTTTCCAAAGGAGTGATGGAAATGGCAGATACATTGACTGTGAAAAACCCGGCCACCGGGGAAAAAGTTGAGACGATTGAGCAGCATACGGAAGATCAGGTGAACGACGCACTCGAGCGGAGCCACCGCGCATTTGCAGATTGGTCTGCGCGTGACGCACATGACCGCTCAGCGCTGATTAAAGCCTGGTCGGCGAAAGTGAAGGAGCACACCGAGGAGCTTGCCGAGCTGATGACGAAGGAAAACGGCAAGCCGCTGAAGGAATCGCGCGGCGAGGTCACCTACTCGACCGAATACCTGGATTGGTATGCCGAGGAAGCCAAGCGCATTTACGGCAAGACGATTCCGGCCAATACACCAGACAAACGGATCCTGGTGACCCAGCAACCGGTCGGACCCGTCGCAGCGATCACACCGTGGAATTTTCCAACGGCGATGATGGCACGTAAAGCAGCGCCAGCCTTGGCAGCAGGCTGCACGTTCGTCGTGAAACCGGCATCTGATACACCGCTCTCAGGCATGCGGTTCATCGACCTTGCGCATGAAGCGGGCGTTCCGAAAGACGTGATCCAGTATGTGAATACTTCTGGAAAAGTCGCGGGCGAGCTGTTTACTGAGAGCCCATACGTCCGAAAAATCACATTCACCGGCTCAACCGCAGTCGGGAAAAAGCTGATCAAAGGCAGCGCAGACACTGTGAAGCATGTGACGATGGAACTCGGTGGCCATGCACCATTTATTGTGGCCAAGGACGCGGATGTTGACGTCGCTGTCGAACAGGCGCTAAACAATAAATTCCGCAACTCGGGTCAGACGTGCGTGTGCGCAAACCGACTGCTCGTCCACGAATCTATAGCCGAAGAGTTTACTGAGAAGTTTTCGGAAAAAGTCAAAGCGCTGAAAGTCGGAAACGGCATGGAAGACGGCGTGCAAGTCGGCCCGATCATCAACGAAGACGGTTATGACAAGATCAAAAAGCAAGTCGACGATGCGGTCGACAAAGGCGCTGAAGTTACTGCCGGCGATCAGTACAACATTGATCGCGACAAAGGCTACTTTTTCGTGCAGCCGACCGTCTTGACCGATGTGACGCTCGACATGACGATCATGCACGAGGAAACTTTTGGTCCCGTCGCACCGATCATGACGTTCAGAGATCTCGAAGCAGCAGTGGATATCGCGAATGACACACCATACGGACTCGCAGCCTACTTCTTCACGAACGACTACCGGACAGGCACGTACCTGCACGATGCCCTCGACTTCGGCATCGTCGGCTGGAACGACACCGGAATTTCCGCTGCCCACGCCCCATTCGGCGGCATGAAAGAAAGCGGCATGGGCCGTGAAGGCGGACAGGAAGGCATCGAACCTTACCTGGTGACGAAGTATATGTCTGTTGGTGGCTTTGGGAAGAGTGAATAAGTTGATGCGTGAATAGATGAGAAATGAGTGAACCAGAAGCGTGCCTCTGCTGCTCGGGCAGAGGGCGCTTCTGGTTTTTTGTGTTCCAAATGAAGCGCGAAACTCTTCTGTGTCGGAACATGATATCTCTCACCAGAAAAAGGCAGCTCTATCCAACGAAGAGCACCATCTATCAAAGGAAAAAACCACTCTATCACACGAAGAACACTTCCTATCCAACGCAAAACCCCTTCTATCCAAGCAAAACCTCATTCTATCAAACGAAGAACGCTCTCTATCAAAGCAAGACAGCATCCTATCCAACGAACCCCCTCCCTCATCACCACAACAATCCCAAGCACATCAAAAAGCCAGAAGGAAGCCGCCCATGGGTGACTTCCTTCTGGCCTTCAAAAGATCATTCGACATATTTCGGGAAGTGACAGGCACTTCCCGAATTTTCTTCTCTTCCCGGTTTTTCTTTTTCTTCGGGTTTTTCTTTCACGATTTCCCTTCCTCTTCTTCCCGGCTCCCCTCCACTCCACACGCGCACTTCTTATTGAAAGTCGCGTGGGATGGTTTTGTTCCAGGTTCTTGAGAAGAAGTGTTCGCCGTTATGGTAGGCGGTTAGTGTGTTGACCAGGTGAAAGTCGGTTTCGTCGCTGGTCATTTCGCTGTGGGTCAGAATTTTAATATCCCAGCCTTCGCGCCCGACTGTCATCTCCCAATCACATGTGACACGGGCTGATAAAGGATCACCTGATGTAATGTAATAGGTGTTCTTGTTGATGCTGCCGTGTTTGATGCCGTTATGGGGCAGCAAACGTTCACCTTCATCAGAATAGTCCTCTAGCTTCCATTCGTTTGTAATCGTATTGTGGCTCACTTCCCGGTTGCGCGTTTCTTCACGCAGAATCTCCCGGTCAATGACAGGTGCCGTCTCGGACGTTTCAAAATGAACGGTTGCATCCAGCTCAGGATTCGGTGTCCGGACTGGCAGCCGCAGTGCACAGCCTTTCTCGCCTGTTAACAGTTCCAAACTGACAGGCTTTGGTGATGGCCAGGCTTGTGGCCAATACGTTGGTGATACAGCTACTTCCAGCTTATGGCCAGCCGGAATGGTTTGGCCGAGGCTGTCGAGCTTCACACTTGCATGGTAGATTTCGCCTGGCACGAGTGATTCCGGATGTTCATGAGACTCAAGATGGTTCAGATTCAACATGCCCCAGCTGAGTAGAGTCGATTCTCCAGTTGGTGCTTTATCGTTCAGGCGTACGGTCACAAGCGCATTTGGCTGATCCGATGCAAATGCGAGATCCAGGTGCGGATGGCCAAGCAAATCGGTCGGTTTCTCAAATGCCTCTGATGTGAACACGACCGCCTTGCCATTTTCCAGCCTTTGATCTGACGGCAAATCCCCTGGCTCGCCGAATGGACAATAAACACCCGCATAATAGCCATGTTCCTGTACACTCGGAATGAGCATTTCCGCAGTTTTTTCATCAGCTTGATCGGTCAAGCCGCCATCAGCCTGTAAAAACAACTTCCGCTCAGCCATTTGCTTCGATGGCCACGCGGTGTCAGCCACCCATTTGCCTGGACGTTCATCATAATTCACTTGTGGCGGGGCGCTTTCCTGAATGTAAGACCGCAGCAAAGGCTCTTCAGTAACGCCGGTGTCGATCCCCTTCAGCCACTGGTCCCACCAGCGCAGACATTCCTGCAAAAAGCCAATGGTTGGGTCTGGGGTCGCAACTTCAGGATACTCATGTGCCCATGGCCCGATAATCCCTTTGGAACCCGGGATGTTTTCGATAATGCGGAATACAGCGTCTGTATAACCATCCTGCCAGCCGCTCACGGTCAGAACAGGAACTTTGACGTCGGAGTAGTCTTCACAAACAGACCCGTGTTTCCAGTAATCATCACGGCGCTGATGGCTCATCCATTCATTGACATATGGCGTCGTGTTCAGCCGCTCAATCCAATTCTCTTTCCAGCTGTCCCCCACGACTTCAGGGTCTTGCGGACGGGCACTATACGCAAACATGGTCGATGCCCACCACAGCATGTCAGAAGCCAGCACATTACCGCCGCGATAATGCACATCATCCCCATACCGGTCGTCTGTTGAGCATAAGGAAATGATCGTTTTTAGAGCCGGGTGTTGTCTGGCAGCGACCTGCAGACCATTAAAGCCGCCCCACGATTTACCGATCATGCCAATTGACCCGGTTGACCACGGCTGAGCGTTGATCCAATCAAACACTTCCAGCGCATCGTCATGTTCCTGTTTCGTATATTCATCTGGCAGATAACCGTCTGAGTTTCCCGTTCCCCTGATGTCGACACGGATGCTCGCATACCCATGCCCGGCAAAATACGGATGGCGAATCGAGTCACGGATCGCTGTAAAATCATCTTTTCGGTAGGGCAGATACTCTAAAATCGCCGGAACCGGATGTTGTTCCGCATCTTTCGGCAGCCAAATCGTGGCTGCCAGTTTGGCACCGTCGGACATTGGAATCCAGACGAGTTCCCATTTCTCGATTTCACGGGGAAAATCTGTCTTGATGTGTCTGTCTCCTGTATCTGATACGTTAAAAACCATGTATGTCACTCCTAAAAATGTATGTCATTGATGCTTGGCAAGCGGCAGCTCAATCTGGCTTTTGCCGCAATATACCGTGATTTCAGCCCGTTCTACCGGCCTGATCGTATAATCTTTGTCACTGGACATTAGAACCAGACCAATTTGGTGTCCTTTTTGAAACACATAATCATGCGGTTCCATATCCCATGAAAATGTATACGTTTGATCGCTATCCAATGCCTCGGGTTTGCTAAGTGAATGCACATGCCCGAGGTCCATCCAGCCTCTCGTCACAATGACCGGCTCTTTCGGACCGTAGTCCACGAGTAATGCGGTCAGCCGTGCTGTCGGTTCATCCACACTGGCTTCAATCTTAAGTCTTGGGAAGCCGCTCAGACGCATTGTTTCTGTCAGCGTCGGCATCACATAAGCCAGCCTGTGTTTCATTTTTTTATCAGGATTCTTAATCAGCTTTTCCGGTTTCTTATAAGGGTCGTCCACAAGCGCCATTGAAGCGTCTGTCTCGCCTAATGCTTCCTCACTCAAGCCCGCTTCATTCAAATAAAACGTCCTTGCCTCGGCATGTTCATGCGGCCAGTTGCTTTCATGCACCCATGATCCATCTTCCCTTTGCACCGTCACTTGAGGCTCGTCCATAATGCCGTTATCGATGTCATACAGCCAGTAATCAAACCAGCGATGCAACGTCTGAATCCAAGACTTGCCGCCATTCTTTTTCGGATCGATGTGACCGCCTTGATGCAGCCAGAGCTTGCGAGGCACGTCATGCGCTTTGAGCCCTTCCCACCATTGGGCAAATTGCTTTCTCTTTACATTCATATCGTTCAAACCATGCACAACGAAAACACTTGCTTTGATGGTCGACATATCTTTTAAATAATTGCGTGCATCCCAAAAGTCGTTATAACTCCCCGAAGCACGGTCCTGATCATGCACCATTTGTTCAATGCAAGGCTTGCAGACATC
This sequence comes from Lentibacillus sp. JNUCC-1, assembly GCF_009741735.1. NCBI lineage: Bacteria > Bacillati > Bacillota > Bacilli > Caryophanales > Bacillaceae > Lentibacillus > Lentibacillus sp. JNUCC-1. The sequence continues at coordinate 1,036,112 of NZ_WHOH01000001.1, forward strand.
CGCATCCTCACGCGTTAAAACACCGCGAGCCAGCCGGTCAGCATCGTCACCTTGGTAGCCGCCCGGAGCCACGACCGCGCCATTCGCCCGGTAATAATCATACCAATTGCTGATCGCGCCAATCGGAACAATCGTCTCAAGACCTTTAACCCCTTCAAGCGCTGCGCCATTTGGGATGGTGCCTTCATAAGACAGACCAATCATCCCCGTTTTCCCTGTCGTCCAATCCGCCTGAACCGGACGCTGCTTTTCATCTACTGCAGAGGCCCGGCCATTCAGCCAGTCCACAACAGCTGTAGCAGCAAGGATTTCCTGTCTGTCCCCGATCGTCGGGCAGCCGTCAGATCCTTTTGATCCGATGCTGCTGGCATTGACAATCGCATAGCCGCGCTTCACAAAGTACGCATCATAATGATATTTTTCCGTAAAAGCCGGACGCGGACCGCCGTGCTTTTCATCAACGTTGTAGTATTTGGGATACGGAATCTCAGTGTTGTAAGGGCTCATATTGTATATGACAGGCACTTGTAACCCGTCAGCCGTTGCTTTTGGTCTGATGATCTCCACTTTAACAAAATCATGACGCCCGTCGTTGTCACTGTCGACTTCGGTTTGGACCCAGACGGTTTCTCGAATTGCTTTTTTAAAAGAATGGGCCGGAGCAGTGCTATTTGTTGGGAGGCGGTCAGCTGCGTCGGACTGTTTTTTCCGATTGAGCAGCAAGCCAAGTCCGCCGAGCAATAGCGTTCCGCCCAATATCAAGCCTTTTCTAGTACGTCTATTCATGCTCATTGCCTCCTGATACAAGGATCATTCTTAGAATCTTTCTTTTTTGTACGTATACGTAATGGTGTCCCGTTTTTCAGGAATAATGGTGTTCAAAATGGATTGCTCAATATAGGACATGGTTTGTGCAGCTGCCTCTTCCTTCGTGCAATTGCGTCTTAAATTCAGCACATTGGTCAGCATTCCCGTCCAAATCAGCATCGTCGTGTCGGCGATATAACCGACGTCTTCTTCTCTGATAAAACCTTCCTCAGCAGCCGGCTTGATAAAAAGCGAGCTCCGTGTCGCGATGTTGTGCTGGCTGATAATCAACTGCACATCTTCGCTTAATCCAATCAATTCATTTTGGTAAATCTGATAGTATTGCTGAACAAGCTCATCCGCAACCTTACCCAGGTTATCGATATAAAGAAGCGAATAGATCTCCGGCAGCTGAAACGAATGCTTGCAAAAGCACTCCCAGGCATACAGCCATTTATCAATCGTCGTCTGTCCAAGCGCCATATACTCCGGCAGCTCATTGATGTACGGCTGGGTATAGCGCATGACTGCAAAAAATTTCAGATGTGACAGATCTTCAAAATAGTTATAGACAGTTGAACTGGTATACCCCGCTCTGTCGGCGATCTCCCGAATGGTCATATTATGCAGGCCTTTGTCTTCAATGATTTCTTCTGTTGCCTCCAGAAAATATTTCCACATTCTCGCCTTTTGAATCTCCTTGCGTTTCGTATTCACAGATCTCTCCCCCAAGTCCATCCATTGTTTGCCATTATTATACATTACCCCTGTTGTAGTTCATATAAAATCTTATTGCTGATCACTCTTGGGATCAAAAGCGTCACGCAATCCGTCACCAATGAAATTGATCGACAGTACCGTCAGCAGGATCAGCAATCCTGGCGGCAGCCATGCTTCGGGATGTCCCCGCAAAATTCGGATGTTTTGCGCTTCCGAGATCATATTGCCCCATGTCGGTGTCGGCTGCGGAATGCCCATTCCGATAAAGCTCATACCGGACTCGATAATGATCATCGTTGCCATCATTAAGGTGGCATTGACGACAATCGGTCCGATCGCATTTGGGAGAAAGTGTCTAAAAATCGTGCGCAGGTCTCCGGCACCAATCGCTTTGGCACTCATAATAAATTCCTGTTCCCGCAAGCTCAAAAATGTTCCGCGAATAATCCGTGCCAAGTTAGGCCAAGTCGTAAACGCAATGACGGTTACGAAAATTCCGATTGTCACTTCTTCCACAATGGAAATGATCGTTAACGCCAGAACGAAAAATGGCAGTGCATACACCAAGTCGGCCGCACGCATGATCAATGCGTCAATTTTACCGCCATAATACCCGGACACCGCGCCTGTTAATATCCCGAAAACCAGCGTGAACAGCATGGCACTGAACCCAACAATCAAAGAGATGCGCGCCCCGTACAGCAAACGGGAAAAATTATCACGGCCAGAACCGTCTGTCCCAAGAATATGGTCACTTGACGGCCCTTGTTCCACGAGCATTAAATCACTCTTAGTCGGGTCATATTCCGTGAGTAATGGCGCAAAGACTGCCATCAAAACGATTAAAACCAACACAACCGTGCCCAGCACCGCCAGCTTATTCTGCATAAAGCGTTCAAACGCCATCTGACGGGGTGTTTTCGGTTTTTCTATGAGTTCGTTCCCTAAATCTAGTGCTGTATCCTGATTGTTTTGACTCATCCAATCACCTCTCAATCATATCGAATTCTAGGATCAACCAGACTGTATAAGATGTCAGCGACCAAATTTCCAACGAGTATCGTCACACCAAGCAGCAGGTTAATGGCCATAATGACCGGGTAATCCCGATTCACTATGGAATCAATAAACAACGTACCTAAGCCAGGGTAATTAAAGACCTGTTCTGTAATGACTGCTCCCGATAACAGAACGCCCAACTCAAATCCGAGCAGTGTAACGATCGGAATAAGCGCATTGCGCAAGGTATGTTTATACAAAATGTTCGATTCGCTCATCCCCTTGGCTTGGGCTGTCCGGATATAGTCGCTCTTCATAATGTCCAGCACTTCAGAACGCACGTAGCGCATATATGTAGCGATACCGGCAAGTCCCAACGTGAAGCCCGGAAGAATCAGGTGATGGAGTCTGTCCAGCACACGTCCAAACCCTTCACTGTCACCGGAAATAGACCCTTGTGCAGGAAACCAGTCCAGATTGATTGAAAACACATAAATCGCCACAAGACCAAAGAAGAAATTCGGTATCGCCAGTCCGAGAAAACCAAATGTTGTCGCTGTGTAATCCAATAGCGAATAGGGGCGTCTGGCGGAATACAAGCCAATCGGGATTGCAAATATAAAAGTAATCACAAGTGCAAACAAGCTCAGATAAATCGTATTTGTGATGCGTTCGCCAACAATACTTTCAACAGAGCGGCCTTTATATTGAATCGACTCGCCAAAGTCACCTTTAACAAAGCCGCCCAGCCAATTAAAATACTGAATAGGCAATGGATCATTCAATCCAAGTGCTTCTTTTTGCTGTTCATATATTTCCGGATCAATGCTCGGGTCGATGTTTTTTGTGAAAGGATCCCCTGGTGCCGCTTTCGCAAGTGCAAATATAATCACAGTCAAGATCAGCAGCATCGGGATAAACACAAGAATTCTTCTGATAATATATTGAGCCATTCCATCACCCCTTTTTTAAAATGATTGGGAAGGAGGGATGATGCCTCCCCCCATTTAGTCTTGAATTATTTGCTGACCCACCATTCATGTGCATTGTGATACATTGTAAATGGCAGCGGGTCAATGCCGTGCATACGCTTGTTATAGCCCCAAAGCGCTTGCTCTTCATACAAAATCAGCTCAGGTAAATCACGTGAGAAGATCCCTTGCCATTCTGAATAAAGCTTCGCCCGTTCTTCTTGCTCAAACGATTTCGGGCCTTCTGTCGCTTGCTTCAACAGCTCATTGGCTTCTTCATTGTTCCAACGCGCATAGTTGTAAGGTGTTTTAATCGAATAGATCTCAGAAGGATCCGGATCACGGCGGTTCAGTCCCCATCCGATTAGGTATAGATCCCAGTCGTTGTTGTCATTTTCGATTTCCTCTAGAAACGCAGAGAACTCTTTCGGCTGACGCAAATCGATTTTAATCCCAACTTCTTCAAGCTGTTCCTGAATAATCGGACCAAAACGGTCTTTTTCAGCAGGATAATTCAGATTCAATACCCACTTTTCTCCGTCAGGATCTTCTCTCATACCGTCGCCATCGACATCAACATAGCCTTCTTCGTCGAGAATTTCCTTGGCTTTTTCAGGATCAAACGAGTAGTTTTTAACGGCTTCTTCATCATAAGCCCAGAACTTCCTTGGAATAGGGGATTCAACAATCTCACCCTGTCCATACAATAAACCTTTAATGATGCCTTCACGGTTAACCGCATAGGCAATGGCCTGGCGTACCTTCTGATTGGAAATCTTTTCATTTTCTTCCCAGTTATCCGGGTCGATCGTTTTATTCTTAACGTCTTTGGTTGTGCGGTGGTTCAGCTTAAAGCCCAGCACATGAATCGCAAAGTCTGGCTGTTTAATCGTTTCTATATTGTCGTTTTGCTCAATTTGTTCAAAGTCTGCTTCCGGAATGTTGTCGGGCTGAGCGATAAAGTCGATCTCGCCTTTTTCCAAAAGACCGATCATGACCGATGTATCAACCACTTTCCATTCCACACCATCAAGATGCGGCTTGCCTTGCCAGTAGTCTTCATTTCGTACCATTTCATAGCTTTCACGCTCAACCATACTGTCGAACTTGAATGGTCCGGTACCAATAATTTTCTCAGGATCTTTTGATTCAGGTGAACTGATGACATCCGCAATCGCCATATCGCCGAATACATGCTCCGGAATCAGTGGAAAGCTCGTATAATAAAGCAAGTTCGCATTGGCATTTTCAAATTTGAATGTAACTGTGTAATCATCCTCAGCAACAACAGCTTCAAATGCGTCTGAATCACCAGAACTGTATGCGTCGTAATCCTTCAGCGGTTCTACAAAAATCGTTCTAAGACCGCCGGATGCTACATACTCCGGATCCATCAGCGTCTGATACGTAAACACAACATCTTCAGCCGTAAACTCTTCCCCGTCATGCCATTTAACACCTTCGCGAATGTTAAATGTGATTTCTGTCTGGTCGTCATTAATGGTCCAGTCCTCAGCAAGCTGTGGGACAAATTCCAGTTGATCGTTCTGAGTCACAAGACTTTCATGTGTCAGTTCAAGCATTTTTTCTTCATAGGCATCAGTGTAAAAAATCGGGTTGAACACACCGCCTGGTGCAGTACCAAGTGCCCCAACGACCTTACCGCCGTCCTGAGGTTCACCTGGATCTTCAGAGGATGTATTTGAGTTATTACTCTTAGCATCATCCCCACAAGCCATCAGCATAGCGCTCATTAAAAGCAGCATTACTATAGAAAGAATTCGTTTATTAATCGTCATTTTGCGGTCATCTCCTTTGGTATTATGTTCAGTTGTTTTTGAAAATTTTCGTGGCGTTAAACTATGGAGCAAATACAGTCATCTTCTTTCATAAGAGCACCGTGATTTCCGCTGCGGGAAGTCGCTTTAACCTTATAACAGCTCAAGTGCGACATCTGTTCAAGAAGACCACTTTCACAGTGTCTTCTAGCCGCGGGCACGGCCTCAGCCTCCTTGCTCGCAAAGACCGCTCACTGTGGGGTCTTTGGACTCGTGCTGTTCCCGCAGGAGTCGACTTCCCTCCGCTCCAATCACTCTGTTTAATCTAGTAGCTTGGACCGTTCCACTCACCTATGAGTTAGAGAATAATCTCTCTTACCTAGCTCGGGGGAAACACGGAGACTCCTGTGGGATGCAAAGCCTCGGTGAGACCCCACAGCGCTCAGTAGGGGAAGGAAGGCTAAAACCGCGACGTCCTGTCGCAACGCCTTCATGACCCACGTCCTGTGGGCCCGAGGCTCAGCAGCGCCCACTGGACGCAGAGTGTTCCCTTCCGAGCGGCCGCATGAAGCCGTTATAAGTTCCTAATTCCATCCCAAAGTATTTTTACCTCTTCAACTCTGGTCTCTCTGGGTTATCGGTGTCGTATGCGTGACAGGCGACGTAATGACCTGACTCGATTTCTTGCAGCTCAGGTCTGACCTGGGCGCAAAGGTCATTTGCAAATGGGCATCTTGTCCGAAATGCACAGCCTGATGGCGGGTTCGCCGGGTTGGGAATATCACCGGACAAGACGTCATCGGTAGCCTCAGAGTCTTCCGTCACTTCAGGAATCGCCTTCAGCAAAAACTGTGTATATGGATGAAGCGGCTTCGAATATAAAGCGTCATTTGGCGCGATCTCTGCCACGCGGCCAAGATACATGACAGCCACCCGGTCACTCACATGATTCACAACATTCAAGTCATGCGAGATAAATAAATATGTTAAATTCAACTCGTCCTGCAAGTCCTGCATCAGATTCAGCACCTGTGCCTGAATTGACACGTCCAGCGCTGAGACTGCCTCATCACAGACAACCAGCTCCGGTTCGACAATCAGCGCTCTCGCAATGCCAATCCGCTGCCGCTGCCCGCCAGAAAACTGATGCGGATACTTTTGCAAATCTGATATGCGCAGCCCCACTTTTTGAATCATGGATTCAACTTTTTCAGTACGTTCGGCTTTTGAGTGATCGGTTTGCACAATCAGCGGTTCTTCAATCAGCTGCCGAATGCTCATTTTAGCGTTAAGTGACCCAAACGGATCCTGAAAAATCATTTGCAGCGCCTTGCGATAGGAACGCATTTTGCGGGAAGGCGCCTCTGCTATATTTTCCCCATTAAAAATGATGTCGCCTTCAGTGGAATCCAGCAGTCGTATTAAGACACGACCAAGCGTTGACTTTCCACAACCAGATTCTCCGACAATCCCGAGCGTTTCACCGCGCCGGACTGAAAAAGAGACGTCATCTACCGCTTTCACATAGTTGACGGGGCGTCTTAATATCCCGCCGTTGATTGGAAAGTATTTTTTAATATTTTTCACACGCAGGATGTCATCTTGATCAGGAGATGCCGCAGATTTCGAATTATGCATAACTGTTTGGTTAGCTGTCATGATGTTCGCCTCCTTCTTTATGCAAGATACAGCGTGACAAATGGTCATCGGCTGCTTCATATAACGGAATCGGGCCTTCTCTGCAGGCATCCATCGCATAAGGACAACGCGGCGCAAACCGGCAGCCTTTGGGGAAATCATATGCAGGCGGGATCGTGCCCTCAATAGCCTGCAGTCGCTTAACGGGTTTGTGCATATGAGGCAAACTGTTTAGCAACCCCTCTGTATAAGGGTGCTTGGTATCAAACAGCACTTCTTTCGTTGCAGCTTCCTCGACAATCTGGCCGCCATACATGACCATCACTCTGTCCGCATGCTCAGAAACGACGCCCAGGTCATGGGTGATAAACAGTATCGCCATATTAAACTTCTTTTGGAGATCGAATAGCAGTTTAAGTATTTGCAGCTGAATCGTTACATCCAGTGCTGTGGTAGGTTCATCGGCAATCAGCAGCTTCGGTTCACACGAGATCGCTATCGCAATCATTACACGCTGCCGCATGCCTCCGGATAATTGATGGGGATAATCTTTAATGATCTGTTCCGGGCGGGAGATCCCGACTAAGTTCAACAACTCGATCGCCTTCAGCTTGGCTTCTTTTTTGCTGACCTTTTTATGTTTGACAATCATCTCGATCATTTGATTGCCAATGGTGAAAACAGGGTTAAGTGCGGTCATCGGCTCCTGAAAAATCATCCCGATGTCTTTCCCTCTGACACGTTCAATTTCTTTCTTGGAAAACTGTGTCAGCGACTCATTTTCCAAATAAATATCGCCACCCGCAATTTTGCCAGGCTTTTTAATCAGCTGCATAACCGACAAGGCCGTCATACTTTTACCGCTGCCTGACTCACCAACCAAGGCAACTGTTTCCCCTCGTTTAATGGTGAATGATACATCGTCAACAGCTTTGGCAACTTTATCGTCTTTCATATAAAAGTAGGTCTTCAAATGGTCAACCTTCAGCACTTCATTGTCAGATGCCATTTCATCACTCCTTTATGTATATTCAGCGGGACCTTTGAGGCTGAGTGGAATTGCATGTAATAGGATAGTTCTGTGATCATGTTATTTTTATGAACATGTTTTCTTTATGAACACGTTTTATTATAGGGTAATACTAAATCGATCGCAAAGCGCTTTCTTTGTATTAAACCGGCGCATACATGAGAGATTTGTAGCCTAATAGTTTTAGACATCTATTATGGTTGATTATGAGAAAATACGTTGGATAATGCTGAAAAATGCGTATTGAAGGGAAATCGTGGAAGTGTTATTGGGGATTGGAAGTGAGGAGCTAGGGGAAGTTGGACCTTTTGAAATGTGTGTGGCGGAGCTGGGTGAGGCGGTAGATTATCTGCTTGGTCTATCTGAGGGGAGGCAGTTCTATCAGACGAAAAGTTTGGTCTATCCAAGCGAGAGGCAGTTCTATCAAACGAAGAACACAGACTATCCAAGCAAGAAGCAACTCTATCAAACGAAGAAGACTCTCTATCCAAGCAAGCCTTCATCCTATCCACCCCCCAACACCACCAAAATCCCACGCACACCAAAAAGCCAGAAGGAAGCCGTCCCATGGGTGGCTTCCTTCTGCCCTTCAAAAGATCATTCGACATATTTCGGGGAGTGACTGTCACTTCCCGAATTTTCTTTTTCTGTGTAGCGTCGGTCGTTTTCTACTAAAGGCTTCAAAAGCGCCCTCATGACGACTTCTTTCTCGCTTTCACGAATATAATAATCCAGCAGCCTACTCTACATGTTCGATTTTCCAGCTGGACAAATCAAGCTTCTCTTTGACCAGCGCTTCCTTTGGAAAGACGAGGGTGATGGGCTTGCTGGAGTTCGCTTTAATGGTGAGATGTGACAGTTTGAAGGTGCCTCTTGCGGCCGCCTCGCCTAAAGCATCATAAATGATCAGAGGAACCTGCTTAAGTTCCAAGTCTTGTATGGTGCCGTTTCGCACGAGCAAGGTCGTAATCAATTCATCATCTTTTGTTTGTCTGATGGACAGGCCCATAAAAGACAACTCGTCTTTGTCGAGCGCAGGAGCCTGTTCTACAATTTTACGCAGTTTTGCCAAGGATACTTCGGAAATACTGGCCTTCTCCTCATCAGTCATATCCAGCTTATGAGCGGGCTTGGTTTCAAAAGCCAATGACCATACGTTCGAATCCCAAGGGACTTCATCCCCCATGATAGATTCAGGCGGAAATACAAATTGCCAAGGGTATGCTGTATTCGGTTGCAGAGCTTCTAGGCTCGAAAAATTTTCCGTAATCCTCGCAATCGGCTGCCCATTTTCATCCAAAATAACAATCTCAGACTCTTTCAGACGGACTGGCTTATGTACGGTGCTGCGGATGAGGGCGGTTGCCTGCAAACTGCCATCCTCTAACTGGGAAAGATCAATTCCATAGAGGGAGAGCTGATCTTTTTTTAACTTGGGGCTTTTATCGTTGTGTGAAGCATAGTAATGGTAAGTGTCATCCGAAACAAGCTTGCCAGAGGGGATACGCAATGTTGTCGCAAATCGTTTCTCACGTCCAGCGTTTTTATTATATCGATCTGTCATTGAGGTCACATCCTTGTATCGCGTGTTGTCTCTATTATAGTATTGAATGTCATATATCAAAAGCCTTCATCGTTCAAAAAGAATAACCGCCGAGCATCATGCCCGGCGGTTGTTCTTTTTTTAGTGTGCCAATTTTCTCTTGCGGTAAAGCACAAGGGCGGTACCAGACAGGATCAGAATAATCCCTGCCAACAAAATGGAATACATGGTTGTTGCTGTGACAGGCAGTTTTTGGCCGCCATTTCCGCCACTGCCTGGAGGTGTGCCATCTTTGTCACCGTCTCCAACAGATCCTGGAGGTGTACCGTTTTGATCGCCATCCCCGTCAGATCCTGGAGGTGTGGTGTCATCTCCATTTTCATCTGATTCACCAGGGATTTCAGGCGCTTCTTCACCTTTAAGGTCAATAATACGACCTTCTCTTTCAGGATCGACAACACCATCGAGGTATTGTTCCTCTACCATATAATCTCGGAGCTGCTGCCAATCAGTTTCACCAATGTCTTTAACACGTCCGTCTTCATAAGCTTTGGCGAATGTTTCAAACCCGTCTCCGCCTTGTCCTGTAAAGCCGTTCGTGGTAACCAAATATTCACCATCAGGCTGAATTTCAATTAACTCGCCGCCTCGGTCAAGATACATTTTGGCAACACGATCACCCGGTTCTTTTGTACTGTCATAATAGTACTTCATACCGGATACATGCAGGAATCCGCCATTTTCAGCAGGGGCCTGACGCACGGCGTGTTCCAGAATGTCCTTGATTTCCTGTCCTGTCAATGTAGCAATAACAGGGTCATTTCCAAACGGCAGGACACTGATAACTTCACCTGTTGTAATCGGACCTTTGTCGATCGGAGCCCGGATGCCACCACCGTTTTGAAAAGCGATGACTGTTTTTGGAAACTTTTCTTTAGCTTTCGCGAGCATCGCATCCGTAACCAAGTTGCCGAGTTCTGTTTCGTTAGCGCGGACACTATCGTCACCTGGCTCGTCTTGACGAGGGTTAATGAGATCTTTCATGGCTTCAGCACCGATCTCTTCATTCATAACTTCGTCAATTTGCTCCTTATACGCCGCTAGAACTTTCTCAGCTTCAGGATCAGCTTCATAGTTATCCACTTCAAGCAATTCTCCAGCATGCCCAACGATTTCACCGTTATCATCGAATGATACGTTAAGTGTGCCGAGATATTCTCCGTATTCACCAGCTTGAACGATGACTGTCGGAGCTTTTTCTTTACCATTTTCACCTTTTGTAATGACATCAGGCGGTGTTACCTCAGAGTGAGAATGCCCACCAATAATGACGTCAATACCATCGACCTCTTTAGCAAGACGCAAGTCATTTCCGACATCCGGCGCACTGTCATAGCCAAGATGGTTAACGGCTACTACCTTGTTAATACCGGCGTCTTCAAATTCCTTGACCGCTTTTTCAGCGGAGGCTTTGAAGTCCTCAAACTTAACATCCATTGGGCTGGCAATATTAATCGTATCTTCAGTCGTCAATCCGAAAATACCGATCTTTTCACCATTAACTTCTTTGACAATACTGTTATAGATTTCCCCATTATTAGGGTCTTCTGCAAGTGATTCGTTCGTTTCAAGATCTTTCATAAATGGATCTTTGGAAAAGTCAATATTCGTACCGAGAAATGGAAACTCTGCCCCTGCAACAAATTCAGAAAGGGACTTTTGGCCGCTTTCCTCGTCTCCAAGGTCAAATTCGTGATTTCCAAAGACCATGGCATCAATGTCCATCATATTCATAATGGCCAAATCTGCCTGACCTTTAAATTCGTTGAAATAAAGCGTTCCAGAAAATACATCTCCACCATTAAGTAGCAATGATTCTGGATGTGTTGCTCGAAAGTCTTTAATAGCCGTGAGCATCTTAGGCAATTGCTCTGCACGTGCATGCGTATCGTTCATGTGCATGATATTCAGTTTATAGGAATTATCTGCAGCTGCCAGATCAAGTTGTGCGAGCACTGGATCATGGTCGCTGGCGCGTCCATGCATGTCTGTAAAGTCGGCGTTTACGTGTAAAACATCGACTTTTGAGGCTTCGGACAGATTATTAGAAACAAGGATGTGATCCAGCACCTGGGAATTCCCCTGGAACACATAGCTGTAACGTTCTTCAGCAGGCACCTGATCAATTAAGTTAGTCAATTCATTACCTTTTAAAACCTTAAGCGGTGTCGAGAATTCAAAATCATTCATGTCACCGAGCACAACCACATTTTCTTTAGGGTTGTCTTGTTTGATTTCTTTTACAAAGTCATTAACTGCACGAGCCAACTTAATACGCTCGGCTTCACTCCCGAGAACTGGTGGCTGGTTCTGTCCAAATGTTCCGTCATCGCCACGCTTGGAATTCAAATGATTGTTGACGACGACAACACTTTCCCCTTGGAACTCAAACTGTGCTGCCAAAGGTTTCCGTGTCCCTTCAAAAGTATCTGGTGACACACGACCAGGGTTAAGGGTCAACTGACCATTTTCATATCCAACTGCCGCTGTAGACGAACCTTTTTGCCCGTCAATCATAGTTACACGATCAGGGTTATAGAGATAACCAACGCGGATGTTACCGTTTGGCGCTCCGCCGTCTTTGTTGTACTCTGGGTTGATATTAGCATATTCGTAAGTTGGACCATTTTGAGCCTTAATTTCTGAAATGAGTCGTTCATAGCTTTCTGACGCATCAGCATCGTTTGGACCTTTGTCTTGTCCGTTATTATCCATAACCTCAACAATACCAATGATGTCAGGACTGTTCATGCCGTCAACAAAAGCTTTAGCAATATTTTCAGCTTTCTTAGGTGGCGTCTCACTTTTGTTATTTGAGAAATTCTCCACATTATAAGAAGCAACAGTCAGTTTATCAGCTTCTTTTGTGATGGTTGTTTTTTGTGGCTCTGTATTGCCTTCTTTAAAAACAGATTTAACTTCATCGAGATTTGAATAGACCTTATAGTTGCCATAGCCATAATTGACTACACCTGTAATGGCCTCCGTAAATTTGTCTCCAGTTTTAACGGCAAAATCCCGTGCTGGCCCGTTTGGCTGCAATTTAAATTGAACCGCTTGTGCCATCGGCCCGTTTTCTGTCAGACGAATGCCGCCATTAACAGTTGTGTTTTCTGGTTTGAATTCATCAGTTACAACAACGAGATCACCATGTTGCTGTGGTGCAACCGCTCTGGCAGGTTCCACTTCCACTCTCATGCCTTCAATGCTTTCCCAGAAATCGATAGCGTATTTGTTTGGTTCAAAAACATCAAATGTATCTTCTCCAGCGATCTTAGATGGAATATCACTTGATGTGATTTTAACCGGGGCAGGAAGTTCAACATTTTTTTCTTGAATATTGACAGAACCGCCCTTATCATCACGGGCATTGATCTGAGTAACCGGCAAATCGGTTTTTTCTTTGTCACTATAGCCGTCAATATAATACTCGTCTACCTTACCTGTGACTTCAACAAGATCGCCGACTGAGACGTCTTCTGCTTTTCCAGTATAAATGACGATCCCTTCAGATGTTTTCGGGTTGCCGTCGTATTGATCTTCGGGTGTCTGCATGTGGAAGTAGTGGGAGCCTCTAATATCATACTTATATGTCACGATGCCCTCGACATTTTCCACATTCTGACCTTTCATTGGTGATTCGTGACTCTCCCCTTGGATATGGTGGATTTTCACGCCATCTTCTGCCTGGTAAACCGTGTAACTAAATTCAACTGGGTCACTTGTCGTCAACCCATCTTTTTTGGCAATAGCTTTGACTGTCATGTTCTCACTGACTGTTATTGGTCCATTGTAAAGTTTACCTTGTTCTGGATCACTTCCGTCAGTGGTGTAAAAAATTTCCGCTCCTTCAGTACCCGTTTTGAGTGTGACTTCAGAATCAGCCGGGATGGTACCTGCATTCGGGCTTGCTGTAACAGGGCGTACTTTCGAACTATCAGCTACAACATCCTGTTTGCTTCTCGGAATGATTTGATGGACATCGCCAAATTGGGTCACAATGCCTGTGATAGATTCATAGGTTCTATCAGTGTTGAGCCCAAGTGCGTCAGTTTCATCTCGAACGACAAAACCGTTGCCATCAGCATCTTCGGCACTATAGTTGCTGCCATCGACACCTGTGAGTTTAACGTTTTCAATTATGACAAGCTTGGATTGATGGTTTTTTAACTGGCTGCCATCAATCGGCAAGGCACTTGGCACACCAACACCCGCGGTTTTCTCTTCTATGGTCGTGCCTTGTAATTGCAACAGGCCATTATAGTTATCCAAAGATCCGGTTACGGTAATCTCATCACCAAGTTGCACATCGAGTGACGGTGGACGAAGCGCAATCGCGGCATTATCATCCTGGATCTGTATGGAGTTTTTTAATTTTGCTGTTACAATGCCTTTTGTTTTAGCTTCACCCGTTTCTTGAGCTCGAACTTCTGTAATGGTCTTAAGCTCGAGTGGTGGAGCAGGCTCTTCGGATTCGGAGGTGAATTTCATCTCTGTTGGATCTTTCAATCCGTAGTGTGACGATATATAACCCAAAAGTTTCCCAGTTACAATCACTTCTTTCCCAACGTTATTAGGATTTGTTTTCAGACCAAAATCTGATCTAAATTGTTTTGAAACCTGTACGTACAGCATGTTATCCGTATTGGTTTCATCCTTATTATCAGCGATTGCGTAATTATAATCCTCAGGGAATTCTTCAGGATTTTTTGTAACATTATCTTTACTTAGAGCGTACCCAACAATATATCCTTTGACGGTCTTGTCACTGCCATCATTATCCAATCCAATTGCCTCTGCTACAGAAATAGAATGATCAGCATCCGCTGCCTGAACTGTAAATGGCGCAGCTGCTGGGGTAAACAAACTCAGCAAAAGAACAGCAATCAACAATATGCTATAGTGCTTTTGTCTTGCTTTTAAATGCATCTTTGTCTCTCCCTATGGTTTATTTATCCCTGTCCTAAAAAATTGTCAACCTCTAGTTAGAATGTTTCTATTGATATGTATATCTCAGGATCCAGAGATAGATTTAATTAATGGATACAAACGCGCACTTTGACAGCGTTTTCACATTTATAAGAACACCTCGCTTTCTGTAAAAGTAAGCCGTTCCTACAATGTAAGTTACTAAACTATTATAAGGTTGTCAATGTATATTAGCGACAATTAAAGATGTTTTAATAATGTTTTTATTCGACTGTAAATAGTTCTTTGTGGTCATTTTCAGCTGTTCTTATAAGAGTTAAAAGACCTAGTTCGGGACTATTGTATTAGTATTAATATAAACTGTTTGTGAAAGGTTGCTGGAATTATAAAACTTGAAAGTGACAGACATTAGCCAAATTGTTCAATCCTAAGAGAAGAAAGATCCCTTTAAAATAAGTTGATATTCAGTCTTGTAAGGTTAATTCTCGACTTTAGTTTAAAAATTTAAAATATAAAAAAGCCGGGTAGAAGTCGGTTCCAAGGAGTGACTTCTTTCTAGCTTTGTATGGACCATAACTAAATAATTTACCTATCAATTTCTGTGGCAACGTTCATAAACTAAAAGACAGAAGGAAGCCAACCCAAGAATGACTTCCTTCTGTCTTTATATATCTGTAATTATCTCATTCAAACTACAGTTCGACTTGATAGAACCAAAAATTAAAGGTCTATCTGTCTCTTTTGCTGTCCATTCACCTTTACATCATCCACCGAATCTCCATGAAATCCAACTAATATCGACCCATAAGCCGGCTTGAAATTTCCACTCTGGCCCACAACGCGGACATCAACGCCCTTGGCTTCGCTCACGATTTTGAGCTCAAGCTTCATGTAATCACCGTTTTCATAGGCATACGTTTCCCCGTCATCGTCGTAAAATGTCATCCGATACGTCTCTCCCGGTTCACCATGGTAAACGTTCAATGTCACATCTTTTGGTGTTTTGTCCTTGTTGGATGTCCAGTCGCCCATGACAAAAGCGGTCCCTTTTTTCACGAAAATCGGGAGGTCTTCAAGTTCAGCATGAATCAGGTGTGACATACCACCCGCATATTCTTGCTCAGTCATGATATCGACCCAGGTGCCCTCTGGCATGTACACAGCGCGGTCTGTCACAGACGGCTGCAAGATTGGGGCGATCATCACGTTGTCGCCGATCATGAACTGATCATTCAAATTGTATGTTTTTTCATCGTCCGGAAATTCCATGAACAATGGGCGCATCACAGGGAGTCCTGAAACACTCGCTTCATAAAAAAGACTGTACAGCTGTGGCATCCATTCGTAACGCATCTGAATATAGCGGCGCATGATCGCTTCATACTTTTCCCCGAATTGCCATGGTTCCTGGTAGCGAAAACCGATCGCTGAGTGGTTCCGGAAAAATGGGGTAAACGCGCCGACCTGGGTCCAGCGGGTAAGAAGTTCGGCGTTGGTATCATGAGCAAATCCGCCAACATCCGGGCCTGTGAATGCAACACCGGAAAGGCCGAGATTCATCACCATTGGAAGCGACATTTGCAAATGCTCCCAGAAGCTGCGGT
This sequence comes from Lentibacillus sp. JNUCC-1, assembly GCF_009741735.1. Lineage (NCBI taxonomy): Bacteria > Bacillati > Bacillota > Bacilli > Caryophanales > Bacillaceae > Lentibacillus > Lentibacillus sp. JNUCC-1. The sequence goes on from NZ_WHOH01000001.1 coordinate 1,052,191, forward strand.
TGTCGCCAGTCCATACCGACCCATACCGCTGTACGCCGCCATAGCCTGCACGGGTCAACAGGAATGGCCGCTTGCCGTCGAGCTGCTTTTTCATCCCTTCATAAGTTGCCTCGCCCATCAAAAGACCGTACACATTATGGAGTTCGCGATGTGTTGTTGGGCGTCCGTCGTTTCGGTGCATGACCGACGTGTCCATCGTTTTCGTTTCATTGAAAACAGCTGGTTCGTTCATATCGTTCCAAATGCCCTCGACGCCGATTTCGGTGTAAAAAGCATGCTTCTCTCCCCACCAGTCGCGCACCTTTTGCTCAGTAAAGTCTGGAAATGCACTGGTTCCAGGCCATACATCGCCAAAGTAGATGTCTCCTTCAAGGTATTTACAGAAAAGATCATCACGAACGCCTTCCTGATAAATCGCATATTCGCTGTCTTTTTTCACACCTGGGTCAACAATCGGAACGACTCGGATGCCCATGTCACGCAGATCAGCGATTAATTTTTTCGGATTGGGAAAGCGATCTTTGTCGAACGTGAACACGCGATAACCATCCATATAATGAATATCGAGGTGAATCACATCAATTGGAATGTCTTTGTCGATAAAATTTTGAGCGAGTGCACGCACTTCTTTTTCCGACTCGTAGCTGTAGCGTGACTGATGATAGCCGAGCGACCATTTTGACGGGAGTGGAATGCGTCCAGTCAAATGGGTGTACTGCTGAAGGACAGCTTTTGGATCAGGCCCAGCCATGACATAATAATCAAGCTGACCGCCCTCTGCGGAAAAGCTGTACGTGTCTTCAGATGTTTTCATGTCAAAAAACGACCGGAATGTATTGTCAAAAAAGATGCCATGCGCCCGGCCTTCGCGGAGTGTCATGAAGTACGGGATCGACTCATACAATGGATCGGTCTCAGGATTGTGCGGGGCATACACGTCCGTGTTCCACATCTCGAGCGCTTCACCGCGTTTGTTGAGATGTCCGCTTTTCTCCCCAAAGCCATAAAAGTGATCTGCCCCATGCATTTTTTTGAACGCAGCCACTGTACCGTCTGCTTGGTAGCACATGCCGCGCTCCCCTTCCCCGACAAGCTCCTGGCCGCTTGAGTCTTTAATCGTGATGCGGAACGGTGTTTTTGTGATATGAATTTCAAGACGTTCTGTTGCGAGCGTCAGGTAGATATCCTCATCAATAACCCGCACCGCGACATCTTCCGCGTTTGCAATTACTGCCCGAGACTGATCAAGGGCAGGCGTACTCTCGGGATTCATCACCACACGCACAATGTCAGCCCGGAAAAACCGAACCGCCACTTCAGCGTTCTCACACGAAAATAAATAAGTAGAACCATCTTTTTCATAACTATTCAAACTGCCAACATCACGGTAAATAACCGGCTTCTCTGCCTGGCTATTCCCCGGATGAATCGCAAAACTCGTATCGTCTAGCATACAAAAACCTCCTGACTTATAAAGGGATAATATCATGGGGGCTGTCGCTGATACCTGTGACCTGGGTGAAAGCACCGCGTTGGTAACTGTCTCCATTAAAATCAAGCCCTGAAGGAAGTCCTCTCATGGGGTCGCTTCCCTCTGGCCTTTTATTTTATCCAGGTTTTCGAGTATGGTATCCAGGTTTATTTTCGTATATCCAGGTTTTTCAGGCGGATATCCAGAATATTTTCTGTATATCCAGAATTTCGGGCGCTTTATCCAGAATTTAAGCGGTTTTATCCAGGTTTCACCTGATCACAACGCCCCTGCAAAAACTTCACTCATAATCCTCCACAGCATCTTTCAACCGATACAGCTCTTCTTTCAACGTCTTCACGGTTTCGGCGTACTCAGGAACGTCATAAACGTTATTCAGCTCATGGGGATCTTTTTTTAAGTCGAACAGTTCCCACTCAGGTTCACGGGATTCATCAAGTGTGTTGGACGAACCCAGCGCCTCGCCGTAATAATAGATTAGCTTATAACGGTGCGTGCGCATGCCGTAATGGGCTACGACTTTGTGCGGTTCACTCAGATGCTCCCAGTACCGGTAGTAGTGGGACGTCTGCCAGTCGTCGGGCGTCCGTTCCTCAAGCACCGGACGCAGACTTGTCCCTTGCATGAACTCGGGGATCTCAACGCCCGCGTAATCCAGGAAGGTCTCCGCAAAGTCCACGTTTAAAGCGAAATCCTCTGTCGTGGTCCCAGCTCGCACGCCTTCTGGATAGCGGACGATGAATGGCATGCGGAGCGATTCTTCATACATGAACCGCTTATCATACCAGCCGTGGTCCCCAGGAAAAATCCTTGGTCAGATGTATAGATCACAATCGTGTTGTCAGCCAGTCCGGCTTCATCCAGATAGTCAAGCATACGTCCGACGTTATCATCGATCGAGGCAACGACGCGCAAATAATCCTTAATGTACCGCTGATATTTCCAGCTTTTCAACTCAGCCGGGGTCAAGCCCTCGGGCGGTTCAACTTTTAAATCAATTTCATTCAAATCGCTCTCAATCCGCATAGTAGCCTCTTTTGCAGCATTGGACCGGTTTGAATAATCATCGTTAAAGGTGACCGGCTCAGGGATGTCGACCTCGTCATACATATGGGCATGTTTCGCGTCAGGTTCCCACGGCCGGTGGGGGGCTTTATGGTGACACATTAGGAAAAACGGCTGATCCTCGGTTCGTTTTTTCAGCCAGTCCAACGAGAGGTCTGTGATGATGTCGGTCACATACCCCTCATATTGCTTCTCCTCTCCCATTTCATACATCGGCGGATTGTGATATTCCCCTGGCCGGGCAACACATTCCAGTAGTCAAACCCGGTTGGATCATTGTTGCCGCCATGGCCAAGATGCCACTTTCCGACGATGGCGGTCTGGTAACCGTTGTTCTGTAAAATTTTCTGGACGTTCGGCCGGTTGCCATCGAATGTGTCGCCCAGCGTTTTAACCCCGTTCATATGGTTATACTGGCCGGTCATAATCGCCGCCCGGCTCGGCGCACAGATGGAGTTCGTGCAGAAACAATTGTCAAAACGCATCCCTTCCTCAGCAATCCGGTCCAGATTCGGCGTCTCATTGATGCGGCTCCCATAACAACTCATCGCATGTGCCGCATGATCATCACTCATAATAAATAAAATATTCGGCTGTGTTTGTACCATTTACATTCCCCTTTCAAAATTTAATACAATTTTGCGCGCTACAGGCCAGGCCCCGAATAATGTCCGCGGACCGGCTCAGATGTATTAGGCGGTGCAGCCCACTTGACAGCGTTTTTAATAACACGCTGAACAGACTGGTTATGATAAGTCGGATACGTCTCATGCCCGGGACGAAAGTAAAATATTTTCCCGCGGCCCCGTTTGAACGTCGCCCCGCTTCGGAACACCTCGCCGCCTGAGAACCACCTGATAAATACGTGTTCATCCGGTGTCGGGATATCGAAATGCTCACCGTACATCTCTTCTTGCTCAAGTTCTATGTACTCGTCAATCCCTTCAACAATCGGATGCGTTGGATCAGCGACCCAAAGCCGCTCTGTATCACCAGCTTCCCGCCACTTCAAATCGCAAGACGTCCCCATCAGCTTCTTAAATACCTTGGAAAAATGCGCTGAATGCAGCACGATAAGCCCCATTCCCTTGAGCACACGAGCCTGCACCTTTTCCACGATCTCGTCCTCAACTTCCTCATGCGCCTTATGCCCCCACCAAACAAGCACATCCGTCCGGTCCAAAACCGCATCTGACAGTCCATGCTCCGCCTCATCCAGCACAGCCGTTTGCACATCATGTCCTTCTTTTTTCAAAAAGTCAGCAATCACCATATGAATGCCATCCGGATAAACGTCCCGAACAGCCGCTTCCTCCTGCTCATGACGAAATTCGTTCCAAACTGTCACGCGCATCAAAAGCCCTCCTTTCTCAAACATCAGCTCAAGCTAAGACTCACACCAGTCACCTCAAGTCCCAAATCCGCCTCTGCAAAAGCCGGCTCGTCCAATACAACTGACAATTCATATACATGGTCAGCCGTCACTGCAAATGGCCCAATCGGTTCACGCAGTAAATCTCCAGCCGACACCACAACCGCACGATCGGCCACTGTCACCTTGTAACGCCGCTCCGAATCAGTGCTTGTCCCTGTCAGTCGCACCAGCACCTCACCGCTTTCCTCAGGCAGGAAAAATACTGAGTGCCGTAATGTGGTTTCCGTTAAGGTATTATAATTTCCGCGATCAGCAAATCCATAGCCGCTCTCAATCTGAGTTATCTCAGCATGAACCTCATCGCCCGCTGCAAGTTTCAACGTCTGTTCCGGCACGATCGTCAAATCCGACTCCAGCCTTACTTTAATCACATCCAACTGTTGTTCGAAAACATCCACCGTAAGCACGCAATTCGACATTACCCAATCAAGCGTGTTCCCGTCGCCATCAGTTACTTCTGCAACAGTCGATCCAAGCCCCGGGAGCACAACTTGACCATTTTCCGGTTTTGAAAAAAGATGCAGGTACAAATCTCGACCGTTCACTGTCACCTCACCCCAAGGCTGACCGCCAAATCGGGTAGCTGTTGCACCTATTACTGAATCAGGATACTGCTTAAGCCAGTCCCCCACCGCTTCAAGCACTTCCCGCTCAAACGGCACAACCGAACCATCCCCGCGCGGCCCAATGTTCAACAGATAATTGCCGCCCCGGGCCCGAACGCTGACAAGTCCCTTGATCAGATCACGCACTTTGCCCTCAAAACCTTCACGTGCCTGCCACTTCCGATAGCCCCATGTTTCGCGATAAATCGACGCCGGCGTCTGCCACGGTCCTTCAAGTGTCTGCGCTGGAATCTGATTATCTCCGAGTGTTCGGAAGTCACCCGTGTTGTTCCAGATCCGGCTATTAATGGCTGCATGAGGCTGATATTTCCTCACAATCCCAGCAAACTTTGCACTCTGTCCAGGCGTCGGCGAAGACATATCGAACCACACCTCAACAATCGGACCGTAGTTCGTCATCAACTCTGTCAACTGTGCTTCAATAGCCGGCTCCATCGAAACAGGAATCGGATTGTTATTATTCAGATCAAAGTCATGTCCCAGGTGCCAATCTACCAGCGAAAAATAGACTCCAAATCCGAGTCCATGCCGCTCACACGCCTCTGCCAGCATTTTCAGGGGGTCTCTGCCAAACGGCGTCTGCTTGACCACATTATAATCTGTCGTGGCGGTATCAAACATGGCAAACCCATCATGATGCTTACTCGTGATCACGATATACCGCATGCCCGCATCCAAGGCCAACCGGCAGATCGCATCCGGGTCAAACCCTTCACCCGTAAACTCAGCCGCTGCCTGCACATATTCCGCTTCAGCCATGCCAGCCCACATCTGAATCTGCTCACTGTACCCCTCACGGACCGGTTCCCCGTTCACCTCACCGCCATATACAGAATACAGCCCCCAGTGGATGAACATGCCATATTGAAGGCGCTGCCAATTGGCTGTGACCGGTTTTTTATCCAGATCAACCCCTCCAGAAATACCATTTGTAACCGCATACTTTTTTCCCAACTCCAGATCACCCTTTGCTCTTAAAAATATGTAACCCAATGAACCTTTAAAGTTGAATTAAGCCAATAACTCTATTAAGATATTATTAAAGTTATTATAATAAGTAGCAGCATAACATTCTTCAAAAAAGCAATTCGCACCATGTAACCGTATTAATATACCATCTTATTAAATCCCTTTTAATAAGTGTATTGTAACATGTTTGTGCGATTGTGCCACTATTTATGCTCTTATGTACATTATTTTTAATCAGTAACAGAGAATCCATATATAGAAAGGGGAAGCAATAAATGAAAAAAATAAAGGTAGGAATTATTGGGTGCGGACGCATTTTCCCAATGCATGCATTGCCTGTTGAGGTCAGAGAGGATCTTGAATTGGTCGCGGTATGTGACATCAAAGAAGAGCGCGCTCAAACAGCTGCCACAAAACATAATTGTGCATCGTATACCGATTACATGACAATGTTTGAAGAAGAGGATATGGACGCGATACATATTTGTCTCCCGCACCACCTGCACGCACCGGTAGCCATTGAAGCTGCCAAACGTAAGATCCATGTTTTAACGGAAAAGCCCATGGCAATTACAATGGAGGATGCTGAAAACATGGTCGCCGCCGCTGATGAAAATAATATCTCCCTTGGCGTCATTTTTCAAAACAGGTACAATCAGTCTTCACAACTGATTAAAAACATGCTTGAAAATGGCACATTGGGTGCGGTCAAATCCAGCAAACTCTCCCTCACTTGGGATCGTTCTGATGATTATTACCGGGAAAGTGACTGGAAAGGCACATGGGATAAAGAGGGTGGCGGTGTCATTATAGACCAAGCCATCCATACAATGGACATTGTTCGCTGGCTGATCGATGACGAGATTGATTATGTCGATGCTGTCATTGCCAATCGAGCACACGATTTCATTGAGGTTGAAGACACTGCAGAGGGCGTTATTAAATATAAGAGCGGTGTTGTGACTGCCTTTTACGCGATCAACTATTATTCTTACGATGCACCAGTGGAAGCAGAGCTGCATTGTGAAAATGGCATCGTCAATATGATTGGCGATTATGCCGAAATCAAACTCAATGACGGACGCACATTTACTGCAGAAAATAACCCAAATGAAACGTTTGAATATGAAGAAGGCGTTAAAAGCTACTGGGGCGTCAATCATATCAAACAAATTAATAATTTCTATGACGCCTTAAAAGCTGGCACACAGCCGGATATTACTGGAAAAGAAGCCTTAAAAACACAGAAAATGATCGTAGCTGTCTACGATTCAGGTAAATCCGGGAAGCGTGTCGCCTTTGATTGATCCTTGCCACTAAACAAAGATCCGAACATGATTCCTCAAATGAATCATGTTCGGATCTTTTGTTTAGCTTGTTTAAAAAGCACTGTCTCTTCATTTTGCGTCGCTACTGCATATAAAAATCACACGCCGTATGAACTGAACGCCCAATTTCAAACGGGTTCCAAATAAAATTTAAAGCGGAATGGTTCTGCTAAAAGTTCATATTCCGGAAGCACGTCTGGTCCGCAACTTGCGCTGCCGATGCCGAACTGTTTATGGTCCAAGTGAACCGTTACTTCATCCCTTGGCTGCAGGTCATAGGTGTGCCGTGCCTGATCAAAGTCTTCTACTGTATAACGATGAGCGCTGAAATTAAAATCAGGATCTCCCTTTACTTTAATACCCATTCCTGATTCGTTGGTAAATCCCGCCCATTTGACATCTGTCCGATTGCCGTTTTCTTGAGGATACACGTAGTTGGTCATCAATTCATCGACCGTTTTACTGAACGTTCCAAACCTGGCAGCTTCTTTAGTGTCAGCATAGGCTTCACCCGGCCCTCTGCCACGCCACTTCACGTGATCCATGTGGGAGGGTATTTCCATTTCCAAGCCTACACGGGGCAGAGTTCTTGGAGCGTCTCCCTCAGGCGTTCCGGAAACTTCTGCAACCATTCGACCATCTCCGTCGATGGTATAGACAAGCTCTACACGAATACCCCATGCAAGAACAGGTGGTGCTATCCGCTGGGACACTGTTATGACAGCTTCTGTTTGGCAGTAGCTCACTTTCCATTTTACGTTGTTCGTGCGCTGCTGCAGCTTATCAACGCCAAACTGTTTCCAGACAGGTTCCAGGCGATGGTCATTGTTGGTCACTGCCCGCCAGAATTGAAGCCTTGGCCCGGCTGTTAACAGAGAAAGGCCGCTAACATTCCAAGATGCCATTTCTCCTGTAATTGTGTTGAAGGTCATATGAAAATCGCTGCCTTCAATATTAAGGACATTCTGTTTTGCATATACGCTCAGCTGATTCATATGCTGAGCCTCAATCCTTTGTAAGTTTCCTGTCGTGTCAGCCAAAACAAACTGTGCCCACGCTAATTCATGACCGGCTTTAGCCCATTGTGTGTCGTTTGCCAGATTAAAACATATGTTCAGTACATATTGCGTATCCGACTTTAACATGTCAGGCATTTCAAAAGGGATTTGGACCCCCTTTGAGGACCGTGGTCCAATTTTCGCGACGGAGACGCTTCCGCTCTGAAGGATGCGGCCTTCTGCTTCTATATTCCAGGATGCGTGTATATGGGACAGATCTAAGAAATCATACCGATTATAGACCTTAAATTCACCTTTATTCGCATCCACTTCTTCAATTTTAATGGGTTCGATCACTTTTTTATGCTCGTAATATCCTGGAGAAGGCGTTCTGTCCGGCATGACAAGTCCGTCAATAACAAAGTTGTAGTCGTTTGGTTCATCTCCAAAATCGCCACCATAAGCAAAATATGCCTCACCATCGTTCGTCTGAGCCCGTAAGCCATGATCCGCCCATTCCCATACAAATCCGCCTTGAAGACGCTCATATCTGTAAATGGTCTCCCAGTATTCTTTAAGCGAACCGGGACCGTTCCCCATGGCGTGTGCATACTCACAAAGAATGTGTGGTTTGCTGTAATCGGTACGAGATCCCAATTTTTCCAACCTGTCTATGGTCGTATACATCGAAGAAAAGACATCCGAGGCGACCGGTTCAGATGTTGACTCTGCATCCCAATAAGGAATAGTTTGACATTCGCCTTCATAATGAACGATACGGGTATCATCGCGCTGATGTGCCCATTGATGCATTGCTATATGATTGCAGCCAAATCCCGATTCATTTCCCAGGGACCACATGACAATGGAAGGGTGGTTCTTACTCCGTTCCACCATTCTCTCCACCCGGTCGATGTAAGCTGACTTCCATGTCGGATCATCACTTAATTCATGTATATTACCCGTTATTTCAAATCCGTGTGTTTCCAGATCGGCTTCATCAATGACATATAACCCATATTCGTCACAGAGGTCATAAAACTGAGGATCGTTCGGATAATGGGCACAGCGTACAGCATTAATATTGCTTTGCTTCATTAGGATGATGTCTTTTTCCATATGCTCGCGGCGCACAGCACGGCCGAGGTCTGGATGATTGTCATGGCGGTTAACCCCTCTAAACTTTAACGGAACGCCATTTATGAGCAACAGCCCATTTTTAACCTCGATGGACCTGAACCCGACCTTTTGCATAATGACCTCAATCGTTTCCTGCTGATTATTTTTCAGCGTTAACACCAAATGGTATAAATAAGGATTTTCTGCTGACCATTTATTTGGTTTTTCAATATCCGCATCGAAGGTTATGTTCTTTCCATGCTCTGGGATGGCGATGCGTTCTTTCTCTCCTGACACGACCTCCTTATAATTTGCATCAAGAAGCCTGTATTCAACAGTTACCGCTTCCCCTACGCCAGCCGCTTTTGAACACAGCTCTGCCTCTACATGCAACCTTGCATCGTGATATGACTCATCTAAATAAGGTCGAACAAACACATCACGGACATAAGCTCGAGGTCTGGCTACTAGGTACACGTCTCGAAAGATCCCGCTCAGCCACCACATATCCTGATCTTCTATGTAACTGGAAGCTGACCATTTATAAACCCGGACATCTAGAGTGTTCTGTTCTTTTCTAAGGAATGAGGTGATATTAAATTCTGCCGGCAAACGACTGCCTGTGCTGTAACCAACTTCCTGCCCATTTACCCAAACATGGAAACTATTATCAACACCTTCGAAGCGCAGAAAAACTTCATACCCCTTCCATTTCTCGGGAAGGGTGAACTGGCGATGGTACAATCCAGTCGGGTTTTCAGTCGGTACATGGGGCGGATCGACAGGGAATGGATATGAAACGTTTGTATAATGTGGTTTATCATAGCCTTGCAGCTGCCAGTGGTGCGGGACTTGAATGGTATCCCAATCAGTCATATATTCATGTTTCATCTGTTCAATAGCAGGTGCTTCATGAGGGTTATCTGAAAACTTGAACTGCCATAAGCCATTCAGTGTCTTAATCCGATCAGACTCAGTCCAATCATATGTCAAAGCAGTCTGTTCATCTCTAAATGGTATAAAATACGAGCGATTTTTTTCGCGGTTGCGATGCAGCACATTGATATTCTCTAAGTCTTGCAGCAACATCAATACCCGTCTCCTCTCTTATAATAAATGAGGGAGACCATTGATCTCCCTCATTTATTCATCCAGCTAATCTAAATAAACTTCTTTGCCTGTTTTAGCAGATTCATAAATCCCCGCGAGGATCTTCATTATCTCAACCCCATCGTTAACCGGTGCGATGGTTTCTGTTTCACCTTTGACACAGTCCACAAAATGATCAATTTCATTTTGGAACCCATCCATCATATCAAATGCAGCAGCATCGATCTCAGGTGTCATGTTCAAAATCGTGTTATGCCTCTCGGTTGTCAGATTAAGACGCGGGTCAATTTCAGCACCGCCCTTTTCACCAAAAACCTTGAGCTCCCCGGAGTCACCTTTGGCGTGAAGGGAGAAACTGGCATCAATCATAATGGAGGCCCCATTCTCAAAGCGGATCAAAGCGTTGACCATATCTTCCACAGTATTGTGTTCAGGATCATAATCGGCCGCTTTATAAAATGATTTATTCTCAATATGTGACCGGTTGCCTAAACGATTGTAAGTGTTTCCGCTGACAGACACCACTTTTGGCTTGCCCATCAAATACCAAGACAGGTCAATGACATGCACGCCGATATCAATCAATGGTCCGCCACCTGAACGCTCTTTATCCGCAAACCAGCCCCCGGGTTTCCGATAGCCCTTATATAAGAAGCTTTTGCATAATAGAGCTCGCCCATATCGCCTGCATCGATGAATTTCTTCAAGACCTTGGCGTTGGTGCCATGACGTCTGACAAACCCTACCTGCATGACTTGTTCAGGATGGGATTTAGCAACTTCTGCCATTTCCAGTGCTTCTTTCACTGTTTTGCAAAGCGGCTTTTCAACCAGCACATGTTTACCAGCATTGAGGGCAGCGATGGAAATTTCCGCATGGGAGTTATTCCACGTACAAATACTGACGGCATCAACCTCATCCAATGCCAGCAAATCATGATAATCGGTAAAGTATTGACTTGCTCCGTACATATCTGCTTTATCTTTGGCACGCTGCTCATTTAAATCACACACTGCTGCAATTTCAACGTTTTTGTTTTGCTTATAAGCCTCAAAATGCAGTTCTGATATAGAGCCAGCTCCTATAATACCTACTTTGATTTTTTCCATTGTCTCAACCTCCTCTATTCAGTTAAACCGTTTCCCATAGTTTTTTGACGTTGTCCATACTGATCTTGGCTGCTTCCTGGCACGTTTCGAGACCTTCAAACTCTATTGAAATGTACCCGTCATAACCTGAATCTTTAATGGCTTTAATGATTTCCCGCAGATCAATGTCACCGTGTCCTGTAATCGCCCCTCTCAAATAATTGCCGGCGGTTGTTGTAAGCCATCCAGGACCAGGATGATACCAAGACCGAGGCCGCTGATAAAAATCTTTTATATGAACCATCGAGGCGTATGGCAAGTTGTTTCGAACAGCAGCCACGGGTTCTTCATCTACACATAGAAAATTTCCTGTATCCAGTGTTGTTTTGAAGTTGGGACGGTCTACCTCATGGATGATGCGCTGTATGCGCTCGCTTGCCTGAATGTAAAATCCATGGTTCTCTATACTCGTTGTAATGCCATATCCCTGGGCGTAATCTGCAATCCGTCGACACGCTTCCACCAATCGGGGCAGGTCTTCTTCAAACTGCCGGTAAGAGGCTTCCTCAGGGGGTTTGAATGAGACATCATGGCGCATACGTTTTATCCCTAGCCGGGCTGCGGTGTCAACTTCTTTTTTTACGCGATCTATTTCTTTCTCAAATTCTTTTTCTGATCCGGGCAAAAAGTCGGCTCCTATCGCATAATTTGAGAGCTCAATATCCCGTTCGGCTGCTTTGGCCAGCAGAGCTTCAATCAGGTCAGGATTATCTGTTAGTGTATAGCCCATAGGAACGAGTTCCACATGCTTTCCGCCATGATCTGCAGTCCAGTCGACTACATCCAGAATCGTCATGTCCCCGCTATTCAGGGCTCCGACAAGGCTGTAACTGCTCATACCAAGTTTCATTTACGATTACCTCCAATATCTGCAAACGTCAGCTGCGGTGAATTTCGACAGACTGCTTAGTGCGGTCAGATGCGTAAGCGCCTTTGACCACTTCAAGTGTCCGCAGCCCATCTTCTCCGGTAATAAAAGGTTTTCTGCCTGTTTGAACACAGTTGATAAAATCATTGACGAGCTGTTCATTCATATCATCCGCCCATGGCTGTTCAGCAATATTGCTATCTTTATCATTGTAATAGAGTGAATGCTGTTTAAATGCATCCACATATAGGGTCCCTTCCGTCCCGATAAATTTCATCGTGACATTTCCCCATGTAGGGTACGTTTTCGGCCGAGACCAGCTGGGATCAATGGAGACGATCATGCCGGAGTCCATTTCCAGCATAACGGATCCGCAGTCTTCTACATCAATATTGTAAAAACGAGTGTCAAACTCGGCGTGGACGCGTTTTGCTTCATCGTTAAACATCCAGCGCAATACATCCATCAAATGAACGATATGATCGGTTGCCGAGCCACCGCCTGATAAGTCTTTTTCAACGAACCATCCACCTGGCATCTGTCCGTGGTTCGTCGCATTCACCGCAATGACATCACCTACCTTGCCTGCCTGTATGAGGTTTTTAGCTTCACGAATGGCTGGAATAAAACGGACAGGATAGGCGATTTGCAATGAGACACCATGATCATCACAAACTTGAATCATTTCCTTAGCATCCGCAATTTCAGTAGCAATTGGCTTTTCACATAAAATGTGCTTTTTATGAGCGGCTGCCTGGAGCACGTGTTCCTTATGGTTCGCATTTTCAGAACAGACAATAACAGCATCGAGGTCTGTTTTCAGCATGTCTGATAGTTCTTCAAAATAAGGAGCTCCATATTGCTCACTGACCGCTCTTCCGCGTTCTGAATCTGCGTCCCACACAGCAGCAAGTTCAGCTTCAGAATGTCTCGTGACGATGTCAGCATACGCGTAAGCATGCATATGTGCAAAGCTGATAAATCCGATTTTCATTAGGAACCGCTCCTTTCCATGTAAACAGGCTCACCTGTTTCAACAGATTGCCGCACAGCTTCTGCCACCTTCATTGCTTCGAGAATATCCGCTCCTGTTACAAGCAGCTCTGCTTCTTGATGTGCAACATCCGCAAAATGTTTTATTTCGCGTTCCAATACAGAAACAGCAAGAACATCCCCTTGAACTTTTTCAGATATGTTCAGAACAATCGGCTGGCTGCTGGCAGAATCATAGGAGAGCATACCCGAATCACCTGTTAACTCAAAGCTGGCACTGCCTGACGGCTGAGCCCATGATAACTCAATGTGTGCGATGGACTGATCTTCCATCCTCAATGTCACAGCTGCATATTCAACTGTGTCTCCTGCAGCATTTTGGGTTTGTATGTGTTTACCTAGAACATGACCCACAGAACCAAACGTAGACAGCAGCCAATCAAACTGGCTTAATCCGAGGTCAAGAAAAATATCTTTCTCCACACCAGGATGTTTGGACCCTTTTGCAAGACGTAATACACCTGTCTTTCCGATGGCTCCAGAGGCAACTTGACCACTTGCATTCTGGTAAGCTGGTGAAAATCTTAATGACCCAATCGGGTGTATTCCCACGCCTTTTTCCTGACATGTTTCAATCAAAGCAGCAGACTCTTCAACCGTGCGAGCAAATGGGATATCACACGTCACGTGCATACCAATATCAGCTGCTAGTCGTATCAGTTCAGGTCTGTTCTCAACAGGAACACTTATATCAACCCAATCAACCTCTTGTTCTTGAAATGCATTCAGACTATTAATACACAGTTCTTTCATTTCATGCGTCAAATAATCTGTTTTATTTGAGAGGTCTAACACTCCCGTAACAGTGAAATCCTTGATTTTAGACCATGCTTCATACCGCTCTATCAGCTGTTCCCCATAGCCTGCTATTGCGACTCTCGTCATATGAGACACCTCTTCCTTTATTAAGCTTCTTCCCAAAACCGTCTAATATTGTCCATACCAATTTTACTCGCTTCCCGACACGCTTCCATACCTTCAAATTCAAGTGAGATATACCCGTCGTATCCCGAGTCTTTAATTAGTTTAACGATTCGTCTGATGTCCACGTCCCCTTGGCCAACGATGGATCCGCGCAGATAATTGTCATTGGCCGTTCGGATCCATTTCCCGCCCCGGGGTTTTTATCATACGGGCGAATATAGAAATCCTTGAAGTGTATCAGCGATGTGTAGGGCAAGTTTTTCTTAACACCGACAATTGGATCTTCGTCAACACATAAAAAGTTGCCAATATCCAGTGTGGTTTTAAAATTAGGCCTATCCACTGCTTGAACAAGCCGCTGCACACGATCGCTGTGCTGGACAGCCATACCATGATTTTCAACTGTCGTCGTAATGCCGTACGGTGCAGCATAGTCAGCAATCAGGCGACTCCCTTCAACCATCTGATCTAAATGCGTTTCGAAATAGGCAATGGTTCTTTTTTCCGGCGGAAGTGTAAACGCTGTCACGTCATGACGCATATGCTTGATTCCCATTCGATTCATAAGATCAACATGTTCCTTAATCCGGGCCACTTCTGCGTCAAATTCTGTTTGGCTCTCCTGAACAAAATTCGCCGGCATAGCATAGTTGGACAATTCAATGCCAACTTCATTTGCTTTGTCACGGACTCTGTCAGCCAGCTCAAGATTGTCAACGAGAGTGAAACCATAAGGCACAATTTCCATATGTTCGCCACCATTATCAGCAATCCACTGAACCACATCCAATACATCCATCTCTCCTGCTTTAATCGCATCCAGTAAGCTGTACGTGCTTAAACCAAGTTTCATATCTGATTTCTCCTTTTAAATCTACTTAAGCTGATGGGTTATGACATCAAGGGTCCGATATAGTTCCTCCAGTTCTTCCAATGCGTCATCTGGTTTAAAAGTATTTGGCTTCATATGGTTGAATTTATCAAATGATGCTTTATCCCAGCCATGCCAAGAAGTTATAAGCATTCCAGGCATTCGGTTTCCAGCATCCCGTTCCTCGGCTTGGCGTTTGCTTTCGTTCAGCAAGTCCACTGCCGCTTCTGTATCAAACCAACAGGCTGGAATGACAGTAAACCCTTTATCTATGAAAATACCAATGGAAGGATAGGCTTCCAGCTTTTCATAATGCCAATCCATGATGACGATATCTTTTGGAATATGGTCAATAGCTGATGACGTGCCGAATGTGTCACCTTCCCATTCATTATAGCCTGTTGCTTCACTGCTGTTAAGACGGTCTCCCCACATAAACATCTCTACCTCACGTGTTTCTACCAAGTGGCCGTACATATCCTGAACAGCTTTCGCAAACAGCTCCCCGCGATCTTTACCGCTGCAGCGCGGACACTGATCGTCTGCAAGCGCAAATACTTCATCCATTCCAACGTGGAATGCATCGGCGTCAAATGCATCAAGCAACTCATCCATAAGATCAAACACCACCCCATTCACATCTGGGTGCAATGGACACCAACTCGGGGCAAAAAAGGCCGGCCATTCAGCGTCCTCAGGCACATGTGGCGTTTCATCAAATTCCGGATAAGCCTTCAAGAGAGAACTGCGTCCACCGCCCCAGCCCTGATGGCCGAGACATTGCATGAGGGGAATGAGTCGAATCCCGTTCTCTTTGCATACTGCAGCTATTTCTTTTGCATCTTCTTTCGTTAATGTGCCACCGGTCACCTCGGGGTGTGATTCAAAAACAAAATCTGTATTGCACTCCAACACAAGATGATTAATGCTTTTAGGGGCCAGAACAGTTTCAATAAATACTTTGAAGTCATCAACCAAATCATGAGAGCCGAATCGCAAATGGAAAGCCCTTACTGGTTTACTTTTATTCAACACCAACAACTCCCTTTAAAAAGTCAGTTTGAAAGAAGCTTCTTTATGTCCAACACGTTTATCATTATCGTTGAAAATGTCTTTACCGGAAATCTGATACAGTCTATTAATGGTATCTTCATTCTCATACCCGATTTGCTCTAAAATCGATGCCACGACAATCGGCCATTGTTCCTCTGTCCCGTCCAGGACTTTAAGAGAAAAGCCAAGTTGTTCTTTTTTTAGACTAAAGCAATACACACCTTGTGCGCCGCCTTTGGCCACAATATTTTTATCCATCAATAAACTTGTACAGATCGCGTCTGTACCCGAAATGATATCCGGATGTTCATTCATAAGCGCAGCTATATCGGTAACAGCCTTCTTCAGTGATCCATCCGTGATTAACTCAGGACGAGCAAATCTTAAGTACATTTCAGCGATTTTGTTTAACGGCAGTGCATAGACTGGTACGCCGCAGCCATCTACGCCCCTTACGATCTCACTTGTTTCACTGTCAGACATCATACTGAGAGCCTGAAGTATTTCCTGCTGAACCGGATGTTCCGGTTCGTAATAACCTTCAATTGAAACACCCAGGACTTTGGCAAGTGCAATCATGCCCAGATGTTTACCGGAGCAGTTATGGTACAGTTTTCGCTTCGGCTCACGCTGAGCTACCAGTTTATCTTTAGCCCCGGATTCAGCGGATATGCTGGATGGCATAATAGTGCTTCTTCCGGCACACCTATTTTCTCCAAAAGTTGCTCAAGTTCTTTAATATGAAATGCTTCCCCTCGATGGGAAGCTGTAATGAGTGCCGTTTCTCTGTTCGTCAAGCCGAAATACCCCTGTATATCGTGCTTAATAGCAGGGATGGCTTGAACAGGCTTAAATGCAGAGCGCAAGAAAGTCATGTGTTGTGGCTCTCCCGCACTGTATTGAATATTGCCCTCTATATTCACACCACATACGTGACCAGGATGAATATTTTCCAAAATTTCATTTCGATAATCACTCGCTAAAATCACAGAGCTCATGACCCTGCCTCCCTCACACAAACCATTCGCGGCAGATCCAGAAAGCCAACTGGACCTGCCGTGATTGATTTTTTTGGATTTCTACAGTTGAAATCATGATGCTACTCTAATGTTACTTCTTGAATCTTACTAAGAATGTCTTGATTTCGTATGGTTTAATGTGAAATTGGATACCCCCCAGATTTTTGGTGTTGTTGAGTGGACGTTCCATCAAGTCGCACTCCTGCCATTCTTCTATTGACCAATCACTTGAGAGCGTTGCGTTTACCCGTTTTCCATTGTATTCATGGACCCTGATAATTACAGCATCTTCATATTCTGCCTTCTTAACGGCATCAATCATAATGTTGTCAGTCGAGCTCTCAAGCAGGGACTGGCCGCGCTGGGCAGCTTCCCCTTCTGCAGATGTCAACGGATTGTTTAACTGCCATGCCTCACGGACAGTGTTTCCTTCTTGCCAGCTTCCGTCATGCGGAAGTAACGAGTATGTGAATTGATGTTCGCCAAGGTCGGCATATGGGTCGGGATGAATTGGCGACTTCAATAATGACAAACGCATTGTCTGGTCTTTAATGTCATAACCATATTTACAATCATTCATCAAACTGACACCATAGCCGCCTTCAGACAAGTCTGCCCATTGATGCCCAACAGTTTCAAAGCGGGCATAATCCCAGCTTGTATTCCAGTGTGTTGGTCGTTTCACGTTACCGTATTGAATGTCATAGGTAGCCTCAGTCGAGCGAATGTCCACCGGGAAAGCAACCTTCAGCAACCGCTGGCGCTCCTGCCAATCAACATGGGTTTTAAAGTCAATCCTGCGCGAATCGGCATAGGTAACCATGTCCTGGCTGATGACGGATGAACCGAATTTCCATTCAAATCTAACCACAGCTTGAAGGCTGCCATTCTCAATACATTCGACAGAGACGAGGTCTGTGACTTCAGTCATTTTTTCCTGATAGAAAATATCAATATCCCAAGCGTCAAACATCATCGGTTTGTCTTCAAAAGTTTGCAATACATTGCCGCGGGCTTTAGGTGCCAGCACTTCACGGTCATATTCTAAATCAAAAATCTTGGTTAATTGTCCCTTGTCATTCCAGCTTATGTTGTAAAACGGAGTACTCAGCCCACCTTCATGTAATGTAAAAGGACTGTCTTCGTTGAGTCCAGCAGAGGCTTTTTTGAACGTAACAGAAGCATACCCCATTGAAGGCACATCTTTCACCTGAACATAATGACCGCCATCTGCACGCTGGGCATCCAACCATGTCCCATTTTCATCTTGCCATGTGCCATCTGCATCCACATCGATATAAATCAGGTCGTTACGCTTCCATGGAGCCGAGTTAAATACGGTCCATGTATTCTCATTTTGACTGAGCAACGACGTGCTCGCCTGTGCCCAAGCGTCACGCCCCCACTGTTCAGCTTCCTGATATTCTACCTTTGCGTCTTCGTAAACTTCAGTAATCGATGAACCGGGAATAATGTCATGGAACTGATTACGCAGGATGGTTTTCCAGCCGTCTGTTAACGCTGTGGCTGGGTAATCAGCCATTGTCTTAGCTTCTAAGCCAGCCAATACATTCAGCCATTCAGTTTCACGGTACAGCAGTTCCAGTTTTCGGTTCATACGTTTAACGAAGGCTTGAGAGGTGTAGGTCCCTCTATGAAACTCGAGATACAGCTCGCCATCCCAAGTGTGTACATACCCTTCCGTATTTTCAATGTTATGATGCAGCTGCTTGAAGAAGTCGCCGGCACGTGCAGGCTTGGCATGAGGTAAACCCGGCATATCATCAATGCGCTTGCGCATCTCGAGCATATCACGGTTTACTCCACCGCCACCATCTCCATAGCCATACGAAAGAAGCAAATCTTGGTTGATATTCTTGTCTTTATACTCCTCCCAAGATTCTTTAATGACCTGAGGCGTGACAAAACCATTGTATGTATAATAAGTCGATTCCGGCCAAGGCTCCGCAGTCGTGATAAAGTGAGTCAATATTTCGCTGCCGTCAATACCCCGCCAGTAAAATGTATCATGAGGCATTCTGTTATACTGGTTCCAACTGATTTTTGTTGTCATAAACGTTTTAATGCCGGACTTTTTCAAAATCTGCGGAAGTGCCCAGCTATAGCCAAATACATCCGGCAGCCAGAGGTATTCGGTTTCTTGATTGAATTCCTCACGAAGAAAATTGGATCCGAGTAACAATTGCCGCACAAGGGACTCTCCCGAAGGAATGTTGCAATCGGCTTCAAGCCACATACCGCCTTCTGCTTCCCAGCGTCCTTCGTTGATTCGCTGTTTCATTTGTTCGTAGATTTCAGGGTAGTCTTCTTTGATATACTCATATAACTGTGGCTGGCTCTGAAGGAATAAATATTCAGGGTATTCCTCCATCAGACGTAAAACAGTTGAAAACGAACGCGCACCTTTCTCACGGGTATGCTTAAGTTGCCATAACCAAGCCACGTCAATGTGTGTGTGTCCGACACAATGAAACGTCACATCATGGTGCTTTTCAATTTTTTTCATTTGCTCTGCTAAGTAATTCCCTGCTTCATATACGGTTTGATAAAAGGCATCAGAACCGGGATTTAGCCACTCGATTAAGTTTAAGGAATGGTTAAGCGCCTGCAAAAGCTGATGTTTCTCAGACTGTTCGTCTGTAAGAACAGCTACGGTTTCGATAACAGCACGGGCATCATAATAGTACGTATCTACTTTTTCATCTAACCAAGCAAGATCGGCACGTTTGAATTTATATTCCTGGTCTTGAGGCATCCCGCCGCCTTCCATTCCAGACCAGAGACGGAAATCCAGTACTGCCGTCGCTCCCGCTTTATCACTTGGGAAAAATACTTCTTTATGATTGGAGTCCACTCCCTGATAAGGTTTCCCGTCAAGGAAAAGCAGTGACTCAAACCCTGAGTTGTTGCCGCCTCCTGTATTGCCAAAGTCAAAAACCCCGACAATTTTCTTCTCAGACCAATTGTCAGGTAATATGATTTCTTTGGAAAGCCACGCATAAAGATCTCGACCTTTCCAATGATCCCCTATTGATACGGTTTTTGCCCCAACTGCGGGTTTGTCAGATGGATGCGTGCCAATTTCTCCAGCATCTTCTACAAATTGCCATTCCTTCAGGCTGGTTTTATCTCTATACCTGTATTCTGATAGTTCATTAATTCTTGCTTGGGCTTTTCTTTCAGTGAAAAACACGTTGTAATGACCTCCCTCAATATCTTTATTTCATTTTATGGTGAAGGCTTGTATACACGATTGTATACAAGCCCCCAGTTTTATTCGCCTGCTTCTGCCCAGCGATCGTAGGCTTTCTGATGCAGTTCTACATATTTGTCAACATCCATGTTTTCGATGGTTTTGATATACTCATCCCACTCGTCAAAAGATTTCACGCCTGTGATGAATTTAGCTTCCATTTGTCTTACATATGATTTTAGATCAACTTCGATTGTGTTGATTTCTTTTTGCTCATCACTTGAGAAGTACACTAGAGGAAATGGAACTTCGCCGTAAGCATCAATTTTTTCCTCTGTTTCTGCAGTCAAATACTCATCAAACTCAGATAGTTCCTGATACTGTTTTGGTGTTTTCAAAGTCGGTGTTACGATACCATAGTCCGGTGTTAAAGTGGCCCGATATTCTTCTCTTGATTCATATCCTTCAGGTGGATCGAGTTCAATTTTCGTTTCCTTATTTTCATCCCATTCCCAGATATAGCCTTCAGGCCCCATATTCAGCTCTTCCCAGCCATCTTGTGAATAAAAGTAGTCCACCCAACGCATAGCTGCTTCTGGATTAGGATTATCACTTGAAAGAGCAAATGCACCTCTTTGAATTCCTGAGTTCATTGGCACAACGGGCTCTTTATCAGGATCTTGTGTTAAAGGATAAAACATAGGATTGTTCATAGCTTCTTCTTCAGTCTCACCTGTTGTGAAGAAGGAGAACCAATCAGGAAATACTCCAAGACGATTGTTTTGCCCTTTAGCCTTTTTCTGTTCATCTGATTGCGAAAATGTTTCTGGGTCAAGAAGTTTTTCTTCATACAATTTGTTCATATACTTGAGATACTCTTTATACTCTGGCTGAACGGGGGTATATCTGACATCACCGTCTTGTTCTTCGATACCCCATTCTTTCATACCGAAAGCAGCCATAATCCAAGGGCGTGTGCTGTCCATTTCAACATCGAGCAATGGAATCTCATCGGCTTCACCATTTCCATTCGGATCTTCATCACGGAAACGCTTAAGTAATTCATAAAACTCATCAGTGGTTTTTGGAAGTTCTTCAACACCTAAGGCATCTAACCATTGACCATTATACCAGAGCGGGCCTCTGATCCAGCTTGATGAATACTCGGTGCTGACCATTGGCAATGTGTAAATATGCCCGTCTAAAGATGTAATCGACTTTTCAATGTCAGGTCTATCTTCAAGCATTTGTTTAACGTTAGGTGCATATTCATCAATTAAGTCTTCAAGTGGAAGCAAGATGCCTTGCGCACCGTAGTCAACTTCCATCGCTGGTGTTAGATTTGATGTACCAGCACCAAAAATCACATCCTGAATATCACCACTTGCAAATGCTAGGTTCAAGTTTGTCTGAAAGTCATTCAGTGGTGGTGTATGATAGTCAAAATAAACATTAGTTCTCTCGGAATACTCTTGAAGAAAAGGCATATCCTCCCACTCAGCCAATCCTGTTCCTGGTGCGATCATTGAAAGTGTAATCTCTTCATCGACAATTGGATATCCTTCTTTATTAACTTCTACATCAGCTGCAGCATCATTGTTTTTATCATCGTTGTCTTCTGAAGAACAAGCCGCAAACAAGCCTAGTGACAGTACAGCGATGAAAGTCAGCATTAATAGTTTCTTCACGTTATTTCTCCCCTTTTTAATTTATAAAATTAAAGCATTACATTGCATTAGAACTGATTAACCGAGCATCACCTCCCTTATTGCCGACCGATTAACCTTTTAATGAGCCAATCATTACGCCTTGCACGAAATATCTCTGAAGGAATGGATAAACGATGATTATTGGCAAGGTTGAAACAATCATGACCCCGTATTTAATGATTGCCGCCAGCTGCTGTTTACTATGCATAATTTCAGCCATGCTGCCAGTCATATTGGTATTTTGTGATGCCATTTCCTGTAATACTAAAATTTCTCGCAGTACCATTTGTAGGGGGTACAATGAACGGTCAGACAGATAAATTAAAGCGTTAAAATAACTATTCCAATGTCCCACTCCGTAGAATAGAGCCATTACTGCAATAATCGGTGCTGAGAGTGGTAAGACAATTTTAAAGAACAGTTTAAAATTAGAGCACCCGTCAATTTTAGCGGATTCCTCCAATTCAGTTGGAATCGTACTCTGGAAGAACACCCTTGCAATGACAATATTCCAGATGGCCGCTGCGTTTGGTAGCACCATAGCCCAGATCGTGTCAATCAATCCCAAGTTTTTGACGACCAAGTATGTTGGAATTAAACCACCTGAAAAGAACATTGTCAGGACGAACATTCCTGTAAAGAAATTTCGGCCGACGAAGTCTTTTCTACCAAGGGCATATGCTGCTGGAAGGGTTACAGCCAGGTTGATGGTTGTACCGAGTACCGTATAAAAAATTGTATTTAAATACCCACGCCAGATTGCATCATTTTGAAAAATCAACCTGTACCCTTCAAACGTGATGTCTTTTGGAAACAACCACATCTTTCCAGAGTTAACGGCTGCGGGATCACTGATTGAAGCACTAATGATATATATCAGTGGATAAAGCACGACTGCCATCGCAATTGTCAGAAATGAATAGTTAAAGATTTTAAAGGTTGTATCAGCTTTTAAATCTTTGATGTGTGTATGTGAATTCACGCCTTATTCCTCCTTTACCATAGACTGGTTTCGCTGGTTTTTCTTGCGATTTGGTTAACCGTTACAAGTAATATTGCGTTAATAATCGCATTGAACAAACCAACTGCTGCCGCAAAGCTATATTGTCCGTCCAATAGTCCAGCCTGGTACACAAATGTTGCAATAACGTTGGAAGACTCCAAGTTCAATGGGTTCTGCAACAAGAGAATCTTTTCAAAGCCCATTGCCATAATATTACCGACGTTCATAATCAACAAAATAACCATCGTTGGAATAATGGTAGGAATATTAATGTAAATAATACGTTGCCAGCGTGTAGCGCCATCCACAATTGCCGCTTCATGCTGCTGAGGGTCCACTGCTGATAATGCAGCTAAGTAAATAATTGTTCCCCAACCTGTGTTTTGCCAGACACCTGACATAACATAAACCGTCTTAAACCACTTTGGGTCTTCCATAAATGGAATCGGATCAAAGCCAAGTAGTTGAATGGCATGGTTAATGATACCTGTTGCTGGTGCAAGGAATGCAATAACCATACCAGCCAACACTACAACTGAAATGAAATGTGGGGCATATGTAATTGTCTGTACCGATTTTTTATAAAAACCATCTTTTGCTTCGTTAAGAGCAAGTGCCAATATGATCGGTAATGGGAAACCTACGATCAGCTCGTATATACTAATACCCAGCGTGTTCTTTATGAGATCCCAAAAGTAGTAGGAATCGAAAAAGCGTTTAAAATGATCAAAACCTACCCATTCGCTCCCCCAAATCCCTGCAGCGGGCATAAAATCTTTAAAGGCAATTTGTATCCCGTACATAGGAAAATAGTGAAAGATAAGAAAGTATAAGAAAGCTGGAAGAATTAATATATACAGTTGCCAGTTTTGGATGATCCTTTTATTTCTTTCTCGTCTTCTTTTTTGTCTGAAGTACTTTTTACTATGACCTTGTGAAATTGCGTTGTTTGATTGATTATTCACATCGATCGCCCTCCTTTTATGTAACTGCTTTCATTTAATCACGCGAAAAGAAATTGCTCAATATGTGGTTTTTGTATTCGTTTTCATATATGAGTGCTTTCCTAACACAAAGCCTACTTCATCTTGATTTCCAATCTATTCAATATGTGGTTTTTATTATGATGTGTGAAATTTATGCTACTATTGAAGGTCGAAAAAAAGCCCCGCCGCTTGGTGTCAGGGGCGAGACTGTTATTTACTGTGCATTTTTCTGTATTGTCCTGGAGTCATTCCTTCTATTTTCTTAAACTCACGGGTGAAATTTGACACGTCCCGGTATCCCACATCCGTGATAATATCTTTGATTAATTGATTACTGGACAGCAATTGTTTTTTTACTTCCTCAAGACGGAGGGAAAATACATAGTTAGAAAATGTTGATCCAAATTGCTCTTTGATGAAACGGCTCAAATAAGGTACAGATAATTTGAATTCTGCTGCTAATTTTTCGAGACTCATATCGTAGGCTTTAAAGTTGTTATGGATATAATCTGTCATTTTAACCACGAGTTGCTCGTTAAAATTTGATTTTTTCGTAACAACTATACGACAAACTTGATCAATCATGTTGTGTAGATCTTTTTTCAGCTCTCTCGGATTTGAAAAATTGACAACTTGTTCAATGTCTGTAACTTCTTCTGCAATCCCCAAATCAATAATGGTTTTAACAATAGTATTTACAATGTCGAAATACACAGCTTTCATATAATTCATTTGTATGCTTGATTGGTGTACAGATGCAAAGATATTCTCTAAAGCCTCGTTAGCTACCTCATGATTCCCTTGTCTTATACTCTGAGTTAATTTCGTCAGTTCTTCATGTGGATAGCTGATTTCTTTAGTCTCATTTACGTCCCGGTCTTGATAAAAAGCAATTACACCGGCTTCAACTTGATCTGTACTGTGTTGCAGATGGGTGTTCATTGCTGCCAATGCCTCAATATACGACCTGTTCAACAATCGTAGATCCTGATAAGGAAGACCTGCACTCATATTAGGACTTAAGGTAAATGTCTCGTATATATTTTCATTAATCACTGTGATGATCTCTTTACGCTTTTGAACGGTGCTCTCCAATGAATAGCTGGTGGATATAATCAAGGCAAGAGCGTTTTCTAACGAATCCACCGCATGAATCTTAATACCTGATATTTCTGTTGTCTCAAGGTACATAATAAGTTCTTCCTGAAGTGATAATTGGTCCCGGTCATAATCACCTAAAGCCGGAAGCTGTACAATTGCTACAATATAAGCGCCTTTATACATCGATATATTTAAAATCTTGAAAAGCTCTTCATAATCCTGTTCTAGGTTGACGTTCCCTTTGAGCAATTTAAGTAAAATTTGTTCTCGTGCATATGGCTTTTGCATCATCATGGCACTACTCAAGTTTTCATTTTGTTCATAAATTTCTGAAATAGCATCATCGAGAAGGGTGAATTCATTTTTACTCAAGCTCTTTTCAGAAGGGTCTTTATAATTCATTTTGCTTATAAGCTTATGAATAGGCTTGTATTGACGATTTCCAAGAAAAATAGCAATGATGAAACCTGAGATCAATAATAAGACTAGTAAACTAGCAAAAAGCAGCTTTTGCATAAGGAAAACCTTGTCAAATTCCTTCATATTAATAATTGAAACAACGCTCCAGTCATTGTACTCCGATGCGACAGTTGAGATAAAATAAGTTTTTCCTTTGTATTTAAGCTTTTGTTCTGCGTTCTTTTTTTGAATTGCTTTATTCAACAGACCAGTATTGATGTTCTCGTCTTGTTGAGATGATAAAATCACATCATTTGTAGCGTCCAAAAGATAGGCATTCCCCTGGAAATCATTCAAAATACTCTCCAGAGATTGGGTTACTGTAGATTCTTGTAAGGTATATACGACCGCTCCGTACGGGTTTGGATTACCAGTTGGTATGGGGTGGATGGATATAAGAGTATGGTCAAGTAAGAATGTTTCATTTGTTGTCGTTCGGATTTTTTTCTTGAAGTCCTTCATGGCCCATTGCGAAAAAGGTGTAACATTTTCAAGCAAGGTGTTCAGATGATAGGATCCCTCAGAGGAGAATATGTTATCATCTCCTCGATAGTACAGGTAAATGTTTTTTAGTATTGCACTATTGTCTTTATAATTCTTAAGTTGAGTGATCGCTTCTTTGCTGTAATAATCATGATTGACCGAATAGGGCGTGAGATGATAGTCATTTGCAATTCTGGCGGCAATCTGGTCAAGTTCTTTAAACCGTTCAGTTGTGTAACGTTCTGTCTGCTGTGCTTTGTTCTGAATAGAATCCTTTGCCTGATCACGAAGATCCGCTATTGAATTATGATACAAAAAGACACTCATAAGCGCGAAAGGAACAATAAAAACAAATAGATAAGATAAGGTATATTTTAAGAATAATTGTGAGCGAAGTCTTTTTATAAGCGTTTTCATTGTCTGCCCCCCTCTACGCAAGAATCACGGGTTCTTTTTCTGTTGCACTTTATTAAACGCACTATAGGCAATACGCATCGTCGGATATGCAATAGCGGACATGCCCATAAATACAAACACAACCGGTAACAGTGCAAACAAATAGTATAAAATAATCATGCACACGATCATACCAATTGTTTCTAAAGGGTTGGAAAGCATTAACAAGAATGATTGTTTAATATATTGCATGGCTTTTAATTCATAATGTACGAACGTTGGGAATATGTAGCATAATGTCAGCACGTAAACCAAAATAATACCCAACAAAATGATGTGAAGAAAGAAAGAATTCAAAAGCGATTTAGAAATAAAGTAGTCATAGCTCAAAAACAAGCCGATCAGAAACATTACATATCCTAGACCATTCACTTTCAGAAAGTATCCTTTATAATTCGCTAGAAAAGTTTTAAAAATGGGGACATCATAATCATATTCCGTCCATTTTCTGACGACCGCATACACCCCCGCGGTGGCAGGGAATAAACCAAATAAAACCAGTCCAAGCAACGTAAACGCCACCCAAAGCACTTGCAGATACATCAATTTAAACAACCAATTCCCTATATCATAAACCCATTTAAAGGCACCGTTGAGATTATTCATAACATCACCTGCTTCAATTCATAAAAATACACCTTATAATCATAAAACTTTCGCGAAATTTGTCAATAGGGATCTTGTCCCACATAAAACAGTCACCTTTATGAAAGAGCCAGGCCCCAAGTTAAAAGTCTTAGGGGCCTGGCCTTCATGATTCAGCATGCCACTTATCTATCAGTCAATGGGCTCCCTTTCACCCGGATGCCACATTGGCTCAGTACAAACTCACTGAACATCGAGTTTGACCAACAAAACCACGGACGCGTGAACTGAGCCGGATCATCCACATCGAAACCTTCATGCATGAAGTTCGTGCCGCCGTCAGTTGTCTTAAACGTCTCTAAGATCTGCGCTTTTTCTTCTGAAGTTGCAGCAGTCATACCCTGAATCGAGAGTGCTATATGCCAAATATAGCGTTCAGGCGTATGCGGGCTTCCCACGCCGGCTGCTACTTTGCCTTCATAATAATACGGGTTCGCATCACTTAAAATGAACCGGCGCGTGTTTTGATAAACTGGATCATTCACATCACAATAGCCGAGATATGGCATGGATAACAGACTTGGCACATTTGCATCATCCATCAAAACATGGTTGCCGAGTCCGTCTGTTTCATATGCATAAATCGTGCCAAAGTCAGGATGCTCAACAGTGCCATATTGCTGGATGCCGCCATTGATTTCCTCTCGCAGATCGCGAGCGTTTTGCGCAAGTGCTTCATCTCCCAAAACGTCCATCGCAATGTCAGCCAAATAGTCCAGAACCACGACAGCAAACATATTCGCCGGTACAAGATAACCATATTTACAAGCATCATCACTCGGGCGGAATCCTGACCAGGTCATACCCGTGTATCCGACTGGTGCGCCGTAGCCGTCATGGGACAACGTATCCTGAGGCGGACAGTTGTCACGGACGAAATGATAGTCAGACTCAGCGTGATTCTGCTCTACTTTCCACGTATCGAAAATTGCCACCGCCGCTGTCTTGAACGTATCATTGAAATGATCTGTCCGGCCAGTCGCCTTCCAGAATAAATACGCCAACTGGATCGGATAGCAGAGAGAATCGATTTCGTACTTCCGCTCCCATAAAAGCGGGGTCATCTCAGTTTGATCATCGTGATACCTGTTCCCGTTCGCCTTTTCATTGAACGCATTGGCGTATGGATCATGAATAATAAATTCCATTTGCTTTTGAATAACACCCTGAATCATATCAGCCATAGCAGGATCGGTTTCCGCCAGCAGCAAATACGGTCTCACTTGCGCCGCTGAATCCCGCAGCCACATGGCCGGGATGTCGCCAGTAATGACAAAGGTGGTGCCATCATCTTGTGGGCGAATCGTTGTTTCATAGGTGTTTGAAAAGCAGTTCGCGAACATCGTGCGTAGTTTCTCGTCATCAGCAAAACACTCGTCAACCTTCGCAATCATTGCTTCCATCGAATCTGGTAATTGCTTTCCCATATCAAAAAGCTCCTCTACTCATCATATAAGACAAAAATTAGTATTAGGGGGCAGGGCCCCTCTGATATAATCTAGTTTTTAAACCCTACTGTTACGATCTCATGGCCGCGGACGGGCAAGGTAGCGTTGTGTTCTGAGTCTATGTTCAGATCACCAATGTTTTCTTCAATAATATTACTCTTGTAGGCCTTCCCCTTCCCTGAAATCTTTAGTTTGAGCTCTTCCGCTTCCGAATTCAGATTAAACCAACGGAGCAGCACATCACCGCTCAACTGAGATACTTTCAGCGACGAAAACGCAAGCGTGTCGCCTTCCCATTTTATGAATGAACCAGCTGGTGCAAGTGTACCTTCATGAATGGATGCTTGACTGACAGACAACGGCACCTGATACTGATAAGCTTGCTGGTAACTTTCATTAGCATCCCCGCCGTATGGATAAATCGCATATGAAACAGTTTGCTCACCGAGACACTGTGCTTCCGGTGTTGGGAAATAGCCCCAGTCGCCCATTTCTCCAACTGAGCGATGCAGCGTTACAGCGATCGTGTTATGCGCATCTCGCAAGACTTCATACTCATTCAATCCATAGTTGGCAACCGTCAACCCTGCCTCGTCATTTCCAACAGAAACAAAATCCTGCTGGTGCTGAGAGTTATCAGGGTTAGTCCACTCCTCAGAAGGTTTATTCGGACGCTCCACCACTTCGAAAATAGAGTCAGCTTTGTGATGGTCTGTCTCAATACCAGTTGGGAACAATGCACGTAAGCGATGATCTTTCGCCTGGTTGTTGAAAGATGCCTCAACCTGAACACCTTTACCATGTTTCTCAAGTGATACACGCGTTGTGATAGTAAACGGCACCGTCTTTTCCGATCGGCCTGCTTTTCTCACATTAAATCCTACAAGCTCCTGCTGTTCCTTCTCAAGTAAGTCATCAGCGCTCTCAGGCAGCGCCCACTCATGTGTAATGACGTAGGTCGCGCGGTATGACGTATCTTCTACCAATTCAATGTTGGCAGGCAAGTCTTTCGTGGTGAGCGGCACCTCGCCGTCAGGCTTCTTGTACATGTATTCATTACCAATGTCACCAGTATCTTCATAAACTCCAAGTTGCTCGAATGTGCGCCCAGTCTTTTTATCTGAAACTGTAAGGGAACCGTTTCCTTCAATCTGTACGTGCAGGTGGTCATTAGCCATCTGATACTTAGCTGGCACAAGGCTGGCGCTTTCCACCGCTCCATCGACATTATCTGCAGGCACAAGGGCGAATGTTTTATACCCAAGCGCAGACACGCCTTTTGCTTCAAAAGTCACCTTCACTCGACGCGCCATGTACGGCTGTCGGAAGCGATCGTTTGGCAGGTCATAGTCAAAGTGAATGCCAAGATCTTCCATGGAAAACGCAAAAGCCTGACCACTATGATCAACAAGTTTCATGGCACCAAGGTCAAATGCTTTCAATGCCTCTTTATTAACCCCGTCAGCAAAATATTCACGCTTCACATCGAGCGTTACCGACAGTACACCTGTGCGTTCATAGCCGCTCGTATTATACACTACAAACGGCAAGGCATGCTCATTTTCAAAGCACGTGGTGTCAACATGCGCTGTGATTGCTGTTAGAGACGCGTCAATCAGCGTTTCCGTTACATGCCGGCTGTCGGAAAAACGTGTCACCATGTTTCGGTGCACTTCATCAACGCTGCACCCGCAAATGCTATCATGCGGATGGTTTTGCATTAATTTCTTCCAAGCGTATTCGAGTTTGTGATGGTTATATGGTTCCCCTAGCATATGAGCAAATGTCTCTAGCGGCTCTGCTACCTTGGCAAGCAATGTTTCACCTGTTCGATTCATTTGCTTCAAATACACGCGCGAAGAAGCCGTGTTCACCAGCGTTCCCCAGCCGTCTGTCTGCTGGCTCCGCAATTCGCCTTCCACCGTTTTCAAATCATCGGGCAAAGTCTTCACCAAATCAGCGACATAATCATTAAAATTAGAATGCTTGAACGTCACTTCTGGATACAATTTTTCCGCCGTCTGTATTGCTTCCGGCAAATCGGTCTGGATTGGCTGATGGTCACATCCGTTCATCATGAGCATATGGGGACTGGCTGCGTATTTTTCAAGGGCAGCAAAATGGCTTTCCCAATATGCAGAAGCCTGTTTTTCATCAACAGGCACTTCATTGCCATTGCAATACCAATTTGCAAAAAGAATTCCATATACCTTTGAACCATCAGGGGCCTGCCAGTACATCTCAGAATAGGGAGATTCGAAACTGTCCGACTCTATCACCTTATTATTGAAGCCAGTCGGTTTAACCCCACGGCCAAACACTGCATTGTTAATGCCTGCCTGACTCATCAGCTGTGGCGCCTGTCCAATATTGCCGAACGAATCCGGAAAATAACCCACCTTGGCGATATTTCCCCATTGCTTTGAATCCTTCATGCCATACTGCAGATTGCGTACGTTTGACTCACTGCTTGTCAAAAATTCATCCTGCAAAATGTACCATGGTCCAATATGAATCTGGCCTTTTTGAATCGCCTGTTCCAATTCTTCTCTTTTTTCCGGACGGACTTGCAAATAGTCATCCAGAATAATTGTCTGTCCATCCAGATGAAAACTTTTATAGCCAGGCTTTGTTTTAAGCGTTTCAAGGAGCGTATCCATTAAATCAATCAGCTGCATATGATGCTTTTCATACGGCAAATACCATTCTCTGTCCCAGTGGGTATGAGATATAATGTGAATCTGTTTATCTTGTGTCATAAGTTCCTCCATTAAGCTATTATTTAAGTTGAATTAAGAGTTTAATAATATTTTTATTCGAGTTCAAACCACAACGCCGCTGCCCCGATCACACCTGGACTCTGTTCAAGCTTGGCTGGAATGATTTCAGTCTGTCTGCCTTTAGGATTTAGTGCATACTGGGCCACATAATTCCGGAGCACGCTAAACAGGGGCTCCCCGACTTTCGAAACGCCACCGCCAATGACAATCGCCTCGGTATCAAACGTGTTGATCAATGAAACACAGCCCGCTGCGAGCCGTTTGAAGACAAGGTTTATGTACGCGACAATCTCAGGTTCACCTTCGTGATAGAGGTCAAATACTTCAGCTGTCGTCAGAGAACGACCTGCAATCTCAGACCCTTTTCGGGCTATAGCAGTCCCTGAGGCAACCAATTCCAGACAGCCTTCCTGACCGCATGTACACTGTCCAAAGGCAGGATCTACGACCATATGGCCGATATCTCCCGCATTGCCATTCTGACCTTTCAACAGGTCACCACCGACAATGACACCAGCCCCGATGCCCGTGCTGACAGTCATGTAAATGAAATCACTAAACCCTTTTCCGGCACCAATCCATTTCTCGGCTAATGCGGCGGCGTTCGCGTCGTTTTCCAGGCGAACCGGAATATTAAATTCCGATTTCACGAGCTCTACGATAGGAATATCCCGCCAGGCAGGAAGATTTGGCGGACAGGTGATTTCCCCTTTTTTGACGTTCAGCGGCCCCGGTGCACCTATGCCTATTCCTTTGATGTCGCCGAAACCTATTTCACATTCTGCAAGCAATTGTTTAATTTCAGCGTTTATCCGCGCAATCATATCTTGTGGTCGTATGGTTTGATCTGTTTTTATAATCGATTCTTTCTCAATCTGTCCCTCCTGATCAACGGCGGCAATTGCAACTTTGGTGCCTCCGATATCTACCCCAATTGAGTACTTCATGGTCATCTTCCTTTCGATTTTATGGCAAGCACAAAATGGCTCTCATCAAACACGCATAACAGTGGTCTCTGGAGTGTCAAATACCCACTGCTGAATGATCGCTGCTGCTCCGATCAGTCCTGACTGCTCGCCAAAGCTGGATTTAATGAAGGGGATATTCTTCGTTTGCGGTGAAAATGTCCTTGCCTTTGCGATTTTTTCTGCAGTTTGAATGGTTTGAGGATAAATATCAATTACTTCCCCGCCAAAGATCACCCGGTCCGGTGCCAACAGATTAATGACGTTCGCTACCCCAAGTCCCAGATACCTGGCCGCTTCCTCCAATAAATCATTTGCGAGCCTGTCCCCTTCTTGTGCATGCTGAGCTATCATTTTCAAAGTGATAGGGGCTGCTTCTGCTTCAAATGAAGAAAGAGAGCTCTCCACACCGCGGCGAATTTCTTCTTGCATTCGGCGTTTAATCGCAATCCCGGATGACAGTGTTTCTAAACAACCGTAGTTTCCGCAATTGCATGATGGGCCATCAATATCAATCGACATATGCCCAATTTCACCGGCACCGTTTCCAAAACCTCGGTGTATTCTTGATTGGACAATCACCCCGCCACCAAGCCCTCATCATCAAATATGTACAGGATGCTTTCATTTGAAGGCACATGTCCAAACCATTGCTCAGCTAGTGCTACGGCATTTGCGTCTTTTTCCAGAATAGTTTTCAGCTGATACCGCTCTTCAAGCAAAGCCTTAATATCCAGATTAACCACGCCTTTGAGATTTGGCGGTGTTAACATTCGGCTATCACTTTCGTCGATCGGCCCCGGTGCAGACACACCTATACCAGCAATTTCGGTTTGATCATGTTTTTCCAGCAATTGGTCAATCAGCCTGTAAACGGTGTCTATTAGTGGTTCAGCACATGTTTCTTCCATCACAACATGGTCAATGATCTCTGCTTTAAGATTCATGACAGCGGCCGAAACCTTTGTAACACCAACGCTAACAGAGATGACGTAAACGCTGTTCCAATTCATCGCGTATAAAAGCGGCGGTCGGCCCCTCTAGATTCGCCATAACCTGCCTCTTCAATTACACCGGCTTTAAGGAGGTCGGCTACAATATTTCCTACCGCCGGAAATGTCAGACCGAATTTCTTGGCAATATCAATCTTCGTGATCGGCCCGAATTTCCGTATTTCTTTCAAAATGAGCGAACGATTCAATTGTTTCACCGTATCACTGTGGACTACATGAATTGTGGACATGGTCATCTCCTTTTTGTGCCTTATTTAATTAAATGTTATAAGGTAGCCATTCAATCGCTTTCATAAATGCGGAATATATTTAATTGACTTTTAAAGGCCAATCTTATTAAACTAGATTTAATAAGTAAAGTATATCATGTTGCAGGCATAATTCAAGTCCAAGATAAATTGGATATTTTACATATCACTGGAGGTTTTCACATGACTGAAATCGTTCTATTTTATGACACACAATTTCCTTTCGAAGGTCCGCGTCCTGAACAGGCATTTTTTGACACATTAGGACCGAAAGTGCGTGTTTGTACAGCGGAAGAGTTAGACGAAGCATTGGCAGCATCTGAAACAGAGGTGTTTGTAAATCTGCATGGCCCTTATTTTCCTAAAGAAGCTTGGAAAAGCATTCAGACTTATTTAAGTACCGGAAAAGGTTTCGTACACACTGGGGGAGCACCATTTCGTCGCCCATGCTATCAGTCTGAAGGTGCGTGGCATGCGGAAGATGAGCAGACGGCTTATCATCAGGCACTGGATATTCATGAAACATTGCCGGTTGACTCATTCGATGTGACTGGGCTTGTGCACAACGAAGATATTCCTGTCCTAGCTGAAGCTGAGGTACTTTTCAGCATATCAAATACATATAACTTCATCATGCATCCGACCAAAGAGATCGCCATCAAGCATGAGATGGGGTCTGTCGGGCCGATGGATGCACGGATTTATCCGCTTTTGAAAGGGGTAACAGAATCTGGGCGTGAGATCGCCGCGCCGAGCGTGCTGATTGAGAACGCTAAAGGTCAGTATGCTGGCGGCCGTTGGGTGTTCATTAATCAAAAGCTTGACGAAAAGTTCTGGAGCACTGACGGGGCTGGCGCGCTGCTGCGAATCGCGGCATTTGTGCAGGCCGGCGTAACAGACATGTCGCTCAAATCAACCTATGCTACGTATGAACCCGGTGAGCGGGCCACGCTGACATTTCAGCATCAGGCTTTGTTGACGCCAGCTGAATGGGGCTTGAGACTCTCTGTTTCTCAAAATAAGCAAGAGGTCTTCAGTGCTCAAGAAACATTGCAAACCGGTCGTCTCCTGGAAAAACAAACATTTGTCATTCCAAAAGACATCACGCCAGGCTTTTATGAGGTGACGTGTGAGCTTGTCTCGGAAAAAGGTGAAACACGCATCCTGCGCCAAGGATTTTGGGGTATGGACAATGCACTTCTTCAAGAAGGCAGCAAGCTCACGGCCGGTCGGGATTATTTTGAAAAAGACGGACGTCCGCTGCCGATTGTTGGGATGACCTACATGACATCAGACGTGGCACGTTACTTCTTATTTTTGCCGAATCCTAATGTCTGGGATCGCGATATGGCTCAGATGAAGCGTGCTGGCATCAACTATATCCGGACAGGGATCTGGACGGCGTGGCGCAATATGATGTTTGTCGATGGACACGTTGATGAGTCAGTTCTGCGCGCGATTGATGCGTTTATTTTGTGTGCGAGAAAACATGATCTGCATGTGACGTTTAACTTTTTCTCCTTCACCCCTGAAGCATGGGAAGGTGAGAATCCGTACTTGGATCCGCGCAGTGTTGAGGCGCAGAAGCGGTTTATTACATCGATCGTTTCGCGGCATGCTGACACGACGAATGTTGACTGGGATTTGATCAACGAACCGTCCTTGTTTGACCCTGAGCGTGTATTC
Organism: Lentibacillus sp. JNUCC-1; assembly: GCF_009741735.1. Classification (NCBI taxonomy): domain Bacteria; kingdom Bacillati; phylum Bacillota; class Bacilli; order Caryophanales; family Bacillaceae; genus Lentibacillus; species Lentibacillus sp. JNUCC-1. Next base: position 1,087,465 of record NZ_WHOH01000001.1, read on the forward strand.
GCTGGACCGCAACCACTGCACGACGACTTTGATCGCCAAGCTTATCGGGACTGGCTGCAGAAACGTCACAGCTCGATCCGCGATCTTCAGGAGCGCTGGAACATGAGCCCGCTCGAGCTGCCGTCATTTGACGCGGTTGAACCGCCGGAACAGAGTGAGATTAATTTTGGCACGCGGGACATGATCACCGGGAAAAAGGGGCTCAAATGGCTCGACTATGTATTGTACACGATGGACATGCATAACCAGTGGGCTCGTGAGCTTTCGGGTGCAATTAAGCAAGCGGCACCAGGCCACTTGGTAACAGTCGGACAAGATGAGGCGCTTGCTGGTCAGCGGCCATCGCCGTTCTTTTACAGTGAAGCAGTTGACTATACGACCAACCACACATGGTGGCTGCTGGACGATCTGGTCTGGGATGGCATTTTTACGAAGGCGCCGGATAAGCCTAATTTGATTCAAGAAACAGGGATCATGTATGTGGAAACGCCGCGAAATATGGGCAAGCGTTCTGAGTACGAACTGCGCAATATTCTTGAGCGCAAATATGCCTATGCGTTTTCAACCGGCGGGGCCGGAGCTGTGCAATGGCTGTGGAACACAAATTATTTCATGGATAACATCAATGAATCGAACATCGGCGCCATTCGCGCAGATGGTACGGAAAAACCGGAGACCAATGTCTCATATGACTTCGGCGCGTTTATGGGAGAAATTCGTGACTTGTTCCGAGACCGTCAGTTGGAAGAAGTCGGCGTTGTTTTCCCGTATTCCAATGACTTTTCCAATCGAAAACTGGCGACAGATGCTACGACCAAGCTAACGCGTGTACTTGCATATGACATGAATGTCCCGTTCCGCGCATTTGGGGAGTATCAGCTGGAGGCGCTTGAAATGGATCCACCGAAGCTGCTTGTCGTGCCAAGTCCGCACAACTTCAGCAATGACGCTTTTGATCGTTTGCTGAGCACCGTGGAAAAACACGGGAGCACACTGCTCTTTACGGGACCGATTCATTTGGATGAATATTGGCAGGAAACCGCTCGAGCTGAGAAGCTGTTCGGTGAGGTCTCCACCGCGAATGTCACCCGTGAAGATGTCTTTACGATTAATGATGTACCGATGCCTGTTTCATTCGGCGGCGACCGGATTGGTGATACGATGAAAGGCGTGACACAGTCCGATTCAGACTGGAGTCTGCAGGAGGCTAATTTGGGTAAAGGCCGCGTAATTTGGAGCCCGTTGCCGGTTGAATTGAACGACCGTCCGGCTTCAATTGCTTCATTGTATGAGTATGCCATGGGGCAAGCCCAAGTTGAGCGTCACTTGGAATGGCTCAAAGGCGACGTTTCTGGCATCTATGGTCGAAAACTTGATTTTGCAGACGGCGCATTGTTTATCTTCGTCTCCGAATTCGGGCAGGATGTGCCTGTCGCAGTGAAAGATCCGCTGACTAAAGTGCGCTATGACTTCCAGGTGGACAGCGAGCGCGTTGTCATGTTTGCCACGGACGAGAAGGGCGGCGTAACAAACGTCTATCGGCCAGGTGAAGGAACCATTTACGAGAGTTGATGAGTCGGATGGGCTTTCCAAGCAGCACTGCCATATTGAAGTTCAGAAGGAAGTCCCCAAGGCCCGGTGGCTTCCTTCTTTCCTTTTTTCTGCTTTTTCGTTCAGGACAGTGGCTCATTCTTGACCAGCCGAGCGTCTATCAAACGAAGAAAGCATTCTATCCAAGCAAAAGCCACGTCTATCAAACGAAACATGCACTCTATCCAAGTAAGAAGCACGTCTATCAAACGAAGAACGCGTCCTATCCAAGCAAAACACTCTTTTATCAAACGACAAACATATCCTATCCAAACAACGCTGCCATATAATATTAAAAAGGAAGTCCCCAAGGCCTGGTGGCTTCCTCTGGCTTTTTGGCTTTATGTAGGATGTAAAGTGTATTATCTATGGCTATCCAGAATTCGCCTCGTAATTGATACGTTACGTGAGCAAGTATAGTCGATACGAGCGCAAATCACATACTTACGAGAGCATGCGTAGATATTACGAGCGCAACACGCACACATACGAGAGCAAACTCAGACATTACGAGCGCAACACACACATACGTGAGCACGCACAGACAATACGAGCGCAACCCACGCTTTTATGCGAGCACACCCAGACGAGAGGCATATCATCATAACATTCAACTCGGAAACATCAAAAAAGACCATCTCCCGCCCTCAAGCAGAGATGGTCTTTACACAAATCACGCCTCACACGTCCCGCACACAGCGGAATCCCATATTCCCTGTCGAACTGTCCGGGGTGTTCGAGGTCCGAGCCGCCACCCGATACCGGTTGCAATAGGAGTGGTGGCACAGATAGGAGCCACCGCGCATAACGCGGGTTTCCCCTGAATCCGGGCCCTGGGGATTGTCCCGTCCGCCACGCTTATGAATATTCGTGGCAAACCAGTCGGAGCACCACTCCCAGACATTACCGGCGACATTGTACAGGCCATAGCCATTTTCCGGAAAGCTCTTAGCTGGTGCCGTTCCTACAAAGCCGTCTTCCCCAGTATTATGCCGTGGAAAATCACCTTGCCAAATATTACAGTAATGCTCTCCGCCAGGCGTCAGCTCGTCGCCCCAAGCATACTTATTTTGCTTAAGGCCGCCGCGCGCCGCGAATTCCCACTCTGCCTCAGTTGGCAGACGCAGTCCAGCCCACTGACAATATGCCTGAGCATCATTCCAGGACACATGGACAACCGGGTGGTCCCAACGCCATTCAACCGATGAATGCGGACCCTCCGGATGTGCCCATGTTGCCCCGTCCACGACGAGCCACCATGGCACACCGGGCACACGCTGGCGAACATTCCCCAAATCAGCCTCATCGACAAATAAATAGAACACAAATGACCACCCGAACTGCTCAGCTTCCGTTACATACCCAGTTGCTTCAATGAACCTTTGAAACTGTCGGTTCGTCACAGTGTGGATGTCCATGTAAAAAGGATCGACCTTAACTTTGTGAATCGGACCTTCCCCGTCGTCCGGAAACCCTTCCTTACTTGTCGTGCCCATCAGGAATGTACCCCGGGGATGAAGGCCATGTCGTGCTCTGCAAAACCTAGCGCATCCTCGTTCGTCTCAACTGCAGACTGTTTTAGTTCCTTTAATACAGCAGGCTCAGCTATATCAGATCGTTTGGCTGAACAACAGCTCTTATGTTGTTGATCACTCATTTAGACACCTCTATATTTCATGCTTAACTCCCATTCTATCAAAAATCCGCACATTTTATATGAATGAGAGCATTAAAGAGCAAGATTTATCCTTTTACAGAACCGGCTAATAAACCACGCACAAAATATTTACCTAAGAAAATGTACACAAGCAAGGTCGGCATCGCCGCAATAAGCGCACCGGCCATTTGCACGTTCCACTGGACAATCTGACTTCCGGATAAATTCTGCAGCGCCACCATCACAGGCTGGCTGTCAGACGTTGTGACCGTTACCGCAAACAAGAATTCATTCCATATATTCGTAAATTGCCAGATGGCGACAACCACAAAACCGGTAATCGACAATGGAATAATAATGTGCCGGAAAACACCCAGGAAGCTTGCACCATCAATTTTGGCTGCTTCGATCATCTGGTCAGGTATGTTGGCATAGAAGTTTCTAAACATCAATGTTGTGATTGGGAGACCATACACCACATGAACCAAGATCAGCCCGGCGATTGAGTTATATAAACCAATCTCGCGCAAAAACTGAATCATTGGAATCAGGATGCTCTGATACGGAATAAACATGCCAAATAATATAACTGTGAAAATGGTCTCTGAACCTTTAAACTTCCACTTGGACAGCACATAACCATTCATCGCACCAAGCAATGCAGAGATCAGTGTTGCCGGAATAACCAGGTAGAAACTGTTCATTAAATTCGGGGCCAGCTTAGAGAAGGCCACAGCATAAGAGCTGAAATCTATAGAAGACGGCAATGTCCACATTTCGGCGAGCGAAACCTGGTCCAGCGGCTTCAGACTTGTTACGATGATAACGTAAACAGGCGCCAGAAACAGTATCGCGAAGAATATCAGAATGACATACTTAATGAATTTTCCCCATTGAAATGACGCCATCAATTATCACTCCTTCGATTGGTCCATAAATAAGGAACAATGAATACTGCTACAAGCAGCAGCATAATAATGGCAATCGCAGCGCCATTTGCATAATAGTTGCCCCTGAACGTTGTCTCAAACATGTAAACCCCAGGCACATCGGTAACAAAGTTCGCACCTGGACCTGTCATCGCATAAATCAAGTCAAATATTTTCAAAGAAATGTGGGCCATAATAATGACCACGCTGACTGTAATCGGCATCAGCATCGGCAAAATCACCTTGCGATAGATCTGGAACTCACTAGCCCCGTCAATACGGGCTGCCTCTCGCAGTTCATCGGGGATTCCACGCAATCCTGCCAGATACATGGCCAAGGAAAAACCGGTCATCTGCCAAACCGCTGCAATCACAACAGCGATAATCGCAACTGGCAAACCAAATTCAATGCTGCCCCATTCAAATCCGGCCAGTATATTGGTATCGGTGTACCATTTCGGTTTGATGCCAAATATGCTTAAGAATTGGTTAAAGCCAGTCGAAGGGTTTAATAGCCACTGCCACACAACCCCTGTCACAATAAAGGATAAAGCCATCGGGAACAGAAAGATGTTTCGGAAAATCGATTCACCTTTTAGTTTCTGATCGATTAATATGGCAAATCCCATACCGAACACAATGACAAGACCGATAAACAAGACGGTGAAAAATAATGTATTACGAAGATCCGCCTGGAAGCGGAAATCGTTAAACAAGTATATATAGTTTTTCAAGCCTGCAAAGGAAAAGTCGGGCACAATCGTATTATAATTACTCAGCGACACATATCCCGTCCACCCTATAAAACCATAAACAAAAATCAGGATTAATATAAAAGACGGAAGCAGAAAAGCAATCGCAGTCCAATGATCCTTCGACAAACGTTTCTTCTTCTTTGACGTAACCTGAGAATCCGCCACGCACTCACCCTCCTCACTAGAGGTAATATTCATTCAAAAACCTTCGTAAAATCCTTGCAAATATTAAACACCTTTTACAGAAACTCCGACGTAGAGCATCTTATAACTGCCTCGCACCACCGATCTTCGGGAAAACACTGCGCTTTCCGCGGGCGCTGCTGAGCCTCCTCGCGCTACCGCGCTGTGGGGTCTCACCGAGGCTTTGCATCCCGCTGGAGTCTCCGTGTTTTCCCGAAGCTCGGTGAGAGTATATTTTTCACTTTTTTATGATCACGTCACTCTATTTTCCATTCGTAAACAGCCACAAAGAATCAGGTGGCTCATACATAGCGGAGAAAATACATGAAGACTCCTGCGGGAACAGCACGAGTCCGAAGACCCCACAGCGTTACATTAAGGAGGGTCGACTAAAACCGCCCTTTGCGGGCAACGTCGACATACCCCTTGCCGGGGCAAGGAGGCTGAGGCCGTGCCCGCGGAAAGCGAAATGTATTTTCGGAGCGGTCATATTAGCAGACACTCTAATTTCCCCGAGCGGTTGCCAAAAGCAGTCATAATCGCGGTTCCTCTACATCACAGCTTACTAACTCCCATAAACTTTAAAACAGTTACCCTCAAAACCAAGAGAGGCTGCCGTGTTTGCAGGCAGCCTCTGGTTCTTTCTACTTTACATTTCCGGTGCTGCGTTTTGCAGTGCCTGAATGAAGTTATCAACATCTCTCTGTGTTACAAAGATATTGACGGCCTGGTTTGCTTTTGTCAAAAACCCTTCTGAAGCTGCAGATCCGTGCGCCAGACTTGGCACAAGACGAGCGGTCTTAAAGTCTTCAATTGTATCCTGTCCATACGCATCATACTTCTCAGGATCAGCATCGACTCTTGCCGGGATTGAACCCTTGATCGGATTGAATGTATCCTGTGCCTCAACTGAGCCGAGGAACGTCAGGAATGTCTTCACTTCTTCAGGATTTTCAACACCCTTTGGCAAGCCGAATGTATCTGTGATGATCTGGAATGTTCCCTCTGTTTCAGGGAAAGCGAAGTAACCAAAGTCTTTATTCGTTTCCATCTTCAAGTCATTTACAAAATACCCTTTGGCCCAGTCACCCATATTGATCATCGCTGCTTCCCCGCTGGAAACAAGCTGGGCTGAATCCTGCCAGTTACGGGAAGAGTGATCTTCATTCACGTAATCAAGCATTTTACCGAATGTTTCTGCTGCCTCGACAACACGCTCATCGTCAAAAGCAATTTCACCTTTGAAAAGCTTATCGTAGTCGTCTGGCCCGAGTACGCCGAGCAGCACATTTTCAAAGATTTGGGTAGCAGGCCATGATTCTTTATCACCCAATGCCAGTGGTGTTACCCCTGCATCTTGAAGCTTTTCAGCTGCATCAAAGAACTCATCAAATGTCTTTGGCGGTTCGATGCCATGCTCTTCAAACACTTCCATGTTGTAAAATACCGGGTTTCCACGGTGTATGTTTAATGGAACAGAGTAGATATCTCCGTCTGCACTGACAAGGTCAATCAAATCTTCCGGAAACTTATCCATCCATTCATTTTTCTCAAACAGATCGTTGAGCGGCTGCATTTTATCAGCAGCAACCCAGCTCTTGTTCAGTTCTTCCCCGCCATGAACCTGGAATGTTGAAGGCGGATCGTCACCCTGCATTCTTGTTGCCAGAACAGCTTTGGCGTTCGTGCCGGCACCGCCCGCAACAGCAGCGTTTTCAACTGTAATATCAGAATGCTCTTCTTCAAATTGTTCAATTAATGCGAGCAAACCTTCTTCTTCACCAGCACCTGTCCACCAGCTGAAGATCTCAACTTCCCCTGTGGCCCCGCCGTTGTCCCCGGAATCGCCGGAGTTTCCGCCGTTCCCGCTTGTTTCATCGGAATTGTTGGATCCACAGGCCACAACAAAGGCAGCCAGTGCCACAAAAACGAGTAACCCAAATAATTTCTTCACTTTATTAATCCCCCTTTGTTAACGTTTTCATAAATCATTATAATAGATATCAGTCCCTCCGCAGTCATTTGATTTCTATACATTTCCACGGTTTTCTTCACTTTTTAAAGATCTCTTTCTGAAATTGTCTAGGAGAAAGGTTATAATGCTTCTTAAACACCCGACTGAAATAGTTCGGATCATTATACCCGACCATAAAACTGATCTCTTTTAATGAATAGCTATTTTCCTGCAGAAGATATTTAGCTTGGTTCAGACGTTCCTTTGTCAGAAAGTCGATAAACGTATCCCCGTACGCTTGTTTAAACAGGTTTGATAAGTAATTGGGGCTCAGTTCGACAAATTCAGCCACTTCTTCCAGGGTTATGGTCTTATTGAAATTTTCCTTAATATACTGTTTTGCACGGGATATATGCTGATTGGACGTGTACATCTCATTTAATTTCATACAGCAAATCTTTAAAAAAGCAATCCAATCCTGTTGTGAACGAAGACTGGAAAGAGATGTTTTCGGGAATGTCACATGTTGTGCTTCTAAAATCGTTCTGGCTGCTATGTACAATGTTTCTCGATCTGCTTCTGACATCAGGTGTTGTTTTTCGTCAAAATGCTGGACAGCTTCCTCGCTGTTCCCCTTCTCAATTCGGTTGCATATTTCAGCAATCACTTCACCGGCTTGCTCGGGCGCATTTTCAGCCTGGATAAACCCGTAGCGGCTTTTACGATCTGCTTTAAGCTGGAAACAAGCCGTATACGCTTCATGGTATGAGGATGGCAGCTTCTCCAATGACTCAACAGGACGGCCAATGCCTATAAACAGATCATTGCCAAGTTCGACATGAAGTTTCCTGACTGCTGTTAACAGGGTTTCCTTTTGCATGACACGATCCGAAATCAGACAGACGTTCACACATTCATTGTTTACAGCCGTCAAAAAATCTGTTTCTACATGTGTTTTCAATGCTGCTTCTATTTTGTGCAGCGATTGCTCTTCTTCATGTGATGACATCACCAGAAAACACCCGCTCACCATATCGGGAAACAATTTTTCCTGAAGCTCATACACCTCATCTCCCACAGGGTGCTTTGTTAACTTTATTAAGAAACTTTCCTTACTCAAACGCCGTGACGCCAGTTTCTCCATTTCATCCTGCTGCTCCAGTTGAATTTCCTTTTTAATGCGCAATAGAGCTTTGACAATTTCATCCTTCTTCCCCGGCTTTAAAATATAATCACGAACCCCATAACGCATCGCTTGCTTGGCATAATCAAACGAATCGTATGCGGATACAAGGATAAACCGGACAGACGGGTTGGTGGCCATGATCTTTTCAATCGCCTCCAGCCCGTTAATGCCGGGCATTTTAATGTCCATAAAAATGATATCCGGATTGGCGGCTGCAGCCAATTCAATCGCTTGGCGTCCATTGGCTGCTTCTCCGACCACTTCCATATCTGAAAAGTTGACTTCTATAAACTTTTTCATCGCTTTTCGTTCCAGCAATTCATCTTCTGCAATTAAGATTCGCATGCTTGATCACCCTTAAAATGTTTTGGTATCTTGACCCGGATGGTGGTGCCTGTCCCCGGCTTTGAGTGGATGTCGACAACATCTTCCACCTGATAAAACAACTGCAGACGCCGGATCACGTTTTTGAGACCAATCCCCGTAGAATGCCCGACATGGTCGTCATCCTGCTTGGCCAAAGACAGGATTTGTGTGATAGTCACCTGCTCCATGCCGACACCATCATCTCTCACTTCTACAAAAACACAGTCAGACGTTTGACTGACATGAAGCGTAATCTTCCCGCCCTCTTCCCGTTCCTCGATACCGTGGATAAACGCATTTTCGACCAGTGGCTGCAATGTTAAGCGCGGAATGGGCCCCTCAAGGCAGGTGTCATCAATATCATAGGACACTTGCACACGTTCGGCAAAACGCAGCTTCTGTATGTGGAAATAATCTTTAACCACGTCCACCTCTTCGCTAAGTGTGACACTTTTATTAATGTCACCCAAACTGTGCCGCAGCAGCATTGCTACAGAGTCGATCAGAGAAGATGTCGCATGAGCATCTTCAAGATAGGCCATCTTGGAAACGGTATTCAAGGTATTGAAGAGAAAATGAGGATTGATTTGGTTTTGTAAATGTTTCAATTCCATCTCTTTTAGCAGACGGTCCAGTTCAGACTGATCTTTAATTTCCTGAACAAGCTCATCTATGTTTGAACGCATATGGTTAAAGGTATCGCCCAGCAGTTTCAATTCATCTTTGGATTGAATGTCAACCGGATCGCCTGCCAAATCACCTGCCGCCACCTCTTTCGCGGCACGAGATAATTGATTCAACGGACGCGTAATGCCTTTAGAGAACCAAATGACAAAGAAAACAGCCAAAATCAATGTTGACATAAACAAGAAAACAATAAACAGGAAAAAGTCTTTATTCCGGACTTGCAAATCATTATAAAAAGATTGATAAGCGGTCAATTCCACATCAATCATCTCAAGCGTTGACGTCTGAATATACCCTGATGCATGATCGGCTTCCCGCAAATGATCTGTGTATTGCTCAATATCGTTCAGAATGACAAATCCAATCGTCAATTCGCATTCGTGAATGAACGTTTCGATCAAGTTGTTATAGTTTTTAATTTCAATCGTTTCGGCATTGCGAAAATGACCGGGCAGCTGTTCTTTTTTGCTTTCAAGTTCTTTTTTCAAAGCATAATAATCACTGACTTCCACAGCTTCCGGGTCAGCAACAAACGATTTGGTGAAGGTATACATGTCATTAGACTTTTGTGAGATCGCGTTGAGCAGTAAATAGCGTTCAAAACTGTCGTGATAAACATTTGTCAGCTGATTGGAACTGACGTAAATTGATATCGCCGTCACCTGGAACAAAATGACGAACACCATAAAATAAACAAGCAGTTTGCCGCGAATGGTTTTCATCATTGTATGCCACCACTGTGATCGGTCTGTAGGTCCTTTTTCTGGATCACACGTGTTTCTGTAAAGATCTCATTCTCTACCAAATCATTCGACTGCAGTTTCAGCATGACGTTTAGCGCCTTATGACCAATTTCTTCTGGGTACTGAGCAATCGTTGCATCAATGTGATCCTGCTTGATTAACTCAAGGGTTCTTGGCAAAATGTCAAAAGCCGTAATGAACACATTCCGGTTGGGAGCGATTTCATTTAACCCTTCAACAATCCCCGGTCCGTCCAATGCACTCGTTCCTGCGAGCGCCGTAATTTGCGGATTCTGTTTGATTAAATCATATGCAGCTTGACTGGCTCCCACCGCTGTAATGTTCGATTCCTTTATATCCGCAATGTGGATCCTCGGTACAGATTCAAGTGCATATTTCAGACCCTCAATCCGTTCTTGCTGACTGATCGCATCAAATCGGCCTGTTACAATACCAACGTGCTGCTCTTCTGACGTATGCTTGATCAGAGTCTGTCCCATCAACTGTCCGGCATAATAATTGTCTGTTCCGACATATGCCTTGCGTTCACTGCTTTTCACATCGGTATCGACCGTAATGATGGGGATGCCGCGCTCAATGCCTTTATGGACTAGATCGACAAAGCGCTGTCCGTTGACCCCCTGAATCATGATACCATCCACTTTTGCCGATATCATCCTATCCAAAAGCACCAACATCTCGTCATTGTCTGCTTTTTGAGGCGCCACATACTCCAAATAAACATCATTTTCTTCGGCTTGTTCTTTTGCCCCTTTTTCAACCAGACGCCAATATTCGTTATCCTTTTCCTCTGCTATAAGCACAAAGTGATACGCATAATCCTGTGTTTCCGGCTGCTCAGCGGCAATATAAAATGTTTTATAGCCATAAACGAGCATGCCCGAAAAACTAAACAGGAATAGCACACCGCTCAATATGTATACCATTTGCTTTAAGACTGGGTTCATTGTCTCACCCGCTCAAGAGAATTTTATAAAAAAATCTGAAAAAATTATTGCTTTTATAGCTAAAAACCCTAGTGAATAGTAGACCCAAACTGCGAACTAATTAAAACTTGAATGACTGCTTCTTGCAACTAACCACCACAATGAGAGAATCGTGATTTGCGCTGCGGGAAGTCGCTTTCCGCGGGCACGGCCTCAGCCTCCTCGCGGAAAGACCACCGCTGTGGGGTCTTCGGACTCGTGCTGTTCCCGCAGGAGTCGACTTCCCTCCGCTCCAATCACTCTATTTAATTCAGTGGCTTAGACGGTACTACTCACATAAGAGGTAGAGAATAACCTCTTATACCAAGCTCGGGGGAAACACGGAGACTCCAGCGGGAGGATAAGCCTCGGTGAGACCCCACAGCGCGATAGCGCGAGGAGGCTCAGCAGCGCCCGCGGAAAGCGCAGTGTTTCCCCCGAGCGGCCGCATGAGGCAGTCATAAGTTAGTTCGCAGTTTACGGCAACTGTGGCTTGGTAAATACCATTAATCTATACGGAGAAAGCCTTTTAAAAAGACCGGAATATGCTTGTCTTGTAAGGATAAGCACTTCCGGCCTTGTCATTTATGATCCGTAATAATAATAATAATTCGAGTTCTTCGCCTCAACATCGTTCAGCACCGTGCCGAGAATTTTCGTATCGGCAGCGTTTAAAAGTTCTATCGCTTTTTTTGCCCCGTCTGTATCTGTAACTTTACTTCTGACCACAAGAAGTGATCCATCACAGATATTGGCAAGAATCTGGGCGTCGGTTACGGCCAGAACAGGTGGTGTGTCGAATATAATCATGTCGTACTGATCGCGGGCATGCTGGATAAATGCGCGCATGCGTTTCGAGCCGAGCAATTCTGACGGGTTAGGCGGGATCGGTCCGCAAGACATGACCTCAAGATTAGGCACATCGGTACTGTTGATGGCATCAGTTAAAATGGTTTCACCAACGAGCACATTGCTCAATCCGGTCATGTTCGTTAAGCCAAATGTATAATGCACGGTCGGTTTACGCATATCAGCGTCAACGAGCAGCACTTTTTTATCCTGCTGAGCGTAGACGACTGCCAAGTTCGCAGCTGTCATCGACTTTCCTTCACCTGGTCCTGCAGATGTCAGCATTACTGTATGAAACTCTTCATCAACCGCGGAGAATTGTAAATTTGTCCGGATTGTTCGGTATTGCTCGGTTACTGGAGAACGCGGGTTTAATTTCGTGATCAGTGCCCGTGCTGTGCTTTTTTGTTTAGATCGAGCGTTTTTGCGGAACATTGCGCTTCCCCCTCTCTCGTCTATGTGCTTGAGCTGGACGGCCACGAGCTTCAGTTTCAGATACATGCGTGACAATGCCCAAAACAGGAAGTTCAAGATGTTTTTCAATGTCTTCTTCTGTCTTGAGAGTTGTATCAAGGTATTCAAGCAAGAATGCCAACCCGACACCAACCATGGCACCAAGCACGACGGCAATGGCAATATTCAGCATTGGTTTGGGCGATACAGGTGATGGATTGTCAACAGTCTTAGCCTCTGACAAGATACTCACATTGTCAACACCGTTCATTAAGACAGGGACCTTTTCCTGAAATACTTCGACAACCGTGTTGGACAGTTCAGTTGCCATTGCAGGATCTGGATCTGTCGCTGTTACAGTTACAACCTGGGAATTTTGTTCACTGGATACCTGGAATTTCTCACCCAGCGTCCCTGCCGTATAAGGCAAATCCAACTCATCCACGACCTCGTCAAGAATAGCCGGACTTTTAATAATAACGGTATATGTATTAATAAGTTCAACGTTTGTCCGGATGTCGTTCACATTAAATTGAGCATTAGGATCCTGCTGTCCCTGGTTCACAATGAACTGGGATGTAGACTGGTAAGTTGGTGTGAGCACAAAAAAGCTGACCACCCCAGCAATCACTGCCGCTGCAGCGATAAGACCAATAATGAGGAGCATGCGCTTTTTAATAACCGCAAAGATCTCCTGCAGCGAAATCGTTTCTTCCATATCGAATGTACCTCCGTTTATTCAACAAAATTCTTAGATGTGTCTTTCAAAAAACATATTTACAAGTATATCATACTCTTTAAAGAAAAAGAGAGCTTTTTTCGACATTATTTGTATTTTCCTGATCTAAATTATGCCAATCCAACCAAATAGGGTCAGGCCCCATGACCTTAGTCCCGGGAGCCTGACCCTCTCTGCCTTATTTAAACAATTGTGTTGCTTTCACAGCCTTCTCCCAGCCACTGTATAGTTGATAGCGTTCTTCATCAGACATTTGACTTGTAAATGTCTCCTCATTTTTGCGTTTATCCGCAATATCCTGTTTGTTCTCCCAAAATCCGACAGCGAGCCCGGCGAGATAGGCTGCACCAAGGGCCGTTGTTTCCTGGACTTCAGGCCTTTCAACGTCTACCCCAACATATCACTCTGAAACTGCATAAGCATGTCATTTTTTACTGCGCCCCCGTCTACACGGAGCGTTTTCAAGTCAATCCCGGAATCCTCAATCATCGCATCGACCACATCTTTTGTCTGATAAGCAAGCGCTTCAAGGGTTGCTCGCACAAAATGGGCTTTTGTCGTACCGCGTGTCAGACCGAAAACAGCACCGCGTGCGTTGCTGTCCCAATGCGGGGCACCTAGTCCGACAAAAGCTGGCACCATATACACCCCATCTGTAGACGACACCTGATTAGCCAGTGTTTCGCTTTGTGGGGAATCTTCAATCAAACGTAAGCCGTCCCGCAGCCACTGAATGGCAGAACCTGCCACAAATATACTGCCTTCTAGCGCATATTCCACTTTTCCGTCAAGGCCCCATGCGAGGGTTGTCAGCAATCCATGCTCAGATGTCACACTTTCCTCACCGGTGTTCATCAGTACAAAGCAGCCTGTCCCGTATGTGTTTTTGGCCATGCCTTTTTCAAAACAGCCCTGACCGAACAAAGCAGCCTGCTGATCGCCGGCCATCCCAGCAATCGGAACTTCATGGCCGAAAAAGTGATACTGCACTGTGTGCGCATACACCTCGGAGGACGGTTTCACCTCAGGCAGCATGCTTTTTGGAACACCTAAGATATCCAACAGCTCATCATCCCACTGCAAATCATGAATATTGTACATCAAGGTCCGGGATGCATTGGAATAATCGGTCACATGAGCGGCACCGCCCGACAATTTGTGGACAAGCCATGTATCGATTGTGCCAAATAACAAATCACCGCGATCAGCCTTTTCCCGAGCACCATCCACATTATCCAGAATCCATTTGACCTTCGTCCCGGAAAAATATGGATCCAGCAATAAACCGGTCTTTTCCCTAAACAGCTCTTCATGACCCTGGTGGCGCAATTCCTCGCAAATCGGCTCTGTTTGCCTGGACTGCCATACAACAGCTTTGTAAACTGGTTTGCCTGTATGTTTATCCCAGACAACCGTCGTCTCCCGCTGATTTGTAATTCCGATCGCCGCAATTTGCTCGGGGCCCACATCCGCTATCCGCAAAACTTCAGCCATACAGCCGAGCACTGACGTCCAGATTTCATTGGCATCATGCTCCACCCAGCCCGGTTTCTGGAAAAACTGCTCAAATTCACGTTGAGCCGTACCAACCACCTCTCCGGCTTGGTTGAAAATGATCGCTCTCGAGCTTGTCGTGCCTTGATCCAACGCTAAAATAAACTGTTCACTCATCCTTGTCCCTCCTGTCACATTTGATGCATTCTTCTATTACCCTCTATTTTCCTTCAAACACCCTGAGGTTGCAACCGTTTTACGTTTATTATCTTGTCGAGACATGGGTGTCATTTCCCGGGAAATAATGTCGAGTGATTAATAATTGCCCGTAAGCAGACACGAAACTTGTAAACTTGTCCAAGGTCCATTTTAAATGGGACAAGTTCCGACTTAATTCTCCAATAGAACGTGACACTTCACATTTGTTGTAGTAAAATAAGTTTTATATGCTTATGATTAATATGAGGTGACTATATGTCAGATTTCAAAAACACCAATCAGCCATCTGAGACACCCCGTCGCACTGAACGGAAATCCACACCTAAAAAACACCGCAATAAAAAGAAACTGCTGCTGTATATCGGGATTCCCATCGCCATATTACTTGTCGCGGGCATTTCCTATGCTGCTCATATTTATACCACAGCTCAGAAAACGGCTGATCAATCGTATGAAGAGGTCGATCGAGATCAAGGTGCCTCTGATTTGCGCGAATCAGCTGTCGATCCTGTTGAAGACAATATTTCTGTATTGATTCTCGGAATTGATGACGGCGAAGAACGGACTGAAGATGGTCATTTCCGTACAGATGCCATGATGCTGGCGACGTTTAACAAAGAGGAAAGCAATGTGAAACTGCTCAGTATTCCAAGAGACTCTTATGCATACGTACCCGAAGTCGACCGTTACACAAAAATCAACCATGCCCATCACTATGGCGGTGTCGAGGCCGCAATCGAAACTGTGGAAGAATTTCTCCACGTGCCTGTCGATTACTATGTCCGAGTGAATTTTAATGCCTTCATCGACACTGTTGATGCACTGGGCGGGATTTATTACGATGTGCCCTTTGATATGAGCGAAGTCGATACAAAAGGGAAACGCAATGCAGTTAAAATCGAAAAGGGCTACCAGAAATTGGACGGCAAACATGCACTTGCCCTTGCCCGGACACGCAAGTATGACAGTGACATTGAACGCGGGAAACGTCAGCAGGAAATCATTAAAATTATTGCCGACGAAGCAACATCAGCCTCCTCCGTATTTAAATTTGATGATGTTATGCGGGCAGTGGGTGATAACCTGAAAACAAATTTGACTTTCGACAATATGAAGAGCTTTCTGTCATACGGTATGAACAATAACTTTTCCATTGAATCCGTAGACCTTGATGGGTGGGGCGGCTATATGGATGACGGTTTATGGTATTACGTCGTCGATAATGAAACGAAAATGAACGTGGCAAACGAACTTAGAAACCACCTTGACCTGCCTGAAGTCGGTTTACGCGTGTTCCAAGATGATCAGGAACGCATGACCCCGCCAGGTTCTCAGGATAGCTATGCTGAACAAGAAACCAACTATCAGGAGAATCAATCAGGCACCCAAACATCCAATCAGACAAAACACAAAGAAACGCCGAAACAGCCTTCGTCTTCCAGCACACAAAGACATTCCGCACCAAGCGGGAACCAGACACAAGAAGAAACAAGCGCACCTGTTGAGAGGAACCAAAAGAAACAACAGGCCCCTGATCATAAAGCAAGCGATCAACCCAAGGAAGAACCTGTAAACGGCACAGAAAACAGTAACCCAGAATCAGCAAAACAACACGAAAACAGTACCAGCACGAACGACAGCACAAACACGAATGAAACACCCGAAAACAAAACTTCACAAAACCCATGAAAACAAGATTAAGACAAAAAATTCAAGTGAACAAAACCCGAACAACTATATTTGACAACGGATCATTGTTCGGGTTTTTATGACTTAGCGGAGGGAAAACACGGAGACTCCAGTGGGAGGGTAAGCCTCGGTGAGACCCCGGAGCGCGGTATAAGGGATGGAAGGCTAAGGTCGCGACGTCCTGTCGCAACGCCTTCATGACCCACATCCTGTGGGCCCGAGGCTCAGCAGCGCCCACGGAACGCGTAGTGTTTTCCCGGAGCGGCTTCACAAAATCCATAAAAAAGTCCCGGCTCTGATGGCATTCAGAACCGGGGCTTTTTATTACTCTTCTATATAAGCATCTTTAATCTGATAAACACCCTGAGGAGAAATGCTGAAATCTTTTACCGAATCATTCACGCCAATCAAATGCTCTCTATGATTGAGGTACAACATTGGCGCCAATTCGACAAGGCGCTCTTGTGCCCGTGAATAGATTTCCAGACGTTTTTCAGGATCCGTTTCCTTCCGTCCTTCATCCAGAATGTTATCGAGTTCTTCATCATCAATAAACGTTCTGTTCCCTGCAGCACCGTGCTGTGAAGAATGGAACAGCTGATACAACCCTTGGTCCGCATCTGCGTTGGTCGTGGACCAGCCCAGTACAAACATGTCATGCTCACCATTGGCCAGTCGCTCCAGGTAAGCGCCCCACTCCAATTCTTCAATTTTAACGTCAATGCCGATTTTTTTCAGCTGAGCCTGAACGGCAATCGCTGTGTCTACACGTTCTTCTGAATCGTTTGTCCAGAGCGTTGTTGAGAACCCGTCTTCAAGTCCTGCTTCTTTCATGAGTTCTTTTGCCTGATCCAGGTCATGGCTAATGTCTTCAACGTCTTCGTCATACCCGAATACTGGTGGTGCAAGCGGGCCTTTTGCCGTGATGCCGATTCCGTTATAGACACCTTCGACAATTGCTTCTTTATCTATTGCCATGGAGATGGCTCTGCGTACTTTTACATCATCAAAAGGTTCTTTTTCTATGTTAAAGCCAACATAGTTCAACGATACACTTGGCTGTTTGATCGCATGGATGCCCTCGCTGTTTTCTACGCGCTCCACGTTGTTCGGTCCGATGTCATCCACCACATGGGAAGCGCCTGTTTCAAGTTCCGCAATCCGTGAACTCTGCTCTGTCACCACTTTATATGTTGCCGTATTCAATTTAACTTTGTCTCCATGATAATCGTCATTTCTCTTCAAAACGATTTTTTCACCAGGGGTCCATTCCTTGAACTCGAACGGACCTGTCCCTACCGGATTTTTATTAATATAAGCATCCGGATCACCGCCGTCTTCCATTTGAGCATAGTCCTCTTCAATAATCGCCGGGCTCATGACTCCCGTCCCGATATGAGCCAGATTGGCGAGTAAAGGAGCAAATGGAAACTTCAAATTGATTCTGAATGTATATTCGTCCACCACTTCCCAGCTCTCAACCGGATCTAAAAGAAATGCCCGCGGGGAGCCGATCTCTTCATCAACGAGACGATCAAATGACTTCTTTACAGCTTCTGCGTTAAACTCTTCACCATCATGGAATTTAACGCCTTCTTTCAAGTGAAAATCCCATGTGGTGTCATCAACTTCTTCCCAATCTTCTGCAAGCCAAGGCTGTGGTTCTTGGTTTTCATCTAGCATGGTCAACGTTTCATATACATTTTCCTGCACGTTACTTGAAGGAACATCATTTGATCCCTGTGTGGACATGGAGACAACATCTTCACCCAAGGCCATGACAAGGTCACCGCCGCCTTCATCGCCGTTTCCGTTTCCTGAAGAACTGTTCGTCGGCTCCCCGTCCCCGGCACACGCTGCCAGAATGAGCATGAGTGCGCCTAAAACTGTCAAAATGAATGTGTTCTTTTTCATATGATATCCCTCCGTCTAGTTGTTTGGTAGAAGATTTGTGCTTGTTTCACTGCTGGGTCTGGTCGCGTTATCCAGAATTTCCGGATGGTTGTCCAGGTTTTATGTGTTATATCCAAAATTATAAGGCTTATATCCAAAAAATTTTCGATATATCCAGAATTCCAGCGTTATTTCCAGGTTTTTTCCACTATTATCCAGGTTTAGACTTCTCGCCTGCCATCACGCAGACGCTGTGCCAATAAAGGCTCAGTCACCTCAGCAACACCAGCCAGACCAACGATGGTGAGAAAGTTTTTCTGCACCGTCTGCCAGGCATCTTTTGGGTCATACCATTCATCAACCGTATGAATCCCACTTCCATGGCCGCCGATTCCTAGTGCGAGCGCTGGAATTCCGAGGCTCATCGGATAGTTGGCGTCGGTACTGCCGGGCCCGGCCAGTTGCGGAGTTCCGCCCAGCGCCTGAACTGCACCTTGAGCCACCTGGACAATTGGTGCGTCGTCTGCTTGTACGGCAGGCGGGCGGTTACCGATTTTTTCAATGTCAGCCGTGATGCCTTTGCTGTCCCAGCGTTCGTTCTCAGCAACGACAGCTTGACGCACGATTGTCCAAAAACGGTCATCGAGTTCATCAAGCGCTTCTTGTTCATTTGACCGCAGATCCACCATCACAGTGGCTGTCTCGGCAATCGCATTGATCGACGTTCCACCCTCCATCATGCCAACGGTGAACGTCGTCTTCGGGTCATCCGCTGTTTCCATGTCGGCCAAGGCGCCAACCGCTCGCCCAGCCGCATGCACCGCACTTGGCTGGCCAAAGTCGGCAAAACTGTGCCCGCCTGGTCCATTGAATGTGACTCTATAGCGGAAACTGCCTGTCCCTTTATAGGTGATATTGTTCGGCGGCGCCCCATCGATCGACAGGAAGCCGTCAACATCGTCCCGTTCATTGAAAAAAGCCTTCACGCCACGTAAGTCGCCTGTGCCTTCTTCCCCGACCGTTCCGCCAAAAATGATATCTCCGGCCGGACGCATATCTGCTGTGTTGAACGCTTCAATGATTGCGAGTACTTCCGCCAGGCCGCGCGTGTCATCACTGATCCCTGGCGCATGAAGAATGCCGTCTTCAACCCGAACTTCTGTATTGGTTCCCTCTGGAAAAACCGTATCCAAATGGGCGGCGACAAAGAGTGTCGGCCCTTCCCCGCTTCCGGGATACAGTCCGAACACATTACCTTCAGCGTCCATTGTGACGTCTTTTAATCCAAGTGCTTCTAGTCGCTTTTTAAAGTCATGAGCCCGGCGCTGTTCTTTAAAAGGTGGCGCCGGAATCTCAGTAACATCGATTTGTGTCTGCACCGTCTTATTATGATTGTCTTCAATCCACGTCAAGGCTTTTTGAACAGAAGCCTCTTCAAGCAGCGCGGCGTACGTTGCTTTTACGTTGACTTCTTTGTGCTGCATACGATTACCTCCATTGATCTTGCTCACTTCAGATGTTTTTCGAAAAAGTCCGCTGTCGAGCTGTGCATGGTGATATGGTTCTCCAATTTTTCCGTTTGGTGCCCTTCATCTTCAAAAATCGTCAACTCCACTTCCTGGCCGCGGTTTTTCATATCGCTGACCAGCTGCTGTGCTTCTGTGACCGGCACGCGTGTATCGTTACGTCCGTGGAACACGAGCAGCGGCGCCTGAATTTTATCCGAATGGTTAAGCGGGGCGATCTCCTCGAAAAAGTCCACATCTTCAGCAAGCGATCCATATTCGCTTTCACGAAGATGACGGCGCCATGCCCCGGTATTTTCCAGGAACGTCTTGAAATGTGAGATGCCGACAATATCAACACCTGCTGCCCAAAGCTCAGGGTAATGTGTCATGGCGGCCAGTACCATGAAGCCCCCGTAACTCCGGCCGATGATACCGATTTTATCCTCGCCGACGTTATGAGTCTTGATCAAGTCCTGGACAAGCCAGGCAAGGTCTTGCACCGAATCCATCCGTTTCCGCACATCATCCAAGTGAATATATGTACGACCATACCCGCTGCTGCCCCGCACATTCGGCGCCGCCACAGCAAAGCCCTGTTCCGTCAAATACTGAATGACGGGGTTATAATCGGCGCGCGTCTGACCCTCAGGACCACCATGCACGTAGACCACAGCCGGCTTATCGCTCGCGCCCGCTTTGTCGTAATAAAAGTACGGCACCTCAAGCCCGTCAAATGACTTGAACGAACACAGCGATGGCTCGTACAACGGCACAGATGATACAGATTCACCCAGTCGTGTCAGACGGCTGATCTCCCAGCCCGCCAATGACACCTGCCAAATATCCCCCGGTTCGACCGGCGTTTTCAACGTGAAAATAAACCGGTTGGCATCAATCCAGGACAAACTGCTCACAACTCCGTCCGCAAGATCCTCAAGCTGTGTGACCTCTTTTGTCACGACGTCATACACCATCAACCGGGAAATCCCGCCTTCGTTCACAATGAAAATCAGCGTCTGTTCGTCTGGTGAAAGCTTGAGCTCCTCAACATCCCAGCCTTCTTTTTGAAAAACTTTTGTCAAGTGGCCAGGATTATCAAAAGAGAATCGCGCCACATAGGCCGTTTCATCGTTCAGGTCTGTAACCAGATACCCGCCCTCCCCGTCTTCAGTGAGGGCAATCGATTTATATGCTGCACCCGTTCCTTTGTCGCCCAACTGTGTCGTTTCTCCGGTGTTCAAATCCAGAATCAACACGACGTTGTTCAGATTGGTTTCCTGGATGCTGATCAGCAGATGCGCACCGTCCGGCAACCAGGCCAGCGGTTCACATTTTCCATCAAATGTATATACCGTTTCAACGTCTTTCGTCTCAATATCCTGGACAAACACATCAAAATAGCCTGGATGTCTGCGGTTGCTCGAGAAGGCAATTTTATCCCCCGCTGGCGACCAGCCTCCGAAATTATGAAAATACGCGCCTTCAACGACAAGTGGTGTCGCGGCATGTGTGCCTTCCATCAAGTAAAGCTGCTGCTTCTCATTCCCCTTATGATCCACGCCCAGTACCGTTTTGTCCCCCTGAGGCGCATGGTGCACACTCATCACCCGATCATCAAACACCCCAAATTGCACCGGCTCGCCTTGCTCGTCCACCGTCCACGCTTGCGGGAACCCTGTCAGTTTTGAAATAAAGGTGAAATTGTTCTGTCCCGGAATCGCCTCAGATTGATAGGCAGAATTCGCTTTTAAATAGACTTGCAGTTTCTCTTCAGGTGTCAAAGTCATAAACACTCCTTGTGTATATTTTACCGCTTACAATTTTTATAAATATCTAAAAGACCGTAGCATTGTTTAGAGTTCGTTATTTACTTTTGAGAGAGCATCGTGATTTCCGCTGCGGTAAGTCGCTTTCCGCGGGCACGGCCTCAGCCTCCTCGTTCGCAAAGATCGCTCACTGTGGGGTCTTCGACTCGTGCTTTTCCCGCAGGAGTCGACTTCCCTCCGCTCCAATCACTCTATTTTATTCAGCTACTTGGACGGTACTACTCATAGAAGAGTTAAAAAGTTAAGCTCCCACACCAAGCTCGGGGAAAACACGGAGACTCCAGTGGGAGGATAAGCCTCGGTGAGACCCCGGAGGTCGGTAGACCGAGGAGGCTCAGCAGCGCCCACGGAACGCGGAGTGTTTTCCCCGAGCGATCGCATAGAGGCGCTTATAACATGAACTTTTTTTCCAACCCCATCTAAACGGAATTTCTAATAAACTCTCGGACTGTATTAATAAAGTCCTCATGCTGGTCTTTTAAAATGCCATGGCTGCTGTCTTCAAATACCACAAACTCACTATTCGGCAGCAATTCCGCAATCAATTCATTCTCCTCAACCGGCGTGATCCAATCATGTCGGCCGGCGCTGACGAGAGCCGGACATTGGAGCGTTTTCAAATCCTCGGTCAAATCGTAATTCCTGAGAAAACCACCAAACCCCTGATTCAAAGCTTCATAGGATCTGTTCATCTCAGGTCTCGGCTCAGCTTTACCATCAGCCGTCTTCCGTGAATATAACGGTGCCATGACCTCGTAATAATGCGCCACTTCTGCATCTGATGAAAAAGCGCCATCCCACAGCAACTGCGCCATTTCCTTTTGCTCAGCCGTCCCATGCCTCTCAACATATTGCTTGGCTTTATCGAGAAAACGATAGCTCGGTGACGTCGCTGACAGCAGGAGGGCTTTCACATTCTTCGGATACCGCGCCGCATATGCCATGGCTGTCATACCGCCATATGAATGGCCGAACAACACAATCTGCTCCAAACCAAGATGCTGCCTCAGCGCCTCAATGTCCTCAATGTTTTGATCAAGTGTATACGTTTCAACCGGACCTGTAGCCGAAAAACCGCTGCCACGATTGTCTATGTACACCAGCTGTAGATCCTCCGCCAACGGACTGAGGTATGGCTTGAACCCGAGATGCGTTCCACCCGGCCCGCCATGCAGCACAAAACATACATCTTTCTTGACGAGCGCCCCACCTTCAACAGTGACCCCCGCACCTTCCACATCAAAAAACAACCGCGTGCCATTGACTTCCGCAAACATTCGTACCCCTCCTTCGCGTAACGTTTAAATATTGAAATAATTTAAGTTGCAAATTACTTCGGAACTGGAAGTAATTAATAGGTTTATCATAATAGAAATCAAAAGTGAGATCAATAGATTTGAAAATTTTTATTTAAATTAAGTAGTGGAGTAAGTTGCCAATCATGCGTCTTAACTGTGTCAGCTGGATCAGGACAGATATCCAAATTTTAAAGTCATTTATCCAAAAATATTAACCGTTATCCAGGTTTTCCAGGCACTTATCCAGAATAATAGCCGTATATCCAGAAATATCAGTCCTATATCCAAGTTTATGGGGATTATATCCAGGTTTTCACTCCCACCACAAAAAAGCCAGAAGGAAGCCCTCCTCATATCGGCTTCCTTCTGGCCTTTACCATCTATTTTCCCCTAAAAACAATCCGGAACATAAACTCAAACACTTTTCCTATGCGTTTAATCCGCGAAGGCTGCTTCAGCAGGCGGTACAGCCATTCAAGGTTCAGGTTGATCCAAGCTTGCGGGGCGCGCTTCAAGGCTCCAGCGAGCACGTCGAAACTGCCGCCAACCCCCATAAATAGCCCGTGATCAGCATCCTTCATATGAGCACTGATCCATTTTTCCTGACGGGGCATGCCGAGTGCCACAAATATGAGGTCAGCTTGAGAAGCAATCACGTCTTGGGCGACCGATGCTTCTTCCTCGGCAAAATAACCGTGATGCCGCCCCGCCACTTTCAAACCGGGAAATTCAGCCTGTGCAGCTTGGACCGCCTGTTCATTGACCTCAGGCTTCGCACCAAGAAAGTAACAACTCAGTCCCTTGTCCTCGGCAATTTGCAACAGGTCCATCATCAGCTCATAGCCCGGTATGCGCTCCTGCATAGGCGTTCCCAGGATTTTTCCGGCTGCCAGGATCCCCGAACCGTCTGGAATCACATAATCCGCGCCCTGCACCACAGCTTTATATTCGGCATCCGCTCGCGCCTGCATAACCATTTCCGGATTGGCTGTCACGAGGAAGGTCTTCACCCGTTGATCAAGTCGCGGCATAAGCACGTCCTCCAGCAAATCCATTCTTGTTATGTTCAAAAATTCGATCCCCATAATCGGAACCAGATTGTGCCTCTCCATTTGTCTGGCACCCTTTCCTGCAAAACCCCGCACACATGCCGTGTCTTGGGTTGCCTGTTTTAGTCTTCCGTTTCAATTTCCCCCAAATGCTTGTTGTGAATCCACATTGCCTTGCCGTCCACAAGCCCGTAAAACCAGAGTTTCTTCCCGACACGCTCAGTCCGCTCCACAGCAAATTGTCTTGTCGAGAGCGAATCAGCATCCGAGATCACTCTGTTTTTCTGACCGCCCCATGGCTCTTCATGACCAAAAACAGAATCCTTCACCTTGAATTGTTTCGGATCTTCATCAATCAAAGTATGCTGGCGGGAATTGAAATCCTGTTTCCGGATCCAGCCGACCACCCCGCGGACCCCGCTTCGTTCAGTACTCAGTTGGTAATACGATTCGCCGAGCATATCCACCCGGCGTTTTGAAAAATAAACACGTTCGCGGTGCTCGTCCGCTGCAAACGCACTCGCTTCATCACTCGGATCAGCATACAATTCGCGCGCCGTTTCTTTAATATGTCCGATTCGGCTTACCGGTACTTCTTTGAAAAGCGCCGTGGGTTTAAGATCACTCTCTTCAGCAATCCAGGTCGGGAGATCTCCGGCACGCCCGCTCAGAACATCGCGTTTATAAGCCTGTCTCTCGCCTTTGGGCAGCTTTTTCCACAGGTCGAGAAACGCTTCATATTGCGGCAAGACCTCATCTACTGACCCATATTCCTTCACACGGCCCCATTCGAGCCATAGAATCTGATCACAGAACTCCCGCATCTGGCTAAGGGAATGACTGACAAAAATCATCGTTTTCCCCTGCTCCTTAAACGCATGCATCTTGTTCAGACTCTTCTCCGCAAATGCCTTGTCACCGACAGACAATGCTTCGTCGATCAATAGAATATCCGGATCAATGTTAACTGAAATCGCAAAACCAAGACGAGACTTCATCCCGCTGGAATAGGATTTCACAGGCTGATCAATAAACTCCTCAAGCTCGGAAAATTCGATGATATCCGGTTCCAGTGCGCGAATCTCCTGCATACTGAACCCGAGCATCAGACATTTCAACTCTATATTCTCCCGTCCAGTCAGATCACCCTTCAAACCTGAATTAACAGCGATCAAGGCTGCATTGCCGTTAATGGCAATATCCCCAGAGGTTTCCGGTACAATGCCAGCAATAATGTTAGACAGCGTCGACTTGCCGGAACCATTAATGCCGACAAAACCGACAATGTCCCCACTTTCAGCTGAAAAAGCCACATCCTCAAGCGCATAAAAGTCCCGCCCGTACGACTTCGGAGTCATTAGGTCAAAGAACCGCGCCTTCATGCTTGGGTATAATGTATATTTTTTATAAACATGTTTCATGTCTATGATCTTATCCATGATCATCACTTGCCTTTACAAGTAATCTATAAAATGCCGGCGGAACTTAACATGAAGCGCCGCGCCTATCAGATACAGCACAAGCACCACACCCCAGAAATACAACGTATAGCCCCATTCTTCAGTTATAAACCAGCCGGAACCGAACAGCGCATATCGATAACCTTCAATTAAATAATACAGCGGATTCAGTTTCATAATATCCATCAAGAGCGGCCATTTCGACAAAATCGTAATCGGCCACAGTACCCCGGATAAATACATCAACATCCTTAGTGTTGAATTAATGAACATATGCACGTCCCGGATCATCGTCGACAAGGTTGAGGTAATCAAGGAAATAGCATAAATCAGACAAACCGTAGCCACGGTGACATACAACAGCTGGATATAATAAACATTTACGAAAAATCCAAACCCCTGCAGCACGATAACCGTAATCGCCAACAGGAAAAGATGCACGTAAAACTTTGAAAAAATGACATACCCCGGGATCACACTCATCGGAAAATTCATTTTTGATAACAACCGGAGCCTGCTGTAGATCGACTTCGACCCTTGAATTGTCGCTTGATAAAAAAAGATCCAGACGATAAATCCGACAAGGAGCCAGGCGAAGAATTTAACTTCTACATCACCAACCATCACCGGATCGCGCCCTCTCAACGTGCCAAACACGAACCAATAAATTGCGATCTGAATTGCCGGATTGAGCAGCTCCCAGACCATGCCAAGGTAATTATTCTTATTCGTGCTTTTCAGTTCATACAGGGACAAACGCCTGACGAGATAAAAATACTGTATTTGTTCCTGTAACACCTTACGCGCAGATTGCAGCATCCTATTTCCCTCTCTTCACCAAGCCCCTGTTCACGAGCGGAAGACCGCGTTAACCACACGTTCTGTCGCATGTCCGTCTTCAAGATAACAGAAACGCTCCCTGAACGCATCTGTCGTCTCGCTTGGCTGATACCCATTTTGATCAATCTCTTCTATCACTTCGAGCAATTCATCTGTTGTTTTCACAAGCGGACCGGGGGCTTTTCGTTCAAAATCAAAATAAAAACCACGCAAATTATCCCGGTAGTCCTCTATATCATACACGAAAAAGATCATTGGACGGTTCAAATTGGCATAATCAAAGAAAACCGACGAATAATCCGTGATCAGCATATCGGCAATCATGTACAATTCGCGGATATCCTCATGGGCCGACAAGTCATATACAAACGATTCAAAGCCGCTCAAGTCCAGGTTCTCCGCCACAAGATAATGCAACCTGAGTACAATCACATAGTCATCCCCAAGCTTCTCTCGCATTTGTTCCAGGTCAAGTTCAAGGTTAAACTTGTACCGCCCTTTCCGGTAAAACATATTATCCCGCCAGGTCGGCGCATATAAGATCACCTTTTTATCATGCGGCAGACCGCAGCGCGCTTTGATGTCTTCAAGATCCGTCTGGTCCCCATTCAGCAAAAAGTCATTGCGCGGATAACCCGACTCGATCATCTCACCTTTGAATCTGAACGCCCTCCGGAAAATCGAGGACGAATACGCATTTGGCGAAACAAGATAATCCCATTTTGCTGCTTCTCTTGTAAAATTCTCTTTATATTTTTCCGTATTTGTACCTGGCATATGCACCTCATCCATGTCAGCCGCCAGCCGTTTGAGCGGTGTGCCATGCCACGTCTGCACATATGTCGTGTGTTTCGGTTTTGGAATCCAGAGCGGCAGCCGCGCATTAGACACCCAGTATGCCGCACGCGCCATCAGGAAGAGCCACTTCACAGAAAAACGGCGGACATATGGGAGCTCTTTTGCCGCAAACAAATCCAAGTGCCGGCGATCTGCACTCCAATACAGCTGGTGATCAGGCATATGGGTTTGCATATATTCATAAATCGCCCGCGGACTGTCACTGTATTGCTTCCCATGAAAACTTTCGAATACGACTGTTTTTTTCCGAACTGGAAGCTTCCCGAGCACGCGAAACGCCTTTTCGTAAAGCCGCAACAGCTGTTTGCTGCGCCGGACGCGTACCCATGTCCCCTTAATATTGGATGCCATTTCCTTGCGCCAATGATAATCCGCTATCTTCAAAGATAGGTGTTTGGAATCCCGTGTCGGTGTAACCGTTATTTTGAACGCCTTACCATTTCGGCGTAGTTTTTCCTGCACCGGTTGTGTCACAACGCGATGATCCAGTCGGACGCGCGTACTTCGAATTGTTGCGGTCTCCCCCATATGGGTATAGCTCATATCCACATACAATTTTAGAAACACCGGTTTTTCAAGTGTCAGAAAATCATTGAGCGGAAGTGTTGCTCTGATGCCACTATTCAAAAGGCACTCATTACCCGAAAACGCCCCACTCAGATCAGGGCGTTCGATTTTTTCCAATGGGAATGTCATTTCCCGGTCGTCACGATTGTTCGTAACCACAAGCTGGATCCCCTCCAGCTGATGATCGTCCGCCTGGTAGAGTGGTGGGAAATTGATATGACCAGATACATTAATCTGTGCACCTTCAAGCGTTACGTGATCAATTCTGGCATCCAGCTGATAGTGGGTCAGTCGGAATGACACATTGCCTTTCCGCGTTGTAAACGGCTGAAACACCATTTCTTCATCCGGAAGCGTTATTGCCAAAAAGCCAATGTCGCTGTAATCACTTCTGATCCGGCTCTTATGGTGATCATCTTCCCTTGTCCGGTTCAAGTACACATCCCAGCTGCTTTCCCCATGTTCAAAAACTGTGCCGGCATGCTGATGGTAATCAAAAGCCAATTCAAATCGAATATATGGGTCATCTATCGTTTCATCTGTAATATCAAGCGCGATGACTTGATTCGTTAACCTGTTCTCAAGCGTAAATGCAAAGCTGTCAAGATCTTCAAGCTGATCAGCTTTAATCAGGATCTGCATTTTATATGTATTTCCGTGCAGATCCATTCCTGTCATCTGTCTATTTCGTTTTGTAACCATGAAAAGCCTTTACTCCTCTCACTGCAACTATCCCTATTATATAGCGGGGGTTCTGAATGAAAAGACGGTACTTATTAAGTCCAATAATCCGGATCTGTCATCCGCATCTCTTCTACGGCATCATCTATATCAGCTGGTGTTATGGTTTGAATCGGGTAATTTTCCGTATTCTGGGCTACCTCGAGAAAGAATCGTGTGCTTCCGGGAAAATCTTCATCCAGCAAAATGAGCGCTCCGTCACTTTTATCCGCGAGCCATACATCCCGCGCCCGAAATTGATACGGTGCTACGTAAGCCCCTTTGTACAATGGCTTGTAAAAGTCAGCCTGGTCCGTAATCATCTGCAGTTTTTCCTGCAAAGGCTCCGGCCACCGCTCAGCAAACGTCTCAAATGGCGGAATCACTCCGAGTTGCACCTCATACTGTTCTTTCAGTTCAAGCACCACCTCTGCTGTCCAAAGCTCAACCCCCATCTGGCCAGATACCAGCACCCATTCCAGCCCGTTCTCTATTAAAGAGACCAGCCGTTTCTGCAGGGCCTGTTTAACAAATGAGATCCGCGGATCATCTTCTTTAAAAATATTCATTTCCATCGGTTTATAGCCTGTAACAGCCAAGATGTTCATCCCATCACCCAATTAACGTTATTTTTACACATCCTCTATCATACCATGAACATAAACACTCTTGAACGTTTTTTATGAAGCGAACAGAACAGATTCCTTTTACACGTTGAACTACAACAACACGGAGAAAATATTTAGTGACTGCTTCTGGCAACCGCTCGGGGAAAACACTCCGCGTTCCGTGGGCGCTGCTGAGCCTCCTCGCGCTACCGCGCTCCGGGGTCTCACCGAGGCTTATCCTCCCACTGGAGTCTCCGTGTTTTCCCCGAGCTTGGTATGAGAGGTTATGCTCTCACTCTTATGTGAGCAGAACCGTCCAAGCCACTGAAAAACATAAAGTGATTGGAGCGGAGGGAAGTCGACTCCTGCGGGAACAGCACGAGTCCGAAGACCCCACAGCGGTGGTCTTTCCGCGAGGAGGCTGAGGCCGTGCCCGCGGAAAGCGACTTCCCGCAGCGCAAATCACGATGCTCTCATCTTGACTATGAGCTAAGCTCTTACTGGTTCGCATTTTTGTATCTACTATTTATCAAAGGATCAACTGTCAAATCAACAATTCTTTTAGAAAAACAGCTTTTGCCAGTCATGAAATTGAAAAATCTTTGTTAAGTTTTTGTTAATCTGTGGTATTATAATAATGATAAGCTTTATAGAGTAAAAGATTTTTTTATGAAGGAGAATCTGTAATGAAAAAAGTCATCACGTATGGCACATTTGATTTGCTTCATACTGGACATATAAATATCCTGCGCCGGGCAAAAGCAATGGGTGACTATCTCATCGTGGCCCTGTCCACTGACGAATTCAATGCCCTTAAAAATAAAAAAGCCTACCATTCCTATGAAAATAGAAAAATAATTCTCGAATCCATTCGTTATGTGGATGAAGTCATCCCTGAAGAAACATGGGGTCAGAAAGCACAAGACGTGCAAAAGCATGACATCGATCTGTTCGTGATGGGAGACGATTGGAAAGGTGAGTTTGATTTTCTGTCAGCACACTGTGATGTGGTCTACTTGCCAAGAACGATCGGCATTTCAACGACCAAAATCAAAAAGGACCTTAACAAGGTGAACAATGGTTAGAGAAGCGGCCATCACGGCCTACTTGTTCTTCTTCCGGATTGTGTTCAGCATGCTAAAATTATTTCCGCAGCAGAACAAGACAGTCTGTGTGGCGTCATTTGGTGATAACATTTATTATACAGCCTCTGCTATAAGGGATGTTTCAGATGAAAGAGTGGTTATTCTGAAAGACAGCCAATGCCGGTATGCATTTGATGCTTCAGTTGCTGACATTGTACCATTCGACATCAAGCATCCCTTTGCCTATTTCCTATCAATCTATCACTTGGCCACTGCTAAAACCGTCATTGTGGACAACTATTTCGGTTTTTTGGCTGTAACCAACTTCAAACCTGGAACCGTTTGTGTCCAACTCTGGCATGCAGTCGGCGCCCTGAAGCGGTTCGCCTTGATGGACCCGTCCATTTCAAATCGTTCAAAACGCGCAAAACAAAGGTTCCAGAATGTATATAGTCGATTTGACTATGTAACTGCAGGATCTGAGAGAATGGCACAGATCTTTCAAAAAAGTTTTTCTCTGGGAGATGACGCCATCATCCGTACCGGCGTACCGCGCACAGACGTTTTTTTTGATAGCAATGAACAAAAAAACATTATAAAAGTATTGCGCAAAATGTACCCTGTCATAGAAACAAAGAAAGTCATTTTATATGCCCCTACGTTTCGTGATGATGAACTGGATAACTATAAAATACAGCTGAATATTAAGCAAATGTATGAAAAACTTGGTGACGCGTACGTTTTATTTGTTAAAAACCACCCTGCTGTCACTTACCATCTGAGCCAGGAACTTGATTCATTTGTTTACGACGTATCAGACTACTATGACGCAAACCATATCTTGCTTATTACAGACATTCTGATAACAGACTATTCATCGATCCCGTGTGAATTTGCCCTTCTGGAACGTCCCATGATTTTCTATGCGTACGATCTTCAGGAATATAAAAACACACGCGGTCTGTTGTATCAATATCAGATTGATATGCCTGGTCCAATCGCTTACACGACCGAAGACATTATTCGCATCGTCCAAGAAAGCAAATTTGACAAAAACGAGATCAAACGATTTGCCGAAGCGTGGAACCGGTACTCTAACGGACAATCCAGCTTTAACGTTGCCCGTTTCCTGAATCAGACCGACCTGGATCAGCAAATGGTGAAATAACGATCGACAAATCTTTACAGAAATTGTGCAACCTTTACGGCGTCTGAAACGTCTAAAGGATTCACACTTATTTTTCATTGAAATGTAATATAGGTGTGATGTACGGTTTCTCATAATTACTGTACAATACGGAATAGCTCATAAAATCAGCATGACCGTACAACCTATAATTAAGACTGCATGACAGCGCGTGTCGCTTTCAGAAGGGGAATCACTATGACAAAACACCAAAACGTCCGTTCGGCAAGGCGCAACAAATTACGCCGCAGAAGAAGACGATTATGGCTTATTTTAATGCCATTTTTACTGGCTTTTATTGGAGTCGGTGTATACGCTGGTTCATTATGGTTGAAAGCTGATTCCGTATTTTCTGATGCCGTTAAAGACATTGACAGAGAGAAGTCAGATTTACGGGATGAGGCCGTAGACCCCGGCAAACACAACGTATCTATCCTAATCATGGGTATCGATATCAGCGAAAAGCGTAAAAACGACGGGGACCCAAGATCTGATTCGATGATGCTCGCCACACTGAATAAAGAAGAAAAAAGCGTCAAACTGCTCAGTATGCCGCGAGATTCTTATGTATATATCCCGTACAAAGATATCAAAACGCGGATCAACCATGCTCATGCATATGGAGGTCCTAAAGCTGCAATGGAAACTGTTGAACACCTGCTTGACGTGCCTGTGGATTATTTTGTCACACTTAACTTCGAAGCATTTATTCAAGTGGTTGAAGACGTTGGCGGGGTAACGATTGACGTGCCTTATGAAATTTGGGAACAGGACTCCAAAGACCGGAAAAACGCTATTCATCTCATGCCTGGCGAACAGAAACTCAACGGAGAAGAAGCACTGGCATTCGCGCGCACTCGTAAATACGACAACGATATCGAACGGGGCAAACGCCAGCAGGAAGTGATCAAGGCTGTTATGAAACAATCCTTGTCTCTTGGCTCCGTCTTTAAAATTGACGACATGATCGAAAGTGTTGGTGAAAATATGGAGACCAATATGGAGTTCAGTGAAATGAATAAATTGCTATCTTACGGTCTGAAAGGTGGCGGTCCAGACCTTGAAACCTTCACTCTCCATGGTCATGACAGCACAGGCCCTGGCGGCATGTATCTGTATCAGTTGGACGAAGAAGCGCTGGGTGTGGTTGAACAGGAATTAAAGAGCCATTTAGAAGTAGAATAAGATCATTTGGAAACCCAGACACCTTTCGATGGTGTCTGGGTTTTTTGCTACATATATGGAAAGACTATAACAAACCCGAGACACATGGAGAAATTGGTTTATCCGGTTTCAATCCCTTCTCAGTCGAAACCAGAGGGAAGTTTATATGGTGTTGACTTCCTTCTGGACTTTATTAATTATTGTCCTTGATATCAGCACAAAGAAATCAGTTTGGTTCATTATGAGCATGTTACTAGCTTTTATTAAAGGTACATCTGAGTATTTTCCTGGAGCTACCATCACATTTGATAAATAAATTTTCACATCATCCAAGAAGCAAACAGGGCCATCGATGATGTTCGGAGGACAGAACGCATGGTACGTATGGTTGAAAATTGAAAAACCCTTACAAAAACAAAAACGATGCTAGACAAGCTGAAAGATAACTGGATACATCTAAGGATTACCACATGGCACTATGCCTTAAAAAATATATATCAATCCCCCTCCCAAACCGCTCCAATGGTGTTGGAAGATTAGATCCAGTGGGGATTACCTTATGCACCCAATGTGAAGGAATTCTCAATATATTGGTGTCATGCAGTGGTTTTAATCTCAACTTAATAATGGAACTCTAGAAGGTATTGACAGTCTATTTCAAGCAGCTAAGCGTACAGGCAAAGGTTATCGCTCTTATAAAAATATAGTCGCTATGGTACATTTACTTGCTGGTAAATCCAATTTCTTATCTGACTAAAAAAATCAGTTTAGAGCCATGTATCACTCGCAACCGAACACATTCTCTTCTCGATTTATATAATGACACAAGCTAACAGGGTTTTATACATCAAAACATCAGATGGTGAATGTGGAACAAACAATTGCATCCTTTTCTTTGTCCGGTTTTCATAGATTTCACTAGAAACTATGATACTAAAATTTGTGATTATAAGTTAATCACAAGTGACGCATCTTTTAAAATTACCCAAACAACAATAAAAAAGGAACCCATCACCATTTGAGACGAGCTCCTTTTTATACGTTTTATTGTAACATTTTTTTTAATTCACTAAATACACCTTTACTTATGGCGTTCTGGCCACCAAAGATACTTAGACGCTTCACATGTTGTTCTTGAATGTACGTTGCCACTTCTTCAGGAACTTGTTCATGTACAAGCAAGACAGTGCTATTGTCTTTTGCCGCCAGCACGGCACCGGTTAAGGCATCTGCATATTCCCTGCCGGTTGCTACATACATATGCGCATTGTCCACGCCGAAGTGTTCGTTAACGGCAATGTTTGTTTCATAACGGTTCTGCCCTGCAAGGCGGAGAGGGGCAGGCAACTCATTGAGTAATTCATCTTCAATGACCTGTGTGCCTCCAACAACGATGCTCTTCGTTGCGTCCAGATCTGTAATGGTATCAACAGTGGACTCAGCCATCCACTCCGATTTCGCAAGCAAGATTGGCATACCAGACTCTGCGGCATGTGATGCGACAGTTAATGCATCTGGGTAATCCATGCCATTCACTATCGCTACTTTCTTTGCTCCATCGGGCGCCATTCTTCTGGCGATTTTCTCCGCTGTCTTGAAGCGGTCTTTCCCCGCTATACGCTCCACATCGAGACCATTGTCTTCCAGCTCGCTTACAACATTATCACTGACGGCGTTCGATCCACCCAGGATAATTGCCTTAGATGTCCCAAGGCGATCAATTTCTTCCATAGCGGCGCCCCATAGTTCATCAGTTGGTGTTAATAAAATGGGAGCATCCAGTTTATGGGCCAATGGTGCACCTGCAAGTGCATCGGCATATTCGGTCCCGCGCGCCAAAATGACAGTCTCCGTTTCATCCCAGCCCTTCTTGCTGATTTCTATGGCGGTATCATAGCGGATATCACCGGCAATCCGGTCGATTGTTTCCTCTGTGACGTACACTCTCCCCTCTGCTGTTCCGGTGGCTAGTACACCCTCTTCACTGGTCACCTGAACTTCAATGACTGCACCTTCGACATGCAGATGTTCAGGAACGTTCCATGTGCCTTCATAAAACCCTGGTTTCGTTTCAACCATAGCATGATCCGTTGCGTTTTCGGATTGGAGTGCTGCTGGGAGTGCAATTTTGAATGAGGCGTCCCCACCTTCGGTATTACTTTCAAACGAAACTGCAACTTCCTCACCAGCAAATACATGCTGATCGTCTAACGGGGAAATCTCCCCGATATTCCCCTTTTCATAAACGACCGTAATTGAATTTTCACTGCTGTTTCCGGCTTTGTCCATTGCCTCTGCGGTAATTTTATTTTCACCTTCTTTAAGAGCGACTTCCACCTCAAAGGTGCCATTTTCAGGTTCGGCTTTTTCATCATTAACCCGAACCCAGTCCAAATGGTCATCAGAAACAGTTCCTTTAACCAGCACTGTATCTTCATTAATTGTTTCACCATCATCAGGACTGTCGATTGTCAGCTCCGGCGCTTTGGTGTCCAGTACTAAAGACACAGGATCTGATGCAGCCACTGGTGTACCACCGGAAACTGCGATTGCTCGCAATTTATTTTCACCTTCATCAAGGTCGACATTTAAAGTGAATTGACCAGCACTATCCACTTCCGTTTCACCGATATTTTCACCATTATTCGTAATTTCGATTGCTGAATCCGGTGTCGCATCTCCTGCTAATTCGATGCTTGCATCATTTGTTAATTCTCCGAATTCAGGTTTGTTAATAACTGGTTTCTCAAGATTTGGTGCATCATCACCATAATCGACAACAGAGCGAATCATATAGTTACCGACATCGTCCTCTGCCTGAAACCATTGTCCACCGAAATAATCCCAACTTCTCCCTGTTGCATTGTCTTTATCACCATCAGCAACAAACCCTGGAACATAAGGGTAATCAGCATATTGTGTGTAGAGAATATAAAAGTCTCCTTCAACAACAATGCCTTTATCTGACAAATCAACTTCTGTCCATGAGTACAGATCACGTTCAGCTTTTGCTTCATATGGTCCGGCAATCTTGTTACCTGGGGAGCCATTTTCACCAGTTGCGTCATATACAGAGATGACTATATCGTCTCCACCCGGGACAGGTACATGGTCAGCCCAGAACTGCAATTTCGCACCCTTGAGCATCGCCATTTCCTCCCCTTCTTTGAGAGACATTTTGACGGCAAAACCACTGCCCTTTTTCCCCATTGCAAGATTCTTGCCATAGGACCCATTATCGTATTTTATTTCTGAGTCATCATTGGTGTAAAACGGGGTCAACTGAAGATTAAGATCTAAATTTTCACCTGGCTTAATGGTGATTGTTTTGCTTCCCTTATAAAAGCCTTTTGCATAAACCTGTAGGGTATACTCACCTTCGTATGCTTCCAGTTTATATGTGCCATCAGGTGCAGAATTGACCGGTTTGATTTGATCATCCTCAAGAAGGAAGATCTGTGCTTGATCCACACCATTGCCAAATTGATCTGTTATCTTTCCCGTGATCGTCTGCTTCTGCATTGCTTTCATGGATATTTCAGGAGAAATGGTACCTCGTGACGAAAGAGATACAGTTTCTGTCACGGACTCATATCCATAAGCATTAATGCTAAGTGTATATTCTCCTGGTTTGTGGTGAATGGTGAATTCACCATTCTGCGGGTCTGCTTTTGTCTTCCACCCGGTTTCTTCAACTTGAACCGTTGCATCTAACGGTAGGATATCATTGTTTTGTGAAGAAGTTATTGGAAATGACTTTTCCCCTTCTCTAAGTGATACACCAGTTTCTCCTTCCTCTGTCACTTCAGTTTCTGACGTTTTGTCATTGACAAGCTTTACATCATCAATATACCACCCAGGTCTTTCATTATCGAGTGATGTAAGATTAAAGCCAATATAGACTTTCTTGCCTGCGTAGTCTGAAAGATCGATACCGACCTCATGCCAGTTTTGGTTTTCATCTTGGATCTCTAACAGCGCATCCCAATTTTCTTTATCTGTTGAGATGTACACAGTTCCAACGTCCCATCCAAACGGTGCCAGATGATACCATTGTTGAAAGCGTAATTTTGTACCATCTTCCACAAGCACTGGAGGCATCATAAGTGTCATATCGGTATCCATGTCG
Organism: Lentibacillus sp. JNUCC-1; assembly: GCF_009741735.1. NCBI lineage: Bacteria > Bacillati > Bacillota > Bacilli > Caryophanales > Bacillaceae > Lentibacillus > Lentibacillus sp. JNUCC-1. The sequence continues at coordinate 1,124,135 of NZ_WHOH01000001.1, forward strand.
TAATTACCGTCTAGGTTTGTACCCATCACTTTTTTCCCGGAAGAAACACTGTCCGGCCCAAAAACGGGTTCTCCCCACTGCCATGTATCAAATGTTCCAAACGAATACCAGCCATCAGGATAACTTTCAAAGTCTTCGCTATATCCAGTTGTTACACCTTCTTTTACTTCTGTCGTATAGACTTCACTCTTGACATTTCTGCCACTGAAATCTGCAATAGTCCATTGGTAGTCCATTTCGCTTCCTGAAATATCTTCCGGTGGAACTACCACTTCATAAGATCCTTCCAAATGGTCTCCGTCGCTACGGTCACCTTTATAACTCTTTTTTGAGCCGTCTTCACTTGTCAGTGTCAACGTCACCTGATTCACACTGATATTGTCAGACGCGTGAATAGAGAAATAAGCTTCTTCTCCTTTAAATAATATCTCACGTGGTTCATGGTCAAATGTCGGGTTTTCATTATCAGACCCTTCTCCGACGATCTGTCCCTTGATCGTGCCGACACCCTCTTCCACTGCCTGCATGACAGTATTCGCATCCACTTGACCATATCCATAGCCGTTATTGGGGGAATCTGGATATTCATCATCTGTCCTTGGGACAGCAGAGACCTTCAGTATGTCCTCAATAGCATCAACTGTCAGTTCTTCATCCGCCTGCTTCATTAATGCTATGGTACCAGCAACAGCTGGTGCTGACATTGATGTACCATTCAATACTTTATATTCATATTCATCCCATGATTCGCCAGGATAGGCCGAACGGATATTAACACCGGGAGCGGAAACATCCGGCTTTAATTCTCCTCCTTCTGTCGGTCCCCGCAATGAGAAGCTTGCCAGGTTGTCATCTTCGTCAGTAGCACCAACAGCAATTGATTCTGGATAATTACCTGGTGAGGATATAGTGCCTGGGTCGGCTCCCATGAAAAGTGATGCATTGCCCGCTGAAAAAACAGGCACGATGCCGACACTTTTCCACGATTGTACCATCGGACGGAACCAGTCATTATCGATCGGGTTACCTCCCCAGGAATTATTGACGATATCTGGCGCTTTTTCCGGGTGTGGGATACCGTTTTCATCCTTAGGGGCAAGAATCCATTCTGCAGCTTCCAGTATGTCGGAATCATTGCCGGTCCCCCCTGAGAATGCGCGTGCTGTAATCCATTTAGCGCTGGGGGCAACCCCTATTTTATTACTACCATCTGGCTCTTGACCAACCATGGTCCCCATTGTATGTGTCCCATGTCCATTTGAATCTACCGGCACGCCTATGTTGGAAGTAGCGTCATGCCAGTTGAATTCATGGTTTGGATCATCTGGATGATCAGGGTCATACCCTCGATATTTTTCCTTCAGAGCTGGATGTGCCCAATCTACACCACTATCGATATTGGCTACGACGACTCCTTCACCATCGTAGCCTCTGTCCCATACTTCAGGGACGCCCATTCGCTCAATGTTCCATGCCACATCTTCAGCAGCAGACTTTTCTGTTTTCTGTTGATCAGGTTGTTCTTCCGGGAGTATCAACTTTTTCTCTTCATCAAGAAGAACAGATTTTACTTCAGAGAATTGAGCGATCTCCTCCATACTATCTACGTCACCGGTCACAGAAAATCCGTTGACGATATAATAACTGTTAAATGCTTTAACATGCTCATTTTTGGTTGCTTTCTCTAAATAGGCTTCTAGTCCCTTTTGAGTGGACTTTGATTTTTCCATTAAACTGCTTACAACTGTCTTTTGTTTCTTCACCTTTACTTCCGCTTTGGATAGACTTTGATTTTGTGCTCTAAGCTCGGTTTTATCAGCAATTTCATTGGTATCTACCTGATCTTTAAGTATAACGAGATATTGAACAAAGTCGTCTTCAACAAATGCTTCCTGCAATTCGGGCTGAATAAAAGCTTTAAAATCATTTTCCTTCTGGCTTTTGGATTCTGCAAAAGTTACATAAGGCATCAGCTGACCAACCACGAGCACTACGATGAAAAATGACGATACATACCTGATCCATTGTTTCTTACGTCTGATCAAAATAAATCCTCCCCTTTGTAGATGGTACGCTAGCCGAACTGCATTCTGGCAATTATAATGAGCAACAATTAGATAAGTATCCCACCTTTCTATAATTGTAATATAATAAACTTCTAAAATTCACTCTATCATAATACCTTTGTCAATTTCAGTCGAATCTTGCAGAATATAGTAAATTATTTAAAATGATGATAAAGTCCTAATACATATATTGAAAGATATTGTTTGATGAGGAGCTTGGCCGTTATTAGCTAATCAATTGATGCTTGGCACTAAAACGATGTAAGTATCGCCAAATGGTGTCGTGCACATTTTGCAGAATCAATGTTGACATATACTTACTTCGAACAAGTTTACTTGGCTTATGGCAGCACGGATCTCCGAAAATCCATCGACAGCTAAGCAGTTAATCCGCAAATGGGACAGAACCTATGGGCACCAGTCAACACCACGCTGGTTGCTTGATGGTATACTTTTGCTTCCATTCTATCCTTTTGTCTTTAAGAGGCATCGCATAACCTGAGTAATGATCTAAGAAGATTATCTCATCGATGCTCTTGGTTTAAAAAGTGCATTCTATTTGACCCTTGCTGCGTTAAAGTAGATATCAGAAGAACCCCTTTCTGTTGGTTTTGGCTATCGCTTTAACTAACAGAAAACGTATTTCTCTTTCATTTATTGGCGCACTTTTAACCGAATCACCTTCCCCGCAATTAAGCGATTCACCATGATCAAATCTTTCTGTAAATATTCCAGGTACTAAATGCATTTAAAAGAGACTGCCGAAGAACGGCAGTCTCTTTTAAAATTTAGTTACTTTTGGAGAAGTTTGCTTAGCTCGACTTCTATTTCTGGATCAATTGCAGCCGTACCACCAATAATGGTCAAGGTATTGAATCCTTGTTCAGATACGAAATCTTTTACGGTTTCTGGCACAATGTTCCCTACCAGAATTGTACCTGTTCCTTCTTTGGCTGCCAATGCAGCTGCTGATAGGGCATCAGGGTAATCCATTCCAGTTGTAACATTATAATGTTTTGAATCGACTCCAAAATGTTCAGCTACTTCAACTGCTGTGCTAAAACGATCTTTACCAGATACTCTGTATGCATTAGGAACTTCGGCAGCAACGGAGTCAGATACTGCTACAGTACCACCAACTACCAATGTTTTATTTACGCCTAATTCATACATTGCTTTTTTAGTGGCTTTGGATAAGGTGTCATCCTTTGTGAGCAAGATTGGCAATCCCTGATCTGCTGCATGTGAAGCAACTGATAAAGCGTCAGGGAAGTTATAACCATTTACAAGCACGACTTCCGAAGCTGAACCGCCTGTTATTTCATTAGCAATTTCAGTTGCTGTTTCAGTGCGGTCTTTTCCTGAAATGCGAGTTACTTTAATTCCTTCTTTTTTCAATTGCTTCCCAACATCTGCACTTATTGCACCCTCTCCTCCAAGGAGATAAACTGTTTTAGCGCCGAGTCTTTCGATTTCAGCCTTAGTCACAGGGGAAAGTGCGTCTGTTTTGGTCAGCAATAAAGGTGCATCATTTTGTTTAGCCAACGGGACACCCGCTAATGCATCGGCATAATCATCACCGCGCGCCAATACAACTGCATCCGCTTTGTCCCAACCTTCTTTGCTGACTTCAACAGCAGTGTCATAACGACTTTCACCTGAAACGCGTGAAACACGATCTTCACCTGACTCAGCACGGTAAACCGTAACCTCTTCAGTTGTTACATGCCCGGCAAGATCTGTCAGTTCAAGATCAAAAGTGTTCTTACCAGGTTCAAGATCTACTTCCGTTTCAACTGTTGTGCTGAACTGATTCATTTGATTCTCAGCCATTTCGTTATAGAAGACTTCACTGCCGTTAACTTTCAGACGCAACTCCTCAAAGTTGTCAGTGATGAGTGATTCAAGTGTAATTTTAGCTGTGTCATGCTCTACATAATCAGGCGCCTTTGTTTCAAGTGTTGGCGGTGTACTATCTACAAAGATTGTCCGGCTGTTCGCCAGTTTCGTTACGTTACCATTGATATCAGTAGCTGTAATATGAATTGGGTGAACACCGTCTTCAAATTCAACTTCTGCCTCAAACAAATATGTCCCGCCACCAAACGATTCGAGTTCTACCGGTTCACCTTCAACAGTTACTTCGGAGATTCCACTGTCATCGGAGACAAGACCTAACACATATACGAGATTGTCAGACATAACTTCAAATGTTCCGGGCACATATATCTCAATAACAGGGCCTTCTCCGTCACCCACAACATGTGCTGTAGAATTGCCTGCAAAGTCTACAGCCAGTATTGCGACCTCCGTATTGTCTGAGATAAGTGATTCATCTAGCTCCACTTGTTTCGTATCAGATCCATAAATCGGTTTTAACGCGTCGCCATCTATCATTACTTGGTAATAAGCAACACCAGATCCATCATCTTTTGCTTCAACATTGAGAGTAGTCCCGTCTAGCGAAGCTTCAACTGTAGGTGCTTGAGTATCAACCGTGACTGGGACTTTAAGTGATTGCGCTTCTTTGTCAGGGAAATCAATGGCCGTTTTTATTTCAAAATAGTACTGACCATCTTCAGCTGTTTCCCCATTAATCTTGCCATCCCATCTAATTGAAGGGTCAAATCTATAGGCTTCCCCAATACCTCGGTCAAAATAATTTTTCCTGACCTCGTTCTCTGAGAGCAACTTCCGTACCACTTTGCCATCTTGATTCAGAATATTGTATTCTACTGTTTTAGCGTTACGCAAGTAAGATAATACTGGAATGATTTGATCATGTTCGCCGTTTCCATCAGGCGAAATAGCGATTTTTTCAGTTTTACGCTCTTCGCTAACTGGATCATATCCTAGAGTATAGTAACCATCGGCGCCTTCATATACTAAGGTTCCTTCTTCATAGAAAGAATCATTATCGTCATAAGCAAGCTTATCAAGCACTGGTGGAGCGTTCCAATCTCCTTTGAAACCTACGTAAGGAACACTTAACTCGGGTTCACATCATCAGAGTCTGTCAAAGTGACATAACCTTCCACAAAGTATCCATTTGTGAAGATTTCTTCTGGTTTTACCGGATCTGCTCCAGGTTCACTGAAGACCTTTGCTTCGGATAGATCTACTTGAACATCAACCGTAACAGAACCATTGGCAGGTACTTCGACTGTTTCCTTGCCATTATTTAAGTTCACTTTAGCACCCACAACTTCTTGAGCTTCAAGCTTATCCAACTCACCACTCAGAAAAGCATTCCCGAGCACCCCATTAAAAGCAAAGTCAGTTTGGACATTTGCTGCAAGGTCATATGATACAGCTTCATCCGTAAGGTTTTTAGCCTCAAGTGTCATACTGAATTGGTCACCGACTTCTTTCAATGCGACTTTCGCTTCACCCGTTTGCTTTTCAGTTACAACTACAGGTGTTTTAATAGCAGAATGCAGTTGCATCAGACCGGCCCCTTGTCTACGTGGCGAATAAGGATTATCTTGTTCAAGAACCGACTGGGCATATCCTTTGTCGTTAACGACTTCAGATGTGTTCATCAAAAGGTTTTTAGCCATTTCAACTCTGGCCCGATGATCAAGATTGAACGCTTCGTCTACACGTTGCAAAACAAGGGCAGAACCTCCTGCCACATGAGGTGCAGCCATAGATGTTCCACTCATGACACCATATTGATCATCTTGAAGTGTCGATAAAATGTTTCCACCTGGGGCAGTAATCTCTGGCTTGAAATCAAGATCCGGTGTAAGACCCCAAGAAGTGAAGTCGGACATCTGTCCTGCTGTCGGATTTTGAATTTTAACTGTTTCATCCCCAAAGGTAATGGTAACTTCACTGTCATTTTCCAACTGCTCAGCCAATAAAACACCGTCGGATTTTAACATAAACATCTGAGGTATATTTATTGTATCCTCTGTCGCCATATTTACAATTCCATCGGTGTTGTTGTAAATAATAGCGCCAGCAGCACCTGCAGCTTGTGCATTTAAAGTCTTCTCAGTAAATGCATACTCTCCGCGCTGAATCAATGCGAATTTACCGTTGAAATTCTTGCCTTCGAAATCTTCAACGCTCCCTAAACCTGCATCTAAAAGCTGAAAAGTATTTTGCTCAAGATCAAAAGGATGTATATTACCTGCGGATAAATATCCTGCTTTGCCTTTTTCTTCTCCATATCCATATGTCAAAGCTTCCAAATCTATGAACTCATTTTCCAACGAAGCTACTTGCAATGAGTCATGCGAAACACCTGGAGCTCCAACAACACCTATATCTGGATTCGTAACATAAGGGTTCCAGTGCCCATTCCCTAAATGCGCCGAATTCCCAGCTGAGATTGACATAATAACACCATTTTCAACTGCTCTTTTCACGGCCTGTTGTTCGGGAGAATCTGAATCAACAAATGCTGCTGTAGAGCCTAGGCTCATATTAAGAGCGTCAGCACCCATTTGGATGGCATCATCAATCGCTTTAATATAAATATCACCCCAAGTTGATCCCATTTGTGGATCATTTCCAAAAACCTTCAACGCAAGTAACTGAGCTTCAGGGGCAACACCTTTAATACCACCGTTGTCTTCATCCCCGTTTGCTCCCACCGTCCCCGAAACATGCATGCCGTGCATAGAAGCTTCAGGACCAATGTCGCGAATCTCATAACTTTCATCCATATAGTTGTATCCATATGGAATTTTATCTGTAAAGAACTTTCCGGGATAATTACCGGATGCAACTTTTTCTTCTGTCAGCTTAGCCTTAGATGGGTCTGTAAGCACCATGTCTTTATGAGTGGGATCAATGCCTGTGTCAATAACACCAACAACCATCCCCTCACCATCATACCCATATTCGTCCCATGTACGCTGAGCTTGAACAAGCTCTTTACTGTATTTCATTTCCGGTTCGACGATTGGACGCTCATACTCGGTTGCCACTGTAACGCTTGTTACGCCTGGTAGCTTTTCAATTCGTTTCGAATCTCCATATTCAACAATACCACTGAACCCATTAAATACAGTCGTAAAACTTTGTTCATATTCCACTTTAACTTTCTTATTCGCTATATTTTCCTTAACATTCTGCTGAGTCTTGAGTGCTTTTTCCTGCAGGTCAGTTTTTTGGGACTCAGCTAAACTGCTGAATTTCTTCCCTTTCTCGGTTGCGTATGTAATCGCAGGATTACCCTCAACCTCAACTATCACTCGTACCTTTTCATCATCATTATACTTTTCATCATTCTCGTTCCCCATGAATTTTTGCTTGTTATTAACGATTTCACTTTTCTTTGATGATGCATTTTTCGAAAGTGAACCAGTAGCAGCAAAGGTGCTATTGGAAAACACAAGCATAAACGCTAATAACAATACAAGTATTCTCTTAATCTTCAAACGACTTCCCCTCCTATTTTTTAAATTTTTAGATATTTTAGCTACTAACCTCCTCTCTATTTACGATTGATAATAGTATAGTAGATTTTTCCATTATAGTCAAACGATTTAATCAATTAAGAATGACACATTAAGTCTGATTGGACCTAAAATTCGAGCCCTATTTATTGCATTATTCGACAAATGTCTGCAATCTTATAAGTTTCTTTTTCAATTCTGATCTTGCATAGAGCAGTAGGGTGGTTAATTTAATGTTCATTCGAAAAAAGAAAATAAACTATAAAGTTGCAATGAACACTACGATGGCCCTGAATCCATTTAATTGATGGATATTAAGGTAGACTCAATCGATGGAAGATGCACGTCGGAGAAAGCAATTCACGCTTACACATATAAAGTTATAAAAGTAAAAAGCGAGAAGGTTGGCATTGAAACAATAGGAATGGAGGTGGCTTGGAGTGGCTTTTCCATAAAAGCCTAAAGGGGTAGACAATAATAGTCATAAGCCGTGAAATATAACTGAGTTTTAAGCAGCGACTATCACTAAGCTGCCTTTAAAATAAATGATTAATCTAGTGATAGCCATTATAGACAACACTCACTCAAAAATATTCTGTTCTACTTCACTGAAATTTCAATACTAGATCCCTTGTTACCATATCCTTTTGCAGCCAGTTTAGCCGTTAACGTATATTCACCGGGATCGAGTTCAGGTAATTTAAGTTTAAATGTTTCCGCTTCCCCTGATCCCAAGTCGATATACTGAAGGACTTGGAGATATGATTTTCCTTTCGAATCCCGATATACTTCATTACCGTTTTCGTCAGTGATATAAAAATCGTATTTCATACTAGAGCTAAATTCCAATTTCACTCTTTTGGCGCTGTCATTTTTCACTGTATAATTAATAGTTCGTATTCCGTCACTCTTCTCATTGTTCTCTTTAAGTATAAAGATCAGCTTATGACTATTCTGCTGACCTTCTCCAGGATTAAAGCGCTGTTTCATCTGCTGATCATTCCTTTTTTTAGTGTTAAATCAGACTTGTTATCTCCGTTATTAAAAACCAAGAAGTACGCACCAATGACTATAACAAGTAAGATTACCAATCCAACCATAAATCTATTCATTAAATACACCTCATTTGTGTGTCCTTACAGGAAAAGCATGTGATCCTTTGTGAAATGAAAATATCTTGAGAATTATAAGGTAGAGGGCCATCCAAATCTAAGACCAATTCAACTCGACAGGAGGAGGGGTCTTATCTATTAAACTATAGGACAAAGCTGCTTGGAAAATCAATCGGATTAAATTGTATACTATTTCATAAAAGTACTGAGTTTCAAACACAAACATATCAAGCTTTTAATTTAACGTAATCTCATACCCTATGGTATTCCTTTTCCATTTGGATGTAAAATTTTTTTAGATAGGGTGTATGTTTGTGCTTTCTCAAATATTGTGGGCGACAAGCAACAAACCTTCTTTATGAAATACAGCTTGCTATCATTCAATAAATGAAAATGTTTATTTTCGGAACTAATTCAACGTATATTTCTATGACATGAAAAACTGCCCCTATATAAGGGGCAGAAATGTCTGAGCTCGTTTAAATCACTCTCATGTAAGCAATTTCAAGTGAAAAACTACTCCATAATACTTTTAAATGCGATTGCAACCTCGTCACTTACAGCTACTTTACCGCCAAATATTGATAAATGCCTGAGTCCTTTGCTTGAAATATAGTCTGCCGTCAGATCTGGTACTTTGTCATGCACAAGCAGGATTTGGCTGTTATTTTTTGCTGCAAGGACTGCACCTGTCAGAGCATCCGCATAGTTTTTGCCCGTTGCAACATACATGTGCTTGCTGGCGGCTTCGAAATGATCAAGCACTTTAATATTCGTGTCGTAGCGGTCATCCCCTGCAAGACGTGTAACTTTCGGCAATTGCTTGGTGATATCATCGTTAATGACTGTTGTTCCGCCGACCACATAGGTTTTTTCAACCCCTAAGTCTTTGACCGTTTCTTTTGTTGCTTCTGGCAGCCAGCTCTCTTTGGCTAGCAAAATCGGCATCCCTTCCTGTGCTGCACTGGCCGCGACAGATAGCGCATCAGGAAAGTCCATTCCATTGGCCACGGCTACTTTGTTGCTCCCATTAGGGGCTACTTCTTTTGCAATCAATGTCGCCGTCTCGAAGCGGTCTGCTCCGTTAATCCGCCGGACATCAAGACCTGAGTCAGACAATGTTTGTTCTACACCAGCGTTTATAGCGTTTTCCCCACCGAGAATGATCACTTTATTCGCTTCCAAACGGGCTGCCTCTTCCTCTGTTCCTTCCCAAAGTTCATCAGTCGGTGTCAGTAGAATAGGTGCGTCCAGCTCGTGGGCAAGTGGTACGCCCGCAAGGGCGTCAGCAAATTCATCCCCGCGTGCGAGGACCACAGTATCAGCCTTGTCCCAACCTTTTTTGCTAGTTTCAATTGCGGTGTCATAGCGTAGATCTCCGGAGATACGTTCTACATTATCAGGATAGATAAATAGATTTCCACCGGCGGTTGCCGTTACCACATTACCAGATTTATTTTCAAGTGAGACAATTACTTCCGCGCCTTCCAAATTTACATTTTTTGGGGTTGTCCATATACCTTCATAAACACCAGGCTCAACTTCTTCCATGTTTGCGTTTGTATCAGCCATTTTTGCCGATGGCAATGATACATGGAAGTTCGCTTTTCCCCCTTTGGCATTGCTTTCAAATGTCACTTTCACTTTATCACCCGGTGTTAAATACTGGTCTTCTGCCGGCTCGATATTGATAATGTTCAGTTTTTCCCGTGTAACCGTAACTGAATCTGATTCTACCAACTCGCTTCCTTCTACGGTGGATATAGCTTTTAATTCATTATTGTCTTTCATTAAATCTACTTGTGCCTCAAACGTACCATCTTCATCTATTACCACTTCACCAGCATCTTTTTCATTATTCATTAACTGAATGGCCGTATACGGTGAGCCGGTTCCTTGTACTGTAATTGTATCTTCACTCGTTACTGCACCATCTTCAGGAGAAGTAATGACGGGCTGGTCGAGTTTATAATCAACGCGGGTACGTATCATATAATTCCCGTCTTCTACAAATGCCGGGTAAAAGCTTCCATCCGTATATTGATAGCTTCTTCCAGCATATGGGTTTCCGTTATCTGTCGCGAGTCCTGGTGCGTTTGGATATTCCATTGTCTGAACATAGACAATATAAAATTCTTCATCTACTTTTATGTTTTCTTCACTTAGATCAACACTTGTCCATTCATTTTCCCAAGTGACCTCAGCATCGATAGGACCAGCAAGTTTCTCGCCTGGCATACCTTTTGGGCCTGTTGCATCCCACACTTCTACTGCAAATTCTGTTCCCAATTCCTCAGAAAAACCTTTATCAATGAATGCGAATACGCCCTCCTTGACAACAGCTGATTCATGATCATCCGGCAAAGTCATTTTTACCGCCCACCCGGCACCGCCGCCAAAATACATGCTACCATTATCAATGACACCATTGTCATAGCCTATTTCATCTCCTGGATATGTGTAATAAGGATCCAGAGAAATATCTTTCGTCTGCTCCCCTTCATTGAGATCAACTTTTACCTCATGATCCTTATACCCAGGTGCAGTTACGATCAGTGTATAATGTCCCATATATGCCTCTAGCATATATCTTCCTTTTTCATCTGATCGAACTGGATCAACATTTTCGTCCTCTTTCAGCAGTAACGTAGCATTCTCAACAGTATTACCTGTGTTAATATCACTAATTTGTCCACTTAATGTGCCCTTGGATATTTCCTCTAGCTTCAATTTTGCTTGAATTGTTTCATCTTTTTTGATCTGAATCTGTTCTTTCTGTATGTGATAGCCATATACATCTGTCTTTAATGTGACAGTTCCTACAGGATGAACCAAGGTGAATGAGCCATCTTTTTTTGTTCTGACTGTTCGGTCTGTTTCCTCAACAGTTATATATCCCGGTTGTGTAACAGGATTACCTTCTGTATCAGTTAGCTGACCTTCTATTGTTCCCAATCCCTCACGACTAGAAGAAACAGCATTAAAAATATCGACCAACCCATGGCCATACGCGTTGTTTGGTACTTCAAGGTGATCTTGATCCGTAAGTGGTTCAGCAGTCTGTATTAATATATTCTCTATTTGTTTAACCGAATAGCTATCGTCATAAGAAAGAAGTAATGCTGCAGCTCCTGACACAGCAGGTGTTGCCATCGACGTTCCGTTTTTGTCCGCATAATCGTTTCCTGGAACAGATGAGTAAATCGCCACACCTGGTGCAACAATATCAGGCTTAATTTCCTCATACGGAGATGGTCCTCTTAAAGAGAAATCACCAATCATATTATCACTATCAGTTGCTCCGACCGCAAACGATTCCGGGTAGTTCGCAGGCGTTTCTACAGATCCGGGACCACCAGGGTTGTACATACTTATGTTACCAGCAGCAAAAACCGGGAAAATCCCTACATCACGCCATGACTTTACGACATCTCGATACCATTCATCTAAACCGGTTCCCCCACCCCAAGAATTATTTACAATGTCCGGTCGCATTTCGGGATGTTCATTGCCATTTGCATCTTTTGGAGCCATAATCCACTCTGCAGCTCTTAATAGATCTACATCAGTTCCGCCTCCCTCTTCTGCAAATGCCTTGACGGAAACCCATTTAGCGCCTGGGGCCATACCAATATTCTTAGATCCGTCCGTCTCAGATCCGACCATTGTACCGGTAACGTGTGTCCCGTGGCCGACATCATCAAACGGAATATCTGATTCATCCAGGGCGTCATACCAACTCAATTCATGGTTGACAGTCCCTGTTTGAGCATTATAGCCACGATACTTTTCCTTCAGAGCTGGGTGATCCCATTGTACTCCTGAATCAATACTTGCAACTACAACGCCCGCGCCGTCAATCCCCTCGTTCCAGACAGCAGGTGCGCCAACACGATCCACATTCCATTCTATACTTTTCTTATCATCAATTCCTTTCTTAAGGCGGTTAACGTCATTAGTAATCAACTGACGTCTTTTATTCGGCAGTATTTTTTCTACCTCACTAAATGACGCTATCTCTTCCGCCACTTCTTTTGTAGACGTAACCGCCATTCCATTTACAATAAAATAGGAATGGATATCAGAAGCTTCACCAGTTTTAACTTTTTCTTTTAAGTAAGATAAGACATCCTGATGTGATGTTTTAGAAGTTTCCTTTAGCGACTTAATAACCGCTTTTTCTCTTGTCAAGGCTCTTTTATATTTACTGAGATTCTTATTACTGGCATGTTTTTCCGCTGTTTTTATGGCTTTTGTCGTATCAGCCTTTTCTTTAAATTTAACCAAGTAGGTTACCTTTTCCGTTGTCTCAAATTCTTTTAATAAATTTTTGTTCAATTGATTTTGATTTCGTTCACTTGCCTCTACCTGTGAAGATGCAGGCAAGATGACAGATACTAGCATTAAAAACACCGCAAAAATATGTATGAGTTTGTAAGTTTTTCCTTTATTTGTATGCAATTAATAATCCTCCATTATTTAGAGAGTGGCTCACTTCCTCCTAATCAAGAGAAAGTCAACCACTTCTTTAAATTTAATTCTAGTAATCCCTTAAAGTCTGCTGAATATCTTTATTCACTGCATTTGGTCCACCAAATATTGTAAATCGACTAATATCTTTGTCTGAAATATAGTCTGCCGTCAGATCTGGTACTTTGTCATGCACAAGCAGGATTTGGCTGTTATTTTTTGCTGCAAGGACTGCACCTGTCAGAGCATCCGCATAGTTTTTGCCCGTTGCAGCATACATGTGCTTGCTGGCGGCTTCGAAATGATCAAGCACTTTAATATTCGTGTCGTAGCGGTCATCCCCTGCAAGACGTGTAACTTTCGGCAATTGCTTGGTGATATCATCGTTAATGACTGTTGTTCCGCCGACCACATAGGTTTTTTCAACCCCTAAGTCTTTGACCGTTTCTTTTGTTGCTTCTGGCAGCCAGCTCTCTTTGGCTAGCAAAATCGGCATCCCTTCCTGTGCTGCACTGGCCGCGACAGATAGCGCATCAGGAAAGTCCATTCCATTGGCCACGGCTACTTTGTTGCTCCCATTAGGGGCTACTTCTTTTGCAATCAATGTCGCCGTCTCGAAGCGGTCTGCTCCGTTAATCCGCCGGACATCAAGACCTGAGTCAGACAATGTTTGTTCTACACCAGCGCTTATAGCGTTTTCCCCACCGAGAATGATCACTTTATTCGCTTCCAAACGGGCTGCCTCTTCCTCTGTTCCTTCCCAAAGTTCATCAGTCGGTGTCAGTAGAATAGGTGCGTCCAGCTCGTGGGCAAGTGGTACGCCCGCAAGGGCGTCAGCAAATTCATCCCCGCGTGCGAGGACCACAGTATCAGCCTTGTCCCAACCTTTTTTGCTAGTTTCAATTGCGGTGTCATAGCGTAGATCTCCGGAGATACGTTCTACATTATCAGGATAGATAAATAGATTTCCACCGGCGGTTGCCGTTACCACATTACCAGATTTATTTTCAAGTGAGACAATTACTTCCGCGCCTTCCAAATTTACATTTTTTGGGGTTGTCCATATACCTTCATAAACACCAGGCTCAACTTCTTCCATGTTTGCGTTTGTATCAGCCATTTTTGCCGATGGCAATGATACATGGAAGTTCGCTTCTCCCCCTTTGGCATTACTTTCAAATGTCACTTTCACTTTATCACCCGGTGTTAAATACTGGTCTTCTGCCGGCTGGATATTGGTGATTTCGCTTTCCACGGGAAAGGATACGGCAGTTTCTACTTCATTTTCTGCCTCGTCCGTAACATGGATGTGCATCGTATATGAACCACCTGCAAGATTGTCTGTATTAATTTTAAATGATCCATTATGATCAACATCAAACGTCCCATCTTTCACCTTATCACCCGCTACATCAGTAATCGTATATGTTCCATGCAGGTAATCTTTCGGATTGTACCCAAGGTTATAGATGGTGTTAAGCGGTTCTTCGAAATCAAAGTATTTGCTATCAACTTTTCCAGCTACATAAGCAGCGTCAGCTTTTGGTTTATTAACTTCAATTTCCGGTGCTTCTGTAACAATGAAAATCGGTCCGTCATTATCATCGTCAATTTCATTTGTTTCAAAAGTTAATGTTGAGAGTTCAACAGTATAAACCCCGTCCGGAATCGTTGATTCTTTACTATTATCTTCCGGGTCAAGAATAACATTGGAGATTTCTATATTGTGTGGACCTTGCTCAAGACCTACCTCCTGATAGATGTCACCAGCTGTACCTTCACCGTCAATACCGCCTGTCGGATTAAGTACATCCCAAAAGTAGACAACCGACAAAAAATGCATTTCATGAAATTCGAAAGTCAGATTTGTACTGTCTGCCTTTTTGTCATCATTAGGAGAAATGTGATAGCTTTCGAGTTCCATATTTTTAATACCAAATTCTGGTTTAAACGCCAAGGAAGCAGCAAACGGTAAGGAGATATTACCCGATTTACTCTTTAGATGAATATAGCCAAGTATCTCATCCCCTGTGTCACTCTTACCTGCAGGCAAATTCAAATTCACTTGTATTTTTTGATTATCCTCGAGATGGAAAGATGGTTTGTCAACAGTAACTTCTGCATCAGTCATATCTCCATCCGGATGCGAGATTATCTCAACGTCAGCAGTGTAATCTTCTGGCTTCCCTATCTGATTATCAATCAAAATTTCTTTGGAAAAAGTAGATTTTTCTTCCTCCGACGGTAAAGTATAGCCAAATGCTATTGTTCCACGTCTACCCTCCACTTCACCATTTTTCTCATCACTATTGTTGACCGAAGCGATCATAGCTGGATTAATGGCAGCTGTTGGCACCACCCTGCCAGCACCCTGATCGAATACATCAAAGGCTTCTTTGTCAAGAACTTTTGCTGTATTGGAAAGTGCAGCTTTGACATCGAATGGACTCCAGTCTCCATTCTTCTCTAATAACAGTGCTGCAATTCCAGCAATATGTGGAGCAGCCATACTTGTTCCCGATTTGCGTTCGTACGCTTTTTCATAAGTCGCCTCAGGGTAGTCTTTCTGGTACTCCGCTATAGACGACATGATATTTGAACCTGGTGCAACAACGTCAGGTTTGATATCATAGAGCGGATTAGCTGGCCCACGTGAGCTCGAATCACTGACCTCGTCGCCTTCGGTGACAGTCTTATCAAATGAAGCAAATGTCACAGTCCCCTCTCCATTAACTGATTCAAGCGCTTCTGTAAAAACTTGACCATCAGTATAGGACATATCAAAAGACGGCAGTAAATCAAAATCATCTCCCAGATACACATCTGCAGGGCCAGGTGCATTATCACCATCTGCAGTGTTATAAATAAGTGTACCTACTGCACCAGCATCTTTTGCTGCTGAGATTTTATCCACAAAGGGGATCTCACCGCGTTCGACAAGTGCAAACTTGCCCTCTGCATTAACATCATCATAATCACCTTTTTCTCCCACCCCGGAAACACTGACAACATCAAATGTGCCACTAATTGCTTCACTTGGACGCTCACCAAATGTCCAGCTCATCAAATTCATTTCACCCTCGGAAGAAAAATCGCCTGCCCTCATTGTGACTTGTGCTGATTGATGTTCTTCCGGATTGGTCGAATTGCCAACTGATATGGCTGAGACTGCTGTTGCAGGAGAACCAACACTTTCCCGGTCCGAACCAGAGTTTCCATTCGCGACAACAGTTACAACACCAGAAAGCATTGCATTATTCACCGCTTGTGCATCGGCTGTGATAGAATCGTTATTTGAACCACCAAGTGATAGATTAATAACATCCATTTCCGCTTTTATAGCTTCTTCAATGCCAGCAATAATCCATGACGTCATCCCCGTACCATATGCCCCAGAACACGATAGGCATATAGATCTACTTTTGGGGCAAGGCCCTTAATACCATAGTCATTTACTCCTCCAGCAGCAATGATACCTGCAACATGGGTTCCATGCGAAGTTTCGTATGCACTGCCATTACTGTTAACTGGATCCATATTATCCGGACGGTCAAGAGGTGACGTTTCATACGGATCGTCCTCATCACGCGGACTCAGATACTTATCTTCATTATGCTCAACAAAGTTTTTGCCGCCTTTATATACATCAGCAAACTCAGGATGATTATAGTCAATTCCGGTATCAATAACACCAACTTTAATACCTTCTCCTTCATAACCCATATTCCAAACTTTTTCAATGTTGAGGTGTGAAATGCTTGAATTCATTGAAACCTCAGCTTTGAAGTCTTCGTCGGCACCTTTCGACAATGCTACTCTTTCTTCGTCAGGTTCCACGTAAATAACACCACTTAAATCAAGTAATTTTTCAACATCTTTTTCTGCTAAAGTTAAGGCCATACCATTTAATACATTATTATATATGTACCTTTTTTCAGCTTGAATATCAGCATCTTCAAGTTCTTGTGAAAAAACCCGCTGCTCCTTTTGTATTTTTTGTACAACGGATTCTTTCTCGGATCTAGAAAAAGTGGTGTTGTTCAGTCTATGTTTTCCCTTTTCCACTGCAACCGGATTCTTCGAAAAGTGAACAATGACCGGTATGTTCTTGTCCCCATCTAAACCTTGCAAGCTATTATGTAAGGCGGGACTCCGTTCGTAAAAAGATTCTTGTTCTTCAATGGCTTTCTTCAAGGCATAAGAAGAACCGTGTCCAAACTTTTTCTGTAACTCGCTTTCACTTGAGCCCATGATACTTGTAGGCAAAATCGTGCCAACAATAAGCATTAAAGCCATAAGAACCGCTAAAGTCCTTGATATCATGCTTTTGGTCAAATAAATTCCTCCTAAAATTTTTAAGACTTAATAAACAGACTTCTCATAGTACAGATATTCATCACTATGTGAAATCTTCATAGTTTACAGTATATATAATTTAAAAGTATTGTCAAACCAATTTTGACAAAATTTGATAAAATTATTACTAGTAAGCAACTAGTTTGAGACCGCAGCATTAATTTCTCCAAAACGTTAACTACGCAAAAAAGCGTACATATACTCTTGGGGAGTATATGTACGCTATGCGATAAACAGTTTATTGACTTAAATAATATATCAATTTACGTTCTACATCATTGGTTACAACTTGTGTACCACCTATGATTTTAATTTTATTTGTATTTTCATTTTCAATGAATGAAGCAAGTGTTTTCGGCACCTGGTCATGGACAAGCAATATCCCAGTTGCTTCTTTAGCAGCAAGTGCAGCACCAGTTATGGCGTCGGGAAAACTTCTGCCGGTAGTAACATAATAATCATTTTTAACATCTTTTTCAAAGTGTCGTGCAACCTCAACTGCCGTATCAAACCGGTCATTTCCAGCAATCCTGTTTACGTTTGGAAGACTACTCTCCAACTTGTTATTAATCGCTTTTTTACCACCGATAATCGTGGTCTTTTTTGGATTCAAATCATCGAGTACTTTTTTGGTCGCATCGGGCAGTTTGTTCACTTTAGCAAGTAATATGGGCATACCAGCCTTTCCGGCGTATGAAGCAACACTCAGTGCATCTGGAAAGTCATAGCCATTCACCAAAACCACCTTTTTATTCGTGCTATTTGATAAAAGATTTCGAGCAATATTTGCAGCAGTTTCCGTGCGATCTGCCCCCTCAATCCTTTCTACTTCAATGCCCATTGACAAGATGTCTTTTTCCACGTTTTTTCCAATTGCCTTCTTAGAACCAAGAATAAATACTTTATTTGTCTTCAATCTAGCTATTTCTTCTTTAGTTAATCTCGTAAGTATATTCGACCGAGTCAATAGTACTGGTGCATCGTGTTTTTTTGCAAGCGGGACACCTGCAAGTGCATCAGCATATTCATCTCCCCGTGCCAAGACGACAACATCAGATTTATTCCAACCCTCTTTGCTAACTTCAACAGCTGTTTGGTAGCGATCATTTCCTGCTATTCTTTCAAGTTTAACCTGGTTGTTGTGTTTTTCTTTGACCAACTTCACAAAGTCGTCCCACTTATATCCATATATACCAAAATATCCATGTGGGTCTACATGATTTGTCCCACCAAGAAACTTGGATACTGCTTTATGTGACCATAAGCTTCCTTCTCCTGTAGTTTCTGCACTTGTTACACCTAAATTATAATCAAATAGAATACCAGCAATATATTCTGCATAATTGTTTATTGAGCGCGCAAATTCATCAAAGCTATGCACACGAACGAGCTCTACATGAACAAAGCGTTGGTTGGCATAGAATCCTGCTCCCCAGGCGCCAAGGTCCAAAGGATGCGTTTCGATGATACGTTCGTGATCGACAAAGGCATGAACAAATGCGTTTTTATGGTTTCTTTTCATCCAAGCTATTTCACCATCAATTGTTGAATTCGGGTTGGCGGTTTCGTGTGCAACCACACCTTCCACTTCGCCATATCCATCACGATAAGGAAACTTTTTAAGCCTATCAAGATGGTTATATTCAACAGAAGCCGCCTGGAAACCTTTGTCCTTTATGTATTTATTCACGTTAGGGTATGTATTATAAAGCACTGGAATATCTGCCGCATCTAAATTGGAATGCAAGTAACCTTCATCTACCTCCTTACCCTCTCGCTGTGCTTCTGGTATATATATCAGTTCGTCCTCAGTCAAGGTGTTTAAATCAATTCCATCTATGTTCGCTTTTTTTGTACTTTCGTCTTCTCCTGCAGCCACTTCAAACGGTGTCCCTAGCAATAATGTGATGATCAATATAACTGTAATATTGAATATTTTTCTCATGAAATGGATCACTTCTCCTCGTTCTTTGTAATATAACTTTTTCTCATAAACATTAAAACTCAAAGTCTATTAAAAACATGAAAATAGAGATACCAATAAAGGCAGCCAGAAATAGATGTTTGGTTTAGTTTATTATCTCAAACATAAATTCAATTCAACCGTCCTTTACCAGATATGTAAAGGTGCTAGGAGCATTGTGATTGTCCATTTAAATATTAGGTTGTCTATTTAACACCTACGTGACATATATAAATAAAGATCCTATCAAACACACCTTAAAAAGGTGTACACATTTGCAATTTAATAGATAGTTTACGGTTTTGTCCGAACAATGATGGGTAAATAAAAACTTGATCAACAGTGAGGGAAATTCAATGCGTATGATAATTGACTTTGCATCTCCAGTAACCCTCCAAAATGCTAGCATACAATTTCAACTTCCACTCAAAGAAGGAGAGATCCATGGCATCACACAATGAACATGGCAGCTTACCTTCGAAAAGAATGAAGATATATCAACTCCTCGCCACTAATCTATAATATTAATCTTAGCTCGTATTGTATTTCAATGCAAGGTCTTTCTCACTTTTATTGGTAATCATCTAAATGCCTTTGATATTTCCGCGCACTTTTTAGATTAATTGCTGAATTGGTGAGCAAGATAGGTACGACGCCCGCTAACCAGCTCATTATCTTTCAACTTAATTCGCATTGTGTTATTTAATTTTTATATAAGGACAAAACTTTTTCAGTCTGGGTAAGATGGTCATATTTTTCAGCTTTCTTTAACCCATTCTGTTGTATTTTCTTTTGTAACGCTTGATCTTCCAATACAATATGCAGTTTTTCAGCCAAGTCTTTTGGGTTATTCGGTTCAACTTTTATTCCAGCACCATCTCCAAGCAAATAATGAAGCCCACCAACATCTGATCCCACTACTGGCAATCCACAAGCCATCGCCTCCAATGCAACCAATCCAAAGCCTTCTATATGAGAAGGTAGTACAAATACATCTGAAGCCGCCATCCAACGAGAAACTTCTTCTTGATTCATGGCATTATGGAAATATATAGTTTCTTCCTCAGCCGCCTTTGCCTTCAGTTCATTAAAATACATAGCATCTTTCGGTTCCCCTATTAAATGGAGGGAAGGATTTTCAATCACATTTGACAGCCCTTTATACGCTTGTACTAATTCATCAAGCCCCTTTGCTTTAATAATATTACCAACATACAAAATTACCTTTTCTTCTTTAGGTAATTCCAAGCTTTGTCTAGCTTCATACCTGTTTCGATGATGAAATATGTGTCTGTTTACACCCATATTAATGACAGAGATTTTATTTTCATTTAGAGAGAATTGTTCTTCCATGTTCGACTTAAGCTCTTCCCCAACAGTAATGATATGATCAGCATTATCTAATATTTTTTTTGTATATTTTTTAATTACACTCCCTTTTTTGCTCATTTGATCTATATCTCCGCCATGAGAGGTCACAATCAACTTAGTTTTCCATAGTCTTTTGTGTAAAATGCCTAATAGGCCAGTTGGGAAAATATAATGGACATGTACAACGTCATAACCTTTACCGTAAATCATTAAGTTCCATAACCCTTTTAAAGCAAACATAATATACTTTTTCAAAAGGAACGTTTTTCCCTTTCTGGGATCTCGAATGGCTATGACATCGACTTGCACACCTTTAGTCTTAAGCGCTTCAACTTGTTTTTCAACAAATATGCCGAATGTTTTAGAATGCTTAGAAGGGTACATATTACTTAGTACGAGTACTTTTTTTGACACTGACAACATCCCTTTACCTGTTGGTTAGATGTGATAATAACACTTATCTCATAGAACTTTATATAAAAACACTATTTTTTTCGATTCATGTAGACAATGTTCTATATTATATTATATACTAAGAACGCTATTGCGAAGTTCGTGTAAGGGGTGTTATTACATGCATACGAAAGAAAGTTGGTTTTTTTTATTATTATTTTATTTTATCATGCTTCAACCCATTCTTGATATCCTAACAACATTTTCATTATATATTAATTTAAATATAACTGTAGGTATTATCGTAAGAATGTTATTTATGATTGTGTCTTTAGCATACATTTTTTTCTTCAGCAAAGAAAGCCCGTATAAAAAGCAAATTATAATTTATCTTGTCTTAGTTATAATAACTCTAAGTACAAGCTTCATAGGCAACATTTTTTTTAAACCCACTTTTAATCTCTTATTAGAAGCCCAATGGAGCGCAAAGATTTTCTATTATATTGTAATGTTTTGTAGTTTATTTTTAGTGCTAAGCGTGCAGAAGTCATACCACCGTATCAAAGTTCAATTATTAAAAGCCATTTATGCGGCTCTATTAATAGTTATAGGAACTGTTTTTGTCGCCATAATAACAGGTAGCTCCAACAACACTTATGAATGGGTTAAAAGCGGTTACAAAGGCTGGTTTTATTCTGGAAATGAATTAGGAGCAATTCTTGCTGTTACATTACCTTTAGTTTTCTTATATACTGTCATTAAAACAAATAACATAAAGGATTATAAATACTGGTTCGGACCACTGCTGCTCGCAGTGACTGGAATGATAATCGGCACAAAGGTTGGTCTGTTTGCAGTTATTGGATGTTTACTTGTCATGCTTATCTCTGTTTCTATACACTGGATGACACATATTAAAAAAGAAGGAATACAAAATAAATATTACAAAGTATTCTTATTTAGTATATCTCTTAGCATTGTATTTACTATAATTGCTCCATTTACTCCTTCTATTACAAACTTATCCGTCTCAATGCCTATTCCTGACAAGGATAAGATTGTACAAGAGCAAGATAAGGAGAGGCATTTAGAGCAAAATGAAAACAGTATTGAAGAAGAGAGTACAGAAGATAAACGAAAACTTCCCGCATGGCTCGATTCGAGTATAGTCAATAAGATTTTGAGCTCGCGACACTTTTACGTAACACGCCAATATTACCAGTTTGAAGACGCAAATATTTTTCAGAAGATATTCGGTATGGGGTATGCAGGCAATTATACAAGCACAAGGAAAACCATAGAAATGGATTACTTGGATGCTTTCTTCTCTTTTGGCGTGGTAGGATTCTTGTTAATATCTGCACCGCTAGCCCTTATATTTATTATATTTATTAAAGCAATGTTATTTTCTGTCAAACAAGTATTAGATATCAAAAATATTCTGATGGGAACATCAATTATTTTAGGAAGCAGTATTGCTCTTATCGCCGGACATATATGGTTTTCTCCAGCTGTCAGCTTGTACTATTCAATAGCAATCTGCTTACTCTTTTTTAACCTTAAGCATTATGGAGAAAAGTTCACAAAAAAACCAGCATAATTATGCTGGTTTTTTTGTGAACTATAGTTGGTTACCATTTACGACATGGAACACCTTACTAACTCATAGCAGAGCGCCTACAAGCGCATTTGCCTATTAGTGGCTCCAAGGCTATATCAATGAACTTCCAGACTAACTGGCTAATTTCTGAACCAGTATCATTTCTAGTTATACCATCTAAGCGAATTAATTTATGACTATCTACTCTAGTTATAGACACAGGCCTAACACAGCCCAATTTATAATCTAGCATTTAAACTAATGTTTTTTGCTATAAACTAGACTGTGCTAAATAATTGAAGTCTGTTGACATTTGTTCACGGTAATATCTACTGTAACTAACTCCGACGTGTTCTAGCCTCTTTGATTTCGAAATAACTATTATCGTTGATAGTAACATTGGCTTCACCCTAAGTCACCGTCAGACACTTATTTAACTAATTATAGTACATATTAGGTTACTTCTTAAAAGTCTCTAACGCTTCAAATATATGCTCTTTTAACGGTTCCGCAAGCGTCATTGAGTACAAAGTGCTGATATGATGCTGGTCACGGTATACTAGCACATTCCCGATCACCGCAGGACATGTATCTCCCACACAAAAGTAATCAGACAAATCCGCAAAGTAGACATTGTTAGGTATGTTTGTTGTATTTTCCCATGGTGCTTTTTCGCTTAAGGCCTCTTTCCTTTGGACAGAACATTCTTCTGGACCGTTTAATTCTACACAGGATGGAACATCTTCTTTCATTCTTGGATTATCTCGAATTGCAAATATATTTGCGATACCTTGGAACTTTTTCCACATTTCAATATATCCTTGAGGAACTTTGGCACCAGCATTTACAGAAGCTGTAGTAACAATTAAATCAGGTGGATTATCCATTAGCGGTTCAATAATTCTTTCATTCCACTCCATACACGTAGCTGACAGCAAACCATCGAAGTCTTGCGTGGAGAATCTACATGCATCTTTATTGTACACATCTATTTTCACACCGGAGTCCTGTGCGAATTGTTCCAAAGCAGGAAACCAATGTCCTGAATGGGAGCCACCAACAAGCGCAATGGTAAATTCAGGATTTTCAGTCTCACCATAAGAACATAATTTTAACCCAGCTTCATTCATTCCAACATAACAATCATCTTCATAAAATGTAGGCAATTTGCTATTAGCTTTGGGAGGTGTTGCAATTGGTGGAACATCTTGTTGTGCCTCAGCATTATCATAAATCACCTTTGCTCCAGGATAATTCTCTCTTTCAACTTGATGCTTGAACATTTCTTGTGTCTGTTGCTCAAAAATACCCCAAAAGATGTTTAATGTTAGTACTGGAATTAAAAAAACAACCAGTGTTGACAGAAGCTTAACTTTTGAGTGTTTCACAGAAATTTTTCTAACCGGTGATTCAACTTTTTTGGTTGATAATATTGATAAGATAAAAGTTATTAACAAAATTATCAACCCATTGAAAAATGTAACGCTGTCAGTGTTAAACAGAGCATAATAAAAAATGAGCAGTGGCCAGTGCCACAAGTAAAAAGCATAAGAAATACTACCGATGTACATCAGCGGGCGTGACCCTAATAATTTTTTAACACTGTATTTGCTGTATTTTTCAGCAGATACAATGACAAGTATAACGCCTGATATGGGTAACAATGCAGCATATCCTGGGAATACAGTCGAAACTGGTAATACCATTCCCGTGGTAACAATAATAACTAAACCTATCCATCCACCAACTGTGCTATACCATTTTTTAGGAGTTAAATAGGGTATGAATAAGGCTAGAATACCACCCAAACTGAATTCCCACATACGTGCGAACGTATCAAAATAAGCCCATGGCTGGTTTACGTTAGTTATATATATTGAATAAATCAGCGAAGTCAGAAAGATACCACCTAAAGCAGCTACAAGTGTTTTGCGAAAAGGAGTTTTTAGAACCTTACGTACCATTATAAAAATAATAAATATTAGAACCGGCCACAAGATGTAAAATTGCCCTTGTATCGACAAAGCCCAAAAATGCTGCAAGGGCGTGGCTTCATTATTTTGTGCTAAGTAATCAACTGCATTGGTGGCGAGCTCCCAATTTTGAAAGTAAAACATAGACGCATATATTTCTGCCATAATCTGATTCCACTGGACGCTTGGCAACAATAAAAAGGACAAGATAACTATAGAAAACATAACTATAAATGCGTTGGGAAATAGCCGCCTCCATAAGCCTAATACATATTCAGGAAAATTTATTTTGCCTTCCCTTTCAATTCTGGTCACCAGGGAGGTGGTAATCAAATAACCAGAGACGATAAAGAATACATCGACACCACCTGATACTGTCCCAAACCAAATATGATAAATGGCAACCAAAAGGGCAGCAACTGCTCTTACCCCTTCCAGCTCTGGTCGAAATTTCTTTTCTGGTATTCGTAAATCTTTCATTATACTGACTCCATTCATTAAATTACTCGCTAATTATATACAACTTCTAAACCATAAGAGTATAAGTATGTATCAAAAGTCTAACCAACTTTGATGTATATTCTTATTAAAAAGATAACATTCCATTCTTCTCAGCGTTAAATATTTGCTTCTATAACTGAATATGATTTAACAATAGTCATACTCATATCCACACCTTTCACTGTCCGAAAAATCATTCAGCTAGAAAAGAGGTTCAGTAGATTAGGCAAGCTATAAGGAGATAACTATAGTAACACAATACTGCTACTATAGTTATAGATTGCACCCTTGAACATCTATCCAAAATGACTTTACCTTATCTTCCAGCTTCAGTCAACAATTTTTCAACACTTTAAACAGCCACGTCTATGCCGTGGCTGTTTAAGAGCTATTTAGCCATTTCTTTAAATTCGCTCCTAGTATTTTTTGATATAGCGCCTGTGCCTCCAAGAAAATACAAATTAGGTTTACCATGTATATGATTAGTAAGTAAATTTTTTATTTCTCCTGGCACACTTCCTGTTTTAGTCAAAAGAATAGGAGAGCCATTTCTAGAAGCCATAGGTGCAGCAGACAAAGCGTCAGTTGTGTTAAACCCTTGGGCGATAAATAACTTACTTGTACTTCCAAGTTTATAGTATCTATGCAAAATGTCTACATTAGTTTCGAACCTGGTGGCTCCTTTAACACGCTCAACATTATTAGCGCCTAGGATTGATGCCAACTCGTTTTCTACTTTATTTGAAACAGGCATTGTACCACCTATAATTGTTGCCTTTTTTATATCATAATCACGAATAAATCTTTTAATGTTTTCATTCAAAGTCTTACTTCTTGAGAGTAGAATAGGTATATTGTTCTCACCTGCATAGGGGGCAATTGCCAATGGATCAGAAGATGTTTCATCACCTGTCGTAATGAATATCTCTTTAGACCCACTCGTCTCCATAACTTTTTTAGCAATTTGATAGGCCGTGTCGTAACGTGATTCACCATCAATTCTTAAAATGTTTGTGTTATTCCCGAATCTTTTGTTTAGCTCATACTCTACTTCAGCCGAAATCGCCCCTTTTTTTCCACCAAGAATAAAGATATTTTCAGGTGTCAATCTAGCAATCTCTTTAGCTGTAGATTCTGTCAACATATCTTTTTGTGTCAAGAGAAGAGGTGAATTGAGATTTGAAGCTAGAACACTCCCTGTTAATGAATCTATTGGAAGATCGCCTCGTCCTAAAATAACAGAGTTAGGACGATCCCAATGCCATCCATGATTTCCAATAGATACAGCCGTATCGTATCTATTAACGCCCTCTAATGCGTACGATTTAATATATCCATTTTTGTCCAAATAGCTGGAAGCGACCCAGCCTGTTTGTCCGTTGCTTGTTTTTATTGGCATCCAGATATACTGATTCACCCGAGAATTATTACCTGAATATTTACCAGTAACCGTTACCTTAGTTCCTTTACTTAAAGAGCCAATAGTCGTTCCACCTGGGGTTTTCCGCATATTTAAGCCGTTAACTGTCACATACGCTGTATCACCTTGAGCTAATGATTGACTGGATAAATGTACAGGACCATTTATTTTTATATTATCATTTTTAAACTGTAAGATGCCATCTGAACGGATATATGGCTTAAGCGTATGGGTTGGAAATGGTGTTAAGTCTATTAAACTGTAATCCTTCATACGTTCAAAAACACGCTCTTGATAGGCTACATAAGGGCGCTCTAGAGGGTTATTACGGGGGAGTAACCCATTGTATGCCATTATTGCAAAATACCAGTTCTCTATAACCATAGGGTCGTTATCATTTACTGTAGGGATTAAACCGCTATTTGAATAATTCCACTTTTGTTTTAAGATTTTAATGCCTTCCTGGATATTGAAACGGATATCTGTCTTCAGACGATTAATGTACGCCTCCTTTGCGGGCCCTTCATCCATATACATGTGATTTGATATTTGCATGATTCCTACACCAATGCAGTCATAACCTAGTTTTGCATTTGTTCCATCGTAAGCAAGCGTTCCTTTTTTAGAGTCTTTTTTACACCCCTTAATTCTTTTAGGAACTACTGACCAATATTGTTCCCAAGAGCTTTCCTGGGATGCAATGGCTTTTAAAATTTCAGGAGAAATCTCGGCTTTTAAGGCTTCCTCAGTTAAGATATCATTAACTTCAGAAAAATCAGGGTTTGATCCCTGGAGACTCATAAATGATGTGGGCTTTAGTTTTGCAAGTTCTGTGCGCTTTTCCCCCACTTCTACCCCCTTAGATGTTACAACGAATTCTTGCTCTATAATTCTAGATGGTTCTGTCATACTATCTTCAGCTTCATATTCAGGGTACTGTAGCTTAATCTTATTATTATCAATCATTATTTTCCCACGCGAATAATAATCAGAATTAAATTGATGGTTGACCTTCGATCCATTTATCGTCAGCACATCAAAAGAGAGGGCATTGTCAGAACCTTTCTGGCGATAAACGACCAAAGCATATTCTTGATTGTCAACGGTAATGATTTTTAAACTTAGTATATTTCCATCCAAAAGCTCTTTGTCGAAAAGTGTGCGGCCATTTTGTTGAATTGTGAATTTTGATATTTTTTTCTCGTTGGAAACGATTATTTTTTTGTTATCACTCAGTTCAGTTTTTGTTTCCCCTCGTTCAAAATAAAATTCTTTTGAACCCGTTTCTTGGTCAGCAAAACTTATTTGTGGTGCTAAAAACACTGCAAAAAAGACTAACATAACTACTATTAACTTTACACCTTGACTCTTAATCGTTTACACTCTCCTTTAAACAAGTCTTTCATTTTCTAGACCAAATTATTTTTTATAGCCAATCTATTGATTTTTTATAGGTACCAAATAATTCCTACCATTAATTAAAACTGTGTTTCAATGTACGACTCTTGTAAATTTTAATTTGAGTCTATCGAACTTATATTGCTTTATATGTGGCTTACTGCATTTACAAGATAACTTCTCATGAAGCCTATTTGAGCATAGTCATATCAGTCGGTAAGCTTTATAACATAGACCATTTACTTATCCATTGTTTATGTCAACCCACTCCCTCATTTAAGTCATTGGTAAAGCAGTACCTTTATTTATTCTATAGTATTAAATTTTGTTCGACAACCTTTTTTGTTATATTTGAATCTCTGTGTAGCCTTTGTAAACGAGAATATGAATCCAAAGTTTCAATCTTCATCGGTCACTCTATTCAGACTACTCACAGACCTAAAACTAGAATTAACCATTTTATCCTCGAATGTTTCTCTTATAAGAGCCAGATACCCTTTTTACACCTGACAAACAAAAACACAACCTCAGGGAGATTATGTTTTCGTCTTGTTATTTGTTCTTCATTATTAAAGCCTTATATATAAAACTTGGCAAAGCCATTTGTCGTTTCCATCGCTTAGGTTCACTTAGAAGTCTGTAGAGCCACTCCAACCCGACATTCCTAAAAAAAGCGGGAGCGCGTTTAGTAACGCCGGCAAGAACGTCGAACGATCCGCCTACACCTTGAAAGACGCGCGCACATATTTTATTTTTGTTCTGGTTGATCCATTCCTCCTGTCGCGGACTGCCCATTGCCACAAATAATATGTCTGAATGGCTTTCATTAACGGCTTTGATAACAGCTTCATCAGAATGATTGTATCCGTCCATGACCCCAGCAACTTGTAGATAGGGATATTCTTCCTGTAAGCTGGCTTTTGCTTTTTCAGCAATGCCAGGTTTTGCTCCGTAGAGGAATATTGATTTTTGACGTGCTTGAGCTTCTTTAACAATTTCGATCATTAAATCCACACCGGTAATACGTTCTTTGATTGACCCCCCTTGTATCTTGGAGGCAATCAATACACCGACACCATCAGGAATTTGAAAATCGGCACTGTTAATAAGCTCACGTAAGCCCGCGTCTTTTTCAGCCTTGACTATTTTCTCAGGATTAACAGCAACGATAAATGATTGTTTATTTTGTTCAGCTCTGTCGTATACTTGAGCGACCAGAGTTTCATATGTGTGGTTGGAAACATTTACGCCTAAGATTGTTTCTTTGGCAGTCATTTTATTCACCTGTTTTTCGTATCTCCCAAACGTATGAAATCGAAACCTTCTTGGCGCCATTTCATTTCGTCCAGGCAGTTCTTAGTATCAAATACAATTTTGTTACACATGGCTTTGCCGACTTCTGAAGGCTTATATTCACTGAACTGATAGTGGTCAGTCAGAATCACAGCCATATCAGCTTGTTCCAGAGCTTCATCGAGGGTCTCTGTTTGGTGTGGTACTCTGATATCCTTTATATGCGGATCAAATATTTTGTACGACAAATTCATGTCATTCATGTGCTCCATGACTTTTAATGCCGGGCTTTCGCGCATGTCGTCCACATTTCCTTTAAAAGATAGGCCCAGTAGTGCAACTTTCGGATCGTCGTATTCTTTTAATATGTCATTGATTCTATCCACGGTGTACATTGGCATCGCGTCGTTTTTCACACGAGCGAGTTGGATCATTTTGCTTTCTTCCGGTTGCATTTCAGCCAAAAACCATGGATCTATCGCGATACAGTGCCCACCTACACCCGGTCCTGGTTTATGAATGTTAACACGAGGATGATAGTTGGCCAACTTTATGGCCTCCCATACATTCACACCCAGTGCTTCACTGATAACAGCCAGTTCATTTGCAAAAGCAATGTTAATATCTCTAAATGTATTTTCTATAACTTTCACCATTTCAGCAGTGGTGGCATCAGTCAGATGGATTGTGCCTTGCACAAATGACTCATACAGTTTTTTAGCGAGTCGGCCAGATGTCTCATCGATTCCGCCCACTATTCTGTCATTAGACTGAAGTTCATTGATGATATTTCCAGGTATAACCCGCTCAGGCGAATGAGCGAGGTATAATTCTTCGCCCAGGACCAGATTGGTCTCTTTAAGAATAGGTCTCATAACATCTTCCACTGTTCTGGGTGGAACAGTGGATTCAAGGATGACGAGATCGCCTTTTTTCACGTAAGGTACGATGCTTTTGGTTCCTTCTCTCACATATTCCAAGTTAGCTCTCTTATCGTCAGTGATTGGTGTAGGAACAGCGATGACAAAAATATCCGCCTTGACTGGTTCAGTTGAAACGGTCAATTTCCCTTCGTCCATGGCTTCAATCATGGAGTACAGCAGACCTGGCTCCTCTATATGTAGTTTTTTTTGTTGCAGCATTGCAATAACATTTTCGTTTACATCCATGCCATGAACCTCATATCCATGTTTGGCAAACATAATCGAAGTCGGCAAACCTATATAACCCAAACCTATCACACATATTTTAGACATTGTTGGGATCCCCTTTCTTTGTTTTACTTTTAAATAATTATCTTTCCGTTTTTTATTGTTTCCATTCAGGTCAGTATAGCATTATGAGATACTGCAGCGAAGAACCTGATTTCCACAGAAATATACTTTATTGAGCAATACGCTTAAAACACATTTTGATCAATAACATACGAGATAAGAGATATGATTAGCATTTATGCTAAGTCCGCCATAACATCGATAGCTTAAACACCACAAATGTTTCACTATAACGATCTGGATTTTGGTTTATATATTTTCCGAATACTATTGTTTAAACATACCTCTTAGATCATGATTTTAATAAATTTGATTAGAACTTAAAACTTCTTAGTCCTTGTTATTTGTTAGGATTACGAATGTTTACCGGATTTATTTATAGCTTTTCTAGTATGTTAATTGACGAGATAACAAACACATTTCCACTGACCACTATAATGATAATTTGCTTACGGACGTTTTTCTTCTTAATAGTTATGCAAAGAATTTAGAGGGGGTTGAGGGGACACAGCAAATATAATGCAATGCCCAATCAACGACCTCGTATATACATTAACCAAGCGTTAAATAAATTAGGCATTATGACTATTGGGTTAAGTGGAGTAGATCCGACAACCCTAACGATTAATACAAATATTTTATCTCAAGCTTACTGCAATAACAATTTGAGTTGAGATAACATCTCTATAAAATCATAAAAGTCTGTCTCACATAGCAAACCTAACAATTAATTTTATATGTTTTTCACCTGTTTCCCACTCTACACATCTCAATACTTCTGACTTTTATCACCCTGTTATATTATCATAAATTGTCGCTTCTTGATAGCTTTCTCAAAAAAAAAGAGCATGTCATCTTTATGACCCGCTCTTTACAGAAGACGAACGATTATGGTCTGCTTTTACGAATGATGTTTAAGATGGGTCGGTAGTTTTCACCAATAATGCCTGTGATCTCAACGATCAATTCAACAAGCAAAATCAATGACACGATTAGCATGACAGAGCCCCACATTGTTGCTCTGGTAAACAAAATAGCGGCAATACTGAAAAGAGAACTCACAGCATAAATTAAAATGACAGTTTGTCTGTGTGAATAACCAAGCCTGATCAAACAATGGTGCAAATGAAGTTTGTCAGGAGAAGTGACCGGCTGTTTGTGTCTGATGCGTCTGACAATCGCTGACAATGTGTCCAGAATGGGGACACCTAAAATAATAATCGGGACAATCAGTGAGAAGAAAGTTACATTTTTGAACAATCCCATAACAGCAAGCACGCTGACCATATACCCTAAGAATAGAGATCCTGTGTCACCCATAAATATTTTAGCAGGATGAAAATTATACACCAAAAAACCCAATGTGCTACCGAGCAGCAGCATACCAGCCAGCCCGATTGCCGCATTTCCCATTGAAATTGCAATTCCGGAAATCGTCAGCAATGCGATAGATGTTACGCCTGCTGCCAAGCCGTCGAGCCCATCGATAAAATTAATCGCATTCGTTACACCAACAATCCAGAGTAGTGTAATAGGTATGGCAAGATATCCAAATTCAACACGATCACCAAACGGAAGTGTGATGAATTCAATCTGCACACCACCCAAAACCGTTACAATTGCGGCCATAATCTGTGCAGCGAATTTCACCTTGGCTGATAGTTCCATTAAGTCATCCAGAATACCGACAGTTACGATAATTGAAGCGCCTGCCATAATGGGCCATAATTGACCTGTCTCCGGTAAAAAAATTAAAAAACCGAACAAAAAACTAATAAATATTCCAAGTCCCCTAAACGAGGCATCAACTTTTGATGAACCTTACGTTCATTGGGTTGGTCTACTGCTCCAATCGATATTGCTAATTTTTTCACGAACGGTGTCACGATCAATGCCATCACAAAACAAATTGCCAAGGCGAAATATACCATTTGTATCCTCCTAAGAAACGGACATATCTTTCAACTGTATTAATTAATAGACGGATCATAATCATAAAAGTTTCATAGGTTCCTTGTCATATTATACACGATTATTAAAAAGAGTCCACATCTACCTGACTGATCCACCAATCAGTAGAATTCATATAAGAATCATCATGCCCATTTAAAATGTGGATCACAAGGTTCATTGGACGGTCTTTTTCTCTGAACCGTGCCTTACGCAGCTTGATGGCAGGAAGCTGGTCAGGGAATTGCCAGGTTTGTACGATATCTGTTTCCCGTAATTGGTGAAGTGTATGATCGATCAAATATTGCCACACGCTATTATCATTAACTGCCAAGCAGTCTACCAGCTGACCGATTGCGAGTCTTCCATAATCAAAATCTTTTTCTTCTATATTGATAACAGCATACCCTAATAAACGGTCTTTATTACTTAAAGCAAATACTTTGTACGTATGATTCGGATGCTTAAAAAAACGCCAATTCAAATAGTTGGCATCACGTTTTAATATAACGGATTTGATGTCTGAAACCTCTTCAGCCAATTTGTTAAATCTTGGGTCGAAATGAGTAACTTCCTCAAAAGCCCAATCTTCAGGTAACGCAGGCATTTTGACCCTCTTTCTGTAGTGTGCTTGGAAACGGCCAAAAGGCTTGAGGACGAATCCTATACCTTTAAACAAGACAGATAGGACATTGAAAGGGTTGCCGATTTTCATGTAGCGTGATATGCCTCCAACATCAATTGCATCGGTTTTGCCAATTAGAGGTGGTTTGGCCTGTTCTGAAGGGAAGCCGTACAGCAATTGTACACCCGCCGCTCGAGCTTGTTGAAGCATAGCCTGATTCAGTTTGGTGTAAATGCCTTTCCCTCTTACATCAGGATGAACCATCGTATCCACACGAAGCGCAATCTTTGCTTCTTTTCCCTCTATATACGCTTCAGAAACCCAGAGTGCAATATGGCCTTTGATCACACCTGCTTCCTCAAAAACAAGAATGAAGGGATTTTGCTGCCCTGGCTTGTCCAGGTATTTCCACTCCCAAAGTTTGGAGCTCATCTCTTTTTTGAAGACATCAAGATGCAATTGCTTTATCCCGGCTTCATCACCCTGTTTGTAGAATCTTACAGTCATATGCCATCTCATCCCTTATACTCATTTACTGTTTAAGCTTTTCTCATAGAGTTGTTTTTTTACGGACAGGTTTTTATATATGGCCCACATCAAAGTGTCCGTCCGATTCGCTTGTTTAAAAAGATTTTTAAATTTGGAGGCGTCTTGCTCAAGACGCTTACAGTGCTGGACAAAGGTTTCAATTGAAGGTTCAAAAAAGACCTCCGCAGCAGCTATATCCTCATGTACCAGCTGAGCTTTCTTTTTGTTCAATTCAATAAACCCATCAAAAGCAATTGTTTGAGAAGCAAATACGTCTACTGCTGCTTCTTTTTCTTTGAGCGTTTCAGAAATGTCCATTACACAATTGATGTACTCAGGCGGTATTGGACAATTCACTTCATACAATCTGATTATAAGGTCTCTTTGTTCAGTATTTTCCAGAACAGATGCTAAAATCCCTGCAGTTGCTGTGTGATCCGGATGTGCATCTATGAATGATGTGCAATAAATAATATCAGGCTTCACGGTGTCAATCAGATCCTGGAAAATCCCTTGAGCATACTCTGTATTGAATACATGACCATCCGGTAGCCCCAAATAGTGGATCATGTGAATCCCCAGAATGGATCTGACTGCTTCAGTTTCTTTTAGCCGCGCTTCGATTAATTCATCCCTGCTTAAATCACTGACACTGTTGGAGCCATCTGTTATAAAAGCACAGTGGATTTCAGCCCCATCATTGGCATGTTTCCGTATGACCCCTCCCGGCCCAATCGTTTCATCATCCGCGTGAGGCGCCAGCACTAATATCCGTTTGGCATTATTTGTTGTGGAAAGGGCCTTGCCATTTTCATAGTGTTTTTTGAGCACATATTTGGTAATAGGCAAATTAACGGGCTTTAACAAATTCATCAGAAAATGTTTCGGTTTCATACAGTAACGCCTCTTTCACTCACTTTATTTCTTCAGGAATCTTTTTGCTAAAAAGAAAAAAGACTTCGATCGTAATAGATAAGCTGCTAATATATATACAACAGATCCAGTGATAGCAACAATGGCAATTTGCACAAGACTGCGCATTTCTGAAAAGAATAGGAGTACTGGCCACAGACTTAGTGCCATAATTCCAGTTGCTATGGTGATTTTTGTGAATTCCAGC
This sequence comes from Lentibacillus sp. JNUCC-1, assembly GCF_009741735.1. Classification (NCBI taxonomy): domain Bacteria; kingdom Bacillati; phylum Bacillota; class Bacilli; order Caryophanales; family Bacillaceae; genus Lentibacillus; species Lentibacillus sp. JNUCC-1. Next base: position 1,158,959 of record NZ_WHOH01000001.1, read on the forward strand.
ACCAGATATTTCAGATCAAGACCATTCACAAGTTTATAAAACACAATAAACTGGGCACCTACATAACAAAAGGCCATAATTGAGGCTGCCAGCGGGATGCCTTTATAGCCCATCCAAGCTGTCAATATAAAATTCAGAATGACATTTAACACAATGGACAGTCCGCTTATAAACAAGATAAGGTGCCCTTTTTTCAAGGAATAGAATCCTTTATTGGTAATGTTATTCAAACTGAAGAACAACACAGATCCAAAATATAAATAGGCTACTTGGGTTGTTGCCAATGCTGCTTCATCCGAAAATGCGCCACGCTGGTAAATCAGTTCGATTAAATTCGGCATCAGGATCATCATGCCGATCACTGACGGCAGCAAAATCAGGTACATAAGTGTAAAACCGCGTTCAATACCTTGTTTGAATAATTTGCGATCATCTGTAGCAATTGCTTTCGATAACAACGGAAACACAATGGTCCCTATGGTGACACCAAATATCCCTTGTGGCATATGAACCAGGTTCTTAGCGTAGTTGATATATGTGACAGAACCCTCTTCAAAATAACTCGCAAAAATGGTTCCAACCATTAAATTGATCTGGCCGACTGCAACGGTCAATCCAACTGGAATAAAAATCCAATAAAAATGTTTGATTTCGATCCAATCAAATTTACCTTTTAGTTTCATCTTTTTTCGAGGGATTACTAATATGAGCTTAAATATAAGTGAAATCACTGCCCCTATAAAATACCCAATCGCCAGGGCATAAACCCCGATCTGATCAGCAAATAATACTGCCCCGATAATCGATGACATAATGACAATGATTTGTGAGACAACAGAGAGTGAGAATTTATTCTCAGAATCAAAGAATGCTTCAAGCACAGCATTCATTCCCACAAAAAAGATGACACCAAAAAATATCATCGCTACTGTTATAGCAATTTTGGCTGCATCTGCATGAAATTCAGGATACAGAATAGGTATATAGACTGGCGCCAGTGCCAAACCCAATACTGAGATTACAAAACTGATGAGAATGGTGCCTTTGAAAACCTGACCTAAGTGGTAGGCACCGCGTTTTTGTTCCAGGGCTTCTATATAACTGGGAACAAAGGCGTTTTTCATCCCAGTGGTCATAAACAGTATAAACATGTTTGGGATAATAAAAGCAGCCAGGTAAGCGTCAGCCACATAGCTATCCCCGAAATAAAATGCGATAACCATGTCGCGAAGCAAACCAGATACCTTTAAGATTAAAGAGGCCCCGATAAACAGGACGCTCGCCAAGCCTAGTTTTGATTTCAAACAAAAGACCTCTCTCTATTTTCGCATACTTACATCAGAATAATTTTATCATAGATCACTTATTATCTAAACTGTTAAAATAAGCATCTGACCATTTATAAATCTGCAGCAACTTATTTATTTGATCTCTGAAAGTTCCCATCGTGACATTCTCTTTTTTATAGGTTGATTTCTCATCTAAATTATACACGCGGATGTCTCTCTTGCTCGTTTCCGGGAGAAATAGCACATCATCATTAAAGAATGTCCCTGTAGCAGCATAATACCTCATACCGAACAGGTTATGATGATAGGTCAGCAAGTCTTGACCGAAATATAGTGCAGGCGGTTCAACCCCCATAATATTTAACACTGTCGGCATCATATCCAGCTGCCCTCCCATTGTCTCGATCGTTTCTTTGTTACCATCTACATCCCCAGGTATTGAAACAATAAATGGGATATTAAAGCGAAATGGCAAAGAATAGGGCTGGCCCACCAAATCATGCAAAAGCTGGACATCTTTATCTGTCACAAGCCTCCCGTGCACACCCGAATGATCTCCATAGAGCGCTATAACCGTATCTTCCCACAACCCTTTTTCTTTTAAATCGTCAATGAATAATCCGAGTGTATGGTCAGCATATCGGACAGACTGCAAATAATCTCCTGTTAGTGTTCCGTTGTATTCAGCAGGTAAGTCCAGTAATTCCTTGTCCTCTGGCATTTCAAATGGCGTGTGGCTTGTGAGTGTCAGCAAGTGAGCGTAAAATGGAGATTCATCTTCTGAATATTTCTCCAGCTGTTCGATGGTTTTTTATAGAAATGACCATCTGAGGGCCCAAAGCCTACAATATCTTCTTCACCGTAAAAGTCCATAGCAAACCATTCATCAAATCCAAGCGCAGGGTACATTTTATCCCGATTCCAATAAGTGATCTCATGCGCATGAAAAGTGGAGGTTGTGTACCCCTCTTCGTTTAAGGTGCGCGGAAGGCTTGGAATGGTTTTGCCTTCAATTTGTTTTGACGTGGGGATCTCTCCAATTGGATAGATAGATGTATTCATCATGAATTCAGCGTCAGATGTATTGCCTGAACCAATCTGTTGAAAAAAGTTGTTAAAGTAAAGACTGTTTTTAGCTAATTCATTAATCGTCGGGGTTATTTCCTGGCCGTTAACAGTCAGAGCCATAACGAAATTTTGCAGCGATTCGACTTGGATAATAAGCAGGTTCTTATCTTTATCGGCGCCATGCAGAACATGTTGCTCAAATGAGACATATTCATTTCCTTTTAATTCAATGATGTCCTTAGCACTTATACCCTCAATAAATTCTTCAGGGCTATCAGATTCTGTTGCCAACTGATAAGCTTTAACAATTTGTCCATTGTTGAACCCATGTCGCTCGGAAAATAGTATCTGACCTAAAATTTTTTCATCTTTATTCACCCAAAAATTAACATTTATAATGATAATACCGACAGTTAATACGCTTGCTATTGCTTTTAGGTTTATATGAATGTTGGACGGTAATTGTTTTTTTCTTTATTCATATTCTTGCGATTAGCAGAAGAGACAATATAATGAAGTCCAAAAAGAATCATGGGTCTATGCGTTCAACCATCAACCAGGCGCTCTCCTTACTGATGCAGCCTGATCTGCCTGACCCAAGTCGTGATATGTATGCACAATGCCGAAAAGCTCTATTAACGCAAACAATACTAATACCATGCTAGCTTCATAGTATACTGGCTAAAGAATATCCACGTCACCAAATAACAGGTAGCGGACCAAAATAAACTTAAGGGTAATAATCATAAAGAAGAAGAAATAACCATTTAATACCCTTTTTAGACTCAACATATTTAATCTCCTTTTAATCATCTGAACTTTATAATACCATTATGCTCCTGGGATTTATAGCTTAAATTTAATCCAGCTCTCGAGATAGGCTCAAGAGCTGGATTTGTTTTGAGTGATGCAATATAAAATCATTTGAGGTCGAGATAATGCGTCCAGGTTTTTTCATCTATTTTCCGTTCGTTCACAAAGGTAATCTTCCACTTTTCAGCGTAGACCGCAGCATCTTGTTCAGAATAAGTTCTAAACAATTCCCATTCAAAGAATCTTTGACTACAAAATTGGAACAAATGATTTCTCCGGTTATTATGTCAAAAACGTAAACATCTGTTTTTGGTTTGACATAATTAATAACACTAGACTTAGACTTAAATGTTTTGAGTCGTTTATCTTTATGATCGTATACCTCATATTTTAGGGCCTATTTGAGAAGCAGCTATACATTATTCTCCCTCATAAACTTCCATCCGTTCAGCTCTATAAGCCTGCCTATGACTGTCTTTATCAAATCCGGAGATAACAATTTCATAGAGAACTTTAGCCGGTTCATCTTCTATGACTTCAATGATCCGGCTGTTGCGGGGATCTTCACCTTCTTCCACTGCTATATAACCGGTTGTCATCAGACGGTTTTTGGTTTCAGGTAAATAATCCGCATCACCGACAATTTTTGAGAAAAGATTGCGACCCCGCTCTTCGCCGTAGGACCAAATTTCTTCGACGGTCATGTCTTTTTCGTTGATACGCACTTGTACGGCCCGGCTGTATTCGCCGCTCACTTTTTCATCGCCCCGTGTGATGACATGGTTGTTGTCAAAATAGATCATGTCCAGTGTGTCCGGGTTGTTGTCTTGGTCAGGCATGGTCATTGGGGCATGTGGGCCGCCCGGGAATTTCACTGCACCGTTAGTAGGCTCCAGCAAATACTGATTGAATGATTCGGGCCATTCTTCATGTGCGGCCAGAATCCATTTGATGTCGCCTTCCGGATACGTCATTTTCATCTCCAGATCCTGGTGCCGGCTTGAGATGATCAAACTGTTATCCGAGTCATCGAACCAAACGGCGTTCTGATGGAACCAGTCACCATCTTCCGCGAGAGCGCCGTCATAGTCCTTATAAAATTCTTCCGGGAAGATGTCCTGAAAGCTGAAGTTCCTCACTGTCTTCCCTGTTTCCCGGTCGATTTCAACCATTTCGTCTTCAATATATTCGGATTCTGTGTCATGTGTTGTAGCAAGCAGATTTCCGGTTGGCAGTTCGATGACATCGTGGTGGACAACGTTTGTTTTGTCATATTCGCCAATATCAAATAAATAGGCGTTGTACACTTTTCCAAGTAAATTCATTTCAAGAAGGTCGTTGTATTTTTCCTGCCCTTCTTCTTTTGTAATGTAGAGTATATGCCCATTTTCCAGCCGCTTGAAAACGTGGGAATTCCATAGTGTCGAATACCAGCGCACGTCTGCATTATGATCTACTCCAAACGTATAACGTGAGCTTGGGTTGATAAATGTCAGGCCGGGCTCCATTTTGTCTGGTTGTGCTTCAACGAGATCAACTTGGAGAAAATCTTCTGGCAGTGGTTCTGTTTGAATGGTCAATTCAGTGGTGGTGTCATCTCCATCCTCTGTAGTTGCTTCTAGTGTGACTGTATTGTTTTTATCGGCATAAAGGCCATATACAGGAATGCTGTGTTTCGTATTGTAGCCTTCGAATACTTTTTGAATGGTTGATTCCTTATCGTTACCTTGAACGGTCAGCGTGATTTCAGCTGGGGTCTCTGTTGTAAATTTGACCAGTGCGGTGAGTGGTGCAACACCGTATGGGTCAAGTTTGATGAATGGGTCTTTTAATGTATGCGTTTCTGGATTGAAATCTTTTTCCAGCTGCTTTTCAATGGCCTCTTGATCAGTGATGCGTTCCTTATGATAGGTAGTCACCTGTTTGGCGTTTGGGTCTGGTTCTGGATTGAACTTTTGGGGTTCTTTTTGAATGGATGGCTTTTCATCATCAGTCGCCTGGTCAGACGATGAGTTGTTACCTATTAACACAGCAGTCAGCGCAATCACACCAATCGCTAGAACAGCCCCAATGATCGTCCATATTTTTTTATTCATGAAAAAGACGCCTCCGTTAGTTTGATAGTTTGTGTTCGTACGTTGAATTAATGTTATATACGCTTATTATCGTAACAAAACGGCACTTTTGCGTAAAGATGAATATGGCTGCATGTGGACGGAAAAACATGGTAAAATGTGATGTGGTGATATTCTTGATATATGCTGCTAAAGCTTGGATATCATGCGTTTTTTTGGACACATGAGGGAAACCCTGGATATACCGAATTTTCCCTGGATAAGTGATGAGAAATTCTGGATATATTGTGGCCTGTCCCCATTCACAAAGCTTGCTTTTAGTATTGGATCGATGTCACTCACATCTATACCCATTGTGATGTCAGCTGCTGCCAGCCGGCACTGTTACTTCACTGACTTCTTCACCATTCGCAGTTGTTATAGCCATGCCTTCTAAAACAAGGGCGGGGGAAATGTTTGGCGCTGTAAGCACATCGTCACCGTTCTGGACATGTGAATCTGTTTGTGCGTTGGCTTCACGTTGTATGTGACATCTAATTACCAACAGCGAGCTTGGTGTTTGCTTTACTGGGGTGTTGAGATTAAAATGGGGTAGTATAAGAAGGTGCACGTTGTGACGTGCATTATTTTTGACGTTAAAAGTGAGGTATTGGAATGAACAACCATGACCAACCAAAAGCTGTTATTGTGATTTTCGGGGCAACCGGTGATTTAGCCAAGCGCAAGTTGTTCCCTTCTATTTATAAATTGTTTCAAAACGGCAGAATCGGTCATGATTTTGCCGTCGTGGGTGTCGCGCGACGCCCGTGGACGAATGACATCTTCCGTGAAAAGGTATGCGAGTCGATTGCCAACGCTGGTGCGCCTGAAGAAGTTTGTGACGCATTTACATCCCATTTTTACTATCAGCCGTTCGATGTGCAGGATGAGTCGTCTTACCAAGCACTGGACGGGCTGTTGCATGAGCTGGAAGGCCGTTACGAAACAGGCGGCAACCGGATGTTTTACCTGGCAATGGCACCGGAGTTTTTCGGACCTGTTGCCAATAATCTGGAAGCACACGGGCTGAAAGATACAGATGGCTGGACGCGACTTGTGATTGAGAAGCCGTTTGGCCATGACCTCTCATCAGCAATCGCCCTAAATGAAGATATTCGGTCAGCGTTTGCCGAAGATGAAATTTACCGGATTGACCATTATCTAGGCAAGGAAATGGTGCAGAATATTGAAGTGATCCGTTTTGCCAATGGCATTTTCGAGCATCTGTGGAACAACCGGTTTATTTCGAATATCCAGGTAACTTCGAGTGAGACAGTCGGTGTTGAGGACCGTGCACGTTATTATGATACAGCTGGGGCCAACCGGGATATGGTGCAAAACCACATGCTTCAGATGGTGGCCCTGCTTGCGATGGAGCCGCCGATTAAGTTGACGACAGATGAAATCCGCTCGGAAAAAGTCAAAGTGCTGCGAGCCCTCCGCCCGATTGACGCTGAAGCCGTGGGCGACTATTTTGTGCGCGGTCAGTATGGTCCAGGCGAGGTTGACGATGCGATGGTGCCGGGTTATGCAGAAGAACTGGGCCAGGCATCTGATACTGAAACCTATGTCGCGGCCAAGCTGATGATTGATAACTATCGCTGGGCCGGGGTACCTTTTTACATTCGGACGGGCAAACGTATGAAAGCCAAAGTAACCAAGATCGTCGTGGAATTTAAAGACATACCGATGAATCTGTACTACGCTGACGGAAACGCGCAGCATCCCAATTTGCTCGTCATCACCATCCATCCGAATGAAGGGGTGACGCTGCACTTAAACGCGAAAAAACCGGGCACAAAGCCCGAGGCGAAACCGATTCAGCTCGCTTACACGCATGATGCGGAAAATGCGATCAACACGCCCGAGGCTTATGAAAAGCTGCTGTATGACTGTATGCTCGGTGACATGACGAATTTCACCCACTGGGACGAGGTGGCATTGTCATGGGCATTTATCGATTCCGTATCAGCTGCTTGGCATGAAAACGGAGCTGAGTTCCCGAATTATCCCGCCGGTTCCATGGGCCCCGAAGCAGCAAACCAGCTTCTTGAAGCAGACGGGTTTCACTGGTGGCATGTGACGGGTAAAGAGGAAAAATAACATATATATAATGGTAGGAGTGTATGCTTAATGGAAATATACGACGTATCTGCACCGATTTTTGAAGGAATGCCAGTTTATAAAAATAAACCAGAAAAACAACCGAAGATCGAAACGGTCACAAACGGTCATGTTACCGAGTCACGGATTTCGATGGACCTGCACTCAGGCACACATGTCGACGCCCCGCTGCACATGATCAACGATGGCAATACATTTGAAACCATCGACATCGAACGTCTTGTCGGCAAGGTGAAGCTATTTGACGTCACACATATCGAAGAAGCGATTACCCAAGATGATATCGAAGGCTTCGGGATCGAACGCGGCGATTTTGTCCTGTTCAAGACAAAGAATTCGTTTGACGAAGAATTCAATTTTGACTTCATTTACGTGGCTGAGGACGCCGCACAATTCTTGGCTGATGTCGGTGTGAAAGGCATTGGCATTGACTCTCTTGGCATCGAACGCGCCCAGCCGGATCACCCGACCCACCGCATATTATTCAAACGCGAGGTCCTGATCATGGAAGGCCTGCGCTTCGCCGAGGTGGAAGAAGGCGAATACTTCATGGTCGCCGCCCCACTGCGGATCGAAGGCACCGACGCATCCCCGGCCCGGGTGCTGTTGATGGACGGCGTTTCAGTGCATTAGGCAGGGACCGGCGGCGTTGAATGTGCATATTTGAGATTGTACGTGCATATCACGGCGCGAATGTGCATATATACGATTGTACGTGCATATCACAGCCCGAATGTGCATATACGAGTTTGAACGTGCATATACCAGCGCGAATGTGCATATATGAGTTTGAACGTGCATATCCCCGCGCGAATGTGCATATACGAGTTTGAACGTGCATATCCTGGCGCGAATGTGCATATATGTGATTGTACGTGCATATCACAGCCCGAATGTGCATAAATGAGATTGAACGTGCATATCCCCGCGCGAATGTGCATATACGGCCATAGCCAACGTTATATAAAGTTAAATTCATACAAAAAGCAAGAAGGAAGTCACCCCAGTGGAAACTTCCTTCTTGCTTTTTCAATGTAAGATTTATTCTTTCCAAGATATAAGGTGCATAATAACATGTTTTGGTGTACAATATCTTCAATTAACTAAAGGAAGTGAATTGTTTGTTCATTGAAAACAGACCAAAACCGTATACCTTACTCAAGTATGAAGCTTTATTGCGTAAATTGTTGCCAAAGCATCGCAGTCACCCACTCATTCAGAAAGATTATGCCAAACATGCAGCTGGTTTTCAGGGTGAGAAATATGTTGACTACACCTTGTCCATTCACCCCCTCCCTGATTCTGCTGCTTACCCCGGGGTCAGATTAAGACATAAACGCCACCCTTTTCAGATTGATACACCTTTAATAACGCCCGGATTTGTTCTTTTGATGGAAATCAAAAATATGACAGGGGAATTATCGTATGACAGCACCCACGATCAATTTATCCAGACCATCGGAGCCGAGAGAAAACGGCAACGCAACCCCATCCAGCAATCCACAGCTCATAAACTTCAATTTGGGGAGTGGCTCAAATCACATTCATTTCCTTCCGTTCCGATTGAAACACTATCTGTCATTAGCAATCCCAATGCCATTATCAATCATCCCCAAGCAGACCAGACGATATTTGATCAACTCATTCACGTTGAAGCCCTCCCGGAAAAACTTCAGGAATTGGCAGCAAAACACCCACAGAACATCCTATCCTCAAGAGACCGACGTAAATTGTATAACTTGCTTAAGACCCACGATGAACCGCTCAACCCTGACTTAATCGCTCAATACAACCTGAATGACAGCCATTTTATTAAAGGCATTCCATGTGAACACTGCCAAGCCTATCCTTTGAAACGCGTGGCCCGCAAATGGGTCTGTCAAAATTGCGGATTCATGAGTCACGATGCACATGTGCAAGTCATCTTGGATTCCTTCCTGCTTGGCAAACCGACCATCACAAACTCGGAATGTCGTTCCCTATTAAACTATGATAGCCGAAGTGGCGTGCTTAATTTGTTGAAAAAAATGAACCTGCGAACAAGCGGGAATCAAAAAGGGGTTAAATACCACGCGCCATTACTTCATGACTATCCACAAGACACCCCAGTTCCGATAAACGCCCGAACACGTATCGGCTGACGATCTTACATTCATCAGGTGGCGAAGTAAATATAAGAGCAAGAAGGAAGTCAATACCGCACGGCTTCCTCCTTGCTCGTTAACGTTTTGGATCTTAAAACGCACATCACAAATTCATATCAAGCTCAAGTTTCCATCCGAGTTCATTGGGCGTATGGCCATTAAAATCATACATTCTAGTTTGCTGAACAAGGTTAAAAATAAGCTGACGAAAGCTATCTTTCTCTTCCGGCTTCAGCTTTAACCTTTGCTGACTTAAATAAGAAGGGAGCTGTTCCAACCGTTTGGCAGCCCGACAGTGAAATTGAATACCATGGGCCACTTTTTCCGCTTTCTTTTTTCGTACGTAACACGTTTTTAGAAACTCATGCAACTGATCGAAAGCGTCGTTTGGCTCAAAATACCTTTCATCCCGGTAATATTCGAGATCATAACCCAGCGGCATATAATAGGGGTGCTGCTCCTTATTTCGCAATTCTTCCTCCGAATAATCCATCTCCAAGAAGTGCTGCAACACATAATGGTCGTTTATAATATCAATCTTATAAGCTTCCAGCTGCTCCCGATCGATTTGACGGTCAAGCGTTTCCTCGTCCATCCCACCCTCGGTCAGCTGATTTAAAATATGTATAATTGTCCCTTTTGGCACCCGCCCGTATAAATGTACAAGCGCACGGACATCATCCGTTAAATTCGTCATAAGATCATTCCTTTTACAAAATTTAAAGGCTGTGGGGCGTGCATATCCCGGCCCGAATGTGCATATTTCGAATCGAATGTGCATATACCGCCGTGAATGTGCATATTTCGAATCGAATGTGCATATACCGCCGTGAATGTGCATATATCGAATCGAATGTGCATATACGACCGCGAATGTGCATATTTCAAATCGAGCGTGCATATACCGCCGCGAACGTGCATATTTCAAATTGAATGTGCATATCCTGCCGCGAATGTGCATATTTCGAATCGAATGTGCATATTTCGAATCGAATGTGCATATCCTGCCGTGAATGTGCATATTTCGAATCGAATGTGCATATCCTGCCGCGAATGTGCATATTTCAAATCGAATGTGCATATCCTGCCGCGAATGTGCAGATTTCAAATCGAACGTGCATATCCTGCCCCGAACGTGCATATTTCGAATCGAATATGCATATTTCAAATCGAATGTGCATATCCCGCCGCGAACGTGCATATTTCAAATCGAATGTGCATATCCTGCCGCGAACGTGCATATTTCAAAACGAACGTGCATATCCCGCCGCGAATGTGCATATTTCGAATCGAATGTGCATATCCCGCCGCGAATGTGCAGATTTCAAATCGAACATCCCCCTGCGAACGACATATCACTTTACGACCTCCCGCCACACGTGGCCCCACAACACCAACCATCAAAAAAAAGCTGCACCTCACCGATGCAGCGTCCTTCACTCTATTCTCCCATCCACTCCGTATGAAACGTTCCTTCACGATCTACACGCTGATACGTGTGGGCGCCGAAGTAGTCGCGCTGGGCCTGGAGCAGGTTGGCTGGCAGGCGGGCGCTGCGGTAGCTGTCGAAATAGGACAGAGCCGCTGAGAAGCCTGGGACGGGGATGCCGTTTTCGGCTGCGAGTATGACGACTTTGCGCAGGGCATCCTGATAATTTTCAACGATTTCCTTGAAGTATGGGTCGAGCAACAGGTTAGCGAGCTTGGGATCGCGGTCGTATGCCTCTTTGATTTTCTGCAGGAAGGCTGCGCGGATGATGCAGCCGCCGCGGAAGATCATGGCGATATCGCCGTACTGCAAGTCCCAGCCGTATTCATCTGATGCGGCGCGCATTTGTGCGAAGCCTTGGGCGTATGAACAGATTTTACTCATATAGAGTGCTTCACGAATGGCTTCGACGAGCTCGTCCTTGTTACCGACGAGCGGCTTCACGGTCGGACCGTTCAAAACGGTGCTCGCATGGACGCGCTCATCCTTCATGGCCGAAATAAACCGTGCAAAGACAGATTCGGTAATGATCGGAAGCGGAATGCCGAGGTCCAGCGCGTTCTGGCTCGTCCACTTACCCGTGCCTTTTTGCCCGGCCGTATCAAGGATCACGTCCACGAGAGGCTCCCCTGTTTCATCATCTTTTTTGGTGAAAATATCAGCGGTTATCTCGATCAGATAGCTGTCGAGTTCCCCTTTATTCCACTCGGAAAATACCTGATGCAGCTGATCGACATCCATGCCGAGGACATTTTTTAGCAACGAATACGCCTCCGAAATGAGCTGCATATCACCGTACTCGATGCCGTTATGAACCATTTTCACGTAATGACCGGCGCCGTCTGGACCGATGTATGTCGTGCATGGCTCACCGTCAACTTTTGCCGAGATGGCTTCGAACATCGGACGCACCAGGTCGTGTGCTTCCTTCTGTCCGCCGGGCATGATGGATGGTCCTTTCAATGCGCCCTCTTCCCCGCCGGAAACACCTGTACCGATAAAGTGTATTCCGTGTTCAGCAAGCTCTTCGCTGCGGCGCTGGGTGTCACGAAAGTTTGTGTTGCCGCCGTCAATTAAAATATCGCCTTTGTTAAGATGTGGCAGCAGCGCCTCTATTGTACCGTCAGTCGGGGCGCCTGCTTTCACCATCAACATGATTTTGCGCGGTGTTTCGAGGGATTGCACGAATTCCTCTATGCTGTATGTACCTTTAACATTTTTTCCAGCAGCTTCTTCAAGCATCGCTTCCGTTTTTGAAGCTGAACGGTTATAAACGGCCACAGAATAGCCGCGTGATTCAATATTAAGTGCGAGATTGCGCCCCATAACGGCCATGCCGATGACGCCGATGTGCTGTTTTGTCATTGTATATCCAATCCTTTCATTATTATATAGGGATTTATCCATCTATATATATTGTCCTTTTTTCACGAAGGCGTAAAGAGATTAGCTTTGACCATTATCGTCGTGCTTCCGTTTCTGCCTGAATAAACCAGCAATAAAGCTTAGAACCGGACGCTTCCCTCCCATGACAATGCCAGCAACCTCCGCAAAAATATGCAGCAAAAACAATACCAATATGGTGACCAAAACAGCCACAGTCTGACTTGAGTAGGAAAATAAAATTGCGAGCCCGCCAAACAAAGCACTGAAAGCGTATATGATTAGAACCGTTGTTCTGTGACTGTAACCCGCAGCAAGCAGCTGATAATGGATATGCTTGTTATCAGCCGTCATGATGCCTTCTTTATTCCAGGCTCGGCGAATGATGGCAAATAACGTGTCAAAGATCGGCACTGCCAAGACAATAACAGGAATGATGAAGCTGAATAAGGTAATGTTTTTAAATAACCCCATAATCGATACAGCGGCGATCATAAACCCAAGAAAGTTGGAGCCGGTATCACCCATGTATATTTTTGCCGGGTAAAAGTTATGGTATAAGAAGCCAAGATTCGCGCCGATCAAGACGATACATAAGTAAGCCGCTGCAACACGGCCATCGACAAGCGCCATTACGAGCATGCTTGAAAGCGCAATTGTTGATACACCTGTAGCCAGCCCGTCCAGCCCATCAATTAAGTTGATCGCATTTGTGATGCCGACAATCCAGAAGACCGTGACAAGTACGCTGGCAAATCCGAGCTCGACCTGCCCAAGCAACGGCAATGTAATGTACTCAATAATCAAACCATCCGACACCAAAAAAGAGGCCGCAATCAGCTGCCCTGTCAGCTTTACAACAGGTCTGAGACCGAAACGATCATCCAAGGCTCCCGTTATGACGATCACAATTGCGCCCAGCAATATTTCTGGAACATGTTCGTGTCGGGGCTGTAATACCAGAGCCCCCGCCAACGCACCGAGAAAAATAGCAATTCCGCCTATGCGGGGCGTGACTTTTGTGTGGATTTTCCGATGGTTGGGAAAGTCCACAGCTCCAATTTTAATTGAAAAGGCTTTGACCGGATAGGTTAAGATTAATGCGCCAGCAAAAGCGACTATGAAGGCGATTCCCATGTTTATTTCATTGAACATCATTTTCTCCCTGTTTAATGTAATCTAAATCCAATTATATCTATTGTTCCTTACAACTCATTTGTAATGCATTTATATATGTCTGCTCTTCCCCATCTGTCGAAAACAATCGATTTCTATAAATATTATATCGAACAGAGTCAATGATTAGCAAATGAAAGAAGAACAAATTCCTTGTTCGCATTCTTTGAAGGGTTTGAAAGCGCGTTCACCAATCCGCCCATATTTCTTTTAAAAAACGCTTACATTTTAATCCAGTCCATGTTATACTACAGATGATTAAAGTCAGAGGTCTGATCTCTTGAGACGAGGGGATGCCATGTCGATAAAAGTAGATTCGCGCTTGTTGTATTTGCAGGTTATTGATAAAATAAAGCAGGACATCAAGAATGGGCGTTTTAAAGAAAATGAGAAACTGCCATCTGAAACCGACCTCGCCAAGCGCATGGGGGTTTCCCGTGCGACGCTTCGTGAGGCATTACGTGTGCTTGAAGAAGAGAATATCGTCAAGCGCAGGCACGGTGTCGGAACATTCGTTCATCCGGATCCCCTGTTTTCCTCGGGTATTGAGCAGCTCACAAGCATCACTTCCCTGATAGAACAATCCGGGAAAAAGGCTGGTGCGACTGTGTTAAAGGCTGAACGCGTCGGGAAAACAGACGAAGATTGCACCGAGTTTGCCCCTCGGGTGGTCGGCGATTTGATCCGAATTGAACGGGTGCGAACGGCGAATCAGAAGCCTGTGGTATTTTGCATCGACAAGATCCCGGGGATTTAATTGATGTGGAAGTGGCTGAACGCGTCGCTTCATTGTTTGAACTGATGGACAAACATGCCAATAAGCAAATCGCCTATGCGGTTTCCCACATTGATGCTGTCGGATACGATGAGGCCATTTACAGCGTTCTAGACTGTCCGAAAGACCAGCCGCTCCTGCAACTGAAGCAGATGCACTATACACCAGAAGACGAGCCGGTGCTGTACTCAGTGAATTATTTTCGTCCGGATATGGTTGACTTTCACCTTGTCCGTAAAAGGATATAGCGTTTTTTTGGCTTAGTCCTGGGTATTTTGACCAGGGGCTGTCAGGGCTTTAAGTACTACATATTTTACAACCTTTAAGGGGTGGTCTACGACAATCATAGCGCGCACATAATTGTCGTCCATTTCTGTACATGATTTAAAAATGATTATAGGGGTTTCATAATGAAGAAACGGTTTATATTATTGGCTTTATTGATTGCAATGGGTATGATCATCGCAGCTTGTGGCGGTGGCAATGATAACGGCGGTGACAACAACACTTCCGGTAACGAAGGTAACAGCGGTGACAACACAGAAAACAACGCAGCCGGTAATGATTCTGAAGGCGGTGACACAGACTTCACTGTTGCGATGGTTACTGACGTGGGCGGTGTTGATGACAAGTCCTTTAACCAGTCCGCATGGGAAGGCATCCAGGCATGGGGTGAGGAACATGGCCTTTCAAAAGGTGAAGGCTATGACTACGCACAGTCCAACACTGACGCAGACTACATTCCAAACTTGCAGCAGTTGACACGTGCAGACTATGACTTGATCTATGGAATCGGCTTTAAGCTTGAAAACGGCATTGAAGAAATTGCCAAGCAGAACCCTGACAAGCATTATGGTATTGTTGACTCTGTTGTAGATCAGCCAAACGTTGTCAGCATCGGATTTGCTGATAATGAAAGCTCATTCCTCGTGGGTGTAGCTGCAGCTATGAAAACGAACACTGACAAGATCGGCTTTATCGGTGGTACCGAATCAGATATCATTGAAGCATTTGAAGTTGGTTTCCGCGCAGGTGCCAAATCTGTTAACCCTGATATTGACATCAGTGTTCAGTATGCAGGCGGATTTGACAAAGCTGACGAAGGTAAATTGATCGCATCAAGCATGTATAACGAAGACCGTGACATTATTTTCCACGCAGCTGGCGGTACTGGTAACGGTTTGTTCAACCAGGCTAAAGACTTGAAGAAAAATGATCCTGAACGTGAAATCTGGGCAATCGGTGTTGACCGTGACCAGCATGAAGAAGGTCAAATCGGTGATGACAACATTACTTTGACTTCTGCTGTTAAGCGTGTTGACAATGCTGTTCAGGAAGTGAGCAACATGGCTATGGAAGGCAACTTCCCTGGCGGTGAAATGCTCCGCTTCGACCTTAGCGACGAAGGTGTTGGCTACACAACTACAAACGAAGCCATGACTGATGAAATTGTTGAGAAAGTAGAAGAATGGAAAGAAAAGATCACTTCAGGCGAAGTTGAAGTACCAAGCAAGTACGATGGTCTTGAAGAGTACCTCGGCAGCCTGTAAGTTTTAGAAATTGGCTTGAGAAGGCCGGGTTAACCGGCCTTCTCCCATTTATACCCTATCCAGCAGCCAGTGGAATGATCAGAAAGTCATTAAATCAAGAGAAGGTTTCCGGCCTCTTTATTTGGTGATTTTCACGTGTCTCACCAATTGTTTACAGAAGGAGTGAACGTATACCATGGATTACGTCATCGAAATGCTCAATATACGCAAGGAATTCCCGGGCGTTGTGGCAAATGACGACATTACAATTCAATTGAAAAAAGGAGAAATCCATGCCTTGCTGGGTGAAAACGGTGCCGGTAAATCAACACTGATGAACGTGTTGTTTGGCCTGTATCAGCCGGAAAAAGGCGAAATCCGTGTTAAGGGAGAAAAAGCTAACATTGATGGTCCAAACGCTGCGAATCGTTACGGCATTGGGATGGTCCATCAGCATTTCATGCTCGTCGATACATTTACAGTCACCCAAAATATCATACTCGGCAGTGAGCCGACAGTCGGCGGCCGCATTAATATTAAAAAAGCTGAAAAAGAAATTCAGGAACTGTCCGATCGTTATGGACTTGCGGTCGACCCAAGAGCAAAAATCCGAGACATCTCAGTTGGGATGCAGCAGCGGGTTGAAATTCTGAAAACACTTTACCGGGGAGCAGAGGTGCTGATTCTCGACGAACCAACAGCTGTTTTGACCCCACAGGAAATTGATGAACTCACTGAAATTTTGAAGTCCCTAATCGCAGAAGGCAAATCCATTATTCTGATTACACATAAGCTGAAAGAGATCATGGCGATGTGTGACCGCTGTACTGTTATCCGCCGCGGAAAAGGAATCGGCACGGTCGATGTGGCTGACACGAACGTTAATGAGCTTGCTTCTCTCATGGTCGGTCGTGAAGTCAGTTTTACAACGGAGAAAACACCTGCAGAACCAAAAGAAACCGTACTTAACGTGAAAGACCTTTATGTGAAAGACTCTCGAAAAGTTGATATGGTAAAAGGGCTAAATCTTGACCTCAGAGCTGGCGAAATTGTAGGTGTCGCCGGAGTTGACGGGAACGGACAGTCCGAATTGATTGAAGCGATTACGGGGCTGACCAAAAGTCACTCAGGTACAATCTCGCTTAACGGAAAAGATATTACCAATCTGACGCCGCGAAGAGTAACCGAAAGTGGTGTCGGGCATATCCCGCAAGACAGACATAAATTTGGACTTGTACTTGATTTCTCTGTCGGAGAAAACATGGCCCTGCAAACCTATTATCAAACGCCCAATTCCAAATATGGCGTCTTGAATTTCAAAAACATTTTCAAGAAAGCTGAAACTTTGATCGAACAATATGATGTCAGAACATCGGGCCTCCATGCTCATGCCAGCTCAATGTCGGGCGGTAACCAGCAAAAGGCAATCATTGCTCGTGAAGTTGATCGCTCTCCTGATTTGCTTATCGCCGCACAGCCAACACGTGGCTTGGACGTCGGTGCCATTGAATTTATCCACCAAAAGTTAATCGAGGAACGTGATCAAGGCAAAGCTGTGCTACTCGTTTCCTTCGAGCTTGATGAGGTTCTCGACGTGAGCGACCGGATTGTGGTTATGTTTGACGGGCAGATTGTTGCAAGCCGCAAGCCGGAAGAAACTGATGAAAATGAACTCGGTCTCTTGATGGCCGGCAGTACTTCTGAAAAGGCTGGTGAAACATCATGATGTCCAATCGCTGGTTTAACATTCTTGTTCCAATCATCTCCGTGCTTCTGGGCCTCATTGTCGGTGCCTTCTTGATGCTTGGTTTTGGCTATAGTCCGATAGAGGGTTATGCCGCATTGTGGAACGGCATTTTTGGAGATGCTTATGTATTTGGGGAAACCCTTCGTCAGGTCACCCCTTTAATATTGACAGGTCTGGCTGTAGCTTTTGCTTTCCGTACTGGGTTGTTTAACATCGGTGCAGAAGGTCAGGTCTTTGTTGGCTGGCTCGCAGCTGTTTGGGTGGGTCTTGGCATTGACGCACCTGCCATTATTCATATCCCGCTCGCAGTCTTGGCTGCTGCACTAGCTGGGGCGTTGTGGGGCTTTATCCCGGGGCTTTTGAAAGCTTATCGGGGTGTACACGAAGTTATTATTACCATCATGATGAACTATATTGCGCTCTACAGCACCAACGCGGTTGTCCGGTATGTATTAACAGACAGCCGTGACCAAACTGAAACGGTTAAAGAAACAGCTTCACTCCGAGCTGAGTGGATCACGACTTTAACGTCCCATTCCAGATTGCATTACGGATTGCTGATTGCGATATTCGCTGCAGCTGTCATGTGGTTCATCATTAACCGCACGACAATGGGGTACGAAATGCGTGCCGTTGGATTCAACCAGCATGCATCAAAATATGCCGGTATGAACGTCAAGAAAAACATCATTCTGGCAATGGTCATCTCTGGTGCCTTTGCAGGTATGGCTGGTGCTATGGAAGGGCTCGGAACGTTTGGATACATGTCGACACAATCCGGATTTACCAACTTAGGATTTGACGGAATCGCCGTTGCCTTGCTCGGTGCCAATACCGCGCCAGGTGTTATCCTTGCGGCCTTGTTATTTGGTGGCTTGAAAATCGGGGCCTTGAGTATGCCGCTGCAAGCCGGCGTTCCGAATGAGCTTGTAGATATCATCATTGCACTCATTATTTTCTTTGTCGCTTCCAGTTACATGATTCGCTGGGTTATTCTTCGCTTCTCAAAGGAGGGACGTAAATAATGGATCTTTTACAATCGATCATACCAACGGCATTATTTTTCTCAGCACCCCTCATTTTTACAGCTTTGGGCGGCGTGTTCAGTGAACGCTCTGGTGTCATCAACATTGGACTTGAAGGTTTGATGATCATGGGTGCTTTCGTCGGGATCGTGTTCAACCTTACGTTCTATGATACATTTGGCTCGTGGACGCCATGGGTCTCCATTATCGCAGCCATGGTTGTATCGGGAATATTCTCGATTATTCACGCTGTCGCTTCTGTTTCGCTCCGGGCCAATCAGGTGGTCAGTGGTGTTGCCATCAACATGCTGGCACTCGGTGTTGGGGTTTTCTTGACTAAAGAATGGTACGGCCGCGGTCAGACTGAAATGGTTAAAGCACCATTTTATACAACAGACGTCCCTATTTTGTCCAAGATTCCTTTTATTGGACCGATCTTTTTCCAGAACATGTATTTAACAACGTATCTGGCAATCTTCCTTGCCATTGCGGCTTGGTTTGTTTTGTTCAAAACACCATTCGGTTTGCGTCTCCGTTCTGTCGGTGAACACCCGATGGCTGCAGATACAAATGGGGTTAATGTTTTCAGAATGCGTTACACCGCTGTTATTCTCTCGGGGATGCTCGGTGGGCTTGGTGGCAGTGTTTACGCGCTGACCATTGCATCGAACTTCTCGCATGCTACAATCGCTGGTCAGGGCTTTATGTCCTTAGCAGCTGTTATCTTTGGTAAGTGGCATCCGCTTGGAGCGATGGGTGCTGCGATATTCTTCGGGCTTGCTCAGAGTTTGAGTGTTGTCGGTTCGAGCATACCGCTTCTCGAGAATGTGCCACAGGTCTTCTTGCTGATCGCACCATACGTCCTGACCATTCTCGCACTAGCAGGCTTCATCGGCCGCGCCGAAGCACCAAAAGCTAATGGTATTCCTTATATTAAAGGTACACGGTAAACACTGGTTTAGTAACTGCTAATAAGACCGCTCCGAAAATACATTTCGCTTTCCGCGGGCACGGCCTCAGCCTCCTCGCGGAAAGACCATGCACTGGACCCATAAAATTGGACACTCGGTTTTATGCATTTAACTCAAAGAGCTTACGATAAGCTACTGGGGTTTTTCGATTTAATCTTGATTTGATTCTTAAATGATTGTAGTAATAAATATAGTCTTCCAGTTCTTTTTTAAAGTGCTCAATGCTGTCAAATTCCTCTAAATACAGGAATTCATATTTTAGTATCCCAAAAAAGTTTTCTATGACGGCATTATCATAACAGTTCCCCTTGCGGGACATGCTTTGTGTAATGTTATGTTGCTCGAGCTTTTTCCGATATCGGGGATTCGATAATGCCAGCCCTGATCAGAATGAATTAACAGTTCGTCGCTGTCCTTTTTGTGTTCCAAGGCTTGATCTAACATCTTTTCCACCAGATCGAACGTAGGCCTGTTTTGAAGTGTGTACGTAATGATTTCCCCGTTGAACAGGTCCAATACAGGTGAAAGGTACAGTTTTTCGCCAAACAGCCTGAATTCCGTTACATCAGTAACCCATTTTAGATTCGGCTTTTCTGCTTTGAAGTTACGCTCAAGAACGTTTGGTGCTGCCTTGCCTGATGGGCCTTTATACGACTTGTATTTTTTCATTCGGACGACACAATGGATCCCGAGCTCTCTCATTAACCGAAGTACTTTTTTTTCATTTATTTCATGGCCTTTTTCTTTAAGGACATCTGTTATGCGACGGTAGCCAAGACGGCCTCTGTGTCGGTGATAAATAAAATTAATTCTTCTTTTCCACTTGCGATCAGGGTCCGGTTGTTTTAAAAGATTGACGTTGTAGTAATAAGTGTTTCTTTTAATACCTGCAACCTTTACAAGCTTACTCACCGGGAATTTATGCCTTAGTTCAAGTATTACTTTTGTTTTGGTTTTGTTGGTGATTGGTCTTCTTGAACCAAGGCTCTCAACTTTTTTAAATAAGCATTCTCCATACGAAGGTATTCGAGCTCTTTTTCCATAGCTTCTATTGATTGATTCTCAGGTTCCTGCTTGTTCTTTTGAGTGCGAGAATTCATAACAGAAGGCCCCTTTCTTGATTCAAGGGCATCTTCTCCACTTTTCTCCCACTTTTTCCTCCACCTTCGAACCATAGAAGGATCAGGTATATGGAAAATGGCAGATGCCTCTCGAATGGAATAATGCGTTTCATTAATGAATTCTATTACCTTTAGTTTAAAGGCTCTCGAATAGTTTGTATAGGGAAAATCAAATGCCTTATCACCATGGTGTTGAAATAACAACACCCAATACCTAATCACAGATTCATCAATGTTGAGTTTATTTGCCAGGTCTCGGTAACTGAACTTTCCGCCCACATAGTCTTTAGCTATTTGTAACTTAAAAACTTTGGTAAACTTGGACATTTTTATACCTCCTAATGTTGGATATGGTGTCCAACATTAGGGGTGCAGCTCAACCACCGCTGCGGGGTCTTCGGACTCGTGCTGTTCCCGCAGTCAACCATGTATCGCGAAAAGCGCTATACACCACAAGGGGATGAAAATAGATGTAGGGTGGCGATACTAGTGCTACGGCTGGATGAGGAAGGTCGATACTCCTTGGTGCCTTAGAGCCCTACCCGCAGTCTGACTCCTTCGACCACGGCGCATCACTTATTGTTGCTCCCATTCGGGAAGCACTCATGGTAGATTAACCCTATTCTGGTTGTTGCGCCAGCCTTAATAAATAATGGATGCCGTATGTCTTAGGAAGGAGATCAAGAACACATTATCTTACTAACCTAAATGCACCAATACAGCGACGCTCTCATCTTAGTTTTTTTTAAAAACATGAGCTGCGTCTACTTAAATATTGTCTTTTTGCGATTCTTAAGAGATTTAATTTTCATGGTAGGAGTCTTCATGTATTTTCTCCGCTTTACGTGTATATTTTGTAATGATTGTGGACGGGTAGCGATAGCGAATTACTCGATTAAAGAAGAATGGATTATACCTATCCAAGCTCGGGGAAAACACGGAGACTCCAGCGGGAGGATAAGCCTCGGTGAGACCCCGGAGCGCGGTAGCGCGAGGAGGCTCAGCAGCGCCCGCGGAAAGCGCAGTGTTTTCCCCGAGCGGTTGACAGAGGCTGTCATAGCGCGTATATCCGTTCCGTAGTTTATCTAGACATGTGCTCTCTTGAGGCGCATGTCTTTTTGTTAGGTTGGGGTGATACTTCGCTTGTCCCCTTCTCTTTTGAGTTTTGGAACGGGGAAAATAGGAAATGTGATATTGTAAAGGGGTACTGATCTTAATTGTAGAAGGAGTGTGTGTTATGCCTTATTTATTTGTAGCGGCTGCGGCTGTTGCGGTTTTGACGATTACTGGTGTTTATAAAGTTTTGATTGATAAGCTGAAGCTTAAGCCGGAAAATGCGCAAAAGCTTCAAACGCAATTCTTCATAGGCGTGGCCGTAGCTGAAGTGATCCCAATTGTTCTTATTATTTTGGGTTTCAACCAATTGGAGAGTGTTGGCAGCGTTTCCGAGCTTTATTTGCCCGGGGCGATTGTGGTTATCCTTATGCTGTTTGCGGTTGTGTTCATGTTTTTACAGCGGGCTGTCGGTGTGAATGAGGAATCCCGAACAGCGGTCACGCTAATGACCATGATCGGCATTGCGCTCGTTATGGCGATTCCCATCATCTCGATAGTGGGTCTGCTGCTCTTGTTGCCGTAATTTCAAACTTCTGCATGCCACTCTCTTTCTGAACATACATTTTACAGATAGGAAATGTTTTTCAGAGGGGGATGCTGGATGCAGTTTTATTATGGGCAACAAATGCCGCTCAGGGTTTTGGATGAGACGGAGTTTTGGAAAATGCAGGAGGCCGAACACACGACTGTCATGATTGAGCTTTTGCCTGATCTCGAGCAGCACTATGTGGAGGCATTGAAAGAATGGGGAGAAGCACTCACGACGACCCATCAGCATGTGAAACGCTTTGTGGAGTCGGTAATCAGAAGCAATCCCGAGCTGCCGCCGCAACTGTATCAGCAAGTGTTGCAATTGGTGTCGTTCAGTTTGAAGGAGAGCATGGCGTTTATTGAACTTTGTCGGAAGTTAAAGAAGGAAAGCCAGGCTGTTGTTGGGAATCACACGGCTCAAGTTGTCATTGATCATATCGTTGATGAATCAGAGTATTTCATCGGCATCGCCCAAACGATCTTGTATCAGAAAAATTGAACCCCTCCCCGCCCGCTGATGGGCTCAGTTCTGCTGTCATTTTTTCCAAAATCCGCTATAATACAGTTAAAGCGAAAGCAGGTGAGGATATGGCAGATCAGGATAAAATCATACGTGTGTGTATGCTGGCGGGAAAAGTCATGCTTGAAAGCGGGGCTGAGACATACCGAGTGGAAGATACGATGAATCGCATGGCACGGACAGCAGGACTTGAAGGTGCGGAAAGTTATGCTGCTCCGACTGCGATTCATTTTTCCGTACGACGATCGGCGCCGGCGCATTTTATGCGGATTTCCGAACGGTCTACTGATCTGCATAAAATTGCTGATGTAAATGAGATCTCCCGGCGGTATTCAGACGGTGATCTCACTTTGGACGAGGTCTTTAAAAGGCTCATTGAGGTTGATCATACATATAATCTGTTCCCTTGGTGGCTTCAGGTGGTGGCAGCGCTGCTTGTAAGCGGCGCATTTGCCATTATGTTTGGCGGGGCGGCGGGTGATTTTATGCCAGCATGTCTAACGGGTGGCGTTGCTTATGCCGCTATGCTTGGTGTGAATCACATTGTTCGCATGCGGTTTGTGGCAGACTTTTTTGCTTCGGTTGTGATCGGTGCTCTGGCTGTCTTGTTTTTATCGATTGGTTTCGGTGTTTCATTGGAAAAAGTCATCATAGGTGCAGTGATGCCGCTCGTACCTGGGCTTCATATTACAAATGCTGTCCGAGATTTGCTGGCCGGCCACCTCGTTGCAGGTGTGTCTAAGGGCATGGAAGCTGTGCTGACGGCGTTTGCGATTGGCGCGGGTGTTGCGGTTGCAATTGCTTTTGTATAGATGGGAGGGTTTTGGATGGACATTATTGTGCAGATGGTGACGAGTTTTGTTGCTGCGGCTGGTTTTGGAATATTGTTTAACGCGCCTCGGGGCAAAATTGCGACGTGCGGGCTTGTTGGCATGGCTGGGTGGATGCTATACGACGGGCTTGTGTTTCAGGGACTCGAATTGATGCCGGCAACGGTGATCGCAGCAGTCCTTGTTGGGGTATTAAGCCGATTCGCCGCAAAATGGCACAAGACACCGGTTATTATTTTTAACGTTTCCGGCATCATCCCGCTCGTGCCGGGTGGGGTTGCCTATGATGCAATGCGCCACTTTGTAGAAGCAGACTATCTCAGCGGTGTCCAACTTTCCGTCCAAGTCATGCTCCTCGCAGGTGGTATTGCCATGGGCCTCATGTTCTCTGAAGTTGCTTCACAAATCACCAGAAAAATTCAGCCCGCTGAACCACAGCGGGGCTACGTCTTCTCACTTATGCGCGGTTTTCGGCTTCGATTTTTTTGCTGCCAAGAATTAGGTAGTTGAGTTCTTCTTTTGGAATGCTGTTAAATTCTGTGCGCTTGATCAGGTAAAAGACCAAACCAAGTACAACCCAGACGACGAGTGCAATCCTGGACTCGACGCCAAGTGCTGCAGGCGATCCTGGAATGAGCAGCAGTCCGAGAAATGTCACGCCTGCCAGCATCCCGAGGCCGGCGATGGTCTTTTTAACAGGGGCCACGACGTGTTTTTTCGAATTAAAATCGGCTTCTTTTTTCCACTTGAACAAAGTGAACGCTGTATAGCATGTGTAAAAATACGCAATGGTGACACCGATCGAGGACATGTCAACGACCCATAGCAACGCCTCTCGTCCAAACCATGGTGCGAACATGGACAAGATAACGGTAAATACGATTCCGACATACGGTGCTTTAGATTTGGGATGCAATTTTTCAAACGCTGCTGGCAG
Source organism: Lentibacillus sp. JNUCC-1 (assembly GCF_009741735.1). Taxonomy (NCBI): domain Bacteria; kingdom Bacillati; phylum Bacillota; class Bacilli; order Caryophanales; family Bacillaceae; genus Lentibacillus; species Lentibacillus sp. JNUCC-1. The sequence goes on from NZ_WHOH01000001.1 coordinate 1,183,661, forward strand.
GATCTTCGCACGTGACATGGCGAACAACAAACGGCTTGAGGAAATAATAAATCCGTTCAAACCTGTAAAGATTCCCATGGTCAACGCGACAACAAGCAACCCAAGTCCCAGTGGGCCAAGCAAGTCTTTAATCGCAGCCCCTGCACCCCATACAGTATTTGCCTCGACAAGACCTTCCCACGGTGCAATCATGGATACGGCAAAAATCATCAGACTGTATAGCACGCCAGCTGCAAGGATCGCCATAATAATCAATGTAAAAGCTTTTTTGGACGAAAAGTGAAACTCTTCAGCGGCCTGGGGGATGTTGTCAAATCCGACAAACGCCCACGGTGCAATTGCCACGATCGACACAATCGCTGCAATGGATCCCGTATTTTCAGGGAAAAGTGGTACCATATTAGCGACGCTCGCATCCGGATTCACCCCAACAAGCGTGGTAATGACGAGCACACTTGCCACCATCACCAAGCAAAAGATAAACTGCATGCGACCGGAAAGACCTGTTCCTTTTATGTTTAAATAACCAGACGCAACCAAGACGGCCGAGGCGATCAAGATTTCCATTAAGTGGACATCCCAACCGGCAACCGTATAAAGATGAATATTTTCCACAAAGGCTGGAAAAATGAATTTAAACATAAGCGCAAAGGCTGATGCGTTCAAAGCAACGATACATATGTACCCAAGCGTGAGAAACCAGCCGCAAATAAAAGCATGAACACGACCGAGCGAGATAAATGCATAAGCAAATTCCCCGCCTGATACGGGGAAGCTTTTAATGAGAAATCCGTAACTGACCGCAATGAGCATCATGAGCAATGCCCCGATTCCAAAGCCAATCATGACACCAAGAGGACCCGCCTCACTCATCCAGTTGGTCGGCTGTACAAACGCCCCCATCCAATAGATGATCCTAGCGCGATCGCCCAGACCCATCTGGGCTTCAGTGTCTTTTCCAATGTTGTCCGCTCTTCCATTGTGTATCTCCTTTAACAATTGTGACAGGATATGTAATTTAACATATCTCACTATTCCCCAATCTCATCATCTCAAACATGTTTAAGAGGAAAAGTTATCACAAAAGGCCACCTTTTATGGATGGACCGCACACATGGTTATCCGGAAAAGTCATCTGAAACGACGCGATTACGTCCGGCCCCAAGTCCTACCACCCAAGTTAGAAGCGTCATGAACATTAAAATCAGAAGTGCCGCAGACCAATTTCCAGTCGCATCAATGACATAGCCCATAAGGATTGGTCCAGTTGCAGCAAGGAAATACCCAATCGCCTGGGCCATACCTGAAAGCTCGGCTGCTTGTTTAGCGGTATAAGCACGAAGCCCCAGAAATGTGAGAGCCAATGGGAATAGACCGCCGAGCGCAACGCCGATCAACAGAACACTGATGACCATCATCGTGTAACTGTCACCATAAAAAAGCCCACCTAAACCTATGAACGACAATACGCAAAGAATGCTCACTATCAAGCGCTGAGATGCCATTTTTCCAGCAAGAATTGGCACAATAAGACCGATGGGCAGCCCCACAAATTGATTTACCGACAGCATCCAGCCTGCTTCACTGCTGGTCACCCCGTAATCTCTGAGCATTTCAGGGAGCCACGTGATAATGACATTGTACACAAAAGCCTGCATGCCCATAAAAACAGCGACCTGCCAAGCAAGCCTCGAACGCCACATACGCATATCACTGGCATAAACAAATTCCATCCGGACTTTGTTAGCGGAGGTCCGGTGTCTGACAAAATAAATCCACATAAGGGCTGCAATAATTGCCGGAATAGCCCAGACTGCTAATGCCGCCTGCCAGCCATATGCCGAGTGCTCCGCAATAGGAATGCTAAGTCCCGAGGCCAAGGCAGCACTCAGGCTCATGGACGTTGCATAGATACTCGTCATAAGCGTCTCCCGTTTAGGAAAACGTTCTTTTATAATGCCGGGCAACAAAACATTGGATACAGCGATCCCAATTCCGATCATCAAGGTTCCGCCAAACAGCAGGACGGGATGGGCAATGGTACGTATCACAATCCCAAGTGCAAGCAACACCATGCCCCTATAAGCGCCCCTTCGTTGGTGTATTTAATGCCTAGTTTCGGTGCGACTGGAGACATAATAGCAAACGCAAACAGCGGAAGGCTCGTTAAAATTCCAATGCTCCAGTTCGGCAGGGTGAGCGTCTCTCGGATCATGCCGATCACAGGGCCAACGGAAGTAATCGCAGCACGCAGGTTAAATGCCACCATAATGATACTGGCAATCAGCAGGAATTGATTATAGCTTTTCAGCTGTTCGTATTTGTATTTTTGCACAAAGCATCCTCCTCTTGCTGAGTCAGCTTGCGGTCTGTCATACAGCAGTATTGATTGAAATTCACGGTCTAAAAAACGCCTGATCCAAATAGGCCAGACGTTACGGTACATTGTTCATTATAGCACATGCACGTGTCTTGATGTGCCCAATCCGCAAATGGATATACTTGTATTTGACCTTCTCTTTTAAGTTCGTTATCTGAAAAATAGTGCATTTGCAGGTAATTCAATTAAACTGCGAACCATGAAAACTTGAATCTAACTTTATCTAGAAGGATCCTCACTTACTTAATGAGAATGGCAACCAACAATCACAATGAGTGAATCGTGATTTGCGCTACGGGAAGTCGCTTTAACTTTATCACAGCTCAAGTGCGACATCTGCTCAAGAAAACCACTTTCACAGTGTCTTCTAGCCGCGAGCACGGCCTCAGCCTCCTTGCCCCGGCAAGGGGTATGTCGACGTTGCCCGCAAAGGGCGGTTTTAGTCGACCCTCCCTAATGTAACGCTGTGGGGTCTTCGGACTCGTGCTGTTCCCGCAGGAGTCGACTTCCCTTCGCTCCAATCACTTTATGTTAGTCAGTGGCTCGGACGGTTCGTTACACAATTGCGTGTGAACTAATTTCACTATCACACGCAGCCCCGTTCTAAATACATGTGATTTTCATCCTTGTTTTTTGATTGAGTAATCACATCAAGTTTTACGTGCTCAGTTATAAAAGTATAAACAATTCTTTCACCGATCTCCGGGAAAACACGGAGACTCCTATGGGAGCAAAAGCCTAGATGAGACCCCACAGCGCGCAGCGCGAGGAGGCTCATCAGCGCCCATGGAAAGCGCAGTGTTTTCCCGGAGATCGGTGGGGCGAGGCAGTCATAACATACTCCCTTATGTCGCACTTTACGGATTCCACATCTTAATCAATGGTCACTGCCCAAAATATAACACTGTAAAACGTAGAAAATCCGAACCGTGATCCATAGCAGTATGGATTGGTTCGGATTTTCTTCATTCATATCTTAAACATTCTTCTTACGTTTGTTCCGTCGTGTCACTTTTGCTGTGAAGTCATCAAAGAATGAGTAGATGACTGGTACGAGCAGTAGTGTGAACAAGCTGGAAACGCTGAGACCGAAGATGATGGTCACTGCCAGCGGCTGCTGGGTTTCGGACCCTTCACCAAGAGCAAGTGCCAGCGGAACCATTGCCAGAACGGTCGTTAATGTCGTCATCAAGATCGGACGCAAACGGCTGCGGCCGGCTTCCAGAATCGCTTCGTAACGTTCCATTCCTTTTCGCCGCAATATATTAATATAATCGACGAGCACAATCGAGTTGTTGACCACGATCCCGGCGAGCATGATGATCCCAATAAAGCCTGGAATGCTCAATGGAATGCCGGTTATAAAGAGCCCGAGCAACACCCCGACGACTGTCGTTGGCATAGCAAACATGATAATGAACGGGAACAGGAAGTTTTCAAACTGCACCGCCATGACTGCATACACCAAGAAGATCGAGAATACGAGTGCCAGAGCCAGATCCTGGAAGGACTCCTGCATATCCTGCGCTTGCCCGCCAATGTCAAAATCATAGCCTTCAGGAAAAGGCATGTCGTTCAGGGTTTTTTTAACATCGTCGACCACACTGCCCAGATCCCGGTCCATGACCCCACTCGTGATATTTAATTGCGGCCGCTGGTTTTGTCTTGTCAGTGTAGCAGGTCCTTGAGTCTGTGTCAGGTCTGCCACTTCCTGAAGCGGAATCACTGCACCGGAAGGAGATTGTATTTTCAGGTCAAGCAGATCACTGATGGTACGGTTGTTCTCTTCCGGATACTTCATCACAACATTGATCTCTTCACCGCCTTCACGGTATTGTGTTGCTGTCTGACCGTTTAGCTTCATCTGAACTTGGCCGGTAATCTGCTGTTGATTTAACCCGTAGGCTGCAGCGGCTGATTCATCCACCTTGATCGTCATTTGCGGGAGGCCTTCAGAGGCGCTGCTTTCCGGATTATGAACACCATCGATCTGATTGAGTTCATCGATCACATCTTCTGAAAGATCACGCAGGACACCATGTTCAGGGCCGTGCAGCTGGATCTGAATCGGATCTCCGGTACTCATGCCGCCGTCCATAGTACTGACGGTAATCTCGGCGCCTGCTATACCTTGCAGATCTTCATCAATATCGGCAACAACTTGAGAAGTTGACTGATCACGGTCAGAAGCCGGGAGCAGCTGGATCATGTAGGATGCAGTATTGCCGCTGCCTCCTGCGCCACCACCCATCTGATCGCCACCGCCAACTGTGACAAAGTTCGTTTCGATCAAGGACTCATAATCTGTTATTTTATCGTTAATCTGCTCTACAACATCTTCTGTATCCTCAAGTGAGGTGCCTGAAGCTGTTTTTACTGATATCTGCACCTGTCCCTGGTCTGCGGAAGGTATGAACTCCGCGCCAATCATAGGGATCAGGGCCAGACTGCCGACGATAATGGCAAGTGTCGCGGCAACGGTAATTTTCCGGAACTTCAGTACCCATTTGAGCATGCGCTGGTAGAGGTTTCCGACTTTATCCAAAAAGCGGTTAAACCAGTATCGGCGTCCTTCTTCTCCCATCGCCGAGGCCAGAAGTTTGGACGAAAGCATCGGTACGAGCGTGATCGCGGCAATCAGCGATGTGATTAATGCGAACGAAACGGCCAAGGCCAGCGGTGTAAATAGGTCTGATGCGATGCCTTCAACATAAATAATCGGCAGGAACACAACCAATGTTGTTGTCGTGGATGCAATTACGGCTGGTGCAAGTTCAGAAGCACCGTTAATTGCCGCTTCTTTCAGACTGTAACCGCGTTGCCTGTAGGTGTATATATGCTCTAAAATAACAATCGAACTGTCGACCATCATTCCAAGACCGAGCGCCAAACCGCCGAGTGTCAAGACGTTCAGCGTTTCTCCAGTGAAATACATCAAGGTAAACGTGGAGATAATGGCAATCGGGATCGATACACCAATGACAAGTGTTGCCCGGATGCTTTTTAGGAATAGCAGCAAGATAAAGATGGAAATAATGCCACCAATCAGGATGTTTTGCACAACGGAATTGATCGAGAGTTCAATGAATTCCGAGGTATCGATCACCACATCAAGATCAACATCTGATGACAAATCACCTTTCATGTCACTGATGGCATCCTTCACATTACCGGCGACATCCACTGGATTGCCATCTGTCTTCTTCATGATGGACAAAACGACTGAGGACTTGCCGTTCACAAGTGTTTCTGAAGATGATTTTTTAAACGTATCTTTCACATCCGCAACATCATCGACCTGAATCGTTGCGCCCGTTTCGGATTGAACAATCGTTTGTTTAATGTCGTCAACTGATGTGAACTCCCCGACAACCCGGAGCTGCAGATTTTTACTTCCCTTCTCTACCACACCGACAGATGAGGACTGGTTGGTGCTGTTGAGTGACTGGGTAATCGTTTGTGCCGTCACACCGTACTGCTGCATCGCTGTTTCATTGAGTTCAATTTGAATCTCACGGGTTTTTGCCCCTTCAATATTGACAGAAGCAACCCCGCCCTGCCGCTCGAGATAAGGGACAACCTGATCTTCAGCAATGCTCGTCAGTTCGGCTGCTTCTTTTCCTGTGAGACTGACCCACATGAGCGGAAGCTGGTCTGGATTAAAACGGATAATACTTGGTTCGTTGGCTTGTTCCGGCAAAAATCCTTTGGTCTGATCAATCTTTTCCCTGACATCAAGGAGCGCTTGATCAAGATCTGTGCCATTCTTGAACATCATAACAACCAGCGAGGCCCCAGGCTGGGATTGGGATTGAATTGTGTCGATCCCTTCAATTGAACTGACAGATCCCTCAATCGGGCGGCTGATTAGTTCTTCCACATCTTCCGGTGCGGCATCGGGATAGCTTGTTGCGACAACCGCAATCGGCAGTTCTATTTTAGGAAACAGATCGATCGCAAGACTTCTGACCGATACGACGCCAAGGGCGATGATCGCAAGGACGATCATGATGACGCCGACGGGCCGTTTGACAGATGTTTGAACTAATTTCACGATGACTCTCCTTCCTTCACAACCTCAACTTCACTGCCGTCTGCAAGTGACGTTTGTCCTGTCACCACAACCTGGTCGCCTGTTTTCAAACCAGACTTGACGGCTGTTTTATCTGACTGAATTTCTTCAGTTTCAATTTCAGTTTTAGTTACTTTTCCGTCTGAAACAACATAAACGTAAGCTCCGTCACTCTCTTCAACAAGTGCTTCTGTTGGAATTAGGACAGAATCTTTTACGCGTTTTTCAGGTACCATCATTTGCACGACCATCCCCGGGAGCAGAACATTACCTTTGTTTTCAATAGATACTTTCGCCGTGTACAGACCCTGGTCATTCGGCATCACGCTTTTTTCAGTAACGTCGGCTTCATACGTCTCGCCTTGGAACGTCAGCTCATAGGTTTTGTCTTTTTTGATTAAGTCCAGAACGTTTGATGTTACGCCAAACTCGGCTGTCATTTCATCGAGATCAGCCACTATGGCAAAAGGTTCTTCGGCAGAAACCATGTCACCTTCATTGGCACTCAAGTTAATGATGGTCCCGGCTTTTGGTGCTTTAATGGTTTGCTTGCCTGCCCGGCTTGCCAGGGTAGCTAATTTGTCATCTTCTTCAACCGTGTCACCGTTCTCCACTTCAAGTGAATCAATCTCTCCTGGTTGTGGAAGCATGACCGGTGTCGTACTTGATGGAGATGTGCGGCCTGTCATGGTTCGATTAACGACCAAATCTCCTTCCGAAACCTCAGCTGTGTGTACCGGTGTTGGGCGCTGCTCATCATTTTCCTCAGCATTATCCTCGTTTTCTCCGTTACATGCGGCCAGAAGCCCCACTACAAACAGCATTGCAATCATTAAGTATACTTTTTTCATACATGTACCCTCCCAATATTCACATCTCTATTGTAATGATGATCTCCATATACCGATCATTATTGTATCAGTTTTATTTGAAGCCGATCCGCAATTTTTACCGCAAACGGCTTTAGAGCCGGTTCTGCTTGAAAATAAGCAAGCATCCCCTTAATGACCATCGTGCTGGGTTGCTCCTCTTTGGCCGACACAGCAATCATATCGGCTGCTTCCAAAAGTTCTGCCTGACGATCAGCGGATAAATCTGTCTCATAAACCGCTGCTTTAGCTTGCTCAATAAGGTCCATAAGGCTTTCCCCGTTGACATCTGCAAAGTGATCTGTATAGATGTCAGGCAGATTTTCTGCCGTTATCAGCGGTGGCGATGAATCTGCCAGCATACCCTGAATCAGATTATCGATCCGCTCAACGATATAGTTGCCTGTCTGTTCTGTATCTATTTGCAGACCATCTGTGACCATCCATTTAAAGTACCCGTTCATCAGCCCATCACTTTGAATAATCGTGTCGATCAAACAGTCATTGACAGAAGGTCCGTAAATGGCCAGAAGGTTATCTTTCAGCCAGTGAAAATTATGGACTTTCATTTGGTTGACCAACTGGTCAGTATACTGTCCGGCTGGAATGTTTTCTCTAATGTGCATCCTGATAAAGTCTTTATATGTGTAAACATAATTGGCTAGAACACTGATTTGCGCTGCAAAGCTGGCCCTCGCATCAAAATCGTTGTGATTTTTAATGGCTTCCAGCCTATTAATGATTTCTTTATAATAATACTGAATCACTTTGGTAAGAAAGTCCTCTTTTGATTGAAAGTACAAGTAAAAAGAACCTTTGGACATCCCCGCCGCTGCAGCAATTTCCTGCACTGACGTGTTATGATACCCTTTGTCTGCAAATAACTTCATACCGGAACTCATAAGAAGCATCTGTTTGTCATTCATTTTTCTAACCTGCCTTACGTTTACGGATTGAACCGTTCATTGGTTTCATTAATTATACTTACCGGTCAGTCACTAAAAAAACCTAATCCTTATTATAAACAGATCAGGCCGTAAGCACAAGCTTAGAATTCGTATTTTTAAATGATAACGCATTCATTGAAATTCAATCAAAAAGCGGGTCAAGCTCGTCATAATAAGAGGGTCGGTTCATCATGATTTTAAGTTGGGCTGTCCTTTGATATTGCTTTTGAAACGTGTCTAATGAAGTGTCTAAGTGAAGGAAGGTCCCATCTCTGAATTGGATCCTTACTGTGTCAGGCTCTAACTTTTCATAACGTTCAATAAGGTCAAGCGCGATCCAGTAACATTGCTTATTACGCTTGGTAATAATGGGAAACATGAACACACCGAGATGCGGAATTATGGGGATAGGAACTTTGTAGGTAACATTAAGGAGTTTCCTGGCATAATCACGACGTCCATTCAAGGTCGATTTGTTCGCAAAACAACTGTCTTCTAAAATCTTTTCAGTGGTTTTGGCCACTTTAATCCATCTGTTCCCTTCATAGACACGTGCCTTATAAAATGAAGAATCATACGACTGAATAGCCTTTGTAAAGGGTGTAATTTTGTAAGCATAACGTCCCATAAATACATCACAACGCTTTCATATGTACTAAAAGCCAATATGTGTGACTGCTGCAAATACAACGTGTTTACAGGTAAAATTATGTAGGAGGCTTTTGTTAAATTAGTTATATTTTACTATACTGTGAATCAGATGCCAATATTAAAGTGATAAAATTTAAACTTTTTGTCGAAATGAGGAGATTTGAAGGGGTGATTTAACAAAATGAATGTTTTACCGATATAAGACGAGGGAGGGATCTTAATGGATATTGCAGCACTTTCTGTCGTCATGGCGAATCAACAGACAAAAGCCGATGCGAGCATGATGGTTCTCAACCGAACAAAAAACGTCATGGAAGAGCAAGGTGCCCAGCTTGTACAAATGCTTGAAGCTTCAGCACCACAAGCACCTCATCCCAACCTTGGCAGTCAGGTGGATCTGTCGGTTTAGGCAGAGGTATTTTAATTCAAAGCTCAAGGTTTGTTAAAGGCAAGAAGGAATCGCTTTTCAATGCGGTTCGCTTCTTGCCTTTTAATATTTGGCCGTTTATTCGTTTTTGTCGTCGTTCATGTCATTGTTTCCGGTGTCGTTATTGTTCTGCTTGTCATTATTCTTGTCTTGCTCGTCATTGTCAAGCATGTCATCGTCACCATTGTCGGTATCGTTATCGAGCATATCATCCTCATTGTTATTCATATCCCCGCCGTCATTTTCCTCATTCATCGGGGCATCATTATCATTGTTATCCACCGGATCCATGTCATCATCATTACCACAAGCAGTCATGATGGCAAGTGCTAAAAACGGGGCAAGCATCTTCAACATCCATTTCCTTTTCATAACTATCCCTCCTTGAATTCATTTCGATGTCACGAGTAGTTTAACCAAGACATTCATTTGAATACGCCTTTTAGAAAAATCACGGAAACTTTTATCGGCGCTCGCGGTGTTTTATCGGCGCTCGCGGTGTTTTATCGGCGCTCGCGGTGTTTTATCGGCGCTCGCGGTGTTTTATCGGCGCTCGCGGTGTTTTATCGGCGCTCGCGGTGTTTTATCGGCGCTCGCGGTGTTTTATCGGCGCTCGCGGTGTTTTATCGGCGCTCGCGGTGTTTTATCGGCGCTCGCGGTGTTTTATCGGCGCTCGCGGTGTTTTATCGGCGCTCGCGGTGTTTTATCGGCGCTCGCGGTGTTTTATCGGCGCTCGCGGTGTTTTATCGGCGCTCGCGGTGTTTTATCGGCGCTCGCGGTGTTTTATCGGCGCTCGCGGTGTTTTATCGGCGCTCGCGGTGTTTTATCGGCGCTCGCGGTGTTTTATCGGCGCTCGGACTGTGAGCCGAGCGCCGATAAAAAAAGCAGCTATGCCAAACGCGGCAGAACTGCTCTCCATATATGTACATCCATTTTAATTCAAACGTTTGATCAAGCGCCACGCACGTTACTGAATGGCAAACATAATCTCAGCTTCACAGGCAACTTCGCCGTCCACAGTCGCAATTCCTTTACCTTTTCCAACAGGCCCTTTCAGACGGGTGATCTCCACTTCAAGCTGGAGCTGGTCGCCTGGCTTGACCTGACGCTTAAAGCGGCACTTATCAATACCGGCGAGAAAGCCGATCTTCCCTTGATTTTCCTCACGTCCCAACACAGCAATGGCTCCTGTTTGAGCAAGTGCTTCTATAATTAAAACACCTGGCATGACCGGATAATCTGGAAAATGCCCCTGGAAAGATGGTTCATTCACGGTTACATTTTTCAATGCGACGACGCGCTTGCCTTCTTCCACTTCAAGCACACGGTCCACCAGTAAAAAAGGGTAGCGGTGCGGAATTGTTTGCTTAATTTCTTCAATATCCATTCGCTTTAAACCTCCTCAAATGACTACTTTTCCTTTTCTACAATATCGATAATATGCTGCCATGTTTCCCTGTCAAATATCTCTTTAAAAGAGCCATCACCAAGAACACTGTACCCAATTCCAAGTCCTAAAATCAGCGCAGCAACCGCCAGCACCAAAACAATAATCAAACGGAGCCAGATCGGCAATAGACGTCTTTTCACGCGCTTGCCTTTTTCTTTTCCGCCTTCTTTTTCTGTTTATGTTCTTCGCGTGCAGAAGGTTTGGCTTTCTCTTTCTGCTTCTGTTTGGTCACCGTTCTTTTGCCTTTTTCCAGGTCAACCGAAGAGGTGCGCTTGGGTTGCTTGGCACTTTCGGTTTCTGATGTCTGATTGGTTGTTGTTTCGGTAGAATTTGTTTGGGTTGCCATGGCTTGTTACTCCTTCACTTGCAAAAAATAAGCTTGTCACTGCAGTATCTTATTCATTTCTTAATCCTTTTATTCCCCGCACTCCCGGGGCATAAACAGCCCTTGTTATGACCTGAGCTGGTTGACTAAACCGGACATCTGATCTGACATCGAGATTGTCCGAGCGTTGAATTGGTAGGCGCGCTGTGTCATCATCATGTCTGTCATCTGTTTGGCCACATCAACGTTGGACGCTTCCAATGCTCCGCTTTTGATGAGGTCGCCCTGTGGGTTAACCACCTGAATAACGTCATCGAAATTGTAGCCGAGGGTCTCAGCATCAGGCATTCGGAAAGCATTGGCCCCGGCAGTTTCCAATAAACGGGGGCGAACAGCTTCTACAATGGCAAGACGTCCTGCTGTTTCAGTCACCCCTTGGCGTGAAACTTCAATAACACCGTTTGGCTGAATGGCAATATCATCAAAGCCGTTTGCAATTTCAATCGGTCCATTCTCCCCCAGGACAGGATTTCCGTCTTTTGTCGTCAGCAGCACACTGCCATCCGCCATCGGACTGAGATAGAATGCGCCATCTCGCGTATAAAGCGTTTCTGACGTGCCATTCTCCGTCACTTGGATTTGAAATAGATGGTTGTCCTTGAGCAAAGCTGTATCAAGCTCCCGATCTGTCGGTTTTTGTGCACCTGGTGTGAGATCGATCGTGATATCATCCAACTTGGCACCTGACCCAATCCGAATCCCGTCTGGTGTCACGCGACCCTCCGCATTGGCAGGGTCTGTCATATTATTGATTTGCTGAAACAAAAGGGAAGAGAAATCGGCTTGACGGTGCTTATAACCGGTCGTTTGACTGTTTGACATATTATGCCCGATCACATCCAGCTTTTGCTGAAGTCCCCGCATCGTTACGGCGGCCTGTATCATGGTTTGCGACATGCTTTACCCTCCTCTACCCGATTCGTCCAATCTCACTTACTGCTTTACCCATGCTCTGGTCATAGGCTTTTAACACACGCTGGTTCATTTCAAAAGAGCGGTAAGCGCTCATCATTTCGGTCATAGTCTGCATGGCATCAACATTCGAACCTTCCAAGGCCCCTTGCTGAATGGTAAATTCAGCTCCAGCAGGCACTTCACCTGCATCCCCTGTAAAAAATCCATAGTCATCTTTAACAAGATCGTTCGCATCCGCTGCATAACTCATGCCAAGTTCAGCAGTATTGCCTGCCGCTGTCGTGACAACACCATTTGAAGAGACCGTAAACGTCATACCGTCTGTTTGTATCCGATTGCCGGCGCTGTCCAGCACATAATGTCCGGAACCCGCTGTTAAATACCCGTCCTGATCAACAGTGAAGTGCCCATTGCGTGTATAGGCTGTATCCCCATTTTCCAGTTGGACGGTGAAAAAAAGGCTCCCCGTTTCATCCGGCACCTTCCCATTTACAAGCGCGAGATCTGTCGAAACGTTTGTTTCCCGGATATCGCCTTGTGCATGGTTCGGGATCGTTTCCTGAACATAAACCCCTGTATTGAACGATCCAATTTGCTCATTTACAGGGATGTTAAACGAATGCGATACCGGAATCGTCTTTTTTCCCATATGATACGTGAGCATCTCCGGAAACGCACGAATGGCTGCATCATCCGCTTTATAGCCCGGCGTGTTGACATTGGCCATATTGTTTGATAACACTTCCTGCCGACGCTGCTGAGCCTGCATGCCGCTTGCAACGGTATAAAAGCCTCTTAACATGATCCTCTCTCCTTTGAAAAAAGGTTAAACGATGCTTTTGCGTTCAATCTTATCGATGTTTTCCAGCATGATGCCCGTTCCTTTGGCCACACAGTTCATCGGTTCTTCGGCTAATAAAACAGGAACTTTGAGCTCGTCCGCCAGCAGTTGATCAATGCCGTGAATCAAAGCGCCGCCCCTGTCAAAATGACGCCTCGATCAATGATATCAGCAGACAGTTCAGGCGGTGTCTGTTCCAGAACAGTTTTAGCACCCTGGGTGATCAGCGAAACTGGTTCACGCAGCGCTTCTTCAATTTCATCAGAGTGAACCGAGATCGTACGCGGCAGTCCTGACACCAGGTCACGCCCACGGATGTCCATCGTTTCATGCCTTCCACCCGGATAGACGGTAGCGACATTAATCTTAATGTCTTCAGCCGTGCGCTCCCCGATCAGAAGTTTATATTTGCGTTTTATGTACTGCAGGATTTCTACGTCAAATTTGTCCCCGGCCATTTTAACCGACTGAGCCGTGACGATGTCTCCCATGGAGAGGACAGCCACATCTGTCGTGCCGCCGCCAATGTCCACAACCATATTTCCGCTTGGCTGGTAAATCTCCATTCCAGCACCAACCGCCGCAACTTTCGGCTCTTCTTCCAAGTAAATCTTCTTGCCGCCGGATTTTTCCGCTGCTTCTTTAATCGCTTTTTGCTCGACTTTGGTAATGTTGGTCGGGCAGCAAATCAGCATACGCGGTTTGGACAGAAATCCGCGGACATTTATTTTACTGATAAAATGTTTCAGCATTGCTTCTGTAATGTCAAAATCAGCAATGACGCCGTCTTTCAGCGGACGAACCGCTTCAATATTGCCTGGGGTACGACCGACCATCTGGCGCGCCGCCTCTCCCACTTCAAGCACTTTTCCTGTATTGCGATTCATTGCAACGACTGCCGGCTCATTTAAAATGATCCCTTTGCCCTTCACGTGAATGAGCACGTTAGCCGTACCAAGGTCAATTCCGATATCCCTAGAAAACATACGTTGGTGAACCTCCTGAAATTTATATTTGAACAACGTTTCGTACATACTGCCTCTAATGAACTATTTTACCACAAAATTCAACGCATAACTGCATACTTCGCAAAAATATTATGGATTATTTTCGTTCCCTTAGTATATCTCTTCCTGACGTCTCCATACAGTCGTGCACACGAAAAACGCGCAGCATGTACGCATGCTGCGCGTCGTCAGGTTAGGATATACTCACCCGACAGGTTTTGGGCCTCTGGGCGGTGACGTTTTGCCATTGATTTTGGCCGCCTGTGTTGTTTTAAGTTTATATTTCTTACGCGTGGCCTCGCCGCCGCGTATGTGCCGGATCGATTTGTGATAATTAAGGACTTCTTTTACGTCATTCGCCAATTCAGGATTGATTTCAGGCAATCGCTCAGTCAAATCTTTATGGACGGTACTCTTGGAAACGCCAAATTCTTTCGCGATCGTTCTGACAGTTTTCCTCGTCTCCACGACTTGCCTCCCTATCCTGATCGTTCTTTCTTTGATGTAATCGTGCACACCGTTCGCCTCCCTAAGTTGGATATTTCCGAGGTGTGAATCGAGACAAGGTGATACAGTTACATGGCTTGTTATTGGACATAAGACGATGGTTTGAACAAATACCGGTAAAAGTGGGTGTTATGAGCACACGAATGCCGTTAATAGGATCAACACTGCAGAAAATGTAAGGGTATGTATTCAGATAACCTGGAAATAGGGCTTCACAACAAGGTTGAGTAAACACTTCAATATGCTCTGTTACAACAGCCACACATGATCTCACCTCAGACATTGAAGATTGTTTGATTTATAACATTTTATTATCAAAGCAGTGGAAATATGATCAAAATTAAGTATTAAGCCAGAAAGGACAAGCGCTGACAAGGATTTGGACATGAGAAAGCCCCTTGTGCCATCATATGCATGATGAACAAGGGGCATGTTGAAATGTTATGATCTTAACTTTTGCAGCGCTCGCAGCGGGAGGCGACTGAAGAAATAATCGCTTTTCTTTTGGATAAACGCGCCATAGGATTTCATGAGCATATGAGGATCCTGTGTGGCACAACCAAGATAATACAGGCGAAACGGCGTGTCAGAAGGAATATCATTCAAAATATGCCGTGCCTTTTCATAATTTCCTTCAGCGATGGCCAAGTGTGCCTGTTCACTCGCGTCGCTTGTCGTAATATGATCCGTTATGCCAAATTCGGCCGCGAGAAATGGTATATTATGTTCTGTAATCATTTTCTCCAAATCTTTGTATCCATGCTTCACTGCGAGTTTCAATCCTTCTTGCATATGATAGAAAGCTTGCTCATACGTATCAAATAAGTAAGTCAACCCAAGATTAGCATGAATGCTGATTTTTGTGCGCATGTTTTTAGTACGGGTCAAAGCTTGAAACCCCAGCTTGCGAGCAATAATAAGTTCATTGCGGTGCCAATAGTATACGAACAAATTCTGCTGCATTCTTGTTTGGAAAAAATCGAGCAAAGCAACGTCTTGGATCTCTTCAAAACGCTTGTAGTTCTTCTGAATATACTTTCCGATCCTATCAAAATTCCCTGTATCAAGTTCGATAGACATCCGGCCAAAGTCAACAAGGCAAGCGAGTTCAGGGTCAGAAGTTCTGATTGCGTTAAAGCGTTCCATCAAAAGCGGGGGTGTTACTTTGCAGCGGTGTCGATCAAGCATATATTGATAGACCAGAGCCCAGTTTTGCCTTGACAGATCTTGAGAAGAACGGTTTTTGTAAATTAACTGCTGCAAATCCTCATAAAATCCGTGCATGTATAGGAATTCCATGCCTGTTTTCTTAATGCGATCACTGTGCGATTCCAAACAATATTGCCGCATCTTGTCGTTTGCTTCTTCTTCAGTGAATTGTTTTTTCAGTAACAGCATGATGACGTGCATAGAGGAATGGTCTGAGGCGGACATGAATTGATCCAGAGCTGGTTGGGAGAGTTCCATGGAAGGCAACCCCTTTCAATGATTTGGGTTTATAGATGTGGGTAGGTCTTTACTCACACGAGAAATATCATATCATAATGTGTCCTAAAATGATATCACAATCGTTCGACAAATTCATGAACGATTCGACAGCAACTTAAAAACTCCAGCCTGCATGGACTGGAGTTTTTAATCGAAGCTATTATTCTGTTTCGCTTTCTTCAGGAATGCCTTCCGGATGATCCTCTTTTTCTTCTAACAGATCATCAATGTCTGATGGTTCGGCATCCTCTTCTGTCTGGACTGACTCGGATTCGGCTTCATCCATTTTGCTTACTGGCTGATTAAAGTAAGTTTCAGGGTTGAATTTCTGATCTCCTTTATGCAGTTCAAAGTGGACATGGATGCCATTGTCTTTGCCAAACAGATTTTTCCCTGCTGTG